>NZ_JAFRGN010000025.1 GCF_017433805.1 Butyrivibrio sp. | reverse complement strand
CCCAGTCTGTCAATGGCAGGTGCATCATAGCGAAGCTGGGATGCTTTCTCTTCAACGGTCATCTTGGCAACAAGCTCTTTAGCACGCTTTCTTGCTTCTTGTCTGTTCATAGTATTCCCCTTTATTTATGTATGTATTACCCTATTTTCATCATTTGGCATTATTTATTCTCACATAGAGCAGGTTCCTATTTCTTACCATATTTTGCCTTCATCATCTTAATATTTGCGGATAGCGCTTTTGAGTGTGGAAGTTTCGTGAAAAGTCTGATAAAATCTATATTTGTAGCACTTTTTATACATAAAGTTTTCGAGGAGATATTGTATGGCATTTGAAGTAAAACACTTACAAAAAAAATTTGGGGAAAAACAGGCAGTGGAGGATCTCTCTTTTGAACTTGCCAGCCCAGGTGTCTACGCACTTCTTGGCACTAATGGCGCCGGTAAATCAACATCCATCCGTATGATGCTCGGCATCCTTGCAAAAGATCACGGAGAGGTTCTCTTAAACGGCGAGAACTTTGACACACGCAAGGTAAATGTTGGATATCTTGCAGAGGAAAGAGGTTTGTATCCTAAATATCCAATCATGGATCAGCTTCTTTATTTCGCATCACTTAAAGGTTTATCCACTGATGAAGCAATGGATAGGATCAAATACTGGGGAGATAGACTAAAGGTTACAGAATATCTTTTCCCAGAGAGAAAAAAAGGCAAAAAATTCAAACCAACTCTTGCAGACCAGCTGTCCAAAGGTAACCAGCAGAAGATACAGCTCATGGCTGCTCTTATCTCAGATCCTGAGTTCCTTATTCTGGACGAGCCTCTTTCTGGTCTTGATCCTGTAAACACAGATCTTTTCAAGAGCGTAATCCACGAAGAAATAGATAAAAAGAAATATATCATCATGTCCTCTCACCAGATGCCTGTCATCGAGGAATTCTGTGAAGACATCACAATCATGAACAGAGGTAAGGTCAAGGTTCAGGGTAACCTCAACGATATCAAGAAGTCTTACGGCCGAGTTAACCTCTTTGTTAAGTGCGATGAGGATATTACTGATACAATCAGCACTCTTGGCATCAAGGTTGTCAACGACACACCAGCCGGCGTTCAGCTCAAGGTAAAAGATGAAGCAGAAGCCAAGAACCTGCTTCGCCATCTTACAGATGCTGATAAATCCATCGTACATTTCGAGCTCAGAGAGCCTTCTCTTCACGAGATTTTCATTGAAGCTGTTGGAGAAGGAAATATAGAAAACGAGGCGGAGGAAACTGTAAGTGAATAAGAGTGAATTAAGAGGCTTTAAACAGGTCTTTGTATTCGAACTCCTTACAGGCCTTCAGAAGACTGGTTTTAAAGCTTTTCTGGGAATAGTATGTGCTATTGCCTTTTTTGCCACACCTATCATGGTCATTATCGGCAACATCAAATCCGGCAATAGTGAGACACCTTCAAATATTGAATCAGTATATGTATATAACGAAACAGAGCTTTCTATAGATTATAGTAACTTTACTGCTATGGACAGATATTCGAGCCTATCCTTTATCACGGATAATAGCGCATCCTTTGATGCTGCAGTAGAAAATCTCGAGAGCAAGCCTTCCAATAATGATCTTGTTGTTAAGGTTTCTTATGATGAAGAAGATGGCTTTGACGTGAACATTGTTCGTTCCAGCAAGTCCGGTATCGAGGATTCAGAGCTTGACACCTTCGAAAGTGATTTCTTTACTTTCTTCAGGGATGAGACATTAAAAAGTCTTGATATCAGCAGCGATGATTATGACTACATGTCAAAAGAGCTGAATGTAACCATCATGAAGCCTGATGATAAAGGCGCTTACACAGAGGATACTTCAAGATTTAGCTACGACGATTACATCCTTATTATCGGTGGTCTGATGTTTGTATTTATGTTCATCAACATGTCCGTAAGTACAGTAGCTACATCTATCGCCACAGAGAAATCATCAAGAGTTATCGAGTTCCTTCTCACAGGAACAAGACCTATTGCCCTGTTATCAGGTAAGATCGCAGCAAGACTTGTAGAAACTCTCATAATGACCTTTGCCGGATATTCCTGCAACTTCCTGTCACAGCTTGTGAGTGTGTTCCTGATAAGAGATACCAAGGCAGTATCAAACACCACAAGTAGCGTAGTTACAGTTTCAACCTTCTGGGAGACAATGACTCCTGAAAAACTGGTGGTTGCTGTATTATACTTCCTTGCTGGTCTGGCTCTTTTCTCAAT
>NZ_JAFRGN010000024.1 GCF_017433805.1 Butyrivibrio sp. | reverse complement strand
TGGAAAAGATAGTAACCAAGAATGCATTAAAAGAAATAAATGGTCCGGTAGCCATCGCAATGCTTGATATCGACCACTTCAAGCAGGTCAACGATGAGCACGGTCACTATACTGGCGATCTCACACTTCTGTACATCGGTCAGAAGCTGGCCAAGGGAACTCACGAAGATGATTATGTAATAAGATATGGAGGAGAGGAATTCGTCATTATCCTCAAGAACTGCGACGTCAACAACGCCTGCGCCCGTATGGAGCAGTTCAGACGCGACATAGAATCCGCAACAGATACGCCTGTACCATTTACCATCTCAGTTGGCGTATCAAGATATAACGGAGATTTCAGTAAGTCCATCCAGAACGTGGACAACGCACTGTACAAAGCTAAGAACACTGGCAGAAATAAGGTTGTGGTGGTATAAAGAAAATATTGCAAAGACACTAAAAGACCCCAAAGCGTATGCTTTGAGGTCTTTCCTTATGCCATCTTAGAAGCTGTTCTTCTTTGATGACTTACCATTTCCAAGAATACTCAAGATTCTCATGAACAGGTTGATAATATCAAGATAGATATCAAGTGCGCTGTCTACAGCGTTATCGACAGTCTTAGGATACTGCTGAGCTTTCCAGTAGTCATATCCAATGTACAGTGAAAAAATAACTGCACCGATCAAAGCTGATACGTTCTGGCGAACTCCAAAGAGCATCAGAACAAGCTCTACAACTATAAGTCCAAGCAAGTCTCCGAATAATATTCCATGAAGCTTGGAGAAAAACTCAGGCTTAAGAATACTAAGGCAAACCATAACTACAGTGATTCCTGCGGTGTAAGTAATTGCCTGAAGTACTACCAGTGAGCTAAGTCCTCCATAGTAATAAACCACTGTTGAAACAACAATTCCTGCAGGAACTACAACCAGGTTATAACCCAAAAAGCTTACAAGAGGATTATTACTCTTAGCAGAAATAATTGTTCCGGCAAGAGCACTAACAATATAGCCCACTATCAACACTATAGGATTAAGGCTAAGGGCAAAAGGTGTAAGCTTAGAACATATCAGGATATTAACGAGCAGTCCATAAGCTACAACTCCGCCAAGATACATATTGTAAGCTCTGTCAGAAACAATCTCATTTTCTAAAACAGGCTTTAAAAGTCTTTCTTGTTTTCTCTCACTTAAACTAAACATAACTATTTCCTCCAACATGTATAATAATGCTTTGTCATGAGTATATTCTATGTCTGATACTCATCATAATCCATAACATTTTCAGCATATTATAAATTCTTATTTTTCTATTTTGTATAAAAAGAGCTCCACTGCTCATCACAGCGAAGCCCATATTATTCAACATATTATTCTTCTGATGTGTCTCCAACTGGCTTACCACCTGTAGCGAGCCACTTAAGGTATGCATTGATGAATGGATCAAGCTCACCATCAAGTACTCCGTCAGCGTTAGAAGCCTTGAAGCCTGTACGCGTATCGTTAACCATTGTGTATGGCTGAAGTACGTATGAACGAATCTGGCTACCCCAGGCGTTATCCATAACCTCACCACGGATACCAGCAAGCTTAGCAGCCTGTTCTTCCTGTTTCATGATGAAAAGCTTAGCCTTCAACATCTGCATAGCCTTGTCCTTGTTCTGGAACTGTGAACGCTCATTCTGGCAGGCAACAACTACGCCTGTAGGGATATGAGTGATACGAACAGCAGATGATGTCTTGTTGATGTGCTGTCCACCGGCACCTGATGAACGATATGTATCAATTCTCAGGTCATCTGGATTGATCTCGATATCTACATCTTCCTCGATATCAGGCATTACGTCGCATGATACGAAGGAAGTCTGTCTCTTAGCCTGTGCATTGAAAGGACTGATACGAACAAGTCTGTGTACACCGTGCTCAGACTTAAGAAGTCCATAAGCATTAGTTCCGGAAATCTGGAATGTAACTGACTTGATTCCGGCTTCATCGCCATCAAGGAGATCAAGAACTTCTGTAGTAAAGCCCTTTCGCTCTGCCCATCTGGTGTACATTCTATAGAGCATTGATGCCCAGTCACAAGCCTCTGTACCGCCTGCGCCAGCATTAAGTCTGAGGATTACGTCATATTTGTCGTAAGGCTGATTGAGAAGATTGCTGATTCTGATGTCCTCAAGAGTTGTCTCGAAATCATCAAGCTCTGATCTGATCTCTGCAGCCATATCATCATCATCTACACCCTCTGCATTCTGCATATCAATGAGGTCGATGATATCTGTGTACTGATTGTTGAGCTTCTCAATGTTAGCGACAAGGTCCTGCATGTTCTTGAGGTCCTTGGTCTTCTTGTTGGCCTTCTCTGCATTATCCCAAAAACCAGGCTCTTCCATCTCACGTGAAAGCTCTTCGATTATCTTCTTCTTGTTGTCGAGATCCAATGATGCCGTAACCTCTTTAAGGGTTCCCTGCAGGTTCTGAATCTCAACCTTCATCTGATCTAAAACTACCATAAAAACTCCATTTCTATATGATAACTAAAACACAATTGCCAAAAGTTTGTATTATACCTTACCGTGGCAATTCTTGTACTTCTTGCCGCTTCCACATGGGCATGGATCATTTGGATAAACCTTAGCTTCAACTCTCTTAACTGGAGCCTTAGCAATTGAATCATCCTTGTTAGTTCCTGTAACCTTGGCAACCTGCTCACGCTCGACTCTCTCTTCGATGTGAACGTGGAACAGAAGTCTAACTGTATCCTCTCTGATAGCCTTGGTCATGTCATCGAACATCTCATAACCAGCAAGCTTGTACTCAATCTTAGGATCTCTCTGGCCATAAGCCTGAAGTCCAATACCCTGACGGAGCTGATCCATATCATCGATATGATCCATCCACTTTCTGTCGATAACCTTGAGGAGAATAACTCGCTCGATCTCACGGATTGTCTCTGGCTCAGGGAACTCAGCCTCTTTAGCCTCATAGAGCTTAACAGCCTCTTCCTTGAGCTGCTGAGCAAGACCACTCTTAGTGAGGTTATCAATACGTCCTCTGTTGATCTTCTTAAGAGGAATAGTAGGTAAAAGAAGCTCATTAAGCTCCTGGAGATTCCAGTTATCTGGATCTGACTCCTCACCTACAACTGTCTGAACATCAGCTTCTACAATATCAGTGATCATCTTGTAGATAGAATCGCGAAGTGATTCTCCATCAAGAACCTTCTTACGCTCTGCATAGATGATCTCTCTCTGCTCGTTGTTAACCTGGTCATACTCAAGAAGGTTCTTACGTATACCATAGTTGTTAGACTCAATCTTCTTCTGTGCAGACTCAATTGCCTTAGAAAGAGATGAGTGCTCGATTTCCTGTCCATCAGGAATCTTAAGCGCATTGAACATCGCAATAAGTCTCTCTGAACCGAACAGTCTCATGAGGTTATCCTCAAGTGAAAGATAGAACTTGGATTCACCTGGATCACCCTGACGACCTGCACGTCCACGGAGCTGGTTATCAATTCGTCTTGATTCATGTCTCTCAGTACCAATTATCTTAAGACCGCCGGCTGCTCTTGCTTCCTCATCAAGCTTGATATCTGTACCACGTCCTGCCATGTTGGTAGCAATTGTAACAGCGCCCTTTCTGCCGGCCTCTGCAACAATCTCAGCCTCCATCTCATGGAACTTGGCATTAAGTACCTGATGCTGAATACCACGCTTTTTGAGAAGCTTACTGATTTCCTCAGAAGACTCAATAGTGATAGTACCAACAAGTACAGGCTGTCCCTTAGCATGAGCTTCTACCACTGCGTCACAGATAGCATTGAGCTTCTCTTTTTTGGTCTTATATACAGCATCCTGATGATCTATTCTGATAACAGGCTCGTTAGTAGGAATCTCGATAACATCAAGTCCGTAAATATCACGGAACTCTCTTTCCTCAGTAAGAGCAGTACCAGTCATACCGCACTTCTTCTCGAACTTGTTAAAGAAGTTCTGGAAAGTAATAGTAGCAAGAGTCTTGGACTCTCTCTTAACCTTAACATGCTCCTTGGCTTCAATAGCCTGGTGGAGACCATCTGAATAACGACGGCCAGGCATTACACGACCTGTGAACTCATCAACGATGAGGACTTCGTCATCCTTAACAATATAATCATGATCCTTCTGCATAAGGTTATTAGCACGAAGAGCAAGGATAATGTTGTGCTGGATCTCAAGGTTCTCAGGATCAGCAAGGTTCTCTATACGGAAGAATCTCTCAACCTTGGAAACACCCTGCGCTGTAAGGTTTACGATCTTATCTTTTTCATTGACAATGAAATCACCAGTCTCTTCTCTCTCAACGCCCATGATGGCATCCATCTTGGTCAGGTCTTCCATATCCTCACCACGAGTCATCTGCTTGGCAAGAACATCGCAAGCCTCATAAAGCTTGGTTGACTTGTCACTCTGACCAGAAATGATAAGAGGAGTTCTGGCTTCATCAATAAGGATAGAGTCAATCTCATCGATGATGGCATAGTTAAGACCACGAAGAACGCACTGTTCCTTGTAGATAGCCATGTTATCACGAAGATAATCAAATCCCAGTTCATTATTGGTTACATATGTAATATCGCAGTTATAGGCTGCACGTCTCTCTTCTGAAGTCATGCTGTTAAGAACAACACCAACAGTTAGACCTAAGAACTCATGAATCTTACCCATCCACTCTGAGTCACGCTTAGCAAGGTAATCGTTAACTGTTACGACATGAACACCCTTACCAGCAAGAGCATCAAGATATGAAGGAAGTGTAGCCACGAGGGTCTTACCTTCACCAGTTCTCATCTCGGCAATACGGCCCTGATGGAGGATAACACCACCAATAAGCTGTACTCTGAAGTGCTCCATTCCAAGGACTCTCTTACCAGCCTCACGAACTACTGCGTAAGCCTCTGGCATGATGTCATCAAGAGTCTGACCATCTGCAAGTCTCTTCTTGAACTCTTCAGTCTTGCCTCTAAGCTCCTCATCAGAAAGAGCCTGCATCTGTGGCTGCATTGCCTCAATAGCATCTACAGTACTGCGGATACGCTTAAGCTCTCTCTCACTGTGTGTTCCAATAATCTTGTCAATAATACTCATTTTAATTCTCCCAATGCATAAGGATTTGGCCTAGTATTATATGTAAAAAAGGGCATAGTAATCCCTATATAATTACAAAAGTCCATTGCACATTGTAGCAGATTTGAGCCAACTATTCAACCATGTTGACATCGCCCTTGAGTAGCCTTGCCAGAATGTCTACTGTATACTTCATCTCCTCCTGTGTGTGCTCACTGGAGATAAAGAACCTTAGTCTCGCTTCTTCTTCTGAAACAGCAGGATAAACAATAGGCATAACATTGATTCCCTTTTTGTACAGCTTCTGAGATATTTCCATGCATTTATTGGAATCCTTGATGATGCAAGGAACAACAGCTGTTCCCTGGGCAAGTCCGGTATCAAGTCCCTTTTCTCTCATAGCATTTAAGAAAAATCTGCTGTTCTGTTCAAGTTTATCCACAAGCTCAGGAGACTTTTTGAGAATATTTAGTGCCTCAAGAGCTGCTGCCGCATTTGAAGGAGATATTCCAACGCTGAACATAAATCCGTCAGAAGTATATTTTAATAGCTCAACTATTTCTTTGGATCCTGAAATATAACCTCCGCAGCTTGCAAGGGACTTACTCATAGTTCCCATCCACAGATCAACATCTCTTCTGTCAACGTTATAATAACTTCCTACACCTCTTCCGCAGTCTCCTATTGTGCCAAGAGAGTGAGCTTCATCAACCATCAAAAGAGCTCCATATTTCTTTTTGAGCCTGATAAGTTCCGGAAGGTTACAGATATCGCCATCCATGCTGTAGACGCCTTCTACAACTATAAGAACTCTTCGATAAAACTTCCTAACCCTCTTAAGAGCATCCTCGAGTGATTCCATATCATTATGCTTAAAGCTCATACGCTTTGCGCCAGATAGTCTGCAACCGGTTATGATACTGTTATGAGAAAGGCTATCGTGTAGTATCAGGTCCTCAGATGACACAACAGTGCTGATCGCGCTGACATTTGTGGTATAGCCTCCGATATACACAATAGTATCTTCAGTTCCAAGAAACTCAGTGATCGCGTTTTCAAGCTTTCTATGAAGGTCAATTTCTCCTGAGATCATACGGCTTCCGGATACTGAAGTTCCGTACTTCTCCACAGCTTCCTGAGCTGCTCTTATTACGTCTTTGTTGCCGTTTAGACCAACATAGTTGTATGTAGAATAATTGATCTTCTGCCCGTCATCAGTCTCAATAACATCTCTTGGAACAGCGTAATTAACCTTGTAGTATGGATTGCTCGCTACGTTCTGTAGCCTGTTGTGAATAGTCTTATACTCCTCAAACTCAGATACAGATGTCTCAGGCTGTATTTCAGTCCTGTTGCCATCTTCTGCTGCAGGAGCACTTACAATCACAGTTTTTGAAACTGCAGGTTCTATCTTAGTCTCAGCCACAACTACAGGAGCACCACCAGCTTTTTCTATGATCTTAACAAGGTCACTTATGGTGGTATCTTCTGCTGATGCTGCTGCAATAAATCCCTGTACCTGTCCCCTGTCAAAAGAGAAAATACTCATAAGGTCAGATACCAGTTCGCCCATCATTATTGAATCTATTCCAAGATCAAACTGAAGTTTATCCTCATCATGAAGTGTCTCGACAGGATAGGCAGTTGCCCTTGAAAGGGCATTATAAACAATATCTTTTATCCCTTTTGAGGAAGTCATACCATCTTCTGCAGCACTAGTACTGCGAGTAATAAAATAGCTTTCTCCCTTTTCAAGTTCAGTATTAAGTCGTGATGTATCCTGAAGTCCACTTGATTTTAATATCATATGGCAGTTTGTTCCGCCAAAGCCAAAAGAGCTGATTCCAACTACTTTTGGAGCTTTGTCAGCCTCTCCATCTGCGACCAGAATGTTATCCACAGTCTTGATATAAGGATTTTTCTTATTATAGTTAAGACTCTTTGGAATCCTACCGTTTGACAGGATCATTACAGCCTTAATAAAACTAGCTACGCCTGCTGCCGACTCAAGATGACCTATATTTGTTTTAACAGAGCCCACATATAAATCTTTACCCTCATTCTGAAGTGACTTACCAAATACACTGTTGATTGAATTAAGTTCTATAGGGTCTCCAAGCTTGGTTCCGGTTCCATGAAGTTCAATATAATCAACATCTTCCGGCTGTAGTCCTGCCCTCTTAAGAGCGCTGCCTATGACATCTTCCTGAGCCTTTCCATTTGGCGCAGTAAGTCCGTTACTCCTTGCATCCTGATTAACAGCAGAGCCTGCCACAACTGCATAGATATTATCCCCATCCTTAACAGCATCAGAATAGCGTTTTAACAAAACAGCTCCGCAGCCTTCGCCCCTTACATAGCCATTAGCAGATTCATCGCAGGTTTTGCATTTAGAATCAGGGGATAACATATTGGCATTTTTAAAGGCCTCAGAAATCTGAGGTTCCAGCAAAATATTTACGCCTCCGCAGATTGCCTGTTTGCACTCTCCATCTCTAATAGCATTAGCGCCCATATGAAGAGCAACAAGTGATGAAGAACAGGCTGTATCGATTGCTATACTAGGACCTGTCAGATTAAAGACATATGATAGTCTGTTTGCAATTATGCTGGTGGAATTACCGGTGCTGTAATACAAATCCTTGTCTTTTTCTTCAAAAAGTGAAGAATAATCATGATTAGAAAGACCTATGTATACTCCGGTATTGCTGCCGTCGAAGTCTTTTTCTGCTTTTCCACTGTTTATCATAAGTTCGGAAGTGGTCCTTATAAGGATTCTCTGCTGAGGATCCATCTTGATTGCTTCCTTGGGGGTTATACCATATTTTCTGCAGTCAAACTTATCCACATCTTTTATATAGCCCGCCTTAAGAGCATTTATTTCGTTATTTCCTATGAGTTTTGCTCTAGACTCATCAGGATAATCTATCGTATCTGTGCCATTTATGAGCATATCCCAGTACTTATCAGGTGAATCACTTTCTCCCGGGAAATGACATGCCATGGAAACAACAGCAATATCATCATCTGATACATCATTGGATTTTTCTTCTTTTACTGCTGTAATAGCTGGCGCGTTTTTTATATCTTTTACCTTGTCCTTAAGAAAATCCATGAGTTTGTTGAGGGTAGGATAACTCCACAGAACATCCACTGTGAGGCTTACACCAAACTCATTTTCAATATCCTTGAACATTTCTTCTATACCGATAGAATCAATTCCAAGCTCAGCAAAAGGTCTGTCAAAGTCACTCTCTGTCATTTCCTCTTCCATTGACTTAGAGATGATCTTAACTAGTCTTTCCTTAAGATCATTCTTCTCTTCCTCAAACTTTCTTGTGAGAAGATAATATCTGATCTTTCCGCTGGCAGTCTTAGGAAGTTCAGATAAAAATACAACCTTCTCGCAAGGTATATGTAGTCTTGAAAGGATCGCTGTCTGGATATCTTTGGCCATAGCTTCCTCGGCAGGGTCTGTACTCTCAACTGCAATATACAGTTTTTCTGTATCTGACACAGAGTCGTGAACCTGAAAAGCTGCAAGTGGTCTCTCTGAAAGGGCCTTAACAGCGCCTCTTACAGTAGCCTCTATATCAGCAGAAAAATAATTTCTGCCGTTAATAATAATCATCTCCTTGCGGCGTCCGCTGATGAATATCTCCCCATCTACCATAAAGCCAATATCGCCTGTATCGAGATCCCCATTTGGGCGAAGAATAGCCTTGGAAGCCTCAGGATTTTTGTAATAGCCTATAGTCACATTATCCCCGTGAACCATGATATTTCCCACATGGCCATCTTCAAGAACTCTGTAGTCATCGTCGCAAATAAATACTTCGTTACAGTCTATTAGCTTACCGCAGCCCATTATGAGTCTTGCGCCATCTCTTTTTTCTTTTCCAAGGATAGCATCGCCAACAACAGCGTCTGCAGCAACATAGTAGGTATTTCTTGCTTCCTTGGGATTACCAAGAGAAACAGTTACTGTAGCTTCTGCAAGGCCATACGCAGGAATAACCGCACTTTCCTTAAAGCCATAAGGAGAGAGTGTTTTCCAGAACATGTCACAGCTATAGGCTGAAATACCTTCACCGGCACTTACTGCCCCCTTAAAACCGCTAAGATCAACATCCTTATAGTCTTCTGCCTTAAATGTCTTCATTATCAGATTCATGGCAAAATTAGGCATAGGTGAGAAGGTTGCGCCATATTTAGAAGCGGTCTGAGCCCAAATAGCAGGGCTTCTGAGGAATGTCGTTGGCTTCATGCATATCTGGTCAGAGCCAAAGGCAATCGGACACATATGCATGGCAAGAATTGCAAAGTCATGCGAAAGAGGAAGCCAGTTAAATACATTATCCTCATGGCCAAGATCGATTCTACTAGCTGTTGCAAGGGCATTAGCCACTACGTTTTTATTGGTCAGAAGAACCCCTTTAGGATTTCCTGTTGAGCCTGATGAAAACTGAAGTACAGCAGTATCATCTTCAGAAATGGCAATGTTTTCAAAAGCTTCATAATCAGGAGTTTTATCTGCAAGGCTTGCATATTCGGAAGGGATTATGATCTTCTCTTTCATAGCCTTAGAGAGTGCTTCTCCAAGCATCATATCTGAATAAATGTACTTAATATCAAACTGTTTACAAAGAGATGTAATCGCAGGAATATGCTGCTTAATGTCAGCACCAATAGGATAAAGAGCCGGTATAGCGCCTATAAGGATTGCTCCCCAAAATCCCATGAAAGTATAGATTGGCTCAACTGCCTGTATCAGAATAAGGTCACCTTTTTTAACTCCTTCATCTGCATACCTATTCGCTATTACAGATGCATGACATAAGAGTTCTCTATAGCTCATGTTTATGTCATTTTCCACAAGTCTTAGGTTGTATTGCTTATCTTCTCTTGCTCTATTTATTAGTAATTCTCTTACCGTCATCTCTGTCTCCCTTTCAATGCTCTTGCAAATTTAATGTCCTCAATAATG
>NZ_JAFRGN010000023.1 GCF_017433805.1 Butyrivibrio sp. | reverse complement strand
TCTTTCATGAACTCATCAAAGCCCTCTGCATCAGCCTTAACTGGCTCGAAGGTCTCAACCTTACCAGATCCGAATACTTTGTTGTTAAGGACGTTCTCAAGAGTCTCGCCTGCTGACGTCTGAAGCATGAAGCCTGCAAGGATAGCCTGTCCCCATGGGCCGCCCTCTCCTGCTGTCTCCATAAGCTTGATAGGAGTATCAAGAGCTGCAGCCATTACTCTGTCACCAACGCCTCTAATCTTGAAGAAACCGCCCTGACCAAAGAAGAAGTCAGCCTTAACGTTCTCTTCCTTCATAAGGATATCGTTACCTGCCTTAAGGGCACCAAGTGCTGTGTAAAGATGTGTTCTCATGAAGTTAGAAAGGTTGAACTTATCATCAGGTCTTCTTACAAAGAGAGGTCTTCCCTCGTTGAAGCCTGTGATGCTCTCGCCTGAGAAGTAGTTATATGCAAGAAGTCCGCCGCAGTCTGCGTCGCCTTCCATAGCCTTGCGATAAAGTGTTCCGTAAAGTGTATCGTCGTCGATATCCTGTCCGATCGCACCTGCAAACTCTCTGAAGAGTCCTACCCATGCATTGAGATCTGAAGTACAGTTGTTGCAGTGTACCATAGCAACTTCCTCACCACTTGGAGTTGTTACAAGGTCAAGCTCAGGATATGCCTTTGAAAGGCTGTGCTCCAGAACTACCATTGAGAATACTGAAGTACCCGCTGAGATGTTACCTGTTCTAACACCAACTGAGTTTGTAGCAACCATACCAGTTCCAGCATCTCCCTCTGGAGGACATACAGGTACGCCTGCCTGAAGAGTTCCGGTAGGATCAAGCTTTTTAGCTCCTTCTGCTGATAGGGTACCTGCTGCAGCACCTGCAGGAAGTGACTTAGGAAGTACGTCTCTGATCTTCCAGCCAAGGTTCTTAGGTGCGATGAGCTCGTCGAACTGATCAAGCATCTTCTGGTTGTAATCACATGTCTTGGAATCGATAGGGAACATACCTGATGCATCGCCTACGCCCAGAACCTTCTCGCCTGTGAGCTGCCAGTGAATGTAGCCGGCAAGTGTTGTGAAGAAGTCGATCTTGGAGATGTGCTCCTCACCATTAAGAATTGCCTGATAGAGGTGAGCAATGCTCCATCTCTGTGGAATATGATATCCGAAGAGCTCTGTAAGCTCGTCAGAAGCCTTTTCTGTAATTGTGTTTCTCCATGTTCTGAAAGGAACAAGAAGCTCTCCATCCTTATCAAAAGCCATGTAGCCATGCATCATAGCTGAAAAGCCCATAGCTCCGATCTTGACAAGCTTCTCCCCGTACTGCTTCTCAACATCCTCTGCCAGCTTCTGGTAGCAGTCCTGAAGTCCTGTCCATACATCATCAAGAGTATATGTCCAGATACCGTTGTCCAGTCTGTTCTCCCAGCCGTGTGAGCCGGATGCGATTGGATTATACTCATAGTCTGTGAGTACCGCTTTGATTCTTGTTGAACCAAACTCGATACCAAGAAGTGTCTTGCCCTCAGCAATCAAACTTTTTACATCACCCATAATCATTCTCTCCTTTTTATCCTCTTACTCTTTATGTTCATTAGATTGTTCTAACTGAATCCCTTAAAATAACGTCCTCTGTAAACTCGTAGGTAGCGCTTCCAAACTTACTGCTACTGTGTATGAGACGTATCATGTTCTGTGCTGCCTTCTCACCAAGCCTTGCCTTAGGATGTGGAATCGAAGAAATAGCCACTCCGTTAACTCCGATCTTGGCCATGTCTGAATCGTCCATTCCAATTACTGACATATCCCTTGGAAGCTTCATTCCATTATCTATGAGAACCTGCATGAGAAGCCCCGCCACCTGATCGTTGTAGCAGAACACTGCAGTGCAGCCCTTGAGTCTTTCTCTTACTCTTGAGAGAGCTCTTTTACCATCCTTGATATCTATGGTGTCCACCCAGTTCACATGGTCATAGGTAAAAGAAAGACCGCACTCTGTCATTGCGCGTAAATATCCACGGTATCTCTCTCTTCCCTGTCCATCGTCAAGCTTGAGTACACATCCGATGCTCTTGTGTCCAGCTTCTGCCAGGGCCTTAACTGCTCTGTAGGCACTCTCCTCGTCGTTGATAGAAACGTGAGGCATATCAAGCTCAGGATAATAGCTGTTTATAAAAAGAAATTTCATTCCCTTGTCGATGAGTTTGCGGTAAAGACCTATGTTGGGATTAGGAAGTGCGCTCTTAACTGGCTCCATGATAACACCGGCCACATCATTCCTATCTAGCAGGTCTTCCAGAATCTGTCTCTCTTTACCAGTTGTATTGTTGGTAAAAGAAAGCTGCATGGAATAGCCCTTGGCACTAAGTGTACTCTCGATTCCTCTGATGGTGCTGGGGAAAATGTAGTCATCAACGTAGGTTGTAACAACCGCCACCACCGACTTATTGCCATCCTCAGCATGCTGGTCAGCTACGTAAGTTCCGCTTCCGCGCCTGCTCTCAAGCACTCCGTCCTCAGCCAGTTGACAGATAGCATGTCTGACGGTCTGTCTGCTCAACCCAAACTTCTCGCACAGCTCATTCTCAGAAGGAATCTTGTCCCCTGATCCGAGCCTTCCACTGTCTATATTCTCATTTATCCAATCTATAATCTTCTGATACTTAGCCAATGAGATCACCACTCGATCATATTTATTGATGTATTACTGGGCTGATTTGTTAGTAGTATTACCGGACATGTCTCAAACTTGTATTCTTTATGGCAAGTTGTACACATTTTGTGATTATATTTAAGCCCCTCAATACGTCTATCATTGTAGTGTGATTGCAAATGCCACGTCAATGACTAATATGTACAATTTTGGCAAGTTGTATATGTACAAATATATCAAAGAGCTTGCCTGTACTTATTTCATTATTGGCTCAACTTGTAACACGATTAATCTGCACTTGTATGCATCAATTATTGTAAATTCATCCGATATCGATGCTTTGGGGACAGAGAGCAGTCTGGCTATTGCATCAAAATTTGACCACCTCTTATATTCCGATGCCATAAAGATCCTTGAATAGCTAGATTTATACATCGCTTTTTCTGTTTTATTCTTTTTCGATGCATTTTATTCCAATAACTATTTATTTAGACATCGGAAATTGGAATTACTCTAATTTCGATGCAGTGAACTATAATTATTTTTGATAATCACAATTCTTTTTGGGGCTCAACATTTGCAATTAAAGGATTGTTTATTATTATAGATAAGGATGTTTTCTTTAGCGTCAAACTTCAGAAAACACATACATAAGAAAGCGAGACATAATATGAATTTCAAACATATTATTCCTACACTTGCACTGACTCTTTTATTAGCTGGATGTGGCAATGCTGCAGTTACTGAAAATAGCGATGCAGCTCCAACAGCCGAAGCTTCTCAGAGCAGTTCTACAGATTCAAACACTTCTGTTTCTACAAAACCCACAGAAAATGAGTCAACTACCGCCTCTACCGAAGCTCCTGTAGTTGATCCAAACGTTGTAACAAGAGAAGAACTTGACGAGTTTACAGCTCTTTTCAACACACCTGAGTACAACGGATTTCTAACCAAGTCTTTTAGCAATACTTCTCAAATCGACTGGGATGTTGTTGTGGCAGCCGGAGGCGGAATAAATGCTTACAACGAAAAAGATGGCGAAACAGAGGAAGTAAAAGACTATCAGAAATTAACTAATTATGACTTCTTTATCAGCGATCACTTCGTTATAGTAAGAAGACCTGACCTTGAAGATTTTGCCTTAAAGCATACTGGTGAAGCCCTTAATTCTGATAGACGTACTCTTCACTGGACTTATATGGATAAATATGATTCATTCTATAACTACCATTGGAGTTATGAAGACAAAGAATATAAATGTGTCTCTGGCCAAAAAGATGGAAACGACTATACTCTTCGCTTTCAGATGAATGACGATTCCCATATAGGCAGATCCGCAGACAGGATTGTTACCCTTACAAAAGATGTTGATGGACTTGTAGTCAAATCCAATGCCATTCAGTGGGATGAGGGTTGTGATCCAGACCAGACTTTTGACATTGATTTAAATGATAATGGCGATACCCTTCGTTTCGTTACCTACAAAGGCTATTCAAGCGCAGCTCGTTTCATATTGACCAAGGATGGCAACGAGGTCGCAACAGGTACTCTTTCAGGAACCAGAAATGATAAGCTTGTTCAAATTAAAGACATAGCCGCAATTGGTTTCTTTGATTTCAATGCCGATGGTAGAAAAGATATTGTATGCATCGGTGATTCTGACGATGGTCGACACCTTACACTTTTTGAATCAGTTGATTCAAACTATTACTACGAACAGTGTGAAGCTGATGAAGCAATCGAGAAAATGATTGATGGTGATATAACTCTTGGCAAGATTAAGAAAGCCCTGCTTGGCAACAATACTGATGCAGTATACAACACCTATAATGAGGCTTATGCCCAGGTTGCCAAGCTTTACAACCTTGCTAACAGCGAATATGACTACGCATACGGCCTTGTTGATGGCAACGGTGATGCTATTCCAGAACTAATAATAAATGGTGCCAGTAGTGTATCCCTCTTCACCTTTGAAAATGGCCACATCCACTGCCTCATGCAGAAATGGGGCTGGGGCGCAATGGGTAATTATGGCTACGAATATGCACCTGGCAAAAATGTTTACTTAAATGAGAATTCAGACTACGCCGGTGCAATCCGCTACGCCTACTTCATGATGCCACGTGAAGGTCAGGAAATAGTAACCTCTTATTACGAAAAAACAAACTTCTTTGAAGATAAGGACAAGGATGGTGTTCCTTCTGATGAAGAGCTTGACGCCAACAAAGATATGTCATACTCCGAGTCATTTTATTACAATTGTACCGCTGTAGATATGTCCCAAGAGGAAGTGGAAAGCAAAGTTAACGAACTTTGGAACTATGAATACAAGCAGCTTCGCGGAGATGCAGACTACGAAGGACTTATTACAGTACTCAAGAATAGTTGATATAAAGGTTTAGATACGAAAAGGCAGCGCACGAGGCGCTGCCTTTGTTCATGCCATTATAGACCATTACTTCTAGAATAAAAGAAAAGATATTGCTGCATAACCCCGTTATAGGGTTTGTATTTACCAAATAAAAAGCCCTGAGGATACTG
>NZ_JAFRGN010000022.1 GCF_017433805.1 Butyrivibrio sp. | reverse complement strand
TGTATTCCTCAATAGCTCAGTCGGTAGAGCATTCGGCTGTTAACCGAAGTGTCGTAGGTTCGAGTCCTACTTGGGGAGCTTATCAAAGATAGCTTTGATGTTGAATCAGTTCTATTACGGCTCCGTGGTCAAGCGGTCAAGACATCGCCCTTTCACGGCGGTAACACGAGTTCGATTCTCGTCGGAGTCATTCAAATGAATATGGTGACATAGCCAAGTGGTAAGGCGTGGGTCTGCAACACCCTGATCGACGGTTCAAATCCGCCTGTCACCTCTAAGAGCTTACGAATTAACTTTCGTAAGCTTTTTTATTGTCTAAAATGAGAATAGTGAGTATATCCTGATATACTGTGATATAATCTATCTTGTATCGCCTAAGTAGCATATATTTAGGGAATGAATATTATATTCGGGGAGGTATTACTATGCCAGAAGAGACAATGAATGATTTCAAGGATGAGATAGACAGATCCTTTAGAAAGGTTAAGGAAGGAGATATCCTTGAAGGAACAGTTATAGATATTTCTGATACAGAGATTACACTGGATCTTAAGTACTACACTCAGGGAATTATCAAAGTAGAGGATATGAGTGATGATCCTAAGTTCTCAGTACATAGAGACGTTCATGTTGGAGACGAGGTTTCCGCAACAGTCATTAGTACAGATGATGGTAACGGAAACATCCTGTTGTCCAAGAAGGAAGCTAATCAGGTTTTATCCTGGGATAAGCTTAAGGAGCTTATGGACGCTGGTACATATGTTGATGTTAAGGTATCAGAAGCTGTTAAGGCTGGATGCGTTGCATTTTTAGAGGGAATCAGAGGATTTATCCCAGCATCCAAGCTTGATCTTCAGTTTGTAGAAGAGGATCAGCTTGCTGAGTATGTTGGCAAGACACTTAAGGTTAAGGTTATTACAGCTGATAAGGAAGCTGGTAAGCTTGTTCTTTCAGCAAGAGAGTATCTTAGAGAGCAGGCTGATGCCAGAAGAGCTGAGATGATCTCTAACGTTGAGGTTGGTCTCGTTACAGAGGGCGTAGTTGAGAGTCTTCAGAACTACGGAGCATTCGTTAATTTGGGAAATGGTATGACAGGTCTTGTTCATATTTCTCAGATCTGCAATCAGAGAATTGCTCATCCTTCATCTGTTCTTAAGGTTGGACAGAAGGTTAAAGTTAAGGTAACAGCTATCAAGGACGGTAAGCTTAGTCTTAGTATGAAGGCACTTGAAGAGATTGCTGCTACAGAGATTACAGAAGAGAAGATTGAATATGAAAGCGATGGAGAAGCTACAACATCAATGGCTGATCTTCTCAAAAAGGCTGGATTTTAATTAATTAAGATATTTTTGCATAGAAAAAGAGCGGTGACATAAATTTGGGAGGAATCACCGCTCTTTTTGCTATATGGAATATAGAAAATGAGTTATAGCTGTTTAATTACTGTGTCAAAAGGCGCTATATCTTTGAATTTCTGAACGCCAGACTCAGTTTTCACTGAAGTGCTCTGCTTGGTATCAGAGTTGTTGATAACAATAAGCTTACGTGATGCTGCAAAGTAAGCACATTCTGTATTGGCATTATCTGTGATATATTTCTCATCCTGTGGAAGACCAGCTGCAAAAAGAAGAATATTGAAAAGTAGTCTGTTGTTAACAGGAGTAGTCTCAAAGGTAGATAAATAGATACCTTTTCCCTTTCCAAAGTCATTTACAGTAAATACTGGCTCTCCATCTCTTTCCAGAATAACCTTAGCTTTTCCGTCTGTCAGATGAACGCTGCATCTCTTAGGAATATAAGCGCCTTCTGGGATCAGATTGTCGATTGTAGTAAGATCGTAGCTCCACTTGCCGTGACACACCTTATCTACGGTATTCTTATCAACACCAAGAATATTAGCAAGTCTGAAGGCTGTGTCATAACCTTCAATAGCTGAAGGTTCATTAACGCCGATGAATGTACCACCCTGGAATACCCACTTGGAAATAACTTCTTCAAGAACAGGATTGTTCCAGTTATCGCCGCCGCTCCAAGCTGTTCCGGCAGCACCTGCGTTTATTATGATCTTATACTTAGAAAGATCAGTCTTAACTGCATCTTCAAAGCTGATATAGTCTACATCAACGGGAAGTCCTGATAAAGCTTCGTTTATGTGAATAAGGTCATTCATGTAAGTCTCATGGAAATGACCGCTGAGTGTCCAGCTGCGAAGCTTGCCCCAGCTATGAAGAACTGCTACTCTTGCGCCTATGGTCACAGGAGAACCTTCTGTGTGAAGATCTCTTATAGTTCTGAATTCATCGGATATCTTCTCAATATAATCCACAAAGTCAGGATAATTCTCAACAAGATGTAAATATCCGCCAAGGCCGATTCTGTCGATCTTGGTACGAAGAAGTGCTCTTCTTGTGTGGTTCCAGTATTCCTTGGCATCACGAGTTGGATCTCCGCCAGGAGCGAAGGTTGGAAGTCCACCAAGACCAACTGGGAAAAGATATGGATGAAGTCTGATCTCGTGAGTATCAATATCAGCTCCGCCGCAAAGACGAACTTCATATCCAGAGAATACGCACTTGATAAGACCATCAAAATCAAAATCTTTAAATCTGTTACTGTATGGTTCTACGCCAACCCAGCTATCATCATAGAAAACGTAAGCTTTTTTGCCATAGCCGTGGACAATATCTACGAGCTTGCGACCATAGGAAACAACAAATGAATTAACAAAATCCATGTAGTCGCGCTGAGTCTTAACTGGAGGCATATGTGTTACGTGAAGAGAACCTTTGTTGATGAAGTCTTCAGCTGTTAATTTGTATCCATATTTTTCAGCGAAAGAATCGAGCATTCTAGGGCTGACAGTAAAGTCATAGGAACCCCAGTCTGTAAAGAGATTACGATTTTTCTCGCTGCTTCCCCAGATCCATACGAAGTTATAGAACATGGAAGTAAATCTGACAACAGTCGTTGCTGGATGATTTTCACACCAGTCTGTAAGCCATTTTGTCATGTATTCCTGTGTCTCAGGATGAACTGGATCGATGGGCATAAGATGCTCTTTATCCCAGTTATTGGTGGTGTGATTGTACATGGAAATCTCTTCCCAAATACGATATGCAAGGAAGCTTACAGTATATCTATGCCAAGGGATAACATTGTTGACTGTTACATTTCCGGCTTCTTTTTCATAGGTCCAGAAATTGCTGCTGATCTCACGACCTGTAGTACGGTCGAAAACCTGCCAGTATTTCATGGAATCTGCAGAATCATTAACCTTAAACTGCTGATCAAAAAAGTCGTCAAGAAGATGGAAGGTAAGATAACCATCATCTGCAGTTTTTGGCTGGGTCATGAGAAATGTCTGCTGAAGCTTGTCTGGATTTCTTTTAGCCCATTCATTATGATCTCTGATAATGCAGATTGTAGAGTATATTCCATAGCCTGAATTCAAAATCTCATCAGATAAGACGGTGCCATCGCTGTCTCTGATTACATCAGCGCCCCATCTTTCCGCTAGTTCAAGCGTTAGTTTTTCATAACCTGATTCACCTGGAAGAGTGAATCCTCCCTTACTGTTCATTGCTCCCATAAAAACCCCCAAGATATATTAAAGCGCCCCATCGCTTCTAATTTTGTCGTAATTGATAATTCCAGCCAGATATGCAAGCGCAAGGCCTTGTCCCCAACCCTGGATCCAATCTCTGGAGATACCGCGATATCCTTCTCTGTCCTTCATGACAGCTGTACCACCGGAAACATTGAGTACACGGCCGTCTTCAGAAACATTGTCAAGGATGCCTCTTGTTGCTTTGTTAATATATTTGATGTGAAGAGGATTGCCCTTGTTGATCATGGCTGCAGCAATACCACAGCTTGCAGAAACTTCTTCGTAGGAATCTTCGTCATCAAGAATAGTTCTGAAAAGACCATTCTCAGTCTGGAGCAACTTGATTGAAGCCAGCTGTTCGTTGATAGAACCAACAATATCAAGGAACTTAGGATAGAGATAGCATTCTGGAAGAACTCTGCCAACCTCAGACATTGTGTAGGCTGCCCAAGCATTAGCTCTTCCCCAGAAAAATCCTGACATGTGGTCACCAGTTATGTTGTTATAACCATGATAGAAAAGACCTGTTGCAGGATCCTGAAGATATTTGATGTGCCAGTAATACTGATTGAGTGCATCATCAATAAGCTTCTCGTCCTTGAGAAGAACGCCTGCTCTTAACAGGAAAAATGCTGCCATGAAAAGAGTGTCAGCCCAGCACTGCTCTGGGAAATCGTTATTCACAGAGACTGTGTGCTGAAGAACGTTGTCACCAAATCTGAGAGCTTCGTTCTCAAGGTAGTCGATTTTGCTCTTGGCGATATCAAGATACTTCTCGTCTCCAGAATATTCATATAATGTAAGCATGGCGTGTCCCATAGCGCAGGTGTTAACTGTCCATGAAGGGAGTCCAAGTTCTATATATTCATCAATACGCTCCTTGAGCATCTCGATGTATTCTTTTTTGCCTGTAGCAAGATATGCTTCGCAAACGCCGTAGTAAGCCACTCCTCCTGGCCAGTCCCAGGTCAGATCCATACGCATAGTGCGCTTAACAATGGAATCTATTGCGCTTTCGACTTCTTTTTTATCATAAGTTAAATTTGCCATGCTGTTATTACTCCTTGAATGCCACCTTATATGGTCATTTTGAGGAAATTATAAAAGTACATGGTCGAAATGTCTCTTCAACTAAAATAAAATCCTTTGCAATTTCAACTATTTGACTTAATTTTGGCGATTGGGTAAAATATACGCATTCGTGATAAATTTTTCGGGGGAAATTTTCATGGCGAAACCAAAAAAGACTGTTATTGAATATAGAAACTATGAGCTGCCTTTGAACTTTCCGGTACTGCTGCTGACAGGGGATCGCTGGCATATTTCGGATGTTAAGTCAGGTAAGCTCCACTTCCATAACTGCCTTGAAATAGGCATCTGCCATTCTGACAGTGGAGTCATCGAATTCGACAACACACCCTATCCTTTTAAGGCTGGGGATATCACTTTTATATCCAGAAATGTTCCACACACTACATATAGTAATAAGGGAGAAGCTAGTCTCTGGTCATATATTTTTATACAGCCAGACGAGCTTCTAAAGGGCATGTACTCTGACTCTTCGCCATACGCAGAGGTGTTTGCGGATATGCTTCAGAACTTCCAGCTTATCCTTAATAAGGAAGAATATCCTGATATTTACTACCTTATCAGAACAGCTATGGATGAGCTTATTGAAAAGAGGATCAACTACCAGATCTCTGTTAAGGGGCTCATGCTGTCTCTTTTTATGAAAGTCATGAGGGTTTATTCTGAGAACAAGGGCAAAAAACTTGATGACAAGGATACACACGAGAATGCTATCGTGATCTCACCAGCTTTGGACTATATTAAGGAAAATTATATGATGAACTTTCCTATGGAAGAGCTGGCTGATATGTGCCATTTGAGCCAGACTCACTTTAGAAGAGTGTTCCATGAGATCATGAATACAAGCCCTCTCAACTACCTGAACACCACAAGAATACTGCAGTCATGCATACTTCTCAGAACAACTGAGGAGTCTATTCTTTCTATATCAGAGCAGGTGGGATTTAGATCTGTATCTAGTTATAACAGGCATTTTTCAGAGATAATGGGCACTCAGCCTAGCGAGTGGAGACACAAGATGGCTAGGGTGGATAACGCTTCAATACTGGAATATACAGGCTGGATGCAGGCTCAGACGCTTACAGAAGGCAGAGACAAATAACTATATTTAGAATTTAGAAAAAAGGGTCCGAAAGAAAACGGACTCTTTTTTGCGGGGAATTGACGAAAGAGCGAAAACGTTTGAGTAGTAAAAGTGCACAAAAAATATCTTGAGCTTTTAGGGAAAAGGGACATAAGGCACTAAAACTTTTTCTTTAAATGGTTGTTTATGCAAAGTTTTTTTGACTAAGTGATTAGATATACAAACTAAATTATTTTAGGATTAGCATATACAAGGGGAAGGGGCAATAAAGGTATGAAAAAGCAAAACAAAAAAGGGGGAGTGGTAGTTACCACGTCTTGGAAAAGCGCCTTAAAACGAGATTGGCAGCTTTATCTACTTCTCTTGATTCCGTTAGTTTTAGTAATCGTATTTAGTTATGGTGCATATCCTGGTCTTCGTATGGCTTTCATGGATTACAAACCTGCTAAGGGATATGCTGGCAGTAAATGGGTTGGATGGCAGACATTCCAGAAGGTATTCAAGGATGCGGATTTCTCCAGAGCACTCAGAAACTCAATTGTCTTTAACATAGCTGATCTTCTTGTAGGCTTCCCAATGCCTATTATCCTGGCTCTTATTCTTAATGAGCTTAGATACAAGAGATTCAAAAAGGTTTCACAGACAATTCTTTATCTGCCACACTTTTTATCATGGGCTATCATCGGTAGCGTAGCTCTTACAATGTTCAAGCCTTCAAGCGGACTTGTAAACGTAGCTATGATGCAGGCAGGGCTCATTGAACAGGGAATTCCATTCCTCAATGAGAAATGGCACTGGGCAATTACTTACCTGCTCATTGGTGTATGGCAGGGCATGGGATGGGGCACAATCCTCTATCTCGCAGCTATCACAGGTATCAGTGGTGAACTTTATGAAGCAGCTATGATCGACGGAGCTAACCGTTGGCAGAGAATGGTTCACATTACACTTCCTGGTATCAGAAGCACAATCGTAACACTTCTTATCATGAACCTTGGACGTGTTATGGGTAGTAACCTCGAGAGACTTACAGCGCTGGGCAACACTCAGGTCAAAGAGTTCCAGTATCAGCTTGCTGTTTATATCTATCAGAAAGGTATCAGTAATAACAAATTCAGTATGGCGACCGCCGTTGGTCTGTTCCAGTCGGTAATCGGAGTTGTGCTGGTTCTGATATCAGATAGAATTGCCAAGAAGCTTGGCGAAGATGGCTTGCTATAACGGGGAGGACTTGAGATGGGAAAGAGCAAAGCAGTAACCGGCGAAGAGAGCTTCTCCTCAGGTGGAGCCAACGCCGTTATCGGTTTTAAAATTAGTGATGCGATAATGATGCTTGTCATCATATTGCTATGTGCTACATGTGTACTTCCTTTTGTACACGTTGCAGCTAAATCAATTTCTGGAAACACAGCAGTAATGTCACAGTCAGTTTACTTCTGGCCAAAAGATATTACATTTGATGCTTTTACAAGAGTTTTTCATGACGAATCCATGACAAAATCAATGGTATTCTCTGTATGGATTACGTTGTTGTTTACTTTACTGGGAATGATCGTTTGTACATGCGCAGCTTATCCTCTTTCAAAAAAGAGACTTAAAGGCCGCCCAGTACTTACATTCCTGCTCATGGTACCTATGTACTTCTCAGCAGGTATTATTCCTCAGTACATACTTTATTATCAGCTTCATATTTTGGATACGTTTTGGGTACTGATTCTTCCACTTATCTACTCACCTTACAACATGCTTATCATGAAGAATTACTTCTCAAGTACTATTCCAGACAGTTTGGAGGAGTCAGCTTTCCTTGATGGAGCTACAAACTTCCAGATACTTTTCAAGATCGTACTTCCACTGTCCAAGCCAATCCTGGCTACACTGTCACTGTTCTATGCAGTAGGACGTTGGAATGCATACGCTGATAACATGTACTACACAAGATCATCTGATCTTAAGATGATCCAGTACAAGCTCTACCAGCTGGTTGCATCAGCTACAGAAGCTCAGAATGCTTCACTTGCAGATACAGGTGGAATTACACAGTCTACACCAGAAGTTTTGCAGGCTGCATGTATTATGTTCGTAACAGTTCCTATCATTATTATTTATCCATTCCTTCAGAAGTACTTCGTTCAGGGAACAATGATAGGTGCAGTTAAAGGATGATTTTAAGCCATACAACATGGCATAAAATACAATTTCATTTTCTTACGTTTAGAAGGAGGGTATGAATTATGAAGAAGAATTTTCTTCAGAAGGTTCTTGCTACAACACTGACAGGTGCTATGGTTGCAGGAACAATCGTTGGATGTGGCGACAACACAGCTGCTAATACAACAGCAGAGACAGAGACTCAGAAGACAGAAACACAGACAACAGAGACTACAACAGAGGCTCCAGCTGCAGAAACACCAGCTGAGACAGTTGCTGGTATTGATGGATGGACACCTTTTGACAACCAGGTTACACTTCGCGTAGCTGTTTATGACAGAGGCGATGCTGGTAACGGATGTTCAGACGTTGAGAACAACTACTGGACAAAATGGGTTCAGGAGAACTTCGGTGACAAGTACAATGTAAAGGTTGAGTATGTAGGAATCACACGTTCAGACGTTATGACTGACTACGCTATGCTCGCTTCTACAGATACACTTCCTACACTTTGCATGGAGTACGACTATGATAAGCTCGCTACATGGGCAGCTGATGGATATCTTCAGCCTATCGACCTCGAGCAGTTCAAGACAATCGCTCCTACATACTGGGCAAACATGGAAGAGAACGGCCTTACAGGCTATACAAAGTTTGGCGATGAGGACTATATGGTTCTTGGTAAGAGACCTTATGGTAACACAAACTACACATTCGTAACATGGTATCGTAAGGACTGGCTCAAGGAAGCTGGCTATGATACATATCCTGCAACAGCATCTGATCTTCTTGATGCTTACGCTAAGATGAAAGAGAATGGACATGAGTACCTTCTTTCAGGTTCTAAGGTAGCAGGCGCAGGCGCTGACCAGAACTACAGCTTCAGAGATTATCCACAGGATGAGAAGACATGGTGCACAACTGGTGACTACCAGATCCCAGCTCTTTCAACAGAGGCTCAGAAGAGACTTCTTAAGTGGAACAACGAACTTTACAACGATGGATATATTAACCCAGAGTACTACCTCAGAAGCACATCTGATGTAGAGGCTGACTTCATCAATGGCAAGGCATTCACATGGAGCGGATACGTTTCATCAACAATGCAGGTTCTTCAGTCATTCTATGAGGCTAACCCAGATGCAGAGCTCGGTGTTGTAGTATGCGATGGTAAGTTCACACAGGATGCTACATGGGGATCAAGCAACGCATTCCGTCCTAACAACATCTTTGGTGCAATGGTTGCATTCGCAAACAACGCTACAGAGGACGAAGTTAAGGCTGGTGAGATGTACCTTGAGTGGATGGCTCAGGATGAGAACCTCTTCACAATGACATGGGGTATCGAAGGCAAGAACTTCAACTATGATGAGAATGGCAACCCTGTAGCAGTTGGTGATCAGTCTGGTCTTGAAGAGCAGCAGGGTCACAACAACAACGTTGACTACTGGATGGTTGTTACAGCTTCTAAGTCATTTGGCGACATCGAGAAGGATATCGCAGCTATCAATCCTCAGGGACTTCCTCAGGACTTCTATGATGACATCCTTGCTAACTACAAGGGACAGCTTGCTCTTTACGAGGCTGGTTATGCTAACGTTGACTGTCTGTTCGGTGGCGCTCTTGAAGCAGTTACAGAGAACGGAACAGCTCTTAAGGAAGAAGTATATCCTGAGTACCGTGATCAGCTTGTAATGTGCGCTCCAGAAGAGTTCGATGCACTTTACGATGAGCTTTCACAGAAGTACCTTGATGCTGGTTACCAGGATGTTATTGATGAGAGACAGGCTATGTTTGATGCTGGTAACACAACAAAGCTTCAGTAATTCATAGATAATTGGGAAATTGCAAAAGTATGAATACGGAGAGGTCGGGCACGAAAGTGCCTGGCCTCTCTTTCTTAATCAATAGATATAGTAAAAGAAGTATCTTATAGACATTTTTGACAGGAAATTATGATAAAATAGATGTGCTGATAAATAGAAATTAAGAGGGTTATAGCAAATATCATTATAAGGAAAGGGGGAAACATGTCAGAACAGATACAGAAGCTAAAAGAGATGATAGATGCCTGTGACAACATCGTATTTTTTGGCGGCGCAGGCGTTTCTACAGAAAGTGGCATTCCGGATTTCAGGAGTAAAGACGGCCTATATAATCAGCACGACGTCAGATTTGACCAGTATCAGCCGGAATATCTTTTGAGCCACAGCTGTCTTGTGTATGAGCCACAGGTTTACTACGAGTTCCACAGACAGAAAATGGATACCAGGAATATCGAGCCTAACGATGCCCACAAATATCTGGCAGCTTTGGAGCAGATGGGGAAGCTCAAAGGCATTGTCACACAGAATATTGACGGACTTCATCAGAAGGCCGGCAGCAACGTGGTTTATGAGATCCATGGAAGCGCACTCAGGAACTATTGTATGAGCTGTGGAAAAGAGTATCCTGAAGACTATATTTTTGAGTCAAAAGAGCCTATTCCACGCTGCAATTGCGGTGGAATAATACGTCCTGATATTACATTATATGAAGAAGGACTTCCTGATGATCAGGTAAGCGGCGCTATCGACGCAATAGCCAGGGCTCAGATGCTAATCATTGGAGGAACATCTCTTACTGTTTATCCTGCAGCTTCATTTATCAACTACTTCAGAGGCAAATACCTGGTAGTTATCAATGAGAGCGAGATTTCTGTAAGAGCAGCAGAGAATACTCTTATAGTAAAAGAAAAGATAGGTAAAGTATTCAGGGAGCTGGCACAGCTTCAGGGAATAGAGATTTAAATGGACATTCAGGTAGGCAACATTATAAAACTTAAGAAACAACATCCTTGTGGCAACTTTGAATGGGAAGTTCTCAGAGTTGGGGCAGACTTTCGCTTAAAGTGTATGGGGTGTGGGCACCAGATAATGGTTCCAAGAAAGAGCATTGAGAAGAATATCAGAGGGATCAGATAATCTATCTGATTAATAAAAAAGTGCTTGCAATACTTGCGAAATTATGATAACATACCATTCTGTGATAAATTCCTTGCTACATTAATGAAAAATGTAGCCAGAGACCAAAAGGAGGTAACAATAGCATGAACAAATACGAATTAGCCGTTGTTGTTAGTGCAAAGATCGAAGACGATGCCAGAACAGCAGTCATCGAGAAGGTTAAGAAGACTATCGAGAAGCATGGTGGTCAGATTACTAACGTAGATGATTGGGGTAAGAAGAAGCTCGCTTATGAGATCGAGAAAATGACAGAAGGCTTCTACTACTTCATCCAGTTCGATGCTGAGGGTACAACACCTGCAGAGATCGAGTCACGTATGCGTATTATGGATGGCGTCATCAGATATTTATGCGTTAAGAACGAGGCTTAAATAGAAGAGGACGAAAATATGAACAAAGTTATACTTATGGGTCGTCTCACAAGAGACCCCGACGTTAGATATTCTCAGGGAGAGACAGCAAGCTGCGTAGCAAGATATACACTCGCAGTTGACAGGAGATTCGCTAGAAGAGATAGCCAGGATCAGACAGCTGATTTCATTCAGATTGTTGCTTTTGGCAAGGCTGGTGAGTTTGCTGAGAAGTATTTTAGAAAAGGCACCAAAGTTATCGTAACGGGACGCATCCAGACTGGTAGCTATACCAACAAGGATGGCGTAAAAGTATACACAACTGATGTAGTTGCGGAAGACCAGGAGTTCGCTGAATCCAAGAATTCATCTGCTTCAAATGGCGGAAACTTCGGATCAGATATGCCAAGTAGCGAGCCTGCACCTTCAGCAGCTGGGGATGGCTTCATGAACATTCCTGATGGAATTGACGAGGAGCTTCCTTTTAACTAATTTAGGAGGTAATTACCATGGCTTTCACAAAGTCTGAGAAGTCCGATGCTCCTATGAGGAGAAAGGGCGGAATGCACAGAAGAAAGAAAGTTTGCGTTTTCTGTGGCAAGGATAATGTTATCGATTACAAGGATACAGCTAAGCTTAAGAAGTTCGTTTCTGAGAGCGGCAAGATTCTTCCTAGAAGAATCACAGGCAACTGCGCTAAGCACCAGAGAGAGCTTACATCTGCTGTAAAGAGAGCAAGACATCTTGCACTTATGCCTTACGTAGCTGAGTAATC
>NZ_JAFRGN010000021.1 GCF_017433805.1 Butyrivibrio sp. | reverse complement strand
GTGACAGCTAAGGCCGTCATCATTGCAAGCTGAATATAATCTCGATAATCAAAAAGGGTGACCACATCCTATGAAGTGATCACCTTTTTTCTATGCTTAATTTGTTTATTTAACTTGTTTACTTGACAGACCCCTGTTCAATACGAATTCAAGGCTCCTTTTTTATTTATGCTACTTTGATGTTTTGATAAAACTTTCTTTTACATAATGCTTTGGGGTGCGTGGGTGCAATAGTTGTGATATCATAGATGCATAGGGTCAGTTGATTTCTGTGGTCAGCTGACGGGGAAGTTTCTTTGTACGTTAATGTATGTCAATTATTTAGGATAGGGGGATTTGTGTATGGCGCAAACCGAAATGCTTGCCATGATACTTGCTGGCGGTCGTGGTAGCAGACTGAAAGATCTGACAAACAAAGTAGCCAAGCCTGCTGTGTATTACGGCGGTAAGTATCGTATCGTTGATTTTCCACTTAGTAATTGTGCAAATAGCGGAATTGACACTGTTGGAGTGTTGACCCAGTATGAGTCTGTCCTTTTGAACAGTTATGTTGCTCAGGATGGTCGTTGGGGACTTGACTCCAAGGACAGTGGCGTTTATGTCCTGACACCAAGAGAAAAAGCGGATGAAGGCCTCGACGTATACAGAGGAACTGCTGATGCTATTTCTCAGAATATTGATTTCATCGACAATTATAATCCGGAGTATATTCTGATCCTGTCTGGTGATCATATTTACAAGATGAATTATGCCAAGATGCTTGCATACCACAAAGAGATGGGAGCTGATGCTACTATCGCAGTTCGAGGAGTTCCAATGAGAGAAGCAAGCCGTTTTGGAATCATGAATACAGATGGCAATGGCAGGATCGTCGAATTCGAAGAAAAGCCCAAAAAGCCTAAGAGTAATCTCGCTTCTATGGGTATCTATATTTTTAGCTGGAAGCTTATGAGAAAGATGCTGGTTGAGGACATGAACAATCCTGAATCAGATCATGACTTTGGTAAGGATATCATTCCTAGAATGCTCAGGGAAAATAGAAATCTTTTTGCTTATGAGTTCAGTGGATACTGGAAGGATGTTGGTACCATAGACTCTCTTTGGGAAGCCAACATGGATCTTCTTGATCCCAAGAATGAGCTTAACTTAAATGATTCTTCCTGGCTTATTTACACAGAGGATGTATCTACACTTCCTCAGTACATCGGTAAGGAAGCCAAGATAAAAAGAGCTTATATCACCCAGGGCGTTAGAGTAGAAGGTTCAGTTACTAACTCAGTTCTTTTCACAGGAGCTGTTGTTGGAGTGGGTGCCAAGGTTGTAGATAGTGTACTGATGCCGGGAGTTGTGGTGGAAGATGGCGCTACTGTTACCAGAGCTTTGGTGGCAGAAAACGTTCATATTGGTAAAAAAGCTAAAGTAGGATCAAAGGGCAGTGAAGAGATTCTTCTTGTGGCAGAAAACGTGAAGGGAGGTACAAAGTAATGCAGGCAAACAGAGCTTTTGGAATTGTCTCTTCAGCAGATAACTCTATTCACGTAGAAGGTCTTCACGATTACAGACCTATTGGTTCGTTTTCATTCCTCGGAAGATTCAGAGTAATAGATTTTCCTATATCCAACATGAGTAACAGTGGTATGAACAGGATTCAGGTTTACATCCGTTCAAGGCCAAGATCTATTACAGAGCACATTGGATCGGGCAGACATTACAATATCAACAGTAAAAGAGGTAAGATCCAGATGCTGTTCTCAGAGGACAGCAATGTTCATTCTCTTTACAATAATGACATCTGTGCATACATGGAGAATATAGATATCATCGAGCGTATGCATCAGGATTATGTCATTATTGCTCCAAGCTTTATGGTTTACAAGCAGGACTACGGTCAGCTTCTTGATGCTCACGTGGCATCTGGCGCAGATGTTACACTGCTTTATCACAAGGTTGATAATGCCAAGGAGCGTTACCAGAACTGTAAGACAGTTGAGATCAACAGGCAGAAGGGTATTTCATCCATTGACAAGAACCTTGGTACAGCCAAGGAAAAGAACATCTTCATGGATACCTACTGCATGAGTAAGGAAGTATTTGTATCGCTAGTTCGTACTGCGCACAAGGCTTCTTCAATCTATACACTTGCAGATATAATCAATCTCAAGTGTAATGAGCTTGATATAAGAGGCTACCAGCATAAGGGATATTTTGCATCACTTCTTAGCCTTCAGGATTATTACAGGGCTTCACTTGAACTTCTGGATTATAACGTAGCCAGCGAGCTTTTCAGAGCTGGATGGCCTATCTATACCAGAACAACAGACTCTTGTCCTACACAGTATTTCGAGACAGCCAAGATTTCAGATGCATTTATATCTAATGGATGTCTGATTGAGGGAACTGTTGAGAATTCGATAATTGGACGTGGAGTAACCATTAAAAAGGGTGTTGTTATCAAGAACTCGATCATTATGGCTCACACAGTCATAGAGGAAGGTGTTCATATTGAGAATGCAGTCGTAGATAAATGGGCTCATATCATCCATGCCAAAGACATTAGGGGCACTCAGGAACACCCTCAATACATCAAACGTAGAGACACATTATAAAGACCTTTTTAAAGAGATTAGTAAGAAATTGCTAATCTCTTTTTTGATTGGATATTTACGGAATTTTATAAGAATTTAATTTGTTTAGAGGTGCGTTTTTGCTAAAATATAGATAAGTGGGAATATGTCTTTGCCTCGATGAAAGGAGCAGCAAATGCTAGCTACACTGATTCCATTATTTGACGATAATATGTTTGTTTGCGCATATTCTGTTTTTGCCAGAAAAGAAAACCACTTTCTAAATCCTAATTATGAAGGTGGTGCTAGATATGATGGCGCTGGAACTGTGCATGAACTTGAAGTGGTCAGCAGTATGGGAGTTGGTACGCTTTCAGGTGGCAAGGAAGTTTTTGTTCCAGTTAATCAGTTTTCCATTTATGCTGAGATTTCGCTTCAGTGTACTGTCCCAGCTAATAAAGTTGTCCTTTTGATGGATAACACAATAGTTCCTAATGAGCAGTATATTAAACGAGTAAAAGAGCTTAAGTCACAGGGCTACAAGCTGGCAATCAGAAAACTGCAGATAGCAGATTTTGAACCATATAAAGATATTATTGGTCAGTGCGATTATATTCTTTTGAATCATTCAAAGATTGACATTTCAAAAGCAAAGATATATTTCAGTCAGGTTTACCCTAATGTGAAGCTGATAGCTGTTAATGTTGAGTCTCAGGAGGATTATGAGGTACTCAAGGAAGATGGCGGCTATGACCTGTACGAAGGAAGCTTCTTTAGAATGCCTGTCAAGAAGTCAGAGACAGAGGTTAATCCTCTTAAGGTTAACTATGTTGAACTTCTTAATGTTGTTAATGCTCCTGATTTTGATCTTCAGAAGGCTGCTGATGTTATCGGAAAAGACCCGGCGCTTGTTATTTCTCTTTTGGAAATGGTCAACAGAATGGCTCTTAATTCAGACATCACTTCTATTCGCCATGCAGCTGCCATGCTTGGTCAGAAAGAGCTTAAGAGATGGATCAATACCGCAGTTACCAAAGAACTGTGTTCTGATAAACCATCTGAGATTACAAGGCTTTCAATGATCAGGGCGAAATTCGCAGAAGGGCTTGCACAGCCTTTTGAGATGGCTATGGCGTCACAGGAGCTCTTTATCATGGGACTGTTCTCAGCTATTGATATCATGCTGGATAAGACTATGGAAGAAGCTCTTAATATGGTTCAGGTTTCCAAGAATGTAAGAGAGGCTCTTTTGGAAAACAAGGGAGACTTTGCGAAGATACTTAACTTCATACGAAGATATGAGGATGCGGACTGGACAGAGGTTTCAAGGTTAATGGTACTGGATAATATTGATATGGATGAGGTATACGAGGCTTATCTTAACGCTCTTAAGTGGTATCGTGATCTTTTCCCTCAAAAATGATAGGGTAGATTTATGCTTGATCTTCAGGGAATAGGCAGCATTACCTTTAACCTGGCTGCCATCATTATCAGTATTACATGTGTTTTTTATACGCTTTTGATGAAAGGCAAAAAGCGACTTAGAAGTGTGCTTTTTGTCTCTCTTTGTTCAATTGTGGCCCTTGATTCCCTTATGGCGATTTTTGGAGAGCTGTCCAAGGCTGCTTTTTTTCCTGAGGGTATCAAGTTTGCTTTTTTGTATATTTGTAATTTTATCTATTTCTTCACACACTTTGCTATAGCGCCAATCTTTGCGCTGTATATTATTCTTGTCTGTAACGTTTCTTTCAGGTTCTCTAAAAGAGCTCGCCTGATGCTAAGCATTCCATTCATTTTTATGGAGCTTATGGTCCTTGCAACTCCCCTGAATGATTTTGTATTTACCATCGATAAGAATCTGTATTTTCATAGAGGCCCTGGAGTTTATATAGCATACGGAATAAGTGCATTCTATATTCTGTTTTCCTTAGTTGCGCTGTTTTTATACTGGAATGATCTTAACAAAGTGAAAAGAACTGCAATAGTTTATTTTTCACTGCTGGTCATAATTGGAACAGCGCTTCAGATGGCGGTTATTGAGATAAGAAGCGAACTTATGGCAGAGGCCATCGGCTTCATGGGGCTTATGATGATGCTCGAAAATGATGATGACAGGATAGATGCATCCACCAGAGTCTATAACCGAAGCGCCTTTATTCGTGACGCCAGAAGTTATTATAAGTACAAAAGAAGCTTTTACAATATCTGTATCAGAATTACTAATGCGGAGCTTTACAGGAAGATTACAGGTTATGAGGAATTTGAGAAAATCCTGAGAAGCTGTGCGGAATATTTCGGAAGTATCAGCAAGAACTTTGAAGTTTACAGAATGAGCGCAGATACTTTCATTTTGCTATGCCCGGAGATAACAAAGAGCACAGCGGATGACATAGGCGAGCAGATATATGAGCGCTTCAAAACAGAATGGGTAGTTGAAGAAAGAGAAGTTTTATTAAAAGCAATTATACTGGAAGCAAGAGCGCCAGAGCAGTTTGGTAGTGTTGAGTATCTGCTTCTTTTGTCAGACAGTGCTATTGATAAAGAATATGACCATGTTCTTTCAGGAGATAATTTACATTTCCTGCTGCGTAGAGCCGATGTGGAAAAGGCTGTAAGACGCGGAATAGAAAATGATAATTTCAGGGTTTATTTCAACCCGATCTATACAAAGGGCGAGCTTCAGATATGCGCTGCTGAAGCCTATTTGCAGTTAAGAGATAATGAGTTCGGACATATTCACAGAGAAGAGTTTACTCCTGTGGCAGAGCAGACAGGAATGATAGAAACTCTTGGCTGGTACATATTGGAGCAGGTTTTCTATTTCCTTGGCGGTGGTATTGTCGATGAAATGGGAATTGAATTTATCAGTGTAAATCTGTCCTCTGTTCAGATAATTAAGGCTGATTTTGTGGAAAGAGTGAAGACTCTTGTAGACAAATACGGTGTTTCTCCTGCAATGATCGTATTTGACATCTCAGAATCTGCAGCAGCTACTGATCAGAGTATTCTATATGAGACAATGAGACGCCTTAACCAGATCGGTATCAGATTCTTTATGGATGAATACGGAACTGGCGTTTTTAACATGCAATCAGCAGCTTCATCAGTTTTCGAAGGAGTCAAGATCGACGCAAGGCTTATACAGAATGCAATGAAAAATCCTCAGAGCAAGATCATCCTGGAAAACAGGCTTAAGATGATAGGACAGATGGGGAAGAAGATAATACTCTCAGATGTAGATTATCAGGACTGCTATGATGTTATAAGTGACATCAAGGCAGATTATACGCAGGGACGTTACTTCTCACAGCCTGCTAGTAAGAATGAGTTTATTACAATACTCAGAGCTACTGAAATGGCCAGAATGGAGGAAAGACGAGCAAAAGCAGCTAACGAAGCAAAGAGTAATTTCCTTGCAAATATGTCTCATGAAATCAGAACACCTATCAATGCAGTTCTTGGTATGAATGAGGTTATCCTTAGAGAATGTAAGGATAAAAAGATACTTGAATACGCCCAGAATATTGAGGGAGCAGGAAGAACTCTTTTATCACTTATCAATGATATCCTTGACTTCTCCAAGATTGAAGCGGGCAGCATGGAAATAACTGAGGCTGAATATGATTTCAGCTCAGTTCTTAATGATGTCTATAACATGATCCATATCAAGGCAGAGCAAAAGATACTGGAGCTTAAGTTTGAAGTAGATGAGAATTTGCCGGATACATTGTATGGCGATGAAATGCGACTTCGTCAGATAATGGTCAACCTTCTTAATAATGCGGTTAAGTATACTCAGGAGGGTAGTGTAACACTCGAAGCCTCAGGCGAAATGAACCTTAATGATACGATCACGCTTAAGGTTGCTATTTCAGATACAGGTATGGGAATCAAGGAAGAAGACCTACCAACGCTGTTTGATAAGTTCAAGAGACTTGATACAGAAAAGAACAGGACAGTCGAAGGAAGTGGACTCGGTCTTGCAATTACAAGCTCCCTGCTGGATCTTATGGGCGGTTCTGTTACAGTTGAAAGTGTCTATGGAAAAGGTTCAACATTCACGTTCTTCCTTCCACAGAAGGTTATTGGCGATACCAAGATTGGTGATTTCAGGAGCAGGATCAACAAGAATGTACAGGACAGAAAGCCGTACAAAGAATCTTTTACCGCACCAGATGCGCAGGTGCTTGTTGTAGACGATACTCCTATGAACCATGTGGTTATCAGAGAACTGCTTAAGCCTACCAAGATACATCTTGAATCTGCCAGAAGCGGAATGGAATGTCTTGAAAAGCAGCATGAGAAAAAATATGATCTTATTTTCCTGGATTATCGTATGCCGGGAATGGATGGAACAGAAACCTTCAAGGCAATCAAGGATGATAAGGAGAGTCCAAACCTAGACACACCTATCGTTGTTCTTACTGCTAATGCTATTTCGGGAGCAAGAGATAATTTCCTTAGGGTTGGATTTGATGATTACCTGAGTAAACCGGTAGAAAGTGACAAGCTTGAGGAAACACTTATCAAGTTCCTTCCTGAGGATAAGGTTACAATTACCAGAATTGAACTGGACGAAGCTTCTCCTGGAGTACAGGATGGCACAGAGGAGACTTCGGATACTAATAATGAGGCAGCCTGGGCAGAAGAGTGGTTCAAAGCTCTTGAAAAGATAGATGAGATTGATACGGAGCAAGGTCTTAAGAACTGCGGAACTATGGATAGTTACCTTAGCATCATCAAGGTATATTTCGAGTCCATCGACAGCTCAAGAGGAAATGTAGTTAATGCTTATGAAGAAGAGAACTGGAAGGACTACACGAGCTATGTTCATTCGCTTAAGAGTACCAGCAGGACAATAGGAGCAATGAAATTGTCCAAGCTTGCTGAAAATCTTGAGGCAGCCGGCAATGCAGGAGACCTGGATACCATCAGAGCTCATTATGATGAGCTTATGGGCAAGTACGATGTTATTCAAAAGAGTCTCATGGAAATACCTGAAATAGCCGGAGTGCAGGAAGAAGAGGTAATAGATAAAAAAGATATTACCAATGCACAGCTCCTGGATGCCTACAACAGTATCCTTGAGGTCAGCAAGATGCTCGACTACGACACTCTGATGTTTATTCTGGATTCCCTTAAAGAATATAAGCTTCCAGATGATGATCAGGAGCTGATAAACAATATTTCCAAGCTTTCCTATAAACTTAAATGGGATGAGATAACGGAACTTGTACAAAATAAATTGAACAGTTAGGAGCCATAACATGTTTAAGAAAATAATGCTTGTACGAAATGAAGAGACCTTTATGGTAAACGCCATCAAGAATTTGCTCAAAGGAAATAACTTCGAGGTGGTGGATTCGACGTATGCTGTCGGAGATTTAAGTGCCAAAGTAACAGGAGTGAGTCTTGTCATCCTATACACTGATGAAAATCTTGAAGATCATACGGATGCCATGGTTTATTTCAAGGATAAGTGCATGGACGACAATATCATCATTATTGTAATAGGTGATAAGGCTGCCTTTGAGCTGCTTCATCACTATATACCTAAGGAAGATATTGCGTTTGAGGTGACAAGGCCTCTTGATATGGCAGATCTGATGGAGAAGGTATCCATTGTTACGGATGATGAGTTCGAACTTCAGAGGAGAAAGTGTATTCTGATCGTGGATGATGATCCTACTTTTATCCAGATGATAAGAGAGTGGCTCAAGGACACATACAGGGTTGGAATGGCTAATTCCGGAACTCAGGCGGTAGCGTGGCTGGCAAGTAATAAGGCAGATCTTGTCCTTTTGGATTATGATATGCCGGTACTGGATGGACCTAAGGTTCTTCAGATGCTTCAGAGCGAGTCTTTCTCAAGCAATATTCCAGTTATGTTCCTTACTGGTAAGAGCGATAGAAAGAGTGTAACTGATGTCCTTGCTCTTAAACCTGCAGATTACCTTCTTAAGTCTATCAGTAGAGATAAGCTTCTTAGTACACTTGATGCATTTTTTAAACAGAGGAAATAAGACGAATGCTGGATCTGACACTTCTTGACAGCACTACCTACAGAATAGCTGCTGCAATTATTTGCATAACGTGTCTTTTCTACTCGACGATGATGCCAAAGAGAAATCGTATCAGAAATCGATTATTTATGATGCTTGTAGCTTTCACGCTCATTGGCTGTGTCACTGAGCCTGTAGGTTATATTGCAATTCATTCTCATATTCCGGCCTTTTTCAGGTGGACTATCAGTTATTCCTGCCAGATGATTTACTATTTCACCCATTTTGGCATTACACCTATTTTGGTTTTCTATATTATTACGATTACTGGAACTGGCTTTAAATTCTCAAAAGGAATGAAAAACCTTATAAAGTTCCCGTTCTATTTCCTTGAGCTGATGCTCCTTACTAATCCGGTTACAGAGCTTGTTTTCAAGATTACAGGACCGTTGGAATATGGCAGAGGCCCGGGAGTATATCTTGCCTATGCGCTTTCCGCAGCATATTTTTTACTTGGAGTTTTCCTCCTTATTAGAAGCTGGTATGTCATAAATGGTATGAAAAGAGTTGCCATGATTTATTTCATGGCCCTTGCGATGGTGGGAACTGTGGTTCAGATGCTGTTCCCTCAGATAAAATGCGAGCTTCTCTGTGAGGCTATTGGTTTGAGCGGCCTCATGATCATGATAGAGAAGGATGATGACAGGATTGATTCACAGTCAGAAGCATATAACAGAAGTGCTTTTGTTCAGGATGTTTCGGCTTTTTTCAAGCTGGGAAGACAGTTTAAGGCTCTATGTATCAGAATAGAAAATCTTGAGAGCTATAGAAAGCTCTTTGGATATGAGAGTATAGATAAGCTTATAGTTCAGGTTGCAGAGTTCCTGCTTGATTTTAGAAACGACTTAAATGTGTATCATACGGGCTTTGAAGTCTTTTATATGCTCTGCACTGACTGTTCCGATGACGAGATAGATGAACTTATAGCCAGAATAACAGACAGGTTTGATGAGACCTGGGATAACGATGGCAGCAGTATTAAGCTTGATGTCAGGATCCTTGTGGCAGATTGTCCAAGTCAGCTTCCTACCATGAATGATATCTTTTTGCTGGATTCCTCCAGTATTGCTGGCACAGATAAACGTATTCTCATTGGTTCGGACCTTGATTTCCTTGTCAGGAGGATTGAGGTTGAGAAGGCCATTGGTCGCGGAATCAGCAATAAAACCTTTAGTTATATGTACACACCGGTTTATACCAAGGATGGTCTTAAGGTTAAGCTTGCGCATATGACACTGCGCCTTAAGGATGAGGTTTTGGGTGAAATATCTCCCAAAGAGTTTATGGAGGTTGCAGAGGGAACAGGCTTTATCGATGAGATCCAGTATAAGATGCTAGAGGAAGTCTGCAGATTCTTATCTTATGGTGTAGATAAGTCTGACATGCAGATGGATTTTGTTCTTGTGCCAATTGTGTCAGCCTCTGTTATCAGGAGCGAATTTGTCAGGAAGGTAAAAGAAATAGTGGATCATTATGGCGTTGATCCATCACTTATAGCGTTTGTGATGAAGGAATCCTTTGCTATGTATACCAAGGATGTCTTGTCACAGACCATGGGAAATCTGGTTAAATACGGAATCAGAATGTACATAAGTGAGTATGAAGCTGGATTCCTTGGATTGAATGCTCTGATCAATTACGATTTCGAGGGCGTTATTATTGATATCAGAAATATCTATGAGAATGATGATGCGAAAAATGCTGATATTGTGCTTCAGAACAGGATCAATATGATCATGCAGCTGAAAAAGACGGTTATCATCTCTGGAATAGACACCTACGAGTATTATGATAAAATGATGGGTGTACCTATAGATTTTGCGGAAGGCGTTTTTCTTTCACCTACCATCACCAAGAATGAACTTCAGAATAAGTTCTGGCATGGGGAGTATCTTGTTGTTACAGGAGATGGGGTGGAGAGACTTGAGGAAGATGAAACAAGATAATTTTATTCTGGGGATAGATGTTGATTTTCTCAAAGATCAGGAAGTTTTTGATGACTGGTATTATAAGATGCCAGAATACAGGAAGAATAAGATAGATAGATTTAAACCACAGCAGAGCAAAAGACTGTCACTCGGGGCTGGGATTTTACTATACAAAGGCCTTGAAATGCTTGGTGCAAGCGATGCTGTGATTTTTGATGATGATTTTCAGAAACCGCATGTGCAGGGCGCTACAGACCTTGAGTTTAATCTTTCCCATTCGGGGAACCTGGCTGTATGCGCTTTTTCTGATGCCAGTGTAGGTATTGACGTCCAGGAAACTGAGAGATTCAGCGGGAATTTAATGAATTTTGTTTACAAGGATGAGGAGATAAAGTATATTAAATATCGTTCGAAGAATCGGGTTGATACAGACCTTCTGTGTACCAAAATGTGGACCATGAAGGAAAGCGTTATGAAGTACTATGGCAAGGGCTTATCAATGGATCCTCGCAGGATTTTCATAGATTTGGAACAGGGGAACAGTGTTTACTACGAAGGGGAAGCTCTTGAGAATATCTTTTTTACGGGATATGAGCTTTCGGGGTATTATATTACAGTGTGCTCCGGATATGATAATTTTTCGGATGAAATAAATTTTGTTATGGGAGATTAAACTATGTTAATGATGTACCTGGCAATATTGCCTGCAGCAGTTCTTTTGTATTATATCTACAAGGCTGACAAGATTGAGAAAGAGCCGGCAGATCTTTTGGTTAAGATATTTCTTTTCGGCGTTTTATCAACACTCAGTGCATATATTTTAGAGGTTGTTGGCGGAGGAATTCTGGGGCTTTTCTTCTATGAAGAGAGCGTTCTGTATATGGCCCTTGAGAATTTCCTTGTTGTAGCGCTTGCTGAAGAGGCTGGTAAGTACGTTGTAGTCAAGAAGCTTACATGGAAGCATCCAGCTTTTAATTATACTTTCGATGCTGTTGTTTATGCGGTATTTGCATCTCTTGGCTTTGCTCTTCTTGAGAATATTTTGTATATAGCTGACGGAACATTCTTTACAGCTATTATGAGAGCTCTTCTCGCAGTGCCAGGTCACGCTATAGATGCGGTATTTATGGGATGTTATTTTGGCGCAGCCAAAAAGTGCGAGGTACTTGGAGATAATAATGGAAGAGACAGAAACCTTAAGCTGGCTCTTATTATTCCGGTGATGGTACATGGTTTCTACGACTTTGTTCTGTCTGTGGCTGATATATATCCATTTGCTATGTTTGTGTTCTTCCTTTTCGAGGTAGTGATCACAATCTATGCTATCAGAAAGGTTAATACGCTTTCTAAGACAGATACAGCTCTTTTTGCACAGGCGCAGCCAATTGCTCCTATGCCAGGTTTTACTCCGGTTCAGTCAGTTGTGCCAGGTCAGACGGTAGCACCAGCGAAGCCTGCAATGAATTTTGACCCGATGACAGGTCAGAGGCTTACTCCAGTTGAACCACAGAAATTTGCAATGAACTTTGATCCGATGACAGGTCAGAGACTTACTCCGGTTGAGCCAGCACCACAGGCTCCGGTTCAGGAATTTGTTCCAGTACAGCCAGTTCAGTATGACCCAGTTACGGGCCAGCCTGTAATAAATCCAGAATCTTGATCATAGAGGAAGTATATGCTGAAAAAGGATAAAGCCTTTATTTCCAAGTGCATAATATTATTAGTGGCAGTTATTGCCGGCCTTTCTTTTGCCAGCAGATCATCTTATTTATATTGTTTCAATAACTGGGATGATGCTAATAGCTACTTTAGTGTTGGGAAAGGCATATTTAATGGCAGGATGCCATATAGAGATATTTTTGACCAGAAGGGTATGTATCTGTACTTTTTCTATGGTTTGTGCTATCTGATTTCTCATACAACCTTTATAGGCGTGTTTATAATGGAGATAATATTTGCTCTGGTTGACGCAATCTTTTTTTACAAGATTATACGTCTCTATGCTGGGGAGAAGACATCTATAACTCTTACTATTCTGAGCATGGGTGGTATTTTCAGCTCCAGGAGCTTTTGGTGGGGCGGGTCTGCTGAAGAGATATGTCTTCCGTTCATCGTAGCTGCGTTATATCTGTTTATTGAGTATTTTAAGAAGCAGTATCCGGATGGTGCCATGAGCTTTAGGAGAGTGTTTATTGGTGGCCTTCTAGCAGGTATGATAGCTAATATCAAGTTTACAGGACTTGGTTTTTTCTTTGCATGGATGATGCTGGTATTTGTTTCATTCCTTGTTTATAAGGAACTGAAAGAAGGCATCAAGGCATGTTTGGTATTCCTGCTTGGTATGTTTGTGCCTTTTATTCCATGGATAATTTATTTTGGGGTTCAGGGCGGCCTTTATGAATGGTACTGGGGCTATATCCATGTAAATGTCTTTGTGTACAGCAAGGTAGGCGCAGACACAAGTGTTTTGCAGTCAATCAAGGCTATGATCAAGATCTTCTATGGACTTATCTGGGATAACTGGATGTATATGTTTCTGGTTATTATTGGATTAGTTGCAAGTGTTCTTGATAGAAAGGCTATGATACTGACAAGAATTAGTATTGTTGTCCTGTTTGTGTTTACTTTTCTTGGTATATTTGGCGGCGGAAGAGAGCTTCCATATTACTCACTTCCACTTAGCGTCTTTGCTGTTTTTGGCGGAGCCTTTCTGGCAAATCGACTTGACAAAGCTGTTCAGCACGAGACTTCCGGTTTTGGCTTTGTGGGACTTCCTGTATTTGCTATAATGATGGCCCTTATGCAGATAGCAACTTTTTCTATGAATGTTCCATTTATGGCAGAGAGAAAAGAAAACTATTTCATGTACAGATTCAGAGATGAGGTTTTGCAGACAGAGAAACCTACTCTTTTAAATGTTGGCTGTCTTGATGCGGGGCTTTATACTCTTTGCGATATTGTGCCCAGCTGCAGATGGTTCCAGACGCAGACTCTTGATATTGATGATCCTGCTAACAATCCATACATGGAGCAGGAGAGATATGTGAGAGAAGGCCTTATTGATTATGTTCTCGTGAGAGATTCTATCCCCGAATCAATTGATGATCACTATGATCTGATCGATTCAGAAGAGTATGGCTGGGGAGATTATGATTTTATGTATTACCTTTATAAGAAAGTCAGATGATAGTCAGTAGTATTGACTATTTGAGATGCAGTTTACTGCAAATATATGTTTTTTGAGGAGTTTTATGAGTATTTTAAATGTTGAGCACCTGACCCATGGTTTTGGTGATAGAGCGATTTTTGACGATGTTTCTTTTAGATTACTAAAGGGTGAACATATTGGACTTGTCGGAGCTAATGGCGAAGGCAAGTCCACATTTATGAATATCATTATTGGCAAGCTTATGCCTGACGCTGGCAAGATCGAATGGGCCAAGAATGTTAAGGTTGGGTATCTTGATCAGCATGCTGTTTTGAAAGAGGGAATGACAATCCGTGATGTACTTGCATCTGCTTATGAGCCTCTTTATGCTATGGAGACCAGAATGAATGAGATCTGCGATGCCATGGGAGCAGCTGATGAAGCACAGCTTGAGGCATATATGGAGGAGCTTGGAACTATTCAGGATCTTCTTACTAACAGAGATTTCTATCTGATCGATTCCAAGATTGAAGAGGTATCAAGAGCTCTTGGCTTTCTGGATTTAGGTCTTGATAGAGATGTTACTGAGCTCTCAGGTGGACAGAGAACCAAGATCCTGCTTGCTAAGCTTCTTTTAGAGAAGCCTGACATTCTTTTGCTGGACGAGCCTACTAACTACCTCGATGCTGAGCATATTGTATGGCTTACAAGATATCTTCAGGATTATGACAATGCATTTATCCTGATCTCTCATGACATACCATTCCTTAACAGTGTTGTTAACATCATCTACCACATGGATGGTCAGACACACAGCCTTGACCGCTATGTTGGCGACTATGACAAGTTTATGGAAGTTTATGAGATGAAGAAGGCTCAGAGAGAGGCTGCTTATAACAGACAGCAGCAGGAGATTGCTGACCTCAAGGACTTCGTTGCCAGAAATAAGGCCAGAGTTGCCACCAGAAATATGGCTATGGCTCGTCAGAAGAAGCTTGATAACATGGATATTATCGAGAAGATTCAGGAAAAGCCCAAGCCAGAGTTCAACTTCAAGGTTGCTCGTACTCCTGGTAAGGTGTTATTTGAGACCAAGGATCTTGTCATCGGATATGACGAGCCACTTTCGTCACCTCTTAACATCACTATGGAGCGTGGGTCCAAGATTGTCCTTACTGGCGCTAACGGAATCGGTAAGACAACACTTCTTAAGAGTATCCTGGGACTTATCCCGGCTATCAGCGGAAGCGTAGAGCCGGGCGAGAACGTAGCTATAGGTTACTTCGAGCAGGAGATGTCTCCAGATATTGAGACTACCTGTATGGAGGAAATCTGGAAGGAATTCCCTGGCTTTTCTCAGTATGAGGTTCGTAGTGCACTAGCTAAGTGCGGCCTCACAACCAAGCACATCGAGAGTAAGTGCAAGGTTCTCTCCGGAGGAGAGCAGGCCAAGGTTCGCCTTTGCAAGCTCATCAACCGCGAGTCCAACCTTCTCGTTCTCGACGAGCCTACCAACCACCTTGATGTCGATGCCAAGGAAGAGCTCCTTCGCGCCCTCAAGGAATACAAGGGCAGCATCCTCATGGTCTGCCACGAACCAGATTTCTACCAGTCTCTGGCTACAGAGATAATCGACTGCACTAAGTGGACAACACGAGTTTGATGTGGGGATGCGTTGATGACGATATTTGTTGAGTATTGTAGATGATTATTGTGGATGATTTGTTGTAGATGATTATTTATGATGATGCTTGTTGACAAATATTGAGACTGTGATATATTTTTCTAGGATTTATTCTGATTATGGCGGCTGGCTATGACCAGCCGCGTATCTAATTCCACATGACAGTAAATTCGGCTGTTGTGATCGGATTTTTTTCCATTTGTATTGAGCAAATGAGGTTTTGAGACTGCTGGAATGGTGATTTTGCGCTTTTCAACAGGTGTGAATTGAATGCGTTTCCTGTTGGAATTGCTGCTTTTCGGATTTCGGCAGTACGAAAACGAGGGCGTTTACTGCCTGAATCAAGATATTTGATTTTGCGGCAGGCTCTTTTCGCTGATGAAATCTGCTTAAATTAAAGGTGCCGTGATTTAGGCAGTTGATTTACAAGGAGTGAATCTGCCTAATTTTAGTATCTATGAATATAGGCAGATAAATAGATGGGAAAAGAACTGCCGCAATTGCATATTTTTGAAAAGTGGCAGATAAATGATGAGAAAATGAACTGCCACAAATTTAGAAAGTCAAAAATAGGCAGATAATAGCCTAGAAAAGTAACTGACTAAATTCAAGGAATGTTCATATTAGGCAGAAAGCTGCCTCAAAAGAAAAACTACAACTTCATAAAACAAAACTGCAACAATAATTAGAGGAGAAGTGATAATGAAAAGATTAAAAGAAATGCTTGTTAAAGAGGAAGAGAGGCTAATTGCTATCAAGCATATAGTGGATGAGAGATTAATCAATGTCCCAGATGGCAATCTTAGGATAACTTCAAGTGGCAAGCACCCGCAGTACATGCATTGTTTGGATGAGTTTGACATAAAACAAAGCCAGACATCAAACCTGACACCAAACCAGAAACAAAATCAGAATCAAAGCCAGGCAAAAAGCAGAAAACAGGGAGTATACATCAAGAAAGAAGACATTCCATTGGCGTATCGCCTTGCGCAGAAGTCCTATGACCAGAAAATCCAAAGACTAGTCGATAAGCGCCTAAAGCAGCTTGGAAAGCTGGTAAAAGAGTACGATGACAATGAAATAGAGGAAATCTACGAAAAGCTTCATCCAATCAGAAAGACAATGATCAAGCCCGTAGAAGTGCCATGGGAGCAAAAATTGCAAGAGTGGAAGAATACTCCGTATGTAGGCAAAGAGTTTATGCCCGGGATACCTGAAATATACACCAAGAAAGGGGAAAGAGTCCGCTCTAAATCTGAGAAAATCCTTGCTGATACCTTCTATGACATAGGAATTGAATATAAATATGAGTGTCCTATAAGTCTAAAGGGCTTTGGAACAGTGTATCCTGACTTTACATTTCTAAGAAAAAGAGATGGAAAAGAAGTGTACTGGGAACATGATGGAAGAATGGATGATCCAGCATATGCCGAGAATGCCATAAGGAAGATAAATTCATATATAGCAAATGGAATCTATCCAGGAGACAAACTGATCATATCCTATGAATCATCAGGAGTAGTGCTCAATGATAAAATGATAAGACAGATGATAAAAAAGTATATAATGTAATTATGGGAAAGAAAACAGTGAGGAACTAGACATATTTTTGCAGTAATAATTATTCAATGCTTCAATGATAGATAAATGTGTACTTTTACGATAGGTGTTGCCTTATATTCAATCATGAGTTACGATAATCTCCGAAATAAATTGAGAACAATCTATATTGTGTAAGAATTCCTACTTTATTTCGGAACATGTCTTATTGATTTGAGCAGGAGATAATATGGCTAACCCAATGGCAGATAAATATGCCAAGGATATGACAGTTGGTGATCCTACCAAACTGATCCTTGCATTCATGCTTCCCATGATGATGGGAAATATTTTCCAACAATTCTATAACATTGTCGACACGATCATAGCAGGCAGATTCATCGATGCCAGAGCTCTTGCGGCTGTTGGCTCTACTGGTCACGTTACAAACCTTTTCTTTGCACTAGGTAACGGACTTGCCACAGGTATTGGCATTGTTGTATCACAGTTTTTTGGCGCCGGTAATATGAAGGGCGTTAAAAAGGTCATCACCAATGCACTTGTAATCGTGACAGCAACTTCTTTATTTGTAGGCTTTCTTGGCTTTGTTTTCTCAAGACCAGTACTGACCTATGTCATGAAGACTCCAGAAGATATCCTGGAAAATGCTGTAGCATATATGTCCATAACCTGCATAGGCTTCTTTGGAACAGCACTATACAATACTATTTCTTATATAATGCGAGGAATCGGCGACTCCAAAACACCGCTCTATTTCCTCATTATTTCCAGTTTTTTGAATGTAGCCATGGATCTGGTATTTGTTATTGTATTTGACCTTGGTGTATCAGGACTTGCTATTGCTACTATCACAGCACAGATTCTATCCGCAGCATGCTCGATACTCTATGCATTCCTTAGGAATCCTGTTTTCAAGATAGACAGATCTGATTGGAAGCTAGATGGTTATATCATTGCCAAGTGCTATACCATCGGAGGTTCAATGGCACTTCAGAGCGGACTTGTAGCTCTTTCCTTCGTAATATTACAGAGAGTTATCAATTCCTTTGACTCTGTGGTTGTCGCAGCCTTTACCACTACAAGTAAGATTGAAAACCTTGTAAATATGCAGTTCAAAGCTCTCCAGGATTCTCTTTCTACCTTTACAGGTCAGAACATCGGAGCTCGCAAGGGCGATCGCGTAAGAAAGGGCTATCAGAACGGAATGAAGATGATGGTGATATACGCCATCGTCATGATCATAGTTATGGGATTGTTCGGAGACGTTCTGGTAAAGATATTCATAGACAGCTCAGAAACAGAGATAATAGCTTACGGTTCAAGTGCTATGCGTATATTGTCATACTTCTATCTGCCACTTGGAACCATTTATGTATGCCGAGGAATATTAAATGGTGCTGGCGATGCCAAGTTCCCAGCAATTTCCGGAGCCTCAGAGATGATAGGACGAATAATCTTCCCAGCATTCCTTTGTGCTATTCCATTTATCGGAGCATGGGGACTGTGGATTTCAACAGGAATTACCTGGACAATAGTAGGTGCCACCGCCTTCGTCCGCTTCCACATGAAAGATTGGAGACAAGGACTAATTATATAACCTATTTCGGTTTAACTCTTTCAATCTTTGGTGAAATCTTTAATTTCATATATATATCTGCGTATTGGGATGGAGTGAGATCTTCCACAAAATTGGGCTGGAAGTTCTTCTTTATCCCATTTTTTGTGAGGATATCGGCAGCTTTGTTGTAGGCAATCGCCGCCTCGGCTTCAGAGTTGTATTTGCCGATCACATAGTTGCTTCGCACGTGAATGACGGCCTTATATCTGATAAAGCCTTTCTCGGCGAACTGTCTGACACCGCGGTATCTGTTCAGGATAATGATATTTTCGTATCTGAAATCGGTGGGATCGTCGTTGGCAAACTGATAGTCCCTTCCTTCTACTGCGTAGCTCTGGATTCCGTAGCGCTGTAGAACAGATAACTGGCTTCCGTAGTCAGCGACGAACAGGTGAGAGCCTCTTTTCATGATCTTGTGAGATGAGTAGTAAAAGAGATCCTCAATATCGAATTTGAGAGCCAGATCAGGAGCCAGATGATAGGTGAAAAAAGTCTTTTCCAGATATATTGGAGTTGGAATGTACATTCCCTTGTCACGGTAGTTGATAAGGCAAACAAACTTCTCGTAAGGAATGTGCATCTTTTCTTTATATGAAGATAGCTTGATGGAAGGGGAGTTGAGAATCTTAGATGCTTCGCGAAAAACAGCCGCAGCTTCTTTTGCATTGTCAAAAGAGCCAAGGGAGATATGCTTACCTCCATAGGTTATGGAAGCTCTATAAGAAGGTGTGCCATCTTTTAAGGTTGTATAATATACACCGATACTCTTACTAGTCTTCAAGATATTCCCCCATAAGACAAGAATAATTGGCAAAACGCATAACTTTAATAATTCAAAGTGCTAAAATATTGTGTAGATATATCAGATAGTATTATGTTATACTGCATTTATATTTTACCAATAAAAGAGGAGTAAACGCAATGGCAAAGGAAGTTTTGTACAGTAGCACTAGAGGCGCTTTGGGGCAGATTAAGGCATCCGAAGCTATTTTAAGAGGACTTGCTCCAGATGGAGGATTATATGTCCCTGATCACATTCCACATTTGGAAAAGACTCTTAGAGAAATCGCACAGCTTGACTATAGAGAAACAGCATATGAAGTTATGAAGCTTCTTTTGACAGATTATACTGAGGAAGAGCTCAAATACTGCATTTCTCATGCGTATGATTCTAAATTTGATACAGAGGAGATTGCTCCAATTTCTGAAGCTGACGGAGCTTTCTATCTTGAGCTTTATCACGGCGCTACAATCGCCTTCAAGGATATGGCTCTTTCAATCCTTCCATATCTCATGACTACAGCAGCCAAGAAGAATAATGTAAAAAATGAGATCGTTATTCTCACAGCTACAAGTGGAGATACAGGTAAGGCAGCACTTGCAGGTTTTGCCGATGTGCCTGGCACAAGAATAATTGTCTTTTACCCTAAGCACGGCGTTAGCCCGATTCAGGAACAGCAGATGGTTACTCAGAAGGGTGATAATACCTGCGTAATCGGTATCGAAGGAAACTTCGATGATGCTCAGACTGGAGTTAAGAAGATCTTCACAGATAAAGAGCTTTCTGCTGAGCTTGATGCCAAGGGCTTCCAGTTCTCATCAGCTAACTCAATCAATATCGGAAGACTGGTTCCACAGATTGTTTACTACGTATACTCTTACGCTAAACTCCTCAAGGAGGGCAGAATTGCTGAGGGAGATTCTATCAACGTAGTTGTTCCTACAGGAAACTTTGGTAACATTCTTGCAGCATATTATGCCAAGAATATGGGTGTGCCGATTGCCAAGCTTATCTGTGCATCTAACTCCAACAAGGTACTTTTCGACTTCTTCCAGACTGGTGAGTATGACAGAAACCGTGAGTTTGTCCTTACTTCATCACCATCAATGGATATTCTTATTTCTAGTAACCTTGAGAGACTTATCTATCACATCGCTGGTGATAATGCAGAAAAGGATGCAAGCCTTATGGCTCAGCTGACTCAGACTGGTAAGTATGAGATTACACCTGCAATGAGAGAAAAGCTTGTTGATTTCTTTGGCGGATTTGCTACAGAGGAAGAGACAGCAGCTACTATCAAAAAAGTATTCGACAAGACTGGATATCTCATGGATACACACACAGCTGTTGCAAGCTCTGTTTACAGCAAGTATGTTGAGCAGACTGGCGACAAGACAGTAACTGTTATCGCTTCTACAGCAAGCCCATTCAAGTTTACCAGAAGCGTTATGAATGCTCTTGGTAAGGGCGATGAGAGCAAGGATGATTTTGCTCTTGCAGATGAGCTTTCTGCTGTATCAGGCGTAGAGATTCCTGAGGCAGTTTCATCTATCAGAACTGCTGAGATCAGACATAAGACTGTTGTTGATAAGACTCAGATGCAGTCTGCAGTTATGGATTTTCTTGCCAAGTAATAAGTATGATATAATTTAGATAGCAGCACTTTTTGTGCTGCTATCGTTACAGTGTTCTCGTTGGGAGGGGGATTAGAAAGTACTACTGATTGTTTATATATAGGAGGTGCGTATGGATTTAGGCAAAGGCTACTACTCGGAAAACACACCGGAAATTGTTGAACTATCTGAGCTTTCAAGAGAAGCAGATCTAATCGAGAATGATCTTTTTATCAAATACGATGTCAAAAGAGGACTTCGTGATCTTAATGGTAAGGGCGTACTGACAGGACTTACCAGAATATCTGAAATTATCGCCAAAAAGAAAATAGATGGCAAAGAAGTGCCGGCTGATGGAGAAATCTATTTTAGAGGATATGATGTTCATCAGCTTGTTGAAGCTGCTGTAAAAGAGAGGAGATTTGCATTCGAGGAATGTGCGTATCTTCTGTTATTTGACAAGCTTCCAACAGGAAAAGAACTATTTGAATTCGAAAAGCTTCTGGGAATCTACAAGGGACTTCCTACAAGCTTTGTTCGAGATGTCATTATGAAAGCTCCCAGCAGAGATATGATGAATACTCTTGCAAGGAGCGTACTTACTCTGTATTCATACGACGATCATGCTGATGATGTGTCGCTTCCCAACGTCCTGAGGCAGTCGCTTCAGCTCATCAGCATGTTCCCACTTTTGTCAATATACGGCTATCATGCCTATAATCACTATCATGAGGGCAATTCTCTTATAATCCATCCACCAAAAGAGGAATTGTCTACAGCAGAGACCATCCTTTATCTGCTTCGTCCTGACAGTAAGTACACTGAGCTTGAAGCAAGACTTCTTGATATCTGCCTTGTGCTTCATATGGAGCATGGCGGTGGTAACAATTCATCTTTTACAACTCATGTTGTCAGTTCTTCGCTTACAGACACCTATTCTGTAATAGCAGCGGCTATCGGTTCTCTTAAGGGACCTCGTCACGGCGGTGCCAACATCAAGGTTGTGCACATGTTTGATGATATTGAGACCAATGTTAAGAACTGGAAGGATGAAGATGAGGTAAGAGCTTACCTTGATAAGATTCTCAACAAGCAGGCCTTTGATGGGGCTGGACTTATCTATGGTATCGGACATGCTATTTATTCCAAGTCTGATCCAAGAGCTGTCATCTTAAAGAGCTTTGTAGAGAAGCTTGCTGTAGAAAAGGGCAAAGAGGATGAGCTTGCTCTCTATGAGATGGTTGAGAGAATCGCTCCTGAGCTTATTGCAGGAGAGAGAACCATGTACAAGGGCGTTAGTGCCAACGTGGACTTCTATTCAGGCTTTGTTTACAGAATGCTTGAGCTTCCAGAAGAGCTTTATCCTACTATTTTTGCTATTGCAAGAATTGTCGGCTGGAGTGCTCACAGAATGGAGGAGCTTGCTAACAATGGCAAGATCATCCGTCCAGCATATATGGCTATTGAACCAAGAAAAAATTATGTGGATATGGCAGATCGTAAGTGACTAAAAAGGGGGTAACTTATGGAAGCAGCATATCAGAGCGCAGAAAGTTTACTTCGTTATGTGGTTGAGTTTTCAACACTGTTACTGGAACTTTTCGGAATCTGTATTCTTGTTTTTACAGCGGTCAAAAGCTTTATCTTTTGGCTCAAAAAGGATGAATCCATAAGGCTTCAGCTGGCGCAGGGAATTGCACTGGCACTTGAGTTTAAGCTTGGCGGAGAGGTGCTTAGGACTGTAGTAGTCAGAGACTGGGCTGAGCTCGGAATTCTGGGCGCGATAATAACCCTAAGAGCTGCACTTACTTTCCTTATCCATTGGGAAATCAAGAACGAGAAGCAGGCTCTGGAACCGAAACTTGCGGAGAAGCATCATGGCAGAGGAACCAAAGAAAGAGATACAGATAAAAAAGAATCAGAAGGCTGAAGCGCTGAAAAGAGCTCCCGAAGAAGTTATCGCCAGGGCTATACATGAAGCTTTGGTAAAAGAGCATGAGAAAAACGGAATAAGACCTGCAGATAAGCAGGAATAAAAAAGAGGCTGTCACTTAGTGACGGCCTCTTGTTGCATGCGCCATAACCAGCGCATCAAAATTCATATAATGAATTACAGATTATACTTAGCTGCGATGAGTGGAGCAACCTTGGAAGAACCGATACGGCTGCAGCCAGCTTCTGCATATGCAAGAGCATCCTCGATTGTACGGATACCGCCAGCAGCTTTGATCTTAACGTCAGGACCGATGTGCTTCTTGAAGAGCTCGATGTCAGCGATAGTAGCACCAGCTGAACCAAAGCCTGTAGAAGTCTTGATGTAATCAGCCTTAACCTCTGTTACGATCTTGCAGAGCTCGATCTTTTCTTCCTCTGTGAGGTAGCAGGTTTCGATGATAACCTTAAGGAGCTTGTCGCCACAAGCCTCGCGGATCATCTGAAGCTCTTTTTTAACTTCGTCGTATCTGTGATTCTTAACATCGCTGATATTAACAACTGTATCGATCTCCTCAGCACCGTCAGCGATTGAATCCTTGGCCTCAACAACCTTAGATGAAGCACTGTTGTAACCAAGAGGGAAGCCGATAACTGTGCAGAGCTTTAAGTTATCACCGTACTTGTCGTGTACTCTCTTAAGGTATGTCTGAGGGATGCAAACTGTTGCTGTGCCATATTTAACAGCCTCGTCGCAAAGAGAAACGATGTCCTCCCATGTTGCGTTAGCCTGAAGCTGTGTGTGATCAATGAGTTTAAGTATTTCTTTTTCTTCCATTATAAATTCTCCCTTATGATATTCTTGGAATCAGGTGGGAAGTACCACCAATCTGATTGAACGAAATTATTATAGCATATTGGTAAATAGATATAAAATCCTGAGAATTTTAATCGTTGCAAGTCTGCCTGTCTGTGATAAAATTCTCTTTAGATTGTAATTGAGCAAAGGAGTTTAATATGGCAGAGAATACAGTTATCAAAGAGAGGCTTTCTAAGCTTCGTGCCAAGATGGCAGAGTACGGAATAGATTATTACATGATGCCTACTTCTGATTTCCACAACTCAGAGTACTCAGCTGACTTTTTCAAGGTTAGAGAGTACTTCTGCGGATTTGACGGATCAAACGGAACTCTTGTTGTAGGACAGGATTTCGCTGGAATGTGGACAGACGGCAGATATTTTATACAGGCTGAGAATCAGATGAAGGGAACAGGAGTTGACCTTTACAAGATGGGCAATCCTGGTGTTCCTACTATTGAGGAATATCTTTTCCAGAACATGAAAGAGGGACAGACTCTTGGCTTTGACGGAAGAGTAGTTTCTACAAGTATCGGTGAGAGACTTGAGAAAAAGCTCTCTGACAAGAAGGTTAGCTTCAAGATTGACAAGGATCTTGCTGACGAGATCTGGACAGACAGACCAGCACTTCCTTGTCATGATATTTATGTTCTTTCAGATGAGCTTTGCGGTAAGAGCTTTGCGCAGAAGCTTTCAGATGTTAGAAAGGCTATGGAAAAAGAGAATACTAAGGCACATCTTTTATCCAAGCTTGATGATATCTGCTGGCTTACAAACCTTCGTGGTAATGATGTTGAGTGCAATCCAGTAATCCTTGCTTATGCATTTATTACTATGGACAAGTTCATCCTCTTTGTTCAGCCTGCTGAGGTTACAGCTGAGGCTAAGGCATATTGCGACAAGGTTGGTATTGAGCTTAGAGATTATCATGAGATCATGAGCTTTATTTCTGAGACAGGGCTTGATGGCGATATTCTCTATGATAAGAGAAATACAAACTTCCTTACCTTCAAGACTCTTTCTGAGAAGACTAAGGCTGCTGGCGTTCAGATGAAGAATATGAAGGATCCAACAGAGCTCATGAAGGCTGTCAAGAATGAGACAGAGCTTAAGAATATCAGAGAAGTTTATCTTAGAGATAGTGCTAAGCTCACTGAGTTCATCTACTGGGTTAAGCAGAATGTCGGTAAGATAGAGATGACAGAGTATACAGCAGCTGAGAAGCTTGATAGCATGAGAGCTGAGCTTCCAGGTTTCATTGAGCTGTCATTCCCAACTATCAGCGCATACAATGCAAATGCAGCTATGGCGCACTATGAGGCTGCCAAGGATAACGCTGCACAGGTTAAGGCACAGGGCATGCTCCTTGTTGATTCAGGCGGAACATACATGGGTGGTACAACAGACGTTACCAGAACTATTGTAGTTGGCGAGATTTCTGACGAGATCAAGAAGCACTACACAGCAACTGTAGCAGGAATGCTTCAGATGGCTGATGCTCTTTTCCTTGAGGGCTGCACTGGCAGAAACCTTGATATATACGCTAGAAGACCTCTGTGGGATATCGGAATTGATTACAACCACGGAACTGGTCATGGCATTGGCTATATCCTCAATGTACATGAGGGTCCTCACAGCCTTAGATGGAGATATGTTGAGGGGGCTTCAGAAGCTCTTCTTGAGCCTGGTATGATCGTTTCTGATGAGCCTGGTGTTTATATCGAGGGAAGCCATGGTATCCGTATCGAGAACATCGTTGAGGTTGTTGAGCGCTCTGAGAATGAGTATGGTAAGTTCCTTGGTTTTGAGCATCTGACTTATGCACCAATTGATCTTGATGCTATTGATACTCGCTTTATGAAGCCTGAGCATGTTGAGCTTCTTAATAAGTATCACAAGATGGTTTATGACAAGGTAAGCCCACTCATCGAGGATGAGGCGGTAAAAGAGTGGTTAAAAGAGGCTACAAGAGCTATCTGATGTGATTATGCTTCGCTAATATAAACGATATTAGAATCATAATTTCACCTTAGTTAAACCAAAATAAAATATGTGTTAAAAATGCCGTAAACCCCTTGAAAAATGGGAGCCTATGGCTATAATAAAGGTATAAAAGAACTACAACGTAGTTCTCCTGGGATGTCCGACAACTCCTGTGTAATTTGAACCTACATTACTTTAAACGGGACTCCTACATCATCATTTTCAATGTCACACCTTCGGCCCTGCGCATGCGCAGACCAGCTACGGGAGAGGGAGGCAGCGATTATGGTTGCGGTAACCCACCTGGCGTTAGCTAGGAGTCAAATAACAGGAACCGGCATTTTGGGAATTTCTTTTGGAAAATAAAGCAGTCATGTAAATGGCTGCTTTTTCCATGTGAGGGGGCAACATGAACGTAAGAGCTGCACTAATTGCGCTTGCAAGAGACTTTTCAGTCCGCATACAGAAAAAGAATATGCAATCTTATGCCAGCAGTACAGCTTTTTTTCTTATTGTGTCCCTTATCCCTATGCTCATTCTGCTTTCTTCAGTTCTCCCCTATACAGTTCTTACAGAGGAAGATCTTGTACGCGTAATGGTTGAGATTACGCCTGATTTTGCTGATAATATTATGACCAGACTTGTTGATGAGGCTTATGAACAGTCTGTTGCAGTATTTTCTATTTCCGCTGTTGTAGCTATATGGACAGGAGCACTTGGAATGCTTGCTCTTATCAAGGGGCTTAACATTATTTATGATGTGGATGAGCGTCGTAATTATTTTTACCTGAGATTTATTGCAGCCTTATATACCATCGCTATGATCGTTATCGTGCTGATAATGCTTGTGATCATGGTCTTTGGCAACTTTGTCAAACAGCTGATAATGAATGCATATCCGCATGTCTGGACGGCTATTGATTTCTTTGTTAATTTCAAATTTGTAATGGTCATAGGAATAGCAACTTTGGCATTCGCTCTTATCTATACCTTTGTGCCAAGTGCCAAGATGAGATTTATATATCAGCTTCCTGGAGCAATTTTTTCTGCGGTGGTCTGGTATGTCTTTTCATGGCTCTTTTCCCTGTATGTGAGTCTTCCCAATTCATATTCCATATATGGAAGTCTGGCAACCCCGGTTGTCATGATGTTCTGGCTATATTTTTGTATTTACATTTTCCTGATAGGCGCTTTTATCAACAGATTCTTCCATCCGGCAGTTAAGGTGCTCTATGATGATCATCACAAGAATAAGGTCAGAAAGAATGTTAAGAAAAAGAGTACCAAGGTTATCAGGAAGCATAGAGAATATAATGAGTTTAGGTAATGCACAAAAAGAGTTATAATATTGTTTGTAGTAATACATAAAAGAGTAATTTGATGGAGGCGCTACATGAAGTTTTTTAAGCATCTGACCAAGAAAAAGTGGTTCTCTTATTCGATTGCCACATGTTCAGCTGTTATTCTTTATATGATAATGTCAAACTTTAGTAACATAGCACAGGGCTTTAGCTCGTTATATGGCTATATCAAGCCGGTAGTGAGCGGACTTATTGTTGCTTATGTCTTTAATCCGCTTTCCAAGGTGTTTAATGACAAAGTTTTTAAGAAAATGAAGAACGAAACTGCCAAGTGGAGGCTTTCTGTTGTATGTTCACTTGTAGTACTGATAGTTGCAGTAGTTCTTTTGTTTGTGGCTCTTATCCCTCAGCTTGTGGACAGTGTCAGTACATTTGCATCCAATGTTGATGGATATGTTGCAACAACACAGGGAATACTAAGAGACCTTGAGAAAAACGATACTACTGGTATTTTTAGCGGAGAGCTGGGCGCTCTTGCTACCATGGGTGATAAGATACTGGACAAGATTGGAGAGTATTTCTCTAATAATGTGGGCAATGTGGTTACAACCTCTGCCAATATTGGAAAGGGCATCTTTGATGCTGTGATGGCTTTTATCCTGGCAATATATCTTTTACTGGATAAGGCAAGACTTAAAAGCGGTTTTGCGAGATTTACAGGCCTTATCATGAAGCCAGAGGCTCACAAAAATGCTGCTATATTTTTCCAGAGATGCAACACCATTATCATCAGATACATCAGTATGGATATTGTAGAAGGAATAATTGTCGGAGTTATAAATCTGATATTCATGCTGGTTGGCGGAATACCATATGCAGTGCTGATCTCAGTTATTGTTGGTGTAACTAACCTGGCGCCTACATTTGGTCCTATTATTGGATGTGTTATCGGAGCCTTTATTCTTGTACTGATCCAGCCTTGGTATGCACTTGCTTTTATCATCTTTACAATTGTGCTTCAGACTGTAGATGGCTATATTTTAAAGCCCAGACTATTCGGAGAGAGCCTTGGAGTATCGCCTCTCATGATTCTCATAGCAATTGTAATTGGTGGCAGACTTTTTGGTGTGGCAGGAATCCTTTTGGCAATCCCATTTGCAGCTATCATAGACTTCATCTGGAGAGATTATGTACTAAAAAAACTTGAGGAAAGACACTCAAAGGTTTATCATAGTTAGTAGGGTTTCATAATACACTTTATGGGGGTAAGGCGATTATGGATTTTGTAAAAATAGTTGATACAACAGTAGATTTTTGCAAGACTCAGATAGATAAGGCCATGGATATTTGGGATAGCTTCGATGAAGATCAAAAGAAGCTTCTCATTGGGTGCGCAGTATGTGTTGCAGCAGTGATTGTTGTGGCAGGGATTGCGTATGGACTTGGCAAGGCTCAGGGGAAGAGAATTGCCCTTGAGGAAGAAGATTTTTAAGTTGATGTTAAGTGGCATCTGCACGCTGTGCAGATGCCCTTTTGTGTCTAAGAGAGGTGAAAATGAAGAATATACTTAAGTTTGTAGGCGCGGTGCTACTTGTTGCTGTTTTTGTTGTCATTACACTTATGGCATATCTCACTATTGATGAATATAAACCTGCAAACGTTGAGCAGGTTGAGATTATTGGCAATGAGGGAGTTGGCACAGAAACCGACAAGGAGTACACTTTTGTGACCTGGAATATCGGTTATGGCGCTCTGGGAGATAACGCTGACTTCTTTATGGATGGCGGTAAGATGGTTTACACTGCAGATGAGTCCAGAGTCAGGGAGAATCTGTCAGGTATAGCCAGACAGGTTGATGCTCTTTCGCCAGATTTTCTTGTGATGCAGGAGCTTGATAGAAATTCTTCCAGATCATATTTTATCGATGAGCTTGAGCGATTAAAGAGTGAGGGTGAAGCCAATGTCTTCAAATATCAGAGCTGCTTTGCACCTAATTTTAAGGTGTCCTTTGTTCCTCTTCCAGTACCTCCAATAGGTCGTGTACTGGCTGGAGAGACAACATATTCTTCTCATGAAATGACATCCGCTGAGAGAGTTGCACTTCCATGTCCATTCAAATGGCCGCTCAGAACCTTTAATTTAAAGAGATGTCTTTTGGTGACAAGATTCCCTGTAGAGGGAACTTCCAGAGAGCTTGTGATCATCAACCTTCATCTTGAAGCTTATGACTCAGGAGAGGGCAAGATTGCACAGACCAATATGTTAAAAGAGCTGATGAATAATGAAGTAGCTAAGGGGAACTACATCATTGTAGCTGGTGACTTTAATCAGACCTTTTCTAACATTGATATCTCTAAGTATCCTGTACTTGAGGGTAAGTGGGAGGCTGGAACCATCAACGTTGAGGATTTCGGCAGCAACTTTAGCTTTATCTATGATGACACATATCCAACCTGCAGATCTCTCGATCAAACGTTAACTGATGCAGACGATAAAACTCCAGAGCATTTCCAGTACTATATGCTGGATGGATGCATAGTTTCCGACAATGTGCAGGTTAATAATGTTGAAACAATTAATACGGAATTTAAGTGTTCGGATCATAATCCTGTGGTAATGAAGTTCGTTCTAAAAAGTGAGTAAAATTGTATATGAAAACGTTTAAGTTTTGATTGAGCTTAGACGGTTTTTCACATATACTAGTTATAAGGTATTTTTTATTACTTGAAAGGGGACAGGAGTTAATGGTACAGAAAAAGAAACGTAATGTTATTGTTGGGCAATCGGGAGGTCCTACAGCCGCTATCAACTCATCTCTTGCAGGAGTTTATAGGACTGCGATCGATCGTGGATATCAGAAGGTATACGGAATGATCCACGGCGTTCAGGGCCTGATGGAAGGAAGATATGTAGATCTTTCTGAGCATATCCAGAGTGGGCTGGATATAGAGCTTCTGAAGAGAACACCATCAGCTTATTTGGGGTCATGCAGATATAAGCTTCCTGAGATTTTTGAGAGTAAAGAAATATACGAGAAGATCTTCGAGATTCTCGTTAAGCTTGAAATTGACTGCTTCATCTACATCGGTGGTAACGACTCAATGGATACCATCAAGAAGTTATCAGATTACGCTATTATCACAGGATCAGACATCAGATTTGTAGGATGTCCTAAGACAATCGATAACGATCTGGCTCTTACAGATCATACTCCTGGATATGGCTCAGCAGCCAAGTATATTGGAACATCAGTAAAAGAGATTATCAGAGATAGCTGGTCTCTTGAAACAACCAGCGGACAGGTAATTATCGTAGAAGTAATGGGCAGAAACGCAGGATGGCTCACAGGCGCAACAGCTCTTGCAAAGGGCGAGGATTGCGACGGACCAGATGCTATCTATCTTCCAGAGCTTCCATTTGATATGGATGCTTTCATCAAGAAGATCAAAGGTCTTCTTAAGAATAAGGCATCAGTCGTTGTTGCAGTATCTGAGGGTATCAGAACTAAGGATGGCAAGTATGTAAGTGAGCTTGGTAACAGCATTGAATATGTAGATGCTTTCGGACACAAGCAGCTTACAGGAACAGCCAGATACCTCTGCGAAGTAGTCGCTCAGGAATGCGGATGTAAGACTCGTGCTATCGAGCTTTCAACACTTCAGAGAGCTGCCAGCCACTGCGCAAGCCGTGTAGATATCCTTGAAGCTTACGAGGTTGGTGGTGCTGCTATGAAGGCTGCTGATGAAGGCGACAGCGGCAAGATGGTTGTTATTGAAAGACTTTCTGATGATCCTTATCAGGCAGGAACTGAAGTTAAGGATGTTCATAAGATTGCTAATGATGAGCGTACAGTTCCTAGAGATTGGATCAATAAGGATGGTACATATGTTACTAACGAGTTTATCACCTATGTAAGACCTCTTATTCAGGGTGATGTAGGACCTATCATGGTTGATGGTATTCCAAGACATTTGTACAGACCTGGTTTCCAGGACCTTCTTTGATATTGAACTAACAGGTGACCATGGACTACCAAGGCGGGTGGTTCATGGTCTATTCATTATTTTGAGGCGCAGATATGATCAGACACGGTATTGGGACTGTTACAGTAGATAAGGAATTGAATGTTGTTAAAGTTAACGCGGGGTATTCTGGCTATGATTTGCTGGCAAAAGGTCAGAGCTTTCTTGACCATGTCAGGCCAGAGGATAAGCATTTGGTCCAGGAAATGGCAGAGCACATCAGTGATAATGAACCCTATTCATTGTGCTTTAGATTAAGGGACAAGAAGGAAGAATATAACTGGGCAATTGCTCTTTGTAATAAAAAAGAGACAGCTGATGGCGATAATATTCAGATAGCGCTTCAGGATATTTCTGATATAGCTGAAATGGCTACAGAAAGTAGTATTGATTTTGGAACGGGTCTTTTAGATAAGAAATCTATTGTTGAGTATGCTGTAGATAAGTGCGAGCACCATGCTGGTGTTTTTAACCTGTGCATACTCGATATTGATAATTTTAAAAACATCAATGATAACAAGGGACATTCTTTTGGCGACGAGGTACTCAAAGAGGTTAGTACAATAATCAGAAATATTATTGGAAGCCATGGCAAAGCAGGACGTATCGGCGGCGATGAGATAATGATCATAATTGATGACGCTGCAGATAATTCTGCGCTTCGTGGATATCTTAAGCCTATACGTGAGAGTGTGGAGAATCTCCATAGAGATCAGAATGGATTTCCTGTTATCACAGTATCAATCGGATCAGCCAGGTATCCAACTGATGTTTCTGAGTATGATACATTGTTTGATCTCGCTGACAGGATGCTGTATCGCGCCAAGAACAGAGGTAAGAACAGATATGTAATGTACAATCCTGATATCCATGGACAGATAGTGGATGGAATGTACAAGGAAGAGAATAAGACAGTACAGGATGCAACACCTGTAGATAAGACTAAGCTTGTGCTGGAAGCAATTGATGGATTCCTGGGATGTAAAGAACTGGATGTTGCCGATCAGCTTACTAAGATCATCGCTACTTATGATCTGGACTATGTTTATGTATTCTACGGGAATGTTGCTAAGAGCTACTCTGGATATAAACGGCTTGAGAGCACGGAAGTAGCAGAGAACAAGGGAATCAAACGTATAGTAGAAGTAACTACTGATATTTCCTTTGTAAGAGATGGTGATTTTGATGCGCTATTTAATGCCAATGGCGTATTTGTTGTAGATAGTCCTGAGGCGCAATTAAGTGCAAGTATGAGAGCGGATAGATACTTTACTTCCAATGATATCAAACATGCCTTTATCTATAAGATGAAAGATGTAGAGGATGGGGGATATGTATTCTTCTACAATACGAATGAATTATCACGAAAATTCCCTCAACCAGATATAACTGACTTTACATATCTGAGTAAAATGATAGAGGTTGCGCTCAAAACCCGATAAAACAAGGAAAAAATTATAAAAATTTTAGATTTTTGTGGATTTTTCGGCGTTTATGGGTTGTTTGTGGTACAAAATAGTGGTAGAATGGGCAATGTAGTAAAATATTTCTTTTTGGAGGGAAAATTTAATGAACAAGACAGAACTTATCGATGCAATCGCTAAGGAAGCAGGACTTTCAAAGAAGGACGCTGCTGCAGCACTTAACGCATTCACAGACACAGTAACAAAGGAGCTTAAGAAGAAGGGTAAGGTTCAGCTTGTTGGTTTCGGTACATTCGAGACAACAAAGAGAGCTGCTAGAACAGGTAAGAATCCTCAGACTGGCGCTGCTATCAAGATTCCTGCATCTGTAGCACCTAAGTTCAAGGCTGGTAAGGCTCTTAAGGATCTTGTAAACAAGAAATAATTTATTTTACTAATGATAATGAGAGAGCTGCGTCATATGACGCAGCTTTTTTCATG
>NZ_JAFRGN010000003.1 GCF_017433805.1 Butyrivibrio sp. | reverse complement strand
CTCAATATTATACGGATGTAAACTCTAACTGCTCTTATTGGCATCATAAATCCACCTATTTCTCCAATATCTATACTATACACTTAATTACCTCATTTTGTTCTGTAGCATTCAGCTTAGAATAAAGCTGATAATACTTACCTAATCGCTTCATTCTGGCTTCTTCCTCAGAATTATCACCATAGAGCAGCCAATTACTGGACACATCATATAATGCAGAAAACTCTCGAATTTCTTCTGCAGATACTACTCTCTTGCCAGACTCAATCGCACTAAGAGTTGGTCGCGACATTTCCATAGAACGTGCTGCATCCTCTTGATGAATACCAGCCTTATTTCTTGCCTCTTTTAATCTATCAGCTATAGTTTTATCCATATTTCACCTCCATGTCAGCATTCCTGACATCTTTATAATAGCACATTCATTTTTCGATGTCAGCATTTCTGACATTAATATTCATAAATATTTCCAGACTCATGAAAATCATGAGCCTGGAATCATGATAAATATTATTTATGCTCTGTTACCTGCCCATTGCTCCAATAGCTGTAGAATCTGCATTTCCATCTCTCTAGCTGTTGTTTTCTGAGGGAAATATTTTTGAAGAATGCTACTGTCAAACACCACACGGTTTAGAGGATTTTTCTTTTCCTCGTCCATTATTCTTTCTATGAGTTCTGCAGTACAATTCCCTTCCTGACTTGATTTCTTCAATCGCTGTGCTTGTGATAATGACGGAGTAGTCTGTGCTATTTCCATTGCCTCATAAAACTCTTTCTGTTCTTCCGGCTTCATATAGGAAATCTCTACTGCAGGATTAAAAGCTATTTTCTTTTCATCTACAAGATCAAGAAGCTCTGGAATAAGATTGTTTAGCCTTACAAACCTCTGCACCGTTCTAGCACTTTCACCGGTTTGCTTTGCCAGCTCTTCATCTGCGCGTAACCTCGTGCCAACTTGACACGAAGTAAGATCTGTTCGCTTTCCCTGATGCTTTAATGCCTCCATCTTCATTTTATAAGCCTTTGCCCTTTCACTTGGCAAAATATGTTCCCTCTGTAGATTAGAATCAACCATCAAAATGGTTGCTGTATCATCGTCCATTTCACGAATAATTGCAGGGACTTCTTTTTTCCCCGCCATGATGGAAGCATACCTTCTTCTGTGTCCAGAAATCATCTCGTATTCTCCATTACCATCAGGACGAATTATTACAGGTACGAGTACTCCGTATTCTCTAATACTATCAACAGTTTTTCTCATATCCTCGTCATCAAGCACCTTGAATGGGTGATTTTTAAACTCATGAATCTGATTGACCGGAATCATAACAACCTGCTCGCCGGTCTCTTGTCTCTTTTCTTCAGTTGTAAAAATATCTTCATAGCTCTTTAAGCTAATATTAGTTCCTCTTCTGGTCATAGCTAAGCACCTCCTGTGTTAATGATGAATAAGCTTCAGCGACTTTGCCTGAAGGATCATAAGCAAAAATGCTCTTCCCTTCTGCACTCGTCTCAGCAGCTCTAACTGATCTTGGAATCTCTGTCTCAAACACATTTATCTTGTTGCAGTAGGTATTACGAATTAAATTGCTGATATCCTTGGCATAATTCGTTCTAGCTTCTACCATGGTAATTAGAATTCCTTCAATACATAACTTTGGATTAATTTGACGCTTAACCTGGTTTATTGTTGCAAGTAATTGTTCTAAGCCTTTTGCTGATAAATAGTTTGCCTGAACAGGAACTAATGTTGCATCAGAGGCTGCAAGAGCATTTACAGTAAGCATCCAAAGACTCGGCATACAATCCAAAAGAATGTAATCATAATCTTCTCTCAGTGTCTCTAGAAACTGCTTAAGAATACGCTCTCTGTTCATGGTATTCACAAGTGATACTTCTAACCCCGCAAGAGAAATATTTGAAGGGATCAAATCAATACCTTCCTGCTGATGGATCAACACCTCATCCAGCGCCACTGGATTTTCACTTATTGTTCCATTCAGAAGATCTGAGAGTGTAAGTTCCAAATCATCAGGTTGTGGATACCCCAGGCTGATCGTAAGAGACGCTTGGGGATCTGCATCTATTAGAAGTACCTTCTTCCCTTGTTTTGAAAGTCCTATTCCTAAGTTTTCCACTGTGGTAGTCTTTGCTGTACCGCCTTTCTGGTTAACTACAGCAATAATTGTTGCTTCTTTTTTCATACTGTCTCCTTCCAATTTGCCATGTCATAACTGACCTTGGCTGTATAATAGTGATCTATTGTTAGTGGTGCGTTGTAGATAGTGGTAAGTAAGTATTGCTTGATGTTATGGATATCTGATGCTTGATGCTTGAAACAATCCAGGATATATTCCATATGGCTTGAATCCAATTTCATAAACTGTGCTTTTACCACCTCTGTTGGTTTATCCTCTCCGGATATCCGGATTGTCTTTGCCTTGCTGTTAAGCACATCGATCATGATTTCAAGAATTTCATTAATCCTTCTGACTTCGTAAGGATTCCTTTGAGACAATATGTCTATTTCCAGCTTTTCTCTAAGATAATCCTCGTATTGTTCTCGTAATCTTATCGAATCCTCCTTTTCCTGTGCCTTTACCACCTTTATCTTCGGAGATGCTGATTCCGCCGATAGATTGATTAGATTGGTATTATTAAAATCAGTGTTGTTATAATTAGTATTATTAGTGCATGATTTCCATGAGTCCGGACCTGTGATTATCACATTTCTAGATTCATGATTTTCATTAGTCTCAGAATCATGATTTTCATGAGTCTGAATTATTCTTCTGTCAGGCCCATAGTCATGCAATCCGGTAGCAAAGTCCTTTACGTAGATTTTTGTTGGCTTACCCTGACCTTGCTTTTGTCTTTCTATTAAACCGGCTTTATCTTCCAGCTCTTTTAGCATCTTCGTTGCTTTCTGATTAGCACAGTGCATATCTGCCATAATCCGATCCAATTTGTAATAAATAAACACTTTGCCATCTTCATCAAGCCATCCATTTTTTGCTGAAAGAGATGCTCTGTCCAGCATTAAGGAGTAGAGAATTTTAGATTCCATCGTTATTCCTGCAAATTTTTCATCCGTAATCAAAATCTTAGGAATCTGATAAAAAGCAAATTGATCTGCCCCTCTGCCATAAAAATAATCAAAATCCACTGGCGTTCCTCCTTTCTTAGATTTGGAATAAAACAAAAAAAGACGCCTAACCCACAGGAAATGCTGTAAGTTAAGCGTCTTCCGACGATTCTTATTTTGTTTATATCAGACATATTCAAGTAGTGCACTACTGTCACGACGTAGGCTCTATTTTTGCACCTACTGTCACGAGTTCGACAGCTACAACTACCCGAATATACTTTTTCATGTGCTTTCCACGCTCAGAATAATCAGTCTTATCAAACGTAAAATGCTCGAAAAAGTGCGTAAATTCAAGGATTTCTATTAGTTCACTCTTGTGAGCAACACTACAGTCTCCACATGATTAGTCCATGGGAACTGATCTACGGCGACAGCACGTGTCATGGCGTAGCCGTTTTCCTGGAGGACTTCAAGGTCACGGGCAAGGGATGTAGGCTTGCATGATACGTAGATCATGTATTTAACACCGTAGCCGATGATCTTCTGAAGGGCCTTAGGGTTGATGCCATCACGAGGAGGATCGAGGATGATCATGTCAGGCTTATCCTCGATCTCATCAAGAACCTTGAGGACGTCGCCGGCGATGAATTCGCAGTTGTCGAGGCAATTGAGCTTGGCGTTTTCTTTGGCAGCTTCAACTGCTTCCTCGACAATTTCTACACCGATAACCTTGTTGGCAACTGGTGCCAGGAGCTGGGAAATAGTGCCTGTTCCTGAGTAAAGGTCATAGATGATCCCGTCTTTGTTGATTTTCTTCTGGTCGTAGAGGCTCTTAATGTAGGTTCTGACCGTCTGGTAGAGGACCTCGGCACTAAGGCTGTTAGTCTGGAAGAAAGAGAATGGTGTTATTCTGAACTTTAGTCCCAGAAGGTGCTCGTAAAAGAAATCCTGACCATAGAGGATCTCAGTACCCTCGTCAATTACAGCATCTGCCAGAGAATCATTCTTGGTATGAAGAATACCAGCAATTCTGCCTGTAAGAGACAGGCTCAAAAGAGCATCCTTGAATCCAGTAAGGTCATGCTCCTCCTGAGTTGTAGTAATGAGGTCAACCAGGATGTCGCCTGTTCTGACAGCCTTTCTGACAAGAAGGTGTCTGAGGTATCCAACCTGCTTCATCCTATGGTAAAAAGAAATCTCTCCATTAGCATACATTGGTGAGAAATAGTCCAGAGTTGCTGAAAGAATTGCCTTGTAATCGTCATCAACAATTCTACAGCCACTTACAGTTACGATGTCATAGAAGCTGCCCTTCTTGTGCATTCCAAGGCACAGTGGACCTCCCATAACTTCATCTCCAAAAGAGAATTCCATCTTATTTCTGTAAGCAAACTTAACAGGGCTGGTCTTGATTCCTTCCCAGGTAAAGCGCTCAGTCTGTCTGTCCATGGCAGGCTTAAGAAGAGTCTTAACCTGCTGCTCCTTAAGACCAAGTTCCTTAACATAAGGCATGGTAAGGTAGCTACAGCCACCGCACTTGCCGAAATGAATACATGGGCTCTCAACAGAATCAGATGGTTCCTCTAATACTTCCACGAGTCTTCCCTCTGCTCTGTCCTTCCTGACTTTCTGAATCTGTACAGAAACCTTCTGATCTGGAAGGACACCTTTAACAATGACCTTGCCCTCAGCAGTTTCTACAATACCTTTATTAGGGAATTCTACCCTTTTTACAATTCCTTCTATAATTTCTTTTTTCTTCACTTTGATCTTACTCTCTAACTGTTTTACTCTATTACTTACTGATTCTTTAATCTGTACTCTTATTGTCTTCTAACTACATGCTCCCAGACCATTTTACTGGCATCAGCATAATGATCCTACATCTGAACATATTACGAGCCAAGCTTCAGATCAACTCCCCCACTTGGCTCTGAATAATCACTGTTCTATTTACTCCTTGATGAAGTCCTCGTCATCGAAATCATCATCGAAATCATCGAAGTCATCATCATAATAATCATCTTCAAAAGCTGGTGTCATATAGCGATAAACCATAAATGAGATGATTGCTACAGCAGAAACGGCTCCAAGCACAGCCAGAATCCAAAGGATCACATTGGAAGGCTTCTTAGCATTAGCAGCTTCTCTCTTGTCAAGTAACTCGTTGATACGTGTCAATTCGATAATGTCATTGATCTTAGATTGTACTTCCATAGTAACCCCTTTCTCATAAAAAAATATTGCTAATTAATTATATCACATCTTCTTAAGCTTAGCGAAAGCTGCGTACATAATCTTCTGACCGCAGTCGTCAAATTCAACTGTAACCTTGTAATCTCTTGGTCCCTCTTCCAGAGAAGTTACAGTTCCATTGCCGTATTTGATGTGAGATACTCTGTCGCCTTCCTGATAATCAGGCTTCTGCATCTTGGTAGGCATTCCCTTGGATAATCCGGCAAGGCTTCCCTTGGTATGAGTAGCTGCTGCCCCTGAAATATAAGGCTTATCCTTGGGCTGAGCTCTCTTAATGGTGGTAGTCTTAGGAGAAGCCTTGAGCTTGTAGGTACTAGCCACACCGGACTTAGAACCGCTTCCAGATGTACTACTAAAGCTCTTTCCCTTGTAACTATCCTTTATACCTGCACCAACTCCAGTGCTCTTACCATATCCAGAGTTCCTACTACCATAGCTACTTCCAGAATCTCCATATCCCGAATTCCTATATCCGTAGTCCTTATCTCTGTAGCTATCCTCTACGCCCTCGTACTCGTCAATAGAATCGCCATCATCAAAAAGAAATGCTGGTTTCTCTACTGCTGCAGACTTATCGAGAAGATTACCCGGAATCTCGGTTACAAAGCGGCTGAGGTGATTGAACATGGTCTCGCCCCTTACCATTCTACGTCTTGCAGCGCAAAGAGTAAGATACTTCTTGGCACGAGTGATTCCAACGTAAGCAAGACGTCTCTCTTCCTCGATGCCCTCAGGATCTGAATCCTCAGTCTGAAGAGTCATATAGCTAGGGAACACTCCCTCTTCCATTCCTGCCAGATAAACATGCTCAAACTCAAGTCCCTTGGCACTGTGAAGAGTCATGAGAAGAACCTTCTCGTTGTCCTCACCAATCTTATCTATATCAGCAACCAGCGCTACTTCCTCAAGGAAGCCTGAAAGTGTTGGCTGCTCTACCTCTTCGTTTTCTTCATAGGATGCGATCTTGGAGATAAGTTCGTCCACGTTCTGGGCTCTGTCATTGTCCTCGCTATCATCCTCATCAAGAGTTCTGAGATATTCCATATAATTTACTGTATCGATAACATCCTTGAGAAGTTCCTCGAGAGAACAGGTCTTCATCTTGGTCCTGAAGGCTCTGATCATTGTCACAAAGTCTTTTAACTTGGAAGCGCTTCTGGAAACAGCCATGATCTGATCTGCCTCACAAAGTGCATCATAGAAGCTTATCTTCCTCTCATCAGCGTAGTTCTGCACATAATCAATAGTTGTAGCACCGATACCACGCTTAGGCACGTTGATGATTCTCTTGACTGCGATATCATCTGAGCCATTGTCGATGGTCTTAAGGTAAGCCAAAAGATCTTTGATCTCGCGTCTGGAATAGAAATTAACGCCGCCTACGATGTCATAAGGAATTCCCTCATGAACAAAACGCTCTTCTATAAGTCGTGACTGTGCGTTGGTTCTATAGAGTACTGCACAATCATCATAACTGAGCTTGCCGTTTCTCTTAAGCTTACCAATATCACTTGCTATAAACTCGGCCTCATCATAAGCAGTATCAAACTGTCTCAAATGAACAAGCTCTCCATTTTTCTCATCAGTCCAAAGAGCTTTCTCCTTACGTCCATAGTTGTTATGGATAACAGCGTTGGCTGCATCAAGGATCTGCTGTGTAGATCTGTAGTTCTGCTCAAGCTTGATAACTGTAGCATCAGGATATACCTTCTCGAAATCAAGGATATTTCTGATGTTGGCGCCTCTGAATCTATAGATACTCTGGTCATCATCACCTACAACGCAGAGGTTGCGGTATTTGTCTGCCAGGAGTCTGATGAGCTCAAACTGTGCATTGTTGGTATCCTGATACTCATCCACCATGATATAGCGGAATCTCTCCTGATAAGAATCAAGAACCTCTGGACAAGCCTTGAAGAGCTCAACGGTTTTCATGATCAGATCATCAAAGTCCATGGCGTTGTTCTTCTTGAGAGCTGCCTGATATTCTGTATATGCCTTGGAAATCTTGACCTTGATAAAGTCATTCTGAGTTGCAAGAGCATATTCCTCAGGTGATACCAGATTATCCTTGCACTTGGAAATGCTGCCCATGATCTGACGAACCTTGAGCTGTGTGGTCTCAAGCTGGTATTTCTTGCAGATTTCTTTCATGAGTGTTTTGGAATCATCAGTATCATAGATTGTAAAGTTATTGCTAAATCCAAGCTTATCAGCGTATCTTCTAAGGATACGTACGCAGCTGGAGTGGAAGGTTGAAACCCAAATGCTCTCAGCACCAAAGCCAACAATCTTATCTACTCTCTCACGCATCTCACCAGCGGCCTTGTTGGTGAAAGTGATAGCCATGATATTCCATGGATTAACATTGCATTCATCTATAAGGTAAGCCACTCTGTGTGTCAGTACCCTTGTTTTACCAGAGCCAGCTCCGGCAAGTATCAGAACAGGTCCGTCTGTCTGAAGTACAGCCTTTTTCTGCTGTGAATTAAGTGTATCGTAAATTCCCATTAAAAACCTCTAAATCTATATTGCTTTATTTCTTCTTATCCTTGCCTTTGTCTTTGCCGGCAGCCTTATCTTTGGCCTTGTTCTTCTCATTCTCAGATACCACGTTATCAAGTATCTTCTCGATCAGAAGCTTTTTAACATAGACATCGTAGGACAGCTCGATAATGAAAGAGAACATCTGCATGCGCTTTCTCTCTTCATCGGACAGCTTGATGTCATCAAAGGTATCAAGGCTTCTTGCATATTTCTTTTTAAGATCCTCGATAACAGGCTCAAGAGCGTCACTCTGAAGCTCATAGGCTGTACTATAGATCTTGACAAGGTTAAGCTCATCATCACTTAAATGGAACCTAGCCTTCAAAGGCTCAATAAGAGTCTGAATGTCATTTATAGACAAGATATTCTTGAGATAATAAATAAATATCAAAAGAATCAGATGATCCTTGGAATACTTCTTCCTGACAGGAGGAGGTAAAAGATCATTCTTGGCATAGTTATTGATCATGGTCTTGGTCAATATCTTGTCAGTCTCAGGATGCCTTGTCGTCTTCTTGAGTCTCTCGTCCATAAATGTCGTGAGCTGATCCATGTAAAGGTCGATATTAGGCATCTCCTCCAAAGAGATGGTATCAATCCTTCCAAGTGAAGCTATTATGCTGTTTATCAGGTCGTCATTATCAATTGTCATCAGGATTTCCTCACTATTTTCCTGTCAATTAGTCAAAAGAAATATCACTTTCCAGCTTTACTCTCTCTAGCCATCTTCCTCATATCAAGAGCATTCTGGATTGTGGCCTCTGTTATCTCTTCGCCTCCAAGAAGTCTTGATAACTCCTTGGTAGAGTCATCCTCAGAAAGAGAATAAATGCTGGTCACTGTTCTACCATCAGATAAGCCCTTCTCGATCATGAAGTGGGTATCTGCCATAGCTGCAATCTGTGGAAGATGTGTAATGCAGATGATCTGGTGATCAAGTGACAGCTCGCCCAGCTTCTGAGATACCTTCCAGGCAGTCTTGCCACTGATACCTGCATCAATCTCATCAAAGATGAGTGTGCTGATATCATCCTTATCTGCTACTACGGTCTTAAGAGCCAACATGATTCTGGAAAGCTCACCGCCACTGGCAATCTTCTCAAGTGGTCTAAGGTCCTCGCCAGGGTTAGTAGAGATCATAAACTCCACATCATCGTAGCCACGAGCTGCTATGTTTTCCTCATCGCTATTTACTGCTATTTCAAACTTAACATCAAGGAAATTAAGGTCTATAAGTGCACTCTTTAATTTCTCTCCGAGCTCCTTAGCACCCTTTTTCCTGATAGCAGATATCTTCTTGCAAAGCTCCAGAACAGTCTTTTTCTGCTCATCAAGATCTTTTACCAATTTATTCCTATGAGCATCAAGGTCGGAAAGTGTATCAAGCCTTGCCTGCTTGTCATCAAACTGCTCCAGTACTGACTCAATGCTGCCGCCGTATTTATCCTTGAGGTGGTTGATGACATTGAGCCTATCCTCAGTCTCCCTGAACTCTTCATCATCAAACTCCAGATCCTTGATGTAGGCTGAGAGCGAATGATTGAAATCTGTTAAAAGATTCTCCACATCCGACAGCTGTGACAAAAGATCTGAAAGCTCTGAATCATAGGAAACAACTGATGAAAGCTCTCTTACAGCTCTTCCGATGATGTCTGAAGCACTTTCCTCTGACTCACCTGAGCCAGTCATGGCATAGGCTGTGTAAGCAGCTTCTGAAATCTTGCGGCTGTTAACCATCTTGTGGTAAGAGCTCTCAAGCTTCTCATCTTCTCCGACAACAAGATTAGCCTCTGAAATCTCATTAACCTCGAATTCCAAAAGCTCCTGTTCTCTTATTCTTGCTGTTTCATCAATATTTGTTTCGTCCAGCTGACTCTGAATATCCTTCATTTTCTGAAGGTTGTCTTTAAGCTTGCTTGGAAGGTCTCCCAAATTATCCGCGCAGTAATCATCGAGAATATCGAGGTGCTTTGGTTTGTGCAGAAGTTCCTGATGATCATTTTGTCCGTGGATATTGATCAGAATGTTAGAGATATCTTTGAGCTGCCTCGCAGATACAGATTCCCCACAAACCTTGGAAACACTCCTGCCCTGCATGAGCTTACGCTGGATAACTACAGTTCCATCCTCTTCTACAGGGATGTCCATTTCTTCCAACAACTTCCTCTGGCTGTCATTCTCAAGGCCAAAGGTCAGCTCAACAAGTGCATATTCTTCTCCGGTTCTGATAAGACCGGCATCAGCTTTTCCTCCCAGCGCCAGGTTCACAGAGCCGATAACTACTGATTTACCTGCGCCTGTTTCTCCAGTAAGGATGTTAAGCCCCTTGGAGAACTCGATCTCCTGCTCCTTGATAAGAGCAAGATTCTTAACGTGTAAACTGTATAACATATTTCCCCATCTTTCTACAAATGAGAACCCCGTCTTGTTTTATATAAAAAGAAATAGCGATTAAGCCATCATCTCTTTAAGCTTGTTCATTACTTCGATTGCCTCTTCGCCTGTCTTGATGGCAACAAAGATTGTGTCGTCTCCTGCAATACAGCCAACTACTTCTGACATCTCGATAGCATCAATAGCTGCAGCAAGCGCCATAGCCATACCAGAAACTGTCTTGATAACAAGAAGATTCTGAGCTACGTCCATCTTAACAAAGCCGGCCTTGAGTACGCTTACATACTTATCCTGCATTACATCGCTGTCTGCAGTTGAGTACACATACTTCTGTCTGCCATCCTCTGTAACCTGCTTGCTAAGCTTCATCTGTCTGATATCTCTGGAAACAGTTGCCTGGGTTACATCGTAGCCCTCGCCCCTAAGGAGCTCTGCGAGCTGCTCCTGAGTCTCTACCTCATGTCTTGCAATGAGTTCAATAATTTTGTCATGTCTGTTTTTCTTCATATAGTAACCCCCATAATAAAACATCTACCACGCCACAGGCACCATTTCATACCTTGCCTGGGCTATTACTTATCAAATTTCTTACCAAGAACCTCAAGGAAACTAACTCTGTTGAGTCTGATGATCTTGGTGGTCTTGTCTGACCTCTCTATTTCGATACGGTCACCCGTATTCATGTCAATTCTTCCACTTCCGTCAAAGTAAGCAACAACCTCCTGATTGCTGCCATCTCTGCCTTCTCTTATAACAACAGAAATCCTGGTATCAGCTGCCAGGACCATACTTCTGGAATTGATAGTATGTGGACATATTGGTGTCACAAGGATCATGTTACCTGATGGCTCTACGATCGGGCCTCCGGCTGACATACTGTAGCCTGTTGAACCAGTAGGTGTAGAAATAACGATTCCATCTGCATGATAATTGCATAAAAAGAGATCGTTAACATATACATCAAAATTGATGGTGGTAAGTGATGATTTTCTTGAAATGATAATGTCGTTAAGAGCATAGTCATGCTTGTCACAACCATCTCCATAGAGCATCATCCTGTCTTCTATTTCGAAGTCGCCTGCAAGCAAGCGTTTAAGCGCATCGTCAACACCGCTCTTTTCTACCTCGGCAAGGTAACCAAGAGTTCCAAGGTTAACACCGATAAGCGGTATATCAAGGTAAGCAGCGCTTCTTGCTGCCTGCAGCATTGTGCCATCACCGCCCAGAACTATGATGCATTCTGACTCTTCAGGAATATCACTGAGGAAGTCTCTGGCTACTCTTTGCTCCATAACGGCACCAGAGAATTTCTCGGCAATAACACACTTTTTACCATGCGCCTCAAGATACTCCTTGATATGCATGGTCATTTCCATTCCATGATCCTTACTGGTATTAGTAACAATGCAAAAATGATCCATAGTTATTTATCAAGACTCCCATGTGCTCTTGCAACTGTCTCTGCAATGAGCTTTTCCATATCAGGGCTGTGTGAAAAGCCCTCTCCACTCTCCTCCACGGCTTTCAGAGTCTTCTCTCCGTCTGCCTCAGTCAGATCAGCAACCTTCTCGTTCATCTCTGGATTCTTGCTGATATGAATCAGATATTCGATATTGCCTTCTGGTCCCTTAATTGGTGAATAATCAAGGTGAAGTACGGAAAATCCTGCAATATCTACAAAGTCCATTATTCTATGTACTACTTCTTCGTGTACCTTAGGCTCTCTAACTACGCCTTTTTTACCAACCTTATCCTTGCCAGCTTCGAACTGAGGCTTGATAAGGCATACCATCTGTCCTCCATCCTTGAGAAGACGTCTGGCAGGAAGAAGTATCTTGGTAAGTGAGATAAAAGAAACATCGCAGGATGCAAAATCAAGATCATCCTCTATATCTGCTCTTACCATATATCTGAAGTTTGTCTTTTCCATGCAGACAACTCTTGGATCACTTCTAAGCTTCCAGTCAAGCTGTCCGTGTCCTACATCTACTGAATAGACCTTGGTTGCTCCGTTCTGAAGCATACAGTCTGTGAAACCACCAGTAGATGCGCCTATATCCATGCATACTTTATTTTCCAGAGAAAAATCAAAATTCTTAACTGCCTTCTCAAGCTTGAGTCCGCCTCTTGAAACGTAAGGAAGTGTATCTCCTCTTACCTCAAGGCTTGTGATCTTGGCTTCCTCAAAGGTTGTTCCAGGCTTATCCTCTCTCTGACCGTTTACGAATACTTCACCGGCCATAATGAGAGTCTTGGCTTTTTCTCTTGATGGGGCAAGTCCTCTGTTTACCAGAAGAACGTCCAGCCTCTCTTTTTCTTTTGCCATAATCTAATCCTTATTTCCCTATTTCATCCATGATGCGCTGTGCTACTGACTCTGCATCCATTCCAAGCTCCTTGTACAGCTTGTCTACGCTTCCATGTGTTACGAACTTATCCGGAATAGCGATCTGCAGAACATACGCATCAAGTCTGTTGTCGTCTATGTACTGTCTGACCTTCTCGCCATAACCGCCTGTAGCCACGTTCTCTTCCATTGTTACAAAGAGCTTGTGTGTCTTGCTGGCCATGTGAATGTAGTCAGTATCTATTGGTTTAACGAATCTGGCATTTACAAGTGAGCACTTGATGCCATTTTCTTTGAGTATCTCTCTAACCTTTTCTGCAATCTTGACCATGCTGCCAACTGCAAGGAGACATACGTCTTTTTCCTCATAGATAGGCTCGCACTTGCCCATTTCGATAGGTGCTCTGAAATCCTGAAGTCCTGAGTAAGCATTACCTCTTGGATATCTGACTGCACTTGGACAATCAAGCTCTACAGCGAACTTGAGCATATCTGACAGTTCCCATTTATTCTTGGGTGCCATGATGTGCATGTTAGGCATTGTGGACATGTAGGACAGATCAAAGATTCCCTGATGTGTCTCTCCATCGCTTCCTACAAGGCCCGCTCTGTCTATAGCAAATACAACCGGAAGATTCTGAAGACATACATCTTCAAGTATCTGGTCATATGCTCTCTGTAAAAATGATGAGTAAACGGCAAATACTGGCTTGTAGCCACCAGCTGCCATTCCTGCTGCAAAAGTTACAGCGTGTTCCTCAGCAATTCCAGCATCCACGAATCTGTCTGGATACATGTTGCGGAATCTCTTAAGTCCTGTGCCATCTGCCATGGCTGCTGTGATAGCAACAACCTTGTCATTTCTGGCGCCGAGCTTACACATAACAGTACTAAAAATATCCTGATAATTAGCTGTTGTACGAGGGTTCCTTGGAAGTCCGTTCTCAATAAGGAATGGCTCAGTTCCATGGAATCTGGCTGGGTGTCTCTCAGCAGGCTCAAAGCCTTTGCCCTTCTTGGTCATAACGTGGATGATAACAGCTTTTTTGACCTTCTTGGCTTCGTTAATAGCCTTAACCATGCCAACTGTATCGTGTCCATCAATAGGGCCAAGATAAGTGATGCCAAGGTTCTCGAATACCATACCCGGTACAAAGAGCTGCTTAAAGCTGTTCTTGGCACGTCTGATACCGTTAACCATCTTGGGGTTAGAGTTACGAAGCTGTTCGTAAACATCCCACTTAAGATTCAGATAGCCTTCTGCAGTACGAACAGAATCAAGGTATCTTCTCATTCCGCCGACACTCTCAGAAATAGACATCTCGTTGTCGTTGAGAATAATGATGTAGTTAGTCTCAAGCTTGGCAGCGTTATTAAGCGCTTCATAAGCAAGACCACCAGTAAGGGAACCATCACCGATAACTGATACAACGGTGTAATCATCTCCCTTGAGATCTCTAGCCTTGACCATACCAAGTCCAGCAGAAATAGATGTTGAGCTGTGTCCTGTGTCAAAACAGTCAGTGTCAGACTCGCATCTCTTGGGGAATCCGCTCATTCCGCCATACTGGCGAAGTGTGTCAAACTGATCCTTTCTGCCTGTAAGAAGCTTGTGTGTATAGCACTGATGACCAACGTCCCAAATTATCTTATCCTTTGGAAGGTCCAGGGCAACATGAAGAGCCATGGTAAGTTCAACTGTACCAAGGTTCGATGCCAAGTGGCCTCCTGTGACCGACAATTTATTTATTAAAAATTCTCTGATTTCCTGGGCGAGTTCCGGATATTGATTCTTGGGAATATCCTTAATGTCCCCAGTCTTATTTATCTGATCGAGAAGCATCTGTTCGCTCCCTTCGTGCCTAAAATCTTACTTTTCTCTGTATATCAAGTACTGGAACAGTTCGTGTAAAAAGCTATCCTTAAATCCGAGATTATCAAGAATATCTACTGCCTCATCAGACAGCTCTTTAACCTTGGCTTTGGAATTATCCATGCCATAGAGGCTCACATAAGTACTCTTTCCGTTCTTTTCATCGGAGCCGATTGGCTTACCAAGTACCTCTGCAGTGCTGGTAATATCAAGGATATCGTCCTGAATCTGGAACGCGATTCCAACGTTACTACCAATCTTTTCCATCATGGAAACCTGCTCAGAAGTAGCTCCGCCAAGAACTGCTCCCACCATAAGGCTGGCCTCGATAAGAGCGCCAGTCTTGTTCTCGTCGATGTAGTGAAGAGTATCCTTCATCTCATCTTCTGGAATATCTGTGGCATTCTCAGCACAGATGTCTGCGCACTGTCCGCCAACCATTCCATATATTCCCGCCTTGGTAGCAAGGATCTGAAGTGCAGAAAGATATCTGTTGTCGTTATCTCCATCGTAAGCTGAAAGCTTAGGTCCCTTGATCGCACCTGCTACAGCTGTTTCATAAGCAAGGTTCAGAAGTCCGTCACCAGCTAGTGTCGCCATTCCAGCGCCATAAACCGCATGAGTTGTCTTCCTGCCCCTACGATATTCGTCGTTATCCATAGCTGGAAGATCGTCGTGCACAAGTGAATAAGTGTGGATCATCTCCATAGCTGTCATAAATGGAGCAACCACCTTCTCATCTGCATCGTCACCAGCAAAAAGCTTATAGGCTTCCAGCATCATCATTGGCCTAAGTCTCTTACCACCAGCAAGAAGGCTGTAATTCATAGCCTCGATAACTGTCTTTGCATAACCTTCCTCTTTTGGTAAAAAAACTTTCAATATACCTTCAATATGAGCCACCTTGTCGGATAAGCTCTTATTAAATTCGCTACCCATTATTACTCAAAATCCTCCAGGCTTCCGTCCTCGGCAATTTTCTGAACCTTCTGTTCAACCTCTTCTATAGCATCATGACAGTACTTGAGAAGCTTCATGCCCTCCTGATACTCTTTAAAAGAGTCCTCGAGGCTGATGTCTTCACTGTCAAGCGCCTGTATCTTGGATTCTATCTGAGAAAAAGCCTCTTCTACAGAGAGCTTTGTTTCTTCATTTGTTTCTTTTTTCTTAGCTGCCATATTATAGTCCTCTAGGTATTCTGATAATCTATCTTCTGAAGGTCTGTTACTTTGGTCCTGATCACACCATCAGTCACATAGAGTGATAGCTCATCATCCTTGTTAACACCGTCAATGCTGCGTACATTCCTGCCCTTGGCATCTGCCACATAGGAATATCCGCCCTTAAGTCTGTCAAGTGGTGATAATCCCTTCATTCTCTCGATGTCGATCTCCAGTCTGTGACGAGCGGCTGTAAGCTTGGAATCCATCAGATTCTGAAGCTCATCCTGATACTGATCGATCCTAAGGAGTCTGTCTCGTATCTTGCCCATGGGGCTAAGGAGCCTGAGGGTCTCTTTGTATCTGTCCTCTCTAGCCCTTAGTAAATCTATTTTCCTATCCATAGACCTATGCAATGAATAAGCATAGTCCTGGACGTCCTGTTCAAATCTGGAATACTCGTAAACAGCAAGTTCTGCCGCAGCTGAAGGTGTAGGTGCTCTCCTGTCTGCAACATAGTCTGCTATCGTGGTATCTGTTTCGTGTCCAACTGCGGAAATAATTGGAATCGGGCAATCAAAAATAGCCTGTGCGACTATCTCCTCATTAAATGCCCATAAATCTTCTATAGAACCTCCGCCGCGGCCCACAATGATGGTATCTACCTGCCTCTGAGCCAAAGCCTGAATGCCCTTAACAATGCTCTCAGCTGCCTGATCTCCCTGAACTATGGCGGGGTAAAGAATAATCTTAATATGTGGATTTCTCCTGGTTGCAACATTGATAATGTCGCGAACCGCTGCACCCGTCGGGGCTGTTACAACGCCGAGAGTATGTATATACTTGGGAATAGGCTGTTTGTACTCTTCTGCAAAAAGACCTGTCTCTGCCAGTCTCTTCTTGAGCTCTTCATAGCGCTCATAAAGAGCACCAGCTCCATCAAGTTCGATCTGCCTTGCATAGAGCTGATATCTGCCATCTCTCTCATATACATCTATGCTACCAGTGACCTTGACCTGCTGACCTTCCTGCATGTTGAACCTAAGGCCGCCTCTTTCTCTGTCACCGCGAAACATAACACAGGCTATAGCTCCTCCGGCATCCTTGATAGTGAAATAGATATGTCCGGACGAGTGATATTTGCAATTGCTCACTTCTCCCTTAACTGTTAAAGACTTGAGAAGGAAGTCCTGAGTGAACATGTTCTTGATGTATGCATTAACCTGTGTGACTGTATATTCACTGCGCAAATTTAGCTAACACTCCGTTTACAAATGCTGGAGAACCGTCCTGTCCAAACTTCTTGGCAAGTTCTACCGCCTCATTGATTGCTACGCCTGTAGGAACTGACTCGTCAAACTTGATCTCATAAACAGCAAGTCTGATGATTGTAAGATCAACCTTGGCCATACGACTAGTCTCCCAGCCTACTGCCTTCTCGTTGATAGCTTTGTCAATCTCCTCGAGCTTGTCAGCAATCTTCTCATATTTGTCTCTGATGTAATCTGCATCAGACTTGGAAAAATCAAGGTCGCCCTCAGTTGTGAAGAGCTCCTCCTGTTCCATCATTTCTTCCTTGGTATTGAATTCAACACGAAAGAGCAGCTGGAAAATCTGCTCTCTTAGTTCTGTTCTATTCATATTATCTTCCATTCTAAAAATCTAATTAGCTATAGTGTTCGGTTGCGTATAGGCGTTATCAGGCCTCAAGCCATTGTAATACCTGCGATTCTGATGTTAACGTCTGTAACCTCAAGCCCTGTCATGTTCTCGATTGTAGTCTTAACACGAGTCTGAGCCTGCTGGCATGTAGCTGGAATATTGAATCCATAAGCCATCATAAGTGCAAGATCAACATTAACCTCAGATGCACTGACCATAACCTTGGCACCCTTAGTGAGATTCTTACGGCCTACCTTCTCAAGAGTGTCACTTGTGTAGTTACCTGCCATAGCAGATACACCGTCAACCTCAAGAGCTGCCAGTACAGCAATTCTAGCTACTACATCATCTGCAATCTTAACTGATCCAATCTCTGCTAACTCTTTTCCCATTTTATCTACTCCTCAAAAATAATTATTCGAAGTCCATACTAGGTTATTATACCATATTCTGGCCGGAACAAGCATAAATATACAGATATTATGCAATCCAGAAAATGATAGTATTGGTATCCACAAATGTTGTGTAGGACACTGTGGAATTATCGCCCTGTAAATAGTCAAATACCAGTCTCTGTGTTACAAGCTGGTCAAAAAGCTGGTCGTAAACGCCCTTGTCCGCACACTTGATAACAACGCTTGAGCTGCCATCCTGATATCTTCTGTTAAAAAGATCTCCAACCAGCACCAGTTCAGGAGTTGTAAAATACTCATCCTCGCGAACATAGAAGTTATCCTTCATGCTGGTGCAGCCCGGCATGTAGATATCATCAGAAATGGTGTGATTCTTGAGTATCTCATCAGTAGTAACATTGAGATAATCGTAGTTGACTGCAGGAAGTCTTGTGGCATCTGCACTCTCGCCATTTCCCACCTGATAGGAGGAATCTCCCCAGGTAACATCCACATAGTAATATGCATCATTACACAGAACCAGGTTCCATGCATGTCTGACGCCTCTGGTCTTCTTGGTATCTACTGTTCCAGTAACAAGAGTACACTTGATACCAAGCTTGTTCAAAAGAAGCTGCGCAGCCTTGGAATAACCATTGCAGACACTTCTTTTACCAATAAAGACTGAGCAGATATTCTGGTTGTCGTCAGCCTCAAGGTCGTACTCAACGTTCTGAATCAGATACTCATAGACATACTTGATAGCATAGTAATCATCTGTAGATGAAGGAGCGCCTGCAAGACACTCGTTAACAGCCTGATTGATCCTAGTCTGTCTGGCTGCCACCTGCTCCGGAGTGTAAGTATAGCTACCGGAGAAGCCTATCTTGGTAATAGTATTGTCTATCGTATAGTTGGTATATTTGTAGCCATCTACGTAAAAGAGCTCAGGATGATCTGCGCAGACATAGTCAAAAACAAGGTCTATAGCTTCATCACTAGTAGTAGAAACCAGTACATTCTCTGCCTGATGCTCAATTATGGATAAAATCTCTACGTAAAGAGTCTGTCCGGAACCTGTAAGCCTGTCATAGGCATACAGTCCCTTCTGCTCTTGTTTCTTGGCTTCGATGTTCTCAGGTGTAAGGCCAGCTTCTAGTCTGGCTTTCTTCATATCTTCGTTAAGTTCAGCTTCTGTGAGCTGTTTATAAGAAGACTGGAAGACCTGATCAGCATCATAGCCTATCTCTGGCTCTGTGGAATCCTTGGCACTTTCATCAAAAAAGATTACATCCTCGCTGCCATCTAATGCGCTAGAAGAATAATCCTCCTCGGAAGGCTGATATACAGGAGAAGGCTCAACCTGGCTCGTAACAGAATCCTTGCTCAAAACCAAAGTATCTTCATAGGCAGCAACATCTTCTACTTCTTCATATGGCGGATCCTTCATGCCAAGAGCTTCCAGATACTCATCAAAACTGGAATATCTGCAGCCAGACAAAGACATCGCCAATGTTCCAAACATCAGAAGTACTGCTATTTTTCTCTTACTACGCTCTCCCTTCAAGCTTCTCCCTCCCAAGATTTCTGTGCCTCAGGATCCCTATTTCCTAAGTCACAATCAGTTCTTCTTGAACTCAGAAAGAACCAGACCTTTATTTCTATCCATTGTCATGCCGACACTCCACTCGTTAATGAACAAAAGAAGTGGTCTGTCATGCATATCCTTGATCTTCTTCATATCAGAAGTACCAACAAGTGCTGACATATCAACATCCTCGTTGTCTACCCATCTGATGTACTCATATGGAAGATTCTCAAGAATTATATCTACATTGTACTCACTCTGGAGTCTGAATTTCAATACATCAAACTGAAGTACACCAACAACTCCTACAATAATTTCCTCAAGACCTGTGTTGTACTCCTGGAAGATCTGAATAGCACCTTCCTGAGCGATCTGAGTGATACCCTTAACGAACTGCTTACGCTTCATGGTATCTACCTGACGGACCCTTGCAAAGTGCTCAGGTGCGAATGTAGGAATTCCTTCGTAAGTGATTGTATCCTTTGGCATACAAACGGTATCACCGATTGAGAAAATACCTGGATCGAATACACCCATGATATCTCCTGCATAAGCCTCTGACAGGATCTTACGCTCATCGGCCATAAGCTGCTGAGGCTGTGAAAGTCTCATGACCTTGCCACTCTGAACGTGCTTAACTTCCTTATCAGCATCGTATCTACCAGAACAGATTCTCATGAATGCGATTCTGTCTCTGTGAGCCTTGTTCATGTTGGCCTGAATTTTGAATACGAAGGCAGAGAACTCTCTCTCAAGTGGATCGATCTTCTCACCATCAGAAGATGTACGACCTGTTGGAGGTGTTGCCATCTTGAGGAAGTGGTGAAGGAATAACTCTACACCAAAGTTCTGAAGCGCTGATCCAAAGAATACTGGAGTAAGTTCACCAGCACGAACCTTCTCAAGATCGTACTCTGCTCCGGCGCCATCAAGAAGCTCAATCTCGCTTGTAAGCTTATCATAAGCATCCTGACCTACCTCTGCATCGATAGCAGCCTTATCATCAAGGCTGATGAAAGTCTCTTTACCCTCTTTGGTACCCTTCTGAGTCTCTGAGAAAGTTACGATATGACCTTCTCTTCTATCATAGATACCCTTGAAGTTCTTACCTGAACCGATTGGCCAGTTCATAGGGCATGTAGCGATACCAAGGTTGTTCTCGATATCATCAAGAAGATCGAAGGTATCCATAGCATCTCTATCAAGCTTGTTGATAAAGGTAAAAATCGGAATATGGCTCATTGCGCAGACTTTGAAAAGCTTTCTGGTCTGAGCCTCTACACCCTTACTTGCGTCAATAACCATGACAGCTGAGTCAGCAGCCATAAGTGTACGATAAGTATCCTCTGAGAAATCCTGGTGTCCAGGTGTATCAAGGATGTTGATACAACAGTTCTCATAGTTGAACTGAAGAACTGAAGATGTAACAGAGATACCACGCTGCTTCTCGATTTCCATCCAGTCAGAAACCGCATGTCTTGCTGTTGCCTTACCCTTAACGCTACCAGCCATGTTGATAGCTCCACCGTAAAGAAGGAACTTCTCAGTAAGTGTTGTCTTACCAGCATCAGGGTGGGAAATAATAGCAAAGGTACGACGCTTATTTATCTCGTTTATTGTCTCTTTTGTATTACTCATTTCTTTTCCTTATCATCCCAAAAACTTAAGATAAGGCCGGTATGCTTGTACATGCCGGCCCCACTAATCTCTATAATTCCATCATCCAAGGAGGTTCTGCTCTCGCTTCGCTCGCCAGAACAAACTTCGTACCTCGGCTCGATAATACCTCGCCGGGTTCTTAGTTTTGAGCTACATCCTTCATTGAGAAGCTGATTCTACCCATCTTGTCCTTACCAAGGCAAACTACTGTTACTGTGTCGCCAAGTGTGAGAACATCCTCAACGTGCTCGATTCTCTCCTTAGAGATCTTGCTGATGTGAACCATACCCTCTTTACCAGGTGCGAACTCAACGAATGCGCCGAATTCCTTAATGCTTACAACCTTACCTGTAAATACCTGGCCCTTCTCAAACTCTGAAACGATGATGTTAACCATGTTAACAGCCTCAGCGATCTTGTCCTGATCCTCGCCACAAACTGAAACCTTACCATCATCAGTAATGTCGATCTTAACTCCTGTACGAGCGATGATCTCGTTGATTGTCTTACCTCTCTGACCAACAACGTCACCAATCTTCTCAGGATCGATCTGAACTGAAACGATCTTAGGAGCGTACTTGGATACTTCCTTACGAGGCTCTGCAATAGCCTTGCTCATGCACTCATCCATGATGAAGAATCTAGCCTCACGGCACTGTGCAATAGCTGTCTCAACGATAGGCTTTGTAAGACCGTGGATCTTGATATCCATCTGAATAGCTGTGATACCGTCCTTAGTACCTGTAACCTTGAAGTCCATGTCTCCGAAGAAGTCCTCAAGACCCTGGATATCTGTAAGTACTACGAAATCGTCATCTGTATCGCCAGTTACAAGACCACAAGAAATACCTGCAACCATCTTCTTGATAGGAACACCAGCAGCCATAAGTGACATACATGATGCACATGTTGAAGCCATTGATGTTGATCCGTTAGACTCAAATGTCTCTGATACAGCACGGATTGCATATGGGAACTCCTCAACGCTTGGAAGAACAGGAAGAAGTGCTCTCTCTGCAAGTGCACCGTGTCCGATCTCTCTACGTCCAGGTCCTCTAGAAACCTTTGTCTCACCTACTGAGTAAGCAGGGAAGTTGTACTGATGTACATATCTCTTGTCTGCTGCGAAAGCATCAAGACCTTCTACCTTCTGAGCCTCTGAAAGAGGTGCAAGAGTTACTACATCACAGATCTGTGTCTGTCCACGTGTGAACATAGCACTTCCGTGTACTCTAGGAATAAGATCGATCTCAGCTGCAAGAGGTCTGATTTGCTTGATCTCACGACCGTCTGGTCTCTTGTGATCCTTGAGGATCATCTTACGTACTGTCTTCTTCTCGTACTGATAAATAGCCTCACCGAGAATTGCAAGCCACTCTTCGTTGTCTGCAAACTTCTCTGTTAATCTATCTGTAATCTCGGCAATGTTGCCTTCTCTTGTCTGCTTGTCATCTGTGAATACAGCCTTCTCCATCTCTTCTGGAGGAACAACTTCCTTGATAGCTGCAAAGAGCTCTTCAGGAACTGCACAGCTTGTGTACTCGTGCTTAGGCTTACCTACTTCTGCTACGATGCCCTTGAAGAACTCGATAAGCTGAAGGTTGATATCGTGAGCTTTGTAGATAGCTTCCTTCATCTTCTCCTCTGGGATCTCGTTAGCACCAGCCTCGATCATGATAACCTTCTGACCAACAGATGCTACTGTAAGCTTGAGGTCACCTGTGTTCCACTGCTCCTGAGTAGGGTTAACGATAAGCTCTCCATCGATCATACCCATCTGTGTCATAGCGCATGGGCCATCGAAAGGAATATCTGAAATTGAAACTGAAACTGAAGCGCCGAGCATAGCTACAAGCTCAGGACGGCACTGAGGATCAACTGACATAACCATTGTCTCGATTGTTACGTCGTTTCTGTAATCCTTAGGGAAAAGAGGTCTCATAGGACGATCGATAACGCGGCTAGTAAGAATAGCGTTCTCTGAAGGCTTACCCTCTCTCTTATTGTATCCACCTGGGAATTTACCAACAGCATAGAACTTCTCACCATACTCTACTGAAAGAGGGAAGAAATCGATACCATCTCTTGGCTTAGCGCTTGCTGTTGCTGTACAAAGAACAGTTGTATCTCCGTACTGCATGAATGCGCAGCCATTTGCCTGTTAGCCTACCTTGCCAATCTCAACCTTAAGTGTACGACCAGCCAGTTCCATTGAATAAGTTTTTACCATTTTTTCTCCTTCTGCTCATCCGCGGTCCCTCATCTACAGTTCATTGCATGAACTGTAGAAATTCAGGGCAATATTCCAATTTGCTTACGCAAAGATTGCCCCTCACCCCTGAATCATGTTCATACGAAATGTGCAGCAAGTGCACATTTCTGTTGCAAATTCTGTACTTCGGGTGCGTGTGCATTTAAAAAATTAACGTCTTCTATTTAGAAAAGCGCATCATGCGCATATTCTCAAAACAAAACTTAACTGTGCATAAAAACACAGAAAGACGGAACAGACTGATTCTCATCAGCCTCGTCCCGCCTTTAATTGCAAAATTACTTTCTAAGACCAAGATCAGCGATAAGCTTACGATAAGCCTCGATATCCTTCTTCTTAAGGTATCCAAGAAGGCTACGTCTCTGACCTACCATCTTAAGAAGACCTCTTCTTGAGTGGTGATCCTTAGGATTCTTGTCAAGGTGAGCGTTGAGCTCCTTAATTCTCTCTGTAAGGATAGCTACCTGAACCTCTGGTGATCCTGTATCGCCAGCCTTTCTAGCGAACTTCTCGATAACTTCTGTCTTTTTCTCTTTTGCGATCATTTCATTCTCCTTGTCTGGCCAAGTGTGTTAATGGCCTCTTATAAAACTTGAATCCGCCTGTCACACAGATAAAGGTTGGAGTATCCTATATCCGAGTAAGAGGTAGTTTCTGTAACTGTTACTGAAATCTTGTCAGCAACTAATGTAGTTTAGCATAAAAAATCACTTATGTAAACCCCAATTAGAAGTGCCTGTATCAGTCCTTTGTCTTGTTCTTTCTTCTGATGTATTCCTCAACTGAAACTCCAGAAGCAGCTGCAAGAACTACAAGTACTGCCCAAGGCATCTTGCTCTTCTTCTCTGTAGAAGCTGTTGCAGCAAGTGCTGTTCCCTCTTCTTCAATATTTACCACCTTAGAAGTGTTAGTCTCTTCTCCAGCTACAATTGTGTTCTCTGTAGTTGTAGAAACGTTCTCAGTTGTCTCAGCAACCTCTACTGTCTTAACCTCTGTGTCTGCCTTCTCTTCTGATACAGTGCCTTCTGAAGACTTCTTAGCTCCGAGAACTGCGTTAGTAGCCTTTCTTGATGTGCTCTTTTCTGTTGTCATCTCAACAGCTGTTGTATCTGCTACAGTCTTTGTAGTAGCTACCTTCTTGGCAACTACTGGTGTAGCTACAGTTGCTACAAGATCGTCGCTGATTACAGTAGTTGCACCAACGAATGCCTGACCATTAGACTCTGTATTATTTCCAGCTTCTTCCTTAGCTCTTCTAGCCTCTTCCTCAGCTCTTCTTCTAGCTTCTTCCTGTCTAGCAATCTCATTTTTCTTATCATCCAGCTTGGAAGCGGTAGCTGAAAGAGCTTTGTCTGCGCTTTCTTTATTTTCTTCAGCTGTCTTAAGTGCTGCTTTAGCCTTCTCAAGCTGATCATTGAGCTCAGCAAGTTTCTTGGTAATACCATCAAGACTATCTGTACCTGCTGTTACCATAATAGCTGCAAGAGATGAAATGCTATTCTTTAAAGTATTATAATTTGTCTGGGCTTTAGTAAGCTTCTCATCAGCTGTCTTTGCAGCCTCTGCAAGTGTATTGTATTTCTTAAGAACGGCCTCATATTCAGCTACATTTCTCTTTGCTGTCTCTACTGCCTTATCTGCGTTTTCTTTAGCAGTTGTTGCACTTGTAAGGTCAGCCTTAGCAGTTTCTATTTTACCTTCAGCTGTAGTTCCTGCATCAATAATATCTTTGTTACTATTAACTGCCTCAGCAGCTAATCTTGCTGTTTCAGCTAAAGAATCCTTAACTTTTTCGGCTTCATTACATGCATTGATAGCATTTGTGTTAGCTGTTACGGCGTCTGCTGCAGCTTTAGCTTGCTTTTTCAGTCCAACTCTAGCATTCTTAGCATTATTTCCTTTTTCGATTAAAGCGTTATTATCATCATAATTATTCTTAGCTTGTGCCTGAGCTTTTTCCAAACTTTCCTTATCATTTTTTGCAGCTTCGCCTTTTCTTATAGTTTCTGCATTATCTTTTGACGCTATTTCATATCCACTATTTGCCTCATTCAACGCCTTCTCAGCTGCTTTATGCTTGGAATTATAATTTTTATAATATTCTTTGCTTGAATCTAGATTCTTCCTTTTTCCCTCATCTTTAATATTTTCTTTTTCGAAAACTGTTATATTCTTCTTCTTTCTATCAGTATCAAAATTGAAATATCTAGCCGTTCCATTAATTTTCACTTCAAAATAGTGATATTTCTCAGGATGCGATACCATACCATATCTTAAATCATATGTAAACATATAATCACTAACAGGCTCTACTATAGTTGATGGGTCATTTTGCATGAAATAATTCTTAACAAGCTCATAAGCTATTTTCATATTTTGCTCAGCGCTCAAATAATTAAATTCTGCTTCATCAATGGCACTTTTAGAAGCCTCCATCGCTTTTAGCTTCTTATCAGCCGTCTCGGCAGCAGCCTTAGCTTTATTAATAGTTTCCTGTGCATCGTTTCCAGCTTTAATAGCATATTCATTGTCTTTTACAGCCTTATCTGCATCTTCCTTCGCCTTTTTCAATTCACCCTTTTTATCCTGAGCAGTTTTTCCAGCATTAATTGTAGCTGCATTTTCCTCTACAGCCTTATCTGCTGCAGCTTTATCTGCTGCTAATTTGTCTGCTTTGAGTGCTGCTTCTTTACCAGCAGCAATTGTCTTTGCATTATCTGCTACAGCCTTGTCAGCAGCATCCTTAGCATCTGCTAATTCTTTCTCTTTTCCCTTAGCTGTGTTAGCTGCAGAAATCGCATTATTAAGTTCCTCAACAGCATCGTTAGCTATTTTTAAATTATCACCTGCTGTTTTCTGGAGTGCTAACTTACCATCAACGTCAAGTTCTTTTGCTTCTGTAGCTATTTTTTCAGCTGCCTCAAGTTCAAGCTTAGCAGCATTTAATTCATTTTTGAGGTTAACAGCGTGCTGTTTTGCATCATTAAGCTTCTGCTCTGCTGCCTCAACATCGCTCTTAGTGTTTCCTACAGCTTTAATATAATTATTCTGAGCTTCCTCAGCGTCCTTAAGTGCCTGTTCGTAAGCGGTCTGCTTGGACTCAAAATCCTTCTTAGCATCTGCAAGTTCTTTATCAGCCTCTTTTACGATTCCTTCAATCTCATCATAAGCAGCCTGAGCCTGAGCCTGTGTCTTTGCAGCAGCAATCTTGTCGTTAGCTTCTGCAATCTTATTAGCCACTTCTGAATATGCATTTTCTGCCTTTGTAGCAGCGTCGTCCAGAGATGGAGTCTTATCTACCGTTTTAACAGCCTCTTCTCTTGCTGTATCTGTAGAATTAAGATTCTGCACCTCTTTATTGATCTCTTCTATATTTTCCTGAACAGATTTAACATCAGTTGAAAGTCCATTAGCTTCTTCGCTAATTTTCTCCATGTTATTATCGTAAACCTTTTTCAGATTTTCATTAGTAATCTCTATTGCTCCAAGGTTGTTACTGATGTTTTCAACAGCTGTACTAACACCTGTCTCTTTATTATCAATAGAATCAGCGAAATTCTTCTCTGCGCCTACAACGTCCTGAGTATCGCTTGACTTGTCACTCTGCTGATTATTTCCATCTGCTGGAAGTGTTCCATCAACGTCTGCAGCAAGTGCTGTTACTGGCTGGAAAGCCATGCTTGCACTGATTCCTACTGCAAGTGCCTTAACTAGTTGCTTGTTTAACATCCTGTTCTTCATAACAAATTTCCTCTCGTATTTACACACACATTTTTTTGATTTTCAAAACCATTTATTTATACACAATAGCAAATCATATTTTCAATCATATTTGACATTAAATTTGCAGAATATGATTGTTTATAAAATATTTATAAACATGAAAAAAAGAATCACTTTCTTCCTATAAAAGTGATTCTTTTTTCTAATCAAGTAATCGGGGCAGGTTCTAAGAAAGAACCTGCCCCAATTACGTTTTAATAAGTGTGTGTATATTTTATTGATTTACGAGATTACTTATTTGAGTTGTCCTTTGCCTGGATGTTTTTTCTTCTCATGTACTCTTCTACAGATACTCCAGTAACTGTAGCAAGAACTACTATGATCCACCATGGGAAGCTCTTCTTAGTCTCGTCAACTGGCATTGCTGCCTTAGCTGTTTCATCGTCTTCGATGTTTGCTACTGTAGTAGACTTTGTCTCTTCCTTAACTTCAGGAGTCTTATCCTTTGTAGTTACTTCCTTAGCATCATCCTCTGACTTCTGGTTTTCGTTTTCTCTCTGTGCTCCGAGGACTGAGCCACCTGCGTTTCCTGCACCTGCTCCGATGCCTGCGCCTGCATTAGCTGCTCCAGCGTCTGCTCCTGCTGCATTTGCTGCATTTGCTACTGCATTAGCTGCGTTTGCTACTGCTGCCACTGGTGTAGCTGCTGTTGCTGTAAGATCATCTGTGATTGTAGTTGTTGCTACTGCGCCTGTTCCACCAGTACCTGCGCCACCTGCTCCTGCTCCGCCTTCGTCAGCGCCTGTGTCAGTGCCAGTACCTGTACCTGTTCCAATGCCACCCTGACCTGCAGCTGCTGCTATCTCATCAAGCTTGTTGTCCAGGTTATCCTTAGCATCTGAAAGATCCTCATCTGCTTTCTGTTTGTCTTTTTCTGCCTGATCAAGATCATCCTTAGCCTGCTGGTACTTCTTGTTGAGTTCTGCAAGCTTATTTGTAATATCATCTAAGCTGATACCATCAGCTGTTACCATTGTTGCTACGAGATTAGAAATAGTAGTCTTTAATGTATTGAATTTTTCCTGTGCTGTTGCTAATCTCTTATCTGCTAATTTAGCTGCATCTGCAAGAGCATTATAGTTAGCAAGAACGTCTGTGTACTCCTGAACATATTTTTTAGCAAGTGCTACTGCGTTATCAGCATCACCCTTAGCTGCGATTGCCTGTTCAAGAATTGCCTGTGCTCCAGCAAGCTGCTGAGAAGCATCCTTACCTGCCTGAATTACTGCTGCGTTATCTGCAACTACCTTATCTGCTGCATCCTTGGCATCCTTTACTGCCTGTGCTGCATCTTTCCCTGCCTGGATCGCTGCTGCATTATCTCTCTCTGCCTTATCTGCTGCATCCTTGGCATCCTTTACTGCCTGTGCTGCATCTTTTCCTGCCT
>NZ_JAFRGN010000002.1 GCF_017433805.1 Butyrivibrio sp. | reverse complement strand
TGGAGACCTTCACAGAGCTTCTCGCAAATGCACTTGAGCCAGGCTGGCAGGGCTATAATAAGTTCTTTGAATCCAATGTTTTCGAAACTAGAGTAGATTAATAAAAATAAAACGCACGTCCAATCCTCCGATGATTGCTTCAATCAAATCGGATTGGCCGTGCATTTTTATTTCTTCGCTCTAAAATTTTGATACAAATCTCTCAAATCTCTCCATGGCTGCCTTGAGGTTGTCAAGTGAGTAAGCGTAGGAAATACGAATGTATCCTTCACCGCAGTCTCCGAAAGCAGTACCCGGAACGACAGCAAGCTTTTCTTCTGTGAGGAGTCTTGTGCAGAACTCATCACTAGTCATGCCATACTTCTTGATACATGGGAACACATAGAACGCACCATAAGGTTCAAAGCAAGGAACTCCAAGTTCCTGGAACTTATTAAGAAGATATCTTCTCCTGTGGTTGTACTGTTCCTTCATCATCTTAACATCGTCGTCACCATTTCTGAGCGCTTCAACAGCAGCATACTGGCTGGTTGTAGGAGCACACATGATAGCATACTGGTGAATCTTGACCATCTGCTTCATGATGACTTCTGGTCCGCAGGCATATCCAAGCCTCCAACCTGTCATGGCATAAGCCTTGGAGAAACCGTTGATGAGAATTGTTCTCTCCTTCATTCCTGGAAGAGAAACGATTGAAACGTGCTCTCCCTTGTAGGTAAGCTCTCCATAAATCTCATCGGAGATAACATAGAGATCTTTTTCTATAACGACCTTGGCAATTGCTTCAAGGTCCTCTTTTTCCATTACAGCACCCGTTGGGTTGTTAGGGAAAGGAAGGACAAGAATCTTAGTCTTATCTGTAACCTTATCCAAAACCTCCTGCGCTGTCAGGCGGAATTCATTTTCCTCTTTTAACTCAATAATAACAGGAACAGCATCAGCCAGGATCGCACATGGCTCGTAGGAAACGTAGCTAGGCTGAGGGATCAGCACCTCGTCTCCTGGATCGAGCATAGCTCTCATGGCAAGGTCAATGGCCTCCGATCCACCGACAGTTACAAACACCTCTTTTATCGGGTCATATGTAACGCCCTGTGTTCTATTGATATATTTAGAAATTTCTTCTCTCAGCTCTTTTAAGCCGGAATTGGAGGTGTAGAAGGTACGGCCCTTTTCGAGGGAATAGATACCCTCGTCTCTTATGTGCCATGGTGTGTCAAAGTCTGGCTCACCAACACCAAGAGATATAGCCCCTTCAGTCTCCTGTACGATATCAAAAAACTTTCTGATTCCAGAAGGCTTGATACCTACAACTTTACTTCCTAATGGGTTTCTCATGGTGTGATAATCTCCCTTGTATCCTCATACTTTTTGGTCAGAATTGTTCCGTGGTCCTTATATTTCTTAAGAATAAAATGAGTTGCTGTACTAAGGACTGTATCAAGTGTCGCAAGCTTGTTGTTAACAAATCCAGCAACCTCCTGAAGAGTCTTGCCTTCCAGGATAACCATGAGGTCAAAGCCACCGCTCATAAGGTATACGCTGGTTACCTCAGGATACTTGTAGATACGCTCTGCGATGTTATCAAAGCCCTGTCCTCTTGTAGGAGTAACCTTAACTTCGATAAGCGCATTAACCTTCTCAAGACTAGTCTTGGACCAGTCAACCATGGTGTGATAACCACAGATGATTCCCTCTTCCTCAAGAGCCTTGAGTTCATTAGCTACCAAAATCTCCTCCGCACCGATAAGTACGCTAAGCTCATGGATATCGATACGGCTATTTTTCTCAATAATATTAAGTATCTCTTCTCTGGTTCCCATTTTATTCTCCTCAACTCATTAACTTTTAATCAATATTGTGCCTTACATTTGTACTAATGTAAACATGTCGAATTTAACATCTGCTAGTTCAGCATCCAAGGGCTGACAATATCTCGTCTGCCTGTGGTGATTCAAGGAATCTGACTTCATCAGCATTAACAACTATCTTATCGTTGCCTTCAGTGAGTTCTCCAATCACTACTGCTGGAATTCCTTGCTCCTTGAGGTCTGATACCAGCTTTTCTCCATTTTCTGTGGCAAGCAAAAGAGCTCCACCAGACAGAAGCTGATATGGATTAAGGGTAAAGAATTCGCAGATTTCTACTGTTTCCTGCCTAAGAGGGATACATCTCATATCCACCTTAAGGCCGCATCCCGCTCGGCCAGCCATCTCCCAAAGTCCTGCAAATACTCCGCCGCCTGATAAGTCATGAGCCGCGGTGATACCTGACTTCATGGCTATCTCCATCTCTTTTCCCACAAAAAGACTGTCTCGAAGCTTCTTGGCATCATCTATAAAAGGCGCTGGATATCTGCCTGTGAGATCCTCGTATTTCTCTGAAGCCAGCATAGTTGTGCCTTCCATGGCCACCCACTTGGTTATTACAAGTGACTGACCAGGCGCTGCCTTGCCAGCAAAAAGAATGTCTGACTCCTTTTCATCCTCTGCAAAGCCCACAGCTGACACTGTTACAAGAGGTCTTGTAACGGCAGAAGTAACCTCTGTGTGACCTCCGGCATATACAACTCCGCAAAGCTTGGCGCCATCAATTGCATCCTTAACTATTCTCTTAAGTGTGGCTTCCTCAGCATCAGAAGGGAGAAGTACTGACACCTCCACGTGATCCGGAGTAAGGCCCTGGGAAACAAGTCCGTTTACGGCCTTAACTACGCCATAAAATCCCGCTTCCTGAACGTCCACAGTCACCGGAACTATTGTGGAAAAGGTTCTTTTACTTTCAGAAAAAGCGCAGTCTGTCCCTACAGCTGCGCTTGTCTTATTCTTAAATTCTGTTCTAAGCTGCTTTAAAACAGATCTCTTTAAAGCATTCTCAGTAATTTTGCCAAATCTCATCCTGGCTCCTAATCATCCATTAGTTGTGATAGATTCCATATCTTCAGCTGCTGCCTGCTGCTGGATCTGTGCATTAGCCGCATCAACCGCTGCTGCCGCCGCCTGAGCTGCTGCCTCGGCATTCTCAGTTCCTGCTGCATCTCTGGCTGCCTTGAGAGCGCCTGCCACAGCCTTAACTGTTCCAACATCCTTGGTAGCAATCGCTGTCTGGAGCTGAGCCAAAGCTGTTGCATCAGCACCTGCTGTACCTACAGTGATGATCTTGGGAACCATCTTGTATGTACTGCTGTTGATCACATCATTGCTAACCTCTGTGCCATTCTCAGTTACAATCTTGCGAAGCTGAGCCTTGTAACCTATATGAGCTGACTGAGTTCCAACATATCCAATTCCCTGTGTAGAATCAGTTACGAATTCATCAGCAGAAGCTGGTGTTGTCTCCAGTACCTCGCTCTTGAAAGCCACTTTCCTGCCGGCATCTCTTGTCTCAACGCCGTAAATAGTAAATGTAATGTGTTTATCTGAAGATGTGTATCCTTCAATATAAATAGGATACTGTGTATTGTTGATAAATCTGAAGTTCTTGCCACCTGACTCTGCAATAGCAGCGTCCGCTGAAGGAGAAACATAGTTAACGATCATTGAATGGTTATGTCTCTCTGTTACCTCAAGCTCAGCCAAAAGAACTGCATTGTAAAGTGTTGTAGAAACCTGGCAGATACCACCACCAATACTCTCAACTACTATTCCATTAAGGTAAGAACCTGCTGGGAAATAGCCATTAGCTTCTGTAAAAGGAGTGATAGTATCAAGAACATTGAACTCCTCACCTGGGTAAAGAGTTGTTCCATTTATGAGTGAACATCCGTTAGCTACATTGGCTGATCTTGATGAGCCTGATGTCTTGTAGCTTGTTGTGTAGGTTCCAAGTACATCCTTGACCTTGGCAAGATCCTCTGCGCTTCCAAGAGGTACATCCTCTTTGATAGCAAGAGCAACTACTGCATTGTCGCCGTTCCATCCGCTCTGTACAAAGTTCTTGATATCAGCAATTGACTGATCAACGTCAACCACATAACCTGTCTGTCCCTGACTTACTGTAAATCCGTCGGATGTCTTTTTAAGAGCGAAATTGACCTTATCCTGGTTAAAAGAACTACATCTTTCTCCAACTATCTCCTGAAGGTGTTCATCACTAAAACCATACTCGATCTCGAATCTGTGACCTTCCTTCTCAAGATCCTTGAGAGCTTTGTATCTCTGAATAATGTTGCCTTTATGTCCAAGGCTATATGCTTCCTCGATAATCTGGGGATTCTTCCATGAAATTCCAAGTTCCTCGCCGTAAATCTGAAGTCTACGGCCTTCACCGGCATCAAGAGTAATCTCTGCGCCAGCCATCTTGTCAAAACAGGAATGTACAGCCGCTGTAGCGTCTGATACTGTCATTCCAGAAACATCTATATCTCCGATATAAATGCCATTTGCGATTGTTCGTCCATCTGCTGCTTTTGTCCGAATACCAGGCAGAAGTAACAGCACACCTATGAAGAGAAAAACTCCTCCCAAGAATTTTTTCATAATGCCCCCTATGAGCGATTGTGCTATTATAAATTATATGCAATATATTGTGAATATTACTCCTTAACTGAAAGGATATTATAGATGAAATTACCCTTTTTAGCAAGCTTCATAATTCTCATCATTCTCTTTAATGTCTCTTCCAGACGGGTCTCCCGTAAGGTCGAACAAAAAGAGGCTGACTTCTGGGAAAAGGAACGCCAAGCCAACAGTGTCAGAAAAAAGAGCCTTGAAAATCTCGAATATATACATATTCCCGTTCAGCTTCTTCCCTTTGACACCTATGAAGACAACGAAGTTCTCCGTAAGGCAGAAGAAGAAGTTCTCGCACTTAAGGATGAGAAGATAGTAAACTTCACCGGAATCACCAATACTGATCTCAAGCTCGAGTATGGAGCTGCCAATATTACAGTTCTTTCTCAGTATGACCAGAATTATACATCTCTCGTAGTTGCACTCCAGAAATGGGGCCAGGAGCTCTACAATCAGGGCCGCTTTGAAGATGCCACCAATGTTCTTGAGTTTGCCGTTAAAACAAGAACTGATATATCCGGAACCTACAGACTACTCATCGACATGTACAAGACCAAGCTTGGTCTCATTGAGAGTGAGATTGATCATAAGCTGGAAGCACTTATCCCTATCGCCAATGGTCTTAATTCTCTTAGCCGCGTTCAGATTCTCAATATGATCGATGAAGCACGTGGTGCTAAAGAATATGGTGCTTAATATCTAATAACTAAAGGGTTTACATTATCTTAACCGATAGTGTAAACCCTTTTTAATCTTATAGAGACTGAGTAAATCTGTCGAAGGCAGCCTGTCCCTCAGGTGTTCTCTTATAAACGCCTGCATCTTCCAGAACATGCATGAATACTTCGCCTATCTCATTCTGTACAATCTCATCGATATTATCTGCATTGATCACATCGTACTTCTTGCTAAACTCATCTACCCAATCAGCGTGCTTTTCAAGAACTTCATCGGCTCTAAGGTCTGCTCCAGCGAGGATAGCGTCCTTGAGAAGAGCCATCTCTGACTTAAGTCTTGCTGGAAGAACCGCAAGTCCCATAACCTCGATAAGACCAATGTTCTCTTTCTTGATATGATGAAGCTGAGCATGAGGATGGTAAACACCAAGAGGATGCTCCTCTGTAGTGATGTTGTTTCTCAGTACGAGATCAAGCTCATACTTATCTCCACGCTTTCTGGCAATAGGAGTAATTGTGTTGTGTGGAGTTCCATCTGTCTCTGCAAATACAAATGCAGCTTCATCTGTGTAACCTCTCCACTTATTAAGGATAACGTCAGCAAGTTCAATGATTCTGTCTGTGTTATCACCTGAAAGTCTGATTACAGACATAGGCCACTTGACAATTCCGCTCTCAACGTCCTCAAAGCCTTTAACAGTAAAGGTTCTCTCAACCGGAGCCTTCGCCATGGCAAATGTCTAATGTCCGCCCTGGAAATGATCATGGCTAAGGATTGATCCACCAACTATAGGAAGGTCTGCATTAGAACCTACGAAGTAGTGAGGGAATGCCTTAACAAAATCAAAGAGCTTGCAGAAAGTATTATGTTCAATCTTCATAGGAATATGCTGAGAATTGAACACAATGCAGTGCTCGTTATAGTAAACATATGGAGAATACTGGAATCCCCACTTAGTATCCTGAATAGTAACAGGGATGATTCTGTGATTCTCTCTTGCTGGATGATCTACTCTTCCTGAATAGCCTTCATTCTCCCAACACAGCTGGCACTTAGGGTAGCCACTCTGCTTGGCATTTCTGGCTGCTGCAATAGCCTTGGGATCCTTCTCTGGCTTGGAGAGGTTGATTGTGATATCAAGATCACCATACTCTGTAGGAGCGATCCACTTCATATCCTTGGAAATACGATATCTGCGGATATAATCACTATTCTTGGACAGGTTATAGTAGTAATATGTAGCAGCCTCAGGGCTCTCTTTATACTTGGCATTGAACTTTTTGATAATAGCGCTAGGTCTTTCTACCATAAGACCCATAAGCTTGGTGTCAAAAAGATCTCTGTATACTACGCTGTCATTCTCTATAAGTCCGGTAGCTGCTGCGTAGTCGTCAAGCTCACCTAGAACTTTTTCAAGGTAGCATCCAAGTTCAGCCTCATCTGTTGGAACCTCTGCAGAAAGCTTCTCTATTTCTGCTATCTCTGCATCAGTATTATCAAGACCAAGTACGATCAGGATAGAATTAACTGTATAGATGATGTCCTCTTTTTCTATAAGTCCTGTTGCAAGTCCATAAGCTGCAAGCTTTTTAACTGCTACATTAATATCTGCCATATCTATAAAACTCCTACTCTCTCATAATCAATATTTCTACAAATTATCAGATGACCTGTGGGCCTCCACCGATCTCAACTGTGTAGAATGTAGCATCGTAACCGATCTTGTTGCGATAGTTCTCGCCAACTGTCTTCTTGAAGTTCTCAACAGCCTCATCCTTAACGATAGAAACAGTGCAGCCACCAAAGCCGCCGCCTGTCATACGTGAGCCGATAACTCCAGGAATCTTCCAAGCCTCTTCAGCAAGTGTATCAAGCTCAACGCCTGTTACGTCATAGTCATCACGAAGTGACTCATGTGACTGTCTCATAAGCTCACCAAAGTGCTCGATGTCGCCAGCCTTAAGAGCTTTAACGGCCTCGATAGTACGCTGGTTCTCATATACAGCGTGCTTAGCCTTCTTCTGCATATCAGGATCTGTGAGTGCGTCCTTGTGAGCCTCGAACTCTTCAATAGAAAGATCGCCAAGTCCCTTGATATCTACTGTCTTCTGAAGGATAGCAAGAGCTTCCTCGCACATGCTGCGTCTAGCATTGTACTGAGAATCTGTAAGCTTGTGCTTCTTGTTAGTATTAGCGATTACGATCTT
>NZ_JAFRGN010000020.1 GCF_017433805.1 Butyrivibrio sp. | reverse complement strand
GTGACAGCTAAGGCCGTCATCATTGCAAGCTGAATATAATCTCGATAATCAAAAAGGGTGACCACATCCTATGAAGTGATCACCTTTTTTCTATGCTTAATTTGTTTATTTAACTTGTTTACTTGACAGACCCCTGTTCATAGTTCTCACCGGCTCAATATTTTGGTCCTGGGGGACGGGGTTAGTGGTCCATTTTACCCACGCTCAGCTTTTGCACCATCGAGGATTGCCTCAACATCCGCGCCGATAACATCCAGACACTCAGCCTTCATCTGATAAACCTCATTGATACCATAAAATGTGTTGGCAAGTGCCTTCACATAGCCGACTCCCAGCTCATCAGACAGAATAGGTCCGCCAGCAGTTGTTACGTAGTACAGCTTCTTGGCTTTGCAGAGTCCTTGTGGCATTCCGGACTCCGTATAAGTAAAGGTCAGTCCCACGACATTTATCTGCTCAAAGTATTGCTTGAGCATTGCAGGAAAAGACAAGTCATAATATGGCGCAGCTATTACAATTGAATCTGCACTCGCAAAATCCCTGGCAAGATCAAACATCGGATCATCAAACTTCCCTAAACTCTTAAGTTCATCTCGATGATTTATAAACGCCTCATTCACAACAGGAAATTTCACTTTTTCCAGCTTGACTTCCTGTATCTCACCTTCTAGAGTACTCAATAAGCGCTTGGCTAGTATGAGTGTTCGTGAACACTCACGGACACAACCATTAACAAAAAGAATCATAGGTCACCTCAATTACTTATCCATATAGTCTCTGATATTGAAAGTCTCTTCCGTTCTCTGTTCCTCGTCTATAATGCCTGGAACAAGCTCCGTAACGTACACTTCCCCGGTAGACTTATCGACATAATAACGAATCTGAGCTCCGGTATAGGATCTAAACAAGACAACTATCTCATCCGCTTCACTAATGGATACATCAAAATAAACAGTATAATCGTCTGATCCCAGCATGCTCTCCAGATCTGGGTTATTAGCAATGCAATAGTTCTTTACCGCCTCAAGCGCCTGCTCCTGGGTAATTGTATCGTATGTAGGCTTGGCTTCCTCCGCGGCAGTGGTTTCTTTCGATTCGACTGCCTGTGCTGCCTCCACAGCTGAAATTGGTTCCTTGTTCACACCAACCTCTTTACCATCACCTGCGCTGCATCCGGTCAAAGCTAATGCCATACTAAACGCTAACACTAAAAATCTCTTTTTCATAAATTCTCCCCTTCATTATTCCTCTAGAAATATTGTTCAAATGGATTTCTGTCACAAATCATCTATATTCCCGACCAATTACTTAAACAAGCTTGTCACTGTGTTCATAATAGCCTTGTTCTCCAGGATTGAATCCAGAATTCCACTAAGCTGAGATTTCTCCCCCTTCAAAAGAGCTACAGCAGCCTTCTTGGTATCGGCATCCGCTGCTCTGTAGAGCTCGAGAAGCTTCTTCTCTGCTGCTGTCACCTTAACTGATGAACCAGTTGATTTAGAAGCAGCTGGTTTCTTCGCTGTAGAAGTCTTAGCTGCTGTCGGCTTCTTCGCAGTAGTAGTCTTCTTCGCTGTGCTAGTTTTTGCAGTTTCCTTTTTAGTTGTCGTTTTTGCTGTTGCCATTCCCTTTCTCCTCCTATATTATCAATCTTCCCCTATAAGGTGCACTGTCTGCGGCTCATGACCAACCGCTGACAGGAATTTCTCAAAAATATCAGCCGTCTTAATCTTCAAACTAGATGTGCACACACATGGATGACATCCAAAATACTCTGCCGCCTTGACATCCTCATCCACCAAGAGCTGCACTTCATGCCCCTTGTCATTCATAAGTCCCATCACACTTACTGCTCCTGGCTCGATATCAAGGTACTTCAACATATCCTCTGCCTCGGCAAAAGACAGCCTTGCTGAATTTATCTGATTTGATAACTCCTTGGTCTTGAACTTCTTGTCCCCTGGCATGAGAAGCAGATAGAACCTGGTCTTCTGCCTGTTACACAAAAAGAGATTCTTGCACATCAACGTTCCCAGTGCCTTGTCCACCTCTTCACATGCTTCCATAGTTGTAGCTGGCTCATGATCTACTCTTCCATACTCTATTCCAAGCTCATCCAGGAAGTCGTATACTCGCACTTCCCTCGGCAAACGTCCATCGCAGCCAGAAGGTCTCCCCTCAAACAATTCCATCTGATCATCTGTCATAAAATCATCACTCCCTAAAAGCTATCTATTTCATACCAGGACACTTAACTCTTTCTATTGTACCAAAAAGTGCCAGCCACTGTGAATGATTGTTCACAGTAACTGGCACAAAATCGCGTTACCCTCCCATATTAGCCAAAGCGATAACCTTATCACCTTCCGCAATAGACCTTAATAGCCTTGAAAATAAACTCGGCAGTTCCTTTGCCGCCCATCTTCTCGATGTTCTCAGTCATCTCGCCTCCAGCAACGTAGCCAGTACCGAGGCCGTATAGAATCTCATCTGTGCAGGTGTACATATTCTCTGTAATAAAATCCTGCACCTTCTTAACCTGAGCCTGGACCTCTTTTGATGCTGGATCCATCTCTTTCATCGCGCCGAACTCTTCAAAGAGCTTGGAAAAATCTGCCATAAGGCCGCTCTCATGCTCTTTTGTCCAGTTCTTACTCTTCTCGGCGTACTCCTTGTAGGCAGGAGTATTTCCCCACTATGGACTAGGGGGACGGGGTTAGTGGTCCATAATTATTCTCTCTATCTCTTCATCGCCAGTCAGATCATAGACCATTCTATAGCAGTCTAGAGCCTGCTGCGTATCGCCAGTCTCATCAGCCTCCTGAGCAGCCTTGTACAAAAGAGCCAGCGTAACCGGATTAGCCTTGGTAGGAATGCCATTATCATCTAGAATCTTCTGTATCTGATCAGTATTTTTCTCGGAAACTTTTTTACCGATAGCCTTCTCAAGGAACTCCAACTCTGCATCGGCCTGCTGGGATTCCTCAAAATATTTGCTATATAAATAGCATGCTGCCGAGACCTCTGGTTTATACTTCTCCAGATAGTACCAACCAAGATTCCTGTAATAAGCTGCAAGCTCGGCCCTGGTGCAACAGTAATTATATGACTCCGTCGTGTAAGAATACTCCCCTTCAGAATCACCAAGCTGTTTACAACACAGGATTATCCCCAGAATTGCCTCCATATCTACAGGATTTTCAAGATGGGCATTGATCCATTCCTGCTGAGCCTTGTCGTAATCGCCAGCAAGAAGCAACTCTTTGGCTCGCTCCTTATGAGGCGTCAGTGTATCATCATCTGAAATTTCGTATTCGTTATCCCCCAGGCAGTAATATTCATACAAAAAGACCTCTGAAATATGCCCAAGACATACCCTTAATCTGCTCATAATCTTCTCCTCAATCCAACAACATCCGCTTTATTCAATTTTTTTAGCTTATTCCATTGTACCTCAAAGTGCAATGCCCATTCCATGGGCTATAAGCATATTCACAAGCAGCGGATTTTATTCTAAGATAGTACAGTACGACATTCTATGGAAAAGAGCACGACAATGAAGATTAAAAAGCTTAACTATATAAGTATCATTCTGGCGGCTGCGATCAGCATGGCTGGCTGCGAAAATGCTACAAATAACACAAACAAAGAAGTTCCTGGCGAATACGCACAGACTACAGATACAGTTACAATCGAAAGCTCACAGTTTACAGAAGAAATTGCAAGCGATACAGTCCGAATCTTAGCCAGTTTCCCTTTAGAAGAAAATGCTTCAACTGACACAACCAAAAGAAAAACCTATCCTTATGTTGTAAAGACTCAGTCCGCTATCTGGTACCTTGCCGCTGATGATATAGAGCTTATGGGCGAAGAAAATTTTTTTGCAGGGCTCGAAGAGATCCTAACCATGCAGGATGCGGACTTCGCTGATGCGAGGGATGTCCTTAAAGACTACATTCACGAGGAAGTAGCGCCAGTTGAAATCTATACAGATTTTTGCAAAAAGGCTGAAATCTCAGACAGGGCTGGAGCCTATTGCCATCCCGTCAGCCACTTCATAAAGGTATTTGGTGACTGGAAGCAGGCTGAAGCTTCGCTCCTTCACGAATATGTGCATTACCTGACCTCTGTGTACACTGATGTGCCCAACAAATATGCCTTTACTTCAGAAGGTATCGCCGAATATATTTCAATGCTTGTCTGTGAAAACAGGATGTGCAAAAAAGCTAATTACTCCGCACCCGAGGAATATCTGGAAGTCCTCAGGGAATCTGAATTCTGGAATGCAGAAGAAGACTGCCTTGAAATAAAAAACTTTTATTACTCAATGACACTCCCTTTCGCAAATGGGGAGTACATCGGCCACAATTATCAAAATATCAATCTTGACATAGTGACCAGAACCGAAGAAATGCAGCAGAATATGCACGCCAACGACTGCTCCTACCAGGAAGCCGGCTGCATCACTGCATACCTTGCCGAGACCTATGGCCTTAACACTGTCATGGCAAACTTAAACAAAGATCTCATGACCATGACGCAAGAAGCTTATGGAAAAGAATTTTCCGAAATCTACCAGGACTTCACAGTCTGGCTCAATGAAAAATATGAGGCTTATGAAAACAACTAAAAAATACCCCATCCCATTTTGGACTAGGGGGACGGGGTTAGTGGTCCATTAATTATTCTCTTTTCCCTTACCAATAGCTCTCATAACAAGTCCGAAAACATTCCTTACAAGCGGACCTGCGAAAAAGATCTGCCAGCAAAGAGCCATAGGGAAGTTAAAAGCTGTAGTCTGAAGCCACACAGCCACGAACTCACTACCTGCATCCTTGAAAAGAATAGTTGCTGCAAGGCTCATAAGTGGGCACATAAGGCATACTGACATTGATGAAATGGCAAGTACGATCATTATCATAGGATCCTTGCCTGGAGTAACAAATCTGAAAGCCAGCTTCTGTGCAAGCTTTCCAACAAAAATAATCTCCAGCGCTACTGCGATAGGCCACATAATGATCATCTCTTTAAAAGCAGCCAGAAAAACAAAGTTCTGAAGGCCGTGGGCATTAAGTGAAATGTTGTAGCAGATCATGGCATAGACCATGACGAATGCCATAAAGGCAGTAAAAAACACATCCTGTAATTTGCTCTGTGGTAACATAGGGGTTCCTCTCTTTCTTAAATGGGAAGACCTCCGTGTTGTTCGTTATCACCCAGCCAGGATGTGCGTTTCCAATAATACCTTGAAATCTTCAATATTTTTTCGTTAGCAATTGGAGATTATAACAGAAAATAAAAATCTGTGTAAGTATTTTTTATCCCTACAACCTCATTCAGTACTTACCAGTTATAAACTCCGCTATCTCTTTTATATCCTCGGAAAAGAGCATTCTGGAAAAATACTCTTTCTGTCCAAAACCATTCTCGATAACATTCCTGATCACAGCTTTGAAAGGCTGGTAGTATCCATCTGTATCAAAAAGAACTATCGGACAGGTTGTTATGTCCAGGCTTGAAAGAGACATGACATCTGTCAGTTCGTCCAAAGTGCCGATTCCGCCAGGAAGTGCTACAAAAGCATCTGCAAGCTCGATCATCTTGGCCTTTCTCTCAGCCATCGAAGGAGTATCAATATACTCAGTAAGCCCCGGATGTCTTCTCGCCTGTATCTGAGGAACATCCGGCAGAACACCAATTACTTTTCCACCAGCTTCCAAAGTTGCATCGCTGACAGCACCCATGAGTCCTTTGCTTGCTCCGCCATATACAAGAGTATTACCACTTTCGCCAATCCATTTTCCTAAAGTTCTGGCAGATTCCAGGTAATGCTCACCAATTCCACTACTGGAACCACAATATACAACAATATTCATAATCGCTCCTAATTATATAATCTCTTTTTCCATCTTCACATGAGGAATCCCATCCTCCATGAACTCGTAAGAAGCCACCTCAAAGCCTTCCTTCGCATAGTAACCAATAGCATAAACCTGGGCTTCAAGATATATCTTTTGGGCTTTGAAAAACTCTTTTGCAACCTCTACACCTCTGTGAAGAAGCTCTCCGCCTATTCCCTTGCCATGTTCAAGAGTAACCACTCTTCCAATCTGAACCACACCCTTCTCAGCATCCCTCATGAACACCCGAAGGCAACCGGCAACTCTGCGATTTGAATTCCAGCAAAAAACATGCACTGCATCCTGATCTTTATCATCAAGATCCTGATACAGACATTCCTGCTCCAAGACGAAGATTTCAGACCTCGTCTTCAATATCTCATACAGCTCCGTAGTACTGAGCTCATCAAAGCGCTTAACAATTAACTCCACAACTACTCCTAACTGTTATCAAAACCTCGTTCCACACTTAGGACAAAAGTCAAAGTCCTCTGTCGTCTCATATCCGCACTGTCTGCATCTCTTGTATCCTGTAGTAAACCCTCTTCCGCTACTTACCTGAGTCAGATGACTTGGTAATATCTCCACTTCTTCCCCTCTTGCAATCATTTTGCCAATTTCCGGGTCAAGCTCATAAACAGTTCCACAGCAGCTTGTCTGCACATAGTAATGCTTGTTCCACTTGATCGTCGGGATAAAGAAAAGAGATAACACCGTATACGTCATGAAAACGTTGAAACGTCCATATTTCCCGCAAATGGCGCAGGTAATCAGCTGATTAAAAGCAAAATCCTTCCTGCCATCTGTAATTCCCATTATAAAAAACATGTTTTTTCTCCTATAAATGGTCCACTAACCCCGTCCCCTAGGACCATTTGGCCTATTCAGTACTAACCCCGTTACCAGATACACAATCACCAGCACCACAAGCACCATGAGCGCGTAGCCCACAAGATACCCCGGGTTTCCTAAAACAAACGCCCACCACTCAAGAGGACTTCCCTCAACAGGGCGATTCACAAAAAAGTAATTACATCCAGTTAGCTTATCAAAAATATAAATTGGTGGAACAACAATCAAAAGAAATAGCACACTCCAATGAATATGCCTTATTGACGGAAGAATATCCCCGTTGATCAATAACAGCAATGGGTAAAGAACCAACGCTCCATGCCAGACATAGCTGTGTAAGTTTATGAAATTCCAAACCGGATACAGCTCTGTCCAGTCAGCAAATATCAGAGCAGCAATAGATGCAGGCATGATCAGCACATACGCGATTTCACCGAACACCTCTTTGGCTCTCTTCCATGGAAGATACTCCCGTAAAAGAAATACAAATATCCCTATACTGCACACATGAAGCGGCAGATATCCAATTCCAAATCTATGAACACTGACCAGAAAAAGATCTTTGAAAAGCTCAAGAAATACCATAATAACAGGAATCAACTTCAAAAACCAGACGCGTCTTTTTCCATCCATGCGCTTAAATATTGCTATTACAGCTCCTACTGCAATGAGTGTAATAGCAATACTCATAAGATGCTCTGTTCCAAAAAGCGGATATCCCAGCTCTGCTGGTATGTCATCTTCCTGCTTCCAAAAATATTCAGAAATTGCTTCCATTCCATCCCCAGTCGTGTGTTGTGGCGTACTTAACATAAATGTGGTCAGGACTAATTCCCAGTACTTCACCATAAATCTTGGTAAGCTCAGCTGTCAGCTTATCAAATGCACTTGGATTTGGATCTCCATAGATGTTTACACCGATAAAAGCAGTTGGCTCGCTGCCATCGCCCCTGAAATACATCTCCTGCTCATCTGCAAGATCGATCATCAGCCAGCTCTCGCTCTTTCCAGGAAGCAGCGCGATCGCCTGTCCAAGCCTTTCCTTGATCTCTTTTCTCTGCTCAGGTGATGTCTTTACACTTACCTTTGAATCAATAAATGGCATAATATACCCCCTCCTTACCTATAATTATTTATTCTTGCACTTCTTATACATTAAATCAGCCACCGCAAGATAGCAATATCCAACGATAATCAAAAACAAAAGAAGAACCAAAATCCACCAAGCACTACCCATGAATGGTAATTCGCTGGTAAATCCAAATGCGCCAGCAGGGCTTCCCCAGTTCAGGAAGAAATATGGATAGTTGATGCCATCCGCAAACTCCCATCCGTTGACATAGCCGATACCTGCATAAATCGCATAGAGAATAGGTGGAATAATTACAAAGAACACATTTTTCTTCTGAATTCTGGCACTTGGTGCTATTACAAAGAAATCCACAACCGCCACGACTGGTACTACAACGTGAGTCAAAATATTCTGTATGTTCCACGCGTATACTCCCATTGTAGGTGCTAGCACGAAACAGAACACAACTCCTGTGAGCGTTATAGCCACAGTTCCCACAAACTTGATCACGTACCATGCACTGCTAGCTGCTTTATCTTTGGCCATCAGGAAAAGACCTATGGCACAGATAACAGCTATAGCAATATTGGACTGGATTGTGAAATACATAAACACCCTTGATCCGCCCATAAAAGAATGTCTTCCAGCATATGCACTTAGGAATGTGCCAATCAGGGCTGAAAGAATAACGATAACCTTTAATACACTACTAATATTTCTCTGTTTTACTGATAAATTATTCATAATGATACCTCAAAAAAACACATTACATTGTTAGCAATATGATTGTATCACATGTTTATCAATTTACAAGGAAACTATTTTTCTTTATTTCATTTTCCACACTGCTTCTTATGTCTTTAGAAAAACAGAAACATCCTGAACAACATCGACAAAATCTGCATGATAATGATAAATCTCAGAACCTTTATGAAAAGAGAACCTCCACGAACAGGAGTCCTGTTCCAGCCAGTCCAGTTATTCCATGTATACCAGCCATCTTCCGGCTTAAGATCATCATTATTAAAATCCTTCGTAGTCCAACGCCAGTATGTTCCGTAGCCTTCAAAAGGATTCTCTTCCTTCTCAGCGTAGGTCTGGCTAGTTGTATGTGCATATGTATTAGAATAAGTCTGTCTGTATCTCTCAGCACCAGGCCTTGTCAAGATATCATATGCAGCATTTATCTCGTTCATCTTCTCTGCTGCCGCCTTATCCCCTGGATTAAGGTCAGGATGATACTTCTTGGCAAGACGTCTATGCGCTTTTTTAATCTCTTCTTCTGAAGCTCCCGGCGCCACTCCCAGAACCTTGTAAGGATCCATCATCATAACTTGTCTCCTATAAAACTGCTTAATATTTTAATATAGTATACTCCACTTTCGATAACTTGGATTCAATAAAAAATCCCTCATGCGTTTGCACGAGGGACTACTTATCATTTCTTCTTCAGTTCTTCGAGTTGCTTTCTCAGATCAGCTATTGTCTGATTCGCAGCATCCAGCTCCTTACCTTGCTCTTCTATTACCTCATCTTTTGCTTCGAGCCTTTTATCTTTCTCTTCAATTACCTTATCTTTTTCTTCAAGCTTAACCCGATACTTTTCTTCTGTATCGATGCAGCCGGCAGCATACTGACTTGCCATCTGTTCTCTGTATCTACGCTGACCTTCAAGAATCTCTTTTGCCTGATTATCAGTGTTTAGTTCAAGAATCATATCTGCCACCTCCGCTAAATCTTCTCGCTCCTGCACAAGAGTTTGGATTTCCTCCCAGGTGTTTGCTTTAAAAAGCTTAGCCCAGTAAACAAGATCATTGTCAACATCTTCCTGTGTTGCCAATTCTAGATACTGTAATTGTAGCACGTTTATGCCAATCATGTCAGAGTATTGTTCATAAGTTCTTTTGTTCAAAAGAGCGTATTTAGCATAAAACTCTGGCTCGGCATTAAACAAGTCCTGATCAGTGATACAGTAATGAACCGTCTTTTTAAGCTTGGAGTAATCATCCCCCTCTTTGATACAGTCAAATGCCCTACACATGTATAGGATTGACCTAGGAATCCAGAACTTATCCGTGTACATCTGAAGTTCAATATTCATGATAACTCCGCTGTTTAGTGTAAGTTTCAAGTCCATAACCGACTCTTTGCCGATATTGTTAAGGTCTATGGGATTCTCAACCAGAATGCTCTTAACATCCGTAGGCTTTATCCCTCTCAAGGCACACACCAGTCCCAGCAACGCCTTATCCGATTTCTGCATCGTATAGTGAAAAACAATGTCACTTCTAAGCGTATACTGAATTTCACCAGATGCATCCTTATAACTTAGTTTCTTTGTTTCTTTCGATGGTTCTTTAATATCTTCTTTCAACATATCCTCCTGTTGTTTCTGTTATTTGGGATTAATCTGGCGAGAATGCCTATGAATCCTAGAATAATACAGATGTTTTGATAGTCGGCAAAAGCCGCCGAAAACTATCCTAACAGGAAATTCTTAAGATTTACCATCGAAATTTATTAAGATTTTCTTAAGGTAGATAAATCTACTTTATTACCTCCGCTGGCTCAACTCCCCATCGTTTAAAGTCCTCCAGCAGCTGTTCATATGAATACTTCGCGTATTCATACGGATTGTTCTTTGTGATCTCTATTGCACAGTCGAACTTCTTCCCTTGTGCTTCTTCCATGTTCCAGATGGCTTCCTCTACAGAAAGCCCGCCCAGATCTGTCTTGGCCGTAATCATGTGAACATCTTTATAACCTAATAGCATCATAATATCCTCATAAGCCTTTAAGTCTACAGGGCCACATGGCTCATGAAGGAATAACAGAACTCTGTCAGCTCTTTTAAATAGACGCCTCTTACCTCCGGAAGTATGTACATACTTATTAAGCAAATATTTAAGGAGCTTTTCTGCCACAGGGTAATCTGCTATTACTCCAAGAGAAAAAGGAGCTACCAGAACATAGTTGTCCGGATCTGACAAATCCATTCGGTACTTCTCGCACTCTTCTCCTAAACTCGCAATAATGAAATTGTCTTTTTCTTTTCTAAAAAGGACAAGACCTTTCTCAGAGTGAACTGTCCTGTCCTTATAGTTATAAATTTTAATATCAGCAGCGCTGTTTAATATTTCCATAAATCACCTTATCCAAATTATCATCAAAGCTATTAATTGTAAGAAATGGTCAGTTGACAAGGCTCATCTTCATGAGTGAACTTTACAGTGAGCAAGTCCAAATCATCCCTATATTCCCAGTATTCCATCTCGGTAAAAAAATAGTGATCCTTACCATCATAGAATTTACAAGCGCAAAGATCTTTCTTTTCCAAATCCTTCATCAGTACTGGAATAGCTTCATCTATTATGGCTTTTCTTTTACCCTGGTCGAACCTAAGTCTATAAGTAAGCCAGTAGGAATCTTCTGCTACACAGGAGCTTATGTAATCGTATGCGTAAATAGCTTGTTTACCATCTACATTATGCATGTAACGTGGCAGGTTTTGCTTAACCTCCACAACATAGTCTTCTACTGTGTAAGAGGCTTGCACCCTGCTACTTTGGTACGTGGTATAGCCGTTATACGCCATCTGCAGAAGTATCGGTATAAACGGAATCACAATCAGAATATTTGGCACTTCTTTATAATGCAGACATCCCTGAACTATCTTAGCCACCATAATAATATATATACCGATAGCAGCAAACGCCATGATCTTAAACACAAGAACAGCAAAAATAGCAGCTCCTACGCCATCAATACCATGTCCGTGCTGATCCAGAGATGCATCTATATACGCCATCCCCAGCTTGTATACTACTGGCAGCAAAATGGTTGCAACAATAATAAAGATATATAATACAGGCTTTGATAATGGCTGTCTCAACATATTCCCCCTATGTTTCCCCTATGTATTTTTACATTCTTTCAAGTTTGCTTTTGATCTGCTCAACCTGTCGTATAGCATCATCGCACTGTTTCTTGGCATTACTAATCTTGGACTGCACAAGCACATCAGCCACAAACCCGTCAAAGAAAAAGTCCGCGAACGTCAAAAAGTCGTTAATATGTATCGATGACACGCCCTGTACATCGCGAAGTTCCTTGCTAAATCTCTGAAGTGCATATCTGGCTTCTTCTATCTCACTTTCTGCTTTGGACATCTTTCCATGTTTGATAAGGCCGGTAATCCAATCTCCACCAAACATATCAAGAAGTCCCCAGTTCCCTGCACTATTAAGACACTTCCTCGCACTTTGCAGATGAATGAGTGCATCGTCCGCAGCATTTATAGCTTCATTTATCTCTCTTCTATCAATAGCTCCTGTCATAGTTTCTGCCTCCTTCGGGAAGATACTTGTTACCATCTTAAGATAAGGATAAATCATGGCAAAAAAGATATACATGTTAGTATGCGTTAATTAGATGGATCTAATTTGTCAGATTAGGGAAAAAAGTTACCAGCCACTGTAAACTTCTCCTCACAGCAACTGGTACATAGCTTTTTTATCCTGGATAATACGCCTTACGGAAATATTTTCCGGCAATTATCAAGATCAGCACAGTCATCTTCTGATATAAAAATCTCTGCTACACCTGATAGGTCATTATCAAGAACCTTATTAGTCCTTATGAAATCAATAAGACGTTCTACATTTGTTTCAGCATCGTCCGTTTCAAGCCATATCCCAAGCTCTGTACTAGAAAGATATTCATTGCCGTTATCTTTGATCGAACCATCTGTAAATTCTTCTATCTGTTCCGGCAAACGATAACATATATCCAAATCAGGATTGCTCATTTTCTTTGAATCAAGAACTACTACGATAGTCTGCATTTTAGATTTGTCCCTCCATAAGCTAACACAAGTGCATTCATAATAATCCATCATAAAATGCGTTATTGTACATCAGATTTGTTTCTTTAATGTATTGGTACAAGTTATTGTCAAAGGTTAAAAGGAAAGTATTTTCTTTATCAAAATCTATACCTGTTTCATTTTTGATTTCTTTCACATCCAAACATGAAACAATCGTATAATCTAATCCATCATTTTTCCTAAGTTTTACCTTTTCTTTGGCACATCGTAGAATCAAACGTCTCATAAATAGAACCGACACATCGTTTAAGTTGTATCTGCTTTTCAGACCTAGCATATAATTATCCAGATCATTATTTAGTACTTCATCAAGATCAGAAAACCCACGCTGCTTATTCTTTTTTAGCAGGGTTGTTATATAATCAGCACTACTTGTAGCAGACTTATCCGGAATATAAATAGTGTCAAAGCCATTTTGCTTAAGAACCTCATTGATCAATTCAAATGTTGCTTCCCATGCAGTTAAAAGTATCGTGTTAATCAAAGCATCATAGTCCTTATTGGTGGGCCTAGTTGCAGCTGACAAATCATAATATCTACTAGAAAAACCATCTAATTCTTTTTCAATAAACTCAGTCAAAGATTTAAAGAAGTCCTGGTGAAAATTTATTGGTAAATTTGTTAATATCGTAGCAAGTGGCAAACCATACACTGCAGCGATAATATGCGAAAGAACTTCTTTTTCATATAATCTCTTTTTCTCAACCCATTCGTTCTCATCAAGAGATCTAGACTTATAGCATCTAGCAAATCTACTCATATCAAATACGCAATCACGTGAATTCAGAACTGAAAAGCCTATTCCATATTTTTTTCTTATTTTAGCAATCTGATCATATTGTATAGCAAAGATTTCCACATTACCTAATTCCATACTTTGCCAAAATAATTCATATAACGTCTGACTTGTAATATACAGAGAATGTGCTGTTGTGCAAGCCTCATGTAGTTTCTTTGGATCTACAACATTTTTTTCGATAGTTATGTTGTCTTTTATTCCTAACTCATAATCAATCAGGTATACAAACGCATTTGTGTCTAATATTATGTTATTCATTTTCCCCCCATCAAGATTCATGTAAATTATCCGATACTTTTTTCATATAAAAATTAATATAACTCTTCCACATAGAAAGTGCCAGCCACTGAGCGTTTTGACTCAATGTCTGGCACATAATTATTCTCTATTATCCAAACTCAGCTTCCGATTCTCTTATCATATCGCTCAGCTTGTTATCTGATATATCAAGTACCCAGGCAAGCATGGTGACATTGTGGGCATGTTCTTCCACAGAGAACTTAGGACATGTAAGGTAATAGTCTATCTCGTCGTTTAGCTTTTTCCTTATATCTTCTTCTGAGCGCATTCTGTCATTTCCTCATCATCATAAAAGCGTTCTTGGTATCTTGTCTTAGCTGCGTTTTTTATAGATTCCTTGATTTTTTTCTTAACTTTTTTCTTTGCTACTTTCTTTAAAATCTTAATTGTGATTAGGCCCGTAATAACTACTAATGCTGCAAGTATAAGTGGGAAATTACTCTTAATAAGCTTCCAAATATGTTCACGTCTTTTTCTTTTCATGTATTTCTCAATCTGCTTTTTCATGGAACTTCCTCCAGATAAGTAGTTTCAATGCCTTGTGTATTTACGATAACACATTGTCATTATAACATAAAGAAGCACAAAAAATGTACCAACCATCGTGTTTTATATATTACAATGGCTGGTACAATATTATTCGATATCTATATTTCGTCATCTTCAAACGCAAGTGTCAAAACATCATCTGACACATCATTACATAACTCTTTTATCTCTCTTTTCCCTACAAGTCTGAATCCGTCATATGTAAACTGTGGAGATGTCACGCAAGAAACAAAAGTATAGTCAGTACTATCCAGATTCACAGCTGCGAAAATAGCTCCTTTGGGAATGACCACCATTACATTTTGGCCTTTCTCTATATCTTTTCCCAAAACATATTCTGATACGCCCTGCTCTGTGATCACTGTAATTTTCATACCACAGCCTTCGTGGTAATACCATATCTCCTCGCAGTCTATCTGATGGAAGTGAGATACACCATCCTTTTCCAAGAGAAAATATATACTTCCTGCATAGGGTCTTCCTGAACCAGGAGCCTTAGAAGTATAGCACTCACAAAAGTATCCTCCCTCAGGATGGGCCTGAAGCTTGTAATATTCTTTTAATTCGCTGATTCTGTCCATCACTTCCATCTCTTTCTCCCGTTTACGCTTTCTCTTTTCCCCACTCCTCAAGAAGTCTTTTCGCCTGCTCTTCTGTTATGTTGGTATGGGTACTGGGATCGTAATGATAGCCCGTGTTCTGAGTCTTAACGAGGTAATACTTACCGCAATTAGGACATCTTATTATGTTGGAGATAATTCTATCTTCTTGGTTGACATGCTCTCCGTCGAGTAGCTTGAATCCGTAACTTTTACTAAGGAGCATGGCGTGTGCTTGTATGCTGAAGGCGTGCTGACACATACAGTCGTGGTCGTTGGCTTCCTCGATGAACTTGCAGGCTCTTTTCATGGCCTCGCCTGTGTTAAAGTCGCGCTTTGGGATATTCTCTTTTATCTGAGGAAGCGCTTCACGTAGCGGCTGCAAAGTCTCCCATCTTTCCGCTGGATTGGCTGTAGATAGCCTTAATACCTCGAATGCACACTTCCATACTTCGAAATCATCATTTGATAGAAGGATTTCCTTCATTTCTTCGCCGGTCATAGTTTCCCCCAAACATGCTGTTTTGATATAGTTTAAGTCTTTTCCAAGCCAAAGAAAAGTACCAGCCACGATGAATTGCAGATCAACGTGACTGGTACTAAATGTCAACCTCTTTTCTTTCATTTGTTCTTCGTTGCCAGCATAAGATAACATTTCAATCTTAAAGAAACATTGAAAAAAGGAAGTGTACCAGAAAAAATAAGTACACTTCCCATAATTACTGTATTCATGCTAATTCTTAAAATTTTATAATGAACCTTGTCTCTTTTTCCGGCTCACTTAGTGCGACAGCCCCCCTTAAAGTCTTATCTATTACTGAATTGAATCAATTTGTTCACTTCATGAACCCCATCTGCGTCAATATCAAATACATACCATGCATTACCGCTGCCGCTTGCAGGAACTTCAAATGTGTCCACAAGAACGCTTCCCTTGTATGCGTTGACGGTTGCTCCTGATTCTGCTATCACAGGTTTGCCGCTGAAGTTATTGACAACATACTTAAGCGTTTTTCCTTTAAAATATTCGTTGTCGATATCTATAGTTATAGTTTCCGGTCCTAATCCGCCTCTATTATCAACATCTAAAGTTGCTACAACTTCGCCGCTGCTGCTAAGTTTTTTATTTCCGTAGTAAACGCTGGCGACCTTTCCACCATCCTCCCCATAAATATCCAGATGCGAATCCAGATCTTTGGGCGTAGGATTCCATGTGAGTACTATTCTGTACTGTCCTTCAGGAAGCACCGGTGAAATAGCCATTACTACAGTTTCTATTGATTCCTGCTCCACTGCGGTAACGTTAAAGTATCCGGTAATGAAACCATCGATTGATACTTCTGCAGTGTAATCTCCTTCCTTTACAGCAAACTGTACATCTCCATTTTCAGTTGAGACTGCTTCTGCAATGAAGTCACCTTCCTGATTGTCTTTACCTTCACGAAGCCTTACAACAGCACCTTCAATTGAAGATCCGTTTACAGCATGTATAACACGTCCATAGATTGCGAGAATAAGTGCTTCAGCCTCTTCTGAATACTTTGTCAGCACATAGTCATTTATCTGCGCGGAGGAATCTACTGTAACATCCGGATTATCCCAGGGAGCAACTACGTTGAATCCAAAAGATACAGATTCTCCTGCCGGAATATTCTGATTGTAAACTGCATTCTTTATAACATATCTTCCGTTCTCGTGCTGTTCGATAATGCCGTTCCATATCTGTGTGATTTCGTTGGCAAAATCAAATTCAAGTCCCCAGTCCTCAATAGTCTTGTCAGTATTGTTCGTGATAGTTACTTGGCCTGTGAAGCCTATCCCCCAGTCTGCTATAACTTCATAAGTGACTGTGTAGTCTTCTTCTTGCGTATCTTTCTTGGTATTCAGGTTTTTAAAATCAGTGGGTTCGCCATTAAAAGCTGCACCAACGCTGAACCCAAAGAATACAGATCCGCCAACAGGAATATCCTGATTCCAGCCGCAGTTATTAATAACAAACACGCCGTTTTCATGGCTTTCTACAACGCCGTTCCAGATTGTTGTAAAATCTGGAGCGTCATAAGCCATGCTCAGTTTCCAGTCTTCGATAACCCTATCGCTCGTATTCTCGATAGTAACACCTGCATTGTATCCATCTCCCCAATCTTCAAGGAGAGCAAATGTAACCTTGTATCCGGAATCTGCAGATTCTTCTGCTGCAACAGGCTCTTCAGGGAAAACTTCCGTCTCTTCTTCGGGCGCCTCTGGCAGCACGTATGTTACTTCAGACTCCTCATCAGAAGTAATTGCTGTGTTCTCCTCATCAGAATCGATAGTTGCGTTCTCCTCATCGGGGGCGATTGTTGCATTCTCTTGACCGGGCACTTCTTCAGCAAAAGAATTGAATGAGATCATGTTAAAAGACATTGCTACTACTAATAACGCGGAAACAAAAACGCTCTTTTTCTTGAACATAATATACCCCTTCTCCAATACTTAATTGTCAGTTTAGGCAATATCACAGCGCCGGCAGAAGTGATATCACCAAAAAGAAGTATACCAATAAAATATATAGTATGCAATTGGCAGTTATAAAAATTACGTATTTTCGTGATTTTCGTGATTTCGATCAATTCCAGATCCGGCATCAAATATCCTGATTGCAAAGTTAACGCAGATGGCATTCCATGTACCGATTCTTCATGTGGACGAATGATACACATCTATCCTGAGAAGAATCTTCGTGCTTATCCAGGCGTCCTCCGCGGAACTGAAGAATGGGATAATACCTACAAGATTCATCACCATGAATGCATCAGAAGCCTCAAGCCCCTCATAGCATAGGGCTTACCAACTAAAAAAAGCGTTCCAGAATGCTTTTGTTAAGGTTACATCTAAACTTTTACTGAGTTTCGCAATTACCTAAAATGAGCTCTCATCTAGTTTATAGATAAGAGCTCTAATGTCTTATTTTGCAAAAAGTTTTCTGCCAAGCCAGATGCAGATGCAAGCACCTACTGTTGAAACGATAAGGCTACCGATGATTCCTGAGGATGTGAAGCCGATAAGCTTAAATACCAGGCCTCCTACAAATCCACCACCAACACCAAGAAGAATGTTCTTGATTGTTCCTGACTTCTCATTCATAAGTCTGCTAGCAATGTATCCAGCGATTGCACCAAGAATAAGTCCCCAAATAAGTCCCATATCATGTACCTCCAATTATCTTTATATTTTTTTTATGTTTTGGTTGATGATATCATTATATTTGAGACTTATAGACAAATCTACATAAATATCAGAATTTAAGGGCTTTTTATTTCACTAATTCTGCGAAATAGAGATAGTTAGTGATTTTGCTTCTTATATTCTTCGATAAGAGCGATATCACTGTAAACACCTGCGCTCATCTGTAATCTTGTGAAACTTCCTGAAAAGACCTGCTGCCCTGAATGTAGTCTGCATAAGCAGTCTGGGCATCTTTCCCATGAAATACTTTACAAAGGCCGCACATATCACAGTCAGCAATGCATGGAAATCTCTCTTTTATGAAAGCTCTGCGTTCTTCAATTGTTGATTCTGCTATTTCTGGCGGATTCCCCATAGTTTCTCCTTAATGTATCTGCCTGTCCTGACGATACTTTTCCATGTACTCCTGGTTGATCTCTCGAATCTCTTTTTTACCATCAATATAGTCCTGATAAATATCCCATGGACTTCCACCGCCAAGCCAGCATGATGAACAGTTCTCACAGCCGCCACCACAATCAAGTGACGCCTTTACTATCTGTTCGCGTTCTTCTTTGGTTGTATCCTTGATAAGAATGGATCTCATAAGCACTTACCTCGCGCCATTCATCCCCATAGCCTTCAGCATTTCCATTGCCTTGTTGTAGGCCTCCTTCATCTTCTGAGGATCATTTGTGGCAATTCCCCTATCCTTGGCATCTGACAAGAGTTTGTCATCATCACTTATAAAAAGAGCTTCTGACTCGCAGCTGGCAATATAATCAGCCGCGTCACTATAGCTAATTCTCACAATTTCAGCATGATGTCTTTCTTTTAACATTGAAATCTGTTTGCCTAGAACTTCGTCTTCTTTTTCACTTAAGCATAGAATAATCTTAGAATACACGTCTTCCCCCATATTTAGCTAATTCTTTATCTATATTCCCATTTTGAAATAAACTGGATTATTTTGCAAATTTTATGATTTTTAAGCTAATGATATTCAGTTATAATCCGATATAGATATTAGAAAGGAGGAAGATAACAGATGAACAATCTTCCTAAAAGATAAGGTACCGTCACTGCGGCAGGCTCCCGGTGGCGGTACTTTTTTTATTATACATAGTATACGTAATTGTTTTTTCTTGGAGCTGCGTTGTTAGCAGGTCCAGCTGCATAGCCAAGAGCACAGTGGCCGATTCCTTCGTAGTCACCCTCAATGCCAAGCTTCTTAAGCAGCTCTTTTCCAAAGTCAGATTCAAACTCTTCCTTAGCTCTGTGAATCCAAATGCTCGCAAGGCCGAGACTCTCTGCTGCATTCAAGAGATTTCCAAGTACGAGTGATCCATCATACTGGTAAGTAGGAACGCTCTTGTCAGCGAGCACGATCAGAACAACTGGCGCTCCATAGAATGGATCTGCGCCTTCGTTGAGACCCGCGATCTTCCTGTTCTCATCAGAAAGCTTGTCTCTGAATTCCTTGTCAGTAACTGCGATGATGATAGGGCTCTGCTTGCCCATGCCTGTTGGTGCAAAGGTTCCAGCCTTGATAACGGCATCAAGCTCTTCCTTCTTGACCATGTCAGGCTTAAAGTTTCTGCAGCTTCTTCTTGTTTCCAACACCTTCAATACTTCGTTCATACCCGTTCTCCTTCTTTTTTAATTATTTCCCCAATAATGCCATGTTTAAGTCAATATCTACCTAACCCTAACATGGGCCTTTTAATTATCATTCATCTTTTGGATGGACTCTGTCAATATACTTTAACAAATTTGTTATTTTATCTGATTAAATGTGTCCTGTTAGCCTATTGATGTCAAATTACGCTTCTGCGGCTAAACAATCTTGATTTTGTCCCCAAAAGCCATTAGCCGCAAATCCATATTCTTGGCATTTGCGTATGATTTAATACTTCAATTCCCCACCAAACAAAAGCACTTCCGGTCATCGTATTACACGAATCACGGAAGTGCTTCTATATGCTCTTACTCTTATGCAGTCTTCAAAAGGCTAAACAGTCCAACCACCAACAAGATTGGAAATGCGATATAAAGAAGTCCACCCATTACCAATCCTACGATAATAAAAGGAAGGAAAATAAAGTAGAACATCATTTTCATGATTCCCCATGTAGCTCGGAATGCGAAGCCAGCAAGTTTACCGAAAATCATGAAGAAAAAAATAAGAAACATAATTGTCATCATAAGCTCCACCTCCTGGATTTCTCTTTCATACTAATAACATGTGTTCATGTATCTGATGAAAAAATTATAGATCGAGGTGTAACTGACAAAAATATCTAATTGTGCAAAATACATATCCGTATTTTGCCAGAATGTTTCTTATAAAAACAGCGCTATCATCCAAATATAGCACACAGTCTTGGGAATCATCATCATGCCAAGCATTGGCTTTTTCCTGGCGCCGAGGACTACGACCATATAACAGACAAAGCTCACCGTTACGAGGATTGCAAGCAGCCACTCCTGATACACTATAATGAGGTAACAAACTGTGATCACGCCCATAATGACAAATGGAATGTTCCTATAGAGCCCCCAATTTGTCTCATGATCCTTGGAAAACCAGTGATTCTGAGGGAACAAGCAGAGAACAATTCTGATCACAGCAAGTACAACTAGCACTATAAACAGACTGAATTTATCTGGCATAATTGAATATGCATCGTTCATTCCATGTTTCATTGCCATTACCATGAAAAAGAAAATATAGAAAACTGTCATGGTGATGGATGAAACAAGATTTCCAAGGCCTAGCCAGAATTCTCTTTTCCTCTGCTGGCCTCTATCCGAAGTTTCTCCCTTGAAGTTATATACAATCCTGGGAATCAGGTGGAATGCATCGCCTCCGCCAAGGAGAAATGTCATGACCATACATAATTGAGCCATCAGACTACCTGTGTTCAAATACCTTGTGCAGAATATAATTTCTGCAACCAGCGCAAATACGAGGTATCCGATGCAGAACACATTCTCTCCTATTCTCATTCCTAATGGTTTTTCTTTTGATTTAGATGTCATTATCTTCGCCTCCTATACTAATTAAAGCACTCTTACAATGTATTTGGTAAAAAAAATGTACGAAAACAGCATAAATCCCAATATTTATGATTGCTCATCAGGCCAAAATCCGCTAAAGTAGTGATATTAAGTATTTGTTGGGAGGAACACGTCGTGGAACATTTTATTGATGAAAAAACCGTGATGCGGTACTATCTGGAACGCATGGAAAAAGATGAAGTTCTTTTCCTGCAGGGGAAGCCAGAACTTAAGGCGGATATCAGGAAAGCTCTTGAGCAGCTGATCGTTGAATCCAAGATGAACAGCAAAATTCAGATTGCAGTTGTTCTGTGGAAGAAGCTGTTTGAGGGTGCTATGAGCTACATATCCCCTAACAAGAAGGGTTACGACAAAATCTTTAAGTATTTTGATTCTTATGTTGAGTTCGAGGAACTTATCTTCGCTTCTGACTCATTCTACAGAGATCATACTCTGCACTGCCTGTGGGTATATTTCCTGGGCGAGTATCTCTACAACCAGCCTGAATTTACAATGTTATACCAGCTTGAGCGTGAGGAATACGATGCACTCAAGGTTATGGAACTTATGGCTGATAAGCTGAACATTCTTAGTATGGCTGATAATCAGAGACTCAAGAAAAATTTGAGCATATTGTATGATTTAAATAAGCTGCGCGACTCTGTCAGATGTATTGCAGCCCTTACTCATGATCTTGGTTACCCTCTTAAAAAGATTGAGAAGATCAATAAGAGTATGAATAAGGTGCTTCCTTATTTTGCAATTCATAACTTTGATAACTTCTCATTTGAGTACGAGAATATTCAGCAGGAATTTGTAAATCAGTTCATTGATTTCATCGCAAGAGAAAGCATTACAAACATACGTATCAAGGATGATGCATCTCCGGAAGCACTAGCTGTCATCAGTAAAATATTTGCTGATAGCTACAGTAATCATGAAATCAACAAGATTGCTCCTATCATTGAGACAGTTACAGATGAAGAAAAAGAGATAATTAAGGATACCTTTGAGCCTGATTTTGTTTTCCATCCTTCATTTAGGCAGAGGGTCAGCTATTACAATGATTTCGAGGCGTACCAGCACGGTATCATGAGCGCATTTCTTCTCATGAAGAATTTACAGGCTTTTCAGGATGTTGATTACTGCAGACCTGAAACTTTTCTTCCAATTTATACCGCTAAAGCGCATGCTCTTCATGATATTCTGGCTTCTATTTCAAACCACACAAGTGACAGTTACCAGATCAGGTCAATTAACGCGGATTCTTTCCTGACATTTGTAGACGAGCTTGAAGAATTCTCCAGAATCTCCAGAGCAAGCCAGAACAGAGAATATGTTGAGGAGTTCTGCGACACAGCACTCTACATGGAAGATGGATGGCTTAATGTTGTATTCGAGTTCAACAACACTAACCTCGATAACCTTGATCCGGAGATTTCTTTCAAGGGCAGATGTAAGAGATTCTTATCTCTGTTTGATATTGCCGAGCTTGATGACTATCTCAAGATCAGAGTGACTATCGTAGGTAAGCTTCCTACAGATGCGAATGAATATGTACTTGAGATTGCTCACAAGCACGCTGATATCAGAATCAACGGCGAATCCAAGAACATTCCTAAGTATCTTAAGTCAACTCAGTTCTTCACAAAAGAAGAATACGCACAGCTTGGCTAAAATAATTTTGGACCTAGGGGACGGGGTTGGTGGACCATTTTTTGGTCTACCAACCCCGTCCCTCAGGTCCATTTTTTGAATCATTGTACATCAGGCTGATACTGTTTTATCTGAATAAATTCATTTCCCTGCACTTCAGGGTGGTCTTTGTTTTTCTTAAGATATGTATCAAAGAGCTCTAAGTGGAGCTTGCAAATATTCTCATGCATAACATCCGCATCCAATGCTCCAACTATGGCCTTAACCGGGATCAGGTGCTTCATATCTGAAAAGCCCAGATGCTGCATCTTCTGGAATACCGCGCCGATTACAGGCGCTGAATGATCTATAAAAGCTCTTGTCTCAGCATTGCGATTCGCCTGACAGCTGATCTGAACAAAAGGCCTATTCTGAGTCTTGCCCATGTTATTACCAAAGAGTGCTCCGTCTATGTTAGCTCCGCAGACAAACTCATCGTTTTCAAGACAGAGCATATATGCTGTAGCGCCTCCAAGAGAATGACCTGAAACTCCTACTCCACATTCAAAGTCGATTATGTCTGCAAGGTTTTCCTTTGCATATTTAAGGGCAGAAAGTGTATCTTTTACCCACTCATCAATTCTGGAATTGATGAATTTACAATATTTCTTCTGGAGAACATCAAATTTCTCTGCCAGTTCTCTATCTGTTCCCTTAGTCTTAGTGAGCTTGAGAATGCTGAATACACCTGGCCAGAAGGGCTCGTACTGTCTCTTACTGCATTCCTTACTAAATTCGACTTTGGTTCCATCATCAAGTTCAGTGCAGATGCCATCATAAGGATGCCCCACAGAGATAACCACATATCCATGGGAAGCAAGCTCAATGCAGAGAAAAGAATTAGCTTCTCTATATGAACCAAGACCGTGGCTGAACATTATAAGTGGAAACCTGTTATCAGCTACCTTTGGTGCATTCTCATAGCATTCAGAAAAGTTTTCTCCTGCTGCCTCGCTCTTTTCATAGTTGATTGGAGCGTGCATGTACTTTTTGAGAGCTTTGGCCATTTCCGGAGACATGTATCTTAGCTTATTCATGCCCTGAATCGAAGCCTTGTCTACCGGATAATACACTCTGGCAGGAATGCTTCTCTTGGTGCCAGGTGCCAGAACTTCGTCTCTGTCGTCATAAACTGTGTAGGTCATTGTTCCAACTGCGTATTCGCCTGTAGGCGCAGGTCTTCTAGTCATAAGCTATTCCCCCATTTCAATTTTGGACCACTAACCCCGTCCCCATGGTCCATTTAGTGTATTACGTTGTTGTAGTCAAATACTGGCCAGCCATTTTCATCCCACTTAACTTCCATGAGCATGGTGTGCCTATTTGGATCGTAGAGTGGATCTCCCTTGATTTCAAGATAGGTTCTTGCGTGGAATACGCAAACATCTCTTCCATCGGGAAGCTTAGTGAAGCTGTTGTGGCCCGGGCCGTAGAAGCCTTTTTCTCTGTCAGAAGAAAGGATAGGCTTTTTCTCCTTTTTCCATGCTCTTGGATCAAGGATATCCGCGTCCTCATCAATGCTGAGCATACCCATGCAATAGCATTCGCCTGTAGCGCTGGCAGAATATGTCAGGAATATTTTACCATCTTTTTTGAGTATTGCGGGACCCTCATTAACCCAGATATCTACTCTCTCCCAATCATAATCAGGCGTTGTCAAAAGAATCTGCTCAGTCGCAAGCTTAGTTGGAGACTCCATTCTGGCGATATAGAGGTTGGATATTCCGACACCAACACTGACTTTCTCAGCCCAGATGTAGTAATACTCACCTTTGTGCTCCAGGATAGTTGAGTCAAGGCTGAATGCCCTAAAGGAATAGATATCATTATCGCTTGCCTGGATCATACCTTTCTCCACCCATGGATTATTCATAGGATCCTGGCCCTGACACTCCAATATGTATGGGCGAAGTCTCCATTTTTCCTCTTCTCTTGATGCAGCAAAATAAATATAGAACCTGCCATCAAGATAGTGAAGCTCAGGCGCCCAAATGTGTTTGGACATATCTCCTGACTCGTGTTTAAGCCAGATTGTCTTTTCCTCAGCGCTCTGAAGGCCTGTAAGTGTATCGCTCCTCCTAAGTACAATCTTATCGTAGTCTGGAACAGATGCTGTGAAATAGTAGCATCCATCTGTATGTCTGTACACATATGGATCTGCTCTCTGCTCTATAAAAGGTTTGTTATACTCTGTAATCACTCCATTTCTGGGTCTGGTTTCAATCATAATTCTCCTCACAAAAAAGTTTTATTCACTGTATTTAACACCATATATTGTCTTGTTCTGTCCGCAGGCGGAAAAGACAAATACTTCTCGTCCACTTTCATCAAGCTGCTTGCAAAAGACACCGCTATATTCTATACCATCAATGGATATATGAACATAGTATTTTCCATCAGTAACTGTATAAGTTCCCTCTGAAATCGTGTCATCAGAAGCCTTACTGTATACCTTTCCATCTTTTCCCAGATAAATAATCGAAGGATCCTTGTAACCGCCACTGATATCAAGTCCAAGTTCCTCAAGGTAGTATCTGCCTGCTATTTCATCAGCTGTATAGCCACTTTCAGAAATCGTCTCGCCATTTGTAATGTATGGAAGCATTACCGGCCAGCCCTCTTCGTTTAAGAAATACTGTCTGGCTCTTGGCTCAAAGTACTCTCCCTTTCCTTCGAATCTTGTATGATAGACTACATATTTTCGGCCATCCTTGTCTATCATGGCTGAGTTGTGGCCTGTGGCCTTATAGGCAGTTTCAAGGGATGGAAGCATGTGATTTCCACTTATCTTAAGGCCAAAGCCTGAATGATCGTTGTCATAGAAATCAGGCTTTTTATCGTTCATATCAAGATAATCGCCATCAACCTCTTTGGATCTGAATACTCTTATCTGGTAGCCACCATCACTTGTCAATCCACCATAAGAAACAAAAAGATAATAGTAATCACTGTCTGGATCATAGAGAATATAAGGTCCCTCAATAGATTTGTGTCCGCCGCCTAACAGTTTTTTACCGTAGTAAGCATCTACGTTGTTATCAGGATCTGCCTCAGGGTGGATGACATCGCCAGTTGACTCATCGATTTGAAGAAGGAAAATACCTCCGCTCCAGGAGCCATATACCATCCACATTTTGCCGTCCTTGTCGTAAAATACTGCAGGGTCAAGGGCGTTAGGATATTCATTGAAGTTATAGGTTCCATCAAGCTTGACGTAATTCTTAAGTGCATAATCCTTGTCTACATAGTCACAGACGTTTGTCTCATCAATGTTGTATCTTGTCAGTCCGGAATAAATGAGGCTTTTACCATACTCATACTTGCCATCTATAGTCTCAGAAGTAGCAAACTCCAGAGTTGATGCGTTCCAGGTAGATGAGGTGCAGTAGTACATGTAGTATAAGCCATTAGCCTTGTTATAAATAATATCAGGTGCCCACAGGTGGCACTTTTTATCATCTGTAGGAACCACGCTATCTTTTTTACCAGTGAACTTAAATACATCTCCACTTTCGTCACTGAAAAGATCTCCGAATATCATGTTAGTAGCTGAGTAGCCATTTCCCTTGATTGTCCATTTCCTAAGGTCATCTGAGTAGGCAAAGGTCATATGAGTTCCAACAATGTAATACTTATCATCTGTTACTACTATAGAGGGATCATGAACTGAAGATCCTGCGTTAAGACTTCCTGTCTCTATCTGAGACATGTCAGCATCAAAATTCATTTCTTCCACATTTGCTTCGCTTGCTTCCACAGTAGCTTCACTCCCTTCTGCCGTAGCTTCGCTCCCATTTGGGTTGGATGCACTACTACCGCATCCGGTAATTGTATTTATCAGTAATCCCGCAGTCAAAAAAAATGCTGCAGGTCTTTTTAGCTTTTTTATCATTAAAACATCTCTCCTGCTGTCTTTAATAAACGCCGCGTCTCATCTGTATTTATGAAAAGGCGCGGCGCTTAAGCTATCATATTATCAGTTCTTTTGGACTATAAGCCATCTTGACTATAATGTCCTGATTGTAGTTACCAAATCCTTTTCCGAAAATAGTAAGCCCTCCTACATGCTCGGCATTCTCAGGTACTTCAAGTTTGAATTTAATAAGGCTCTTGGGTGTCAGGCCAAACTGATCTATGTTCACATCTGAAATCTTAAGTCCATCTATGAAGGTTCCTTTGTGATTGACCACTATCATCTTGAGCAGTCCATACTGATTCCAGTTAGGGAACCACCAGTCTGGTGTGAAAATACCCTTTACGTCTCCATAATCTCCAGGAGAAATCCAGGTTCCAAGAAGTGTCTCATTCAAATAGAAATAAATATCTGAAGGCCAAACATTATTAACTCCAGGCGCTTCTGAACTGAGCTCTACAGAAATGCATATCTCATCAATCACCTGATTATGAGGAACAAAATTAGGGATTGTATATTCTACAAAGCCTCTGGTAAACCAGAGAATATCTGCCTCATATCTGTCAGGATGAGCAAAATACCTGTTGTCATCAACCTCTCCAATCAGCCTGTTACCTGATGCAAGACCACAAGTCGGATACACAGAGAAATCCGAAAAATGTCCAACCTTAATATCAGATGTATAAATGTTTTCATTCTGTGGCTTATCCTGAAGCTCAAAGAGAATCTTATCAAGATGAACTGAGCACACCTTCTGATTGCCATGTCCTGTCGCATCCGACGAAACCATGACAATTCCGGTTTCCTCTAGTTTCTTGATATGGCTTGTAAGCGCTCCATTAGTAATGTTAAGTCGCTCCGCAAGCTCATTCATGCTAAGCCCACTTTCATTTAAAAGGACCTTAACTATCTCAATACGTATATCTGAGCCAAGGGCCTTAAATACATTCCTTGCTTCATCGAGAGATTTAATATGTAACATAATATCTTTTCCTCAATCCTAATAGTTTATATCTTATTTTATTCCACTTATGGCTATGGACTCAATAATAACTCTCTGGAACAGGAAGAACAGTACAAGTGTCGGCAACATAGCAATAACTGATGCAGCCATGATAAGCGCATAGTCACTCTGTATCGCATAATATGAGTTAAAAGATCTGATAACAACCTGAAGAGTCCAGTTTCTCTCGCTTCTAAGGAAAATAGTTGGTGCAAGATAATCATTCCAGATTCCCATGAACCATAGCATAAGCTGAGTTCCAAGGGCACCCTTCATAAGAGGAAGGAAAATCTTGTAGTAAATTCCAAAGTAATTGCATCCATCAATCTTGGCAGCGTCCATCAGTTCTGAAGGAATACTGTAAAGATTCTGTCTGAGGAAGAATATCATACTGATATTTCCAAAGCATCCTGGAATAATAAGTGGAGCAAGTGAATTAGTCCAATGAAGCTTGGTAAAAAGAACATACTGAGGAATCATAACTACCGCAAAAGGGATCATGATTGTTGCAAGTAATGCCATAAACAGGATGTTCTTACCTCTGAAATTCATTTTGGCAAATGCAAATGCTGCCAATGATGATGTAAAACCACCGATAATAAGTACAGGTATTTCTACCTTAATAGTATTGAAGATACCAGTTACGAACTGGCCTTTTTTAAGCACTTCCGAATACTTACCAATGAGAACTGGATCTGGGATGATTGTAAGTGAGCCTGATAAAATCTGGTTCTTGGTCATGAATGATGTAGCTACCATATAAATGAGAGGGAACACCATTGTAAATGCAAAAAGAGCCAGCACTATAAATATTACAATATTCCAGAATTTTTCTTTTGAAGATAAGACACGGTCAGTCTGATAGTCTTTATTTCCACGTTTTTTCTTAATTGCTACGTCCAAATGTCTCACCTCCTTAATCTATAGTCTTAACCCATTTATCCTGTCCCCAGAAATTGATGGCAGTAATAATGAAGATAATGATCGCAAGAATAACTGCTACTGCACTTCCGTATCCAAGCTGTCCGTTAGTAAAGGCTTTTTCAAACAGATAGAATACTACTGTCGCAGACGAATAGTTAGGACCGCCCGAAGGAGTCATAACCTGGACTTCTACGAATACCTGGAAACCTCCAATAAGTGAGGTGATAAGAACATAAAAGGTTACCGGTGACAAAAGAGGAAGTGTAATGTTCATAAACTTGGCAATGCTTCCTGCTCCGTCGATCATGGCTGCCTCATAATAATCTCTTGGAATATTCTGAAGTCCTGCAAGGTAGAGAATAATAGTTCCTCCAAGTCCCTTCCATACCATGAAGATGATAAGGGATATCTTTACCATTACTTCATCACCAAGCCAGTTAGGGCCATGTGTTCCTGTGAGGAACTTGTAGATTCCATTCAAAAGGCCGTAATCATAGTTGAATACCCATGCCCAAAGAATAGAAACCGCAACAAGTGATGAAACTACAGGTACATAGTACATTGTTGTGAGAACTCTTTTGCCAGGGATCTTCCTGTTAAGTCCCATAGCTACCAGCATTCCAAGAATCATTCCTATAGGAATACCGATCATATAGATAATGGTGGTGCCCATCGCTCTCCAGAACTTAACATCAGATAAAATCTTGATATAGTTACCAAAGCCTACCATATTTCCCCAAAGGGAGTTTATGCCTGTCCATTTGCTGGCACTGGCTATAACTGCGAAGACAATTGGGTATGCCATGAAAAGCATGAAGCCCAGGAATGGGGAAGCTATAAAAAGCCACGCCCAGCGCTCTTCTCTTTTAGCCATGGCAGACATTTTAGTCTTAACTCTTTTATGAGATGCCATACTACTGCTCTCCTTTTGCTTTCTTAAAATACGAGCCCCTCCAGTCTTGAAGAGGGGCTCTATAGTAGTCAAAAATTTATTACTTTGTAGCTGAATTCTGGAGCTCGATAGCTTCGTCAAGAGCTGCCTGCATCTCAGGCTCAACCTGTGCTACATAATCCTCTACAGAAATGTCGCCGTTCTTGATATTGAATACACCTGACCAGAATGGTGTGAACCACTCAGAGTTGTATGTGTAATCCATCTCCTGAAGAGCTGCTGCATAGTGATCATTGCCGTCGAAGTATCCGAAGATAACATCTACATTTGATGCATAAGGAACTGTGCCATTGTTTACTGCATCCTTGAATTCGCCATAAGCAAGGTCAACGATGTTAGGAAGCTGGATAGAAGCTCCAGTTGTGATTCCGGAAACAGCTCTCTGTCCATCAGCATCTGTTGAAAGCTTAGCAACGAGTTCAGCGCAAAGGTCAGGATACTTGGTTGTTGCTGATACACAGTAACCAACTGATCCCATCCATGTGTGTGATCTTCCATCACCAGAAGGTCCTACAGGCCATCCGCAAAGATTCCACTTATATGGGAATGTGTTGTCATCCATGAATGCTGCTACATCCCATGTACCACATGCATAGAAAGCAACCTGTCCATCAAGCCATCTCTGGTATCCGCCAAGAGCTGTATCCTGCTCAACTGAAGGTGTAAGACCATTCTTTGTAAGATCTGTGTAGAATGTAAGAGCCTCGATGAGCTGCTTGTTGTTAGCAACGTTAACCTTTGTCATATCATCATTAAGGAACTTAACTCCGTTTGAATAAAGGAAAGGAGTCATTCCCCACTGGTCAGCATTAGCAACGCCCCACTGATCAATTTCTCCATCGCCATCAGTGTCCTTTGTAAGTGCCTTACATACTTCTACGAATTCATCGTAAGTGTATGGCTTGTTAGGATCTGGATAGTCAAGTCCGGCTGCATCAAACAGATCCTGGTTATAAGCAAACGCGAAACAGGAAAGATCCTTAGGGAATGCGTAAAGAGAACCGCTTCCAATGTTCTTGCCGTCATAACGGTAGATTTCCTGTGTTGTTCCCCAGATACTGGAGATTGTAGCATCATCAACGTACTGATCAAGTGGCATGATGTAACCATTATCTACATATGAGCGAACTGCTGCAGGTCCAACATAGAATACATCCGGCATATCACCTGCTGTCATGCTGGCAATCATCTTCTGATTGTACTCATCCTGAGTAGTTACTTCGAATACTATTTCTTTAACCTTATCTTTGTGTTCCTCTACGAACTGATCTATAAGTTTCTGGTAGATCTCTTTCTCATGTTCCTGCATGTACAGAAATACATGAAGTGTCTCCTCACCTTCTCCGGTAAGAGTTGTTGAAGAAGACTCTGTCTCATTAGTTGCCTCGGTAGCCTGAGCTGCCTGATTGTCGCCTGAAGCTTCCCCTGCTTCCTCAACAGTTGTCGTTGAGCATCCCATTAGTGCAGAAGCACCAACAAGCATAGCCAATACAGAACTTAAAACCCTTCTTTTCATAGTCAATCCTCCTAAATAAGTTTGCGTTTACGTGTAACTTATGTAGCAATTTTACTAACACCCCATATGGTAGTCAATGGTTATTTTTGATTTTCCTTAAATATTTTATATTTTTGTCGTTTTAAACAAAAACATAAACTACTTTTTGTAAATCTATAATAATTAATGGATTAACAAAAAAACAGCAGATCATTTCTGATCTGCCGTCTCGATATATCTTATGGTGTATATGGGTCATCTATCTCAATATATCCAGCTTCATACTTGCCGTTGTTATAATTGAGGTTAAAACCAAGTTCAAGTGGCCATCTGTGAATTGGCTCGATGTAGCATCTAAGAACCGGGCTATCAGTTCCATTTATCTCAGCATAGTACACAACCCTTGTCTCTGATGTATAATCATCTGACCACCAGTTAGAAAGGTAATCATCACCGACTTCTTCTGTCATGGAAAGACCTGCTTCCTTGACATTGAAGGTAATCTTGCCGTCTTCCGGCTTATCATATTCTACTTCATAGCCCTTGCCACCATTTTCTGTCTTGGCAAGAGGAAGCTCAACTTCCTTATACTCTCTTGATGCTTCGTCCTTGTCAAAGAGCCACATATCGCCGAAGGAATATGGATCTGTGCTGGTGTCATAGGAAAGAGTTACAAGAATTTCTTTTACACCATCTGAGTCAAGATCACCTGACTGAACATGTGGGAAGCCTGTCTCCCAGCCAACCGGAGTAACGAGCTTGTCACCATTACCAAACTCAATAGTGTATATAGCTGTCTCATCATCCTGCTGCCAGCTACGGCTTACTCGGTCTGTCTGTCCGTCGCCGTCGTAGTCACAGTCTTTGAACTCATCCTGCCATGAATAGCCTACGCACTCGTCTACATAGCCCTCATGTTCCCATAAAAGAAAAGGTGAGGATTCATAGCCTTCTGTATCTGCTGTCTGTTCTGTTACTTCGGAATTCTCAGCTGAATCGCTTGTCTGATCTACGTTTGCTTCTGCCACAGGCTCTGCATTTGCCTCTGTATTTGTCTCTGCAACAGCCTCTGCCTCAGCAGTATTTGACTCACTAATGTTGCTGCCACATCCAGTAGCCATCACTGCTAACAGACATGACATCACCAAAAGATTAGATTTTCTCATGTTTTCCCCCTCAATATTTTCATTTTTTCAATCCACTACTAATTCTACACCTTTTATAATTATATGATTATTAAATATACGTAAAAAATGGCGGCCGCTACGCAATGAGCAGTCGCCATATATCTTGTTTTACGCATTTTTACTATATCAGAATATATGTGTCCTTATAACCTGTGCTCCGAAAGGCATTAGTGCAACCTTAGCAATCTTGAAGTACTGCCTGCCCCACGGAATTCCAATGATTGTAACGCAGAGAAGGCACCCCAGAAGGAAATTTCCAAGGGCAAGTTCCCATCCTGATACCAGCACCCATATTACATTGAGGATAAAAGAGCCAGCGCCGCCATCATACACTATTTCTTTTCCAAAAGGATTAAGTGAGATCGATGCGAGCTTAAAACACTGTACTCCGACCGGAATACCGACCACAGTAATGCACCAGATAAGTCCCATAAAGAGCCATCCAAAAGCACTCAAAAAACCACCAAAAACAATCCACAAAATGTTTAAGATAAGTCTCATGTTTTTTCTCCTATTATCTCTACTACTTAAGCTGCATTTGAAGCTGCTTTTTTTTGCATATAAGCTTCTGTTCTCTTTTGAATATTCTCCTGAAGATTTACAAAGAACAGGAAATTGTCATATATGTGAAGGCTTCCCTGTGGGAAAACATCCAGGATAGGTGGAAATGCAGCTGAATCAATTCCGGTAACTATGAGCGTGCCCCTCTGAGGATCAATGTAGGCGCCGTACTTACCAGGCTCAACTGACAGGATTGCACCTGTTGCGCTGTCCTGCATGACAAATCCTTTATTGAGGCTCTTATCCGCAACAACGCTGTCTGTTCTCCAGTTAAGTGGATTTATGGATATAGCCTTGGTGCCCTTAGGAGTGATGATCGTATCAGTTACATTACCATCTTCGCAGTCAAAGCTTATGACAACGCCAGTATCTGTCTCGCCCTTTGCAGGAACTATCTGTGGGTATTTGGATATCATATCCTCTGTCATATTCCAGCCAATGGCATAAACTGCTATCAGATTATTCCTAAGACTCACGGCTCTTTCGCTGTCCCCACCATAGTACTCTTCCAGTAGTCTGTAGCACATATCAGCTCCCTGAGAAAAGCCCGCAAGCATAAGTGGTCTTCCATTATTCTTGTGTTCCAGATAATACTTAAATGCTGCAGACACATCCATATAGGCATTCTTCATAGCCTGCTCCTTGGCTACAGGATCCGTCATTTCATAAACTTTGATAGATGCCTGTCTGTAATATGGCGCATATATCCTTGCTGTCTTAGCATAAAGAGCCTGCTGCTGATTCATCGCATTTCTGAAGTTTGTTCTATACTCAGGAGTTATAGCGCAGTTGCTCTCGCTGAAAATGTCTACTGTAGGTGCGATCATAAAGACATCCACCTCATTTTCCGGATAAGCTCCGTCATACAGCCAGTTCCCAGCTTGTGAATAATCAATAGGGCTGGTAAAAGGAAGCACCTTTACAGCCTTGGCGGTGATCTTCGCCGGACACAAAAAGATAAATGCCATCATCAGAGTCATAACTATTACTGTAACTTTTTTCTTCATACTAAAGTCTCCTTTACATACAATCGACATCAACCTTAGTTTATATTTAAGCTGCGTCTTCAGCTTCCTCTTCTTCCTCCACATACTGCACTTCAGATCTCTTGATAGTGTCAGGATAGATCTTGAGGAAATCATTCTTCATTGAGATAGGCACATAGCCCTGCTCTCTATAGGAAGCAGACTTCTCTTCCCAGTTCTGAGCGCCCCATTCACGAACGGCGTCATCAGCTACGATCATGTACGCCTGTGATGGGTAAGGGTTCCTGTCATCAAGTACATAGTTCATCATACTTGTATCACTTCCACTGTTACCAAAAGCAAGCACTGGGCGCTGCCCGATTTCTCTTTCAATCCAGATGGACTTATTGGCATTTAAGTTCTTTTGTATGAATTCTCCTGTAATAACAAGCTCGTCGCCGTTCTTGTACTTAAAGTCCATGTTGGAAGAAACATCTTCATAGCCCTTTACCTTGACCTCAAACTCTGTACCAATAACATGGGCTGGCGAAACATACTCGCTGATAGGTGAATTAGCTACGATAGCTCTTGTAGTTGTACGCTCAGTTCCGCTGATAACATAGATGGTAAAATCATTGTCATAGAGGTATTTGACCACCTCTACCATTGGAAGGTAGAAACCATCGATGTAGCGCATGTTCTGGAAGCTGTCAGTTTCCTTCTGACCAAATTCCACAGCATAGTCGTAGAGCTCTTCAACCGTCATTCCAGCAAAGGCCCTGGCAAAGTTTCTTGCAAGCTCTTCTCCAGCTGTATATCCAGGCTTTATCTCTTTTGCTGCTGCCTTAAGCTCATCAGATACTCTCTCAGGGTGATCCTCCAGGCAGTATTTGATGAACATCATAGTGTCATAGTAGGTATAGAAAGTCTCGCAGGTAAGGGTTCCATCCATGTCGAACACTGCGATTCGATCTTCCTTAGGAATATAGTTGGCAGTATCGCTCTTATCAGTAATCTTAGTTACGTAGTTTCTAAGGCTCTCTGCCGGTTCTGCCCCTTCTGTCCAGTATTCCCTAAGGGCGCTTACGTTAGCATTGTCCTCAAAAGAAAGTCCGAAGCCTCTTTCATATAAAAAACTATCTCCATACTTCAGCGTTCCATCTGCCTGTTCTTCCACAACAGGAACATTTACAGGAAGATGTCCCTTAGGAGCATTGGCGCCAAAGGCTGTCTTGATGGCAGCCACAATGTTAGCGTTTCTGGCTGTCATTCCTGTTTCGCTCTCTTTGTCCTTGGTAGGATCAACATTTAGTCCAGAGCCTAGATATGCCAGGACAATTGCATCCGCATCCTGATAGATAGCAGCGTCATAAGGAAGGTTCTCACTGATCAGAACAAACTTGCCACCTGCCTTGTGAGTATCCTCTATAGCACTGGTAACTGCTATGTACTGCGGATTTTCTTTATCAAGAGCTGCGTTTCCTGATGCATAGGAAAAGCCTACAACAACGTCCGCCGCAGAAACCTTCTCTTTTACCTCATCTGTATAGTGAAGCTTAACATCTGCCGATGAATCGTAGTAATAATCAACTGAAACTGTCGCATCATCGTCTATAAGGCCCTCGGCCATCAGCTCATCTGCCGCCAGATTTATTGCTGTAGCATCTCCAGCCTGTCTTCCCAGGAAAAAGACCTTCTTGGTAGATCCAGTTATTGGAAGCGTATTGTTATCGTTCTTCACTACGGTTATAGCCTGTCTTGCGATTTCCATCTCAGTATCGTGATGAGCCTTGGAGCCAACTACCTCTTTGCTCCTTGCCACGCGGTCCTCAACGCTAGTAGCCTCGCCCTGATTTCCATCTAGATCGTATATTCCGTATTTAGCCTTAAGTGTCAGAATACGCTTAACACTCTCATCAATCCTGGCCTTGCTGATCTCACGAGACTTAACCTTGGACGCAATACCTGCAATATAGTCATCATAAAAAGTTACAGCCTCAGGATTATTCATATCCACAGGCAAAAGAAGCATGTCAACGCCTGCATTTATAACCTCTTTAGCAATGTTTATCCAATATTCAGTGGAATTTTCCTCACCTGGTACAAGACCGGCTGTGCGGATCGCATCCATTTCAAGAGCATCAGTTACAACCACTCCGTTAAAACCAAGGTCTGTTCTGAGGATGTCTGTGATCATCTTCTTGGACATGGTTGCCGGGTAGAAGCCCTTTGTGCCATCTCCAAAGGTCTTTTCCTCATCGATCAGAGGATATGTGATATGGGCTGTCATTATCATGTCAGCGCCGTTTTCTATGACTTTTTTGAATGGAACCAGCTCTGTTGCCTTAAGCTCTTCATAGGTCTTTTCAACAGAAGGTGTTCCTATATGGCTATCCACCGCTGTATCTCCGTGGCCTGGGAAATGCTTATAGGTTGCGATGATGTTGCTAGCCGCGAGTCCCTTGGCATAGGCACTTCCAAGTGTAGCCACAAGTTCCGGATCGTCGGAAAAAGACCTGGTGCCTATAACAGGATTCGATGGATTATTGTTAACATCGATATCCGGTGCATAATCGGTGTTAAAGCCAACTGCCGCCAGCTCTTCACCAAGAATTCGGCCTGTAGTCTCAGCATTGGCGGTAGAATCTGCTGTAGCGCCAATTGCCATATTTCCATTCATTCTTGTTCCAGTATTTAAGCGGATTACGATACCGCCCTCCTCATCAACAGGAGTCAGATACGGGATATGTGTAGAAGCCGTCTGATTCTGAAGATTGTTGGTCTGCAGATCATCAATAAGTCTTGTAACCTGCTCTGCGCCTTTGATATTTGCTCCAAACAGAATGATTCCGCCATACTGATGCTTTTGTAAAGCTTCCTTAAGCTCAGGTACTGCAGAAAGATCTGTCACATTTTCTTCATTCCAGGTTCTGATCGCGGGAATTATCATCTGAGAGATTTTCTCATCCATAGACATTTTGGCAACTATCTGGTCGACTTTTCTCGTCGGTCCCTGCGCGCTTCCGCAGCTTACGAGAACACTACCAGCTAACATAGCGCTTACCAAAACACACGAAATAGATCGTTTCATAAAATGGTACATTTGTATTTCTCCTCCTCTGCACTAATTTCTAGTTATCTAGCTAGTGCCACACAATATAATTGTACCATTTTACGTTTATAACTATTGTTAAAAAAGTATAAAAGCCTATTTACCCTGAAAGCTGTCCACCATTTCCTGCAGCTCTACATATCGGTCCATCTTGCGCTCTATCTCAGCATCAACCTCTTCTTTTTCTTTGCTAAGAGCCATGAGCCTTGGATAATCTGTAGCTGCTTCTGCAATCTGAGTTTCAAGCTCTGCGCTCTTTTCCTCAAGCTGCTCGATCTCAGCCTCGATATTGTCGTACTCCTGCTGTTCTTTAAAAGAGAGCTTGGTCTTCTCTCGTGGAGCACGGTACTTGCCCTTGGAAGTCTTATCATCCTCCTGCAGCGCCTTGCTGCCTGCATTTACACTACCAGCTCCAGTCTGAGCATCTTCCAGTGCCTTCTTATGAACAAGGTAATCTGAATAACCGCCCTCGCTCTGATACAAACTCGTATCACCCTCAAAGGCAAATATCCTGGTTACTACCCTATCTAGGAAATATCTGTCGTGGCTGACAGTGATAATGATTCCTGCAAAGCCGTCCAGATAGTCCTCCAGAATACGCAGAGTCTGAATGTCAAGATCGTTGGTAGGCTCATCCAGAATAATTACATTAGGCTGTTCCATAAGAACTCTTAAAAGATACAGTCTTCTCTTCTCGCCGCCTGAGAGCTTGGATATTGGTGCATACTGCATTTCAGGGGTAAAAAGAAATCTCTCACACATTACAGATGCAGAAGTAAGTCCCTCAGCTGTTCTGATAAACTCAGCTGTATCCTTGATGTAATCGATAACTCTTTTACCCTCATCGAGGGCCTCATTCTCCTGACCAAAGTAGCCTATCTTGATGGTCTGTCCTATTTCTACTGTTCCTGTATCTGGTGTTTCAAGGCCAACGATACACTTAAGAAGTGTTGATTTACCACAGCCATTAGGGCCGATGATTCCGATTCTATCAAGCTTATTGAAGGTATAGGAAAAGTCTGCAAAGAGCTCTTTACCCTCGTAGGACTTGGAAATCCCCTCCAGAATAATGGTCTTATTACCCATTCTGGTAGGAAGTGATGACAGCTCAATCTGTCTCTCTTCCTCAGGCCTTTGTCTGTCGCGAAGAGCTTCAAATCTCTGAATGTGAGCTTTCTGTTTGGTAGAACGAGCTCTGGCACCTCTTAGCATCCATGCAAGATCCTTGCGGTAAAGAGCCTGTGCCTTGCGCTCTGCTGCCTGCTCGTAGTCCAGCCTTTGCTGCTTAAGTTCAAGGAAGCCTGAATAATTGGCCTCATAGCGATACACACTGCTCTTATCAATTTCCAGAATTTGGTTAGTTACTTCATCAAGGAAATATCTGTCGTGAGTGATCATGAGGAGCGCGCCCCTGAAGTGCTGCAGGAAATCCTCCAGCCACTCGATCATATCAGACTCCAGATGGTTAGTAGGCTCATCCAGTATCAGAAGATCTGAAGGCGTCATAATAGCAGCAACTAGAGCAGCTCTTTTCTTCTGTCCACCTGATAAAATAGCTGGACTACACTCAGGATCATCGATTCCAAACTTAGACAGATTAGCCTTGATCTCGCCCATCTTATCCCAGTGATTGCCACCAGCATAGATCTGGTCTGTGATGTTCTGAAGAAGAGTCTTATTCATATCAAAAACAGGGTTCTGAGGAAGATATGAAATGCGAAGGCCATTGCTGACAACAACCTGGCCACTATCTGGCTCTGTAACCCCTGCGATAATTGATAAAAGAGTCGATTTACCTGTTCCGTTAGTACCAACAACACCGATCTTGTCTGTGTCGTTGATTCCTACTGATATCCCGGAAAGGACAGGCTTAGACATATATGATTTAGATACGTTTTCAACATTTAAAATATTCATAGCAGCATCAATATTACCATGTCATTAATTATTTGTAAAAAGAGCTGTGTAAACTTTATATAGAATATCTTTTTTGCTATTATATTGTTATCAACTTTTATGAAGGAATAGCTCTTTAATCACTTAACCTTAAGTGTTCTGAGATAGCTCTTGCGCTCATCAGAAATACGATAGCTCTCGCAGGCCTTCTGGATTGCCTTATTATGTGTCCAGGGATCAAGTCTGTGAGTCTCAATGTAAGTAATAGCTGTATCCCACTGCTTGACCAGCGCTTCTGCAAAGAGCCAGGCAGTCATCATATTGACATAATATTCATCCGATCTAAGGTCAGCTGGAAGGTCCAGGTATTCAGGTTTGAAGTCCTCACCCAGATAGTTGGCCATCAGTACCCTCATCCCGCAACGGCGGGTGTAGGGTGCATCGGATGCTATCCATTTCTGAACTCTCTCAATAAGTTCTCCCCTATGCTTTTTAAAACATACGGGCTTAACTGTATCATTGACAGACCAGTTGTCTATATAGGGCATGAATTTCTCAAGCTCTTCTATACACTTATCATAGTCCTTGATCTGGTTTATAAGCGTCATATGAAGGCAGTTTTCCTCAAACCATTTATGAGGAAGGGTTGCCATAAATTCAGGGACAACAGGGTCATCCTTAATCTGCTTAGCGATCTTCTTGTATTCTGGGAAACGAATACCTATGAAATTCTCTCTTGGTACATTGGGAATAAGTTTGGCAGTAAAATCTGCGTATGGAATATCCTGATGTTCAAAAAGAATCTGCTCCAGATCATTAAGTGTCATAGTATGTCCCCCTGTAGTTTTCTTATATTATACTACATTCTTCCTGATCACATCCCAGCCAGTGCATCGTTTATAGCCACTTCCTGGTAGCTCTGCCTGTCTGTTCCATGGCCTATCAAAGACCATGATCTTAAGGTCAGGCATATGATCAAAGAACTTGAAAGCCAGAGGTGAGTCCTCTACTGCATAGTCAAAATGCATCTTGTAGTAGTCCTCAAGCTCAAGGCTGAATTCACTATTCTTAATAAAACTGTCGCGTCCGTACTTATTAAAGCAGTAGAGTTTAACACGCTCCATACCATGCTGATCAAGCCAAAGTCTTGATGGCTCATAGGCACTGTATGGGCGGCCTGTGATGATTGACACATTGTGACCTGCATCAATCCAGCTGTTGATGGTATCAGAAGCTCCCGGAGTCTCCTCATAGCTAAGGAGAGCCTCCGGTTTATGAGCCTCGATCATCATATGATCATACTGCTCTTTTGTAAGTTCAAAAGATTTCTGAAGGTCGAAAAAGTTTATATCCTCATATGGAACGTCCTTGTCAAAAAGTTCCTTTACAAGGATGGTAAAGTGCCTTGCAGTCTCGCAGAGGCAATCGTCAAAATCAACGTAAATATTCATTACAATATAGCCCTTTCTTTTCATGAATATAGTACGTCTATTCTAACAGTATATTTCTTTTTTGCAAGAAGCTATTCTTACGCTTCAAATACATACACATTCCAGGAAAGTGGTTTAACATGAAGCTTAAGCTCGCCATCTTCAAAGGTATAGTCTTCCTCTTTTACCGGAATAAGCTTCTCGTCGTCCTCATATGTATTCTTGAGGTCCATATCATCTGTATGAAGCTTATATGCTGCCACAGGCTTGTAGCCGGCAAAGCCCTTGAGATCTACTGTGAGAGGATACTCAGTCTCCTCGTTTCTGTTAATAACAAATACAGTAACTCTCTTGTTGTCCTCATCCCAGGCACTTGCTGCATCGATGAAGTTAACGCCCTCTTTACCTGTGTACTGTGAAGTATCCTCGATAGCATAGCCAGGCATATCGTAGGTCTCACTCTCAACCTTGGTATCAAGAGAAACTCCCTTAGCGTACTCAAGGAGCTGCATGAATACGTAGTGAGAAGCTGATCTCCATACATGGTCATGGTTGGATGCTGCAAGAGCTGGAAGTCCGCCAGTCATACAGCCAATCTTAACTCTGTCAGCATGACGAAGAAGTGCCAACTGAACTGATGCCATAGAAAGCGCATGAAGCATATCTCCACCAGGGAACTGACGCTCTGGCATGTTGTCAGGATCGTGCAGAATATATCTTCTCTCAGGGTCGAAACGATAGTGGTTTCTAGCCATGTTGTATCTGCCATAGCCAGGGTGAAGTGGCATATTAGGTCTGATCATTGCACCATACTCATCAAAAGAGATCATGACCTTCTTAGGTGATCTGTGCTTGGAAGCCACGTAATCGATCATAGCAACTTCATTATTAATGAAATCTTCGTAGTATAAAGCGCCGCCAAGAAGAGCCTTGATATCTCCGGGAGGTGCACTGTGATAGTGATGAACTGATACATAGTCGACAACGTCGTAGCACTTGTTAAGAACTGACTCATCCCACTCTGGGAAGCCCTCCATGAAAGGAGCTGAAGATCCGCATACTGCAGTCTCTATTGTCTCATCAATCCACTTGATAGCCTTGGAAGTCTCCAAAACCTTGTGGCCGTAGCCTTCAGGATTCTTGTCCCAGGCACCAAGCTGCCATGGGCCATCCATCTCGTTGCCGAGGTACCACATCTTAACATTGTATGGATCCTCATGACCATTCTTTTTACGAAGGTCTGACCAGTAGGTTCCACCCTCGTGATTAGTGTATTCTACAAGATCCATTGCATCCTGAATGGTTCCTGTTCCCATATTAACAGTATAAAGAGCTTCTGTTCCTACCTTCTGAGCCCACTGAAGATACTCGTCGTGTCCAACATCATTGAGAATATACTGGTGCCAAGCCGGATCAAGATGAACCTTTCTCTGATCCCTTGGTCCAATAGAATCCTTCCACTGCCAGGCAGAAACGAAGTTACCACCGGGAAGTCTTACAGCTGGAACCTTAGTTTTCTTAAGAGCATCGATGAAGTCCCTTCTAAAGCCCTGTTCATCAGCTGTTGGATGCTTGGGATTGAACATGGTTCCATTAACCATAGTTCCAATCGGCTCCAAAAAAGCTGAAAACAGCCTATCTGAAATGTCACCCACTTTGTAGGCAGGGTGCACTGTAACCTTAGCATTCTGTGCCATTTGTCATACCTCCAAATCCCCAATATCTTTTATAAACAAATATGCGCAAGCATCAAAAAAACTCAATGCGTCACATATAAAAATGTAACACATTGAGCCTTATAAACTCCAAAACAATATTGTCATAAACAAGCCAATTATTGCTACTTTACAGAACTGTAACCCTGTTTCTGCCTGCAGTCTTGGAAGAATACATCGCCTTGTCCATACGATTGAACAGATCATCAAAAGAATCATCATCGCCAAGCTGGCTAATTCCAACTGAACAGGTAATGTGTCCAGCCTCTCCAAAATCCGCTGCTGCAACAGTCTTCCTGAGATCTTCTGCATACTCAAGGGCCTCATCATCTGAAACGCCGCTAAGAACAGTAACGAACTCTTCTCCGCCCCATCTGCCTACAGATGCATGCTTGTCCTGAGCAAAGCTCTTAAGCATGTCTGCAAGAGCCTTAAGAGTTGCATCTCCAACAGAATGTCCATAGTTATCATTGATCTTCTTGAAATTATCAAGGTCGATCATCATCAGAGATATTGTATCGCCGCCATTCTGATAGATATTGATGGCGTTCTGAATCTCTGTCTTGATTCCTCCATGATTGAAAAGACCTGTAAGAGGATCAACCAGTACGAGCTCCTCGTACTTCTTGAGCGTAGCCATACGCTCCATGACATCATCATTAATATCCTGAACCATGAAGACAAACTTGAAATCCTTGTCGCTTAAGGTCTGAACTCTGCTAAATATCAGCTTAACCCAGATATAAGTTCCCTCAAGATTCTTCATCATGCAGTCAAAGGTATTAGTGTGTCCCTGGTCAAGATTGGCCCTTAAGTACTCAGGATCTGTCAACTTAAGAAACTGCTCCTGATCATCAGGCCATATCATATTGACAGTCATAAGTCGCCACTGTGAGTACTTGATACTGGACTTGATCGTGTCTTCTGATATCTCAGTTACACTGATACTGCTGGTCGAATCCTTAACAAGATCAACAAACATAGAGAAAAGATATGTATTCTGGATAGTATTGACCTTTCTAGTGGTCATAATATCCTCAACAACCTCTTCATCATCAAGAACATCCATAGCAAATACGTACTTGTCCGTACCTTCAATTGGATATACATTCATCTGAATAACATATGGCGCGGTATTACCTTCCAAAAAGACCTTGAGTCTTCTGCTGTACTTACCCTTAAATTCGCCATAGTATGCAATGAATGCCTTATAATCTTCTGTTATTTCTTCCTGGGAATTATCTAGATGAAACCATAGTTTCTGTATCAGATCGTCGTAATCCCCCGTCTCATCCAACAAATCTACGAAAATGTTCTTGCGTGTTATAGCTCTATACTTCTTATCCGTCGTATCAACCATAACTATAGCATCAACATTCTCGTTTAAAAGAATTAGCAAATCCTCAGCGGTATAATCCTCGAGTGCCTTGTTTATCATACCCGTCCCCCCTTGCAAATATTCTTTCAAAACAACTTTTTACTATAGTTTTTAGTTGATAACATTATAACTTAAACGTTTAATACTGTTAATATTTTTTTATTTACACAAAGGGAACCTGCAAAAATTTTCTCTACAGAATCCTCAAAAAGAACCTTGATCTTGCCCTCAAGAACTGACTTAACTACGCCTGTTCCATACTTAACATGAGAAACCTCACAGCCCTCAGGAATAGCCTCTCTGATCTCATCATCAGTAAGCTCAGGAAGCTTAGGCTTAGGCGCTACTACAGTTCTTTTGATCATAGTTCCTGTAACGCCTCTGGCTGCTACGCTCTTACTCTTTGTTGCCTTCTCTTTGATTGCAAGTCCCTCTTTGATACAATCGAGGACGAACTCAAGATTTTCATTGGTAAAAAAGTAGATTACATGAGGAAGCTTTTTTTCCTCAGGGTTATTAAGAAGGCCCTTGTTACCGTTTCTGATAAAGAGCATAGCCTTACTGCCAACTTCCTCATACTGGGAAACAATAAGCTCGATTTCCTCTTTCTTGCTCTCTTTCAGAACGATGCCTGTTCCGGCCTCATCAGACTTTTTCTTTATAAGGTTGAAATCCTTCTCTGTAGCATAGAGCACGAATCTGCTCTGCATAATAGTCTTAACGTGTAGTGATGATCCACCCTTTGCAAACTGGCAGATGAATTTGTCCTGCGCATCCTCCCTTTCATATAGCTCGATCTCTTTCTCCTCGACGAGATCACAAACTTCTTCATAGATGTACAACAGGTTATTCATGGATTTTCCTCACTTACAATTTATTTTTTAAAAAACAACACGAAAATCCATTATACACTCTTAAAACTATTTTTCCATCGATTCACTGTTTTTTCACACTTAAAAAATATGTGAAGATGAGGATGAGGTCTGCCAGGATCCAGGCGGTAATCTCGCCGTAAAAGATGCCCTTGTAGCCTATGAATAGGGTGAGGACAACTGCGCAGAATACTCTCATGATAAGCTGTCCAAAGCTTGAGATCATTGGAACCAGTGTATTGCCGAGGCCCTGCAGGGATGCTCTCATAATATAGAGAACATACAGAAGCGGGTAAAAGATTCCGAGAATCAGGAGGTATTCCTGACCATAGACAAATATCTTGTCTGAAACTGTAGCTTCATCTACGAAGAGCTTCATTCCCTCTGTTCCAAAGAAAATCATGATAAAAGAGCATACAAGAGCTGTAACTACGCCCATAAGGACACTTATACGAACGCCACTTCTGATCCTGTAATGTCTGCCTGCGCCGTAGTTCTGTGAAACGTAGGCTACTACTGCCATTCCATAGGAGGATGCTGCAATCTCCAGAAGAGCGTAGATTTTGCCAGCGATTGTGTAGCCAGTGAGGAAGTCAATCTCAAACTGGTTGACACATCTGATTACGATAAGTCCTCCAATTGCAGTGATAACACTCTGAAGAGCCATTGGAAGGCCCACTGTAAGAAGCTCTTGTACCACTGCAGAACTACCAGCGGTGTGAACACTGATGTCATCGGTGCTCTTGCCCTCTGTGGTTACAGCGCCCTTTCTTGTGGTGTAGACATAATATCCGCAGATTACCATAACAAGGCACTCTGAAAGAACTGTTCCTAGAGCAGCGCCTGCAATTCCCATGTTCAGCACGCATATAAAGAAAAGGTCCAGGATTATGTTACATATAGAAGATATGGTCATGGCCATAAGATGAATCTGGCTGTTACCTCTGCTCCTGAGTACAGCTGCAAAAAACTGGTAGAACACGAGGAATGGGATTCCGGCAAAGATCACATCAACATAGGTCTTGGCATAGCTGAAGGCTTCTGTCTTGGTACCGATGAGCCTTAAAAGAAGCCCTGATGACACAAGGAGCCCAGCAACAAATACTATAGAGATCACAAGACAGATAAGTCTTGCCTTCTTATAATAAGTAGCAAAGTCTTTTTCGTTCTTTTCCCCAAACTTCTTGCCAAGTATAACTGAAAAGCCCTGAATAAGGCCAATCAAAAAGCCATTAACAAGGAATATGAGCCAGTCCGTTCCTCCAATTGCTGCAAGTCCTAGAGGCCCTATTTTCTTGCCGATAATAATACTGTCAACAACGGTGTATAGCTGCTGGAAGACATTTCCCATCATCATTGAAACTGCAAAAGAAAAGATCAGGCTAAAGGGGCTTCCTGTAGTTAGATCTTTGTCCTTACTAAACTTAAGATTCTTACCCATTAAAACTAAAACTCCAATACTTCTTATTTCTAATTCAATATACAAATATTATCTGTTAAAACAGATCAAGCGAACTGTCCAGATAGATTTCTTCTCTTACCTTGAGCTGATACTCAGGCCTAGTCATGTAATAGAGAAGGAACTCAAGGATTATTGCGCTTCCAAGGCTCCTTCCTTCAATCTTAAAATTAGAAAAACCTGCAGGCATATAGACGTCTCGGATGGCGTCTATTCCAATAAAACCAGGATTCTCCATGGCAAGAGAAAACCTGTAGCCCTTATCTGCATCAGGAGATACACATACGTGGTCTTCGCATTCCTCTCCAAGACTCTTACGGCTGACATTCTCGTAGCATTTCTTCCTGTCATAACAGCCAAACCAGCAGCACTCGTTACAGAGAAACTCTACCTTATCCTTATAAGCCTGAGGTAGTTCTTTTAACTTATCAATTTCTCTGTTAAGCCTGAAATCTGGAACCACATAGCTAAACTCTTCTCTGTTAAGCTCCTCCACAAGATCATCAAAGTCAGTTAACACCTTGGTGGTGGAAGATACAAAATAAAAGTCAGGGTATCTGTTTCTGATGTAATCAAGCAAAAGGTCCGAATGAAGGATGATGCCACTTGGAACATCGCCATTATGCTCGAACTGATCACAAAGAGCGTTGCATCTCTTATTAATAAGGTGACTCTCCTGAATCAGGGAATTGCTGAATGTGAGCCTTGCTGAAATCCCATACTCTCTCATAAGCGCAGCTACTTCCGTAGAACCTGCTTCACCAAAGCCTACTCTTCCGCCGCCCCAGATGCAATCCGCAGGCGCACCATAAATAGAGCCTATCTCGCACCAGTCATAGAAATACTCTCTATGCCCTTTGAAAAGAGGCAGAAACACCTTGTACAGTTCATAAAATTCAAATAGTCCTGGCAGATGAAAAACTGCCTTTTTCTCTATGCTCATAGGGACATTATACTAAAGAGCTCCCTATATATCTATTAGTAAGCGTTTTCATAAATTGAGGCAGGTTTTTGTGCAAAATACACAAGTTTTAGTTCAGTTTTTTGTCACCTTATCACACAATGCAAAAAGATTTGTAAAGCGTGCAAAATGTTGTTGCTTTTTTATTTGCACTTCCATATAATCTCCTTTGGTTTAAATAAATATCGGGCAAAGCAAGCGAAAGCTTGTGGCGCAAAGCTATAGGGACTTTAACATGTCAGCCAGTTGCATCTTAATTTTTCACGTTTATTAGGATTATCCGAAGCATGGACATGACTGCCCATGCTTTTTTTATGCTCTATATTATTGTTTCATAGTTAGTTTTTATAGATTGCGATGTTGCAATCGAAAAAGGAAGGAGAAAAAAATGAAAAGAAAAAGAAACATGGTCCGCACTATCATTTTGATAGCTACCGTACTTGCATGCCTTATGTGCACTCTTATCGGTGTAATCGGATACAACCACATTAAGAAAGCTTATTACACATCATTCTCAGAGGGACTTCGCGCAGCAGCAGTTCTTCTTGATAATCAGGTTACTCATCAGGTTGAGGGTGACTGGTCAGTATCTGAAGATGGTCAGCTCTTAAAGGGCGATATGGAAGTCCATGACTTGATCCAGGGTCAGCTCGATGATCTTAATCAGAAAACAGGAATGCACTTCACAGTATTCTATGGTGATACACGTTATGTTACTTCTCTTACAGATGCTACAACAGGTATGCGTATGGAAGGAACAAAGGCTTCAGATACAGTTATCTCTGAGGTATTAAAGGGTGGAAATGAGTACCTTGCAGATAATGTTGAAATAGCAGGTCAGGAATGGTATACATACTATCTTCCACTTAAGAACACAGATGGCACTGTCGTTGGTATGGTATTTGCAGGTCGTGACACATCAATCGTTGAGGCAAACCTTAAGAAGGCTGCAAACGCTATCACCCTTACATTTGTGATTTTCTTCTTCTTTAACTGGGGCGTAGCACGTATCATCATCACAAGATCAACAAGATCAATCCGCGACATCATCACTGGACTTAAGCAGCTTGAAGATGGTGATCTGTTCCTCTACATTGATGATCGTACATTTAACCGTAGAGACGAGCTTGGAACAATTGCTAACAGTACAGCACAGGTTCGTGACAAGCTTCAGGATGTTATCAGAACAACAAAAGAGCTTTCCGCTGACGTTACTAAGTCTGGTGTAAGCCTTGCAACTTCAGCAGAGACAGCTTCAAATGTTGCAGAGCAGGTAACAAGCGCAGTTGAAGATATCAGCCGTGGCGCAACTTCACAGGCTGAGAGCGTAGAAACTTCAGTTAACAACACTAACGAAATGGGTGATAGCATCGACGATATCACAGAGAGAGTTGGAGAGCTTACAGCTGCAGCTAGTGATATGATGACAGGTGCTAACCGTACAGTTGAGACACTTAACAACCTTATGACAACTAACCAGGGCGTTATGAATTCTATGCAGGATATCAATGCACAGATCCGCCTTACAAATGATTCAGTAAAAGATATTGCTGAGGCTTCAAACGCAATCACAGCTATCGCTGAGCAGACACATCTTCTTTCTCTTAACGCTTCTATCGAGGCTGCAAGAGCAGGCGAGTATGGTAAGGGCTTCTCAGTAGTTGCTACAGAGATTGGTAACCTTTCTAACCAGTCTAAGGAAGCAGCTGTATCAATCAAGAAGATCGTTGAGACTCTTGTTGGTGAGTCACAGAGGTCAGTTGAGACAATCGAGCAGCTCAGCGAAGATATGAAGGCACAGAACAGCCAGCTCACATCTACTAAGGATGACATGGACGCTGTAGTAGTAAATGTTAACAACGTAGATAACTCAACAAAGATGATCGCAGACAAGCTTAACACACTTAACGAACTCAAGAACAAGTTTGCAGATATCATGGCAGAGCTTTCAGCTATTTCACAGCAGAACGCAGCTTCTACAGAGGAGACAAACGCTTCTATGGAAGAGCTCAACGCTACATTCGCTCTTATCAGCGATGCTGCTGCAGAGCTCCGCAACATGGCAGAGACACTCAACGAGAAGATGGATTACTTCTCACTCGAGCAGATCTCAGCATAATAAATTCAGCCAAAACCTTTCTCCTTAAGGTTTTAAATACAACGGCAGATGACCAGATCATATATCCGGTCACCTGCCGTTTTTAAATTTACACGTTACAGTGCAAGGATTGTCATGAGGAGGAAGCTGGCTTAGGCGATGGTGTTGCAGGTCTGCTCGATCCAGTTGGCTTTGACGTCGGAGGAGTCGAGCTTGGAGCCGCAAATGATCATGCCTGTCATGCCGGTGATAGTGATGAACATGAATAGTAGTGGCAATGGGTGAAGAAGCCCGGAAACGAAGGCGGATAGCCTCCCTGTTATGCCGGCTACGATAAAGCCGATGATGAGAAGAACAAAGCCAACTGGCATTCCGATTCTCATCTGGAGGAACAAGGGCCATACGTTTTTGTGGCGAAGTACTACTATTACTTTCCATAATACTTTGAGCATTCCTGATACAAAGCATACCAGTGCGCCCAATAGAAGGAATAATCCTCCAATATTCTGCCACAAAAAAAAGGTGGCAACTCCAAACAAAATAACTGGGACTGCGTCAAAAAGCGCAAGTCCCATAGTAAAATTCTCAGGTACAATATCTTTATTCATTACAAATACCTCAAAACTCAAATCTAAAAAATCACGATATATCCAAGCACAAATTATGCAAAGTAACTCCAAAGGCCGTAAACGCCGAGGAATATAAGCGCTGCAGGAAGCACGATCTTAAAATACCACTTAAGCCCCCGGCTTACCTTAATGCCCTCTCCGCAGTTGACCTCTTCAAGGTACTTTTCAAAGCCCCAGCCATACTTGCAGGTACAGAACAGGCAGCTGATAAGAGCACCAATAGGAAGCAGAAGGTTACTAACAATAAAATCCTCTAAATCCATAACTGTGTTTCCTGCCTTGAGTGGCTGGAAAAAACTAAGAACGTTAAAGCCAAGGGCACATGGAATAGAGCCAAGTGTGATCACAAGACCAGCTATTAATGAAGCCTTTCTCCTGGAGCGTCCGAAAAGATCGATTGAAAAACTAACGTCGTTCTCAAATACACCGATCATTGTAGAAAGAGCAGCAAAATACATAAACAAAAAGAACAGACTGCCAAGTAATCTTCCGCCCTTCATGGATGCAAACACATTAGGAAGGGTTAAGAAAATAAGGCTTGGCCCCTTGTCTGGTGCAACTCCATAAGCAAAGCAGGCTGGAATAGTGATAAGTCCGGCAACTATTGCAACGAAGGTGTCAAGAGCTGCAACAATAAGTGCTTCTCCAACAAGGCTTCTATCCTTCTGAATATAGCTTCCGAAAATCCCCATACTGCCGATACCAAGGCTAAGTGTGAAAAAGCTCTGGTTAAGTGCGCCGTAGAGAACATTTCCAAGTCCCACCTTGCGTACATTCTCAGCATTTGGCATGAGGTAGAATCTGACACCCTCTCCAGCTCCTGGAAGTGTAAGTGATCTTATTCCAAGGCCTATCATAATAATGATAAGCGCCACCATCATGATCTTGGTAACTCTCTCAACGCCTGCTTCAAGGCCAAGGGAAGTAACCACGATAGTGATCAGCATAGTAACTGCCATAAATCCAATTAGAACTACAGGACCACTCATCATCTCCTGATATAATTCTTCTATCTGTTCAGGCATCTGACCTTCAAAGGCTCCCATAACTGACAGCACAAAGTATCTCAGTATCCAACCTGAAACAACTGAATAAAACATCAAAAGAAGGTAATTACCTGCGATAGCAAAATATCCGAAAATATGCCACTTTGAACCCTTTGGTTCAAGCTGCTTGTAAGCCAAAAGAATACTCTTTCTGGATGAACGTCCCATGGCGTATTCCATTGTCATAATAGGTACACCAAGGATCAGCAGGAATAGAACGTAAACAAGAACGAAAAGGCCTCCTCCGTTCTCTCCTACCATATATGGGAAGCGCCACACATTTCCTATTCCTATAGCGCAACCTGCAGACAACAGAATAAATCCCATTCTGCTGCCAAGTGTTTCTCTCTCTTTCATATCAAACCTCAAAAATTAATATATTATTACATAAAGTAATATATTAACATGTATGTCTGATAACCTCAAATCTTTGAAGTTTGATTTCGTCATCCTCAGTAATACCGCCCTTTTGCATGGCAATAGCCACCTGTTCCTCTACCGTATCAACACCTTCAAGGTCTGGTAAAAGAAGTCCTCTCTTCATACCACTTGAAACGATAACACCATATCTTTTCACATCAAGCTCATCTATAGATGAAATGTCCTGTGGTCTTCCCAGAACATCTACGTTTATCTCAAGCTCTTTGAGTTCCTCCGGTGCTATAGGTGAAAACCTTGGATCCCTTGTTGCAGCGCTGATGCCGTTCTCAATGATCTCTAGCGCCACATTATCCCTGGTCGGGGCGATTGTTCCGATGCAACCGCGAAGTCTTCCATTTTTGTGGATAGATACAAAAGCTCCTGCTCTGATGTTGAGCATCTCCGTAGTAACATAGTCAGGTACAGACATCTTTTTGCCTTTAACAACATAGTTAATGACTGTCTGATAGGCCAGTTTAACATAAGGATCAGGCTTGTTACTGAAAGCCTCAAGCTCTTTTTCCATATTCCTCTCAAGGTCCTTGTAATACTCTTTGAGAAAACACCTCTTGGAATCCTTGTCTCCTGGAATAAAGGTGCAGATTCCGTAGCCTACACCTGTTACGTCCTGGTGAGACAGCTTGGTAGCAGAAACTCTGACACCATCAAGGCATCCAGCCATTATGACAAAAGACCTATGCCCACACTCAGCAGCTCTCTCGCAGAACCCCTCTTCGAAATCAAGGAGTTCCTTAAATGCAGCTCTGGAGCATACATCCATTATCTTCTGGTCATAGACAGGCCCCTCTGGAGCATAACCATAAGGCCCATATTCCTGAAGCTTGTGGGAAAGATCGCCGCTTGCGATAACTACAGCCCTGCGGCCGCACTTATCTACAGCTTTCTGGATAATCTGACCAAGCTTATAATGGTCAGTTAATGGAAGGCCGGAAAGTCCTATTCTGACTATATTCCCGCCTTTATATTTCTGTCTGATAAACCACAAAGGAACCATAGTTCCATGGTCTAAATCCCTATCAACTTCACCAAGAGTTCCTGCAGGAAAATCCTGTTTCCTTGCAATGCTCTCTATTTGCATTACAAGCTCCATATCGTAAGCTTCGAGGAATTTGATCCCGTCTGCTCCAAACTGGGCAAAAGAACCAGTGGCAGCATTCCCTGGTGAAATATGAAAATAATCTGAATACATAGTAGCGTGGGGACTGGTGATGATGATAGTCTCAGGCTCGAGCTCAGCCACCATGTCCGCCACTATATTATATGCATTTGTTGTCTCTAAAATCTGGGCTTCGCCGCCTCTGCCGATCTGTGGAACGATCAGCGGAGGATGCGGAACCATAAACGCACCCACAATTGACATTCGTCTTCTCCCCAATCAAATTAGAAAATACCTTACTCTTCAAGCTGCTTCTGCAACTCTCCTCTATATTCGTCTACAATCCTCTGCGGACCTGTGATGCGGACATTGCCCCCCATGGCAAATACCCAGCCATAGAACTGGTCACTGATAAATACGTCAACGTGCGTCTTAGACCAGCCCTCTTTGGCCGCAGCTCTTATTGGCATTTCCTTGCCAAATCTGTCAATCATGATCCCAACAAAGGTATTGTTGAATTCAAGATCAACGATTGTAGTCTCTTTTTTACCAAACATTCCAAAGTTCTGCTTGGAATATGATCCCATATCGTAGGATTCAAACTCTTCCTTACCTACGCGCTTGTCATCAGTTAATCTGATGTCCTTCATCTTATCTACGCGGTAGTGCTTGATCTTACCAGCCTCAGGGTCATAGCCGATAAGGTAGTAGTTCTCATCGTCCCATGTAAGAGCCCAGGGACTTGTAACATAGAGCTTATCTTTCCTCGGAACCATTACCTTATCAAGATTCCACTGAAGGTACTGGAAGGTGATGCTCTTATTCTCCACCATGGCTCTGTGAATATCATCAACTAGGTAATAGATACTCTCATTCATGGTCTTGATCCTGCCCTGAACCACCACCTGACGCTTTAATTGCTTGGCCTCATGCTCACTTGCAAGGTCAGTTATCTTCTTGATAAGATCACTTGATTTCCTGGCTGTTATGAACTTGGAAGACTGGATGGCATCTACAAGGAGCATCAGCTCTGCAAGCTCAAACCTCTTGCCTCCAACGTGATAGTAGTAGCCCCTTCCAACCTGCTCTCCGATAATATCAAGACCTATGTCTCTAAGCGCTTCAAAATCGTCGTAAATACTCTTTCTATCGGCACTTATTCCTTTTTCTGCCAAAAGCTCTATGATCTGAGGCATTGTAAGAGAATGCTCATCATCAGTTTTCTTGATCATGATCTGACTCAGATGGTAGAGCTTAAGTTTTTGTCCTGCACCCTTGGGCATGATGTTTTCTCCTTAACAATTACGCGTATATACGCTCAAATACTGGCATATATTCAATAGGAGCCTTAACCTTAACAGTCTGGCCACCAGCGTAGCTTGTGCCATCGCTTGTAAGCTTCCACTCACCCTTTGGAAGGTAAACTTCTCTCTCAAACTCATTGAGATGAAGGATAGGTGCTACAAGGTACTTGTCACCGAACATGAACTGATCCTTGATAGTCCAGCACTTCTCATCCTCAGGGAACTCGTAGAACATAGCTCTCATAAGAGGTGAGCCGTTTGTAGAAGCCTCGTTAAAGAGCTGCTTGATATAAGGCTTCATCTCCTGTCTGATGTCATAGTACTTCTTCATGATCTTGAAGTTGTCATCGCCATAGCTCCACATCTCGTTGTCCTGGCCTGTGTGAAGATATCCGCCGCCCCAGTCTCTATCATCAAGAGCTGGAATATTGTAAGGGCCACGATCTCCGTGAAGTCTCATAACTGCTGTAAATACAGCAAACTGATACCATCTGATAAGGAGCTGTCTGAAATCAGGATCGTTGACATCATCTGTCATGAAGCCGCCGATATCAGTATTCCACCATGGAATACCAGCAAGCCCCATGTTGATACCGCACTGTACCTGATCCTGAAGAGATTCAAAGGTACTTGGTACATCACCTGACCATACAACGTTGCCGTACTTCTGGCTTCCTGCCCATGCACAGCGAAGAAGGTTAACAACCTTGCCATCTCTGAGGTCCTTCATCTTATCATAGTATGCTCTTGAATACATCTGAGGATACATATTAGTAACTTCAAGTGCTGTACCCTCGCTGTATCTGAAGTTTTCAAAATCATATACACCATAATCAGGCTCTGAATTATCAAGCCAGAAGCCATCAATTCCAAAGTCATAGTAGTTCTTTTTACAAATCTCCCAGACATAATCTCTTGTCTCAGGATTAAAGGCGTCTATTTCTACACAGTCGCCCTGATAGTCATAGGTCTGGAGGGCACCGCGTTCTGTCTTGATAAGAAGGCCCTTTTCCAGCATTGGGTAGAAGTTCTCACTCTTTCTGTCTACAGATGGCCATACAGATACGATTACTCTGATACCCATGCTGTGGAGCTCGTCAATCATAGCCTTAGGATCTGGCCAGTACTTGGTATCGAATTTCCAGTCGCCCTGATATGTCCAGTGGAAGAAGTCGATGATGATCTGGTCGATGTGAATACCGAGCTCCTTGTACTTTCTGGCGATAGAAAGAACTTCCTCCTGTGTACGATATCTGAGCTTACACTGCCAAAGTCCCATGAGCTCTTCAGGGAACTCGCCAGCATGTCCTGTAGCCTTAGTATAATTAGCCACAATCTCCTTAGGAGTGTCGGCTACAGTAACGTAGTAGTCCATCTCCTTGGTTGATCTCATATCCCAGAGAGTCATGTTGCCACCAAAGGTAACCTGACCAACGCCCGGGTTATTCCACAAAAGTCCATAACCAAGATTGGAAACAGCAAAAGGAACTGAAGCCTGTGAATTTCTCTGGGCAAGCTCAAGTGTGCAGCCCTTTAAGTCCATCTGCTGCTGTTGGTACTGTCCCATACCAAAGATCTTCTCGCCGTCGTTACTCTCAAAGCGAACCTTAAGAGAATAGTTATCTCCGCCGTAAAGGCCCTTCCACTCTCTGTTTACTAGCTTAAGGCATCTGCTCTCCTTGGAGATAGTGCCGCCGTAGGATCTGAAATATTCACGTAAAAAGAGCTTGTCATCACGGAAAAGAGAAATCACTCCCGCATAGTTGACCTCTGCTCTGATGCGACCATTTGTGATGCTGGCCCACTCGTTATCCTGGATAGTTCCTTCACCTGTTTTCTCTGGAACTATATATGTCTTAACTTCTGCCTTAGTAGGAGCTACTGCCTCTGTAAGAGCCCAGTTTCTGCCAGTAAAGTTCCTGTTCATAGTTGCGCGAACTCGAAGGGAATCCTCTCCCCAAGCCTCGATCAAAACTGTTTCTCCCTGCTTCTTAAAGCAAAGTGCGTTATCTCTACATTCGAATACCATACTTTATTCTCCTCATTTGTCATTAATACAAAAGAAACTATCAGTATTTTACCACTGATAGTTTCTCATTGTTAGTATTGAAATATTTATTATTTCTCTTTTACAATTGGCTCAATCTGGGAAACCAGATTGTCGATGTTCTCGAATACGCTACTCTTGGTAGTTCCCATGGAATTAACTCTATCCAGCTGAACAGCCAGATCATCAAATTTCCTGTTAACATCATCGAATTTACTGCCGATCTTTTTGAGCTCATCAGAAGCTATGTCCGCAGTATCTGCGATTTCCTGCTGAACTGCATTAGCTCCATTTGTGCTCTCAATGATCTCATCAAAGGTAGCATGAGTCGCCTCAACTTCCTGAAGGCTCTTATCCATGGCTGCAATTGAGTTTTCCATACTGGCTGAGAGCTTCTCACTCTCTTCTCCTGCATTGGCAATTGAAGCATTAACCTGATCGATCATAGTCTTGATCTCATCTGCAAGCTCTCTTACTTCCGTAGCAACTACGGCAAAGCCTTTACCTGCTGCTCCGGCTCTTGCAGCCTCAATAGAAGCATTAAGTGCAAGGAGGTTAGTCTGTGAAGCGATGCTGATGATCTTTTTCATGTAATCAGAGATCTGATCAACTGATTCCTTGAAGGACTCAAAACCTCTGGACATCTCATCAAAGCTGGATCTCACTTCATTTGAACTTGTCTTAAGCTCTTCAACCTTGTCCTGTGCATTATGAACGCTGCTCAGGATATTCTGCTTAACATCCTCGAACTTGGAAGCGCTCTGGTTAACTGCTTCGAACATCTCGTTGAAGTTTGTCATCTCATCACGAAGCTGTATGTTACTCTCCATAACATCGTTGACAGCTTCGCCCATATCATGGATCTCTGTAAGAGATTTAACCTCATTTTCTACCAGCTTTTTCTGGCAGTCCTTGATGGAGTTTGCGATATAGACAAGTGATCTGGAACGCTCTTCAAAACTATTATCAGGCTTAGCCTGAACAGCTACAGGTTCCTGCTCATTCTTTTTTCCAAACATGTTCTCAAACATTTCTATCTCCTCATCATTCGAATACTACACAGGTCATTGTCTGGTTAACAAACTGAGTGTTGTAATGCTCACCAAATCCAACAAGACCACAGCTGGTTCCAAGTGTTCCTATCTTGCTAAGATATGTTCCTAGCTCGCTTCTGTCTTTTAATACCAAATATCTGAATATGCAGTTGACTGAATAAATAGCAGAAATATGTGAGAAATCATTTTTGATCTTATTGACCGTGGACTGCGCGATTTCCATTGGGTCTCTCATTTCGAGAAGTGTCAGGATATCTGAGTCGTTGATCTGTCTGTATAGGATAAGTCCATTTCCGGAAACATCTTTGAGGGAAACGATGCAGACATCATCACCCATCATCTTACCAAATGGATTTTTGAAGGTCTGATCTACAACCTTATTCTCCGCAGCACCTGTAAGCTCCATGTACAGCTGTTTAGCCGGGCGACCATTGAGCTCTCCTAGATAATACTTGGATTTATCTGTCTTGGAAGCTATGAGCTGCTTGTTATCCTTAGGTACGTAGATGTTCTCCTTATAGGTCTTAACTCTACCTCCCTCATTCTTGATAACAGCATATACCATGGCATCCTGATAAACCGTTCCATTTACAGCAACTTTACCAGCATCGCCTGTTGCTCCCATTACCTGTAGGTTGTACTTATCAACAAGAGCGCTTAAAGTTGTGAGAACAGCTGCATCATTACCTGTGCAGAAATCGATGATAGCTGTGTTCTCTCTTCCCGGACGAACAGACTCAATATCTTTTTCTACCCTGGTAATATATCTTGCAGGAGATACAGAAACTTTCTCCAGAACTCCTGTCGCAACAGAAACACCATCCTTAAAGGCCATAACAAAGGTTCCTTTTTCAAGAATGGCTGTGTCATAGCCCATTCCTACGCACGCAATGCTTGGCACGCCAGGATAGAGCTTTTCAAGTGCCTGAACGTTCTCTTCAAAATCATCTGCAGAACTAGTCATGATAATAAGCTTTGCTGTTCCAAGTCCGCTAACAGCCTCTGAAACTCTGCCAGAAGCGCTTTTACCGTAAAAGATATTCATAGTTCTCTGATCTCCTGTTTCTTTTATAAATTAAATAAAAATAGAGTGCCACACAATCAATTGTAGCACTCTACCGTTAATTAATACTCTATATTAAGTATTAACTATTATTAAATTTGGATTAAATTTATGTCGTAAATTAATTCTGCGTCAGATGCGCATAGCTACCTCGTATGCACGCCATATTACGCTTCTAAGATTCCCTACCTGCTTGCAGTCGCCAATATAGTCCATGTTGCTCTCTCTCTCATTTTCTTTGACAACAGGATTAGGAATATAGCCGGCACTACTGATGACGCTGTCGCAGTCAATAGTGAATTCCTTGCCATTTTTGTCTACGCAGACGATGCAATCCTCCCAAACCTCTTTGAGAGTGGTCTCAAGGTAAACTGGAACTCTGTACAGATCAAACCATTCTCTGAGATATGAGCTGTTTGCAAGGCACACACCCTTCTGTGAAATGATGTCGTCCTTCATCTCAACAGTGACAGGTTTCTTGCCCTGAAGTGCAAGCTCATAGGCAATTTCACAACCCGTAAGGCCTCCGCCTACTACTACGACCTTATCACCAACCTCTGCGCCTCTAAGGTACTCACAGGCCTCTATCATGAGCTCATGTCCCGGAACACTCTTAAGCTTTCTGGGAACAGCGCCAGTAGCAATGATAATGTCGTGCTTACCAAACTCTTTGACATCGGTTATCTCAGTATTAAAGTGAATCTCGATTCCCAGCTGCTCCATCTGTCTGCGATACCATGCAAGAAGATCGCGGAGCTTACCCTTATAGGATTCTGCACTTGCAGCAATGAAGGTTCCACCAAGCTCATCAGTTTTCTCATAGATAACAGGCTCGTGGCCACGAAGCTTAAGTACTCTTGCAGCCTCCATACCACCAATACCGCCGCCGATGATGATAACCTTTTTAGGGTGCTTGGTCTTCTTTATGTGATGTTTATCCTTCTGCATAGTCTCGGCATTAACTGCGCATCTTGCAAGGTGCAGACTGTCTGAAAGGTCCTGATCATTAGGAACTCCCTTGTAGTGGCACATGTTAAAGCAGCCGTTATGACAGAGGATACAAGGTCTGATATCCTCCTCTTTGTCTGCCATGAGCTTGGTTACCCACTCTGTATCAGCAAGGAACTGCCTTGCAAAGCCTGCTCCGTCAATTCTTCCAGCTGTAACAGCCTCTGCTGCCACTGTTGGATTCATTCTGCCAGCGCAGACAACTGGAATGTCCACGTATTTACGAAGGTTTGCAACATCCTCAAGGTTACAGTTCTCAGGCATATAGATAGGAGGATGTGCCCAGTACCAGGCATCATAGGTTCCGTTATCGCAGTTGAGCATGTCGTAGCCAGCATCCTGCAGGTATTTGGCAGCTCTTTTGCTCTCTTCAAAGTCACGTCCAACTTCGTCGTAGTCTTCCCCTGGAAGCGCTCCCTGTCTGAAGCCTCTTGTCTTGGAGATTACGCTGTAGCGAAGGGAAACAGGGAAATCCTTACCACATTTTTTCTTGATCTCCTGAACTATCTCGCAGGCAAAACGGTACTTGTTCTCGAAGCTTCCGCCGTATTCGTCAGTTCTTTTGTTGACATAATCAAGTGTGAACTGGTCCAAAAGGTATCCTTCATGAACCGCATGAACCTCAACGCCGTCAACGCCGGCCTTCTTGAGAAGCTCTGCAGTCTTACCAAAGGCAGTTACATATTCATGAATCTCGTCAACAGTGAGGGCTCTTGATGGCACCACGTCTGACCAGCGGTTAGGTGAATCGCTGGCTGATGCTGTGATCTTATCAAGGTCCATTACAGGCTTACTGAGGACTCTGAGCACCTTGTTGGTATATAATTTTTCCATCATAGGACTTATGGTAAAAGAGCGTCCGAAGCCGGCAGTGAGCTGCACAAAAAGCTTGGCTCCTGTCTTGTGGAACTCCTTCATCCACTCAGCAAGGTCCTGATACATTTTCTTATTGGTATAAAGCCACTGACCAAACATTGGATTGTAAACTGGCTGGCATCCAGGAAGCACAAGTCCTGCGTTGTTCCTTGCAACTTCCAGAATAAAGTCTGCTCCTGCCTTATCAAAATGGTTCTTTTCCATCCATCCAAAGAGGTCTGTACCGCCCATAGAAGTAAGGACTATTCTATTCTTGATCTCACAATTTCCAATCTTCCAGGGCGTAAACAGTGGTTCATATTCTTTCTTCATTTTTGCTTCTCCTTTGCGAGGTACTCCTCCCCCGCCTGTCTTCCCAGTTTATAAACTCTCTCTATCTGGGCTGGATCTTTTTCTATCGAGCTTATATTAAGTGGCTCCTTGGGCCTTATTACTCGTACTTTACCGGCAAGCTCCTGCTGCCTTATGTATTTCTTTTCCTCGTTATACATAATATAGCGCTCTTCCATGCACTTAATCATATTGGGATACTTCCTGAGTGACCATCTGACAACTGGCATGTATTTCTGTTTGCCTTTGACATAGTCAACTGGCTGGGTCTCTACGACCAGTATGTCGTCATAGCCCTTATCTTCCATAAATTTAAGAGGAATTGAATCTGAGATTCCACCGTCCAGATACACTCCGCCGTCAATGTGAACTGGCCTTGAAACAATCGGCATAGAAGCGGATGCCTGAATCCAGGTGATGTCCTCTTTTTGTCCATCATTGCATTTGTGATAAACGGGTCTTCCTGTGTTAATGTCAGTAACCACGCAGTAAAACTCCATTGGGCTGTCTGCAAAAGCCTTGGTATCCCATTTATCAAGCCTATAGGGAAGCTCATCGTAGCAAAATGGCACGTTATAGATATCACCAGTGGTGATAAGTGATCTGATACTGTGATAGCGGGGATCTGAGCAGTACTTCTTGTTATATCTGTAGGCACGGCCTATCTGATGGGACTTGATATTGCAGCCAAAGGTAGCTCCTGCCGACACTCCTACTGCCCCGTCAAAAGAAATATCGTTTTCCATTAAAACATCCAAAACGCCGCAGGTAAACATACCTCGCATAGCGCCGCCCTCAAGTACAAGCCCTTTTTTCACACTGTCACCTCTCGTAAATGCACATCCATAGCACGTCTTGCTCATCACAATTAAAAAGAGTAGCGCCGCCACTACTCTTTTTGTTACTTATAATATTAATACAAAGCTTTATCCTTGTGAATATTTTTTGATAAATTCATCAACAGAAATAGGCTTTGAATAGTAGTAACCCTGTAAATATGTGCATCCAAGTGCAGCCATAGTCTGGGCCATATATTCGCTTTCTATGCCTTCAGCTGTTATGCCAAAGCCCATACTTGCAAAGGTTTTGACCATGTTAGGCAGCATAACATCAGGCTTTCTGCAGTAGTCCCAAACTATGCTCATATCAAGTTTGATATTAATAAATGGACATCTTTTTAATCTTGTCAGGTTGGAATAACCTTTGCCGTAGTCATCAAGCACAAAGTGGAAGCCCATCTCTTTTATCATATTGGTCTGATAAACAAGGAGCTGATCGTCGACCATGGCTTCCTCAGTGATCTCCAGATGAATGAATCTGGGGTCAATGTCGTATTTCTTGATGTAGTGCATAAGGTTATTACCAAGATTAGCCTTCATGAACTGAATCGGTGAAAGGTTAACATTTATCCAATTAAGTCCCAGCTCTTTGATATTATTTTCCTTGATAAACTTACAGGTCTTAATAAACACCTGGGTTCCAAGCTCTGATATTCGTCCGTTGTGTTCTGCTATTGGAATAAAGAGGCCTGGAGGAATAACGTTGCCTTCTGCATCTCTGATTCTTGCAAGCGCTTCTGCACCCGCAAGCTTACCTGTAGCAGCATCCATAATAGGTTGCAGGAAAATCTCTACCGCATCATGATCAACAGCATATTCGATAGCTCTTTTGATCTCAAGCTCTTTTTCTGCCTTTTGAAGACCCGCCTCGTCTATTACTCTGATTTCATGCTTTTCAGCCAGATCAGCCTCGTTAAAAGCAGTCATGAGAACCTGTGTCATGGTGTTATAATCAAGCTTCCTATCACCGGGATTTAAGAGTGCGCAGCCTATCTCAACATAAAGCTCTACATCATCTGAAACCCATGGTTCGCTGAATTTTTCCTGCAAGGTTTCATGTATTTTATCTATATTATCTTTGTCATCACAGACAATTCCAAAGCGTCCGCTTCTATAATAGAAAACAATCTTGTTAGGGAAGGTCTTTTTAAGATAATCGCAAATCAGGTTAACACCGCGATCCATCTGTCTTATTCCATACAGCTCTCTCACATCTCTGTAATCATGGATAGCAAAAGCAAATATCCGGTATTTCTTTTGCCCATTTATCTCATCCAGGTACTCTCTTATGGCTCTGGTATTAAAAATCCAGGTTCTACCCTCAAGGTAAAAGTCAGGATTCATGTAGGACAGATAGCTTACAAGAAGCGCAATGAGACAGAAGGTATCCATGAGAAGATACTGTGGAAAAGCCAGTCTGCAGATAGTTCCTATAAGAAGAATTGTGTTGATCCAGAGCGCAGTATTAAACTCTCTTTTACTCCTAGGTCTTTCCTTATGAGTTAGAATTGCAAAAAAACTGATGCCAAGATACAGCCAGAACAAAAGATAAAGTGTGTTGTATAAAGGCGCACTGTGATAGCCGGTGTCATCCATATAGTAGAAATTCCTGGTAAATGGCGTGATCAATACAAGTACAGATTCTAATACAAACGGAACCATAACAAGTAAATATTTAAAGTGGTTATTGAGAAATTCCAGTCTTAAGACGCTTATGGTAAATACACAGAAGAATAAAGCTCTTGCAAAGAATGCAATGAAATACAGATTGTTAAGGGCATAGAGAGCCCATCTTGGGAAGAGCTGATAATTCATATCTGCCCAGGAGGATATGATGTCCATTATCATAACTACACACTCGATACCAATCAGATGAATGAAGGTACGGTTCATTCTGATTGGAATTCGTGGCAGCATAAAATAATAGCTGACTAATATGAATAGTATTAATAAACTTGGAAAAACATATGAGTAATTCCACATAATACCGGCCTCTTGGTTGATTATTGGTAGCTAGTATATCGAATTTATTGTATTTGTCGCAATTGTTATATTTGGCCACCTTGTCGTTATATCGCACATATCTATACAAATATATCTTACTACAATTTGTTAAACAATAATCAATATCTTTTCATATTTTATAGAAATCTTATAATCATAAATTTACTCCTTTAAAGTAATAAATTATGTTGCATTTTCCTGGGGCTACGTTGTAATATTGTCATAGTGTTTTTTGGACATAATTTTTATAGGCTAGAATCATATAAAATATCAGATTTAGTGAGGAGACGGACTATGAAGAAATATGCAGAAATGAGCCGCCAGGAGCTTGAAGAAGAGATCGTAGCGCTCAAGGCTCAGTACAAGAAATACCAGGAGATGGATCTTAATCTCAACATGGCTAGAGGTAAGCCATGCAGAGAACAGCTTGATCTTTCTATGGGACTTATGGATGCCCTTAATTCTGAGGCTGACCTTTCCTGTGAAGATGGAACAGATTGCCGTAACTATGGCGTTCTTACAGGTATTGATGAAGCCAAGGTTCTCATCGGCGCCATGATGGAGAACAAGCCAGAGAACATTATCATCTATGGTAACTCCTCACTTAATGTCATGTACGATACAGTATCAAGAGCATATACTCACGGTATCATGGGCAACACTCCATGGTGCAAGCTGGACAAGGTTAAGTTCATCTGCCCTGTTCCAGGCTATGACAGACACTTCGCTATTACTGAATACTTTGGAATCGAGATGATCAACGTTGATATGACTCCAACAGGTCCTGACATGGACAAAGTTGAAGAGCTTGTTTCTTCTGATGAGTCCATCAAGGGTATCTGGTGCGTTCCTAAGTATTCCAATCCTCAGGGCTACTCCTACTCAGATGATACAGTCAGACGTTTTGCAAGACTTAAGCCTGCAGCCAAGGATTTCCGTATCTTCTGGGATAACGCATATGGTATTCACCACCTCTACGACAACAATCAGGATTATCTTATCGAGATCCTTGAGGAGTGTAAGAAGGCTGGTAATCCAGATCTTGTTTATAAGTTTGCTTCTACTTCCAAGATTACATTCCCTGGAAGTGGTATCGCAGCTCTTGCTACTTCACTTAATAACCTTGATGATATCAAGGCTCAGCTCACTAACCAGACAATCGGTCACGACAAGGTTAACCAGCTCCGTCACGTTAGATTCTTTGGTGATATCGATGGTATGAAGGCTCACATGAGAAAGCATGCTGACATTATCAGGCCTAAGTTCGAGGCAGTTCTTGAGATTCTCGACAGAGACCTTACTCCTTGCGGAATCGGCGACTGGACCAAGCCAAACGGTGGATACTTCATCAGCTTTGACGCTCCAGAGGGCTGTGCTAAGACTATCGTAGACAGAGCCAAGAAGGCCGGAGTTACAATGACTAACGCTGGTGCTACATATCCTTACAAGAAGGATCCACACGACAGCAATATCCGTATTGCTCCTACATATCCTTCTCTTGCAGACCTCCGCACAGCAATGGATATCTTCACAGTTTGTGTAAGAATCACTGCTGCCCAGAAGATTCTCGAGGGATTGGGTGAGTGATTAGGTAATCTGTTATTGGTTTATCTGTTATTGGCTTATCTGTTATTGGTTTATCTGTTATTGGTTTATCTGCAAATTGATGCCGGGCGATGTTATCGTTATTACGATTGCATTTATCGGTATTGCAAGTAGTTTTTACGTCTTTTTTGAACAAAAGAATAATCCAGCGGTAACGATATTTTTTCATTACCGCTGGATTTTGTTTTTTCTTATTTTGTTAGTAGTCAACTCTCTATTTCATTACGTCTTCCAGATAGATTTTTTAATTTTGTACGTAAGCTTACCCCTAAAACCATTATTTCCCTCTAGCAGCAGTAATCATCCTTTGAAATCGAACTATCTTTTTCTCTTTTGCTACTATCATTTTTTCATTTTCCTTTTTCTAGCCGTAAGAAAAAAATAGGGCTACCGTCAGATTAGCATTTTTTAAAATATAGACGTAATTTTACTCGGTATCTTGAATGTTCATATCTGTCTTTTCGATATTCGCCAAAAAGCAAAACAATCCAAGGCAAATACAATTCAGTGCCTTATAGCTTCTCTATGGAAAAAGAATCCAAGATTGATCCTGACTTCATGTCTGTAAATGTCTGCATTGGTGTAGCAACAGGTATCAAAGCCGATCAGTTCAAAGCCCTGATGAAGGTAGAATCCAATTGCATTTGTGTTGCAGGACTGAGTCTCCAGAATGATTGCTCGTCTGTTCTGAGATCTAGCAACTTCCTTAGCCTTGTCCATAAGGCGTTTACCTACACCCTGTCCTCTGAGCTCATCTGAAACCCAAAGCTCTGTTACCAGCATACGGTTAGACCAATCTTCAGGACAAACCTCGATGCATGCAAGAAGCTCACCTGATTCACTTACAACTCCGAAAGCCTGCGCATCTACCCAATGGGGCTGATACAAAGAATCCGGGAAGTCATACTCCTCAGGTGTATGGAGAATCTCTTTCTCGGCCTTCTTCTTAACAAGTTTGACTGTGCATCCCTTTTCATCAAGCGGATCTATCTGCACATCGTAGTAGCTATCACTCCTGGTAACAAGGGGAATTGTTACTCCCTCCCACTTCTCCTTGGGAAGTGACACTATCTCAACATTACTTTTTTCCATTTTCATTATCTCCTCAAGCTATCTATTTCTGGCTCTTTATATCTACTTCTATGTATTTCTTTCCCCACTCATTTTTCAGTCATCACTTATTCTTACCAATAATTTCTCCAACTTCCTCAGCAGTAGCTGCAATGAATGTAGCCCCTGCAGTGGTGAGCTCCTCTTCATCCCCATATCCGTAGAGAACACCGATTGAGTCCATTCCGGCCTCTGCTGCCGCAGAAATATCATTTTCTCTATCGCCAACCATGACTGCCTTATCCAAGTCCTTGATACCACACTGCTCTAAGGCATATCTGATAACATCAATCTTGTATTTCCTGTCGGCGTCGTTGGAGGTTGCCACAAAATCAAAGTATTTATCAAGTCCAAAGTGCTCAAGTACCAGCTTGGTACCCTTTTCAGCCTTAGATGTGGCAACAATAAGTTTCTTACCTTCCGCCTTGAGACCAGCCAGCAATTCTTCTATTCCTGGATATACAGTATTCTCAAGAGCTCCGCCCATGCCAAAATAGTATTCTCTGTAGAATGTAACTGCCTTGTCAGCATCCTCAGCTGAATATCCAAGAGATTTCTCGAATGAGTCTCTAAGTGGCGGGCCTACAAATCTTCTGAACTGCTGCTTATCCTCTACAGGATCACCCATTTTCTCTACAGCATAGGCAAAAGAACTCATAATACCCGGACCTGAATCTGTCAGGGTTCCATCCAGATCAAAGAGCACATAGTCGTACTTAGTCATGTTCACACCTCCACAATAAATCCTGGCTTCACAAAGGTTACTCCATTATCAATTACGTGCTGAAGCATCAGCTTGTAGTAATCAGGAACCATCTCTCTTGTCTCGTCATGATCGTGCAACAGGATAATATGGTGGCTGCCATCCTCCAGCAAAGCTCCACCTGAAGCAGGCTTTTCATCGTGAACTCTCTTAAAGACATCATCAAGAGTAAAACCGCTATCAGGGCGAATCTGATACTCCGCAAAGTCGAAAGTCCAAAGCGTATCAATATCCTTGTCCAGACCTGTCTCTTTCCACCATGGATACTTAATTTCCCTGTCATCAACCTTGGTAAAGCCCTTATCAATCAGATACTGATGGAGCTTTTCCTTGTTCTCTCCGCCCTTGTTGCCATAAGGAAAACGGAAGGGTCTGAATTTCCTCTCAACTCCAGCTCTCTTATAAATATCATCAAGAAGCGCCTCGCACTTCTCTATTTCTTTTACTCCCTCTTCAAAAGAAACTTCTGAAAAGTTAATATGCGAATAGCTGTGATTTCCAACAATCATCCCATGCTGCAGAGCATAGATTACTTGCTCAGGGTATTTTTCTATGTCGCGTCCAACTGCGAACATCACAACCTGAATTCCCTTGTCATTAAGATAATCAACAAGCTCAGGCGTGTGTATTGTTGGAATATCATCTATTGTAAGTACCGCTCTGATCATCTTTTTTCAAACCTCCACTGTGTAAATCCCCTAATTCTACTTATTACTCTTGCGCATCACTCACTGATTGCCAACGCCACCGTCAGTTCTGGCAGCACTTCGTTTCTTCCCTTATCGTATTTAGCCTGCTGCTCTTCAGTTCTTCCCACCAGTGCCGCACTGGTCGCGGAATTATCAGATACAACGAGGAGTGCAATGCCTGGGATTTCCAATAGATCTGTCATCAGGTAAAAAGAGCTGGTCTCCATCTCGATAAGGTCTGTGTCAAAAGATCTGATTTCGTCGATGTGGGAATACTCAAGCGCAATAGATGGCGTGCAGAACACGCTTGCTTTCCTAAGCTCATACCCTCTCTCATCTGCAAAAGAAACCACCTTATCAACAAAATCCATATCAGGATAAACCTTCTCAAAGCGCATATCATCCCTGATAGAATTCTTCATAAGGTACGCATCAGCACTGCTGCCGGAAACTGAATAAGATGGTGTGCAGATATCGCCAAGTTCAAAGCCTTCCTTGAGGGCTCCTACTGCCCCAATGAAGATCACTTTTTGGAAGGTAAGTTCAGCACAAATTGCAAGATGATCTATCAGATTTCCAGCTGATGAGCCGATCTTGATCCAGGCGATCTTGTGGTCATCCACCTCAACCAGATATCCTGCAATATAGGCGCCTTCCTTCATTGTTGTAACCTTGTACTTATCCTCTAAATGAAGCTTATATGGAGAAAAACTCGGCGCAACCACAAGAGCATCGTATTCGATGTCATCTCTAAGTCCAAAGGCCTGCTGTGCCATGTGCTCAGAATTATATTTATGGAAATTATCAATGATTTGCTTAAGAGCTTCTTTCATCCCCTGCTCCTCCCATTCAAATATCAGTCCACATCCTCATAACCCTTAGACTTCAGTACCACATACTTTCCAGCGAACACTTCCTGTAAAATCCTCAGCTCCAGCTCCTGTCTGTGCCTAAAGTGTGCAAAAAGAGCATTCTCCCCAGAGAGCCCATTTTTAACTGCATAAGGAGACTCGTTAAAGTATCCGATCATAAGCGGAAACCACATTTCATTTCCCTTATCATCAGATCTCTCTTTTCTGATAACACCGATGTTGCCTTCGATATCCTCAGATTTAAGATAGTAAATCTTGAATTCTTTATCCCCTAATGCTTTACTGATTTCCTTGTAGAAATCAACAATCTCCTCATCAGATGCATTCTGGAATAGGATCATATCCTCTACAATATTCTGGAAAATTGAACACTCGAATATGCTATTATCTCCATTCCAATTAGAAAGTCGTCTTAAGATAATCTCCTTGAACTCCTGTCTGCTGACACGACCGTTGTATATTTCATGCTGCTCAAGATCTTTGTGGAAGCCAGGAGTATCAGTAATTATCTGAGTGTAGCAGATAATCACCTTATCCCCTTCTTCATGGCTCTTTTCCTCAAGCTCGCTTCTTAGATTCTCATATTTATCAAGATAGTCTGCATATTCCTGCCTGGTGACATAGGCACACCATGCAAGCTCAACAGGAGAATAGTCTCCTTCTCTATACACTTTGCATTCCGGATGTTTCTCGGATATTTTCCCTACCAGTGTGCTTTTTCCGCTTCCCTGAAGGCCTTCAATAAAATAGTTCATTGCTTTCCCCTTCCTTCATATGATTTCACTATTGTATCACAAGAAAAAACTTATTATTACAAAACCTGCATCTAAACCGCACTTCTGACCTTTAAATCATGTTATCAAACATTATTGGCCCAAGTGTTCGATATGTTTCGGTCACTTTACGTAAATGTGTATGTTAAATCCAAAACACTATTTTCTCTTTCTTTTCTCTGTGATAATTTCACATGCAGTTAGAGAATACTAACAGGGAGGAACGTTATGGAAAAATTATATCCCCTTACTGCTGCCCAAAACATGCATTATCAGTGGATCCGGCAGTATCACACCCAGCAGGTTTCGGGAATCAGCATTGTCGCTGCAATTCAGCTGGAGCTTGACTTTGCACTTCTCAAAAGGTGTATCAACGAAGAGACCAAAAGATATGAATGTCTAAATCTTCGCTTCACCAAGCCTGATGAAAGCGGACAGATACGACAATACCTGAAAAGAAAAGTAATACGAAATACCAAGATTCTAAGTCTGTCGTCCATGTCTTTTGAAGAAGCCGATAATGTCCTGCAGACCATGGCTTATGAAACCTTTGATGGAGATGATATTCCAATGTATGAATTCCTGATGGTAAAGCTTCCTGATGGTTTCAATGGCTTTTTTGTACATATCGATCACAGACTCATTGATTCCTGCGGACTCGCCGTTATGGTAAAAGATATCATGGCACTTTATGCACACTACGCCTTTGGAAAGTCTTACCCCGAGGCACTTGCCAAATTCGAAGACGTTTTGATATCCGACCTTACTAAATCCACAAACGAAAAGCGCCTGACCAGGGACATGGCTTTCTTTGAAGGACAGCTCGATAAATATGGCGAGCCTCTATATTCCGATATTCAGGGTAAAAAAGTCCTTGAAAAGTCAAGGCTGGCTCACAACAATCCAAATCTTAGAAGTGCTGATATCGAGACTCAAAACCTGTATGTAGCTGTAAAAAACTATAAACTTGAACCAGAACCAACAAGACGCCTGATGGATTTTTGCAGCAAAAACAGGATTTCTTTTAACAATCTGCTGCTACTATCCATGCGAACCTATTTATCCAAGGTTAACGATGGTCAGGAAGATATCACAATTGAAAACTTCATCGCAAGACGCTCCACCCACGATGAATGGACCAGCGGAGGAAGCCGCACCATCATGTTCCCCTGCAGAACAATAATTGGAGGCAAAGTAAGCTTTATGGATGCAGCACTTATGATACAAAACGCTCAGAATAATATCTACATCCACAGTAACTACGACCCGGAAAAGATAAATTCATCCATGAAAAGACGCTTTGGCACACCGGATGGAACAACCTACGAAAGCTGCTACCTCACCTACCAGCCACTGGAAATAACAGATAAAACCCTTGACCTTTCCGGAATTCCTTTGTACTTCAAATGGTACGCAAACGGCGCAGCCACCAAGAAGGTATACCTGACAGTAACCCACACTCCGGAGGGCGGCCTTAATTTTTCTTACCATTACCAGACGGCGCACCTTGTGGAAAAAGATATAGAGCTTTTCTACTATTACATGATGAAAATACTGTTTGCGGGTATAGAAACCCCTGACATAACCATAGGAAGCATTATAGAAAGTGTATAAATCGGAGGAGAAACAATATGAAAAACGAAAAACTATTCAAAGAATTCCTGGCACAGTACTGCAGCGTAGCACCTGCTGACATGAAGAACGATATGAGATTTTGCGAAGATCTTGGTCTTAGCTCCTTTGACTTCATGTCTCTTTTGGGAGACCTGGAGGACAACTTCGACTTGGAGCTCAATCTCGACAATGTTGGTAATATCACCACTATCGGCGAAGCTCTTGATCTAATCTGCATGGCACAGAAAATCTTATAAAGGGAGATCACTATGGAAAGTATACGACAGCTCTTTGATTATATGGTAAATGAATACTCTGATACTCCCGCACTCAAATGGCCTGTAAATAATGATGTATCCGAAATTTCTTACACAGGACTTGGTCAGAATGTTTCCAGGTTAAGAAAAGGGCTTCGCGCGGATGGCCTTAGTAAGGATCATATTGCAATCGTAGGTTTTAGCTCAGAAAGCTGGATTGAAGCCTTCTTTGCCATAACAACCGGTGATAACACTGCAGTTCTTATTGACCCGCTTCTTTCTGATGAGGAAATCATTGATCTTCTCGTAAGGTCAGACAGCAGCGCTGTTTTTCTTGACACTTCCAAGAAAGCTCTATCTGAAAAGCTGCAAACTTCCTGCCCTTTGGTCAGGAATACTTATTACCTGGACTCACTTCATAGTCTAAAAGACTCATCATCATATTCATCAGATGTATTTGGTCTTTCTGGTGATAATACAGCCATGATAATCTTTACCTCAGGAACTACCGGCAAAAGCAAGGGCGTAATGCTCACCCAAAAGAACCTTGTCAGCAATGTGGAAGCTGTAGAATATGAGTCAGTTCCTGGAAGAGTTGTCTTAAGTGTACTACCAATACATCACGCCTTCTGTCTTGTAATGGACTATCTTAAATGCTTATCCCTTGGCTCAACGGTCTGCATCAACGACTCTTTCCTTCACATGGTAAAGAACATGCAGCTCTTTAAGCCTGAGGTTATGCTGATGGTTCCAATGATGCTTGAAACCATATATAAAAAGCTTCAGGGCGCCGCAAAGCTCCTTCCCAAGAAGGTTGTGGCAAATAAGGTTTTTGGCGGCCGTCTGACTACTGTCTTTTCAGGTGGAGCCCACCTCGATCCATTTTATATTGAGAAATTTGCTGAATATGGCGTGAATGTTTATGAAGGCTATGGAATGAGCGAATGCTCTCCTGTTATCAGCACAAATACGCCAACTGCCCACAAACCTGGTTCCGTTGGTAAAGTTCTGAAAAACGCGGAAGTCAGATTTAAAAATGGTGAGATTCTGGTTAAGAGTAGCAGCCTTATGACCGGCTATTACAAAATGCCCAAAGAGACTAATGAGGCACTTTCAGATGGATGGCTTCATACCGGAGACAAGGGCTATATGGATGAAGAAGGATATCTTTTCATAAACGGACGAGTCAAGAACCTTATCATCCTTTCAAATGGTGAAAACGTATCTCCTGAAGAAATAGAGAATAAGCTCTGCCTGTATCCACTAATCGAAGAAGTCGTAGTAACAGGAGATGGAAATGGCCTTACTGCCAGAATATATCCAGATCAGGAGCTGATAGCCAAAAAGAAATTAGACTCTGAGAAAATAAAAGAAAAACTGCGCAAGATTCTAGATGAATACAATAGTGGTGTGCCTTCCTACAGAAGAATAGCTCACCTTGTTATAAGAGAAAACCCATTCAGGCGCAATACAACAAGAAAAATCCTAAGGCAGTACGCAGCAGAAGACGTTCCTGCCTAAGTCATAATCCAATTTTCAGAATCCATTTTCTCGTATTACTCTCAAGCTCTGTTACTTAGTCCAGGCAGGATTCCTGTTACAAAGACTTGTGTCAGGATGTCTGCAATCTCATCCACAGGCACATCAAAACCTGTAGTTGACCACTTATGTAGAACACCTATAGTACTTCCAATGCTTGATGCTATATAGTAGGTGGCACTCTTCCTGTCTTTTATCTGATAGGCCTCATCATCAGTCACAGTGCGCATATAGCGGTCAAACATCAGCAGCATTTTCTCAAAAAAAGCATCGCCTCTGGTACTATCAAGGAGAGTCCCCAAAAAGGGATTCTCCTTGGTGTAATTACAGATAGCAAGAAAAAATGATTTGCAGATTCCCCTGTCATCCTTGGGATGGAAGCTCTCCATGAGATTAAAAATCTTCTCAATTGTCTTTTCCTCCGCAGCATTAACAAGGGTAGGAATATTCTCGTAGTGGTTATAAAAAGTACTTCTTACTATTCCAGCCTTTTTCACCACATCAGAAACCGTAATCTTATCTATCTCTTTTTCTTTTAACAGCAAAAAGAAGGAATCAAAAATGGCATCCTCCACAGTGCTGTACCTCTCGTCAAATTCGTTCATAATCTCCCCCAAAGCTCATCTTAGTGCTTATCCAGTTTCTCTTTTATCTTATTCAATGAGCTAATATCCAGTGTCATTACATTTGAGCTGAAAATGGTCTTCCCAAGCCACACCAATAACACAAAAACAAGAATTGGGATAATGCAGGCTGTTACAAGCATAACTGCAAGGGCCTCCAAAAGACTGCCAATAAATGTAGTTATTTTCTGAATCGTAGAATTGGTGATGGTATTAAGATCACTGATGATTCCGCCATCTGAATCTCCGTCAACATCAAGCTCATTGTACTCTTCAACTGCATTGTTTACTCTTTCTGCCTGCGTCTGGTACACCATGTCAGACAGCTGAACACTGGCAGGAACTATAAGAAAAACTATTATTGCAAAGATTGCGATCTTACCTGATATTCTCTTCCAGCTATCCTGCCCAAACAGTATCGATGCCGCCATAATAACACACGCCAGCGGGATCAATACAGAAAATGCTATATACCCTGTGATACAGATCATGAATTTCTCAAGATATAGTGAACTTAAAACCAGCAGAAAGTACTTGGCCAGCTCAGCAAGCTGCTCAGAAAGCGGAGTACACATATCACCTGGTAAAAGAGATAACGTAGCCGATGTAGCCGCTGCCCCTCCTGAAAGTGTCATGACTGTTGTAATCTTTTCTTCTGTCTGTTCAATGGAATGAGTGTGATTGTTTGGATCTGCTGCCCATGGTGCAAGCTTGGTAAAAGATATTACGGCCAGTAGTAAGAGTACCACTGCCACCGTTATTTTTTTAAGTTCCATTTCTCTCCTCCTCACTCACACACAATTCTGTAATCTGAAGTGCCCTGGTACTTACTGACAAACTGCAAAATAAGTTCCTCAGCTCGTTCCTGGGCCCTGTCAAGAATGCCATTTTCAATAGCTTTTTCTTTAGCAGCTTTCTCAAATTCAGCCAAAGAATCATTGTAATCAGATATGTTTAGCTTGTTCCACATAGACTCTTTTTCCGAGAAAACCTTGAATGAGTCTTTATCAATACTCACCGTCTGAATCTCAGCCTTGGGAACATCTACAATGATCACCTTGGTCTCTTCATCTTTTCTGATCTTGATTCTCTCAAAATCAACACCCGCAGTAACTGAGCCATCGTAGCTGTATGCAAGCTCAGAAGTAGCATCAAAGAATTTCAGTACCTTCTTTTCTTTAGTGTAGGTTTCAACCTGAGTAAAATAGTATTCCTGAGTCACCAGAAAGCCCATATCATCAAGGCCTTCCTCTATGATCTCTGTGTTGACGGTTATCTTTACCTTGTCCTCCTTGGGCTTAAGAGCCGCCGTCTGCGGAATATCAGCATTTCCTGTTTCTGCCTTTTTATCCCGAATATATCCCACACATAATATGAGCATCACCAGCACAGAAACACCAATGATCACACCATAAATGATATTCTGAGTCTTATTGCTAATTTTCATTTCCCCAATCACCCTCTCACAGACTGATTTTTTCTCTATATTTCACGCATTGGTATTCACCAGGCATGATCATATTTTACTCTTGCTCTCCTCAAGAGCTGCAATAACCTTGTCACACCACTCATCAAATTCAGGATCTTCAACCTGGCACTCAGGATGCGCCTTTATATAGTCAAGAGCTATGCGAACGCCCTGATCAAACCTTATAGTTGTGGTCATTGCCGGAACAGCTCTTTTGAGCTTACTGTTATCGAATACTACTGACACTGACTTATCGCCAAGGAGACTTCCCTCGAAGTCGTAGCCGTACTTATCTCCAACTGCACTTAGATAATAAGCAGAAACATGATAAGGCTTAAGTTCTACCCCAAGTGCATCTGCGATTGTCTGATATATCTGATTCCAGGTAAGACACTCATCACCAGTAATCTGGAAAGCCTCACCAATAGCCTTAGGATTGCCCATGAGTCCTGTGTAACCCACAGCAAAATCTCTGTTAAAGGTCACATGCCAAAGAGATGGTCCATCCCCCTGAATGAGAACCGGCTTACCTTCCATCATTCTCTTTACAACCTGATAGAAGCCTTTTTTACCATGAACGCCAAGAGGAATATTTCTCTCATCATAGGTGTGACTAGGTCTTATGATAGTAACAGGAAAGCCCTCTGTTCTGTACTTCTCCATGAGGAACTCCTCGCAGGCGATCTTGTTCCTGGAGTACTCCCAATGAGGATTAGAAAGAGTTGTGCCTTCTGTGATCACGTAGCTTGCAGCCGGCTTATTATAGGCTGAAGCTGAGCTTATATACATATACTGTTTGGTCTTACCCTTAAAGAGCCTGTAGTCTCTTTCAACCTGATCTCTGGTAAAGCCAATAAACTCACTTACAACGTCAAACTCCATCCCCTCAAGCTTCTTTTTGGCGTCTTCCTCATCAGAAATATCACAGATGATCTCATGGACATTTTCAGGGACCTCGCTCTTCCTGTTACCACGATTAAGGAGCCACACTTCCCACATTGGATCCTGAGCCAGCTTCCTTACAATTGCCATACTGATTGTCCCAGTGCCGCCGATAAATAATGCCTTCATACCTTTTCCTCCTTTAAAAGAATTACACAAAAAGCTGGCCGGATATAAATCCGGTCAGCTTGAAAATCTAATCATAACTTAACTGCTCCTGAGCGCTTCTAGTATCTCCTCGTCTGAATAAGGCTTAGTGACAAATGCTACAGCACCAGCTCTGATCGCATCAGCCTTATTATAATCCTGTCCTGCCGCTGAAATGATCACAACCTTGGCATCAGGATCGTGCTCTTTGATTGCCTTGAGAGCATCAATTCCATTCATCTCAGGCATAGTAATGTCCATCGCAACCACATCAGGCCTGAGCTTAATATATAAGTCCAGTCCCTCTTTGCCATTTATAGCCTCTGCTGCAACCTCGAATCCGGAATGTTCCAGCAGATGTCTGATCATCTTGCGTGAAACTCTCGAATCGTCTACTATTAGCACGCTCTTCATGCGAGAACCTCCCAAACCACAACGTGTTTGACATGTCCGATACATCAAATATTTATAATATTATATGACATTTTGAAGCAACAATTCAACACATCAAAACGTCCTGATATCCCTATTTGCTTGATGGATCATAGCTTTTAATAAAACTGTGAACTCCATTAACTGATTCATATACCCTGATCTCACAGTTTTTAGGTCTTGGTCTCCAGATATAGCCTCTCTCCACGTCCTCCAGATAGCCCCTTATTACACGGATTATACCGCCATGGCAGGTCACAAGAACGTTCTCGTAGTCTTTAGCTTCAAGTTCGGTAAAAAAGCTTCTGACTCTCTCTATCATATGATCTGTAGTCTCTGCAGTCCTGGGAGCCGGAAACAGCTCAGGTATAGCCCAGTACAAACTCATCGGAAGACCAGTTGCAATATACTGTCTCTGCTCATATTTGCCAAAATCCGCCTCGATAATACGCTCATCCAAAATGATATCAGAGCGGTCAACATCTCCTATGATCTGGGCAGTCTCTACAGCCCTGCTCAAAGGACTTGAATAAATCGCATCAAATTTCACATTTCCTATAAGCTCTCTGGCAGTCCTCGCCTGAGCCTTTCCTCTGTCATTAAGAGGAATATCTGATCTGCCCTGCATGCGCTTCTGAGCATTGAGATCAGTCTGTCCATGTCTTGTAACCCATATCTTCATAAATTACTATTCCTTATTATCTACGGGCCTTCTTGCTGTAATCAGGCCTCATATTCTTAAGTTCCTCATAGAGAACCTTGTAGTTGTCATATCTGACCTTGGCGATCTTGCCCTCTGCTATGGCATTCTTGACTCCGCAGTCAGGCTCTGCGATATGTGAGCATCCGCCAAATCTGCATTCCGGTTCATACTCCTCAAATTCAGGATAGAACTGGCACAGATTCTCAGGAGTAACATCCCTCATCTCAAGAGATGTAAAGCCTGGAGTATCTATTACATAAGTGTCACAGGTCGCAGCACTGCCTGACTCTGCATCACTAGCAGATAGCTCTTCCACGAAAAAGAGTTCCGAATGTCTTGTAGTATTCTTGCCTCGCTCAATCTTACGGCTAAGCTCTCCAGTCTGCATCTGAGCGTTAGGAACCAGTTTATTTAAAAGAGATGACTTACCAACTCCACTTGGTCCAGCCAGAGTGGTTGTCTTACCCTTAAGCATCTCTTTAAGCTCGTCAAGTCCTCGCTCCTCACGAACACTTATAAAAAGTACCTTATAGCCACACTTCTCATATGCATCGTATAGTTCCTGCTGCTCTTCCTTAGTAGCAATATCTTGCTTGTTAAAGCAGATGATAACAGGAAGGTTCTGCTGACGCATCATGATAAGGAATCTGTCCAGCAGGTTATAGCTTGGATTAGGCTTAACTATTGCAAACAAAATAACCGCCTGGTCCACATTGGCAACAGGCGGTCTAAGTAGCTGATTCTTTCTGGGAAAGATGTCTGTGATATTTCCCAGTTTCTTTTCCTCGTTGATGATATCAATCTCAACATCATCTCCCACCAGCGGTTTCAAATTAGATTTGCGGAAAATGCCCTTTGCCTTACATTCGTATACCTTTTCTTCAAAGGTCTCAACGTAGTAAAAACCGGCAATTCCCTTAAGAATTCTTCCCTTCAAAGGCTTAATTCTCCTGTGTGAAAGTTACTGCTCTGGTAACTGTTATCTCTTTGGTCTCACCACCAGTAGTCTCTCCAGTCTCTGGATTGGTAGTTGTAGGTGATGTTGCTGTATAAACAAATGTCAGAGTTCCTGTAGGAGATGTGATTCCCTTGGAATTCATCTGAATAGGAAAATCTGAAGTAGTTGTATTAAGAAGTGTTGTTCCATCTGAAGTAACAAGTGTTACATGAACTGAAAGGCCACCAGTATAGTTCTCTCCCTCAGTAGGAGCAGAAATATCTGATACATAGCTGTAAGTAACAGTTGCAGGACCTGTAGACAACTCCATATTGATGGTTGTGCCCTCAGATACTGATGTTCCATAAGCAATGCTCTGTGCACAGATAAGTCCTGTAAGATTAGGATCTTCGTTGCTGGTCTCAACAACTGATCCAGCTGTAAGTCCAGCCTCTACCAGCATGATAACAGCTTCTTCAGAAGTCTTGCCTATAACATTAGGAACAGTAACCTGTCCGTCAGCCTTGGCTGTAGTAACTGCAGTTGTAGCACTACTGGATGAAGCAAATGCTCCTGTACTGACAAATACACTAACGGTGGATCCGCTCTGTGCTCTGTTGCCTGCTGCTGGATTAGTATAAGAAACCACATCCTTGGCAAGAGAACTTGATGAGTCCTCACCCTTTTCAACCTTGAAGCCCTTCTCATTGAGAGTAGCAACAGCCTCTGCGTAAGACTTGCCTGCAACATCAGGAATAATGATGCCTTCTGCAGTCTCCTCAGGAGCTGAGCTGTCACTTGTAGCTACAACAGATGATGCTGCACTTGAAGCCTCTGTTCCAGCCTCAGATGCACCGAACAGTCCAAGCTTCCTACCTACAAGTAGAAGTCCCATAAAGCCAATAAGAACAGCAAGCACAATTGCCATAGCAATTGTAAGCTTCTCTATTCTGCCAGCTTCTGGCGGGCTCTGCTTGCGGCGTCTATTCTCACGATCTCTGTCATATCCGTAGAAATCGTCATCTTCATCATAATCACGTCTCTTGCGTCTGCGATCTCTGTCACGATCATCATAGCGATCGTCATCTTCATCGTAGTCGCGGAGCTCTTCGTCCTTGAGACGCATCTTCTCTGTATCTGAGAATCTGCCATTACCATTTTTAACTGAAGATACTTCCTCTTCAGAAGCTACTCTTGTAGCGCCCTCTTCATCAGGGTTAGACAGAGATACAAAATCCTTGTCAGGTGTTATCAGTGAACGCTTGAGATCAGCAATGAGCTCTGCTGCATTCTGATATCTCCTGTCAGGGCTCTTCTGACAGCACTTGAGAACAATCTTCTCAACGCTGATCGGAATCTCATCGTTATAGTCTGCAGGAGTTGGTAAATCCTCCTGAATGTGTTTGATAGCAATTGCTACAGTTGTGTCTCCGTTAAATGGAACACGTCCTGTCAGCATCTCAAATAAAGTAATACCCAAAGAATAAATATCACTCTTGGCATCACTGTAGCCGCCTCTTGCCTGCTCAGGTGATGTGTAGTGAACTGATCCCATAACATTGGAAGTTATAGTGTTGCTGGTAGCAGCCTTGGCGATACCAAAGTCTGTAACCTTAACCTTACCTTCCTTGGAGATCATAATATTCTGAGGCTTGATATCTCTATGAATAATATTGTTGTTATGAGCAGCCTCAAGACCCATAGCTACCTGAATAGCTATACTAACAGCCTCTTTTACTGAGAGTCTGGATTTCTTTTCAATGTACTTTTTGAGGGTAATGCCGTCAACAAGCTCCATTACGATGTAGTTGACACCATCCTCATCACCAACGTCATAAACATTAACTATATTTGGATGCATAAGCCCTGCTGTAGACTGGGCCTCAACGCGGAACTTGGAAACGAAATTCTCGTTCTCTGAAAACTCCTGCTTGAGTACCTTAACAGCTACAAGTCGGTTAAGCTTATGATCTTTTGCTTTATAAACATCGGACATTCCGCCAGTGCCTATCTTCTCCAGCACTTCATAGCGGTCGCCGATCACCATTCCTATCTTAATCATTTAGTCCTCCGTCATGTGCCGCTTCATCAGCAAACGGCTCTATAAGGATAACAGCAATATTATCCTTACCCCCATTGTTATTAGCCGCAACTACCAGCTTCTGGGCCTTCTCGATAATATCTCTTTGGCCACTTACTATCATGCGAATTTCTTCGTCCTCTAACATATTCGTAAGTCCGTCAGAGCACATGAGAACTATATCCCCTCTGTTCAATTCCACATTAAAAAAGTCAACGTCCACGGTTTCATCAGCACCGATGGCCCTTGTAATAATATTCTTGTCGAGAGAATGTCTGGCTGTCTCTCTATCGATACCGCCCATTCTGACCATTTCCTCAACAAGAGAGTGATCTCTTGTAATCTGGGTAATCTTGTCGCCGCCTATAACATAGAGTCTTGAATCCCCAACATTGGCGACCTGTAAATATCTTCCTAGAACTGTACAGGCTACAACTGTAGTACCCATACCGAAAAGCTTGGGATCTTCAGAAGCCTTAACACGAAGCTTGGTATTAGCTGTCTTGATAGCCTTCTCCAGAATCTTGATAGGACTCTGTTCAAAAGACTTCTCAATTTCCTCTACCATAGTATCTACCGTATACCTTGAAGCATAGTCCCCAGCGTTATGTCCGCCCATGCCATCAGCTACGATAAACACATTGGAAAGATTACCTATCTTCCTGTCAGAAGAAAACACATAATCCTGATTCAGTTTTCGCTTTTTTCCAATGTCCGTAACGGAAAAAGTTTTTAACAAAAAAGCTCCCTCCAACCCTGTCTGTCGTTTTCAATCAACACAAAATAAGCAGAAATACTAATTTTCCTCTAAATGTCGTCTGCGAAGCTGCCCACAGGCTCCATCAATATCCCTGCCCATTTCTCTTCTAATAGTAACATTTATTCGGCTTTTTTCAAGTTTATTTTTGAAAGCCTGAGCACCAGCGCGGTCTGTAGGTTTGAAATCCCTCTCCTTGATAGGATTGACCGGTATTAGGTTAACTACGCAATTAAATCCCGATAATAATTCAGTGAGCTCTCTGGCATCCTCGTCTGTGTCATTGACACCTGAAACCAAAGAATACTCAAAGGTAAGCTGTCTGCCTGTCTTGTCAAAATAGGTCTTGCAGGCATCAAGCACCTCATGGATCTCATATTTATTGGCTATAGGCATAAGCTCTTTACGCTTATCGTTATTGGAAGCGTGAAGTGAAAGTGCCAGGTTAATTGAAAGGTCTTCCTCTGCAAGTCGCAGGATATTAGGCACGATTCCACAGGTAGAAACTGTAAGGTTTCTCTGGCCCATGTTAAGACCATTTTCATTAGTCAAAAGATCTATGAATCTAAGGAGGTTGTCGTAGTTATCAAGCGGCTCGCCACTTCCCATTACAACTACTCTACCAACCTTCTCACCAGTAATTCTGGATATAGAATAGATCTGATCAAGCATCTCTGATGGCAAAAGATTTCTCACAACGCCATTTATTGTCGAAGCACAGAACTTACATCCCATTCTGCAGCCAACCTGAGATGAGATGCAGACGCTTACTCCGAACTTGTACTTCATAAATACGCTCTCGATCATGTTGCCATCTGAAAGCGCGAACAGAAACTTCTTGGTATCATCGAGCTTGGATTCCTGTACCATTTCGCTTCGAAGTGATACAAAATCGAAGTTCTCTCTGCATTTTTCTTTAAGCGACTTGGGAATATTGGTCATTTCATCATAGTCCCTTGCCATCTTCACATGCATCCACTCGTAGAGCTGCTTGGCTCTAAAGGCTGGCTCACCCAGTTCCTTGATAGCTGCAGTCAGCTCGTCAAGTGTCAGAGACTTGATGTCAGTTTTCCCATTTATACCCTGTATATAACTCATAAAATCTTAAATCCTCTTTAGCTTGGCAATAAAGAATCCATCTGTTCCATATTCGCCTGGTATAAGCTGTATATATCCCTTAGAAGAGCTCTTACGAAGTGCCTCCGGAAGCTTATCCGTGAAATCCTCCAGCTTAAACGGAAGCTCGTTACAGATTCTCTTGACCATATCCTCATTCTCCGCCTTATTGACGGTGCAGGTTGAATAAACCAGTGTTCCGCCAACCTTGACGTAATCCCAGCAGGACTTGATGATCTCCCACTGGAGCTTCTCAAGTTCCTCAAGGCCCTTGGGCTTAACATTGTGCTTGATATCGTTCTTACGGCCCAGAATACCAAGTCCTGAACATGGAAGGTCCAAAAGAAGCACATCTGCCTGGCTCTTGAGATCCTCATCATGAATCTTGGCATCGTTGACCTTGACGCTGATATTGGAAAGTCCTAGTCTGTCTGCATTTTCCTCTATAAGCTGACATTTCCTATCTGAAACATCTCTTGAATAGACTCTTCCATCCGGATAAACTCTCTCAGCAGCATGCATACTCTTACCGCCAGGAGCTGCGCACACATCCACCACAACCTGCTTGTTCTGTGGATCTGCAACCTCTACAACCAGCATTGAGCTCACATCCTGGACAGCAAACTCGCCCTCTTTAAAGCCTGGCAGGTACTTGATATTATCTGTCTTTTCAAGCTCAAGAGCATATGGCAGAAGATCATTTACCTTAACTGAAGCACCTGCTTCCTCAAGGCTCTTTTGAAGTTCCTCTACTGATCTACTCTGGCTAAGGCCATGAGTTACTCTGATGGTAGTTGGTCTAGGAGTAAGGAAGAAGCTCAGCATCTTCTCAGTCTTGTCAAAGCCATATTCTGCTGTCCACATCTCGCAGAGCCATTCTGGCATTGAGTAAACCACAGATAAATACTTAATTCCCCCGTCCTCTTTAGGATCAGGATATTTGATCTGATCCTTGTTACGTGAAATATTGCGAAGAACGCCATTTACAAAGCCCTTGAGCCCGGAGAACTTGTGCTTGGCAGCAAGCTTGACTGCTTCATTGCAGGCTGCACTGTCAGGAACAGAATCCATAAACATGATCTGATAAGCGCTCATTCTCATAAGGCTTCTGATAAATGGCTGCATCTGCGCTACAGGAGTCTTGGCAAAAGAGTCAATGATGTAATCTATCTGTATATTTCTCTCAAGACAGCCTTCTGTGACTCTTTTGATAAAAGACTTATCTCTGGTATCGAGATAATCGTATTTCTCCAGTGTGTCCTTTAAAAGGGATGGCTTTCTATTGCCATCCCTGTCGTATTCTATAAGTATATTTAAAATTATTTCTCTTACATTAACCATAAATCTTATCCATCTGACACCATGATAAGATGCAAGTAAATATCCTCACGGTATCATTTACTCCCCTAATTTTGCTCCTACTAGAAGCTTGTATCCCATAAGAAAATCTTTAACTGGCATTCTCTTCTTGCCCTCTAACTGTACTTCGAATATCTGAAGATATCCATCGCCAGTCAGAACAACAAAAGAATCCTTAAGTACTGCTACAACTGCCCCAGCGTTGCCATTTGTTATGGCTTCTGCTCTAAGGCTGTCAAAGCCATCATTAAGTTCCTTGGCCATCTGTCTGAATTCCAGTTCCATAAGAGCCTTGGCTCTCCAGATCTTGAAACTCTTCTTGTTAAGTGATGTATAAGCACTTGGCCAGGGATTGAGGCCCCTAACAAGGTTTCTGATATCTTCGGCATTATCCCCCCAGTTGATTCTGCCCATATCCTTGCTAAGCTTGCCACATTTGGTAGCCTTATCCTCATCCTGCGGAATCGGAGTGATCTCGCCTCTCTCAATCTTGGGAAGTGTCTCAACAATGAGCTCTGCTCCCAGCGCTGAGAGTTTATCAAAAAGGCCGCCACCTGTCTCATCATCTGCTATAGGGATAGTCCTCTGAGTGAGGATATCACCTGTATCCATGCCGGCTGCCATCTGCATAATGGTCACTCCAGTCTCTTTTTTACCATCTATGATAGACTGCTGGATTGGAGCTGCTCCTCTGTACTCAGGAAGGAGTGAAGCATGGATATTCACGCATCCAAACCTAGGAATATCAAGGATTTCCTGTGAAAGGATCTGTCCAAATGCAGCTACCACATAGATATCTGCGTCATATTTACGAAGCTCAGCCACATTCTCAGGAAGCTTGATCCTGACAGGCTGAAAAACAGGAATGTTATGCTCTAGTGCGCACTCTTTGACATCTGAAATCTGAAGTTCACCACTTCTGCCCTTGGGCTTATCTGGCTGTGTTACAACCAGCACCACTTCATGTCCTGCCTCAATTATCTTCTCAAGGGCTGCCCTGGCAAAATCAGGTGTTCCCATAAAGATTATCTTCATATATTACTCTTCTTCCTCTTCCTGCTGCGCTATCAGCTCTTCATTATCTACAAGCTCACCCTCTACCTTCTCAACATACATTGTTCCGTTGAGGTGATCATTCTCATGAAGAATAGCTCTTGCAAGAAGCTCCTCGCCCTCGATAATGAACTCGTTACCCTCGAGGTCGAAGGCCTTAGCCTTAACATAATTAGGTCTTGTTACTACTCCGGACTTGCCAGGAACAGAAAGACATCCTTCATAGCCTGTCTGCTCTCCGCTTGTCTCAAGAATCTCAGGGTTGATGAATACCATAGGATCCTCGCCAGTAACATCAATAACAAAAATTCTCTTAAGAATCCCTACCTGTGGAGCTGCAAGACCAACACCGTTAGCCTCGTACATAGTCTCAAACATATCTTCCACAAGTTCCTTTATTCTAGGTGTGATTTCTTTGACTTCTTTGCAGTTCTTGACAAGAACATCATCACCGATCTCTCTTATAGTTCTAAGTGCCATTTCTTTCTCCTTGTACTAAACATTCTTATTCAAGTATACCATATGTTGTGTACCTGTGCTTCGTCACTATTTCACAGATAACTAGAAGCCGTTAACGGGATCAAAGTCAAATTGCACTGAAATTTTCTTAAGCTTACCCATTTCTTCCAGTTGATGTATATATTTTTCCAACATATCTTTATACGCTATAAGGCCGTCGTAATCATCCATCTTGACATAGACAGCCATTCTATAGACGTCGTTGATCTTGCCGATTGCTGCAGCTGCAGGGCCTATAAAAATAGCCCCCTCTCTCTTATTCTGTTCCATAATAGCGCGAAGTCTTGTAGCAAACTGCATTCCAAGCTCTTCATCGTAACTAAGTATCTGAACAGACATCATATGGGATATAGGCGGATATCGAAGAAGATCTCTATAGGCGATCTCCTCCTCATAAAATGCCTCATAGTCCTGTCTCGATGCAGTCTGTATGCTGTAGTGCTCTGGCTCATAGCTCTGAATAACTACGTTTCCAGGCTTCTCTCCTCTACCAGCTCTTCCTGCCGCCTGTGTAAGGAGCTGGAAGGTTCTCTCACTTGCTCTGTAGTCACTTGCGTAAAGAGACATATCAGCAGCCAGAATTCCCACAAGAGTAACATCCGGGAAGTCATGGCCCTTAACTATCATCTGTGTTCCCACAAGAACATCTGCCTCTTTGGCAGCAAATGAAGACAATATCTTGTCGTAGCTACCTTTAGTCCTCGTGGTATCTGCATCCATTCGAAGTGTTCTGGCATTTGGCCAGAATTTCTTGACCTCATCCTCTATCTGCTGGGTTCCGGCGCGGAATGAAGACACATACTTGGAGCCACACTTAGGACATATCTTTTTAAGGGGCTCTTCATAGCCGCAGTAGTGGCACACAAGTCTTCCACCCCTGTGCTCAGAAAGAGAGACATCGCAGTGCGGACACTTAAAAACATGGCCACAGGATCTGCAGGACACGAAACCAGCCAAACCTCTTCTGTTAATAAAGAGCATAGCCTGCTCGCCCTTAGATAATCTGTCCTCCATAAGCTCCTGAAGTCTTCTGGAAAAGATTGATCTGTTACCGCTTCTAAGCTCTTCTCTAAGGTCAGCGATCTCAACCTGAGGAAGTGTTCCACCAGTCAGTCTCCTCTTAAGTTCAAAGAGATGATATTGCCCAGTAAGAGCTCTATAGTAGGATTCAAGTGAAGGAGTAGCTGAGCCTAGTACAACACTCGCTCCATCAGGAACCAGTTTAGCCAGCTCTATAGCTGTTTCCCTTGCATGATATTTAGGCATGGACTCACTCTTATATGTGGATTCATGCTCCTCGTCGATTATTATTATTCCTGTATTTGGAAATGGTGTGAAAAGAGCTGATCTTGGGCCAATGATAATATCTATATCACCAGTCCTTGCTCTCTCCATCTGATCATACTTTTCTCCAGGTGAAAGAGATGAGTTCATGACAGAAACCCTGTCTCCAAAATGCCTGTAGAATCGCATGAGAGTCTGATATGTAAGGGCAATCTCAGGGATAAGAACTATCGCCTGTTTGCCTCTTTTGATGACTTCATCTATGAGTGCTATGTAAACCTCAGTCTTGCCACTTCCGGTAATTCCGTGGATCAGATAAGTATCTCTTACCCCGGCATCGTAGTCAGTTATGAAACTGTCTACAATATTCTGCTGTTCCTGGCTCAGAACCTTGGCGCCATATCTGGAAGAATCACCTGCCACCGGCTTTCTGTAGTACTCTTCCTCTTCAATCCTGATGACACCCTTATCTGCAAGACTCTTGATCGTAGCCGCTGAAACATGGAGCTTCTGAGTTATAAGCTCGTAAGGGATTCTGTCATCCGGAGTAATAAGAAGCTCAGCAAGAATCCTCTCTCTGGCCTTCTGATTCTTTTTACCTGCACACTCATAATAATACTCTGTAGCTTCCCTTACGCTCATTCGCAGGGAAACAAACTTATGCTTCTGAATGTTCTGCTTCTTGGTTGCAGGCAGAACAGTTTTGAGAGCCGATATCATGGTTGAGCCATAATATCTTTTCATCCAGGCGGCAAGCTTAATAGAGATATCCTCAGCTCCCAGCTTATCATCAGGAACTGAAGCTATCTCTTTGATTTTGTCTGGATCCCAGTTTGGTTCGTCAGTTACTTCCAGCACATAGCCCTTTCTGATGGTATCGCCTTTTCCAAAAGGCACCTCCACAGGGCAGCCCACTTCGACTTTGTCCTTAAGTCTATCCGGTATTCTGTACTGGAATAACCTGTCTACTTTTTCATGGGATATGTCAATTATTATGTTGGCATACTCGCATGATGTCATATAAGTTTATTATCTCTCCTCAAGAATCTCCTGAATGATCACGCGCTCATCCATAGGATATTTAACGCCTTTGATCTCCTGGTAGTCCTCGTGTCCTTTGCCGGCCAGAACGATGATATCGCCCTGCTCACCGTGCTCAATTGCATATTTGATGGCTTCTTTTCTGTCTGTGATCTTGATATACTTACCATCAGTTTTCTTCATGCCTGTCTCGATATCATTCATGATATCCTCAGGTTCTTCAAATCTTGGGTTATCAGAAGTGATGATAGTAAAGTCTGAATACTTACCACTTACTTCACCCATCTCAAAACGGCGAAGCTTACTTCTGTTACCGCCACATCCAAATACACTGATAAGTCTGTTTGGATGATAATCTCTAAGTGTTGTGAGAAGACTCTTAAGAGCCATAGCATTGTGAGCATAGTCAATCATCAGAGTAAAGTCGTCTGACACCTTAACCATCTCGATTCTGCCCTTAACCTTGGCTTCCTTAAGTGCAGGAGCAATCTCCTCTGGTGTGCAGCCAAGCTCCTGAGCAACAGCTATAGCGCAAAGTGCATTGTATACACTGAACTTACCAGGTGTTCTGATCTCGGCATGCATATTGATAAGGCCTTCTGTGTCGAAGAATACACCAAGCTCACCTGGCTTGCGGATATATGCAAGGTTGATAGCTCTAAGGTCGAGTCCCTCACTAAATCCATATGTGTATGCCTTACATGTATGTCCTTCGAGAATATCGTCTGTGTGGATATCGTCTCCGTTACAGATACCGATCTTGCACTGCTTAAAGAGAAGTCCCTTGCAATGCATGTAATCCTCGAAATCCTTGTGTTCATTAGGTCCGATGTGATCTGGCTCAATGTTTGTGAAGATACCAATATCAAAAACAAAGCCCTGAGTTCTATGAAGCATAAGTCCCTGTGAAGAAACCTCCATAACAACACTATCACAGCCTGCTTCTACCATTTTAGCCATATATTCCTGAAGTGTGAAGGACTCAGGTGTTGTATTCTCAGCATGAATATGCTCATCACCAATTATAACTTCGATTGTTCCAATAAGACCAACCTTGTGACCGGCGTTCTGGAGCATGTTTCTGATAAGATATGTAGTTGTTGTCTTACCCTTAGTTCCAGTAATACCGATAGTCTTAAGCTTTCTGGCTGGATGATCAAAGTATGCTGCAGAAATAAATGCCATAGCATATCTTGTATTCTCTACTCTGATAACAGCCATCTTGCAATCATCCGGGAGTTCAACATCATGCTCAACTACAATTGCAGCTGCATTTTTCTGAGCTGCTTCCATTGCACATGAATGTCCATCAAAATTAGCACCCTTAATGCATATGAAAAGAGATCCTTCTGAAATCTTTCTGTTGTCGTTAACTACATCTTTGATTTCTATTCTGTCTGTATCCAGTATTTCTGCGGAATTACCTGCTGTCACCCTGCATTCAAGCTCTTCTAATAATTTGGAAAGTACCATTTTTCCACCTCCGTTTAATCTATTAGTTAACTTAAAAAATAATTAATTTAAGCTAACAATTAACTAATTTTGATTAATTCTAATTTTTAGAATTTTTTCACAATTTATTCACATTTTTTTGTTAACATAATAATCAAGAAGTGAGTAACAACTTTACTCACTATCTCCCCCTCATAAGAAACCGCAGACACACGCCGACGCGTGTGTTTTTGTGGTTTTATGGGGTTCTTTTTTTACATGAAATCACTCATGACAAATTGAAGGCTCTGTCGTCCCTGGAAGCTGTTAATATCCGGATAATACGCAATATTTACCTTCATTGAACCATCAGTTTTCCCACTGTAGAGATCATCAATAGCGTCCTGTCCATACTTCTCAGACAGGTAATCATGCCATTTCTCCATATCTCCGAAATACATCATATCATAAATCTGACCACTCTCATCTGAGATACGATATTTACCACAGTTCCTGTTTTTACCAAGAATACGACCTGATAATAAAGCCACATCTCTCTGAGCAAAAATAGGCTTGGTGTTACCATTGCCAAAAGGTTCAAGGCACTCGAATTCGCGAACAAGGTTCATGTCAGCATATTTGAGTGGCATAACCATATCTATATGAAGTGTAGGTTCAAAATCACCCTCTGAAAGACTGCAGTTCTCGTTGAGTCTGCTCCTGAGAATATCAATGTTCTCTTCTGAAAGTGACAAGCCAGCTGCCATCTTGTGTCCACCAAACTTGGTGAATAATTCCTTACAGCCAGAGAGTTCTTCATACATATCGTATTTCTCAATAGATCTGCCTGATCCCTTAACGCCGCCATCAGCAGCCTTGGTCAGAACTATTGTAGGTCTGTAGTATTTCTCCTTGACCTTACCAGCTATAATTCCGGCAATTGATTCATGAACATCAGGAAGATAGATGACGAGAACCTTAGGAAGGTCGTTGTCATTACCCTTTTTCTGCTCTTCAACCATCTCTATAGCTGTATCTACGCCAAGCTTGGTCATATCCTTACGGTTATCATTGAGTTGCTTGAGAATAGCTGCTATCATAGCTGCCTTGTTCTCATCCTCTTCAAAAAAGAGTGCAAGGGCACGTGTAGCAAGATCAAGTCTTCCTGTCGCATTAAGACATGGTCCAATAACGAAACCATAGTGGTAACAGGATATCTTGCCCTCATCAAGGCCATTCTGATGAATAAGTGCACGAAGTCCTGCATTTTCAGTCTTATCAATAAGCTTAAGAGATTCCTTGACTATAACCCTGTTCTCATCCTTGAGTTCCATTACATCACATACTGTCGCAAGACCTGCATAGATGAGCATCTCTGTAAAGTAATTGCCAAGTTTGTCTCCGCTTTCCTCAAAAAGTTCTGCGAGGACCTGCATAAACTTATAAGCAACTACAGCTCCGCAGATTTCCTTGAAAGGATAGCTACCATCTGCTCTCTTAGGATCAATGACTGCATCCGCTGGTGGAAGAATTTCTCTTCTGCCCGCCAAATTATCATCTGATGAATCTGCATCGCTATCAGTTTCTTCAAAAGGAATCTCATGATGATCTGTAACTACTACAGTCATTCCCTTCTCTTTGGCATGAGCAATCTGTTCACTTGCTGCAATCCCATTGTCACATGTAATGATAGTATCTATTCCAGCCTCAAGTGCTTCATCAACAAGCTTGATGCTAAGTCCATATCCATCCTTGACTCTGTCTGGAAGCACGTAGTCAACATCAGCTCCCAAAAGAGAAAGTCCATGCGCAAGAATATAAGAAGAACATATACCATCAACGTCATAGTCACCGATAACTCTGATCCTGGCGCCAGCCTTGATCCTGTCACGCATAACTGCAGCGCCTTTATCCATATCCGCCATCCCATGTGGATCATGAAGCATTGAAAGATCACCATAAAGGTATCTTCTAACTGCCTCATCCGAGCAGTCCTGTTCTTCTGTCTCTCTGCTATTAATAAGTCTATTAGCTATAAGTCTTGCTGTAATATTTCTGATGCCAAATTCCTGGGCAAGTCTGTCGAAATCAGCTTTCTTATTAGCTACCATCCATTTTGCCATAAATAACCTCGATCATATATATTAAAAAATGCGTAGTAGTTTGCAAAACTATGCAGAAACTAAACAGAGCCGACTTCCGAATGGAAGTCGGCTCTGTTAATATTTTATGTTAAGCTGCCTGCTTTGTAAACAGTGTCTTAAACTTAGTCTTGAGGTCGTACCACATAGGTGATGCAACGAAGATTGATGAGTAAGTACCACAGATTACACCAACCATAAGAGGAAGCGCGAAGGCTTTGATATCAGCAACACCGAATGCGTAAAGTGCGCATACTGTGAAGAATGTTGTAGCTGATGTGAACAAGCTTCGTGTAACTGTCTGAGCAACACTACCATTAACGAGCTCAGCATATTCCTTCTTGCTAGTTACATTTGCAAGGTTTTCTCTGATACGGTCAAATGTGACGATTGTATCGTTGATTGAGTAACCGATGATTGTAAGTACAACTGCGATGAATGTGTTACCTACTGCGTATCTTGTGAATGCATAAGATACGATTACAATAAGTGCATCATGTGCAAGAGCGATAATAGCTGCAGCGCCGAACTTGATATCCTTGAATCTGATCCAGATGTAGATAAGCATACATACAAGTGATACAAGAAGAGCTACAATAGCGTCTGCTCTCATCTCGCTACTGATAACTGAGCTGATTGTCTCTGCTGCAATGTTATCAGCTGATACTTCATAAGTGTTAACAAGTACATCCTCAACTGCCTCTCTCTGCTGAACGTTAAGAGTAGGTGTCTTAAAGATAACCTGAGTTGTTCCTGAAACTGTCTGAATCTGAATCTGGTTGATTCCAGCTGCTTTCTTGATATCCTCAGCAACTGTCTTCTCAAGATCAGCAAGCTCCTTAGTTTCGCTAAATGTAACTGTTGTAGATGTTCCACCTACGAAATCAAGGCTGTAGTTGAATGCTCCCTTGCCCTGTCCTGCGTTAACACCCATTGCTACGAAACCAGCAATGATGATAGCACATGAAACTCCGTAGAATATCTTTCTCTTACCAACGAAATCAAATTTAACAGGTGCCTTAGCCTTACCATAGAGAACTGGGCTCTGAAGGCCGATGCCATAAAGGAGTGATGTAATTGTTCTAGTAATAACAAGAGCAGTGAACATTGAAAGGACAATACCAAACATAAGTGTTATAGCAAATCCCTTGATTGAACCTGTTCCTAAAATGTAGAGCCAAAAAGCAACGATGAATGTTGTTACGTTACCATCAATGATTGATGAAAGAGCCTTGTTATATCCGGCCTTTCTAGCCTCGTTAACATCCTTACCGCCTGCAATCTCTTCCTTGATACGAGAGAATACAAGAACGTTAGCATCAACTGCCATACCGATTGAAAGAATGATACCTGCAATACCAGGAAGTGTAAGTGTCTGCTCAAATGCTGAGAGCATGAATACCATAAGTGTTGTGTAGAATGCAAGTGCAAGTGTTGCAGAGAAACCAAGTATTCTGAAGAATACGATCATGAATACTGCAATAAGTGCAAATCCTACAGCTGCTGCATAAAGAGATGTTCTGATAGCATCTGAACCAAGCTGAGCGCCTACTACGTTAGAACGAAGTTCGTTAAGCTGAAGCTTAAGTCCACCGATTCTGATCATAGAAGCAAGACTAGCTGCATTCTCATAATCTGACATTCCTGTGATAACAGCCTTACCATCTGTAATAGCTGCCTGAACTGTAGGAACGCTGATGAACTGACCATCATAGTAGATACCGATGCTCTCGCCATTAGCATAAGCCTTTGTTGTAGCCTCTGCAAAAGCAGCTGCTCCAGCCTCTGTAAAGTCAAGAGATACTACAGGTTCATTTCCGCCATATGAATCCTGCTGATATACAGCCTGTGCTGTCTCAACGTCTGAACCAGAAAGAACGATTGAACCATCTGCCTCAAGTTCTTCAATTGTCTTGTTCAGTTCATATGTATAGAAAAGACCATATGTTGAATCAAGCTTGTACTCATAGTTTGGATTACCCTCAGAGTCTGTCTGAGCAATAAAGTACAAGTTACCTGGCTGACCAAGCTCTTCAAGAATAGCGTTGGCATCTGATACACCAGGAATCTCGATGTTGATTCTGTTGGAACCTTCCTGATATACAAGTGACTCTGTGCTGTACTGATCTACACGCTGCTGAAGCTTGTAAATTGTATCTGACATATCCTCTTTATCAGGGTTTTCTTCCCCAACTACTTCATAAGTGATGCTGACACCACCCGCAAGATCAAGTCCTAAAGGAATACTGGACAGAGATCCTGACTTGTCTGGACCAAGTCCTACAACTGCTGAGTATCCAAGTCCCCCAAGGAGAGCCAGCATAAGGATCAGTCCGATCACTGATTTTAAGCGTTTCATACTAAAAATCCTCCCGTTAACCTTCTTCTTCGGCTAAAGCCGCTTTTATCATAATGGCACATTCTATGCGCTTTCTCTGAAGCTCACATCCGTGCTTATATGTCGTATTGATATCCCCGTTAAAATTATATGCATTGGCAGCACATCCGCCACTGCAGTAGTACCTGGCAAAACATTTCTCACACTCGGGTCTGGAATAAACATTGCTCTTCTTGAACATCTCTCTGATGTCATTTCTGGTTATTCCATCGTATACGTTACCCATGATGAAGTCCTCATTACCAACAAACTGATGGCATGGATAAAGGTCTCCCCAAGGAGTAACACCCAAATACTCGCATCCTGAACCACATCCTGAAAGTCTCTTGGCAACACAAGGGCCACCCTCGAGATCGATGTTGAAGTGGAAGAAGTTAAAGCCCTTACCTTCCTTGTGTCTCTCGATGTAGAACTTGGCAAGCTTGTCGTACTCTTCGCAAAGTTTAGGAATATCTTCATCCTTGAGTGCGTACCAGTCCTCAGGCTTGGCAACTACAGGCTCTACAGATATCTGCTTGAAACCAAGATCTGCAAGATGCTTGACATCTTCTGAGAAATCAAGATTGTTGTGAGTAAAGGTTCCTCTTACGAAATATCTGAGCTGATGACGAGATTCTGCAACCTTCTGGAACTTAGGTACTATGTCATCATAGCAGCCCTGTCCGCCTCTTCTAGGACGCATAAAGTCGTTAACTTCCTTACGGCCGTCGATAGAAAGAACAATATTGCCCATTTCCTTGTTAACATACTCAAGGATCTCATCATTCAAAAGTGTTCCGTTTGTAGTAATTGTGAATCTGAAGTTCTTGTTGTGCTCTTTCTCAATTGATCTGCCGTACTCGACGATCTTCTTGACAACTTCCCAGTTCATAAGTGGCTCGCCACCAAAGAAGTCAACTTCAAGATTTCTACGATTACCTGAATTCTTGATAAGGAAATCAAGTGCTGCCTTACCAACCTCTTCGCTCATGAGTGCTCTTCTGCCGTGGTACTCACCCTCGTCAGCAAAGCAGTATTTACATCTAAGGTTACAGTCATGAGCTATATTAAGGCAAAGAGCCTTAATAACTGTATCCCTGTTCTGGAAATCTTCTACGTAGTTCTCGTAAACATCGTCTACATAAAGAACTTCTGAAGCGCGAAGCTCAAGGATCTCCTCAATAGCTTCCTTAATATCTTCCTCTGAGTACTTGCTCTTAACGTCTGTAGTAGAAAGAACATCCTCAAGAAGCCATTTAACATCAGCTTCATCTACACCATTGTTGTCCTCAGCGGCTGCTGCAGTACCATATTTATCCTGCAGTCTTGTCTCTACGACCTCTACAAGGTCGAAAACAACGTCATCTACAACATGAACTGATCCGCTGTTAACGTCCAGAACAATATTATAGCCGTTGTTCTTATAAGCGTGAATCATAATTTCTCCTAACTAACAATTATTCAAAGCCAGACTCGAAAATGCATGGCTTTGAATACCACAAAATTTGGGCAGCGACAAAGTCGCTGCCCGACATGACTAAATCATGTTTCCGGGATAAATTATGTGCTTCCCGGAATATCTGTAACCGGTAATTACTTGCTAAGCTGTTCGCAGCTCTGATTTCCTACTGTGCAGGAAGTCTTGCAAGCAGACTGGCAAGATGTCTGGCACTCGCCGCATCCGCCCTTCTTCATTGATTCCTTAAGGTTTCTTGTAACTAATGATTTAACGTGTTTCATAATTGCCTCCTACTTGAAAATGTGGTAACAACCATATTTCGAGTTTTTCATCGACTCAGTATAACATATTTTTCTAAATTTATAAAGAACTTTTATTCTTTATTATCTTCTTCAGTTTCCCGCTCTTTGGCAGGTTCAACATGCATGAGTACTTTGGTTATTCTGTTACGTTTAATGGCTCTTGCTGTAAGTGTTATGCCATTATCCAGATTAACTGTTTCCCCATATCCCGGAAGTCTGTCCAGGTTCTCGATCATAAGACCGCCGATTGAATCATAGTCCTCAGAATCAAGGTCAGTTCCAAGGGCATCATTGATATCATCAAGCTTCATATTACCTTCAACCAGGTACTTGTTATCGCCCAGATCCTTGATGAACTGTGCCTCATCAGAGTCATATTCATCTCTGATCTCACCAACAATTTCCTCAAGAAGATCCTCAAGTGTGATCATACCAACCGTGGTTCCGTACTCAGACAGTACAAATGCAACGTTCTGAGACTTCTCTCTCATCTCCATCAAAAGATCTGCTGTCTTCTTGAACTCATAGGTATAATAAGCTTTTCTGAGATGATCCTTAATCTTGAAATTATCCTTATCTTCTATAAGGATAAGGTCCTTAATATTAATAAGTCCAATGATGTTATCCTGCTCATTGCCTTCATACACAGGGATTCTGGTGTACATTTCATCCTTGAACACCTTCATGACTTCATTGTAGTCGTCATCTGTGCTGACACAGGACATATCAATTCTTGGAATCATAATATCCTTGGCCACAGCATCACTGAAATCAAAGACATTGTAGATGATCTCTTTTTCTCCAGACTCAATAACACCATCTTCATGGCTTACATCAACGTAGGTCTTGAGCTCGTTTTCTGTCATGGCAACTCTGTTCTGTACGTCTACCCTGAGCACTTTGAGGATGGCAGATGCAACGCCATTGATGATAAAGCTAAGTGGCTTGGTGATTGCCATTATAAAAATGATGATTTCCGCATACCACAGTGACATATTCTCAGAATATGCTGTAGCTATGGTCTTGGGAAGAATCTCACCTACAATAAGGACAACCAGAGTCAAAACTCCGGTACCTATTCCTACAGCAAAGCTTCCCCATAGGTCTGTCACAAAGACAGTCATCAGCGCTGACGCGCTCAGATTAACGATATTATTGCCAATCAGGATCGCTGATAGCATCTTCTGTGTATCTTCACAAATTCTGATAACAGATGCAGCTCTTTTGTTGCCCTCGTCTGCAAGCGCTTTGATCTTGACTCTGTTTACAGTCATAAAAGCAGTTTCTGCAGAGGAGAAAAAAGCTGAGAGAAGTACTAACACAATTAGCACTATCAGCCTGACCAAGTGAACGTTCAAAGTTCTTCCTCCTGTAAAACATCAAGTATTTGCATTGGGTCTGTTACAAATATATTGTTGCCTGCTCCTGCAGCTATAAGCTCTTCTTTGGTTCTAAAGCCCCAAAGGCAGGATATACATCTAAGTCCGCTGTTAACAGCTGTCATGTGGTCAACCTCTGAGTCTCCCACATATATGCAGGTATTCTTATTTACTCCAAGCTCTCTGATAGCTGCTTCTACAGTATCAGGTGCCGGTTTTTTGCGAATTCCTGCTGATTCACCGATGGCAACTGAAATGAACTTACTAAAATATAACTCATTCAGCTCTTTAACCGCATTCATGTATTTATTGGACACGATTGCCATGTTATAGCCCCTGTCGCTAAGAGCCTCTAAAAGCTCCATAATATGTGGATAAGGACCTGTCTTGTCGTTACAGTGAATAAGGTAATATTCCTTGAAGCACGCAAAGACTTCCTGAAAAAGAGGATTCTCTTTGCCCCGTGGAACAGCAAGCTCCATCAGTCTCTCAACGCCATTTCCAACAAAGTGTCTGATCTCTTCCAAAGTTCTAAGAGGCATCTCATACCTGGAAAGAGCGTAGTTAACGCTATCCATCAGATCCTCCAGAGTGTTAAGAAGAGTGCCATCAAGATCAAAAATAACTGTATTACATTTCATTGATCAGTCTAAATGGAACACAGGGTGCAAATCTACAGCTACAGGGCTGTTATCTGGATTGGTCTCCATAATATCTGCCATGAAATCCCACCATTTACGGTTGATGGCAGTGTCTGCACTCTTAGCCCACAACTCCTCGTCTTCAATTTCTATATATCCATAGAGGACAAGAGTCTCCGGATCAAGATAAATACTGTAGTTGTGTCCGCCATGCTCATGGATCATCTGCTGCATTTCTGGCCACAGCTCATTGTGTCTCTTCTCGTACTCTTTCTCCATCCCTGGATACAGCTTCATCTTAAAGCCTTTTCTAATCATTGTGTAATCCCCCAATCTGGTTTTTCTTTTATTGTGTCATACCAGATTATCCCCATCTACGCATTTATTCTCAAATTCTTAGCAAATTAGTTCAATGGCTTCTCGTAGAAATCTCTGATATCCTCATAGCCCTGTTCATTCAGCTGCTGCTTCTGGAACTTCTTGTTCTTGGCCATGCGAACTACGAGAACACTCTTACCAGCTGCTCTCTCCTTCTGCGCCTCTGAAATGATCTCAGCAAGTCTGTCGCCCTTGATACCTTTCTCAATAAGGAAAGCAATCTTGTCGCTCTCACCCGGAATCTTGAAGCCTTCATCCATCATGATCATGATGATACGCTCAAATCCAATTGAGAATCCACAAGCTGGTGTGTCCTGTCCAAGGAACTTGCCAACCATCTTGTCATAACGTCCGCCACCACCGCAGCTTCCGCCGTACTGAGGCATAGCTACCTCAAAGATAGTTCCTGTATAATAGCTCATTCCTCTTACAAGTGTAGGATCAAACTCCATCTCAAACTGAGCTGTCTTAGTTGCATCTACGCTGCTGATGATCTCATTGAGGTTGTCTCTTGTATCAGCATCAAGGAAATCACCAAGCTTATCAGCAATAACCTTGATTCCTTCAAGGTTCTGCTTACCTTCTGCTGCCTTGAACAGATCAAGATACTTATCAACACTGTCCTGAGCATAGCCCTGCTTAACAAGTTCCTCTGCTACGCCGTCCATTCCGATCTTGTCCATCTTATCAAGAGTGATGAATACGTTGTCGTACTCTTCCTCTGGGAATCCGCTGTATGCAGCCATTGCCTTGAGCATTCTTCTGTCATTGATACGGATTTTGAAGTCCTTGAAGCCAAGTCTTCCAAGTGTTGTAGTTGTAGCCAGAATAAGCTCGATCTCAGCAAGGTTAGAAGCCTCACCCAGAATATCTATATCGCACTGCATGAACTGACGATATCTACCCTTCTGAGGTCTGTCAGCTCTCCATACATTGCCCATCTGAAGTGCCTTGAAAGGTGCTGGAAGCTCATTAGCATGATTAGCATAAAAACGAACGAGGGGAACTGTAAGGTCATAACGAAGACCTGAATCTGTAAGATCGTTCTCCTCCTTGGCTGTCTCAAGATTGAGCTTCTCGCCTCTCTTCATTACCTTGAAGATAAGCTTCTCGTTCTCGCCGCCCTGTTTGCTGTTGAGGTTGGCAAGTGACTCTACTGCAGGAGTCTCGATAGATGTAAATCCAAACTCTGCATAAGTCTTCTTGATTATTCCAATACAATAATCCCTCAGCTGCATTTCTGAGGGCAGAATATCCTTCATTCCTGTAACTGGTTTCTTAATTAATGCCATAAATTACCATCCTTATATAGAAAAATTCTTTCAATATAATACACTTTGGAAAACTTCTTTGCAATGCCTCGTTAGAGCGTTCAAAGCATATGTGCAGCCAGACCGATTTGACACCAAGCATCATCGGAGGTCTGGATGTGCGATGCGCTACCCGTTGTGCTCTTTCAGGAATTGCACGAACTGATCTCGAGGCATAGGACGAGCGTAAAAGAATCCCTGGATATGGTCACAGCCAAGCTTAATAAGCTGACGAGCCTGTTCGCCAGTTTCCACACCCTCAGCCACTATTTCTTTTCCGAGGGATTTGATGATCTTGATAAGATTGAGCATGACCATATAAGAAGTTTCAGACTCGAACGCAGACTGAATTATACTCTTATCCAGCTTGAATATTTCCACTGGCATAGTAGCTATTCTCACAAGGTTAGAATATCCAGTTCCAAAGTCATCCATGGAAAAAGAAATACCCATTTCCATCAGTTTCCTGATATTCTCATCCATAGCAGCTGTAATGCCCTGCTCGTAAGTCTCTGTGATCTCAAAATTGATCTCTTTTGGTGCAATCTGATACTTATTCAAAGTTCCCATGACATTATCTGCAAGATTAGTCTGGATACAGTCAACTACAGAAAGGTTGACCTCGGTATATTCAAGGCCATATTTTCTGACATCCGTCTTAGAGAGCATGTCGCACACTGAAGACAGAACAAACTTATCAATAGCAAGGATTGTACCATTTCTTTCAGCAATCGGCATGAAGATTGCAGGCGAAATAAATCCAAGCTGAGGGTCCTTAAGTCTAAGGAGAGCCTCACAGGATGAGAACTTACCGGTAACCGGTGAGTAAATAGGCTGATAGTATACGTCAAGAAGCTCATCATCAAGGGCATGCTTAACTATTCCATCTATCTTTTTATCATGCTCAACCACCTTGAGGTTGATGTCAGCAACACGGACAATATCTCTGCTCTGCTTGGTCAGAGCCTTCTCAAGAACACCTCTAACTTCATTGTATCTTTCAAGACTGTCTACTTCCTCAGGGAACACAACAGCATAAGGGGTTTCTATCAGCTTGATTTCTTCATCCCCAACCTTCCAATGATCTCTGAAGCGCCTTTTGATCTCGTCAGTTATCTTCTCGATTGTTGACTCATCTGCTGTAACATCAGGGAACAGCATCACAAAATCTTCCATGTATGGATAATAAACTATTCCATCAGGACTGAAGCCTCTTAGATATTCAGTTATCTGGCTCAGTAATTCTGCAGCTTTCTCTGGCTGTTTTTCTCCGATCAGAACTGATAATCTGTCGATGTGAACTCCATAAAGAGTAAATTCTTTTTTCTGTAAAAGATTTGTAGACACAGCAAAATTGAGCGCATTTCTGGTTGCCGCCCCCGACATCCTGTCGACAAATTCGCTTGGATTCTGGAAGGTATAAACGCATAAAAGAAGCGCCAGTGAAACACTGAATTCAAAGATAGAGCTTGACCTTGAAATAATCCTGATCGGTACAGCAAGTAACATCAAAATGTAATAAACCCACAGGGCGTAAGCCTTCTCCGAGCTAAGTGTCTTGGTATACTTGATCAAAAGATATGTAGCAAAAATGAAATACAGATCTGCCCCTATATATACTGTAGCTCCCTGAGGATAAATGAACTTAATATTGCCATCTTCAGTAAAGTAGAAGAAGAACCTGGTAAAGAAGCCAATCATAAATACAGACAGTGAATAAGCTGTAGGAATTATAATGATAGCTTTTTTCAAAACAGTATTGAAATCAATCTGGAAAATACTCATCACATAGCAGATTGACAGATACGGAAGAAGGTGTGCAAAGAGCTTTTCCGCAAGAACCACGTAGCAGTTGATGTCATAGCCTATTGCTGCAGCGCCGACATCACTATAAAGATATGCGTTATGTATAAGCCCCATCAGATTCAGCATGAATGCATCAAAAATCAGGGCGCCAAAAATATGCCCCTGCCTGTTGAATACTTTTTCTTCTGAAGCATGAATCAGATAAGTAACAAAAATAAGCACAAGAGCTGCTATCGAGAAGCATATATTATAAGTTTGAGGTTTAGTAATAAGTCCCATTAATTATCAACCTTCCTCAAAATACGCATCAATAAACTTGACATAAGAACTATCCTGCATAGGTTCGCCCATGTAATCTCCAATAAGGAAATCACATCCCAGTTCTTCTGCCATCATTTTGTCTTCTTCATTCTCTATTTCTGTAGCGCCAACAAAGATACTTACGTCATGGAACAGATTAACAATTCCTTCTGCCACAAGCTTCATCTTTTCTGAAGCCTGAGCCATTCGAAGTACCGATATATCCAGATTAATCTGAAATACAGGCAGAGACAGAATTCTATCCAGGTCTCCATAGCCGCTTCCAAATTTATCCACAATAATGTAGCTGTTCATTTCTCCCAAGAGCCTTAAGTTATGCTCAGCAACCTTGTTCATGGTAGTAACTGTAGTCTCTGTGAGCTTAAGGCTTATCCATGAAGCCTCTGCGTTCTCTTCTCTCAGTATCTTTTTGATCCTTCTGACAAAATCATTTTTGGATATCTCGCCCTGAGAAAGTCCGACAACAGCTCTGTATTTGCCTTTTTTATCTCCGTCATTCCAAAAAGACAGAGCTCGGCAAGCTCTTCTGTACACGTACTCATCTACGTCCATAAGAGTCTGTGTTGTTTTGACATCAGGTATATGCTTCCTTAAATCAATCTCATTGCCATCTTTATCCAATGGAAAAAAGATTACGTCAGCGCTGTAGTTTATCTTGTAAATTTTGGATAAAACCGGCTGATACTTAATAACAGAGGCCTTTTTATCAAGGCTTATTCTGGCCGTATTGTCATAATCTCTGGCCTTTTTAAGTTCTTTGAATTCCACACTGTCTATATCAACTATTGTTTCTTCAGCGGTAGGAATATCCTGAGTAACAATATCGATTCTGCTCATCAGTTCAGCAGTAGTCATGTAATTAACAGGGTATCTCATAAGAAAGCAATGTCCCTCTACTCTGATTGCCATACCCGAGCTATTCCAAGGCTCATTAAGTCTTAGGGCAATTTTTTCAAGGAGCTGTCTTATCTTTTCATCATCCTTACTATGGATCGTCACAGCAAACATATACTCTGCATATCTATATGCATAGCTCTGGAGTCCATACTCCTTAAAACCTACATTCCTAAGGTAATTAGCAATCAGCTTAACAACGTTCTGAGCCTGCTTATAACCAATCTCTGCACTGAGCGCTCCAACGTTGTCGATAGTTACAAAGATAGTACTATGAGGCTCTTTTCTCTTAACCTTAAGATCAAGGCCTTCCAGAAATGCCTTTCTGTTGAGCATGTTAAGACCATCATCTACCATCTCACTTGGATTCTGAAGTGTGATGAAAACAAGCGTCGCACTTACTGTGTTGCAGAAGTTTTCGATAAGAAGAGATGGGAAAAAGAACTGGAGCGCGATACCAATAACAACAAAGACTACGTAGGACGCAATGAAGAGCCTGGTCTTACTTCTCATGAGCTTGTTATATCTGAGCATGAGAGAAACACCAGTAGCTATATAGTAAAAAGCTATAACGTAATAGATGCCGATATAATCGCCCCTGTGATACAGTCCATCCTCTGAATAGTAGAAAAGAACCGGAACAAAGAGGTTAATTGCCACAAAAACAACGCCCACAAGATATCCAAAGGCCACTTGCATGAAGTTTTTCAGTTCTCTGAAATTAACATAGATGTCCAAAACGGACATGATATAGAGCATATAAGATGTAGCAGAAAACAGATGTGCAAGGAAATAGATAGAGCCAAAGGTCATTTCTGCGCCATGATACCAGGGCGCATTAACTGGATGCATCTGAAGGAATGTTTCCACTCTCTCAGCTGCAGTGGCTACAAAAATCGCCAAAACAAGAAGGCCATAAGCTTTCTGCCTGTAGGCCGGAACAGCCTTTCGGGACATAGTCGTTATGGCTATGGTTGCGATTATACATAAAGCGCAGATATCAAAGTAGTAGTTATACTGCATGCGCTAGCCTCCAGCTAGTTTATCAAAGCCACTTCAGCGGATTGCTGATAACCTTGGCTTTGCTCATAAAGTCATCCAAATTCCCCCTTAAATACTCCTCTAATCCTGTGACTTCCTCAGCTGTGTATCCATTCTGGCTGATAATCTTACAATCAGGAAGGATTCCTTCTGCTACTTCCATAACCCCTTTGCCCATTCTCTCGAACTTGACCCGGACTATTTTCCTTCCATCCTTGTCCCGAACGATTGCAGAATATGTCATTGTCATATTGCCATCAGCCATGTCCTGCCCCCAAAAGTACTTAATCAGAAGAAAAAGTGTTACCGAAAGCGCAAACTTTCGATAACACTATTATACTAAAGTTTATGCAATTTTGATAGCAAATTGTGTGCTTAAACGTATTTCTTTCAATTCACATGCTTTTCCGTCTGTCATGTCAGGCCATTCCTGTAAATACATGCGTTTCTTATCCTCCGCACACAAAGGAGTAATTGTAACCTCAGCATTTAAGGCACTTTCCGCATATCTCTTAAGTCCTATTTCCCATATCTGGCCTGTGTAGAAGGTATCAGTTGCAATTTCTCCACCTATTATGAGCTTTCCAATATCACCTGTAAAATCAAGATGCGCATAAACTTCATTTGCATCAGGTGACATATTTGCAATCGACAGCTTATAGTGAAGTCCGCCACCTTCTTTTCCTGTTAATTCAAAGGAAGCCTCTGCAGTATTCTTATATACTTCTTTGCTCTCATATATTGCAAAAGCATCTGAAGTTGTATATTCGCCGTCTGCAATAGCTGCTTTCTGGCAGGCGAACTTATCAAGGCTGCCACTAATTTCAGGATATGCCCTGAATACAAGCTTTGAATCAGCTTCAGTTTCAAAGAAAAGATTAACATCTCCGTGAGCATCAGTTACAGCCTCTGCAGCAGAAATGATCAGATGCTCTTTACCATTTATCACTACTTTGGATGCATGAACTGCTTCGTCTCTGCTCAAAACAATGATCTTATTGCCATCAAGGTCTCCCTGAATATCCATAGATACTTCTCTGTCAGTATCAGTGTAGAAGACGTAGGCATGGCGTCCCTGACCGCAGGCATCATGAATAATGCACATAGGAGTAGCATCAATAGTTACAAGCGCCTTAGCGCCTACCTCCATATTGAATGGGTAAAAGAAAAAGTCTCCATTTGCTACATCGCGTCTTGCAAAGGATGCAAGCTTTGTTTGGCCATCTTCCGCATAAGCTGTAAGTTCTATATCTTTGTGAAGAGCCATCTCATATCTTCTCTGATAATTATTTACAAAAAGATATCCTTTATTAAACTCTTTGCCGGACTCATCAGTTTTTTTCTTGTATCTTACTGATGTACGAAGGTCAGTTAAATTATCAGGCTTAAGAGGGTTTCCAGGCTGCTCGACATAGTTCATATCGCACAGGTCATTTCCAAAATCATGGATGAAGCTTGCTATAAGTCTAACCTCTCTGTAAGTTCCTTCCATCTGACCAAATTCACGAAGAGGAGCATTAAAATCATAGGAATACTCAGGAAGATCATTAGGATAACCAGTAGCTCTGCTCTCCTGAAGAGTTGTAAGTTTACCCTTGGGATTTGTGCCTCCGTGATACATATAATATCCCAGCAGATTAGCTCCACATCCAATCTTGGTCATGGTCATTGCAGCTGTATCAAGGCCTGTAGCTATAGGTCTTCTGTGGTGAGTAACCTGAACGCCGCCACCAAGCTCAGCTGTAAGGAATGGGAACTTATTCATGTCAAAAGTAATTCCCGCACCAAGTCCATGATCAGAACCGATATTATGGTCATTTCTCTCTCTTGTAAAAATATAGTTTCCGCTTGGCTCTATCTCAGTTAATCTTTGATCCCATGGAGCTTCACAGTAGCCACCCATAACAGGAAGCATTCCACCTGTAACAGCGCCACCCCAGCCTGTTGCTGTGTATATAGGAGTAACAAAGCCAATCTCCTCTGCCATAGCCTTAAGAGTCTGCATATGTTTCTCACCTTCATCGCCAGTGAGACCTCCGCAGTGGCCAAACTCGTTCTCTATCTGTATTCCAATAACAGGGCCATCATCTTTGATAAAATATCCCTTAGCCTGCTCATAAGTCTTAGAATAAAAGTTTCTCACATGTTCAAGGTACTCTGGAGCATTGCTTCTTACTTCATAGCCCCTTTTCCTTGCATCCTCCAAGAGCCAGTCAGGGAAGCCTCCATTTCTCGCTTCTCCGTGAGCCCATGGTCCGATTCTTAATATGCTGTACATTCCAACTTTCTTGACAGTCTCAAGGAAGTCTCTAAGGCACCTGTCGCCTGTGAAATCAAATTCGCCACGTATCTCTTCATGGTGGATCCAGATAACATAAAGAGAAACAATATCTATGCCACCGGCCTTCATTTTGCATAGTTCCTGTTCCCAATTTTTCTTGGGATATCTGCTAAAATGCATCTCTCCCATCATAGGGAACCATCTTTTTCCATCTACAAGAAGGCTTACATTGTCAAAACCAACCTTAGACCCAGAAGTTATCTTCATAACTTTTCTCCTCATTTTCTCATATACACTACATGGGCGGTGATCAGTATAATCATCGCCCATGCTTATCACTTAGTACTTTCTTTTAAAATCACTTCGTAATTCTTGAGCATCTTGCTCTGAGCATTTTCCCCTGCTATTATCGCAAGCAGTGTTCTGGCTGCCTCAGCTCCAAGATTCCTGTCATTAAAATTAAGGGATGTAACCGAAGGAACAGTACTCTCAAGAAGTGAACTATTATAAAAAGACGCCACTCGAAGATCATCAGGGATCTTTATATGTTCATCACGGCATCTTGAAATAACCTCTCCCGCGATACTGTCATCCATGCAGATAACACCGTCTATGTTTTTTTTAAGAATCGATTTGATGATACCGCCTATTTTGATATTATTCTCAACATCCAGATAAACCAGATTCTGGTCAACATCAAGCCCCATACTCTCAAAAGCATTAACAAAGCCTTCGTACCTTGTCCTGGTAATTATATGATTGGTGGAACCTCCTATTAATGCAAGCTTCCTAAGTCCCTTGGCAAGAAGTATAGATGTAAGTTCCTTGCAGGCTCCAAGATTGTCATTATCCACAGTAATAATATCAGGATCATCGGTTTTGCCTATGGCAACAAAGGGAACTCCCGACTCCTTCAGATACTTGGCCGGTGTATCATTGACCATAGTCCTGGTCAGCACAACCCCATCAACCTTATGATTCTCTATTATTCTCTTCAAACTGGACAGGTCATCACCTGCAATAAGGGACACCACTATATCATAACCAAAACTCGATGTGATCTCACTCATTCCGATCATGCATCTCTGGAAAAAAGGAAGATCTACAGCATTATAGTCATCAGGCCAGACGACGCCGATATTAAAAGTCCTCTGCTGAGCAAGCGCCCTGGCCATGACATTAGGCCTGTAATTATGCTTTTCAATAAAATCCATAACCTTGGCTCTTGTACTATTCCCCACTCTTCCCTTTCCGGAAATGGCTCTGGAAACAGTAGTCTTGGAAATACCAAGAGCCTTGGCCACGTCATCGATTGTAATTTTCTCGTCAGTCATACACTTTCACCACAATAAGAACAAGGAACCTACCGCTCTCACTTCGTGAGCCGGTTTTATCGAGCCAAGTCCTCTCTGGGATTCTCACTAACCTAGAAAAGGAACCTACCGCTCTCACTTCGTGAGCCGGTAGACGTTCGAACTAGGCTCGACAAAACCTCGCCAAGTTCTCTCAGCCCTTTACTGCTCCACCAGTAACACCCTCTACGTAGTATTTCTGAAGGAACATGAACAAAATAGTAACAGGAACTGCAACTACAATTCCGCCTGCGCAGAATCTTGTGAAGTAACCCTGATAGTCGCCTACAACCATCCATCTCTGCATGGCAACTGCTACATTGTAACTTGCATCATGTCCAAAAGCAATATATGAAGCGAAAACGTAATCACACCATGGTCCCATAAATGCTACAAGAGCTGTGTAAATGATAATTGGCTTAGCCATAGGAATTATCATCTGGAAAAAGACTCTTGCGCGAGAAGCACCGTCAATTCTGGCAGCCTCATCAAGCGCCTTGGGAATTGTGTCAAAGTAACCCTTACATACATAGTAGCCCATACCCGAGCTTGCTACAGATACAAGAATGAGTCCTGGAATAGCTCCTGCCTGAGTAAGTCCCATCTGCTTGAGAAGGAAATACAGACAGATCATTGTAAGGAATCCAGGGAACATTCCCAAAACCAGCCAGAATCTCATGAGGAATGTTCTTCCCGCAAATCTCATTCTGGAAAGTGCATAACTTACACACAGAACAATACATGTATTAAACAGTGATACAAATATTGAGATGATCAGTGTGTTGGCATACCATCTTACATAATTGGTCTGACCATTAAACAAAAACTTGTAGTTATCAAGTGAAAATGTGTGTGGAATTATGTAGTCTACAACTCCACCATATTCAATAGATGCATCAAAAGATCTAAAGCTTGCCATAAGAAGTCCAAAATATGGGAAAAGCCAGATCAAACTTATGAGAATAAGTAAAACATAGCCGAAGAAATTTCCTACAGCTCTTTTTCTTTTCATTGAACCAGTATTTGTATTAGCCATTATTGGAAGCCCTCCTCGTCCTTGACAGATGGTAATAAGTTATAAACAACAAGGCTGATTCCAGCAGTTACAACGAATACCATGATACCTATTACAGCAGCCATACGGTAATTGGTATCGTTAATAGTCATCTTATAAAGCCATGTAATGAGAAGGTCCGTACGTCCGGCTCCTCCAACAAGGTTTCCTGTCTTGGGCTGTCCCTGTGTCAAAAGGAAAATAACGTTAAAGTTATTAAGGTTACCTGTATACTGAGTAAGAAGGAACGGTCCTGTTACAAACAGCATATATGGCATTGTAATGTTAACGAACATCTGCCATGGAGTTGCACCGTCAATTCGTGCACTCTCATAGAGATCTTCAGGAATATTCATAAGAAGTCCTGTTGCTATCAGCATCATGTATGGAATACCAATCCAGATATTAACAACTATGATAGTGATCTTGGCAAGTGTAGGATTAACCCAGAACTGAATTGCCTGATCGATGATTCCCCACTTGAGAAGATATCCGTTTATAAGTCCATCATTAGCAAATAGCTTGGAAACATACAAAAGTGATACAAACTGTGGAACAGCAATTGTCATTACGAGGATTGTTCTCCACAATTTCTTGAACTTGATTCCTTTTTTATTGATCAGCATTGCAACTGCAATACCAAGGAAATAATCGATAAATGTAGCAAAAAAGGCCCATACAAGCGTCCAGATAAGAACTGTCACGAATGTTCCACCAAAGCCTGCTGTACCAAATGAGAACAGATTCTTAAAGTTCTCAATGCCAACCCATGTAAAAAGATTAGAAGGTGGCTGATGGTTAGCGTCATAATTGGTGAAGGCAACGCATATCATGAACACGATAGGCAACACTGTAAATACAAAGACTCCTGCAACAGGAAGTGCAAGAAGTGTCTTGTCAAAATTAGAATCAAAGAGTGACTTGAAGTCATCTTTGTTTGACGGAAGCTTTCTGCCATTTTTGATAATAAGTTCTTCATTGCGATTAACTCTGACATTTATTCTCCAAATAGCTATAAATGCGATAACCGCAAACAAAGTAAGAAGACCAAACAGCAGTATCAAAAAGCTGTTGTCTCCATATACTGTTTTCCTTCCCTGCTTGGTAGTAGCAATAGTTCCAAGACTTCCTATCTTGGAAAAATATGACCATCCAAATGAGAATATAAAATATAAAAGTCCACACTCAGCAGCTAAAAGAGTCAGTCCTCTCAGCCATAAGCCGCGAAGCAAAGACCCAAAGCCAAAGATCAGAAATGAAATCTTTGTCTTAAAATCTCCCTCTTTAAAAGTAACACCGATTTCCTTTAGGTCTTTTCCTAACATACTAAAGAAATCAGCAATTGCATTTTTCTTTTTTTGGCCACCTTTTGTATTAGCCATATCTGCTTCCTCCAAGTTCTCCTAACAATAATTCTTCCGGCAGAAAGCGTCTTTCCACCGGAAGAACATTAAGCAAAAGTTTCGTAATAATCGGCAGAAATGCCTATGATTATCAATTATTTAGCATATGACTCAAGGTCAGCCTGGTATGCTTCAAGTGCAGCTGTAAGGTCCTCATCAGAAGCCTTCTGGAATGCGTCCTTAACATCACCTGCAAGTGACTCAGCACGTGACCAGTAATCTCCAGGATAGTTGCCCTGAGGAATTGTGAATGCGAACTGATCTGCAAGAGCTGAAAGAGCTTCGTTAGCCTTAACAGCGTCTGATGCCTGAGCATTTAAGTTTGAAGGGCCCCAACCAACTGCATTGAATCTTGCAAGCTGAACTTCCTCGTTTGTGAGGTAGTATGCAAGGTCATCACAGATCTGAAGCTTATCTTCATCTTCCTGAGGCTTAACACCAAGGAGTTTGCATCCGTTGAATCCGCTCATCTGGTATGTGTTGCCATCTGAACCTGTGAATGTAGGAAGCTTAGCACAAGCGTAATTGTCACCAAGAACGCTCTTTACTGTATCAGCATCCCATGTACCATCGATGATTGCTGCATAGTTAACAGCATCGCCAGCTGAAGAACCAGCCTGGTAAGCTGATGAAGAAGCAAGCTCGATCATCTCCTTAAGAGCCACAAGACCCTTGTCTGATGCATAGTCAACATTGCATCCTGTGAAGTTACCCTGATCATCTGTATCATATGTAAGCTGGCAGCCTGTTCCGAAGAAGAATGCTACCTGATACCAACCAGTCATATCCATGTAGAAGTTCTTGCCTGCAGCTTCGCACTGCTCAACAATACCCTCAAGTGTGGAAGGATCTGTTACAACGCTCTTATCATAGTAAAGGAAATATCCGTTATCAGCTGTCATAGGATAAGCATAAAGAGTTCCGCCAACCTTACCAGCCTCAACAACACCTGCTGAGTTAGCAGTCTCAACTGCTGAAAGGTAATCAGGGTTAACTTCCTCAAGAGCACCTGCTGTTACAAGTCTTGTAAGCTGATCCTGTGCGAATCCAAATACATCAGCGCCTGCTGTAACGTCTGTGATGATGTTACCAGCTGCATCGCCTTCACCAACTGGCTCAACTGTGAAGTTAACACCAGCGTACTGAGGATATGCTGTCTTGAAGTTCTCGATCTGCTCGTTAGTGAAATCTACAACGTTCTCAGCAACCCAAACCTTAACTTCTTTTCCATTGTAAGCTGCTGGATCAACATCGCCAGCTGCTTCCTGAACTGCCTCAGCAACTTCTGTAGCTGTCTCTGCTACTTCTGTAGCTGTCTCCTGAACTGCCTCAGCTGTATCCTGAGCAGTCTGTGCTGCATCTGATCCGCATCCAACAAGAAGTGAAGCGCCCATAGCAGCTGTTAATAAAACAGATACCAATTTCTTTTTCATTTTTCTTCCTCCAATTAGTAAATTGTTTACATGGCCAAAAGCCGATTTAAAATGGCCATTTTGCGGTTGCGCATCGCGCAATCGGTTGCTCTATAAAAAAGTGTATGCTTTGTGCATTTTTTTGTCAATGGAGCACATTGTATGATAAAATATCGCCAATTTTATACAAAATGCACATTGACTTTTAAATCGGTAACGTTTTCGGTTACGTTACCGGAAACGTTTTGCGCAAACGGTATCACATTTTTAATATTGCGCAACTTTTATTTCAATATCGTTAGCCTGTAAAATTCACACATCCATCTTTTTCCTGTAATATACGCCTTCCTGGATGATTTTACCCTTGTAATTAAGCTCCATTAAATGGCTCATAAGTTGCGGAATTGATAACTCAATTTCTTTGGAATTTAAATTTTCAAGGATCTGAGATGCAGAAACCGGAATAACATCAATTATGTCCATGATCTCATCCTCCACAGTTTTCGAAAAAACCCGCATGGAATCTTGCTCTTCGTTCTCTTCTGCCTTCTCCTTTTTGGGTGGTTCCAACCCCTTTTGTATCTCCCAAAGTCTTCCCAGAACATCATCCACCCCAAGAGCAACTCCTGCCCCCTGGCTGATGAGGAGATTGCAACCATCGCTAAGCCTGTCAGTGATCCTACCCGGAACAGCCAGTACATCTCTTCCCTGTTCAAGCGCAGTATCTACAGTTATCTGAGTTCCGGACTTTTCCCTTGCTTCTATGACAAGCACAACATCCGCAAGGCCGCTGATAATACGATTTCTCATGGGAAAGAAATTGGCTTTGGGATATGTTCCAGGTGGAAATTCAGATATAACTCCTCCGTTTTCACACAACTGCCTGTATACATCCATATTTTCTTCCGGATAACAGATATCAACGCCGCTTCCCACAATTCCATAGGATGTACCTCCTGCTTCCAGAGCAGCCTTCTGACTGATTCCATCGATTCCTCTTGCCATTCCGCTTATTACCTGTACTCCAGCAAGCGCAAGTCCTCTTCCGAAGTTTCTGGCCATATACCTGCCATACTCAGAGCACATTCTGGCACCGATTATGGCAACACATGGCTTATCCGGATCCGGAAGCTTACCTCTTACATACAGCGCAAAAGGAGGATCTGGTATATTCTTAAGCTTTTCAGGGAATCTTTCATCGATTCTTGAGATAAAAGAAATCCCTTTTTTAGAGAGCTTTAACGCTTCTTTTTCAAAATCCCAGTTCCTTCTGGTCTGCTCGAGACTCTTTATCTGCTTATCAGTAATTATCCCCTTAAACTCTTTAGCATCAGCTTCAAAAACCTCTCTGCAGTTCATACCATTACAAAGAAGTTTGTCTATTCCCCTGTTGCCCAAACCTGGCACATTAAAGAGCCAGTGGGCATAATCATTTTCTGTATAAATCTTCTGTTCTGTCATAAATATCCATGACCACAATCGGTTTGTGATCATCTTCCTTTCTCATACCTTTATTCCTCATTCTGATGCCAGTACTTGCCGTCTGTCATTCGGTAGCTTACTGCTTCCATCAGATGTATTTCCCTAATATCCTCAGACTCATCGATATCCGCTATGGTTCTGGCAACTCTCAGAATCTTGTGATAGGCTCTGGCGCTGAGCTCCATAGTGCAAAAGGCGTTCTCTAAAAAGCTCTGCTCGCGAATTCCAAGTCTGCAGTACTTCTTGATATCAGACGGAGTCATCTCTGAATTAAAGCGTATCTCAGTGCCCTTAAATCTCTCTTCCTGAGCAAGTCTGGCCTTCATAACGCGCTCTCTTATGGTTTTACTGGATTCATTTACCCGCTTTGTCTTTTCCGTAAGGTCAGAAATATCAACTCTTGGCGCCTCGACACAGATATCAATTCTATCTAATATCGGGCCGGAAATATGGCCAAGGTAGCGCCTTATCTCATTAGGCGAGCACTTGCACCTGTTCCTGTCCGGATAATAGCCACAGGGACAAGGATTCAGGGCACCTACAAGCTGAAAGTCTGATGGATAGGTGAATTTCCCCTTAGTCCTTACGATATTTACTTTTCTATCCTCAATAGGCTGTCTTAGCAGATCAAGCTTTGCTCTTGGAAACTCTGGCATTTCATCCAGGAAAAGAACTCCTCTGTGAGCCATGGAAATGACTCCGGGATGAGGAATATTGCCGCCTCCGGTAAGGGCGGTCTCAGTAATTAAATGATGAGGGCTCATAAATGGGCGCCTGGTTATCAAGGCATCATTCTTGCCCAGCATTCCTGCGACGGAATAAATCGTTGATACTTCAAGGCTTTCCTGTAGTGATAAAGGCGGAAGTATCGTCGGAAGTCTCTTAGCCACCATACTCTTTCCGGAACCTGGCGGCCCAACGATCAGAATATGGTGGAAACCCGCTGCAGCAACTTCTACAGCTCTTTTAACAGCAGCCTGTCCGTTAATATCGGCAAAATCAAGGTTGGTATCATCATATTCACTCTTTCTGAAAAGTTCCTTAATATCAACAATAGTCGGGCTTATAAGCAAATCCCTCTCATTATCTTCAGCGCACAGATACGCTACCGCCTCCTGAAGGGATGAAACACCGATTATCCTGATGCCATCGATAACCGCTCCCTCCCTTGCATTACTCTGTGGTAAAAGAACTGTCTTAAAGCCTGATTCTTTGGCTTTAATTACAATCGGAAGCGTCCCGTTAATGTACTTAACTTCGCCGTCAAGGCCAAGCTCTCCCAGCACCATAATGTCTTTGAGCCGATCCTCTGCAATTTCCCCCATGGCCGTCAGAATACCTATAGCCACAGGCAGATCCACGATCACGCCTTCTTTCTTGATATCTGCAGGAGATAAATTGATCGTGATCTTGGAAGCTGGAATCTTGTAGCCAAGATTTTTGAGGGCTACTCTCACTCTTTCGCCGGCTTCCCGAACTTCTCCGCTCATGAAGCCGACCATATTAAAGCCAGGAAGCCCATCCGACACATCCACCTCTACCTGCATGAGGTACGAGGATATGCCATGTACAGCCCCTGAAACAATTGAACTAAACATATATATCCTTTCTAGACTTAAATATTTTGCATAGACATAAAAAATCGACCTGCCTATTTTATAGCAGGTCGATCTGAAAAATCTTTGCGATTTTCTTAAGATTTCTTTAAGATTTTCTTAAGATGGAGTTTTTGTAGATTTTCTCAACATCTACAGCAGCAAGTGGTCTGATTCTTGAGAGTTTAAGCGTATCGTTCATAGTTGCATCAAGTGCAAGTGCCTTGATGTCTTCATCTGAAGGATCAACTCCAAGATCAGTCAAACTAACTGGCATATCAATAGATTTAAAGAAAGTTACTGTCTTTTCGATTCCGGCAAGAGCTGCTGCTTCGTCGTTTTCTTCAGCAACATTCCAGACTTTACGAGCAAATCTGGCAAATCTGGGAACTGCGCCCTTATACAGTTCTTTTGCCCAAGCACCCCATACTGCAGAAAGTGAAGCCCCGTGAGTTACATCGTACTTGGCAGAAAGTGCATGTCCAAGCTTATGAACAGAGAAATCCTTGCCTCTTCCGCACTCTGTAAGGTTGTTGTGAGAAAGGCTTGATGCCCAGAACACCTCACTCATAGCATCGTAGTCTGATGGATCAGCAACAATAATCGCGCCATTCTTAATAACTGTTCTAAGAAGTCCTTCTGCAATCTCATCTGTCATATCGCAGTGACTGTCAGGAATAAAGTAGCGCTCCATTGTGTGCATCATGATATCTGTAACACCGGCTGCAAGCTGCTCTTTGGGAAGAGTCTGTCCAAGCTGGGGGTTAACGATAGCAAATCTGCATCTGTTAAAGTCAGTATTTATGCCGCTCTTCTTGCCAAGCTCTTCATTGGTCAGAACTGCTGAATCGCTCATCTCACTGCCTGCTGCGGCAATTGTAAGAACTGCGCCAACTGGAAGCGACTTGGTAAGAGGTACCTTTCTGGTCCAGAGATTCCAAAGGTTTTCATCTGGATTAGCTGCTCCGTGTGCAATGGCTTTAGCTGTATCAATGGCACTTCCGCCGCCAACACCAATTATCATGTCAGCCCCAAAAGAAAGAGCTTCCTTAATGCCTTCCTGAGCATGAGCAAGGGTTGGATTAGGCTTTGCTCCGCCAAATTCCTTGTACTCAACTCCTGCATCAGAAAGAGACTTTTCTACTCTCTGAAGGAGTCCACTTTTTACTACGCTTCCCTTTCCAAAAACAAGAAGAGCCTTAGAGCCGTACTTTTTGGCAGTTTCTCCTGTCTGATTCTCTGTATCTTTTCCGAAAACAACTTCTGTTGGTGTATATAATTTGAAATTCTCCATAAAGGCCTCCTGAACCTGATCATCATTTGTATTTAATTATAGCCAAGGCAAAAGTTTCCTTCAATCAAATTGCAGACCACTAAATATTTTTTCTGCTATAATGAGAAGCGTTATGGCTAAGATTAAATCAAAACAAATTCAAAGTTCATTATATCTACTTCTGGCATCCATTGTATGGGGCGCTGCTTTTGTTGCGCAGTCCTACGCAAGTGGAAGCGTTGGAACCTTTACTTTTAACGGAATCAGATTTATTATCGGGGGAATCTGTCTTCTTCCATTCCTGAAAGGTCACAATATAAAACCCACCAAGATACCTTTTTATAAGCTTCTCGGTGGGATAATATGCGGTCTTGCTCTTTTCCTGGCTTCAACCTTTCAGCAGCTTGGCATCACTCTTGGCGCCAGTGCTGGTGAAGCAGGTTTTCTGACTGCGTGCTATATAGTTCTTGTTCCTATCATAGGTCTTTTCATAGGCAGAAAGTGCTCTGCCCTTGTATGGCCAGCTGTAGCTATTGCTCTTGTAGGCCTGTATCTACTATGCATGACAGCTGGTGAAGGCTTTAATCTATCTTCCGCAGAGCTGTCACTTTTGGCCTGCGCATTTCTCTTTTCCATTCAGATTCTATGTGTAGACCACTACGTGCCTATCATGAGTCCTGTTGCGCTTGCCTGCGTTCAGTTCTTCGTAAGCGGCGCATTCTCTATTATCGCTGCATTTATATTTGAATTCATTCCAGATCCTGCTGCCTGGACAAGCTCTCTGTCTACCGCAGGCTCCTGGGTTGCTATTCTGTACACCGGAATTTTCTCCTGCGCCGTTGGCTACACCCTTCAGGCTGTCGGTCAGCGCGACTTAAATCCAGCCTTTGCTTCACTTATTATGAGTCTTGAGTCTGTCTTTTCCTCAATATTTGGATGGCTCATCCTCAGTCAGACTATGACAGGAAGAGAAATCGCCGGATGTGTACTTATCTTCGCTTCAGTCATCCTTGCTCAGATTCCCGTTACAACAGACCACTCTTAATCAGTACTGGTCCACCACTTCTTCATTCTCTCTATACAGCCTTTTTGACGCCATGTTCATGTCCGATCACAGGCGTAATCAATGAAAGCATCAAACATGTATTAAGCTTTTCGCCTCAATTATCAAGCATACCACAAATACAAGCTCAATAATAAGCATGATTGCTGCCACAACCATGGCAGGATACATACATCCTATAACCAGTGAGATTATAGGAATAATAATAGCAAACACTCTATAAGCTACGGATTTATAAAGCCATGAATATGGCAGGAGATGTGCTCCGAACACCATGGCATACACCATGACCATCTTCTCCGGAACTGCGCTAAACACCCACATTACGATGAGAAGATACAGGAACTGATTAAGAGTAAAAAGAAATCCCACATTTCCAAGTTCATTACTCTTATCAAAAATATCAACATGGATAAATTTGCCGATCAGCATTGCAAGTGGCATCAGTGGGCAGGAACAGCAAAAGACAATCATATTCTGAAGACGAATCGGAAGCTTCAAAGAACAAGTAATAAGAATCAGCAGCCAGATAACTATTGACGCTCCTATAAAAGGAAGGCCCTTCTTCTGTTTACGCGCTACATCTGTTCTAAGTTCATCTAAGCTCATGTCCATCTCCTTTATTATGGTGTTTTCTATGCTATAACCATAATAAACCCGCATGGATGCTGGGTAAACTTCTTTTTCAGCTAAAGAAAGGCCTTTATTTCGCTATTTATGCGTTATACCAAAGTGCAGAATCGTCTAGATCCTCAGTTTTAGCAAAGCCTGTAGAGCTATATTTATTTAGTTTTTGAGTATCAGGTTTTCTTAGTGAATCTCTCACTGCATTTAGGGCATCTGATCTCAATCCTGCCCTTTCCCTTAGGAACTCTAATCTGCTGCTTACATTTAGGACAGATGTAGTATCTGCTATATTCTCTGTCTCTCCACTGAAGCTTTAAAAGCTTTAAGTATCTTCTGGGAGCCTCAGTTACTGCCAGGAACTTCTGGTTCTCTGCATATCTTTTTGAGATGTTCCTTGAGTAAATTCTAAAGAGTGAGTAAAGGAACAGCACTGCCCAAATAATGTATATCACAGTGCTCTGGGCAAAAATGTTAACTACTATGAGTAGTATTGCAAGTACGTTACATGTTCTGGCCAGATCATCGAATCCATTTCGTCCATATAAAGCCTGCGCCATCATGCGCTGCACCTGTAATCCAAATTGTCTAAATCTATCCATTTTTGAAACCTTCTTTTTGTTTTTATTGGTTATTATACACTCCTTGTCAAGGAACACACAAACGGCCAACCATCATCTTGGGATTGTTAGCCGCTAATCATTCTCAGCCTATATGTTTATCTGAGCATTTTCATCTGCATAGTATCCGGATCCTGCGCAAACTGAATTGCCATTTCTCTTGAAATCTTCTGAGCTCTGTACATCTCCATGATCGCATCATCCATGGAAATCATTCCAAGCT
>NZ_JAFRGN010000019.1 GCF_017433805.1 Butyrivibrio sp. | reverse complement strand
TTCTCAAGTACTGCAAAATCTGTCTCCTCGATCTGTGTAAGAAGATCCTTCTGTTCAGCCTCTGTAAGCTCATCGTAGTATTTAAGGACGTGCTCCTGTCCATACTGCTGAAGTTTCGCCTTTGCGCTCTGTAAATCCATTTCTATTCCCTCACTTTTGAGTTATCGTTTCTATTTTTTTCGCCGTTACATTGTATCACAATTAGCTGTTTTATACTAACTTATTAATGCGAAAAGAGCTTACGTTTTTTGCGTAAGCTCTTAATAAGTTTCTAAAATATATTACTGTGGAGTTCCTGTTGTTGGCTGTGCTGGTGCCTGTGCAACAACTGTAGGATCTACAGGAGCAGGAGTTCCAGGAACCCATCCGGCAGGAGCAACTAAAAGTCCATTCTTATCAAATGTACATTCTACGTTATCGAGAACTGCTGATACCTTGGTGAGCATTCTACCGTTGTTGGCATCGAAGTATCTCCATCCATCAGGAAGCTGAACCCATCCAACAACCATATGTCCATCAGTAGGATCAAAGTAGTAAACGCCATCTTTGAGAGATGCAAGTCCAAGTGCCATGAGACCATCCTGTCCAAAGTAGAAGGCTCTTCCATCAATAGCACTCCAGCCCTTGACCATCTTACCATCAGCGCCGAAGTAATATCTTGCTCCAACATCGCCTGACCAACCAGTAAACATAACACCATCGTTACCAAAAAGATAAACTGACTTGTCGATAGTTGTAAGACCTACTGTAGCCTTGTAATCTGGTCCAAAGTAAAACATCTGTCCAAGCTCGTTGGCAAACCAGCCTGTGATGGCTGCTCCGTCAGCTCCGAACATAAACTTACCAATTTCAAAAGCAAGCATTCCTGTCTGCATTACACCTGCTTCATTAAAGTAGTAAAGCTTGCTGCCAATCTGTGTAAGACCAACATGCATCAGATAGTTATCATCAAAGTAGTGAACACCATCTGCAAGAGGAATAAGTCCCTTCTGACATACACCATCTTCGCCTGCATAGCAGATTGCTCCGCCTACATCTATAAGACCAGTTCTTCTGACACCGTTGGCATCAAAGAAATATCTTTTACCATCTATGTCTGCAAAACCAACCTTGGCAAGTCCACCCTGAGTTGGATCGAGATAATAGATTCCAGACTCATCCTGGAACCAGCCGGCGTTGATAACACCGTTGGCATCTGCGTGATATCTGCCGTTTGACAGATTGAGCCAGCCAGACATCCTTCTGTAATTGTGGTAGTAGTAAATGTTACCGCCGTAGCTGTTGAAGCCCTCAGGAATCATGCGGCTGAAATAATCAACATAGAGGTGGTTGATATCAACCCTTGAAGGAATACCTGCTATTGAACCATGACTTGTTGACTGCCACATAGCGTAGTCACCAGGATACTCGCAGGCGCTGCCATACTGAGCAACCCACTTAGGTGATGATACAACAGGCATTCTGCCCATGAACCAGTTCTTGCTGGCATAAACCATTGGCTCATAACCATTTGCATATATGATTCCACAGAATGTATCTGCGATAGCCTGAAGCTGCGCAGGGTTAAGTCCCTTCTGACAGGAATCTTCTATATCTATTGCTATAGGGAAAGATACTGTATAAGGAGCAATCCAGGCCAGTACAAGATTGGCCTCAGCCGCTGCCTGCTCAGGAGTTGTAGCATAGGAATAAATATAGATACCTGTTCTGATACCTGCAGCATTGGCATTAACAATATTATTAACGAACTGCTCGTCGATGCCCTTCTTGGTGGTACCAACCCTTATCATTGCGAATTTAACACCGGAATTCTTAACCTGCTGCCAGTTGATACCTCCCTGATATTTGGAAACATCAACTCCCATTGCGATCTCTGGGCCTCTTGCAGAAACATCCACTTTGGCCACAGGTGATAAAGACAGGAGCGCCACTGCCCCGATAAGCGCACCTACAGAAAGTAAGGCTTTCTTTAAACTTTTAAACATACTTTTCCCCTCATATTTTAAGTTTTTCTTAACATGTAAATTATAAGGGTTAGCCGTTTACTAGTCAACGCAAGAAAAAAGAGGCCAT
>NZ_JAFRGN010000018.1 GCF_017433805.1 Butyrivibrio sp. | reverse complement strand
GCCAACAGTTATAAGCTGCTGAAGCGCAATAGGCAGTGCAAAAGCTACAAGTGTAGTGTAAAACTTCTTATCCCTTACAAAAATCATTTCTTACCCCATCCCCTTAAATTATCTTAATCGAGTAGGCCAAGTGGCTTTACACATAAAAAAGAGCTACCAGACGCAATCTGATAGCTCCATAGTCTATTCATTACTTAGCCTGCAATATCGATTATACCTCAAAAGAAGGCTCTGTTAAATCAAAGATCATTCTTTCTTAAGAAGTGGTGTGTTCTTATCTGTAGTATCTGTGATAGTTCCATCAGCTTCCTTGCGAAGGACTGATTTGAGCTCATCCATAAAGGTATTAACATCCTTGAACTCACGATAGACAGATGCAAATCTTACATATGCAACAGGATCCAGATTCTTCATCTTATCCATTACGATCTCACCGATTGCACGGCTAGGAATCTCTTTCTGTTCCATGTTGAACACTTCTGTCTCTACAGCATCTACAATCTTGGTGATCTACTCTGCGCTTACAGGACGCTTATGGCATGCTCTGAATACGCCAGCCTCGATCTTGGCTCTGTCATAAGGCTCACGAACATCGCCCTTCTTAATTACTATAAGAGGTATAGTCTCAACCTTCTCATATGTAGTGAAACGTTTACCACAGGAGTCACAAACTCGTCTTCTCCTGATAGATGTATTCTCATCTGCAGGTCTTGAATCAATTACTCTTGTGTCGTCTTTTCCACAAAAAGGGCATTTCATAGCGTTTCCTCCATTTTGCGCTCATATATATGTGTTATTTAGTTTCCACTGTATATTGTGCGAAAACTACATCACTCCACAAACTATTGTATCATCAATTCTCGAGCTTTTCTACACTAAATTTCGAAGAAAACCCCCTTTTTTAGCATAAAAATGCCCCTTGCCAAATAGCAAGGGGCTATAATCTCTTGATATCAATTATTTTCTCTGAAGGAAATCAGGTATCTTCAAGGACTTAGGCTCAACTGTGCTCTTGATCTCTGAAGGCTTGTTCAGAGTAAGTGGCTGAGTAGGTCTTGAAATATTAACTGTGCTAACTGTCTCAACTGCAGGCTGGATAGGTGTTACTACAGTCTGAAGAGGTGTTACAGGTGAAATAGGTGTCTGAACAACTGTAGGCTGTGGAGCTACTGCCTGAGCTGCAACATGTGGAACTGCTGTAGCTGCCACACCAGGAGCTGCTGCTCTTGGAGCAGGAATTCCATTAACCTTGTCCTCAATACCTGTAGCAATAACAGTGATAGTACATGTATCTGTCTTGCTCTCGTCGTACATAGCACCGAAGATAACGTTAACATCATCTCCAGCAAGATTACGAACATACTCAGAAGCATCAGATGCATCAGCAAGAGTGATATCACCAGAAATATTGATGATAACATTGGATGCGCCATTGATCTTAGTCTCAAGAAGTGGAGACTCAACAGCCATCTTAACAGCATCCGTAGCCTTGTCATCGCCCTTACCGCTACCAATACCGATATGAGCAATTCCTCTATCCTTCATAACTGTCTGAACGTCAGCAAAGTCAAGATTGATAACTGCAGGTACATTGATAAGATCAGTGATTCCCTGTACAGCCTGCTGAAGGACTTCGTCAGCCTTCTTAAGCGCATCTGGCATTGTTGTACGTCTATCAACAATCTGAAGAAGCTTATCGTTAGGGATAACGATAAGAGTATCTACGTTTGATTTAATATTCTGAATACCAAGCATAGCGTTCTGCATACGAACACGAGCTTCGAAACTGAAAGGCTTAGTAACTACGCCTACAGTAAGGATACCCATATCCTTAGCAAGCTTGGCAACAACTGGTGCAGCACCTGTACCTGTTCCGCCACCCATACCACAAGTAACGAAAACCATGTCTGCACCCTTGAGCGCTGCAGAAATCTCCTCTGCGCTCTCCTCAGCAGCCTTCTGACCAATCTCTGGCTTAGCACCTGCACCAAGACCCTTTGTAAGCTTCTCACCAATCTGTAAAAGCTTAGGTGCTTTGCAGAGCTGAAGAGCCTGCTTATCAGTATTAATACCGATGAATTCTACACCGGTAATATTCTCATCTACCATTCTATTTACAGCATTATTACCTGCGCCGCCAACCCCAACAACGATGATTTTGCAGCCAGATTCAGCCTCATTTGACTTAATCTCCAGCAAGACAACTCCTCCTTCACAAACCTCATAAACTCCTAATAGCTATGATACGATTTTTTGTTTCAATTATCAACCCGTTTTTTTAATCTAAATTTTTGTTTTTTCGAAAACAATTTACTAATTTTTCTCTTCAAAAGTAATGTTTTTCGTATCTTCGTCAAAATCTTTCATCTCCAGTATTCCTTTTTTACCCTCCAGGTTAGGCAGAATATACTGAAGTTGTATTATTTTTTCGTCGATGTATGAACTTGTACCAAGACTCACCTCTACATCGTCGAAGTATACGTACACATTGTACTCGTTATCAAAGAAAATCTTATTAGCATGAAGACTGTACTTATCAAGAAGCTGCGTGATGTCAAGGATCTCTGCAAAAACAGTCTCGTTATCAACAGGAAGCTTCTCATAAAGAATAACATAGTTAAAATCAAGTCCCATTACCTGTGGAACCACACTCGATGGCTCCATGGAACTCTCAACTACTATTCCATCCCTGTCAAAGTACATGTAATGTCCCAGATATGAGATATATCCGGCAACAGCCTTCTCATAGACATTGATCCTGATGGTATCAGGGGAAAGAATGTCTACATCCATCTTTTCTACAAATGGCACACCCTCGATACTCTTATCTCTGTACTTAAAAGACAGATACAGCGAGTTATGGCTAAGGCCATCTGTCATTACCATATCGATTATCTCTTCGTTAGTGTAATGGGTATTACCACTTACGTAGATATTGGTAACCTTGTAATTATCTACAATGTAATTAAGTGCTATCACAAGCGCGATCACCAGTGCCAGAAGTATTCCCAGAATGATGAACAGGCTCTTTTTATATCTAAGCGAATTCAGATGATAGTCCAAACGCTCACTAAAGGTTGGACGATAGCTTCTATATTCGCTTCTTCGCTTCTTAACAGCTTTTTTCCGTCGTTTCTTTGCCATCGCTCTTTTGCCTTATTCCCTTCCAATATTCCTTGCAACATTGAGCGCAATTCCGACCTCAGCAAGCTGTATGATAACCGCCGATCCACCATAACTGATGAATGGAAGTGTGATACCAGTATTGGGAATTGTATTAGTTACAACCGCAATATTCAGAATAACCTGAATAGAAATATGGGCCATTACTCCGATAACAAGAAGCGCACCAAACATGTCATTAGCGTTGTTGGCGATGATCATAAGTCTCCAGATTAGCAGAAGGAACATGAGCATAACCGCAATCGCTCCGAAAAGTCCCAGTTCTTCGCAGATGATAGAGAAGATCATATCGTTCTGAGCCTCTGGAAGCTTCATCTTCTGCATGCTCTCGCCAAGTCCTTTACCAAAGATCCCTCCGGAGCCTATGGCATATAGCGCCTGCAGCGTCTGGAAACTCTCATCACTTGCATAAGCAGCAGGATCAAGCCAGGCAAGAACTCTTTTGAATCGGTAGTTCATACCACTGCTGTCCTCAGCGTTGACGATCAGAACTATGATAACCGCAACTATGGCGATAATACCAAGGGCAACAATTACATATCTCTTATATCCGGGAGTAGCTACGAACAGCATGATTACAGCAATTCCCATGACGATAATAGCAGAACTCAGATTCTGAGAAATCTTATAAACCATAAGAGCCAGAATTCCAGGGAACAAAAGAGCTATAGCGTAGCCCTTGGGTGTCATAAGGTTACTGCGCATCTTGATAATGATAGTTGCAGTAAATACGATAACCGCCACCTTGGCAACCTCAGCAGGCTGAATTGATACACCGTGGAAAATGATCCATCTTCTGGCACCGTTAACCGTCTTACCATAAGGATACAAAAGAAATAACAGAATAACGGCCGCAAAATAGATAGGTACTGTCAGCTTCTGCAATACTTTGTATGGGAAAAAGGACATAAAGATCATTCCACCCAGGCCCAAAATAGTTGGTCCCAGCTGATGTTTAAAATAATAGGCTGAATCACCCATACTCACGCCGGCTTCATAGGAGCTGGTTGAATATAACATGATAAGTCCAAAAGACAGAAGAAACAGGACTACAAATATCAAACTGTAATCCACATAGGTTTCTTCTTTAGGTTTTTTCATAACTGCTGTTCTTGCCAATTTTCCCCCCGCGGTAGATGGAACGCACCTACCATAAAAATATCTTTTACTATAGATTCTCAGTCGGACAGCTTGTTAACGTAGTCCTTGAATCTCTTACCTCTTGTCTCGTAATTAGGGAACATATCCCAGCTTGCGCATGCAGGAGATAAAAGAACTGCATCGCCCTGGTTAGCACTCTCTGTACAGAACTCAAGTGCCTCCTCGTAAGTTTCCTTAAATACGTAATTTGTAAAGCCGTGTTTGTCACAACACTCAGCAATCTTTTCTTTGGTCTGGCCAATGAGAACAAGGAGCTTGATCGTATCGCCAAAGCTCTCGATCCACTCATCGTACTCATTACCCTTATCATAGCCGCCGCCAATGAGGATTGTAGGTTTACACATAGCTCTTACACCCTGAATAGCTGCATCCGGGTTAGTACCCTTGGAATCGTTGTAGTAATCAACACCGCGCTTAGTAGCAACAAATTCGATTCTGTGCTCAACAGCCTTGAAGGTTCTGATAACAGAAAGGATAGTTGCAAGAGGCACATCCATAGCAAGGCTCATAGCGATTGCTGCCATAACGTTCTCAACGTTACACATTCCAACAAGGTTCATATCATGGATATTCATGATCTTCATGGCATTACCTGCTGTTGCCATGTAGATATCCTCATTATCAAGATAGAAGCCGTCTGTGAGCTTTTCTTTTGTTGAGAAAAAGACAACCTTGGCTGGGCATCTGCCACCAAAATCTCTAGTATATTCGTTGTCATAATTAAGAACGCAGGTATCATCCTGTGTCTGATTATGAGTGATGTTCTCCTTCATCTGCGCGTAGCATTCCATTGTGTGGTGTCTGTTCAGATGATCAGGTGTGATATTAAGAATTGCAGATACATTAGCATGGAAGTTATCTACTGCTTCAAGCTGGAAGGAACTGATCTCTCCAACTGTTACAGAAGACTCATCCATCTCAAGAGCGCTCTCAGCATAAGATACACCGATATTACCAACTACATAAGCCTTGCCAAAGTGAGCTTTCATGATCTCGCCAACAAGTGTTGTAGTTGTAGTCTTACCATTTGTTCCTGTAATAGCAACCATCTTGCCCTTAGCAAAGTTGAAGGCAAGCTCTATCTCACTCCATATAGGAATGTTCTTATCCTTGATACGCATTACTGTAGGAGCATCAAGTGGTACAGCAGGGCTTGGTACTGTGAGCACAATATCAGCAAGGTCTTCGTCAGAGATTGTTCCAACGATGATCTTGGTATTCTCTCTATCCTCTTCATGAAGCTTATTTCTGATATCTTCTTCTGTAACCTTGGTATTCTCCTCAAGAACTACAGGAAGCGCACCTACTTTATTAAGAAGGTTGACTGAACCAACTCCTGAGAGACCTGAACCTATTACTAGTACTTTTTTACCCTTTAAATCTGCTGTCATATAAATCACTTCCTTCGAATAATTTTGGACCATGGGGACGGGGTTGCTGGTCCATTTTAGTTTACTTTAGTCCGGCGTAGGCGATGAGGCTCATGATGATGGTGACTGTTGTGAATACATTCACTACCTTAGTCTCAGACCAGCCGCCTTTTTCATAGTGATGATGCAGTGGAGCCATTCTGAAAATTCTTTTACCATGGGTTGCCTTGAAATATGTAACCTGCATGATTACTGAAACTGCCTCTGCAAAGTAGATAAAGCCTACTATTACAATAAAGATAGGCATGTTCATAACGTATGCGATACTAGTAACAAATCCGCCAATAGCAAGGGATCCGAAGTCTCCCATCATTACCTTTCCTGGATATACGTTATATACAAGGTATCCAAGAAGGCTTCCCAGCATAGCTGCTGACATTACCTCAGCACCTGTTGCGTTATAGTGCATAGCTGCGATGATAAAAAAGCCTGCTACTACTGCTGTAACTGATGCGCAGAGGCCATCAACGCCATCTGTAAGATTTGTTCCGTTGCCTGTTCCAAGTGCAATGAAAAACAGGATTGGAATATTCCAGAGACCAAAATCAAGTGTTATATCTGTAAAAGGAATATCAAGTGCAAGCCTCATATCTGTAAAATTCAGAACATAGGCTACAAAAATAGCTACTACGATGAACTGTCCAAGAAGCTTCTGCCACGGAAGAAGTCCCTCGTTGTGCTTTCTTACTACCTTAATATAATCATCAAGAAATCCGATGATTCCAAAACCAATTGTCATGATAAGAACAGGAATCACTTCCTTGTGGCTCATACTATAGAAGATTCCAATGATTGTAAAAGGAATCAGGAATATGAATCCTCCCATGATTGGTGTTCCAGTCTTGGCCTTATGCGATTCAAGGCCTTCTTCTCTCTCAGTTCCTCTGGCCTTGAGCTTCTTTAGAAGTTCTATTACCTTAGGTCCGATAAGAACTGCTATGCAAAAAGAAACTAATACTGGTATCAAAGTTCTAAGAATATAATCACTCACCGCTATTTCCCTCACTATTTCCCTGTGGAAGATCATGTTCAAAATCCGGAAGGTCATCTGCACCTGCAGGGCTTCCATTAGTAGGATCAAGTAAATCACCTGTCTCCGGGTCAATATAATACCCCGTCTCAGGGTCAACGTCAAATGACTGCCAAATAGAGGATCTGCCTGCATTTTCTGAGTTCTGAGCTGCTTCAAGCTCCTCCTGGCTTACAGTTCCGTCTGAGCTCGCCCCCTCAGTACTAGCATCTGTACTCGCGCCTTCTTCCGCGTTTTCTTCAGTAGTTTCAGGAAGAATTGGAGTTACAAGTTTTTCACGAAGTTCCTCAAGTTCCTGCAGTTCTTTTTCTGAAAGTTCTTCTGTCATAGGAATATTGAGATAAGGAAGAGCCTCTGTGAGGATCTTGCGGACAAGAACTGTTGCAAGTCTCGCCTGGTCCTGCTGAGCAATGTTAGGTCTGTCTACTACTACGTAAATCGCAATCTTAGGATCATTGGCAGGCGCTGCACCCATGAAAGATACAACGTACTGTCTGTTCTTACGAGGAAGTGTCTGAGCTGTACCAGTCTTACCAATAATGCGGTAGCCGGCTGGTCTGGCTGTTCTACCAGTACCCTCATCACCCATAACAACGGCTTCGCAGTACTGCCTGATCTTATCTGAGGTAGACTGTGAAATAGTCTGTCTAAGTACTCTTGGCTCTATGTTCTTGACTGTAGCGCCGCTTGAATTGACAATCTTTTTAACTACATGAGGCTCGTAGAGATAGCCACCATTTATAAGTGAGCAGTAGCCTGTGATCATCTCGATCATGTCTACGTTAAAACTCTGTCCAAAGCTATTAACCGCAAGGTCTGTAGGTCCCATGTCAGCTGCTGAATAGGTAAGTCCCTCTGTTCTTGCTTCTCCTGCAAGGTCAATGTTGGTCTTAAGGCCAAAGCCGAAGGTCTTCTGGAACTTGGCAAAGTTGTTGACGCCAATTGACTGGGCAATGTACATCATTGCTACGTTACAGGAAATCTCGATTCCTCTTTCTACTGATACATATCCATCACCGTAGGTGTTATGGCACTTGATGTCGTAGTCGCCCACATGAAGGAAACCGAGACAGTTATATACTTCGTTACCAGTGATAGCTCCAGTCTCAAGACCTGTAGCAACCGTGAAAGGCTTGGCAACTGATCCAGGCTCGTAGGTATCTGTAATGCAGAAGTTCTTCCAAAGAGCGTTGTAGTTCTGGTAGAGCTCTTCATCAGTAAAGCCATCGATCATCTCCTGAGTAATATATACTCCTGAATCAAATACAGATTCACCCTTAACTTTGTTGCCCTTCTCATCTACAGAAGGCATTCCAATAAGTCTTGAGGTATCTCTTGGGTTGTTGAGATCATAGAAAGGATAGCTGGCCATTGCCAGAACCTCTCCTGAATTGACATCCATCATGATACATCCGACATTATTGGCGCCGTTAGCTTCTCTTACATTATTAGCGTACTGATCATTGAATTCCTGGAGATATTTCTCAACTATGTTCTGAAGGTTACCATCGATTGTTGTTACAATGCTGTCTCCGTCAGTTGCAGGAATTGTAGTTCTCTCAAGCTTGGAATCATCATCAAGATATCCGTACTCTCTTCCGGCTGTTCCGGAGAGAATATCGTTGTAGTACTCCTCAAGTCCGTACATACCGTAGTTATCACCTGAGGTAAATCCGATAACATCGCAGGCCATCTGACCATTAGGATACTTTCTGATGTAACTTGATTCAAACCAGATTCCCTGAATATTCTCATCATACTTGTCTGAACCAAGAGTGATGAGCTCCTGGAAATCAGCTATCTGATCATAGGAAAGCTTTTTGGCAAGTACATAATACTGGGATGTAGGATGCTCACTAAGATATGACCTTACTTCTGAAGCATCAATCTTGAAATATGTTACAAGTGCCTTGATCGTTGGCTCCAGATACTTCTCATCACGTAGGAGAAGCTTGGCATCAAGAATCAGGTTGTAAACCTTCTCACTGTAGGCCAGGATTGTTCCGTTGGCATCCAGAATTTCTCCTCTTCTGAAAGGAAGGGTTGTTGAGTCATATTGCTGCTGGGAAAGGACCTGTTTCTCGTATTCTTCACCCTTATTCATGGTGATATGGATGAGTCTGACCCCTAACCCAACGAAAGCCAGTAGTACTAATACAAACAGCACTACCAGCTTTTTCTTCATTCCAATGGTGAATTTATGGGCGTTTCTAGTTCTTTTTTTCTTCATTACTCTGTATCACTTTCCATCACTTTGGGGAATTGGAGCCACCTGACGTACATAGTCATTACCACCTCCATCAGAGTATGTCACAATCTGCCCCTCAGTTGCATATGTCATTCCGTATTCCTGGATAGCAACTCTTTTTACTTCATCCAGATCAACGTTTCCATTCGCTCTATTATACGCCTCATCATTCTCCTGTTTCAATGTGTTGAGCTGACTCTCAAGAGTAGCAATGTGTTTAACACTATTTGTGATCTGAGACTGAAGAGAGATATACCATGCTAATGTCACAACCATAAGAATAACAGCCATAGATAAAAATAACAAATATCCAAGGCTCATATGATGTCTTCTTTTCTTCTGCTGCTGAGGCTGCTGAACATGGTATGGTCTGCGCTCGCGAACTGGGTCGGCTACTCTTCTGACTGTGTTGCCGTATACATATCTAGTTGCCATGTTCTTCACCTCCTTTTCCGTGCCGATGCTGTCTACAGGCTTGTGCATCGACTTCTAGTTTTTTATCATTTTCTTTTTATGAGATTTTCTCGAACACGCGAAGCTTCGCGCTCTGAGATCTCTTGTTCTCTGCAAGCTCTTCATCGCTTGGCAGAATTGGCTTTCTGGTAATAACCTTGCCCTTGGATGTCTTGCCACATACGCAAACTGGGAAGTTTGGCGGGCAGGTGCAAGGATTCTCGTTGGTTCTGAAATTATTCTTGGTGATTCTGTCCTCTAATGAATGGAAGGTTATAACGCAAAGTCTTCCACCAGGATTGAGGAAATCGATAAATCCATCCAAAGAATTCTGGAGAACATCAAGTTCTCTGTTCAGGGCGATTCTGATTGCCTGATAGGTTCTCTTGGAAGGATGTCCTCCCTTTTCTCTCATCTTGGCTGGAATCGCAGCCTTTATAATGTCATTGAGCTGGAAGGTAGTCTCGATAGGAGCCTTGGCCCTCTCAATGCAGATGTGCTTGGCAATATTCTTGGCGAACTTGTCCTCGCCGTAATCTCTTATAATATGAAATATCTCTGTCTCTGAATAATCATTGACGATGTCTCTTGCTGTAAGAGTCTGTCTCTGATCCATTCTCATATCCAGAGGAACATCTTCTTTATAAGTAAAGCCTCTCTCAGCGTTATCAAGCTGATAGGATGAAACTCCAAGGTCAAGGAGAATTCCGTCAACACCTGTAACTCCGAGGTTCTTAAGTCTGATCACTGCGTTTTCGTAGTTGTCTCTTATGATGGTCACTCTGTCTGCGAAAGGCTCAAGCCTCTTGGTCGCAGCAGCTATAGCATCTTCATCCTGGTCAGTGCCGTACAGATGTCCGCCCGCTGTGAGTCTCTCAGCGATGTGAAAAGAATGTCCGGCTCCACCAAGTGTTCCATCAAGGTAAATACCGTCTGGCTTAATATTCAGATTGTCCAGGCACTCATCAAGAAGTACCGAATAATGTTTAAATTCCATATTTATCCTCAGATACTTAAGCCGTACTCACTCATCTTGGCAGCGATACTATTGATGTCATCAAAGCTACTAGCCTTCTCCCACTCAGCCTTACTCCAAATTTCAGCTCTATTACCAACTCCGGCAATAACAGCCTCCTTCTCGATTCCAGCATGTGCCAGTAGGTTAGAAGGAATCAGGATTCTGCCCTGTTTATCTACCTCAGCATCAATGGCTCCAGCGATAAAGAATCTTCCCAGCATTCTGGCCTCAGGCTTGTCCATAGGTAGCGCCTGGAGCTTCTCTTCAAAGGCATCCCAACCTTCTTGTGAGAACACAAAAAGACATCCATCAAACCCCTTAGTTACCACAAAGGTTTCTCCAAGGAGTTCACGGAATTTAGCAGGCATTATGAGTCTTCCCTTTGCGTCTATGGAATGACTATATTCACCTTTGAATGCTGTTCCCAAATTATTTTACCACTTTTCTACCACTTTTAACCACTTTTTGACACTTTTTACCACCTAAATGTATTATAGGGTAATTTTTTTCATTTAACAACCCTGTTTTTTCGCTAATTTCTCAATGAAAATAAAAAATCTCCGCCCAACTACAAATAGTTGGGCGGAGAGTAAAATCCTATTCAATATTTTGTTATTAAATCAAAAATAATTTTTTTATAAAGCTTTTTATACAGAAGGCCAGGTCTCTACTTCTTTACCTTTAAGTCTGATTCTGACAACAATTTCTGCTACTACTGCAAATACCACAAGGCATATAGCAAGTACCTGAGAAACAGGAAGCCCTACATGAGGCATGATGAGCTGATCCGTTCTTAGGTTCTCGATCCATGCTCTTCCAAGGCCGTAGCCACCAAGATATAACAGAACAATTTCTCCATTAAATCTCTTGTGCTTGCAATATACCAGCAGAATGATCAGAAGACACAGATTCCATAAGCTCTCATAGAGGAATGTTGGGCTGACCTGAACATAATTGGTCACATCACTCATGTGCTCATGCATCAGAGCTGTAATCTCGTTGTTTCTCACCATCTCAACCGGAAGTCTCATAGCAAGAAGTCCGTCTGTATACTCGCCAAAAGCTTCTCTGTTAGTGAAGTTACCCCATCTGCCAATTACCTGTCCCAGGACAAGTCCAAACATGATGGTATCTGTCATCATGAGAAAGCTCTTTTTCTTGACCTTACTATATATAAATGCTGTAAGGAAACCTGCTATTACACCACCGTAGATGGCAAGTCCGCCATTCCTCAGATAGAGAATGGATACCAGATTGTCCTTGTAATAGTCCCAGGAAAAGAAAACGTAATAAAGCCTTGCACCTACTATTGAAAAAATAATGATGTAAACAGCCACATCCCAGTAGTCATCAGACTTCTGTCCTGTCCATTCAGCAATTCTGGATATCAAAAGCAGCGCTGCCAAAAAGCCGCAGCCTATGATCACGCCGTACAAAGCGATAGTAAAGCCAAAAACAGAAAATTCCTTAGGAACATTCTCAAGATAGACATTTATATTAGGAAACGCAATGTCCATCTTCCCCATTATATCTGGCATTTTCATTCCTCCCTAGTTGTTATGTCATAGTCGTCGACTCGGAATTAAACGTTAAATCTAAAGAGAATTACATCGCCATCCTGAACGACGTACTCTTTACCTTCCATACGAACAAGTCCCTTATCTCTTGCTGCAGAAAGTGAACCCTCGCGAAGAAGATCCTCGTAGTTGATAACCTCAGCCTTGATGAAGCCTCTCTCAAAGTCAGTATGAATCTTACCTGCTGCCTGAGGAGCCTTAGTACCGATCTTGATTGTCCAGGCTCTTGTCTCATCCTCACCAGATGTAAGGAAGCTCATAAGTCCAAGAGTTCTGTAGCTTGCTGCGATGAGCTTATCAAGACCAGACTCTGTAAGTCCAAGACTGTCAAGGAACTCCGCCTTCTCATCCTCATCAAGCTCTGAAATCTCAGCTTCGATCTGAGCACTGATTACGAATACTTCACTTCCAGACTTAGCTGCAAGCTCACGTACAGCTGCAACATACTGGTTAGATGCGCCGTCATCTGCAAGGTCATCATCCTTAACATTTGCAGCGTAGATAACTGGCTTCCATGTGAGAAGATCCATTGTGTTCATAAGGGCCTTCTCATCCTCGTCGTCAAGTTCAAGCTCTCTAGCCATCTTGTTATCCTCAAGAGTAGCCTTGATCTTGTTGAGAAGCTCAAGCTCTTTGGCTGCTGTCTTGTCCATTCTTGCTGTCTTGGTAACCTTGGCAATTCTACGCTCAAGTACCTCAAGGTCAGCAAAGATAAGCTCAAGGTTGATTGTCTCGATATCTCTGGCTGGATCAACTGAACCATCTACATGTACAACGTTAGGATCCTCGAAGCATCTAACTACATGTACGATAGCGTCTGTCTCTCTAATGTTAGCAAGGAACTGGTTACCAAGGCCTTCACCCTTAGATGCGCCCTTAACAAGTCCTGCAATATCTACGAACTCAATTGTAGCTGGTGTTACCTTCTTGGAATGATAGAGATCTCCAAGAGCCTTAAGTCTCTTATCAGGAACTGCTACAACTCCTACGTTAGGATCGATTGTTGCGAAAGGATAGTTCGCAGCAAGTGCTCCAGCGTTTGTAAGTGAATTAAAAAGTGTTGACTTACCTACGTTAGGAAGCCCAACTATGCCCAATTTCATGGTATTTATCTCCTTTAAAGCTAATATTATTGCACACTAAAAAAGCCTAGATAGGCACAATGTAGTGTACCATATCCTAGGCAATTTGTAAAAAATAAAAAAGAACCTCCGCCACTCTCTATTGTAAAAATCGCATGCCCTTTCCCTTTTCACTTTGAGGCAATACTTCTTCAAGTTTTTCTATACTTTCTGCTTCTTCCTCTTTGAATTTCCTGACAACATCTTGTTTGCATTGTGGACAGAGCTTACCTGTACACACAGGTTTCCCACAGATATCACATACTGCCCCTAAATTTATGGCATTGGATGAGATCAGGCGCCCTTCCCTTACCCATTTGATCAATGTGTTTATTGCCACACCGGTTGCAAGAAAGACCTCTTTACCTTCAGCTCCAGGGTACTGGTCAAGAAATTTTTTGACAAGCTGAAACTGGGCTTCATCAGTGCGCCTGCATTCAGGGCAAAGAATGTAACCATAGCCAGGATATGGAAATAACTTTTTACATGTCGAACAGTTCTTAAGTTCCATATTAGTACTCACTTCATCAGAACATCCAATACTGCTGAGTACATATTCTCATCAGTTATGCCTTCTTCGTTTCTAAGTTTGTAGGCGATATTGATTTTGAGCGTCAGGTCATAGCCATCAAGCTTTTTAATGCTTTCAAGCTCAGTTCGAAGTTTATCTACCAGAGCTTTTAGTTCTCCAACTTCAGTCACATCTGTTATCATGGCAAAGTCAGCTCCAAGGCATTTAGCTACAGCGCACTTGCCATCTGTGACCTCAAGAATAACTTCACTAGCTCTTTTCAGGAGCTTATTTCCAAACTCTTCACCATAATCTTCTACTATGCGGTGGTGATACTCATTGCGCAGGATAAGGAGTGCATAGTTCACGTTATTGACAGCATAGTTATGAGCATAGCTTCTTGCAACATCCGCAAGTGCAGAGACATTCATAAGTCCTGTAACAGGGTCAAGCCTTCGCTCATTGTATATCTTGTCAAGACGGCTTAATTCCTCGTCAACGTCTATCACATGTCCCATAAGCCCGATTATCTGGCCATTTTCATAAATAGGTCTCTTGTCGCTCATGACATTGTGAACAATGCCATTTATAATGCATTGTGCCGGAAGCTTTAGTACATTGTTTCCTTTGCTCAATACTTCATGTATAGCATCATCATAGGCCTTCTCATCAACAAGCCAACCCATTTCCTTAGTTGTTTTACCAAGTATATCCTCTATCTTAACATCAAAGAAATCAAGGAACGCCCTACTGGCGCCGAGGAACCTGCAATCTTTGTCTTTCCAGAAGAACTTAACAGAAGAACCGGCAACTATGCTCTCCCACATCTTGGATGAAAAGACATCATCACTTTTAATTCCATAATCTTCAAGATTATGAATTTTGCTGTCTTTTTCGAAGAAATGTGCAGCATCATCAGCTGTCGCCTTGCCACACACAAGGTATTCTTTTCCAGCTGAACCAGGAACCATCATGATACTCATTTCTTTCCACTTATAGTTACCATCTGGTCCCTTGAATCTGAAAAGATTCGCGATATATCCGTTGTCTGAAGCTTCAATTCTACTCTTCAGAGTCGAAGTATCAGTAAACTCAAAGAATTTTTCTCTGTCAGCGTCAGCAATAAAGCCTTCTTCCAGCCTGTTCAAATGCTCTTGTAATACATTCTTCGTGCTCTCAGGCATCTCAATATATTTGCTGCTGCCAATCAGCGGGAAAACAGTATCTTTTTCTATGTTGATTATCATAATTGACTCAAAGAGATGATTTAATTCCCTGAGCTTGTTTCCAACATTGTTCTGCTTTTTAAAATCATTATCAAGCGAAATATTCCTGATGGAGCCCTTGATCAAATGCTTTCCTTCCATTTCAGATATTTCCACTCCCTGGAAGCAAATGATATTGCCATCGAAAGTATAATAGAAGGTCTCCAGGTTTTTAGTTTTTTCTATAGTGTCAGCGTACTCACGATACTTTTTAAGCAAAGGTGATTTCGTTTCATAGATAACGCGGTCCAGTTCTTCTAATGTGTAATCTCTTGTAAGTATCTGCCTTTTGTAAGCCTTATTCATGAAAAGAGTACGGAAATCCTTGCCGTCATCTTCAATTATTTCAAGCGGTTCATCTGTATATCTGGCACAGAGACTTCCAGCCTGATAGTAATGGCGCCACCTTCTAGGTTCTATTGTTATTCCCTTTTCTGTAATATGTTCAAAAAACTCATCAAGTGGCAAAGGTTTGCCATAAAAATAGCCCTGGAGCTTGCCACAACCAATTGAATACAGGAAATCCACCTGCTCCTGCGTCTCAACGCCTTCTGCAAGGGTCATAAGGCCAATGTCCTTGGCCATAGTTATAGCAGATGTCATGATAGCCTTGGATTTGTCGGTAAAAGATGCCAGGAATTCCATATCCATCTTGATAGCATCAAATTCATAGTCCTTAAGATGGTTCAAAGAAGAATATCCGCTTCCAAAGTCATCCATCCACACTTCAAAGCCAGCATTTCTAAAGCCGTCAATAACGCCTCTCATAAGGTCGGCATTAGAAACGATCATACTCTCGGTAATCTCTATATGGATATAGTCCCTTGGAATGTTATATTTAGCTACAGCGTTCTTGACAACTTCCAGCATATCCGCGGTTTCAAAATCAAGCTTGGAGAAATTGACAGAAACAGAAACCGTATCAAGATTATTGCCTAATCGCTCAGCGATATCAGAACAAACCTTATCTACGATAAAGCAGTCCAGCTTGTGAATCTGACCACTTTCTTCCAAAGGGCCTATGAATTTATTTGGCGCAAGGAATCCATACTCTGGGTCAATCCACCTGGCCAGAGATTCCGCTCCGCACAGCTGTCCTGTGAGCGTACGAACAACAGGCTGATAAAATACCTTTACCCAGCCTTTCTCAATGGCAACATCAATGTTGTTAACCACATATTCAGCTATTTGCTTGTCGTCACTCTTCATACAATAAATATTGCCCCCTCTGCTCCTTGAAAGCACTTATATCCTCCTGCCAAGAAGCCTTTATTTCATCAGCATTTTTGCCCTTTTCAATCATTTTCCTAAGAGAATTCGAGCCGCTTAGGTAATCTATCCAGTAGGTATCCTTCGCATACTCTTTTCCCCAGAATTCATCTGTACTAGAAGTTTCAATGTAAGCATTGTAGGCCTTAACCAGATATTCAGGATTAACGCCCTTTTCCCAGATTTCCTCTATGGGGATGTCACGCAGATCCTCGCCGTAGCAGGTCTTATCCATAAATGGTGGCTCCAGCGCTCCGCTCATGCTCTCTGGGGTAAAAGAAAAATCGAAGCCCGCTACACCCTCTAAATATGGACTTCCGTATACTTCAAAAGGATAATCAGTGCCTCTGCCAACGGAAATCACGGTGTTCTCAAAAAAGCAGGTCGAAGCGTAGAGGTATACCGCTCTCATATCCCTGATATTGGGCGATGGATTGCGAATCAGGAAGGTTTTGGTCTGGTGCGTGTAGTTCTTACATGGAACCACAGTCAGCTTGCATGCATCAACGCCTGCAGCCAGCCATCCTTCGCCATTTATCATGCCCGCCAGTTCTCCCCAGGTCATACCATAAACAACCGGGATTGGAAGACGTCCAACGTTTGAACTGTATTTTTCCTGCAAAATAGGCCCATCCACATAAAAGCCATTAGGATTTGGGCGATCCAGTATGATAACCTCTTTATCCACGCCAGCGCAGGCATCCATCAGGTAATACATGGAAATGTAGTAGGTATAATACCTAAGCCCCACATCCTGCATATCCACAACGAGAACGTCGAATTTATCCATGTCCTCTTTTGCCGGAGAATGGGTGTTATCGTTCCCATAAAGAGACAGGATCGGCACTCCTGTTTTCTCATCTACTGAATCATCTATCGTAGCGCCTGCATCCTCGGTTCCCCTGAAACCGTGCTCGGGACTGAAGATTGCGACGATATCCACGTTACGCTCAAGAAGCGCATCCAGAATGTGCTCGTCATCATCCCCAACGATGCTGGTATGGTTTGCAAAAAGAGCTACTCTCTTTCCTTCCAGCAGTGGCAGGTACTCATCAAACTGCTCATCCCCAAGGATCACTTCAGGTTCTGGTGCTTCGGAAGTATCTGTTGTCTCAGAGATCAAATCCAGCTGCAAATCCTCAGTAGTTACAGAGGCCTCAACAGTTCCGGTCTCTGAAGACGCCGCATCACCAGCATCCGTATTGCCACAGGCCACACTCACCGCCACAATTGCAGCAACAAGCGCAGCTGTTATGAATCTCTTTTTAATAATTCCAATCCCCATTAGTTACTCCCCCGCTCTATCAGTTCTTGAACAATGTTTCAAAATGATAAATATTCATATACTGATAAGGGTCATTACTCTCACAGGTCTCCTATCTTTAAACACGTTCTGATTACGCGCAAAGACACACATTATTGCCTATACATGATACCATTTATGTATTAAAATACGATAAATCTTTAATTATATATAGATTAAATCATTCAGCTGTTTTATGCGCTCATTGCTCTCTCAGCTATCCACTGGGCATATTTCTGGGTAAAGCCTGTCTGTGATGTATAAACTACTAATGTCTTCATCTGTCTCCCGTCTCCTTTTCATACACACGATTGTTCCTATTTGACACACTTCTCCATTATATTACCCAAATTTAGTTAATGCCAATACTAAATATCCGCTCAAGATATTAATATGGTCCTAGGGGACGGGGTTGGTGGTCCATTTTAAAAAGATTAAATTTCGTAAAGTTTTATCCGATATATACATATATGGAATAATAGGAGATAAAATAATGCGCTCTCTAAAAACCAGATTAGCCATTACAATGCTCTTTGTGATATTCACAGTTATCATGGTTATCACATTGCTCAGCGTAATATTCATTCGTAAGACTGCAAGCCGTAAGTCAGACCAGCTTCTTCTTATGCTGTGCGAAAATGGACAGTATAGTTTGAATTATTATTTTGACAGTGTGCAGAACTCTGTTAACGACATAACTTCTTTTGTAGAAGACGACATAAAAGGGCTTGATGAGGAGCAGCTTGAGAAACACATGGAAAATGCCAGTGAGTATTTTGATTATATTATTTCCCGAACCAATGGCGTTCTGACATATTATTACAGAATCGATCCTTCTGTCTCCTCTACAGTAAAAGGCTTCTGGTATACCAATCTTGATGGCAAAGGCTTTAGCGAGCATGAAGTTACAGATATCACGCTTTATGATGTCAATGACACTTCCAAGCTTGTATGGTTCACAGTTCCAAAGTTTGAAGGAAGGTCTATCTGGCTTCCTCCCTATGTCACTGACAATCTTGATGTTAAGGTAATCTCCTACGATGCACCCATTTATTACAATGGACAGTTTATCGGAGTTGTCGGAATCGAAATTGACTATTCTGCAATGGCCAAAGAGGTAAACAGCATCAAATTCTACGATAACGGCTATGCATTCCTAAGTGATGCTGACGGAACACTCTTTTACCATCCATACATTGACGTGGCAAATATGCCAGATGGCATGACCAAGCAGATGCCCTACAACAATAAAGCTGAGACCACGTCTGCACAGTATGTTTATGACGGAGTCCTCAAGGAGGCTGTATGGCTACCTCTTAGTAATGGCATGTACCTGAACATCACAGTTCCTGTCAGTGAAACGCAAGGTGAATGGCGCGGTCTTATTTTGAATATCATGATACTTGCTGTAATTGTGCTGCTCATTGCAGGTATCCTGCTTATCACTTTCCTTGGGTACATAACCAGACCTCTTGAACAGCTCACCGAGGCTGCTGATCAGATAGATAACGGCAATTTCGACGTTAATCTGACATATAACAGAGATGATGAAATTGGAAGACTTACCAAGTCTTTTAAGAAACTATCAGGTAATATGAAAGCACATATCAACGCCCTAAATGAGCAGGTATTCATCGATTCCCTAACCCACGTAAGGAATAAAGGTGCCTTCTCTCTTGCTGTTGAGGAGCTCCAGGAGCAAATTAATAACGGGTCTGTAGATCCTAATTTCGCTATGGGTGCATTCGACTGCGATGGACTTAAGCGCATCAACGACCAGTACGGACACGACAAAGGTGATCTCTATATTCAGAAAGCCTGTAGCACAATAAGTGATGTCTTTAAACGAAGCCCTGTTTACAGAGTTGGCGGCGATGAATTCTTCATCATCTTAAGGCACGAAGACTTCCATAACATCGACTTCCTGCTGGAACGCTTTGATAAAGTTGTCGAAGAAATAAACGCATCCGCTGATGAGCCTTGGGAACATGTATATCTGTCAAAGGGCTTTGCTATCTATAATCCAGCAGAAGACAATATTGTTCAGAAGATAATGCAGCGCGCAGATATGATGATGTACGAAAATAAACGCGAAAGAAAAATGGGCCGGGAGAGCTAATAGTGATATGATTCCCCTAAAGTAGACAATGGAAATATCCAAAGTCTCCTTTAGGGGGATTTTTTATGGCTAAGTATCCTTTAGAAATCAAGATTGCTGCATGTAAAGATTATTTCGAGCGAAACATGTCAATGGGAGACATAT
>NZ_JAFRGN010000017.1 GCF_017433805.1 Butyrivibrio sp. | reverse complement strand
TTGTCATGATAAAGAGATGAATGTATGCTCCATCTGCTTGATCAACTGTATCCTGAAGGTTCTCGATAATTCTCTGGAAAATATATACTGGCTTAGTAAGTCCGATATCATACATTCCCTTAGGGTTGTCTGAACCAAGTCTTGTTCCCATTCCACCTGCAAGAAGAACGGCAGCTACCTTACCAGCCTTAATTGTCTCAACACCAATCTTTCTAAACTCTTCTTTTCTCTCTTCAATCTCAGAAACCTGCATAGCAGCAAGTGGAGAAAACTCCCCTCTTCCCTCGCTCTTGCCAAGGTTCTTGCAGTTCTCAAGTACTGCAAAATCTGTCTCCTCGATCTGTGTAAGAAGATCCTTCTGTTCAGCCTCTGTAAGCTCATCGTAGTATTTAAGGACGTGCTCCTGTCCATACTGCTGAAGTTTCGCTTTTGCGCTCTGTAAATCCATTTCTATTCCCTCACTTTGAGTTATCGTTTCTATTTTTTCGCCGTTACATTGTAACACAATTAGCTGATTTATACTAACTTATTAATGCGAAAAAGAGCTTACGACTTTTACGACGTAAGCTCTTCATAATTCAATTCATTATATTACTGTGGAGTTCCTGTTACCGGCTGCGCTGGAGCCTGTGCAACTACTGTAGGATCTACAGGAGCAGGAGTTCCTGGAACCCATCCTGCAGGAGCAACAAGAAGTCCATTCTTATCAAAGGTGCACTCTACATTATCAAGAACTGCTGATACCTTTGCAAGCATCTTGCCGTTGTTGACATCAAAGTATCTCCAACCATCAGGAAGCTGTACCCATCCAACAACCATGTGTCCATCTACAGGATCGAGGTAATAAACGCCGTCCTTGAGAGGAGCAAGTCCAAGTGCCATAAGGCCATCAGTTCCAAAGTAGAAGGCTCTGCCATCAATAGCATTCCAGCCCTTGACCATCTTGCCATCAGCGCCAAAGTAATATCTGGCACCAACATCTCCTGACCAGCCAGTGAACATTACACCATCGTTACCGAAAAGATATACTGACTTGTCGATAGTTGTAAGACCAACTGTAGCCTTGTAGTCTGGTCCGAAGTAGAAGCACTGTCCAAGTTCATTAGTAAACCAACCTGAGATAGCAGCGCCATCAGCACCGAACATGAACTTACCAATTTCAAAGGCAAGCATACCAGTCTGCATTACACCAGCTTCGTTAAAGAAATAGAGCTTGTTTCCAATCTGTGTAAGACCAACATGCATCAGATAGTTCTCATCAAAATAGTGAACGCCATCAGCAAGAGGAATAAGTCCCTTCTGACACACGCCATCTTCGCCAGCATAGCAGATTGCTCCGCCTACATCTATAAGACCGGTTCTTCTGACACCGTTAGCATCGAAGAAATATCTTTTACCATCGATGTCTGCAAATCCAACCTTGGCAAGTCCACCCTGAGTAGGATCAAGATAGTATATTCCTGACTCATCCTGAAACCAGCCGGCATTGATGATTCCGCTTGCATCTGCGTGATATCTGCCGTTTGAAAGATTGAGCCAGCCAGACATCCTTCTGTAATTGTGGTAGTAGTAAATGTTACCGCCGTAGCTGTTGAAGCCCTCAGGAATCATGCGACTGAAATAATCTACATAGAGATGATTGATATCAACTCTTGATGGGATTCCTGCAATTGAGCCATGGCTTGTAGACTGCCACATAGCGTAATCACCAGGATACTCGCAGGCGCTGCCATACTGAGCAACCCACTTAGGTGATGATACTACAGGCATTCTGCCCATGAACCAGTTCTTGCTGGCATAAACCATTGGCTCATAACCGTTTGCATAAATTATTCCACAGAAGGTATCAGCAATTGCCTGAAGCTGAGCTGGATTTAAGCCCTTCTGACAGGAATCTTCTATATCTATTGCTATAGGAAAAGATACAGTGTAAGGAGCTATCCATGCCAGAACCTGATTCGCTTCAGCTGCTGCCTGCTCTGGAGTTGTAGCATAAGAATAAATGTAGATACCAGTTCTGATACCTGCAGCATTGGCATTTACAATATTATTAACGAATTGCTCGTCGATACCCTTCTTGGTGGTACCAACTCTGATCATTGCGAATTTAACACCTGAATTCTTGACCTGCTGCCAGTTGATTCCTCCCTGATACTTGGAGACATCAACGCCCATTGCAACCTCAGGACCTCTAGCAGAAACATCCACTTTGGCCGCAGGTGATAAAGATAGAAGCGCCACAGCCCCGATAAGCGCACCTACAGAAAGTAAGGCTTTCTTTAAACTTTTAAACATACTTTTCCCCTCATATTTTAAGTTTTTCTTAACATGTAAATTATAAGGGTTAGCCGTTTACTAGTCAACGCAAGAAAAAAGAGGCCAT
>NZ_JAFRGN010000016.1 GCF_017433805.1 Butyrivibrio sp. | reverse complement strand
CTCCAGCGCATCCTGAATGGCAGTCTCAGAAATTGAATCAAGGGCGCTCGTAGCCTCATCCAGTATGAGAATCTTGGGATCCTTGAGAATAACTCTCGCAATGGACAACCTCTGCTTCTCACCGCCAGATAGCTTCAGTCCCCTGTTACCAACCATAGTATCATAGCCGTCAGGCTGGCTCACAATGAATTCATGGATATTAGCGTTCTTGCAGGCAGCAATTATCTCCTCGTCAGTTGCATCCTCCTTAGCATAGAGAAGATTCTCTTTGATTGTGCCGTTGAAAAGATATGTCTCCTGCGTTACAACACCGATATTAGCTCTAAGATATGATAGATCAAAATCTCTTACATCCGTATTGCCAATCTTAACTGCGCCAGAGCCTACATCGTAGAGCCTTGGAATAAGGTTGACAACCGTTGATTTACCAGAGCCTGATGGTCCAACTATAGCGTACATCTGACCTCCAGGTACAGTGAAGTTAACATCCTTGAGAATCTGTACCTCCGGACTATAGGCAAAAGAAACATGTTCGTAGGTAATGTCCTGCCTTGTTATGTCAGGTTTGACGCCATTTTCAGGACTAACAATACTGCTCTTCATATCGAAATAGTCAAAGATTCTGGTAAAGAGCGCTAGACTTCTTGTAAAGTCCACCTGCAAATGCAGAAGCTCCTGAATAGGTCTGTACAGTCTATTTATAAGGGCAACCATAGCTGTAATAGTACCAACTGTAAGCCCCTCGTCCATCTTGGAAATAATAAGATAACCACCTGCGAAGTAGATCAGAAGCGGTCCAACCTGAGTGAACATACCCATAACCACTCTGAACCAGCTACCACTCCTCTGTTCCTTAAGGTTAAGAGCTGTGAGCTCTGAGTTCACCTTAACGAATCTGTCGTACTCTTTTTCCTCTCTGGTAAAGAGCTTGACCAGCATTGATCCACTGACACTAAGTGACTCGTTGATGAGCTGATTCATCTCGTCGTTCTTCTGCTGGGAATCTGTTCTGATCTTCCACTGATTCTTGCCGACTCTCTGTGTTGGCAGAATGAGGAGCGGAATTATGATAACTCCCACAATAGCCAGCTGCCAGCTCATGGTAAAAAGAGCTACCAATGTAGTAACGACTGTCGCTACGTTAGATACGACACTTGAGAGCGTTCCAGAAATAACGCTACTGACTCCGCTGATGTCTGTGTTCATTCGGGTTATGATGTCGCCCTGTTTCTCTGTTGTAAAAAAGGAATGTGGCATGTACTGCAGATGGTGATACATCTGATTCTTCATGTCATAGATAATGCGCTGGGAAATCCACGCATTGATATAAGACTCCAAGACTCCTACTATCTGCGACGCAGCCAGGGTTGCGAAGGCCATGAGAAGAAGCCTTATGAGAAGCGCCATGTCTTTATTGATAAGGGCCTGATCCACAATCTTACCAGTGATGATCGATGGTAAAAGGCCTACCACAGCACACAACAGAATCGCAATAAAAACAAACGCAAACTGAAGCCTATAGGGCTTTAAATACGATAATATCCTCTTTATCAGCTTGGCATCGACTTTGGGGAGGTTCTCTTTTTCCTCATCGGTAAGAAAACCTCTTGGTCCAAATCCTCTTCCCCCAGGTCCTGGCATACTCTTTTCCTCCGTAAACTATGAACTGTACAGTATTTTCCTTGACTATACTATACGTAACCGATATCATTACTATATTATCGAAAAAATCTATCTGCAAGAAGTCTATTTTTTACCACGAACCCTGAAAACTTAATACAAAATTATTTTCCGAATGCAAACCCGTATGGGTATGTAAAAAATATTTTTATATAAGGAGATATGGTATGAAAGGTTTTGCAATGCTCAAAATCGGCGAAGTAGGCTGGATTGAGAAAGAACGCCCAGCATGTGGTCCTATGGACGCAATTTGTAAGCCATTGGCTATCGCAATTTGCACATCAGATGTCCACACAGTATGGGAAGGTGCAGTAGGTGATCGTCACAACATGATTCTCGGCCACGAGGGATGCGCTGAGGTCGTTGAGGTCGGTTCAATGGTTAAGGATTTCAAGCCAGGTGATAAGGTACTCGTTCCTGCTATCACTCCTGACTGGAACTCTCTTGAGGCTCAGGGTGGATTCTCTATGCACTCTGGTGGTATGCTTGCAGGTTGGAAATTCTCTAACTTCAAGGATGGTCTTGATTCTGAGTTTTTCCATGTTAATGACGCAGATGGTAACCTCGCTCACATGCCTGAAGGCATGACACTTGAAGATGCTTGTATGCTTTCTGACATGGTTCCTACAGGTTTCCATGGCGTAGAGCTTGCTGATGTACAATTTGGTGATACAGTTCTTGTAATCGGTATCGGACCTGTTGGTCTTATGTCTGTTGCAGGTGCTCGCCTTCGCGGTGCATCACGCATCATCGCTGTAGGTACTCGTCCTACATGCGTAGAGGCTGCCAAGTTCTATGGTGCAGATGATTTTATCAGCTACAAGAACGGAACTATCGAAGATCAGGTTCTTGCTCTTACAGATGGTAAGGGTGTTGACCGCGTTATCATCGCAGGTGGCGGTGTTCAGACATTTGAGTCTGCTGTTAAGGCTCTTAAGGCTGGCGGTAAGATTGGTAACGTTAACTACCTCGGAAGCGGCGACTACATCACAATTCCTCGTGTCGAGTGGGGTGTTGGTATGGGTCACAAGCAGATCGCCGGTGGTCTTATGCCAGGCGGACGTCTTCGTATGGAGAAGCTCGGTGCTCTTGTATCTTCTGGTAAGCTCGATGTTAGTAAGCTTTCAACTCATGTATTCCATGGATGGGAGCATATTCCAGAGGCACTCCAGATGATGAAGGATAAGCCAGCTGATCTTATCAAGCCTGTTGTTATTCTTGATAACAACCCATAATTTAAGTCAGTAATTAAATAAATACAATCTGCAGGGAGCAGCTACGGCTGCTCCTTGCTTTGGAGTAATATGAAGATTCTCATTACATCTGGTTTTCTTGGTGCCGGAAAGACAACTTTTATCAAAGAACTTATCAAACGAAGTGGCACATTCCCTGTTGTTCTTGAAAATGAATATGGCGACAATTCTATTGATGCCGATGAACTCAGAACCAAGACCTCAGGCAAAAAAGAATTAGAAGTCCTGGAATTTATGGAAGGCTGCGTTTGCTGTACCATGAAGGACAGCTTTATCAATTCTGTCCTCACAGTATATTCCAGTCTTTCACCTGAATATCTGATAATTGAACCCACTGGCGTTGGACGCCTTAGTAATATAATCAGTAACCTGACACCAATTCTTCATGGTGATGTCACTTTACTTAAGCCAATTGTTGTCCTTGCTCCCAGGAGCTTTAAGCAGAACATGGCTGAATTCCCTGAGCTTTACAAAGATCAGATTGCAAACGCTCAGACCGTTGTATTTTCAAAATGCGAAAATGAGTCTTATGAAATACTCGCAGAAACTGCAGCGGCTATAAGGGCGTTCAATCCTGATGCAGAGATAATAAAAGAGCACTACACAGGACAAAGCGATGCCTGGTGGCGCTCAGTAATGGAACTGCCTGCAAATGAGGCAGAAATATCTAAACCTGAAGGTGAAGCTGATTCCTTTACCCAGATTACTATTAATAACGCACATCTTAACAATCCTGGAGAACTTATAATGCTCCTTGAGGATTGTCTCAGAGGTGTTTGCGGACATGTAGTTCGCGCAAAGGGAACTGTACCAGTTGGTAGCGATGGTTGTTCAATGCTCAGATTCGACTTGGCTGATAACCTGTATTCCATCGGCGAGTCACCAGCAGCTACAAATCAGTGCGTATTTATCGGTGAGTATCTTGATGCAGCGGCTCTTCACCGCCGCATGGGAGATGACTCTTTTTCCGATGCTCCAGTTTGGAAAGCACCTCAGAAGCTAAGCAAAAACAGGCCAGTTCAGCCAAGATACATGGCTATCACTCAGTGATCTGTACAACGCCGCCTTCTTTGACAGTTATGTTCATTCCAGTCTTGACGTAGTCAAGGAACTCATCTCCCAGACTATCAATAGTAGGCATCTTGGCATCTGTCCAGATATCAGCAAGGAGAACTCCTGCTGCGCCTATAGAATCAATTGGTTTAGAAAACAGCATGCAGGCTGGCTGACGTCCAGAATCTGCAGCAGTAAATAAAATCATTCCACCTGTAGTAGAGCCGATGGTTTGTGGAAGGCATAATGCCACACCAGCCATTGGCTTTTTGTATATGTCAGGGTTATTCTGATCTGAACATGTAGCCTTTTTATCGCCTGTAAGAAAGCTTGTCTGATAGCTTGCAAGTGTATTGAATCCGCCATGAGAAACAAGTGCCTGTGCACTACACTCTCCTGGAATTAAAACTCTTCCTTTGAACTCTTTCATGATCATTTCCTCCCCTTTCCTGTGATAATATCAAGTATCTGGTCATCCTCGTAGAAACGACAGGATGTGTATGTGCGAAGCTTATTAGAGTTAGTAATGATTGGCATTGAATGAACCAGCGGATTGTCGCAGTACATAAGCGGACAGATGTAGCTTATGGTAAGCCCGATCTCCTCTGCCATGCTCTCCTCTTTGCAGCCTTTTATGCTCTCAATAACTCCAGGAGCAGATGTGAGAACTGTTGGCACAGTTGTGGTGCGAAGTCCATTTTCTTTTACACCCTCGTAGATATCGTGAATCCAGCCAAGGAGCTCAGTCTTGGAAAGATGTGGACAGCCAATGAAACACATCTTGGGCTTGGCATCCGGATTCTTCCAGATAATTGGATAACTGTCGATTACACGCTTGATCTCCGCATCATCGATAATATATGTTCTAGCGTCATCTGTGATGAGTTTAGTACCAAGCTCAGTAGCTTCAGGTGTGAGTTTATCGATGTGATAAAGACCTACTGCTCCATTTGAAGCAGTTGCAGCTCCGAAATTCTTAAGATATGTGCATACTTCCGGTGTCAGCTTATCCCCAAGAAATTCGTCCAGTCCAAATACATAAGGTACGTCCTCCATAACCTTCATACCAATAGCAGAACCAAGAACCTGAGCTGAAGGAAGTTTACTTGTCTTAACTTCAATTCTCCAGGTAGCTTTTCTTCCCTCATCTGTCAAAAGACCAAACTTAGGAACGCAGCCAAGAATTGAACCAAAAAGCTCGATAATTCCAGAGTTACGGTTGCAGCGAGCACCAAGCACAGAGTTGGCATACACAACAGCTGACGATTCAGCCCAGCTAAGAATATCCCCCTTCTTAGGTCTGTTTCCCTGCTCTTCAAAATAGCATGCACAGGAGAAGGCATCACTGCTCTTAAGGCCAAGCTTACTTAGCTGCTTTTCATATCTCTTTTGCTCGGAGTACATAAATTTGTAGAATACGAGATCCTTGATGGGTCCCGATGGAACATTCTTATCAAGTGGTCTTGGATCCATAGTGAATTTCTGCTTGGACACTACCCCTGCTGAGATCAATTCATCCATCAGCTTATAAACTGGATCAATAACCTGCAGTCCAAAGCTGGTTACAAGATGTCCGTACTGACCTGTAACTTCTGCCATTTCTTCTGCGCCAAATAGTTCCCCGTACCTTACAAGAGTTTCCATGATCTTGGCATAGGTCTCGCCCTTTTTGCCATCCAGAATCTCCTGCTGCTCTGTTGTTAGCCTCATCATACTATCTCCTCTCTATTATTTGCATTATCTCTTATTGAGCTTATATCCTACAAATGAACCGATAATACCTCCTACAACGTGTGACAGATTTGATATGTTATCCTGAAGGAACACGCCCTCGTACACCTGCTGCCCAAGGAACACGATAGCAACAAGAATGAATGTCAGCGGAATCTCCCCATTTTTGAAGCTTGTAAATGATGTCAAAAGAATAAACGCAAACACCACTCCACTGGCTCCGCACAGAGCAACATTCCAGAACAGTACATAATTCACAATGCCTGTCACAAAAGCTGTGATCAGGATAACCTGAAGTATTCTCTTGGAGCCATATTTTTCTTCAAGCATCGGACCAAGTAGCAAAATGTAGGCTGCGTTACCAATATAGTGTTCCCAGCCTCCATGACCTAGAACGTGGGTAAAAAATCTCACGTAGGTCATTGGGCTCAGCAAAGAAGAATGATATGTCATAAAAAGAAGCTGATTAGTAATACCCCCAGTCGCAAAGCCAAGAATCAGCACTGCAAGGCTTGTAAATATAAATCCCAGTACCACTGGGGAATTGAATGTGATTTTAAATTTCTTCATCGTTTTCTCTTTTCCTATATTCTCTATCTTTCTCTAATCATCAGAGTATCTATAATTCCTGTATTACTTTCTGATCATCTGAATATCAATATCTATGCCACCGTCAATTCCTTTGATGCGGCCT
>NZ_JAFRGN010000015.1 GCF_017433805.1 Butyrivibrio sp. | reverse complement strand
TGGCATTTCTACTGGAGCTTCAGCTGTTGGTGCCGCTTCTCCTGCCACCATTGCTGCCATCATTGCGTCCATATCTACTGGTGCCTCCTCTGCTGCAGGAACTTCTGGTACTGCTTCAGCTACAGGTACATCTGCTGGTATATCCATAGGGATATCAGCTGGCATTTCTACTGGAGCTTCAGCTGTTGGTGCCGCTTCTCCTGCCACCATTGCTGCCATCATTGCGTCCATATCTACTGGTGCCTCCTCTGCTGGTGCTTCTGGTGCTGCCTCAGCTACCGGCACATCAGCCGGGATATCCATAGGAATATCTGTTGGCATCTCTACAGGGGCTTCTGCTGTTGGTGCAGCTTCTCCTGCTGCCATTGCTGCCATCATTGCATCAACTTCTCCTGCTGTTTCCGCAGAAGCCATAGCAGCGAGCATTGCCTCCGTATCAACAGGCGCTGGCTCAGGAGCAGGTTCTGGTGTTGGTGCAGTCGCAGCGGCTGCTGCAGCTGCCTCAGTTTCAGCCTTTATCTGATCTAGATCAGGAAGATCAGCAATAGGTTCAGCCTCTACCTTTTTTGGGCGACCTCTCTTAGGCTTTGGAGCCTCCTCTGGAGCAGGGGCAGGCTCAGCAACTGCCTCTTCCTGCTTCATAGCAGCTAAGAGGTCATCTACATTCGCAGTTGATAAATCCTGTCCATTCAATAAATCCTGAGTACTCATGCCATCCATGCTGATTCTCCTTTCATTTCACAAGACGAATAATCATGAATCTTAATCTATTTTTGGGCACAATTCCCCCTTTGTGCGAGTGTCTATTTATATTATCGTTTATATATTATTGTTTTTACAGTAAACTTTTTATTAATTCTCGAAATAAATTATTCAAAAAGGCCGAAAAAAGGTGGCAGTCACCAAACTGCCACCAAAGCACAACATATTATATGTTCAATTACTTCAATTTTGTATTAGTGTCGCCCTGCATGGTGCACCATCAGCTCCACCAAGATTAATCGGTGCAGCATTAAGAAGATATGCGCCTTCCGGCACTTCCGAAAGTCTGATTCCCTCCAGCAAAACAATCTCCGCCCCCAGCATTATAAGATGTACCTCCTTAGGCGCATCTTCTGGCCCTACAGTCTGTGACTCATTCCCATAAAGCTTAATATGAGCATCAGCAAAAACTTCTGCTGCCTCTTTAGTAACAGTTGCTTTTCCCTTTATCAGAATACGTTCGCAGCAATCAGGATTACATTTTCTGGCAGCATCAAGAATCCTTCTGGCAGCATCCTCAGAAACATCCCCGTTATGCTCTGCAACATATGCATAGCCAACAAACTTATCTAAATCAACCTGATCTATCGTCTTGCCATCACCATAAAAATGGTACGGAGCATCTACATGAGTACCGTTGTGTGCACACATCTTAATTGCCGTCAGATTACATACATCTCCTTTACTGGTACTTAATAGGATCTCTCTTTCCGGGCTTGGGTCTCCTGGATAAACTGCGCATCCAAACACTTCCTGCGAAATATCGTAAATCTTCATTATCCGCCTCCAATACTACTGACTTTTGCAGCATCACACAAATAGATATAGTTAGTACAAATCACTTACCAAGTTAAGATAATCAGATTCTTTCTCTGAAAGATCTATAGCTAGCGCCTTTATATTTTCCTGCATTCTTACTGGTGAAGATGTGCTGACAACAGCAAACATGTTCATTTTCTGATGGAAAATCCAGGACATAGCAAGCTGAGGAACGCTTACCTCCTTTTCTTTTGCCAGGATTTCACAACGCCTAAGCCTTTCGAAATTATCAGGAAAAGCATAACCTCTCATCGCAAACATATCGAGATACTGCTCCGCATTATCCGCATCAGTACTCTTAAGCCTTCCGGAAAAGAGGCCTCGTCCCAAGGATGAATAAGCGACCACAGGCATCTGATTCTGGGCATACCATTTTCTCGCTTCTTCTCCTGCCTTACCTGATATAGTTACGCAGGTATCATCCCACACTACTCCAAGCTGATCTGCAAGCCCGAAGCTTGGACTTGATACAGAAAACGGCTCGAGCCCCTTCTTGTAAGCATATTCGTTGGCTTCCTCAATTCTTCTGTAAGTCCAATTGGATCCTCCAAAAAGTCCTATTTTTCCACGAGCTTTCATCTCATTAAATGTCTCAATAACTTCCGCAACTTCGACACTTGGATCATCTCTATGAAGGATATAGATATCAATATAGTCAGTTCTTAGCTCCTCCAAAGACTTATCCAGATCAGCAAGCATGGCTCTTCTATTAACTCTTTTGACGCTTCCATCAGGATGGCCACACTTACTCAAAATTACGACCTTATCGCGTACGCCAGTCTTTTCAAGCCATTTACCTATTGTTTTCTCTGAATCAGGGTAGACTCTTGCAGTATCTATAGCATTCACACCAGTGTCGAGAATCCCAGTTAGCCAGGCATCATAATCATCGACATCTGGCAAAAAGCCTGTTCCAAGAAGTATTCGAGAAACGTCTTTTTCTATGCCTTCAATCTTAGTATATAAATCAAAGCCCATTTTATCGCCTTTCCGTCGAATAATACTGCCATTTATGCTACTCACCGAAAGATTACTTATTTCTCTTTTACCACTAGGAACTTGCACTTTGAGCATAACAAACCAAGAAGTTCAAACACTGTATAAGCCAGCACTCCAAGGCCTATGCCAATAAGTCCCCACTTAAACCACTTAAGAACAAACTGGTCCACGTGCTCAGACAAAGTACCAATCCAGGAATCCATTTTGTAGAAGCTGATGAACAGATCATTTTCGTGGATGAAATAGATCATCAGAGTTGATTTACCTAAGTAATTGATAATTCTGCTATTAGGCATATGAATTCTCTTGAACAGCTCAAATAAGCAGACAGTAACTATTACAACAGCTATCTCATGATTAGCAAACTGAGGAACTGTCTGCATAAAGCCATACTGTTCCTCGCTTGTAAGGTACCTGGCAATATTCATCGATGTGATGTTGTAATTGGAAATGTACCTGAGAAGATAAGTAACAGCAATCACAAGGAATAAAACATACAGGCGAACACGGCCAAATGGATCGTACTTCTTGATATATCCGCCAAGAGCATAGAAGAATACACCTATCATCAGGGTTCTGATTCCATTAGCGATGCCCTCGAAAATGTATGAAGACCAGTGGAACTGATCTATTGCAAACAAAGCAAGCAAAAATCCAAGGTATTCCTTAGCTTCAAGTCTGGATAAAAACTTATTCAAAAAAGCTTTTCCAATGACAATGACCAAAATGTAATAGCCAGTAAACCACCATTCGTCATTAAAAATATTAATTCCAACAAGATTACGACCAGAAAGGTCACTACTCCTACCTATAATAATTGTTGATGCTATGGTCAACACTACTGTAGCAAAGCCTACTTCCAGCAACAGTTTTTTGGAAATCTTAGCTAGATCAATGTTCAGATTACTCACAAGGAAATAACCAGAGATCATAATGAACAGCGCATTACCAATCATTCCGAAGGTATTTCCTGCATCGAGAAGGAACAACTGCTTAAAGAACACTGGATCAGAAAACGCCCCATCATTGATTCTCGTCTGTGGTCCATGCAACTGAATATGGAAAAGAACAATCAAAATGATTGCCAGTACTCTCAATAACTCAAAATTTGAGCTTCTTACTTTTTTATCCATCCAAAAACTCCCTCCACCCCAAAATTTATACTATACATCCCCTAATATTCTATCAGACATCAAGAACAATCGTAACAGGGCCGTCATTGACAGAAGCAACCTTCATGTCAGCACCAAACTCCCCTGTTCCTACTTCAAAGCCTCTATTCCTGCACTCTTCTACAACAAGCTCATATAAAGGCTCTGAAATCTCAGGTCTGGCAGCGTCTGTAAATCCAGGCCTTCTGGAGCTGCAATCCGCATAAAGAGTAAACTGACTGACAATGAGAAGCTTAGCGCCAGCATCCTTGGGATTTATATTCATCTTGCCATTCTCATCTTCAAACACTCTAAGGCCGCATATCTTATCAGCCATCTTGATAGCCTGCTCCCTGGTATCATCCTTATGAACTCCCAGAAGTACCAAAAAGCCCTTGTCTATAGCTGCTACTTCTCGTCCATCAATTGTAACCGATGCAGAAAGCACCCTTGTCACTACTGCTCTCATATTGCCCCCTTCTCCAAAAACCCATTTTAATCTATTACTTATTCTACAACTCTCAAATAGCTGCTCACACAGTACAGTGTCTGACCATTGTACTCCACGCGAGACCAACCATATTCATTGTTAATACCTGTTCTAAGAGCAGTTTCACCTGCAGAAAGAGATGCAATAACCTGAGAGTCTTCATCTGTAACACTTGGCTTATTGCGCAGATTTACTACATCCTTAGCTGTGACTGTTTCACTACAGTCAGTAAACTTAGTCTTAAAGCCTGATGTTTCCTGCGGCTGCTGAGTTTCCTGCTTAGGAGCACTAAGGTCTGTTGTCAGGTAACTTGAAACTGCATAATATGTATTTCCCTGATAAACGACTCTTGACCAACCGCTTGGGCTTACACCAGTTCGCTGGGCAGTCTGACCATTTTCAAGAGTCACCATAACTGTACTGTCACTTCCCTGACTTGGCTTATTCCTGAGGTTTGTGCTGTTCTTGGCAGTAACTGTTTCATCCACAGCATCAAAATTCATAAGCGCCTCAACATCGGCTGAAGCTGTTTCCCTTTCCGATGTATCCTTGGCAGTTTCTGTTCCGTTGTAGCCAAAGTATGCAACATCAACATCCACCTTGCCATTTATTCCAGGAACTGTACCCTGGCTCGTGTACTGCCACATAGCACACTGTCCACCATAGTTAGGACCATTAGCTATGCTGCTGGCATCCTGATTGTACCACGCCATCCATATCTTATATTTCTGCTGAATCTGAGAAGTATTCCACTTAGCATCGCCTGCAAGTTCACTTTGTGATGCGTAAAAGATAGGTGTATAGCCAGCGCTGTATATCTGATCAAGGAAAGCCATTGCTACACTACTTCTCTCATCCTGTGTCAGGTTCACCTGTCTGCTTGCTGCATTTTCAAAGCCTTCGCAGTTATAACCTACAGGATATGTAATAGCATATTTGGCTATATAGTTTGTAACCCAGTTAGCTTCCTCAACCGCTTCATTACTGTTTATAGCTGTGGAAAAGAAATATGCTCCAACCTTGATACCATATTTCTCAGCTTCCTGCATGTTATACTTGGCATTAGTATCTGCCTTGATCTCACCGGTCTTGGCATCTCTGTAGCCAACCCTTACCATAGCAAACTCAATGCCACTTCCAGCAACCTGTTCCCAGTTAATGGTTCCCTGGAACCTTGATACATCTATTCCATAGGTCACATTTGAATTCTCACCAACACTGCTGGCGCTTACAAGCTGAGCTACATCAACAGATGCTCCGCTCTCAGTCTTGGCAATTGCACCAGGATCATTGTCCTCGTCTGAGCTCTGAGCTTCCGCACTGCTTGCCATAGCTGAAGCATCAGTTGTAACCTCCAAGCTAGCCTGTTCACTGGCATCACTCTCAGCAGAGTCTTCCGAAGCAGCAACAGTACTCGCATCCTCTGACAAAAGAAGTGCACCAGCATCTATTTCTTCAAAAAGATTATCATCGTTAGCTACTTCAGGGGCTTTTTCACGGTCCTTGCCAAGAAAAAGTACTGCACAACCTATTACAATAAGCACAAGTATAACCGCGCCACCTATTGCAATCCTAAGAAATCCTCCCCCTTCTCCAAACTCAAAGTCATCATCATCAAATTCTTTTTTCATAACAACCCTCGCAAGTAAAAATTTCCAAGTATTCCTCTATTATTCCACTTCTGAGCCTTTGCGGCAAGGTTGTTTTACCCGAAAAAGATATCATGGTCATATAAAAAGAACCATCAAAGAAGTTTCCTTCTCTGATGGTTCCTGTTTGTTCAATATAGAATTATCTGATCAATTTATCAAACAATACCCTGAGCCTTCATAGCATCTGCAACCTTGAGGAAGCCTGCGATGTTAGCACCAGCAACATAGTTGCCTTCCATGCCATACTTCTTGGCAGCATCATCAATGTTGTGGTAGATGTTAACCATGATCTGCTTAAGCTTAGCATCAACCTCTTCGAAGCTCCATGAAAGTCTCTCGCTGTTCTGGCTCATCTCAAGAGCTGATGTAGCAACACCACCAGCGTTAGAAGCCTTACCACATACAAAGAGAACACCATTCTTCTGAAGGTACTCTGTAGCTTCGATTGTTGTAGGCATGTTAGCACCCTCACAAACAGCGATTACGCCGTTAGCAACAAGCTGCTTAGCATCGTCGATGAGAAGCTCGTTCTGTGTAGCGCAAGGAAGTGCAACATCACACTTGATTGACCAAACGCCTCTGCCCTCATGGTACTCAGCTGACTTTCTAGCAGCAGCGTACTCTGTAAGACGAGCTCTCTTAACCTCTTTGATTTCCTTAAGGAGTGCAACATCGATTCCTTCTGGATCATAAATCCAACCTGTAGAATCTGAACATGTAACAACCTTAGCGCCGAGCTGCTGAGCCTTCTCGATAGCGTAGATAGCAACGTTTCCAGCACCAGAAACAACTACTGTCTTGCCGCTGATATCGTGACCATTGCACTTAAGAAGCTCCTCTGTAAGATAAAGAAGACCATATCCTGTAGCCTGTGTACGAGCAAGTGATCCACCGTATGTAAGACCCTTACCTGTAAGAACTCCCTCGTATACGTCTCTGATTCTCTTGTACTGACCATACATGTAGCCGATCTCACGTCCGCCAACACCGATATCACCAGCAGGAACGTCTGTATCTGCTCCGATGTGTCTGTAGAGCTCTGTCATGAAGCTCTGGCAGAATGCCATAACTTCTCTGTCTGACTTGCCCTTAGGATCGAAGTCAGAACCACCCTTACCACCACCGATTGGAAGGCTTGTAAGTGAGTTCTTGAAGATCTGCTCAAAACCAAGGAACTTGATGATACCAAGGTTTACTGAAGGATGGAAACGAAGTCCTCCCTTGTAAGGTCCGATAGCAGAGTTGAACTGTACTCTGAAACCGTTATTAACCTGAACCTGTCCCTTATCGTCAACCCATGGTACTCTGAAAAGGATCTGTCTCTCAGGAGTTACAAGTCTCTCAAGGAGAGCATCCTTACGATACTCATCTTCATTTGCCTCAATAACTACTCTCAGTGACTCGAGTACCTCTTTTACAGCCTGATGGAATTCTGGCTGAGCTGGGTTCTTCTCAACAACATAATCGTAAATCTCGTCAACGTATGACATTTTTTCTCCTTCCCGTACCATTGGTACATGACAAAACTTTTTATTATAGCAAAATAGGGCGCAAGAAACCTTATGGTCCCTACGCCCCATTGCGCAGACATCACTGTCTGTTCGATATTATATACTTTAATAATTTAAAGTGCAAGAGTTTTTTGAATTAATTTTTATCAAAAAAACTTTACTTATTTTCACTAGCTGTTTCGGCCTCTGGAGCTGTGGTATCCTCAGCTGGCTGTACAGATTCCTGCTGTGACTGCACAACCTCTTCTGTCTGTTCTGCTGATGGTTCCGCAGTAGTCTCTACCTGATATGAGCTCTCGTTATGAGCTGAAGCTGGAGTAAACTCTGCTGCTGGCATATCTTCACCAGGGAATTTGATTCCATTAGATTTGCGGATAAAGTCCATCATATCCATTATCTTGAGAGTTTCAGAATGAGGCATTTCAGGGCACTCAAGCCATCCTTCGTTCATAGCCTTCACGCAGGCTTCAATCTCATATTCATAGCCGGTAATCTGCTTGGGTCTCTTATAGCTTGCTATTTTCTTGTATGAAGTATCATATACGTGTATAGCTTCGAAATTATTGATATTATCTACAACAATATATCCCTTAGGCCCATAGATAACACCACTTCTATCGCTAATTCCAAGTGCTGTAGCATTTAGCACTGCCATCTTGCCATCTGCATATCTAAGGGTAATGCTGTCCTGCATATCCATTCCATTGTTGTTAAAAGTACAGATGGATGCGATATCACTTACGTCATTACCAAATACCATGGACGCGAAATTGAGTACATAAACACCAAGATCAAGCAGCGCTCCACCTCCAAGCTCTGGGAGACTTATTCTATCTTTGGCACTGATATTATAGCCAAGATTAGCAGTAAGCATGTAAGGCTGTCCAATAACGTTACTAGCCAAAACTTCAGTAAGCTTACTTCTAAATGGCATATATCTTACCCACATAGCTTCTGTAAGAAGGAGTTTCTTTTCCTCTGCCATTTTGAACACTTCAATAGCCTGCTGCTGATTCAGCATGAATGCCTTCTCGCAGATAACGTGCTTGCCAGCAGAAAGAGCAAGCTTAACATTCTCAAAATGCTCTGAATGAGGTGTAGCTACATAAACCAGTTCTACCTTAGGATCGCTTACGAGTTCAGCGTATGAACCATAAGACTTCTTAACACCATGCTCAGAAGCAAACTTCTTGGCTCTCTCTAAGTCTCTTGAGCCTACAGCATAGCATTCAACACCTCTGGCAGACTTAAGTGTATCCGCCATAATGCTGGCAATTTTACCGGTTCCCATGATTGCAACTTTAACACGCCCAAACATATATAATACCTCCGCACATTTACGTGATTTGTTATAACTATCATTATACATCAATAGCCAGCAATTTCTGCTGGCTATTGTCAAATACTATAAAATCTAAAAACTAATCAATCTTTGGTAAGGAACTCTGACTTAATGTATCCTGTCTTCTTATTATATTCTACCTTGGCCCATCCACTAGCATACTGTTCAATAACGTTAACAGTACTGCCTGAATAGATCATATCAAGGACATCGGATTCTGTGCTCTGGCTCTTACGAAGTCTGACACTGTCGTTAACTTTCATCTTGCCAGTATCTGAAGACTTAACTGTTGTCTGAGTTGCATCTGTAGCATTCTGATCATTCTGTTCATCAGTGTTCTCAACCTCTACTGTCTCTTCTCCTACAACCTCAAAGAACTCAGTCTTAACGTAAGCAACACCGCCCTTGTACTCAATCTTACTCCAGCCATTAGCAAGAGCCTCGAGCTGTTTAAACTCTTCACCCTTAGATGTCTTGGAGATAACATCAGCAGTCTCACTGTCTGAGCTACGGATATTGATAACGTCTGTTGCCCTGATAGTATGTGTTGTCACTGTCTGAACAGGAGCATCTGTGGTAGCCTCTCCTGCAGCATCCTCGGCACTTGTCTCCTCTGATGCAGCATCTGTACTAGCTTCTGATGAAGCGAGAGCCTCACCAACTGAAACCTGAAGACCTGCTCTCATCTTTGTAAGAATCTCTGCCAAAGTCTCGTCTGAATTAACCATCTCATTATACTCAGTAGCTACCTTGTTATTGAGATCGATTACATCCTCCTGCAGATTAACCTGCTTAAGATACTCGATTTCACTGGCATCAGCTATATCAATATTGATATAAAGCTTACCATCTTCATCCGTACAGATGTAAAGAGTCTCAAGTCCAGGAACTGCCTTGTCATAGTCATAAAGCTTAACTTCATTGTAAACATAAGCTACATAACTACCAGCTTTAGGACCAGGCTTGGTATATACTGTAATATTCTGGAAGCCTTCGATGTAATCTGCTGCAGCAACAGCTTTAAGAAGCTCTGTTTCCTCAAGTCCCTTATAGATAGAAGCGATAGTCTCTGCATCGCCATTAGCTGACGCTGTATAATATGTGTCAATAAGAGCATTTACATCTTCATATGCATTCTCGGCCATTGGAATGATCTCATTTATCTCCAGTGTTGCACCAAGATCTGCCTCTGCAAAGGCATCTGCTGATTCCCTGGTCCTCTTATTGGCATTAAGCGCGATCACCACTGTGAGTACCACTGCCAGTACAAACAATATAGGCATCAGATATTTCTTATTATCACCAAGTATTGCAAAAACATTCTTCTTATTATTCCTAAAGGAATATGCTTTCTTATTTCTCTTCATGTATAACCTCTATTAATTGTAATATGCACCCGACTGGATTCGAACCAGCATTAAAGGCGTCGGAGGCCTACGTTCTATCCGTTAGACTACGGGTGCACAAACGTACTAGGTTATAATACCATAACACCCCTAGAAAGTCCAAAATTCTTTTATTCATGCACTACGACTATCTTTTTCTCTTGTCTCTTATACAGATAGATGCAGTCACTTAGAAAATCCTCCTGTGCCAAAACTGTACGATTAACCTCTTTAACCATCGCTATAAGTTCACTAAGAGACGCCCTGTCATCTGGCGCGCTCATAACTATAGTCTCGTGGACAGAAGAAGGTATTATAACCATATCACTTCCCATTTCTAAGGCAAGCTCCTCCAGATATCCTGGGTAAAAAACTGCCGAAGCCCCAAACATTTCCTGACAATTGGTTATAACAAACATATTTCTGGGTAGATCCTCACAAAAGAAAGTGCCATCTCCCATCACATTGCCTGCAATATCAAAGAGGTTTCTGCGTTTAACAGGCGCGATTTTGGCCGCATTCTCCCAGACATTTTCCCATAGCTCGTCAAAAGAGATTTCCCATTTTCTAAGGTGCTCATTCTTGATCGTAATGTTCCCTTCTCCAAGGATTTTATCAGAAACCAGACAGATAGGAACAAATGCCAGGTCTTCCATCTTCTTGTAGGGTAGATCTAATAGCGCCTTCTTATTTCTTTCATAATTGGTGACCTTAAAGGCCAGACGACTGCATACATTAGAAAAGTCTGTATAAAAGCTGGCATCAAAGCCATCTCTGATGGCGTTCTCCCTGTATAGCCTGATGATGTCATTAACAATTTTGCTTCTATCTGTTCCCCTTTCATATTCGTGGAAGAAGCCGTCAATGTATATAGTAGGTGAGATATTATCACCTTCTCTTTTGATCAAAAGAGCGTGGTAAGTAACTCCGTTGTTCCTGCCAACCTCCTTGTACTCAATACTATACTCTGAGCCTAAAATCCCCCTAATTTCATCAGCAACTACCATTCCAAAATCTTCAATTCTCATATCTTCTCCATATCCCTTTCAAAATCTAAAAAATCTCGCATAATCCTAAAAACAGACAAAAAAAGACAATAGAGGTCATGTGTAAACATGACTATCTATTGTCTTACTAAGTTCTATAAAGAATTATGACTAAATATACGTGTCAGATATGGTTACGTAGTCAATTAAACTCTTGAGAGATACTCACCTGTTCTAGTATCAATCTTAATAACATCTCCCTCGTTAACGAAGAGAGGAACTGATACGTTAGCACCAGTCTCAACTGTTGCAGGCTTTGTAGCACCTGTAGCTGTGTCGCCCTTGAATCCAGGCTCTGTCTCTGTGATTGTAAGCTCAACGAACATAGGTGGCTCAACTGCGAATACGTTGCCGTTGTAAGACATTACCTTACAAACCTCGTTCTCCTTAACAAACTTGAGAGAATCGCCGATCTGATCTGATGTAAGACCAATCTGCTCATAAGTCTCTGAATCCATGAAGTTGAAAATATCTCCATCCTGATAGAGATACTGCATATCTTTCTTATCGATACGAGCTGCTGGGAACTTCTCAGTTGGGCGGAAGGTTGTCTCCTTAACACCGCCATTGATGATGTCCTTAAGCTTTGTTCTTACGAAAGCAGCGCCCTTACCAGGCTTAACATGCTGAAATTCAATAATCTGACATACGTTGCCATCGATTTCGATGGTTACACCATTTCTGAAATCACTTGCAGAAATCATAAAAAATCCTCCTAAATTACTTCACATCAAACAACTAGTACATTTTAAACTATCACTTCCGATTTTTCAACTATTTTTTTCTCACAAAATTAGCATTTAGAAACTATTTGTTCTGATGCAGTTCCTGCGAGTTATAGCTTAAAATCGCCGAAGACACTTGTACTTCCCCCAGCATTTTTATACGATGCTATCCTTGATGCATTGTAACTATTATATTCACTGATTTCATCACTTCTGTCGTGACTTGCTATACTTCTTTGGATGTCGCTCTGAATATCCAGATTAGCGACACTTCTATTTATCTCACCAGTACTATCTCTGCTGGCAATCTTATTAAGGATTACTTCGCCAAGATTATCCATTCCGGCAAACACACCTTTAATCTCATCTTCAAGATGCAAAGCTGTATTTGAACTCATATCACTTGCCTGCGCAAAGGCCTGACTTAAATCTGAGTCTGATGACTTATCTACAGACTTTACGACATCTGTTGATGCTGTATCATTCCCAGCGCCAAGGCTGGTCAGACTACTAAGAGTACTCAGCATATCCTGCGAAGAATCACTATCCGAATTCCCATTCAAGCCATAAAGATTCATACTATCTGATACCTTCATGGCATCAATGATAGCCTGCCTGTCATCGGTACTAAGATTACTGGCATCTATATTATTAAGAGCTCCTGTAAGATACTTTTGGAATATACCAGACAGATCTGTAGAGCCGGAGCTTACACTTTCCGTCAGCATCTTATTTGTATCCGAAATAGAATACAGATAATTATTTACTGCAGTTGTAATCTTGGAAACATCAAATGCCATTTCCCATCCCCTCAGTAATTAAATAAACAATCAATATGACAAACGATATTCTGTAACAATTGTACCATTATCCTATTAAATATGCCACATCTCCCAAAACCAGGAAATGTGGCATAAAATCGCATTATATCTCATCTATTCTGCTTATACATAGGCATAAGCTGGAGCTTATGAAGGTTGATTTTGTGAAGTTTGTCAATCTTTGCTCTCTTTTCCTCATCCTCAAGGACACCTGTGAAGATATATCTGTCTAGTTCATCATAGGTAAATCCAAGCTTGTCCTCATCAGACATTCCAGAGAGGCCATCTGATGGAGTCTTGTGAATCAGGTCATGAGGAAGTCCAAGTGTGTCGCCAATTAGTCTCATCTCAGTTACAGTAAGGTCTGAGCATGGACTGAAGTCGCCTGCTGCATCACCGTACTTGGTTGAATATCCAACATAGTCCTCTGATCTGTTGCAGGTATTAGCTACTCTTCCGCCATTTGGAAGTGACTGTGCAATAGCATAAAGGGTTGCCATTCTGATTCTTGGTGGAGTATTGATGACAGAGTCCTTACCCAAAGCTCCGCCAATGCTGCCACCTTCCTTATCGCTATTCAGTACCTCTGCGTTTCTGATGGAACTGTAAATTCCTTCGACACCGGCATTAACATTTACCACGTATGCCTCTATACCCAGTTCCTCTACTACACGCCTTGAATCTGCAATATCCTTCTGCTCTCCGTTAGGCATCAGAACGCCTACCACTCTTTCTTTTCCCAGAGCCCTTGTCAAAAGAGCTGCCACAATAGTAGAGTCCTTGCCACCAGAAAGGCCAATTACAGCGCTTGCCTTGGGCCCATTAGCATCAAACCAGTCTCTGATCCAGGTTACACTCTCTTCTACCTTATGTTCAGCATCAAAGTTCTGTAAAAAATCCATACACATCACCTATCCTTTATTTCTCGTGAGTCATTCTCCAGTCAATGCATCTCTGGAGATAATCTACGTAATCAGGGTTCTTGCACATTCCCTTACCGGCAACATCAGAAATCTTGGCAACATCCTGGCCGTTGCAGGCTGTAGTCTTCATTACGATATTGAGTGCCTCAACGTCTGTGTCGTTAGAGATGTATGTTCCGATACCAAATCCAACCTTGGCTCTTCCATTGAAATGTCTAAAGAGCTTGTCTGCTCGCTCGAAATCAAGGCTGTCGCTAAAGAGAAGTGTCTTGGTCTTAGGATCAATTCCAAGCTTCTCATAATGCGCGATCATCTTCTCGCCCCACTCGATTGGATCGCCAGAATCATGACGAACACCGCTAAAGAGTGTAGCGTATGTGAGCTGGAAGTCCTTGAGGAAACAGTCAGTTGTGATTGCATCTGTAAGAGCTGTTCCGTTAAGGATACCATACTCTTTTACCCATGCATCAAGAGCGTACCAGTTAGAATAAGCCGGGTTATGCTTGTGATTGCCCTGGCCTGTGCACATGATCCACTCGTGAGCCATTGTACCAACAGGAGTTACGCCATACTTCTTGGCAAGGTAAACATTAGATGTTCCAAGGAACTTGGATGCACCAAGATCAGCCTCTGCAAGGGTCTTAACTGCAAGCTCCTGAGCCTGCGCTGAAAGACGTCTACGAAGACCAAACTCACTGAATACTGACAGGTTATAAGTACCATCTTTTACCTTATCAACCTTCTCGTTAAGTCTTCTCTTGAAGCTCTCGAAAAGTTCGTCGTAGTTGTACTGCATTCTGAAGTATACTTCGTTGACGATTGCAAGAGTTGGAATCTCGTACATTGAAGTATTGAGCCATGTGCCCTTGGTCTCAATGTTAAGACCGCACTCAGCGTTATCGTCAATTGTAAAATCATCATATCTAGCCTGCCAAAGTCTCAGGAAATCCACGTATGATCCCTTAATCCATACGATATTCTCAAGATAATCAAGCTCCTCCTCAGTAAATCTCAGCTCGCAGAAAGCCTTGATCTGTCTCTTGATCTCATCAACCATCTCCTTGGTGAAGTGTACATCCCTGTTACGACACTTGAATGACCAGGTTGTCTTGTAATCAGAAAACTGATGGTAGATTGCCTGTCCCATTGAGAATTTGTAAGCGTCTGTCTCAAGAAGTGATGTAATAATGCGTTCCATAATATATCCCCTTTTCATAAATCAGCCTCTTGGCTGATATTTCTTTAATCTAGTGTTCTGACATATTCGGCAAAAGAGCTGACCATAAGCTCTGTATTACCCTTTAAATCCTCTCGTATCATTGTCCCGCTGACAGGTCTGACCCTGCTGCACTTATGCACCTTGAGGTGCTGCGGAGTACTGGTAAGAAGCTCTGTATAATCATCCTCTGATGTATAAAAGCACAGCTCATCTCTGGCTACGATCAGCTCTTTTTGGAAAAGATGAAGAAGCATTCTGTCTACCCAGTAGTTCCATATCTGCTGCTGATCCCAATGCTTCTTGATCTCAGGATCTGTATCGTAAAGCTTTGTTACAAAAACTTTTTCATCATCAGCAAACTCTTTAGTCGCCAGCTCATATCTTAGCTCAAGAGGAAATGTTGGATATCCTCGATCCCCCTCATGACCGCAGCACACAACAATTACTTTGTCCATTTCCTCTTTTGCTATATTTATGACATCCTGATGACCCAAATGCATCGGAGCGAAGGTTCCGAAAACCAGACCTATTCGCATAATCTAAATCCTCCAGTACTAATACTGCTCTGTTAAAAGAAATCCTGTCAGGCAACCTTAACCTGGCAGCTCTTCATGGTAGCCAGCGCCGCATCATGTGCAGCTGGTGTAACTCCTGCGCAGCACTTAGAATCTACTGTTACAGGAACCTCCACATTGTATGCCTTAATAAGAAGTGCATTGCTGACAACACATATATCTGTGCAAACACCGATGAGTTCTACCTCGAGCTGACCATTTCGCTTATCCGCTTCAGCCTTAATGAAGTTTGCAAGCTCTACGCTTCCAAATGTAGGCTTATCAAAAATCTTCTTGCCTTCAGCGAGTTCTGTAAGTTCTGGAATAATCTCCCATCCAGCTGTTCCTTCAAAGCAATGTGGAACTGGAAGATTATGTCCTTCCTGGGTCTCCATGTAGTTCTCATGGTGAGTGTCCCTTGTAAATACGACAGTTCCATCGAAACTTCTAACCTTCTCAACTACTGCTGGAACTATCTGCTGTGCCTCGGCGCTCCCCAGCGCTCCAGTCACAAAATCATTCTGCATATCTACTACAACTAATATCTTATCCATAATCTATCTCCTCCTATGTAAGAATATGTATCCGCAGGTCTTCCCCTACCTATTGAAATGGATCCGGTCTTCTTGATAAGTCCGTGCTCCATATAGGTATTCATCTGGTACTTGGTAAAATTGCCTCTGTTAATCTCCTGTCCTGTCACTGACTCGTAAATGTGTCTCAGCGTCGAAGCTGTGAACTGCTTGGAATCCTTGAGGAACTTGAAGATGATGTCTGTGTAATCAATCTTACCTTTGAGTCTGTCAATTGCTATATTCAGCATCTCGTCATGGTCAAATCCAAGGCTGGTACTGATAAAGCTCTCATCTCCATCAACCTGGCATAGCTTGTAGCTGCCTACGTTGGATCCCTGAATCGTGAACCACTTCATCCATGGAACATTCACCATGTGCTGATCAGGTATGATCCCGATGTATGCAATTGAGATAACTCTTTCTCGTGGGTCTCTGTTAACATCCGAGAAGGTCATGAGCTGTTCGGTGTAGATCTGCCCTGTTAATGAAAGCTTGTCAGACAGAAGTCTCTCTACAGCGCCCTCTGCCGATTCATTCTCTCTGATAAAAGAACCAGGCAGCGCGTACATATCCTTGTAGGGTTCCTCATCTCTGACAGTGAGGCAAACAGCTAACTGACCATCGATCACAGAAAACAAGAGAAGATCAACTGTTACGTATGGATGCTTGTATTCTGAAAGCATTGATCTTGCCTCCGTTTCATAGTATGTTTTGTCTTGTGTGTTTTATTTTGTTTCATTTTTATATTTATTAGTATAAGCAATAATTTGGCATTGTCAATATATTTTGTTTCATTTTTTAAAATATTTGTATAAACACAGGAAATACGGGAGCCATATGGACCTAGGGGACGGGGTTAGTGGTCCATTTTTGCTATGCAAAATGGACCACTAACCCCGTCCCCTAGATCCACACACCTCATTGCCTCCACAGTCAATTGCATGGTAGAATATGATTGTGTGCAAACAATTTTCAAAGGAGTTAAAAAATGTCAGACAAAACGAAAAATACTTCTATATATTCTAAGAATGATGTTGTAAACCGTGGCAGGACCATCATACGAACCAGCATCATCGGAATCATCGTCAATATCCTTCTTGCAGGCTTCAAATTTGTAGTTGGAGTTATCTCCGGCTCTATTGCTATCATGCTTGATGCTGTCAACAACTTAAGTGATGCTCTTTCAAGCGTTATCACAATTGTAGGCACTGCGCTTGCCGGCAAAGCACCTGATAAAAAGCATCCGCTAGGCTATGGCCGAATCGAGTACATGAGCGCAATTGTTATATCCCTCATCGTCCTCTATGCCGGTGTAACTTCTTTTGTAGAATCGATAAAGGCTATCATTCACCCGGAAGCAGCTGATTATAGTACAGTCACTCTGATAATTCTTGCTGTAGCTGTTGTCGTCAAGATAGGCCTCAGCCAGTTCTTTATCAACACCGGTAAAAAGGTTTCATCTGAATCCCTTGTTGCATCTGGAACTGAGGCAAGATTCGATGCAGTAATCTCAGTAGCTACACTGGTAGCGGCTTTCGTATATATCTTTTCCGGATTGTCCCTTGAATCCTGGCTCGCAGCTATTATATCTCTAGTCCTCATAAAATCTGGTCTTGAGATGCTCCGCGATACCATAAGCCAGATTCTTGGTGAAAGAATCAGTACAGAAACTTCCACTGCTGTTAAAAAGACAATCCTCTCTGTAGAAGGAGTTCAGGGCGCTTACGATCTTATCTTTAGTGACTATGGTCCTGACAGAGTAATGGCTTCAGTTCACATTGAAGTCCCTGATACCTTCACAGCAGACAAGATTGACGTCATTACAAGGCAGATCACAGAAAAGGTTTATGCTCAGCACAATATCGCCATTGTCTCTGTTGGTGTATATTCAGTTAACACCAAGGATGATAAGGCAGCTCAAGTAAGAGGCGAGATATCCAAGATTGTATCCCAGCACAATGAAGCTTTGCAGATGCATGGATTCTTTGTTGATTTTGAGAAAAGAGAGATACGATTTGACGTAGTTTTAGATTTTGTTCCAAACCGTAAAGAGGTATTTGATCAGATAATTAAAGAAATCAATCAGATTTTCCCAGATTACAATGTCTTTGCAAATATGGATGTAAGCTACAGTGACTGATTTCATATATACTGTGTCAGATCTAAATTACAAGAAAAGGCTCTCCGAATCATTTCGGAGAGCCTTAATTTATTACTTAACTACAATGTTTACGATACGTCCTGGAACGTAGATCTCTTTAACTACTGTCTTACCTTCAAGCTTGTCAGCAATGAGCTCTTTGCCCTTAGCAATTACTTCATCCTTAGGATCTTCCTTGCCAATGTTCAGAGTTGCCTTAACCTTACCGTTGATCTGAACAGCAATCTCTACTGTATCCTCAACACACTTGGACTCATCATACTGAGGCCATGGCTCATAAGCAATAGTATTGTCGTGACCAAGGATGCTCCAAAGCTCCTCTCCTACGTGAGGACAGATACATGAAAGCATCTTGATGAAGTTCTCAGCGTACTCTCTTGGGCAGCTTCCCTCTTTGTAAACAGCGTTTACGAAGATCATCATCTGTGAAATAGCTGTGTTGAATGCAAGTGCCTCGAAGTCACTTGTAACCTTCTTAACAGTCTGATGGTAGATCTTCTCGAGGTTACCATTGTTCTCCTCAGTGATGTTAGCTGGCTCTGAGAAGAATGTGAATACACGGTTGATGAACTTTCTAGCACCAACTACATTGCTGGAGTTCCAAGGCTTAGATACCTCAAGAGGTCCCATGAACATCTCATAGAGACGAAGTGTATCAGCGCCGTAATCTCTTACGATATCACTTGGGTTAACAACGAATTCAGGGAAACGCTTACCCATCTTGATACCATTCTCACCAAGGATCATTCCCTGATGAACGAGCTTCTTAAATGGCTCTTTTACAGGAGAAAGACCATTGTTATATAAGAAACGGTTCCAAATTCTGGAGTAAATAAGGTGTCCTACAGCATGCTCTGGTCCGCCTACATAAAGGTCTACAGGCATCCAGTGCTTAAGGAGCTCCTGATTAGCAAACTCGTTATCGTTATCAGGATCAATGTAACGCATGTAGTACCATGAAGACCCTGCTGAACCTGGCATTGTAGAAGTCTCACGAACTCCCTTAAGGCCGTTATGATCATATGCCTTCCACTCAGTAGCATTCTCAAGTGGAGCAGCACCATTCTTACCCTTGTAGTCCTCAAGCTCAGGAAGGATAACTGGAAGCTCTGAATCGTCAACGAATACGATTGTTCCATCCTCCTTGTATACGCAAGGAACTGGCTCGCCCCAGTAACGCTGTCTTGCAAAGATCCACTCACGGAAGTGGTAGTTAACCTTTTCTCTTGCAACGCCCATGTCTACGAGCTTCTTGGTAATAGCTGGCTTAGCTTCCTCAACTGTCATTCCATCGAACTCTTCAGAATTCATAAGGATGCAGCCCTTGCCAAGGTAGTCATACTTCTCGAAAGCATGTCCGCTTACGTCAACATTGCCTTCCTTGTTATTGATAACCTGAATAAGTGGAAGCTTGTGCACTTCTGCATACTCAAAGTCTCTCTGATCGTGTGTAGGAACCGCCATAACAGCGCCTGTTCCATAGCTTGCAAGTACGAAATCACCGATGAAAAGAGGTACCTCTTTACCATTTACAGGGTTGATAGCGTAAATACCCTTAAGTGGACATCCAGACTTAGTCTTGTTAAGGTCTGTACGATCAAGGTCGTTCTTTTTAAGTGTCTCGTCGATATATGCCTGTACTTCCTCAGGGTTCTCAACACGATCCATAAGTCCCTTAACGATATCTCCGTCTGGAGCAAGAACCATGAAGGTAATACCATAAATTGTCTCAATACAGGTTGTGAAGATGGAGAACTTACCACCGCCTACGATCTCGAAATCCACCTCAACACCTGTGGACTTACCGATCCAGTTTCTCTGAATCTCCTTGGTAGACTCTGGCCAGTCAATTTCATTTAATCCGTCAAGAAGCTCCTCAGCAAAAGCCTGCTGGTCAATAACCCACTGTTTCATCATCTTCTTAACAACAGGGTAACCACCACGCTCACTCTTACCATCAATAACTTCATCATTGGAAAGAACTGTTCCAAGCTCTTCACACCAGTTAACAGGCATATCGATATGCTTGGCATATCCAGCCTCATAGAGCTTTTTGAAAATCCACTGAGTCCACTTGTAGAACTTAGGATCACTTGTAGCGATCATCTTGGACCAGTCGTAATCAAAGCCAAGCTCTCTAAGCTGGCCTGAGAAGGTCTCTATATTTTTCTCTGTAAATCCTGCTGGATGGTTACCTGTTGTAACCGCATACTGCTCCGCAGGAAGACCAAATGAATCATATCCCATTGGATGAAGAACGTTATATCCCTGCATACGCTTCATACGTGACATGATATCCGTAGCGGTATATCCTTCCGGATGACCAGCATGAAGACCTACGCCTGAAGGATAAGGGAACATATCAAGTGCATAATACTTGGGCTTGGAAAAATCCCAGACATCAGTCTTGAATGTCTCGTTCTCTTTCCAGTATTTCTGCCATTTCTGTTCCACTGCATGATGGTTGTATACTTCTGACATACTGTGCTCCTTCTAAAACATCTATTTCTTATTATATATTTCCTGGATTTTAAATCTAAGAATACATATATAGAGAGAATTCTATCACACTGATTTATTTTTTTCAAAAAATATATTTATATTAAAGAACAGACATCTGCGCAAATACAGATGTCTGATATTGATAATGTTTGTTTCATAGCTGAAGATTATTTGATCAGAGCTGCAGACAGGACTCTATTCCATAGAAATCAATGATTCTTGTCTCGCCGTTCTTAAGCGTTATTGTCACAGGTCCGTATCCGCCACACTTCTCCTTATCGGTGTAAGTGATCTCTTTTACAGGGAATATCTCCTCATCTGTAAAATCAGATAAATCTTCCTTGGTGATAGTCTGGGAAATGAGGAAATATGGCTCGTAGCCGTACTGCTTGGTACGAGTTGTCTCAGCATACACAACTATAGAATTCTTGCTATCAGGGTTAGTATCCGTGCTCTTAACAAGCTTAATGTCATTCCAGCCATCCATGATTGTGAAGGCAAGCTGCTTCTCTTTACCTGTGTGGTCGCATCCTTTGAGGATAATAGCCTTATAGCCGTCCTTTTCCCTGGTGATAACTTCTGTTCCATTATCAGGGAAGCCAAAAGAGCCAAGTGTCAGGCGAAGTGGTCGTCTGAACATTCTGATCTTATCTGCTCTTATTATTCCGTAAGGAACAGTAAAGTCTGCAAGGTCAATTGCTGTGCGCCAGTGAGTCTCTGTCTGAGGCTCATACTCCCAGAACTGGCGGCGGTAGAGGACATTGTCTTTTTCTCCATGCCAGAAGGTGGTGTTAGGAGTTATAGGCTTTTCGCCCTCGCTATCCATATACTGTAGAACGTACTGCTGAGATTCTACGCCCTCGGCAGGTGTTGATTCCCATGGGAACTTGGTGTTGAATACGAGCTTACCGTAGTTCCAGATTCCATGGCTGTCCGATTTATCTTTTACCATCTTGCCTGTTCGAAGCTCAGTTATGCCGTTTGCCTGGTGATTAGCCATGCAAAGAGCAGGGCCATCAAGGGTTGTTACCTTAGTTTCTTTTGGTCTAAGCTCTTCCCATGTACCGTTGTTCTCTTTAGCTGTCCAGAATGGATGATCCTCTGGAAGATGAAGGCACAAAAGAGCCTTGGCAAGCCACATTGGAGACTCGGCACAGGAATACCCCTGAACCAGCGGAATAAATGGGCCGTAGAAGCCGAGGGTTGGAACGCCGTTCCAGAGGAAATCGTCTCTTTGAAGGAACTGCATGAGCGATCCTGAGCAGATGCGCCTTGCAAGTCCCGGATCCATAGTTGACTTCCTCATCATAAAGTTAGCGTCAAATGGGCTTGTGGAAGCGTTTCTGTAGATACCACTTCTGCCCCACATATTAGTAAAGCCATCTCTGTCAAAGAACAGAGAATAGGTCTTCATGAGTTCGTTAGAGTTTTCCTCGAATTTCTGGGCAATATATGGCTCTTTTTCATAGCCATACCAATTGTTCCAGATGGCAGTATACATGTTAAATGCCCAGCAGGAGTAGTAGTCAAAGGATTGACCATCCCTGTACCAGCCATCTCCAACATAGTAATGAAGGATGTTCTGGGCGTGATCGCGCATGATATCTTCATCAATTGGATAGCCGTTCATGTGTAAAAATGCCATATCCAACATGTTAAAGAGACGCCAGTTCTGAGGAACGGTATTAGAATGAGCAAAGTCAGTCAAAAAAGCTGCAATGCGGTCTTTTTCCTCTTTGGTATAGGTATCCCATATCTCTTCATGGCAGAGCCACAGACAGATAACGAGTGCTGCTGTCTCAACAGTCTGCTGATATACAGCAGTTGTATTACCACTCTTATCAAGGGCTCGCATATCTGAATAGTTCAGTACATAGTTGGCTTCCCCTGGAGTTACAGCATAGAGAACCTGCTTTTTGTAGTATTCTCTTATGTTAATGCCATTAAGCTCAAGGTCTGGCTCGATGTGAATAAGGGGCGCAGAAATAAAGAATGATCTGCAAAGTCCCTCGAAAATCTCCGCCTTAATGCGCCACTGCGGAGCATCCTTGGATGGGTAGGTCACCTCTGTCTCATACCTTGGCATGACAACCGGGTCTTCTATATTCTGGATATTGTTAAAAACTCCGCCCAGCAGGTACTCTGCTGCCTCGATCCAGCTCTGTCTGGTAAGGCCTGTGTAGGGGCTAAGCTTATAGTCTGTGGTTTTGGGTTCAAAGGTCATGATCTGTCATTCACTTTCTTAAAAAATAGTCAGTGCGCTACCATCCAGCTTCATAAGTGCCTCGAGATAATAGTAGTCTCCGTAGATGATCGCGAACTCGTGTCTGGAATCAAAGTAGGCAGCTGTACACTTTTCAAGGATGTTATCTTTGTCTAATGTATAGTCACATCTCTTTTCATGGAGAGCCTTAAGGAGCTTAAGGGATGCTGTAAGGTATTTGTCAGATGCGCTCTGGTCACCAGTTTCTTCCATGCACTTTGCAAGTTCAATAAGTCCGCCTGCTGTTATAGCTGCTGCCGTTGAATCCTCATAAGCTGGCTCTGCAGGCTGTCTGTAGTCAACTGGTACAAGGTATTCCGGGAACTTATTATCAAGCTCAGAAATTACGTAATCAGCGACTTTTCTTGCTGTTTCAAGATATTTCATATCCTTAGTATAAATATAGCTAAGAGTAAATCCATAGAGAGCCCAGCTCTGACCTCTTGTCCAGGAGGAAGCTTCATCGTAGCCCTGTCCGCCATAGTTGCCAAGGTACTCTCCTGTCGCAGGATCAAAGCCAACAATGTGCTTAACAGAGCCATCTTCTCTTATAAAGCTCTTCATTGCAGTATCTGCATGAGCCACGGCAATTGCCTTGAATCTTGGATCTCCAAGCTCCTCTGATGCCCAATACAGAAGTGGCAGAGTCATCATACAGTCGATGATTGCCCAGCCTGTGGTATCTCTGTCATCACCCCAGTCATTCCACGCTCTGATGAAATTGCCATTTAAGTTAAAGCGTCCAGAAAGGCTTGCTGCAGCGAGAAGTCCTCTGTTTCTTGACTCAGCATTATTCTCCTGCTTATATCTGATAACAGCTGTTGGAAGCCACCTAAATCCCGCATCGTGGTCCATTCCGTTATAGTCCATAAATGCAGCATCCATTTTATCTTCTGTTCCAATGGCTTCCTGCATGAATATCTCTTTTCCTGTAAGCTTGTAAAGCTGCCAGAGCTCGCCGCCCCAGAAACCATTTGTCCACCAGCAGATATCTTTTTTGCCAGAGCGGTCATCAAATCTGCCGTTCTCATCAGTAGTATATGGAATCTTCCCCTGATTGCGTTCTACTACTGTCTCCATCTTGCCTGCAAACTGCGCTAGCGCCTCTTTTATCCACTGCTTATCTGTTTCCTTAATGTTCATACTCTTTCCCCTTATATCCTTCCTTAATGCCTATTGTTTACTGAAATCTGAACTGAAATTCTCCAGCTTTCTCATCAAGTTCAAAAAGAATCCTGTAAACACTGTGTTTCCAGGCGATGCCTAGTCTTTCGTCAGTGATAGGATATTCCTTGATATGTGTCTTTTTTACCCCTGAAGCCGTGATGGTTCCAACATCTCCAACGCTAATTGATACGTTAAAAGAATCATCGTCAGCATCTGTGATGACCGGCTCCTCGTAGGTCATAATGCTCATAAGCGCTGGAATATCACTATCATAGTGGTCTCTAACAATCACACCCTGACCAAGTTCAACCACCCTTGTATAGCTCCTGATTCTCTTATCACCATAGGCCCCGGCAATATTCATTATTAATGTGGGATTGCCACTCAATCTGCACACCACATCTCTGGCTCCATATTCCTTGCCATCGCGCTGCATAACTACATGAGTGTTGCGCAAGTCTCTTGCAGAATCATCCCCAAGACAGGAAGCAGAACTAGCATCATCGATAAATGTTGGAAGATTGTGGAACTGTGACTGCATGGTCCACAGCTCATAGCGCCTGTCAGAAAAGGTCTTCTGGGTATAAGTTCCAACACCCAGATCGATCACAAAGGGCTTTCCATCCTTGTATATGGTAAAAGAACCAACGTCGTTATGGTTATGACTGTCACCATTATCTCCAGCTTTGGCCGCCAAAGTGTAAGTCTTATCCCTTGCAACCATAAGCCCCATACTCTCAAACCATGAGTTTTCTGGAAGCTTACTGCTCACTGGGTAATCCATCATCTCATCATAGGCAAAGGCCTGCATAACATGATAAAAGAGATTTATCTCCTCACTTATCAGCTGCTCAGCATCGCTTTCGTCCCTAAAGTCTGCTGCTGCAAAGCTGGCAAGTACTTCATCACCTATAGCCTTACCAAATAAGAACTCTCTTGCAGTACGTCTACCAGGAAGAGCGCTACAATCAGCAAAGTTAACATAGTAGCCACCACCTACATACATCTTAACAATGAAGGTAGCGATATTACGAATGAGTGTTTCGCTATACACACCATTTGTCGCCCCATCCATGAGTTCAAGACATCCAAAGAGGCACAGCCCAGCATGAGAATAATACTGAGCGCCTTCGTTGCAGCCTCCATCCTCGCCATACTCATCAAGGAAATAATCACAGGAAACTGCTGCCTTTTCGAGAAACGTCCTTATCTCCTCCTGAGAAAAATATCCCTCTGGCCTCGTCAATGCGCAGATCAGCACATTCTGAACTATCCATGGAGTCCAATTGCACATTGTCTGCTCGCCATCACCCATCCACCAGAAAAACTGGTTAAGATATGGTTCAAAGATACGCTCTTTTAACCTCTCATTTACATAGATACTGATATGTGGACTAAGCTTATCCAAAACAGGTCGCAGCAAATATTCCACATACGCTACTTCCGCTCCGCTCTCTGCCTGAAAAAGATCGATGATCTGCCTAGTAACATCGGGAAGCGTTTCCTGTTGTCCATCTCTCTCATAGCTCGTATGCGGCGGAAGACACCATGTGGTCTCATCTAGTATCAGATAGAGTCCATCAAGAATATCATCTATAAATCTTCCCTTATTCTCGGCACACTCTGCCATTACAAGGTTATTGAGTTTTCTTCGTCTTGGAAAATATTTGTCCTCGAAACGGACTCTGTTTCCTGATTTTTTGAACTCCGTAAAATCAGAAATAAGAAGCTGCGTCCAAGGCTCACTTAATGCCTCTTCCCCAGCTCTGATAAGTTTAGCTTTCAATTCTGCAGACAGACTATCCCAGGCATCTCTATCAGAGATATCAGGATACCTCTTGTAAGGACCTGCCTCGGTAGTTTTCCTGAGATGATCATGGATTATAGTTCGGTGGAATTTACTCATATCAGCCCTCTTTAGGTGTTCCATAAACCTCTATTTGCGTAAGTGCTGGGAATGGGCTCGGATCATCAGCCTTGATGAGTTTACCGAGCTTGATCCATCTGATTCCTGATCTCTTAATTTCAAATACGTGCGGCTCAGCCACTTTCTTATCCATATGTACTACTTCACTGGTACCATCAGAAAAAGAAAATGTAGCTTCCACCCACCAGTTATCATGAGGAAAATCAGCTCTTGTATAAAGAACTATCTTGTCAAAATCTATCTCTGTGCCAAAATCCAGAGTAAACTCGGCATCATCCTGTCTGTTTATGCCCCATGACTCATAAGGCCACTCGCCATGTGACAAGGTGGCTATGCATCCATCTATTGCATTTCTCGCTGCAAAAACAGCCTCACCTCTTGTCTCAACATTGGCGCTGGCGTGTGGATACACTCCGGACACCTCATGCTGATCAAAAGGATTAAGAGCAAGATTTCTATAAGCTTTTACCTCATAATCAGCAGCTTTCCTGATGCTCACATAATGTCTGTTTCCCCAGAATGCAAGCGGATTATAGCTTGTCTTTTTCTCATAAAAAGGAACAGGAAACAATACTGATTCCTGTTCTATAAGCACAAGGGCAGGGTCAATGGCAGCATCTACCTTGACCACATAGTAGCTTCCAGGTGTAAGACCTGAAAACTCAATGATATCGCCCTTCCTATATTCACCATCCCAGGCAAGAACAACATTGTCCTGACCCTCACTGACAGCTTTATCTACATGATCCCAATCATTATATACACTAATCTTCATACCTTTTATCTCGTTGAAAGAAAAATATTCTCTCTGATTGCAGCTGGATCGTCAGGGTATTCCTGAAGATAAGTTGCCATCAGAGACTGTGCCATATTGAACTCTCCCATATGTTCATAGGCAGTTATCTCATTAAGACGAAGTGCCTGATTAACCCCTTTGTCATCAACTGTAAGCCCTGCTTCAAAAGATGAAACTGCTCCGTTGTAGTCTCCCTGCTTGATCTGGCACATGCCAAGCTGATTGTACACAACAGCGCTGGCTGGATTCTCACTAAGATATGTCTTATAAACACTTATAGCGTAGTTATAGTCGCCCTGTTTCTCACCAGTCTGTCCAAGCATCAGAACAACTGGCTCTTTTTCCTGATCTCGTTCGCTTCTGGCTGCTTCCAAAAAGCTCTGAGCATCAGCATTGTTGCCAAGATAGTAGGAAATCTGGCCTTTCTCGTAGTTGGTCATAAAGGCACTTCCATTATCCATGGCTGTCTGAAGGATATTCCTTGCTTCATCCTCATATCCATACTCCGCAAGAGACTTGTAGATCAGGATGATCATGGAATAATCCCTGGAGTTAAGAGTAATAGCCTTGGTAAAATCTGAATATGCACTGTCGTGGCTTCCTGATGCAAGCTCGCAGACACCACGCAGATAATAAGCATTACTATCTTTACTGCGAAGAGCCAAAATAGCATCATATACCTCTTTTGCCTTAGTATAATCACCTAAGCGATAATACCCTTCTGCCAGGTAATAGTTGGTGTCAAAATCCATGTCATCAACAATACCCTCATCCGCAGCAAGCGAAGCAAGGAGCTCGTCAACAGCGCTCTGATAGTCACCAGTCTGAAGGTTAACAATACCTATCCCTCTATGGATCAGGCATTCATCCTCACCATTCTCTCTGGCAGCCTCAAAGCTGGATAGAGCACTTACATAATCACGGCTCTCTATATATGCAAATCCAGAATCGATATTATGTCTGCCAGCCAGGCTCCCGCAGCCTGTCATAACAAAAGCGGCACACATAATAGCGGCAACAACCCTTTTCTTCATCCCCACTCCGCAACTAAATATCTAAATGATCTATTTATCGCTCAATCACTCGCCAAGATATGCGATTACTTCTACTTCGCACAGAACATCTCTTGGAAGCTGCTTAACAGCAACGCAGCTTCTAGCTGGCTTGCCAACGAAGTACTTCTCATAAACTGCATTGAATGCACCAAAGTCTGCCATCTCAGCAAGGAAGCATGTTGTCTTAACAACGTGCTCATAGTCTGTTCCTGCAGCACTTAAGATTTCTCCAATGTTTCTGCAAACTCTGTCTGCCTGATCCGCAATTGTTGTATCCTCTATCTCACCGCTCTCAGGATTGATCGGAATCTGTCCTGAAGCATAAAGAAAATCTCCTGCCTTGATAGCCTGTGAATAAGGTCCGATTGCTGCTGGTGCCTTCTTGGTTGATACATACTCCATAATGTAGTCCTCCTGATGATGAATAAATATTATTTACTGCTCTGGGATTCTCACTAGCCTCGAATTAAGATCATTCGTCTTCACCGAATCTAGCAGTAACGTAGAATCCTCTTGCATTCTCTTCAACCTTGGTCACGACACCTTCCCTTTCAAGCATCCTGTCTCTAAATGGGAAGTTTCCTGACATCGCAAGGGATGGATCAATGGTGTAATAATAGTTACTGGGAAGAACACCCTCAGTAACTGTAACCTTATCTCCTTCGTGAAGAAGACCAGGTCTCTCCATTTTAAAAGTCATCTCTCTTGCCAACTAAATCACCTTCATTCTATCATACATAGCCCATGTTTACTCAACAAAATAGCTATGAATATTAGTCTTTTACAATACCATGCTCAAGCAGGAACTGATACCATCTCTCATAAGAAGAAGCCTTGAGATGCACATCATCAAAAGACAGGTCTTTTATCAGATTGCCATTCTCATCATCTACAGCTTCATTCATATCCATGTAAAAGATTGTCTTGTTGTCTGCAAGCTTGGCAAGTTCCTCGTTACGCCTGTTGATATTGTCGTTGTTAAAGTATTTATCTTTTGAACTCTTATGCTCAGTAACATGCATGATTCCCTGAATATAGATGATCGCATCAGGCTGAAGCTCTCTGATCCTGTTCACCACATTTGCATATTCCTCAGCAAAAGACTCAGGTGTTCCAGTTCCAATCTCGTTAAGACCTAACATGATATAGATCTTGCCAAACTGGTTCTCTGTAAGCCCCTGTTCTATAGTGTACTTGCCTGCAGGTCCTTCTAAAAATGGCTTCTCAAGCACCTTATAAATAGTAAGAGAAACCTTGGCGTAGAAGGTAGCCCTTGAATCAAGTGGCTCACAGTACTCGGAAAGGCCAACAGTTCTGGAATCTCCTATGAAAAGAGCATCTGTAAAATAATCCTCATCTACATGTTGGAATTCGTAGGTTCTATCAGCGTCATTTTCAGAAATAGTCTCTAAATCCTCATAAGCATCATTATCTGACACGCTTACGTTCTGTGCTATATCTGCATTAGGAGAAGGTACATTCTGGGAACCTTCATAATTACCATTAAGATCGCCGATAGTAGAATTCGCATTATTACCACCAGTGATCTCATCAACTGATGCCTCTGCAAAACTATCATCGGAAACTAAATCTTCAGACCCTAAAGTACTTCCCCACGGATATACACCATCTGTCAGTCCCTTAAATACCAGAACGAAATGAGGAAGTTTATCTACCTCGTATCCTTCTGCATACTCAGAATAGACACTATCCTCATAGACGTAGGAAACAACCGATAATGCTATTGTAATTGCCACGATGCCGATCAAAATCGGACATGTTTTCAGCAGTTTCATTAAATCTCTCTTTCAATAACTATAAATCAGAACTTAAAATACAAAAACGGATTGCCTGCTGCATTGGACAAGCTATAAATACATGCCCAGAATAAAGCCAGCAGTCCAATTGTAAACACTGGATTTTTCCTGTGTTTTTCAAAAAATCTGTATACAACTGGAAGCATCACGACAAGACCTGTGCCAAGCACGATGCCATATATTCCAATATTCTTGATGAAGTCGCCCTCGTTGATAGAGATTCCAACACCAAAGAATGGGAATAATCTCATAAAGTAAGTGGCAAGCATATTGCTATCAGGAAGCGCAAACACTACCCAAGTAAGCGGAATCAGAATAAGTACATTTATTCTGCCAAAAAGGTCTCCAATAAACTTAGGAAGCCCCGCCAGAACAAAACGCTCACATAAAATTATAACGAAAATAATCAATCCCCACAAAATAAAATTAAGGGTTACACCATGCCAAAAACCTGTGATAAGCCACACAGTAAGAAGATTTAAGATAGTCCTAAAGCTTCCTTTTCTGCTGCCGCCCATTGGAAAATAGATGTAATCTCTAAACCATGAACCAAGTGTAGCATGCCATCTTCTGTAGAATTCTGACACGTTCCTTGAACCATAAGGCTGATCAAAGTTAACGATAAATGGAAAGCCCAGCATCACACCAACACCGGCTGCCATAAGGGAATATCCCCAGAAGTCAAAATACAGCTCCATGGAATATGTGTAGGCTCCAAGCCATGCAAGAGCTGTAGAAATACTCTCATAGCCGATAGTTCCTATATCTTTCCACAGCATAGCGAGGTGATCAGCAAGTAAAACCTTGAAGGCAAGTCCCAGTGTAAAGAATCGAAGGCCATCTTCTATTGCAGCAAGCTTACTTGGCTTCTCAATTGCTACTTTTTCTTCTGTTTCTTCTTTATCGAGATCGATTATGTCCTTTGCTTCTTCTGATTCTTGTGTCTCATTTTCCAGTTTTGCAGCCTCTGCCTGCTCATCCTCTTTTGCCCAGAGCTTCATGAATGGATTCTTGGCATAATCCTCGAATCTCATGATAGGTCCGGATACAATCTGTGGGAACATAACGAAATAAGCGGCAATATCCATAAATCCCGCTTTTTCATCCACCTTGCCTCTGTAATTATCTACCTGGAAAGATATCATCTTGAAGGTAAAGAAGCTCACACCGATAGGCATGAATGCACTGTCCACGAACTGACCAAGAAGCTTAAACTCGATCAGCATAAGGGCATCAAGAACAATAGCAAAGCCTAAAAGGACCTTGCTTCCGCCACCCTTTAAAGCTCTGCTAAATAAGAAGTTTATTATTACAGCCCCCAGAAGAACTGGGAACATCTTAAGATCACCAACTCCGTAGAACAACAAACTTCCAATCAGAAGTGTAAGTGTCCTGAATTCATAAGGAGTCAGGTAAAATGCCACTATAAAGACAGGTAAAAACCTGAATATAAAAGTCAAATCTGAAAAATTAATCATTATAAACTTTCTGTCCTATATATCTAAAAGCCAGAAGGAAAAAGAAATATCAATTTCCTGAATTATTGATTTCTGCCAGCTTGGTTGTAGCTGCTGCTGCACTCTGTGTATCAGGGAAGTTATTGATAACAGCATCATATGTGGTCTTGGCATTCTCAAGATCACCGCTCTCATAATACGAGTTACCCAGATAATAGAGTGTATTTACGTTAGTATTATCATACTGATAAGCCTTGGAATAATTAGCTATAGCTGTCTCATAATCCTCAGCCTTGTATGCATCATTAGCTGCGTTGTAATAAGATGTCGCAAGCTCAGTTCCAACAAGTGACATAAGTGTGTCATATAAATTAGTAAACTCAGGTGAAACATCGTCACTTATAGCATTAAGATCAAGATTAGCAAGTGCCTGTGCCATAGCATCTATGTCAGATGAATCTGTCATGTAGATATTGGTAGCACTCATAAGGCTGTTCATAGCAGCTGATGTGCTGTCAACACCCTCGTAATCAGTTACCTTGGACTGAAGATCACCGATCTGATTCTCAAGATTCTTAACCTGCTGCTCATACTCGTTGATCTTGGCTGACTTGGCATCAGATTCCTCACTGATCTGAGCAATCTTACTCTGGTTACTACTATTAATACTCTGAATACGCTGTGGCAAAATAAGGAAACAAGCTGCAGCAAGTCCCAAAACTGCACCAAGAACGATTCCCCAGATAGAACCTGTCCTTGTGATAGCAGATTTTTTAACTGGCTGAATGATCATCTCATTGCCACTGTTATACCTGATAACATCATCACTGTCAGAAGAAGCAATGTCTGATACAAGCTTGCCACTCTCACCTGGAAGGAGCATGCTATCTGCTTCCTTGAGATAACGCTTAGCCATAACATTACCAGTATCAAGCTTTAATACCTTCTGACACTCAATCTTGGCTCTGTCATAATTGCCACCCTTAAGATATAAAAGAGCAAGCAAAAGATGCGCTTTAATAAATCCCGGATTTAAAGAAAGCACCTTCTTGAGCTGAATAACTGCCAGATCAAGTCCATCCTGATGACAGTAATTAAGCGCTATATTAAATTTCTTGATAGTCTGATTGATGGTATCAAGCTGAGATGGGCTATTTCTCACATAGTCCATATATTTATCTGCAAGATTCTCATCTGCCTTGAGGTTCTTGCTGATAACCCATTCAGAAAGAGCCGCAACAACCTCACCTGTCTCGTAATAAACAAGACCGAGAAGATTTCTTGCATCAATATTGTTCTTATCAAGTTTAAGAGACTGTCTGAGAGCATTCACAGCTCCTGTCAGATCTCTTACAGTTGCCTTCTCCAATCCCTCGTTATAAAACTTGTTGGAAAGGCTGACTATTCTCTTATATGTTCTGACGTTTGTCCCACATCCTGGGCAAACATCGCTCTTATCAAGTTCCGCCCCACAACGATTGCACTTCATTGTTATTTAGTCCTCTTCTGATTATCGAAATCTCCCTTAGCTTCTTTTAAAAGCTTAACCAAAACATCTGACATATCGTCGAGATCCTGGTTATATATGATGTCTTCCGCATCCTCGATTTCAAGACTTGGTCTGAACTTCTTTAATTCTTCTTCAAAGTTGATCATATATATTCATCCCCTCAGATGTAATATTCTAAATAATTATAACTGTTTTTGGTATATTTTTATAGCATTCCCTTGATCTGACCTGCCAGATAAAGAGAACCTGCTGCAAATACCATATCTCCAGACTTCCTGTTGGTAATGATGTCTGTTATGGCATCTCTTACATTGCTGTAATACTTGACTGGAACGCCGAAGATTCCAAGCTCGTCCTTGGCATCCTCAAATGCTCCCTTAAGATCTGATACGGATAAAGACCTGCTGGTCTCAAGTACAGCAACATAAATCTGCTCAAACTGATTAGTCTTAAGAATCTCCTGCACTATCTCTTTGTACTGCTTGTCACTTACTATTCCAAAGAGCATCAGCTTCCTGCCTGAGCACTCGATATCACGTATGCTCTCAAGAAAAGCTGTAATGCCGTCAATGTTGTGAGCTCCATCCATATAAATACCTGGACGAATCTCTTCCATTCTACCTTCCCACTTAGCTGCCAGAAGGCCTTCTCTTATATCAAGTTCAGAAATCTCAGCGCCCAAACCTCGCAGTATTTCTACTGTTTCAACAGCCACAGCTGCATTTTCCGCCTGATAAAGAGCTTCTGTTGAAAGCTTTAAATCAACATATTTATCATATAAGCTATTAAGCGAAAAAGCAACGTATTTGTTCCCTGCTTCATCCCTTTCACGCCTTGTATCCTGTATATTTCTACTCTCTACTACAACCGCTCTGGTATCTAGTTCAAGAGCTTTTTTCTTAATAACATCTGTGGCTTCACTTCTCTTGTCAAAAAAGACCACTGGAACGCCACTTTTGATTATTCCCGCCTTCTCACCTGCGATCTCTTCGATAGTCTCTCCAAGATACTGCATGTGGTCATAGCCAATCTCTGTAATAACTGAAACTAATGGCCTCGCTACTGAATTGGTCGCATCAAGTCTTCCACCAAGTCCCGTCTCCAGCACCAGATAGTCCACCGGATAAACGTCATATAACAGCATCGCCATGAAAAAGAGATACTCAAAATAGGTTGGGAAATACTTGCCACTATCATCCGCAGTACTATCATTGTACTCGTCTATTCTCCTAAGCATCTCCACGAATATCTCAACAAATAATCCATCCGCAATGGTTTTACCATCCACCTGAAATCTTTCTGTAATCTTCACAAGATGAGGTGATGTGAACATTCCCACTGTATAGCCTGCCTTCATCAGTATTGATGACACATAACTGCACACTGAACCCTTACCGTTTGTTCCAGCCACATGAATTATCTGCATGTTCTCATCAGGATTTCCCAGAAAATCCAGAAAAGCTCTAGTATCTTCAATTGTATGCTTATCAGTAAAACTCGGAATCTTATTGAGGAAATCCTCACATTCAAAAAGCTGAATCTCTTTTCCATTATCAGCTTTATTGATAAATTCCACCACTCTCTCAAATAACTCTGTCATCATACCTTATCTATATAAACGCCTTTCAGCAGATATCTCCAATCACATATTCTCGAATAATTAGAGTTTATATCTCAAACTGCATTTTTCTTGGCAAAGCATCAATTTTATCCGTTCTATTCTTTATCGATGCTCATATCAATAACTTCTATATTTCTTTTTCATCAAAAAAAAGATTTCTTGTCACTTTAGATGCACTTTCAATATCTTAACACTCTCAGTTTGCATCTATTTCAATAGAAATACTTATTATCGATGTACTTATCATTTATATCAGTAAAATACATGCATCTATCATGGGCATATCATTGAAAACCGATGCAAAATAGGCTGTCACGCCCTAGCCAACACAAAAATTTCCTTGCACTGACGCGCAGCCATAACCTACGCGCATGCCAGCAAACAAGCCTCGGCGAAGTGATTGTGCAGATAAACCGATTTGATGTGTCTGTTCATAACGCAAGTATATGCGCGTACAAACCGATTTGATGCTTAGCATCATCGGAGGTTTGGACACGCATATACGAGCATTAGAACAGAACATCATCAGAGGTTTATCTGTGCATCACGAGCCGTTCCTTACTTCTGGAGCTGTGCAAGTCTCTCTGTGATCTGGTCGTAGGTCTGCTGATACTTCTGCTGCTTCTCTTTCTCCTCAGCAATCTTCTCAGCTGGAGCCTTTGAAAGGAACTTCTCATTGCTCAGCATATTCTGAGATCTCTTAAGCTCGCCCTCGAGCTTCTTCTGCTCCTTGGTGAGACGCTCGATCTCAGCTGACAGATCAACGAGATCTGAGAAAGGAATATAAACTGTTGTATCTGCAAGAACTACTGATACTGCATCATCAGCGATTCCCTCCTTATCCTTCTGGCAAACTGACTCAGAAGCATATGCAAGAGACTCGAAGAAAAGCTTACCTGTTCTGAAGATATCAAGAACCTCGTCCTTGTCACTTACTACGAATACCTTAGCTTTTCTAGATGGAGCAACGTTCATCTGTGTACGAACGTTACGGATTCCGCGAACTGCCTCTTTGATAGTCTCGATAGACTTCTCATCTGCAGCGAAGTTCCACTCATCCTTGTAAACTGGCCACTCAGAGATCATGATTGACTCTTCCTCATCCTGCATTGTGCAGAAGATCTCTTCTGTGATGAATGGCATGTATGGGTGAAGGAGCTTGAGTGCATTGAGGAGTACTGTCTGGAGTGTCCAAAGAGCTGCCTCATGGCTTGCTGCGTCGTCTGAATTGTAAAGACGAGGCTTAACCATCTCAATGTACCAGTCACAGAACTCATCCCAGATGAAGTCATAAACCTTCTGAACTGCGATTCCCAGCTCATAGTGCTCCATGTTATCTGTAACTTCTTTTACAGTATTATTAAGCTTGCTAAGGATCCACTTATCAACTGGCTCAAGGCCTGCTGGCATTGGCTGGTGAATAGCTGACTTAGCATCCTCAGCCATGTTCATCATAATGAATCTTGAAGCATTCCAAACCTTGTTAGCAAAGTTACGGCTGTTCTCAACTCTTTCATTATAGAAACGCATATCGTTACCAGGAGCGTTTCCTGTGATAAGTGTAAGTCTGAGAGCATCTGCACCGTAGTTCTCGATGATATCAAGAGGATCGATACCATTTCCAAGAGACTTACTCATCTTACGTCCCTGAGAATCTCTTACAAGACCATGGAAAAGAACTGTGTGGAATGGATATGTTCCCATGTTCTCATAGCTTGAGAAGATCATTCTGATTACCCAGAAGAAGATGATGTCATAGCCAGTTACAAGTACGTCTGTAGGGAAGAAGTACTTAAGTTCCTTGGTGTCATGTGGCCATCCAAGTGTCTCGAAAGGCCAGAGTGCTGATGAGAACCATGTATCAAGTGTATCAGGGTCCTGTGTAAAGTGTGTCTCGCCGCACTTAGGGCAAACTGTAGGAGCAGTCTTGGATACAACTACTTCTCCACACTTGTCGCAGTAGTATGCAGGGATTCTGTGTCCCCACCAGAGCTGTCTGGAAATACACCAGTCACGGATGTTATCTGTCCAGTTGAAGTATGTCTTCTCCATACGAGGTGGGATCAGCTTGATCTCGCCTTCCTTAACAGCCTTAACTGCTGGCTTAATGAGCTCATCCATCTTAACAAACCACTGAGCCTTGATCATTGGCTCAACTGTTGTGTGGCAACGGTCATGTGTACCAACATTGTGAGAATAGTCCTCAATCTCAACGAGAAGTCCCATCTCATCAAGCTCTTTAACGATGGCTTCTCTTGCAGCATAGCGATCCATGCCCTCGAACTTGCCGCCGTTAGCGTTGATAGTAGCATCATCATTGAGGATGTTGATCTCCTCGAGGTTATGACGCTTACCAACCTCAAAGTCGTTAGGGTCGTGGCCAGGAGTGATCTTAACTACACCTGTACCAAATTCCATATCTACATAAGAATCTTCTACGATAGGAAGCTCTCTGTTAACAATAGGTAAAAGAACTTTCTTACCCTTGAAGCTCTTGTATCTGTCATCATCAGGGTTAACAGCAACAGCTGTATCACCAAGCATAGTCTCTGGACGAGTTGTAGCAAACTCGATGAAATCAGTATCAGAAACTGTTCCATCCTCGTTAATTACAGGATACTTAATGTGCCATAAGTGACCAGCCTGCTCCTCGTACTCAACCTCAGCATCAGAGATAGATGTCTTACAGATTGGGCACCAGTTTACGATACGGCTTCCCTTATAGATATATCCTTTTTCATGCATCTTGCAGAAGACCTCTGTAACAGCCTCGTTACAGCCATCATCCATTGTGAAACGCTCTCTATCCCAGTCACAGGAAGATCCCATCTTCTTGAGCTGCTGGATGATAGTTCCGCCGTACTCTTTCTTCCACTCCCATGCTCTCTCAAGGAATTTCTCACGTCCAAGGTCTCTCTTATCGATTCCCTCAGCCTTGAGTGCATCGATGATCTTAACCTCAGTAGCGATTGAAGCATGGTCTGTTCCAGGCTGCCAAAGTGCATTGTAGCCCTGCATTCTCTTGAAACGAATGAGGATATCCTGCATTGTGTTATCAAGAGCATGTCCCATGTGAAGCTTACCAGTAATGTTTGGCGGTGGGATAACAATAGTAAATGGTTTCTTGGTCTCGTCTACTTCAGCATGGAAGTATTTCTTTTCTTCCCAATTAGAGTAGAGACGACTCTCGATACTCTTGGGATCGTAGGTCTTAGCAAGTTCTTTCTTCATGTTCTTCTCCTTTTCTGAATCTGTGCCAGGAAACAAGGATACTTCCGCTTCACTAAATTCGGCTTGCGCCTCATTAAGTGTCCGGAAGTGGTTCACACTAGCTTCGAAAACACCTCAGCAAGTGTTCTACACAAGAAAAGCCCCTGGCAGCCATTAAGCTACCAAGGGCGTAATATACGCGGTACCACCTTGATTTATCACTCAGCAAGCACTATTCCATATAAATGGATTATGCTCTCATCCTCTAACGCAGATGACGCGGGGACACTTATGGGAACCACTAAATCAGTCCCGTTCTGGGTGTCCGGTTCAAAAGCTACCTTCCACATCTCCATCGCCGATACCTCTCAGCATGCATCGCAACGCCCTGATAACCACAAGCTACAATGCAGGTATCTTCTCTTTAGACTCTGAAAAGATATGTACTCCTCTTTCTCACAACCTTTAATGTTTTAATTACAAATTACTATATTAGTTATAAAAAATTATGTCAAGATATAAACAGAATACTCCGTTCTTTTTCTCAGCCATGCTTAACTTCATCAAGCGACTTCTGGGAAATCACAGCATTATGGATAAGGGCCACCTCTCCTTTGCAATGCTCCTTGACCTGATAAAGAGCATTATCCGCAGCATACATGTAATCCCAGAGCTTGGTAGTCTCCTGCGGAACAGAGTTCCTGATACCCTGTGAAATACTGATAGTTACTCCCTTTTTGGCATCTCCGAAATCCAGTGGCATCTCTTTTACCTTATCTCGAAGCCTGGTGGCATGATCAAGAACCTTATCGTCATTCATATTTTCATATATAATAATGAATTCGTCGCCGCCATACCTGAAGGCATGAATTTCCTTATTATGCTCGCACATGTCTGTAATAGCCTTTGAAATATGTTTAAGGCACTGATCTCCCATCTGATGGCCATATTTGTCATTGAAGTGTTTAAAGTTATCAACATCAAGAAGCTCAACTGCCAGATAGTGACCTCTTTTAAAGGCTTTCTCAAAGGCAGTCTCAGCATATCTGTTCAGACCATATCTGTTGCCAAGGCCAGTAAGCTGATCCGTCTCAGCCTGTCTCATGAGCTTATCATTTTCTTTTTCCACTGTAGAGAGCTTGGTCCTCATTGCAGCAAAAAACTTGTAGTTGACCATTTTCTCTTTTTCAAATTCAAGAGTATATCTGTAGAAATCCTCAAGTGCTTTGAGCTTAGCGCCCGGATCCTCTACTCTCTCATAAATCTCACAGCGAAGCTTAGCATGATTAAGCCTTAAATTGGCTATGTTCAGATCCTCAAGAACATCCTCTGTGATATGCGCTACATTGATAGCATCTTTTTCTTTTCCTATATGGAGATAGAATCTGGCAGTGTTATACACATCCTCCATATCATCAAGTGAAAACTTCTTGTCGCAGATAAGATCATTTAGCATTTTGAAATAGTACTCGAATCGCTTCTTATCCCCAAGGTAATAATAAGCGCGCATCTTAGTGTCGAGAATCGGAAGGCCAAGCAGATATTCCTCATTGAATTCCTGATAATTAGCAAGCTTATCCATGGATTCCAGACATTTGCGAACAGAATCCGGCTTACCAAGATTTATGTAGCAATCAGCCTCAAAACAGTAGCAATAAAGAATGTTTCTGTAATACAGACTCTCTTTACGGTTGCGTCTGATATGCTTGTAAGCAGATCTAATATAAGAAAGAGCTGTCTTAACATCCCCGAATCTGTAGTAGACATGTCCAATATTAAAGAGCATAAATCCTGGAACACCACTTTCTGGCAGATTCTCACAATAACTGATTCCATTTAAAAAGAAATCAATTGCAAGCTCATAGTTACCATGATTCAGAGAGTCTATTCCAAGAAGGTTATAGCACCTTGCAAGATGCTCAACATCGCCCTCCAGCTGTAAATATTCAATTGCCTTAAGGAGATTAGTGCTGAATTTGCGATAATCTGTACTCAGAAGATAATACGCATCAGCCAGATAATAATAGGCATAGCCAACAAGATTGTTGTCATCAAGACGCTTGGCAGCACGAACAAGTCGATTACATATTCCTATATAGCTGCTGGACATAGAAGATCTAGCAAGCATCATCTCACTATTAAGAGTCTGTATCTCTCTATCGTAATCATTAATGTTCATATAGTGCCCCCAATTACTCCACCCTGCAAAAGTTATCCACAAAGTATTTTCATATAAACGTAAATTTTTGAAGGTAAATACAATTGTACATCAATAAACTAATCTATTTCAAGAAAAATAATATATTGATGAATAGGCTATTCCTATGTGAAACATGCATGAATGCTGCGTTTCAAGGATTTTTATGACGCATATGTCACGTTTTATTGTGGTTTACATATATACATTGACCTAATTGGTCATGTGATTATTTTTGCTCGTTTATTAGTTCATTTTACCACTACTTGCAAAGCCGCTATTTTACTGGGGTTTGCTTTCACATTTTTTAACTAATCCCCAATTTCCACAGAGTTATCCACATGACACAGCCGTCAGTTTCCAAAAACTTTTTCATCATTTTTTCTAAAAAACGCATTATTGTTCGTACAATTGATACAACTTAGTATTTTTCATGGTTGACATAAATTATTTATCATTTGATTTATGTTGACCAAATCAGAACATTTTTAGCGATTTTTGTAATTTTTAATCCCTTAGTCACCTGATTTTTCCGACCAGAACTGGGTTATCTCATTTTTGACTGTTTTGGTCGTTACGTTTTTGTAACCCTTCCACTCCCTTGGAAAAAGAGATCTGTAACTAGCCAGCGTGAAACGATTATCCAACAAAGTAACAACACCTTTATCCTCTTCTGTCCTGATAACTCGTCCAGCCGCCTGCAAAACCTTGTTCATTCCAGGGAATCTATAGGCGTAGTCAAAGCCGTCAAAACCTGCTTTTTCAAAGTATTCCCTAAGAATTTCCCTTTCATTACAAACAAGCGGAATTCCTGTTCCAACAACAATAACGCCAATAAGGCTGTCGTATTTAAGATCAATACCTTCACTGAAGATTCCACCCATGACACAAAAGCCCAGAACATTCTTGTCCTCGACTATTTCCAGATCCATGTGGATAACTTCTGAAAGGTCAATATTATTCCCTGTGGAAAACCTGTCAAGGAAGGCTTCTCTGGCCTCCTCGCTCATATAATCCCTCTGAACCAAAAGCTCAGTGTTTTCTTCATCAAGGAATTCCTCTTCATATACGTATAGAACTTCCTCAAGAAACTGATGTGACGGGAAAAATATAAGGTAATTTCCGCTTCTGGATTTAACCACGCTATCTATGTAGGTAGCTATGTTGTAATACTGCTGAGGGCTTCTCTCTGAGTATTTACTGGTTACGTCAACGCCAAGGTACACTCCAAGCCTCACAGGATCAAAGATTGACTTGGCATAAATCTCGTAGTCTTCTTCCGTTCCGCCAAGAAGCTTTTTGTAATACTGAATAGGCAAAAGAGTAGCTGAAAACAGTATTGATGATCGTCCTCTTTCCATGCATGCAGCAAGATTCCTTGATGGATCAGCACAGGCAAGGCGCAGTAAAAAGCTTCCATCTTCAGAAAACTCGCTATACATGACGTAGTGGTCATCCACCAGATCGTAAATAGTAAGAAACCTTGACACATCAAAATAAAACTCCAGAATCTCATCTCTGCAAGGGCCCTCAGAATGGTCCTCAAGATACTCAGAAATGATTCCTGCAAGCCTGTTAAGAGGGTTTATCACACTATCTATACTTGTCAGCACCGTGCATCCATCGCAGTTTCTTTTAAGCTCCAGCATCGCTTTATTACACTTATCAAGGTGCCCAGCAATACTTGGATGAAACTCCTTAATGGAGCTCTTAAGCTCCAAAAAGCTCTCTTTTCGAAGGACTGCACTATACATATCCCTTCCTCTGTCCAGAAGGTTATGGGTCTCATCTACCAGGAAAACATAGTCCTTCTTTTTGCCCTCTGCAAAGAACCTTCTAAGGTACACGAATGGGTCAAAGACATAGTTATAGTCGCAGATAACGCCGTCCGCCCAAAGGCTCATATCCAGTGACATTTCAAAAGGACATACCTGATGCTTCTGCGCATATTCTACGATCTTATCCCTGTCAAAAGAGTCCTCGCTTGTCAGAAGATCATAAATAGCGTCATTTATCCTGTCATAGTGTCCCTTGGCATATGGGCAGGCCTCAGGATTGCAGCTTCTTTCTTTTTCATCTATAAAACAGATCTTGTCTCTGGCAGTTATGGTAACAGTCTTAAACCTGAGATTCTGAGCACTTCTAAGTGTTGCAAAGGCTTCCTCTGCCACTGTCCTTGTGATAGTCTTGGCTGTCAGGTAAAAGAGCTTACTGATCTTGCCCTCTCCAATTGCCTTAACTGTAGGGAATACTGTTGTTATGGTCTTTCCCGTACCTGTTGGTGCCTCGAGGAACAGTTTTTTACCATGAACAATAGTCCTGTAGACTGCTGCCGCCAGGTCTTTTTGTCCGTCTCTGTATGGGAATGGAAATTGAACTGTTTTAATAGAGGTGGTTCTGGTGGAAGACCAGGCAAATTCAAAGTCCGACCACTTGAGATACATCTGGATAAGGTCATCGAACCACTTTACTATCTCTTCATAGGTAAAAGAAAAATCGAAATACTTCATATCCTCAGTATCAATGTTGCAGTAGCTCATTCGAACATTGATATTGGGGCAATGTCTCTCCTTGCAGTACATAGCCGCATAGCACTTGGCCTGGGCGAGATGAACATCCACAGGTACCTCCATTTTCCTAAGGTCTCTGTAGGTACCCTTGATCTCATCTATAAGTGGCGCTGGTTTGGGCTTATCAATAAAGCTCTCCTGGGCGTCGTAAGCATCTTTATCATCTATATATTTATCCAGAATGCCATCTGCTCTGCCTTCTAGGAGAAGGTCATAATTGTCTGTATGGTGGATGTAGACAAGTGGCACCTCTGCATGATAATCAGGCCCCATGCTCTTCTGGATCATGCGGTGAATCCTACCGCCCTCCTGCATCGCATCAGCCGGTGCCTGCTGTATTCTGTTATCTATATTGCCGCTACGAAGTATGAACTCTACAAGGCCGCGGACTGAAATCGTAATCGTCATATGTGCCTCCACTGTGATATTGTACCACGTAAGGCATAAGTACGCATAAAAAAGCCCCCGCAGAAATCCGCGGAGGCCATAAGTCCTAATAACTTATTCACTTGATATTTATTATGCTACTGCAAGTCCGTTCAGGAACTTCTCAAACTGCTCGTTAACACCCTGATACTCTACTGTAAGAGTCCTGGTAAGATCAAGACCAAATACGCCTAAGATAGACTTAGCATCTACTACATATCTGTTGTAATATATATCAACGTCAAAGTCACACTTAGTAGCTTCATTTACAAAATCCTGAACCTGTGTTGGCTGTAACATAATATTCTTCTTAATTACATTTCCTAACATATAAAAACCTCCTTGGGACAATACTAAATCCCGGAAACAACTACCTCTGGCTGTGAAATAAAAAACGTAAAACTGTCATAAGCTATCTCAGTAATATACAGAACGAAAACGTTTTTGTAAATAGGTTTTTGTGACGAAACTGTGACGAAAACCCGAACTTTTTGTAATCGGTTACATACGTCTTTGTTCATGCGGTTTTTCGACATTTATATGTAAAAAAAGCTGATAAAATTCTTGCATTATAGATAGCCTGGTTTTAATATGTAATAAGTAAATTTTTAAGAATTGGAGTACTAAAAATGGAGAACCTTAAAATCCCCAAGAACTATGAGTCCGCTCTGGATCTTCATGATACTCAGGTCGGCATCAAAACAGTAAAAGACTTTTTCCAGGGAATGCTGTCCACAAGACTTAATCTTCAGCGTGTAACAGCACCTTTATTTGTAACACCAGAGTCAGGTCTTAATGATAATCTTAATGGTGTTGAGCGTCCAGTTGCGTTCGATATTCTCAATGAGAATCAGCGTCCTGCAGAGGTTGTTCACTCTCTTGCCAAGTGGAAGAGATTTGCTCTTAAGAAATATGGCTTTAATGTTGGTGAAGGTCTTTATACTGATATGAATGCTATCAGAAGAGACGAGGTTCCTGACAATATTCATTCAATATTCGTAGATCAGTGGGATTGGGAGAAGGTCATCCGCAAGGAAGATCGTAACATGGACTTCCTTAAGGCTACTGTTCGCGATGTATACAAGGTTCTTCGCAAGACAGAGAAATTCATGTCTATCCAGTACGATTATATAGAAGAGCTCCTTCCTGATGATATTTTCTTCATCACAACTCAGGAGCTTGAAGATATGTTCCCAGATAACACACCTAAGGAGCGCGAATACTACATTGCCAAGGCAAAGGGTGCAGTTTGCATCATGCAGATCGGTGATGAGCTCGCTTCAGGCGACAAACACGACGGCAGAGCTCCAGACTATGATGACTGGCAGCTTAATGCAGATATTATTGTTTACTATCCTATTCTTGATATTGCTCTTGAGTTATCCAGTATGGGCATAAGAGTTGATGAGGAATCACTCAAGACTCAGCTCGAGAAGGCTGGTTGCACAGAGAGAGCTCAGCTTCCATTCCAGAAGGCTATTCTTGACAAGGAGCTTCCATACACAATCGGTGGTGGAATCGGCCAGTCCAGAATTTGCATGTTCTTCCTGAGAAAAGCTCACATCGGTGAGGTTCAGTGCTCTATCTGGCCTGAAGAGATGGTAGCAGAAGCTTCCAAGAACGGAATTAATTTACTGTAATTATGAAAAATGTTATTCATCAGATTGTAGAAGATGTAGTAGAAACCAGAGCGATTCTGGTGGGTCTTAATACCAATAAGACCGATGACGAGTTCGAGAGATCAATGCATGAATTAAAAGAGCTGACAAAGGCTCTGGACATAAAGGTTGCAGGAACTTTCACACAGAATCTTCCAACTCCCGACAGGAGTACCTATGTTGGTAGTGGTAAGGTCGATGAGATCAGGAACTCAATAGATGTGTTCGATGCAGATATCATCATTTTCAACGATGACATCTCTCCTATGCAGATCAGAAACCTTGAGAAGATTCTTGATACCGAAGTTATCGATAGAACCGGACTTATTCTGCAGATCTTTGCAAAGCGTGCCAAGACAAGAGAATCAAGACTTCAGGTTGAATACGCTCAGCTTCAGTATATGTTACCAAGACTTGTAGGCATGAGAAGCTCTCTTTCCCGTCAGGGCGGTGGTAGCGGCAGACTCTCCAACAAGGGTTCAGGTGAGAAACAGCTTGAGCTGGACAGAAGACGTATTGAGCACAGAATGGCTGAACTTAGACGAGAACTTGAGGCTGTAGAAAAAGAAAGAGATACACAGCGTGGTAAACGTATTAATTCCGGCACGCCCAAGGTATCTCTGGTTGGCTACACCAACGCTGGCAAATCTACCATTATGAACAATCTCCTTCGTCTATATGGAGGCGAAGCTTCAGAGGACAAGCAGGTTTTGGAAAAAGATATGTTGTTTGCCACACTTGATACCTCTGTGCGTAAGATTGCAGCACCTGGCCATAGACCTTTTCTTTTAACGGATACCGTTGGATTTATCAGCGAACTGCCACATTCTCTGGTTAAGGCTTTCCGCTCCACACTGGAAGAGGCCAAGTATGCTGATATATTGTTGGAAATTATAGATTTTTCTGATCCGGAATATAGATTTCACATGGATGTCACAAGAGATACACTGGCTGAGATCGGCGCTGGTGATATTCCGATCATCTATGTATTCAACAAATCTGACTTGGTTCAGCAGGAGCAGCGCGACAATGATCAGCTGGTCATGGACGTGCCTCGCACCATCGATGACAGAGCCTATATCTGTGCCAAGAATCAGGACAGCCTTGATGCGCTGATAGAGCTGATCGAGAGAAAGCTTGGTCAGGAGGATACTCAGTTTGATCTACTTCTCCCCTATTCTGAGGGCGGCGTTTTAAACATGCTAAACGAAGCAGGTAAAGTCAAAGCCACTGAATATCTGCCAGAAGGCATCAAAATCTCAGCCATGCTGAGTGCTTCTGAGGCAGGAAGATATGCACATATGATCGTTAATGACTAAAAATACGAGCATACCCAGTTAACACTGAGTATGCTCGTTTCTTTATTATCGCAATTTCTAAACTGCTTTTCCCATAGCTATGAGGGAATCCTTGTCTATTGCAGGACTGTACAGATATCCCTGATACACTACGCATCCGATCTGCTCCAGTGCCTCTTTTTGCTCATTAGTCTCTACGAATTCAGCAAGCACCTTAAAATCAAGGGATTTAGACAGATATACGATTGAGTTGACAATTCCCTTGGTTCGATCGTTGGAAATGATTGAGCTGATAAGATTGCCATCAAGCTTAACAAGGTCAAACTGATTATGCTGCAAATACTGTAGTGACGTGTGTCCCATGCTGAAATCATCAAGTGCAAAGGTATAACCAAAGGACTTGAGTTTCTTAATGAGATCTCCGGTCTCCTTAGTTGTCACAAGCTCCGTTTCTTCTGTAATCTCGATACATATATTTCCTTTTACAATCTGATATTTCTCAGACATATCCTGCAAAAAAGAAACAAATCTCTTGTCATAGAGTGTATTAACAGTAGTGTTCACGCTAAGTTTAAAGTCTTCTCCGAAGTGCTCTCTAAATGACTTAGCATCTCGTATTGCTTTCTCCAGGATAAAGGTCTCAAGGTCATAGAGATCACCGCTCTCCTTGGCAAGATGAACAACCAGCGGCGGATATATTACGCCGTATCTTGTGTGCTTCCAGCGAAGCAGCGCCTCCGCTCCAATACATCTGCCAGTGTTATCAAACTGTGGCTGATAGCCCATCAGGAGTGGGCTCTCAAGGTCGTCACTGTCTGTATCAGCATTGGCTTGTGCAATTGACAATCTAAGGTCAGTAGCCAGGAGCTTGGCCAGCCTTCCAACATTTCCTTTACACTCCAAAAGAGCCACTTCTTCATTAGTCTCCTCACTCTTTTTGAGAATGCCCATGAGCTCATTGAGCGTTGTGGCGCACTCATTAAGTGATTTCTGCTCATACATCACAACAAATGGCGCATAGCACCCCATGGATAACAGGATGTTGAGAACCTGCACTATGATTCCACGAACTGATCCTGTTGCTATATATCCACTCATAAGCGCTGGTGTCGTCCAAACCACTGTCGTTGTGACCTCTGGCAGAAATCCTACCCTGGTCAAAAGATATGCATTCGTATAGGACAGGATTGGAGCAACTATAAATGGTACCAGCATAAACGGATTGTAAATAATCGGGAATCCAAATACAAGGAGCTCTCCAATGTTAAATACACTTGGGAAAAAGGCCATATGTGAAAGCTTTTTGGTGGAGTTACGTTTTCCAAAAAGCATCATTGCAAACATAAGTCCTAATGTACAGCCTGTTCCTCCCATATTTACAAATGCATCGATAAAGCTCTTGGATACAATCTGTCCTGGAATGATTGTAACAAACATATCCTCTGCAACCTGATTGAGGACGTTGTTACCGTGGATTCCAAAGCACCACATGAAGCTGATAAGAACTATGAATAAAAGTCCACTTGAATAGGACCTCTGCATCTTTAAGAAGATTGCATCCATGGCTTTCATGAAAAGATGCTGAACGCTATTAACAGCAAAAATCTGAGTTATAAGATAATTGAATACTGCAAAACATATAATCACTGAAAAAAATGGGGATATAACACGAATTGCTGCATTGAATTCAGCATCAGCACCATCTGTGAAGACGAAATTTCTTTTGCTATATAATCTGGAGAACTTCTGGAAAAGAATTGGCCCAAATATTCCTGCCAAAAGAGCACTGAAAACACCTTGTCCACCTAGAAGCGTAAAGTCTTTTACATCTGAGAAAAAGCCCACAAGGATAAAGAAGCCTGTGACTGAACCAAGAACACTTCCAAATCTGTAAACCAGTGTCTGCTCTTCTACTGTCTGGTTTACGTAGCATAGGCTCAGGGCAACTGTCATATAAACAGCAAGAATTCCAACTGTAGTCTGCTGTAATAGCATTATGATATCGCGCAGTGCCCCTCCAAGGAAAACGTCCAAAAAGTGCTGATATGCCAAAACCGGAAATCCATTTAGCATAACCATCATACTTCCTATGAAAAGAATTGGAATGATCATAGCCAGACTTAGCTTGATTGCGCGGCCTATGGTAATCGCCTTTTTCCAAACGCGAGTTTTCATCACCCCTCCTAACATCCCCAACAAAATATTACGCTTTAACACGCTAAATGAATTATACAATATTTCGTACAGCTTTGGTATAGAAATAGAGCCAAAGTTTAAAATAATAATAACTATTTCAAACTTTGGCTCTATTTTTTTAAGGAGGGTTACATTGCTACTTATTTGAAAAACTCAAGATCTTCTTTGAGTTCGTCAGCAAAGCTCTTTAATTCTGCAGAAGTATCTGCAAGTCTCTGTGTCTCTTTGTTAAGCTCATTCATGGATGTTGATGTAGTTTCTGCTGAAGCTGCATTTTCCTGAGATATAGCCGACAGATTGGTCATAAGATCAACCACAGTTTCTCCTGAGCTGTCGCAGGATTTGGCCTGGTCAAGTACATCAACAACAGCCTCTTTGGTAAAGTCGATACCCGAGCTGACATTTACAAATATGCTGCTTGTAGAATCAATATTATTCTTTTGCTCTTCGATAAGCTCTGTCACTTCATTGATGGTTTCTACTGTTCTGTTTGACTCTTCTGTAAGGTTATGGATGATATCCTCAATAATCTTGGTAGACTCATTGGTCTGGTCTGCAAGAGTAGAAATCTCACTTGCTACAACCGCGAAGCCTTTTCCGGCTTCTCCCGCTCTTGCGGCCTCAATGCTGGCATTAAGTGACAAAAGATTGATCTGATCTGCCACAGATGCTATAAGAGTAACTGCTTCCTGAATCTTGCTGACAGAATCATCTGTCTTACGAACCTGCTCAACAATCCTCGTAAATGCCTCAGTTGTCGAATCACTGGATCTGGTTAGATTATCCATATTGGCATTAGCTTCTTTTCCGTCTTTACTCATGTCTTCAGATTTGCCGGACAGATTTGAAACGCTATCAAGAATCTGCTGAATGTTACTTCTGATATCTACAACCTTCTGAGATGATGTCTCGATATCTTTGGCCTGTTCTCCAGCACCCTTAGAGATTTCCTCAATTGTCTGGCTGATCTCGCCTGCAACCTGTTTGGTCTTGGTGGCACTTTCTTCCAGATTGACGCCGGTATCTGACAGGATATTACTCATATCTTTTACCTTATCAACTGTACCTTCCAGTGTATCAAGAAAGCCGTTAAGGCTGGTTGCAAAAGAAGCAAATTCATCATGTCCTGAATCATCTGCTCTTGAAGAAATCTTACCTGCCGCAATCTCCTCGATAGCTGACTGGAATGAATTAACGCTTTTATTGATTCCAAGACTGATGCGTAAAAGGATCAGTGTAAGAACAACAAGGCTGGCAATAAGAACTACAAAAATGATGATAGTAACGCTTGTTCTGACTGCATTCATCTCTGTAACTGCCTTAGTCTGAACGCTTGAACACAGCTCGCCAAGTGCAGTATTTATATTCTGGTTATCCGCCTTAATAGTCAGTGTCTGAGCATCTGTTGCCTTGATCTCATCAAATATAGCCTTCTTGGCACTTAAGAATCCAAGAGAAGCTTCTGCAAGAGAAGGATCTGTTGTGTACTTAGGAATATTGGTCTCTATTTCTGCAAAAAGAGCTTCTATTTCCGCAAGGCTCGCTGTTACATCTTTTCCCTCTACAACAAGTTTACTGTAGGCACTTGTAAGGCTATCCAGGTCTGTTAATCTTGAAGCAAATCCGTAAACACCGGAAATAGCACCGCCGTATTTATATGCAACGCCAGGAGTGATGATAGATGGATCGATATAGAGCTCGTACTCCAGATCTGGATACTTGTCCATATCATAATCCACTACATTAAGTGTAGTTGAAACTTCTTCCCAGCTCTGGTGCTCTTCATCATATTTGGCTGTAACTTTAATGGCTTTTTGTCCACCAAAATCAGTTATCTCGGCACTTACAAGACCATCACCTGACTGTTCAGTAAGCTCAATTGTACTGAGATCGAGATCTAACACATCTGCTCCATTTTTGAGCTTAAGGTTCTTGATATAATAATCACCCTTGTAGGTGAAAGTTCCGCCCACACGCTGAATAAGACTATTACGCTTTCCTGCATTTGGAAGAGGATAGTCATAGATCATCTTCGTGTATTCTTTGCCATCTACATTAACAGGCGTACCACCTTCTCCAAAGGTCGCATCTATCCAGTGAATCTCAATCCAGTTGTTATTATTTACAAGGCTCCCAAAGCTTGCTGAAAGGTCATCACTGGCGCTTATGAATTCCTGATATTTTCCTTTTGAAGGATCATAGCCACGATCTGTGTGAAGCCTTTTAATTTCACCAAAGTTCGCTGTCATCTGCTCTACATTGGCAATGATAGAATCTATAGAGCTCTGATATCCAGGCCCTGCAAGCTTTTTGAGCTGCTGTGCCTTCTGATCCATCTGCTCCAGGTTAGAAAGAGAAGCCTCGAGATATTTTTCATCAACATAATACTGATAAAGTGCATCATTAGCCAGATTCTGAGCCTGCAAAATATTGATCTCATTTACCAGTGAAACAACTTCGCTGTTATCACCATTTTGATTTATGGAAGTAACACCAACAGCGCCTATAACTACGGCTGCTGCTATTCCAAGCACACCCATCATCAGGATCTTGCCTTTAACTGATTGATAAAATTTACCCTTCATTAGCTTTCACCTCACAAAAATAAACGCTACACCGTGTATATTTATACACATTGTAGCGTTTATTAGTAGGCAAAACAATTAATAGAAATTCAAGTTTTTCTTATATTTTTCTAAATTAGATTGTACGCAAAAGATATTAAATCATGAATAAATATTTGCTGCTTTTGCCATTATAACTTGGCTATATCAACCAGAGTGAGCTGTTCCTCAGTACTTGCGCTCTCAAGGCTGGTTACAAGGGCTCTTGCTGTATCGAGAGCTGTGATAACATTAACACCTGTCTCGATAGCTGTTCTACGGATTATGAAGCCGTCACGAGTCTTGTCACGTCCCTGAGTAGGAGTATCAATTACAAGGTCAATCTTGTGACCAAGGATAAGGTCGATGACTGTTGGTGATTCCTGGCTGAGACGGTTGATCTTCCTTGCTGATACACCGTTCTCGTTAAGAGTATCAGCTGTTGATCTCGTAGCATAGATGATGTATCCAAGCTTCTTGTAACGTCTTGCTATGTCGATCACTTCACCCTTATCAGCATCCTTAACAGTGATGATCATCTGCTTGTACTTAGGAAGGTTGATTCCTGCTCCAAGGAATGCCTTATAGAGCGCTTCATCAAAGCTCTTACTGATTCCGAGGCACTCACCTGTACTCTTCATCTCAGGGCCAAGGCTGATCTCAGCTCCTCTGATCTTCTCAAAGGAGAATACTGGCATCTTGATAGCAACATAGCCAGCTTCTGGCTGAAGTCCCGGCTTGTAGCCAAGGTCCTTAAGCTTCTTACCCATCATTACCTGAGCTGCAAGGTCTACAATAGGAATACCTGTAACCTTACTGATATAAGGAACAGTACGGGATGATCTTGGGTTGGCCTCGATGATGTAAACCTCATCTCCTACTGCAATGAACTGAACATTAATAAGTCCGATAACATGAAGAGCCTTGGCAAGTCTTCTGGTGTATTCTGCGATTGTCTCTTTTACCTTGTCTGAAAGAGACTGGGCAGGATATACAGAGATGGAGTCACCTGAGTGAATTCCTGATCTCTCGATATGCTCCATGATACCTGGAATAACGATATCCTCTCCGTCGCATACGGCATCAACTTCTGTCTCAACACCCTGAAGATACTTATCTACAAGGATAGGGTGATCCTGAGCATATCTATTGATGATGTTCATGAACTCCTCTATCTCTTCATCGGAAAGAGCTATCTGCATGCCCTGACCACCAAGTACGTAGGAAGGTCTTACAAGTACAGGGTATCCCAGACGATTAGCAACTTCCTTAGCTTCCTCAGCTGTGTATACTGTAGCTCCCTGAGCGCGCTTTATCTGAGTCTCCTCAAGGATCTGGTCAAAGATCTCTCTATCTTCTGCTGCATCAACATCCTTGGCATCTGTACCGTAGATCTTGACTCCCATCTTCATGAGATCCTGAGTAAGCTTAATTGCTGTCTGTCCACCAAACTGAACAACTGCTCCGTCTGGCTTCTCAAGGCGAACAATGTTCTCAACATTCTCTGCTGTAAGTGGCTCGAAGTAGAGCTTATCAGCAATATCAAAGTCAGTACTTACTGTCTCAGGGTTGTTATTGATAATGATAGTTTCGTAACCCTCTTTCTTGAAAGCCCAGGTCGCATGTACTGAGCAGTAATCGAACTCGATACCCTGACCGATTCTGATAGGGCCTGAACCAAGGACTAATATCTTCTTTTTATCTGTTGTTGTCTTAAGTGCAGCTTCATCCTCTGAATCCGGACCGTTATAAACTGAATAGTAGTATGGTGTCTCAGCCGCAAACTCTGCTGCGCAGGTATCTACGATCTTGAAGGTTGCATGTATGTTGTAGAAATCCCTAAGCTCTTTTAACACGCTTGCAGGGAATCTTGTAAGTCTGCTGATAACTGTATCTGGATACTCAAGGCGCTTAGCTTCCAGCATGGTGTCAAAGCTGATCACCTTCTTGGCATCCTCAAGTGTTCCTGTCTTACCTGCTGTATTCTTCTCACCGCAGCGAAGGAGCTTAAGTTCCATCTTGACCAGGGTGTGAAGCTTATCGATGAACCACAGGTCGATCATAGTGATGTCATGAATCTCATCGTGGCTAATACCACGTCTGAGAGCCTCTGCGATAACCCAGATTCTCTGGTCATCTACTATTTTGAGTCTGTCGATGAGCTCGTCATCATCAAGGTCTGAGAAATCGTAGCTTGTAAGGCAGTCAACATGCTGCTCAAGGCTTCGGATAGCCTTCATCATTGCACCCTCAAAGTTGGTGCAGATACTCATAACCTCTCCAGTAGCCTTCATCTGAGTTGTAAGAGTTCTCTTGGCTGTGATGAACTTATCGAATGGAAGCCTTGGGAACTTAACTACGCAGTAGTCAAGGGTTGGCTCAAAGCTTGCGTAGGTCTTACCTGTAATAGCGTTCTTGATCTCATCAAGTGTGTATCCAAGAGCAATCTTGGCTGCAACCTTGGCAATAGGGTAACCTGTTGCCTTACTTGCAAGAGCTGATGAACGGCTAACTCTTGGGTTAACCTCGATTACGCAGTACTCAAAGCTTGTTGGGTGGAGAGCGAACTGAACGTTACATCCACCTGTGATCTGCAGCTCATCGATGATGTTAAGAGCTGCACTTCTGAGCATCTGGTATTCCTTATCAGAAAGAGTCTGAGAAGGAGCTACTACTATTGAATCTCCTGTATGAACACCTACAGGATCGATGTTTTCCATATTACAAACTGTGATGCAGTTGCCGAGGCTATCACGCATTACCTCGTACTCGATTTCCTTCCAGCCTGCAATACATCTCTCAACAAGAACCTCATTGGCTCTTGAAAGTCTGAGGCCGTTCTCGAGGATTTCTACACACTGAGCTGCGTTGTAGGCAATACCACCGCCTGATCCGCCAAGGGTAAAGGCTGGTCTGAGTACTACAGGGTATCCAATCTTGTTGGCAAAAGCAACACCGTCTTCTACGTTATGTACTACGAGAGAAGCTGCACAAGGCTCACCGATCTTCTCCATAGTATCTTTGAATTCCTGACGATCCTCAGCCTTTCTGATGGTCTCAGCTGTTGTTCCAAGAAGCTTAACTCCATGGGATTTAAGGAAGCCAGATTCATCAAGCTCCATACCAAGATTAAGTCCTGCCTGACCACCAAGGGTTGGGAGGATTGAATCAGGTTTTTCTTTTTCTATGATCTGCTCGAGGACCTTGACTGTAAGAGGCTCGATATAAACCTCATCAGCGATATCCTTGTCAGTCATGATGGTAGCTGGGTTGGAGTTTACCAGTACTACCTCAATTCCCTCTTCCTTAAGGGATCTGCAGGCCTGAGTTCCAGCGTAGTCGAACTCCGCAGCCTGTCCTATAACTATAGGTCCCGAACCGATTACCAGAACCTTTTTAACGTCTTTATTCTTGGGCATATTACTTCACCTCGCGCATCATGCAAATAAATCTATCAAACAAGTAGCTGCTGTCCTGTGGTCCAGGGCATGCTTCTGGATGGAACTGAACAGTAAAGATGTTCTTGCCAACATAAGCAAGGCCTTCGTTTGTTCCATCATTTACATTTATGAAAGCTGGCTCAGCTACCTTTTTATCAAGCTTGTCCATGTCTACTACATAGCCATGGTTCTGGGATGAGATATAAACTCTGCCGTTTGAAAGGTCTTTTACCGGATGATTTCCGCCTCTGTGGCCGTACTTCATCTTGAAGGTATCAGCGCCAGTAGCAAGAGCCATGAGCTGATGTCCAAGGCAAATTGCAAAGATTGGAGTTTCTGACGCATAGAGCTTCTTGATCTCTTCAATCACGCCTCTGCAGTCTTTTGGGTCTCCAGGGCCGTTTGAGAGCATGATTCCATCTGGCTTGTCGCGAAGAATCTCCTCAGCGCTTGTATCAAAAGGATATATTGTTACATCGCATCCTCTTGCTGCAAGGGAATCAGCGATGTTCTTTTTGGCACCAAGGTCAAGGAGGGCAACCTTAAGGCCTGCACCATTTAATTCCTTGACTATTGCAGGTCTTTTTTCTCTCTTACTGAGATCTCCCTTAAGAGATGCAGCATAGTCTTCCTTGTTAAAAGATGCACTGCCTGAAAGAGGTCCGTTCTCTGAAAGGTCAGCTACGCCCTTTTGGAACTTCTTCTCTTTACATGAAACCTTACTTACTACGTAGCCTGTTGTATATGCGTGGAGCTTGTCCTGGATGTCCTCAAAGCGGATATTCTCGTTGGTTGTGATGTATCCGTTCATGGTTCCCTTTTCGCGAAGGAGTCTTACAAGGGCTCTTGTATCTATTCCCTCGATTCCAGGAATCTCGTACTTGTCCATGAATTCCTGAATTGTCATATCGCACCTGAAATTGGATGCTACGTGAGATAACTCTCTAACAATGATTGCATCCACCCATGGACGCTCAGATTCCATATCGTCAAGGCATACACCGTAGTTGCCTATAAGTGGATATGTCATGCAAACTGCCTGGCCAGCGTAGGATGGGTCTGTAAAGACCTCCGTATAGCCTGCCATGGAAGTGTTGAATACTATCTCGCTCACAACATCCTTGTCGGCGCCGATGTGTTTTCCAGTGAAGACTGTGCCGTCTTCCAATATCAATCGTGCTTTCATTACTCCTCCATAATTAACTTACAAAACTATCTATAGCTATAAAAGTGATCAATCATCACTCTTTTATATGTCTTTTGACTAGCTTTCTTAAGCCTCCGAACGTATAAATCCCTTTATATCAGTGATTTTATACGTTTTTGCACCACTTATTTCTTAGTGAAAAGCATATAAAAAGTTGCTTTTGGCTATCTTTTATATGCTTTTGCACTATTTTTTCCTGAAAAAAGACATATAAATCATGCTCTAAGTAGCTTTTTTATAGCTCAGGCGCAAAACCTGAATTACTTAAAGTATGCTACTCCACTCTCAAAGATGCGCAGATCCTGCTCGCCGTAGATGTTGATTGCTACGCCGTCGCCGCGACGCTCTGAGTGAGCCATCTTACCAAGACATCTTCCATCAGGTGAAAGGATACCCTCAACTGCTCTGTAGGAGCCGTTGATGTTCCACTCATCGTCCATAGTCACATTGCCATCAAGGTCGCAGTACTGTGTTGCGATCTGACCATTTGCAAAGAGCTTATCAAGAACATCCTCAGGTGCAACGAATCTTCCTTCACCGTGAGAAGCAGGGTTTGTGTAAACTCCGCCAAGCTCAGCCTGTGCAAGCCAAGGTGAATTGTTGGATACAACCTTGATTGTTGCCATCTTGGAGATATGTCTTCCGATTGTGTTAAAGGTCAGTGTAGGTGAATCTGCAGTCTGACCTGTGATTGTTCCGTTAGGTACAAGGCCAAGCTTGATCATAGCCTGGAATCCATTACAGATACCAAGTGCAAGACCGTCTCTGTCGTGGAGAAGGCTCTCAACTGCTGCCTTGATCTCCTCGTTCTGGAAGGCTGTTGCAAAGAACTTAGCACTTCCATCTGGCTCATCACCTGCTGAGAAGCCGCCTGGGAACATAATGATCTGTGCATTCTCAATTGCTTTCCTAAACTCTGCTACAGATTCTGTAATATCGCTTGCATTTCTGTTTCTAAAGATCTTGATATTTACATCAGCGCCAGCTCTTCTGAAGGCCTCTGCACTGTCGTACTCACAGTTTGTTCCTGGGAATACCGGGATAAATACTGTAGGCTTAGCAACCTTGTTCTTGCAGACGTGAATGCTCTCAGCCTTGAAAAGATCTGACTTAACAGCTGTCTTTTCTTCATTAACTGTTGAGTGGAATACCTTCTCAAGCTTGTTCTTCCATGAAGCAAGGGCTTCGTCCATTGAAAGCTCTACGCTTCCTACTGCGAATACAGGAGCGTCTGTTACTTCACCGATCTCTCTTGCACCCTCTACCTTAAGTGCATCAGCGAGCTTGTCAGCTGCAACCTCAGCAACGATATCAGCAATGTCATTTGTAAACAGCTCTTTTGCCTCAACTGAATCTGCAATCTTAACTCCAAGTCCGTTACCAAAAGACATCTTGCAAAGAGCAGCTGCAAGACCATAGCAGTCCTCAGCGTATGCAGATACGATAGCGCCCTTTCTCATGAGCTCTGTGATCTCACCGTAGAGTTTCATTACCTTGTCATAATCTGGAAGGTCATACTTGTCCTTGGCAATCTTAAACTGAACCAGCTTGTTTCCGCTCTTTTTAAGCTCAGGTGTAACTACATCTGACTGCTTAGCTACATCTACAGCGAAAGAAACAAGTGTTGGAGGAACATTTATCTCGTTAAAGGATCCGGACATTGAGTCCTTACCACCGATTGAAGCAATGCCGAACTTCATCTGAGCATCGAAGGCTCCGAGAAGTGCTGTAAGTGGCTGGCTCCATCTTGCAGGATCCTCAGTCATTCTCTTGAAGTACTCCTGGAATGTGAAGTGCAGGTTCTTGTAATCACCACCTGTTGCTACGATTCTTGCAACAGACTCTGTTACTGCATAGGCTGCACCGTGGTATGGGCTCCAGCTTGAAAGATATGGATCAAAGCCGTAGCTCATCATTGTAACTGTATCAGTCTTGCCTGCGAGAACTGGAAGCTTAGCTACCATTGCCTGTGTCTCTGTAAGCTGGTACTTACCGCCATAAGGCATGAGAACTGAGCCTGCTCCGATTGAGGAGTCGAACATCTCAACAAGGCCTTTCTGTGAACATACATTGAGGTCTGAAAGCTCAGCGTTAAGAGCTGCCTTAACATCGCCCTTATTAAGAGCATCAGCAACCTCAGTACTTGCTATCTTATTAAAGTAGTTATCATCTGCTACAGGAGCTTCTACCTTAACTGTAGTCTCCTGATGTGCGCCGTTTGTATCAAGGAAGGATCTCTTGATGTCTACGATCTTGTTGCCTCTCCAGTTAAGGACAAGTCTTGGCTCTTCTGTTACAACTGCAACCTTAACAGCCTCGAGGTTCTCCTCTGCTGCATAAGCAAGGAACTGCTCAGCATCCTTAGGTGCAACAACAACTGCCATTCTCTCCTGTGACTCAGAGATAGCAAGCTCTGTACCATCGAGACCTGCGTATTTCTTAGGAACGAGGTCAAGGTTGATATCAAGACCTGGAGCAAGCTCACCGATTGCTACTGAAACTCCGCCTGCGCCAAAGTCGTTACACTTCTTGATAAGCTCACTTACTTCTGGTCTTCTAAAGAGTCTCTGAAGCTTACGCTCTGTAGGAGCATTACCCTTCTGAACCTCTGCACCACAGCTTGTAAGTGACTTGCTGTCATGAGCCTTGGAAGAACCTGTTGCTCCGCCGCAGCCATCTCTACCTGTTCTGCCACCAAGGAGGATAATGATATCTCCTGGGTCAGCACTTTCTCTAATAACATGCTCCTGTGGAGCGGCACCCATAACCGCACCAATCTCCATTCTCTTGGCAACATAGCCTGGGTGATAAACCTCTTTTACATATCCTGTAGCAAGACCAATCTGGTTACCATAAGATGAATATCCACTTGCAGCGCCTCTTACGAGCTTCTTCTGTGAGAGCTTGCCCTTCATTGTCTCAGCAACTGGAACTGTAGGATCTGCTGCGCCTGTTACACGCATAGCCTGGTATACATAACCTCTTCCTGAAAGAGGATCTCTGATAGCTCCACCAAGACATGTAGCAGCGCCACCGAAAGGCTCGATCTCTGTAGGATGGTTATGTGTCTCATTCTTGAAGAATACAAGCCAGTTCTCTGTTACAGGACCATTGCCGTAGTCAACTTCAACTGGAACAACTACTGTACAAGCATTGTTCTCCTCAGACTCTTCCATGTCTGTGAGCTTGCCATCTTTCTTAAGCTTCTTCATTCCCATAAGAGCGATGTCCATGAGGGAGATGAATTTCTCTTTTTTCTTATCATCTGTTGTATAAAGAGCTTCTCTTGCAGCGAGGTAGTCTTCGAAGGAAGCCTTGATTGGCTCAGCATAGAATCCGTCCTCAAAAGAGATGTCTTTTAACTCAGTTCCAAAAGTAGTATGACGGCAGTGATCTGACCAGTAAGTATCAAGAACTCTGATCTCTGTCATTGATGGATCACGCTTCTCGTCACCTCTGAAGTACTGCTGAATCCACTTGAAATCATTGAAGGTCATAGCAAGACCAAGTGAGTTGTAAAGTGCCTTGAGGTCAGCCTCTGGCATATCCTTGAAGCCATCGAAGATCTTGACATCCTCAGGGTCATCATAAGTCTCAACAAGAGTTTCTGGCTTAGTATCAGCAGCTATACGTGAATCAACCGGGTTCATTGTATAGTCCTTGATCTTAGCAAGCTCTTCGTCTGTGATATTTCCAATGAGCATGTAAGTTACAGCAGTTCTGATAACTGGCTCCTCGTCGCCCTTGATAAAGCGAACGCACTGCTCAGCTGAATCTGCTCTCTGATCAAACTGTCCTGGAAGTGCTTCGATGCTGAAAACCTTGGCTCCCTCTGGGATTTCAATATTCTCTCTGTAGAGTATGTCTACTGGAGGCTCAGAAAATACAGTGCCTACAGCCTTCTCAAATACTTCGTCTGATACGTTTTCTACATCGTATCTGATGAAGATTCTAACCTTCTCAACCCCTTTGATTCCAAGGTAGCCTGAAATCTCATGGCGAAGCTCCCTGGCTTTACCTGCGTAAGGTTCCTTTTTTTCTACGTAGATTCGTCTTACAGTGCTCATAACTTCTCCTCTTTCCTAATAGTTCTTTATATCGAAAAAGTGCTTAATATAATTCATTAAGCACTTCATTCTTCGGGCACTAATCCCTCTAATACATACATTAATTCTCTATCAATGGCTTCTTCTGTAATAGAACAAGTCTTGGACATGATTTTGAGTCCTTCCACCACGTACATTAAATTGCGGGCACAGCCAAGAGGGTTCTCGCAATAAAACTCATCATTCTCGACACCATTTTCAATTAATTTCTGAATAATGGTAACCGCTGTATCGAATTGATTTTTAAGTGGATTATCTTTAGCCGAAACTTTATGAACGGAAAAATATTCATAAGTGGCTACAGTGAGATTGTTTTTCTTTCTGAGAATTTCTTTTTTCTGCTCCTTGAGGAAAAGAGCAAGCATATCGCCAGCGGAAGCATCGCCGGAAAGCGCTGCCACTACTGCCTCTTCGTCATCCTCATCGTGTTCATCGGCAAGAACTGCCATGAAAATTTCTGCTGTGCTGGAAAAATAGAGATAAAGACCCCCGCGACTGATGTCACAGGCATCAACAATGTCCTTCATAGTTACGTTCTTATAACCTTTTTCGGAAAAAACAGTTCTGGCCTTCTCCAGAATGTATTTCCTCTTCTGTGTGGACTTCTCTCCCATTACTCCTCCCAAAATATGAAATCGTAATTATATCGTCAGTTTAAGCCAGCGGCCTATCTGACGCTTTCTCCCAAAATCTGCACAAATCATCCATCTTCTTAACTACGTTATACAGAACTCCGTTACGGACTCCCTCTGCCCAAACGGAGCCCTTGGTCATACCAGTTAGAATGTACTTGGACAGGATTCCTGCCAGGTCATCCATATCAGTAATCTGAGCATCATTTATATAAAGAAGCTCATCCTTGGCTGTATTCAAATGATTTCTGGAATAAACATAAACATAGTTGCGATCAAGCAAATTAGTTGCCTGCGCTGCCTTAACAAAGGCGAGAAGATTAGAATCATAAACCGGAAACGGCATGGATTTGAGGTCGCTGTTACTGTAACTTGAAGCCACCTCTACTTTGACATTCTCTTGAAGCCATCTCAAATATGGAACTAACTTAGAAACTTCTGGTCTGTATCTCGAAACGATATCCTCAACACTGTTCTCGTTGACATTGTTGTCATTTTCAAAACTCATTGAAAGCCGCTCCTATTCTGGCTTACAGCCGTTTTCAAAACCCATCTGTCACTTTTTTCTCAAGTTCTTGATAAATTATAGCAAGTAGGTATCGAATTGTACAGAACTAATTTGAGTGATAAAGGTGTCAAAATTTAAAATGCTACATGCTTGCATGTATAGCATTTTAAATTATTGACCCGAACAGACATGAGGAAATAGCAATTTACGGAGTAAATTTGCGGTTTCCGACTGTATGTAGAATTGCGAAAATGACGTTAGTCATGTAGCAATTCGTATATCACTCATACATCATGACCTGATTAGTTCCACCAGCTTGGACGCCGCGATGGATAACGGCCTTGTCTCATCTGTAATAACGCAGATATCTCTTTTAGGAAGGACCGAATTAAAACGCAGCTCGAATAAAACGCCGCTATCAAGGTACTCCTGGGCAAAGCTCTTAACAACACAGCCAACTCCAAGGTTTCTAAGGGCAAACTGAACTATCATGTCACTGGTAGATAGCTCAAACTCAGGCTGTATATCTACTCCGTGAGATTTCAAAAAGTTATTGATATAGTTTCTGGTACTGGAGTTACTCTCAAGAAGAATAAGTGGGATATTCTGGAGATCAGAAAAATCCAGCATCTTATTCTTATATTGAATAAATCTTCTTCCTGCCACAAATGTATCTTCTATAGAAGAAACGCGGAAGAAATTGTAATTCTCTTTTTCATTAAAAGGCGTAGAAATAACGCCAAAATCAATCTTGTCATCCTCGAGATATTCAAGGGTTTCAGGAGTCGGTCCGTTAGTTACTGTAACCTTGATTCCAGGATACAGTTCATGGAATTTCTCAAGAAATGGCAAAAGAAAGAATCTTAGCGTCATGTCACTGGCTCCGATCCTGACTTCTCCGGCGTCAAGATGCTGCATCTGGCGAAGGCGCTGCTCACCAAGCTCTATCTGCTCGTAGCCTCTTTCTACATATCTATACAGAAGCTCTCCCTCGCTGGTAAATTTCATACCACGAGACGTTCTCTGGAAAAGAGAACAGCCAAGTGCCTTCTCAAGCTGATGAACAGACTGGGTGACAGCTGGCTGAGAAATAGACAGCTCTTTGGCTGCACCTGTTATGCTACCCAGCTTACCGACATAATAAAAAACCTTGTAGTACTCAAAATTCTCAACCATATCTTCTCCCTGACGCAGATACTCATTATTCCATCAATACTTGGAAGGAACAAAAAGCTGTCCGTTTACTGCAAATATCTCATCCTCCATGGATTCCTGATATACATTTACCATGGCAGTTCTACTATCAATGTCTCTGATCGCCATGCAATTTCCGGTAACCAGACTTATCTTTTCACTATAGGGATCATAGCAAAAGAGATTGTTGTCATCCCTGAAATAGAGCTTATCATCGAATCTGGAATAGACCATCAGATTCCCGTTGTCAGTATACTCTTTCTCGATGCTGCAAATATACTTGATCTCATCGTTGTTACCATCATAGCAGTATATCTTGAAATCCGTTGTGAGGAAATAAAAATGATTCTGCTTGGCATTAGTTTTGAGAATCCTTATAGAATAATCAGGAAGGAACTTCTCGTGTTCAGCAACTGCCTTTAGTTCACCATCCTCTTTTTCCTCATAAGATATTGTAGCCTTGTCGATTGTGTAGCCCCTCATAGCATAAGCAGTAAAGACGCCATCCTGATAGCCGGCAAACTGTAGATGGTCAGTGCTACTAAACAGTGTAACCCTCTGATGATTATCGGCAATACATCTGATCTTATTATTAAAAGTGTAACAAAAGCCGCCAAAACCACTATTAGAAAGGCATATCACGCTGCGGCCATTGTGCTCATAAACAGTATAATCCATGGGAATATATACTTTATTATCACCCATGAAATCCCTGAGCGAAAAATTATCTTCTCCAGTGTGGTAAAAACTCAGCTGGTTAATGTAGCACAAAATGTCCGCCATGTCTTTGCTCAGTATCACAAAATCATAATCGTAGTAGGACATAGTATATCCAAAGCTATGAATATCGTTACCACGAACATAATATATTTTATATCTGTTGTCAGACAATCTGCATCCGAAAACATCCTTGCCGTCATCGCTGATAGCAAGGGGCTGCAAGTGATATTTATTACAGACATTTCTGATCTTGTTATTCTCAAGATTCATGGAATACAGGCAGTCATCTGAATCATCATGATACAGCAAATACTGGCCATTAGGCGAAAGCGCTGCATCGTATATATTATCCAGGATTTCTTTTACCTCTCCTGTAGCCACATCATATATAAACAGGCCTCTTGTTGTTGTGTAAAAGACTCTGTTTCCGGTAAGAGACATTCCTGCTTTGTTAATATAGCTTCCTATATATGTGCTGTTTAAATCCGAGTCGTATAAATAAAGCTTATCTCCAGCCAGCACAAGAGCTTTGGTCTGAAAATAGTCAGTGTAGACCAGCGGATTTCCGCCACTAAAAGTATTATAGCTGGGGCCAGAAGCATTTTTTACATCAACTACTTTTCCCTTGCTGTTGACCAGATATTTACCATATACAGAAATGGTATCTCCTGTGTAACTCTCCTCGTAGACCGGTTCCTCTGAGGGAGCATTCTTTTCTTTTAAATTATATATCAGCGTATCGGCGATTAAAGCCAAAAAGAAGATTGTAATAACAACAAGTAATGCTACGCCTAAATTTATCTTGCCAGGTATTTTTCTGATTCTATCCATCTTATAACTCTCGTTCCTGTCTACATTATCAGGTGTACCATCGAAATACTAATTGGAAAAGTACCGTTTAATAATGTATACTGAAATAGTGTATCATATTTGTCTGGAGGTTGCTTATGGGAACCACACTTACCAATGAAGAGATTTATGAACAATATCACGACAAGGTTTTTGCCTATATCAGGAATCACGTCAATCAGATTGAGGATGCTGAGGACCTTTGTTCAGATGTCTTCATAAAAATATACAGTAAAATTGACACTTTTGATGCAAGTAAGGCCAGTATTTCAACCTGGATCTACGCAATGACCAGTAACACTGTCATTGATTTCTACAGAACCAATCACGTTCATTCCGAGATTCCAGAGGATCTGGCTGAGGAAAAGAGCCTTATAGAAGACGAAGTCCTGAATAATGAGAATCTGGAGTGCCTTGCCAAGGCGCTGAAAGCTCTCCCACAGGAGCAGATGGACATTATCGTCCTCAGATATTACAGAGGTCTCACTCTTCAGGAAGTAGCTGAGCAGATGAACCTGTCCTACGGCGTTACCAAGCTTCGCCACAGAGAAGCCCTTGGAAGGCTCAAGGATCTGCTTGGTGATTAAGACTATACAAACTAATGATTTTGGTATTGCCATAGCACGAAGATAAATGTTAGAATCTTTGCTGTTGACAACCAAATCATTAGTTTTTTTAGTTAGGAAAAGATATGAATAATAAAGAAACAACTCCAGTTTATAAAAGAGTTCTGGCTCTTGCCGGACTAGTAATCATTGTGGGTCTTATCATTGCATTCCTGTGCGTTGCATTATTTGGCAGCCCTGATTCAAAAGATATGTTCATGGGACTTGCAGGCGCTATCGTCGCAGTTCCTATCATGCTCTGGCTCCTGTTATGGGGACTTAGTGCTGTTACAGGAAGGCACAACATCGCATCTCTTGATGCTGGCTCATCCAACAAACAGCACGATAAATACGGCAATGTTATTCCAGACGGCGAGATTGATACAGTAGTATTTGATATCGGTAATGTTCTCACAGATTTTGCCTGGGCAGAGTTCCTGCAGAACAAGGGCTACGACGAGACTATGATAAAGAGAATCGCCAAGGCTACTGTAGAAAGTGACGACTGGGTTGAATACGATAAAGGTAATCTTACCAATGATGAGATTGTTGAGAGATTCGTAGAAAACGACCCTGAAATCGGAGATCAGCTCAAGGATGCCTTCATTAACATCGATGGCATCATCCTCAAAAGAGAAAAGACAATCCCTTGGATCAAGGCTCTTAAGGCAGCTGGCTATAAGGTATTATACCTCTCAAACTTCTCAAAACAGGCTCTTGAAGGATGTCCTGAGGCCATGGCTTTCCTGGATGAAACAGACGGCGGAATCCTTAGCTACAGAGACCATGTAGTTAAGCCTTACCCAGAAATCTATCATCTCCTTGAAGAGCGATACAACCTTACTCCAGAGAAGACTGTATTCATCGACGATACAGCAGTTAATATTGAAGCTGCCATTAACCTTGGCTGGAAGGGCATCATCTACAAAGATTATGAACAGACAGCAAAAGAACTTAAGGCACTTGGAGTTAATTACTAATATACTTATATAAAAAATATGACCTTGTATCCTGTACATCACAGAATACAAGGTCTTTTCTTATTCTTATCAGTCTCTCTTAAAGATATCTCTTGTATAAACCTTATCTTTAACGTCATCAAGTACTGTGTCATATCTGTTAGCAATAATGCTGTCACAGCCTGTCTTGAACTTCTCAAGATCATTTACAACAAGTGATCCAAAGAATGTTGTTCCATCTGGAAGTGTTGGCTCATAGATGATTACTGTTGCACCCTTAGCCTTCAGTCTCTTCATAACACCCTGAATACTACTCTGCCTGAAGTTATCTGAATTAGACTTCATTGTAAGTCTGTAAACACCTACAGTGATAGGTCTCTCTTTTTCTGCATTCCACATGGAAGATGCTGTATAATATCCAGCCTTCTCAAGTACTCTGTCAGCGATGTGATCCTTACGAGTACGGTTACTCTCAACGATAGCTCTGATCAGATCCTCTGGAACATCCTGGAAGTTGGCCAGAAGCTGCTTGGTATCCTTTGGCAGGCAATATCCGCCATAACCAAATGAAGGGTTATTGTAATGTGTTCCAATTCTTGGATCAAGACATACACCCTCGATGATCTTCCTGGTATCAAGACCCTTGAGCTCAGCGTATGTATCAAGCTCATTAAAGTAGCTGACACGAAGTGCAAGATAAGTATTAGCAAAAAGCTTAACTGCCTCAGCCTCTGTAAAGCCCATGAAAAGAGTATCAATGTTCTCTTTCTCAGCTCCCTCTACTAAAAGGTTAGCAAATACTTCTGCCTTCTCACGGCTCTTATCATCACATCCAACGATGATTCTGCTAGGATAAAGGTTATCATAAAGAGCCTTGGACTCACGAAGGAACTCAGGTGAGAACAGGACTCTGTCTGTTCCAAACTGCTCTCTTACCTTCTTGGTATAGCCTACAGGAATTGTAGACTTGATGATCATTGTGGCTGTCTTGCTTGATTTAAGAACAAGATCAATAACTGCCTCTACAGCAGAACAATCGAAAAAGTTCTTCTGAGGATCATAGTTTGTAGGTGCTGCGATAATAACATAATCAGCATCTGCGTAAGCTGATGCACCATCTGTTGTAGCATGAAGCTTAAGTCCTCTCTCCTCATGCTCAGCTAAAAATTTCTCTATATATTCGTCCTGAATTGGTGACTGCCAGTTGTTGAGCTTCTCAACCTTCTCCTCAACGATATCTACAGCTGTAACTTCATTGTGCTGTGATAAAAGAACTGCCAGTGACAATCCAACATATCCGGTACCTGCTACTGCAATTTTCATAATATTCCTCCTTGCTATTTCAACCACAACATTATATACCATTTTGGAAAATCATCCAAACAAAAATGATATTTTTTTAACAGTTTTTTATCACCACGGCTTGTAGCTTCCTTTTCCGCCTATGCCATTTGCATCGTCGTCACCACCATGGCTTCCGTATTTATCCAGGAAGTCCTGATCCTGTCTGCGCTCCTCCATGGCATCTTTTTTGTTTTTATCAAGTTTATCCTTCTGGCGCTTCTCCTTTTCGGACTGATTGTTAGACTTGTCCTTGTCATCAGAATTATCACCATCTGTATCATCTTTTTCAGTCTCATGATCACGCTGGTCCGTATCCCCATCGCCATCTGCATTCTGGAGCATATCCAGCATTCTGTCGATATCTTCCTTGAGCTGCTGGGCATCGTCATCCCTATGATTTGCTCCGCTCTCGGTAGCCCAGTTATTGGCAAGAAGGATGTCCTTGGCCTTGTAGAGAATAAGCTGAGCTGTATCGAAAGATTCCTGAGTAGAGAGGTTGTCAAAATCAATACTGTAGCACATAGCAAGTGCAAGGTTGATTCTGATGTCGCACTCCTTATGACCTACTGGATAGAGCTCCAGCGCTCTGGTGTAATAGCCAATGGCACTATTGTAGTCCTTTTTTTCGAAGGCAACATTACCAAGGTTGTAATAGGGAATATAGGACTCTGGAACATTCACTGTAAAAAGGCTCTCTTCCTTCTCCACCTGATAATCGCCCTTAGCGTAAGCTGTGACAAAACCATGGTTAACAAGAATCCTTGTCAAAAGAATTCCCGCAGTCACCGCCAGTACCAGTGCCAGCGCAAATAGCCCATATATCTTAATTGGAATTTTCTTAAAATCCATATCTCTATACCTCTATCCTAAGCTCAGGTTACAGCCTGCCCTTCCTTATAAACACGATAGTCTCCACCAGAAGCATCGCTGCCAAAAGAGCTGCAAAATAATAGTAGATATCTACATATCTCTCAGCACCATCACCCTGTTCCACAACAGTAGCGCTCTGTTCCTTGATTATCTCGATAATGCCAGCAAGAGCAGTGTTATCACCGTTCATGTTAAGGTACTGAACGCCCATTTCATCTGCAATGCGCTTAAGGTTATCCTCATCAATCCTGGAAATAGCATCGTCGTGAGTCTCATAGTCATACACGTAGCTGTGGTACTCCTTCATCTTGCCACCAGCTTCTGAGCCGTAGCCAAGAACAGCACCCGAATCAATGAACTGCGCAAATTCGCTGTAAGACATTTCCATATTTTCATTAGTAACTTCTCCGTCACTTATGAAAAAAACTATGGTCTTACGATTCTCCTTCTTATTAGATGAAAGAAGCAGCGCCTCCATGTCCTTATAAGGAGTAGCCAGGTTAGAGCCTGATGAATAGTATGTTTCAGGAGTTGCCATGATATCAACCATGTCTGCAATATATTTAAGGTCCTGAGTAAAGGGTGACAGCACATGAGCTGTGTCATCAAAGGTCACAAGTCCAAAGTTACTGCCTGCAAGCTCTGTGAGAATGTAGTTAACATCAGCTTTAACGCCCTCCATTCTCTCGTTTCTGCCGTTGTAATCCATGGCCCACATGCTGAGAGTCCCATCGATTACAAAGAGAACATCAAGGTTCTTGGTGGCAAACTCATAGTCCGTCCTGACAGTAACCGGCCTCAGCCCAATTATTAGCACAAGGACATAAATTATAGACATCCTTCCTATGGAGCAGGCTTTCTCTAATATAGTTGTCTTATTCCTGGCGATGACTAGCACAGTAAGAGCCAAAAAAGCTACAAACACCACTATCATCAGCCCAGGAGGTAAAATAGGCATCATCTTCATTTCTGTAACACCAATCCTGCCGCGCAGGTAAATGCGAGGCACAAAAATAATGCAATAAAGGCATTCTGAGGCATATCCTGTGTTTCTCTTGTCATGACCATGTTGACCATCATGACCTCCTGCCTCTGAATATCCTGAACAATAGCTGACACCGGAAGGTCAGCTGTTCTCACATAGAGCAGACCACCAGTCTTCTCAACTGCCTTTTCCAGTTCACCCTTGCACTTAACATAGCTGTAATGCTCAGGATCATAGAACGCTTCCTCAGATGGGAAAAGACTAAACACAGTAACATTCTTGTTCTTACAGTAGGTAGAAGCTTCATCCAGATTCATGATCTGGGAACCAAAGCTGTTCAGCTCATTGTCCGTACTCATGATGATAACTCTGGTACGCTCCGTATCATCGATATAGGGAAAAGAGTAAAGCGCTGTACCAAGGCCCTCTCCAATAAGGGAAGATCCTCTGTTAGTGTTATTAAGAAGCGTTCCGGCATCGTAGTACTCAAGCTTTTCCCTAAGGTCGTCATGCCACTTCTGTACATCAGCTGGGTAGGTGTAATACTCATAGCCATAAACATCGTAAATCTCTGTATACAGCTCTTTTTGCATAACAAAATAGTCGCTGAGGTCATCGAGCTTCTGCGCCACATAGTCGTAGTCATCCGTAAGGGGAACGTATGTTACAGTGGAGGTATTAAAGATATTGATACCGATCCTGTCGCCTGCAAGGCCACGAACTACGCCCTTAAGGTAATCTGTAAGCTCACCATTTAAGTCATACAGCGAATAAGAAACATCCATGCAGATGATGATATCTCTTTTCTTAACTCCCGTATAAACGTCCTGATTGCGATAAGGCCTTGCCACCAGTATAAGAGCTGACACAAAGCTTCCTATCATGCCTATAGCCAGCGCTACTCTTAGAACGTTGTAGCGAAGGCTCAGACTCTTATATAATTTTGTGGATTTCAAAAGGGATGTGTTGGATACTCTTGTGCCGGTAACATATTTTTCCTTACCGTTTAGTTTGAAGAATAAAGAAACAGCTATGGCAAAGACAGCGCCAACTACCCCGATGAAAATCGCCCATTTATTCATCAGCTCCATGCTCTGACCACTCCTAAAGCTTTATTACAGGAGCTCATAAAATCCTTGTCCCTTGCCCTCTCATCCTCGGCAAATTCAGGGATATAGTACTCTTCCATGAGCCTGTCCAGTTGTCTGATCCCATAGGCCCTGATCTCATTTCTGGTGAGATTCTCGACGTTAAGGCCCGTTGCATCATGCACAAAGCCCCTGATCAAAAGGCTCAGCCTCTGGTAAGCAGCTCTTTTGTCAATCTGCTTATTTCCATAGGTTGCAGCAAGGCGCTCCATCTGCGCAGTATAATCATTTTTAATTTCATAGAGCTTTCTTGGCGGTGGAACCTGGATCGCAGGATTCTTCTTTTTGAAAAAGCCATCGATCTTAAACAGCTTTTTGACCACATATAGAGTGATAGCAACAACCGCAGCCACCATCAAAAGAGCTATCAAAACCACCCACCAGTAGAACTCAAAGGGTGGCTGTAATGAAACCGTAGTAACCATGTCTATACCTTTCAAGTAGATCTATAGTCGCATCAATAATCTGACTCTCAGTGCTGATGCAGGTAAGGCCCACCTTATTCTGCTTGCACAGCTCCGAGGCATTTTGCAAAATCTCCTGACGGATCCTTAGTTCCTCCTGATGAAGCCTCTTATTATGGGAAAAGAAAAACTTCTCATAGAGGGATAGATCCGTATCGTAGGTAATGTCTCCAGTCAGCATTGAATCCTCAATGTTGATGATCATAAGGTCATGATCTGCAGTGATTCCCCTTAGCATGTTCCCGTCAAGCTTATTAAGGCCGTCCATATCTGTAATAAGGAAAATAATCATCCTCTTATGGACAGTGCTCATGATTTCGCCCAAGACATCGCTCACAGAAATCTCGTGATCTAGAGTTATCTTTTTCTCCAGGTCATAGAGGAGCTTCTCCATGTGCTCAGGCCCCGACCTGAAAAGACTTATCATGGACTTGTTACCATCAGGATAAGCCAGGGCATAGTCTGCCCCGTTTCTACCTGTAATATATGCAATTGTTCCAAAGGTCATAAGGGCCAGTTCTCTCTTGGCATCTCCGCCTCTTGAATCACCCAGCATCTTGGAGCCACAGTCGCAGACGAACATAACGTTGTGTCTTCTGTCTGTCATGTATCTGCGAACCAGAATATCTCCCATTCTGGAGGAGGACTTCCAATCTATATCGTGGACATCGTCACCAAAGGTGTAGGTCTTGAGGTCATCAAATTCCATGCTTCGCCCGCGATGAATGGAATGGAAATCGCCGTCAAGAATGTTGGAGGTCTTCCTGTTGGTGTAAAGAGAAACTGCTCGCCTTATCCTCGACAAATATTCGTAATCTAACTGCATTTCTTTTACCCTTAAGGCGTCTTAACAGCGCCAACGATTCCGTCGATAACCTGCTCGACTGAGATGTTATCCGCAACAGCTGAATAGTTAAGCCCGATTCTGTGGCGAAGCACCTGATGACTTACTGCCTTCACATCGTCAGGAACCACATAGGTTCTGCCCTGAATAAGAGCAACAGCCTTGGCCATCTTGAGGAAAGCAATGGAAGCACGAGGGCTACAGCCGATTCTCACGTACTTGCCAACATCACAACCTGGTATCTGGTTCGCTCTTCTGGATGCTACAACAATACTGGAGATATACCACTTTATTGCTTCGTCAACGTAGACCTTCTCGCAGATGTCCTGAACCTTATCTATATCCTTAATGGTAAGTACTGGAGGCTCTACCCTGTCGATAGCACCACTCTCGATTCTGTTAAGGATCTCTACTTCTTCTGATGCCATAGGATAAGAAATAACCTCTTTTATCAGGAATCTATCTGTCTGAGCTTCAGAAAGAGGATAGGTTCCCTCCTGCTCAATAGGGTTCTGAGTCGCAATTACAGTGAAGATATCCTCAGGCATTCTATAGGTTGTGCCGCCAATTGTAACCTGCTTCTCCTGCATGGCTTCCAGCATGGCTGACTGAGTCTTGGCACTTGATCTGTTGACCTCATCCAGCAGCACAAAGTTAGCAAATACAGGTCCAAGAATTGTCTCAAACTTGCCATTTGCCTGATTATAGATCTGAGTACCGATGATATCTCCCGGTAAAAGATCTGGTGTACACTGAATACGTGCAAACTTGCCATCAACAGCATCTGAAATAGCCTTTGCTGCTGTTGTCTTGGCAAGACCAGGAACTGACTCGATGAGGATATGTCCGTCTGCAATAATAGCTCCGATAAGTGAGAACTTGAGCTGCTGCTGACCAACCACCTTGGCGTCATAGTAATCAGAAAGCTTTCTGATGACTTCCTGGGCGTATTTGTACTCTTCTTCTGAAATCTGAATCTGGGAATTTGTAGGATTTTCTACTTGCTCGTTCATTTGATTGTCCCCCAACTAAAATCACTTCTCGCATATAAAGACAGCGACTATCATCTAATGATAGTCGCAAGGTTTCTCATAATGCCTGCGCCAATGTCAGGCTTGTTCATTGAATATACATGGATATGGCTTACACCATTTGAAATAAGGTCGATGATCTGATCGCTGGCATAAATAATTCCAGCTTCCTTCATCTTCTCTGGATCATCAGCAAATCTATCCACCATGATCTTCATCTTCTGTGGAATTGTTGAACCAGAAAGCGCTACACGTCTGGCTACCTGCTTGGCATTGGTAATAGGCATGATACCTGGAAGAACAGGAACATCAATACCCTTTTCCCTGATGCGATACAGGAACTGATACAGAGTTGAATTGTCAAAAAACATCTGCGTTGTAAGGAAATCAAGGCCTGCATCAACCTTCTCTTTAAGGTGCTCAATATCCTCTGACTGTCTGGCACACTCAACATGTCCCTCTGGATAGCATGCTCCGCCAATGCAGAAGCTATCGTCAACTGACTTAATGTCATAGATCAGCTGTGTGGCATGATCATAATCATAGCAAACACGGCCTTCCTTAGGAATATCTCCGCGAAGTGCCATAATGTTCTCAATGCCTCTGTCCTTGTAGGCCTTAACAACCTCTTTAACATAGTCCTTGGTTGATGATACGCATGTAAGATGCGCAAGGACTGGTGTTCCGTATTTATCCTGGAGGTCAGCTGCGATGTTAACAGTGTTCTTACTGGTTCCGCCGCCTGCTCCGTAGGTTACGCTCATGAAATCAGGCTTAAGGGCTGCAATCTCAGCTGCTGCCTTCTCAACTGCCTCGTATCCCGCATCAGTCTTGGGTGGGAACACCTCAAATGAAAGGGTAACCTCTTTATCTTTGATAATATCTCTAATCTTCATTATACTTTCTCCTATATATTTGTAAGATATACGGATTGCTTCACTTCGTTCTCGCAATCCTACGACCATTCGGAAATCGATCCGCTCAATCTTCGCGTATCTTTTTTCCTCATGTTCGTTCGGTCTTCAAGGTCATGTAATGCCTTGTGCAAGCACAGCATTACATGACTTTGAATCCCTTTATCTTACACATTAATCTCAGCGGTAACCCCTAAATCGTCCTTGTTCGCATCAAGGATTGGCTGTACCACCTCAGCCAGGAACTTCTCAACCTGGTGAACACTGCATCCAACATACTTGTTAGGATCCATAGCTGCCTTGAGGTCATCAAGTGATAAGTGGAATGCTGGATCAGCTGCAATGAGCTCAAGAAGGTTGTTGTCTTTACCTTCTACCTTGACATTCTTACCTGCTTCCATTGAAAGCTCACGGATTCTCTCGTGGAGTTCCTGTCTGTCTCCACCAGCCTTAACTGCATCCATCATGATATTCTCAGTTGCCATGAATGGAAGCTCTGACATAAGGCGCTTCTCGATAACCTTAGGATATACTACAAGACCATCTACAACATTAAGGCACAGATCAAGTACGCCGTCTGTAGCAAGGAAGCCCTCTGGAATAGAAAGTCTCTTGTTAGCTGAATCATCAAGTGTTCTCTCAAACCACTGTGAAACCTCTGTAATAGCAGGGTTAAGTGTATCTACGATCACATATCTGGAAAGTGAGCAGATTCTCTCACTTCTCATAGGATTTCTCTTGTAAGCCATAGCTGATGAACCGATCTGGCTCTTCTCAAATGGCTCCTCAACCTCCTTGAGGTGCTGAAGAAGTCTGATATCCTGTGCCATCTTGGTAGCTGATGAGCAGATACCTGCAAGGACATTGACAACCTTCATGTCGATCTTACGGCTATAGGTCTGGCCTGAAACAGCCATGCATCCCTTAAAGCCCATCTTCTCAGCAAGCATTGGATCGAGCTTATCAACCTTGCTAAGGTCTCCGTCAAAGAGCTCCAGGAATGAAGCCTGAGTTCCTGTTGTTCCCTTAGATCCAAGAAGCTTCATGTTATCAAGTACATAGTCCAGGTCCTCAAGATCGATTGTGAAATCCTGAAGCCAGAGACAAGCTCTTTTACCAACTGTTGTAGGCTGTGCAGGCTGGAAATGTGTGAATCCAAGAGTAGCCTGAGCCTTGTATTTATCTGCAAATTTAGAAAGCTCAGCAATTACATTAACGAGCTTCTTACGAACGAGCTTAAGAGCCTCAGTCATTACGATAATATCTGTGTTATCACCAACGTAGCAGCTTGTAGCACCAAGGTGAATGATTCCCTTAGCCTTAGGACACTGCTGACCATAAGCGTATACGTGGCTCATTACATCATGACGAACCTCTTTCTCCCTGGCGATGGCAACTTCATAGTTGATGTCATCCTTGTGGGCCTTGAGCTCATCAATCTGCTCCTGAGTGATATTAAGACCAAGCTCATGCTCTATCTCGGCAAGGGCGATCCACAGTCTTCTCCAGGTTCTGAACTTCATATCCTGGGAAAAGATATACTGCATTTCCTTGCTGGCATAACGCTCTGATAATGGGCTGCTGTAACGATCTGTACTCATAATACTCCTCCTGAAACTTGATTTTCCTTATTTATTTATAACCCAAGTGCTCTTGCATGTCTATCTAGAAATTTATCAATCCTGACATCATCGCACTGTGCAAAGGCTGTCTTAACTGCACCTCGGTTAAGTTCTAACAACTGCTTGATTCCCATGACTGTAAACTCTGCTGTTCTGAACCTGAAAAGAGATTTGATAACAGTAAACAGCATCTGCTTCTGAGACTCATCAAGCTCCTCAAAGGACTGGACGTTCTTAATAAAATAAACCTTATCCATAAGAGCATTGATCAGTGTTGCCATGAGCTCCGGCTTCTCATCAGCATCTTTTCCCTGTAAAAACTCGTCTACAGAAATAAGCCCTGAGTGATTTTTGATGTATCTGATGAACTGATTGCCCTCTGTCTCACCGACATTTCCGATTATCTTGTGGCAGACAACAGGGTTATTTAAGTTGTCATCAATCTTGAGAATATCGCTTACTCTTTCCCATGAACGTGGTGTGGCAAATACCATATCATCCATTGATTCGCTCTGATTGTGAAGAGCTGATGGCTTAAATGTAAGATAATCTACTATATAATTATGAACTCCGTAGGGAATCGCAAAATCATATTTCCAGCTATTGAAATCAACATCGATATAATGAATCTCAAATCTGTCTGCAAGCGGTCCGGCGAGTCTGATGTAAACGCCATCATCATCCTCTCTGTTACCAAGAGCTACAACCACTGTACCCTCTGGAAGTGTGTACTGTCCTACTCTTCTGTCCAGGATCAGCTGATAAGCAGCAACCTGAACTCTTTTAGGACAGGATGTGATCTCATCCAAAAGAAGTATTGTATTCTTGCCATCTCTTTCTTCATCCGGAAGGATCTCTGGAGAAAGCCATTTGGTCTTGGTTCTGTCCTCGTTAGGATAAATAAGTCCGCCAATCTCTACCTCAGACATCTGGGCAAGTCTGATATCTATGACTTTGTAGCCATATTTTTTGCCAATCTGTCTGATGACCTGGCTCTTACCAACACCAGGAGCTCCAAGTCCCAGTATTGAGTGTTTGATCCCATGCTCTATGTTAAATTCCACGCATGCCTGAAATTCTTTTAATGTCATAATGATGCAACCTTTCCAATCTTTTTAGCAATTTCTGTATTGCGATCCCCGCTCTTCGTAAGTACTACGATCGTATTCTGTTTAAGAGCCTTTCTGATATGAGACTCGTTTATAGCCCCATAATAGCCATCCGTAAGGATCAGCATTACTTCCGGTCTTATATTATTCTTTTCAATATAATCAAAGACACAGTTAATATCCGTTCCACCAGACCCCTTAGGTTTGATGTGATCTATATCTTTATAATTCTGAATATTCCTGTATGTCGCATCAACCACAGTATTCCAAAATGCAACATGCATTGTTCCTGAGAATTCCTTGAGAATCCTATATAGCTGTGTCAGGAACTCGCCCATTTCATCTGGTGTTATGGAGCCTGAATCATCTATAAAAGCCCAGATTTCTCCAAGCTCGCTGGTTCTTTCGCCTGGTCCCGGCAAGATCAGATCCATATGGATATATTTTCTCTCTGGGGTGAAATATGAATATTCATCATATTCCCCATCTTCAAGATATTCACGAAGAAGCACTTTCCAAGGAAGCTTTTTACTTTCCTTCCTGACAAGAAGTTCATCAGGGATCCATGCATCCCCTGTCCCTGAGCCTATATTCTTGGCACCGGACTCCATAAGAAGCTTCTTGATAGCTGACTCAATTTCCTGCTTTTCTGAATCAGACATCTCTTTTCTGAATATCATGTCACTTGGAAGCTTTATAACAAGGCCGCGAGAATTGGACCCATAGCTTTTGTATGTGAAGGTTATATGGTCTTTCCCTTTATCCCTATTCTTATGCTGATTGTATAGTTCATCGTAAAGCGTCTCTACGCTGTGCTGATTAAGGACATAATACGGCAAAACCAATGCATGCGCAGGCTGCGTAATATTAACATCCTTGAATTTAAAGCTGTTAGTGAGCTTACGAAGCATCTCATTAACAATAAAGTCACAGGCAACATTCCACAACTGCGGATCTCTGTTACCAACTCTTGTAGGATGATGGAGAAGGGCATGCATGACCTCATGCATCAGAACAAAGCAGTACTCCGAAGGCACCATGGTCGCAAAGAAATCCGGATTATACCTGATACACTTTCCGTCAGTACATGCTGTAGGAATTGTGGTATCCTCGATAATCTCAAGCCTCATGACAATATCACCGTAAAATGGAAACTTGCGAAGAAGCTCCATCTTAAAAGCAAAAAGTTCATCCGCAATGTGCTGCTTCTGGGCATCCGTAGTTCTGATTAGCTGCGGTGGAAGCGGAATCGAATCTACGGACACATTCCGAGGCTGTTGTATTGACCTGGGCTGTGACTTAGTCTGAATCTGAGGCTGTGGACGAGGCTGTAGCTTTGGGGAGACTGCAGCAGCTCTAAACATAGATAACGGCTGAAGTTCTTCCTCAGTCTCTTTTTCCCTTTTTTCTTCTTCCATAGCTTTCCAGGATATCAGCTGCTTGATAGCTTCCGGCCTTCTGTCTATAAATCTGGCATAAAACATTTTGACTGCACGCTTAATAGCGCCCCAGATTTCATCCATATTTCTTAGAGCATAGATCACCAGAACGGTAAAACACGCATATAACATTATTGCAAACCAAAAAAGTATCTCGTAGAACATATAACCCCAACTAATAATTTAGATCATATTAAGGAATCTATTCTTCCTTTTAAGCTTGGTGATAAGAAACATATCTCTTATCTGCTGCCCCTGTTCGTCATAAAAATTCTCTGACGGAATGCTGATATACGGACAGTTAGAATCAGAAGTACAGTAACAGTAATTCTTGGTGAAATATGAAGCCCCTTCACAGACAAGTTTGTTAACTGTGATCCAATAGGCTTTGCATATCCTAAGCTCTATCATGAGCCTGACTGTATCGCTCTGAATGTCCACATCACTTTCATAAAAAACGGGAACTAGAACTGGTCCGGTCTTAAGGTCATCACCCTTTCTCATAGCGCTGTCGCATATTATCTCAGCCTGATTATCAACAGGGTTTACATATGTTCCAGCCTGCAAACCTCTGATCTTATCCATCAGGTCATCCTCTTCACTGATTCCTGACTCTCCTCCAACCAGACTAAAAGAAAAGGCCTTGGACTCAGGAACAATATATAGCCTCCTGGCGTCTCTGCTGATCTTGGCTACTGGCTTTATAAGCCCAAAACCAAGTTTATATAATCCCACATTAAATGCTGAAAGCGAAGTAATGTCACTTGGAATCCCATCTATAATCCTGTGGCCGTCTATATCAGCATAACTTGCCGCAAGAATCGAATTGTACCTGCTTCTGGTAGTTTCAACTCTGAACATGATGCTTCCCAGATGGCTGTCACCATCAAAAGAATATGAATCAATACTCTTAAGGGACTGTGGTAATACTAGTTTGCGCAGACTGGAAATACCGCCGATTCCTCTTTTGCCAATGGATTCAATTCCCTCTGAAACCTCTATGCTGGTTATATCTGTCCTGTCATTGATAGCACCTGCGCCAATGCACTTGACCTCATGACCATCAATAACCGAAGGCACCACCAGCTCTGAAGCCTTTCCCTTATAGTTGAGGATCGTATCTTCCAGAACAAGGTATTCGTCATTATCAATACTAAACATATCAGCACCTTCCCCTGTTTCTGGCTTCGTATTCTTCCTGCTCACGGCGTTTGCCACGCTGGATAGCAATGTTCATGTCTTCCTCGGTAAGCTGTCTGTTATGAAGCTCATGTGACATATCCTGCATCTCTTTACCATACTTGATAAAAGACCTGACTGTTTCCACCAACGTCCTGTTTTCACCGGTCCTGTCCAGTATCTGGCAGAGCTGCTCCATGGAAAGTCTTGCGCCCTCTGTCGTATTATTTTTGAATAGTTCATCTAGGAACCTTAGTAATTCTTTTTCGTCCATGCTTTATTCCATCTGGTTAATCTACTTTATATACATTTGTAGATACGCTTTTGTCTCAAAATTCTATATGATCACTTCTCCACGAAAGCCCGTCCGTAGGTGATTATCAGCCCCATAAACAAGCCCCTTAACATAATCATAGCTTCCAAACAATGTCTGACGACCATAGAACTCGCAGATTCCGCCATTAGGGGAGGTGTATACTCCGTCCTGACATCTGCACAGATCATAGTCCTGGTACCTTCTTGTAAAAAGAAGACTTGGGTCATCTCTGGATATAATATCTTCGTAGGATACTGCCTGTGCCCTGGTGAAATCATTTATCTGCATCGCAGTAATAAAGCCAGTCTTAGGTACTCCTATCTCAATATTGAAATCAAGAAACTTATGGAGCTCACGGCGATTTCCGATGTAATCTTTCATGAGAATACAGTTAAACACAAAGATATCTTTATATGAAACGCTGTCCACAATCTCTTTTAGCTCACTGTTTGTAGGCACTTTGCCGTTGAATAACGAAGCATTGATCTTGTCATCATAGTGGTGCCTGCTGATATGAATTGTATCAACATCATGAAGTCTCTTTATCCTGTGCATCTGACTAAGACCACTGCCATTAGTGTTAATGGACATCTCCAGCATGTCGCCAAAGATCTCAAAGCACATAGAGACGATCTCATCCAGTAAACCCACATCCGTAAAGGGCTCTCCGCCTGTGATGGAGATTCCCCTTATCCTGTCTGTCTCTTTGAGCCTTCTAAGAACACTTTCAAGTACCTTGGGATCAAGGGTATTGCCATGCATTGTGTCTTTTGCCACGCAGTACGGGCAGTTGCAGTTACAGATTTCTGTAGGTATGATTGACAGCTGAAGCTGGTTATTATCAGGCTTTTCTCTGTAAGCTTCACCATCCCTTGAGCATATATAGTTTTTAACCAGGATGTCTTTTCCCAGGACATTGATAGTTCTGGTCTTGGGAAAAAAACAAGTGCTGCACTTATCTGTCAAATTCTCCACGGATATCTCCTGTTGGCGGATCTACCGGATACTGGCCTGTAAAGCAGCCCTTACAGATGCCGAGCTTGCCGCCAACCATTTCCTCAAGTCTCTCTATTCCGAGGTAAGCCAGGGAATCAGCACCGATTATCTTACAGATATCATCTACATTTCTGTTATAGGCGATGAGCTGATCCATTGCTGGAACGTCGGTTCCAAAGTAGCAAGGCCATAAGAATGGTGGTGAGCTTACTCTCATGTGAACTTCTTTGG
>NZ_JAFRGN010000001.1 GCF_017433805.1 Butyrivibrio sp. | reverse complement strand
GCAGTGAGCAAGGAAGAAGTCCATAAAAACAGTGATATCACGGCCTTTGAAAAAATGAGTGATTACAAGGAAAATAGCCAGAGCCACAAGGATAGATAATCTGGGAATAAGCGTAGGCATAAATGAGCCATTCGTTATATGATCTGAGAAAAGATATGCAATAGAAAAAAGTACAGCAGCCACAAGGCTGATGCTCACATAATTCTGATAGTAATCGCACTTAGACTGATAGAAGTCCTGGCGATCGTCATCATTAGTAGAACGGTAATCTCTGTATAGATCGATCAACGTTCTGGCATTATCAAATAATCTCATTATCCACCCCTCGAATCACATGTCACGTTAAGATAGCGACATGTTCACTTTATATTGTACTAATAAAAACGAAATAAAGGAAGTCTAAAAATTCAATAAAATACATATTTATATAGCGTGAAAAAAATGAGCAGTTCTTGCATACTCTCCTGCGAAAATACTGTGTATAATACAAGTATTGTTATATGTTTGCGATGTAAAAATACACATAAATAAGGCAATATAATCCAAGGAGCAAATGAGCATGAATAAAATACAGGCAATTCGCGAAAATATATCCAAGATCATCGTTGGAAAAGATGAGACAGTTCTTTTGACACTTGTATCCATGGTAGCTGGTGGACATGTGTTACTTGAGGATGTTCCAGGAACTGGTAAGACAATGCTTGCCAAGGCACTTTCAAGATCTATAGCAGGTTCCTACAACAGAATCCAGTTTACACCAGATCTTTTACCATCTGATATCACAGGACTTAATGTGTATCAGGCTGCTAAGGGTGAGTTCGTATTTAACCCAGGCCCTGTGTTCTGCAATATCCTTCTGGCAGATGAGATCAACAGAGCAACACCTAGAACTCAGGCAGGACTTCTTGAGTGTATGGAGGAGAGACAGGTCACAATCGATGGCAATACCAGAAAGCTTTCTGAGCCGTTTTTTGTAATAGCAACTCAGAATCCTATTGAGACAAGCGGAACTTTCCCACTTCCTGAGGCGCAGCTCGATAGATTTATCATGAAGCTGTCCATGGGATTTCCGGGTAAAGATCAGGAACTTGAAATTCTGAAGAGATTCCAGGAAGGCAACAAAGAACAGAAGCTTGATGAGCTTAGCGCTGTGGCAACTCTTGAGGATATTATGGAGATGAGAAAGGAAGCCATGAAGGTGGAGGTACACCCTGACCTCATGGCATATATCACAGATATTGTGGAGGCAACAAGGAACAGAACTGATGTAAGGTCTGGTGTTAGCCCTAGAGGAAGCCTTGCGCTTTTGTACTGTGCCAAGGTTATGGCCTATGCAAATGACAGAACCTATGTTACACCAGAGGATATCAAGACTCTTGCAGCTCCGGTTCTGGCTCATCGTATCATTCTGGGCGGAGGCTACGGCGAAGCAAGAAACGCAAGTGCAATCATTGAGCAGATTCTGGGAGAAGTAGCTGTTCCAACTGAAGTAAGCTTTGCCAAATGATATTTGAAAATGGACCGCTAACCCCGTCCCCTAGGACCAAAAAGGATAGTATAGATTATGCCAATTATCTTGATACCTATCATTCTTCTTCTGCTGTTTGCACTGGAGCGCTGGATCTTTAACAGATACTGGCAGCGAGGCCTTTCTGCTGAGCTAAACTTTGGCGCGGAGGCAGTAACAGAGGGAGAGGAGGCTTCCCTTTCGGAAGTCATAACCAACAGAAATTTCATACCATTACACATTCTACAGGTGAACTTTCAGACTGACGTGGGACTTGATTTCAAGGACACCACCAATGCATCGGTTACAGACAGAGTTAATGTAATAGATGTATTCAGCCTTCGCTTTTATGAGAAGATAACAAGAACTCTTATGATGGATTGCAGGAAGCGTGGATTTTACAGCATTTTGCAGACGTCTCTTGTTGCTTCAGATCTTTTCAGCTCAGATATTCACTATGCTGACAGGAAACAGCGCACCAGCATGTATGTGTATCCAAGGCTTATGCCTTCTGATAAGGTGGACATTCCATTTCAGCAGCTTATGGGAGAAGTACAGTCCCAGAGATTTTTGTATGAGGACAATTTCACCTTTAGAGGGATTAGGGACTATGCGCCTACAGACCAGATGTCTGATATCAACTGGAAGGCAAGCGCCAGAACGGGCAGCATGAAGGTTAATCTTCATGACTATACTTCAAGTCCTGAGGTGGCACTGATTCTTAATGTTGAGGAGCCGGGAATCCTCTTTGAGACAGAACTGATAGAGGACTGCATTAGAATTGCAAGAACGCTTGCACTTAAGTTTATTGAGGCTAACATACCGGTATCTCTTTTAACTAATGGATTGGACAAGGTTTCTGGCGAGCTCATTAGACTCGAAGCAGGAGCTTCCTTGGACCATAACAGGAATTTCTGCAGGGCTCTTGCAAGAATTGACCTGAGTAAAGAAGCTGGAGATATAGAAGTTCTGGTTAAAGAGGAGCTTGGTAGCTCAAGGAGCAGACAAATAGTCTACTGTGTCATTTCTACCAGCAGGAGAGAAGGCATGCTAAGAGCAGCCAAAGAGCTGTGTGATGAGAAGGGCAAGTTGTTGTGGCTCTGTCCGCTTACCAAAAGCATGGATCAGAGAGCTCCTGAGGATGACAGGATCAGCTTCACCAGAATAATCCATGATGGATATCTTTAAGTCACAGTGTATCCATAGGATAAGCATATAAAAGAGATCATATATGAGATTACATAGACGTATAGAAATTTTGCGAATACTCAATAACATACTGGTTGTGATAACTTTGGCGACAGTTTCACTTACGGCAATGCAGCTTAGGACTGTGCCTGCCATTGTGATGGTTAATGTGACACTGGCTTTGTTTGTGCTGCTATCAGAGGTTATTCAGGCCTTTGCAACAAACCTTATTGTGTTCCTGGGGCTGCACCTGGCATCAATGGCCTTATGCAGCTTTATAACCTTTTCAAGTAGCCAGAAGCTTATAGCAGGAGTTCTGTTCGCCGGAGTTTCGATTACCAGCGTGATTCAGGTTCTGCACATTCTGGCGATGATAATCATTACGATCATTGCTATCTACGCAAGACTCGATGGTCACGGACGTTTTTATCCAACAATTTACGAGGGCTTTCTGTTTATAGGTCTGTACCTGTTCTGCCTGATTACTTCTCAGAAATCAGCCATTGTACTTGTTCTTATTGCGGAGATAATATGGGGAATCATGTGTATTATCTATTACAATGCCCGTCAGACAATTGGAGCCCTTGTAACCTTCAAGGACAGGGACTTTATTCCATATGATTCGATCAAGAGAAACAATGGTCAGATGCTAAGGCTCTCTCTGATCATAGCCTTTGTTATGATGGCGCTTAGTGCATTCATTGATTATGGAAAAGAAGTAGTGGCTATGCTTAGAGCGGTGATAACAGCGGTTCTAAGGTTTCTCTTTTCCTTCCTTCATTTTGAGGAAGAGGCAGAGTTTGACGCGCCTCAGACGACAACCGGAGGCGGCTCGGGAATGCTTCAGATTGAGCAGGTGGAGGATAATTCCATCTGGCACACAATCTGGCAGGTGCTGTTCTGGCTTGTTGCCATAGTTGTTACTATAGGCATCATATATATAGCAGTGCTAATGGTAAAAGAGTTCTATAAGCTCTTTAATTCATCAAGGAAGAGTATCAAGGACCGCCTTGCCAGAGATAAGATCGAGTATTTGAGTCCTCTGTCAGCTTCCGATAATACTTTTACCAAAGGAAGTGGCCGAATGAAACTAAGAGAAAGGCTCACTCCAGCAGGAAGAGTGAGACAGCTATTTACCAGATATATTGAGAGAAGCTTTGCCTTCAGGGATGTGGCGGGATCAGATACGCCTCTTGAAATGGAACAGAAAATTGTAATAGAAAAAGAGGCATCTGCCTACAAGCTGTACGAGAAAGCCAGGTACAGCTCCAAGGAGATTACCTCTGAAGATGTGAAGCTAATGAAAGATTTATGTAAATGAGAATGATATGTGGGTGTGCGGATCAGTAAACGGTCTGTACATCCACGATTTCATTGTTGTCGACTTTAAAGCTCCAGATCTGATGATCTGTCAGTCTGTGCTCTGTCAGGAAATAAGTGTCGTCTACATTTGAGATGTAGTAAGGTGTTCCGCCGCCTACAAAGTACTGACTGTAGATGTCTTCGTACTCGCCCTCTGCCAGGTCGTCGAGAGTGCGGGCTCTAACGATAGTAGCAACATCCTGACTTCCGCTTAGGTCTGTGGAAACAGAAACATAGTAATAATCATCTATTTTGGTGATCTGTACCATTCCGGCAAGATTGGCAGGTACATCATAGCTCTTTTTAACTTCTAGGGTTTCCAGATCGCAGCAGTAGATCTTGGCAGGGAAGCCTTCATCAGAAACGCCGGAAACAAAGTAAATATCCCCATCTATAATGGAAAAAGATCTGACGTAAATGCCATCAAGAATATCCATCTTTCTGATATCTGTTATGTATAATCTGCTGGAACCGGCTCCCTGTCTGATGCAGTAGAGTTCACCTGTGGTTGAGCTCCATACATAGAAGGTATCTGTCTCCTTGTCATAAACTGTGTAGTGAGGGCGATTGCCTATGTTGTAGATAGTCTGGGTGTTAATGAACTTGCCATCTATCATTTCAAAGATAACTACTCTGTGATTCTCTGTGTCATCAACCATATATACATTACCGTTGCTGGCAATGGTGTGAGGCTGTGTGACATCTGCTGTCATGATGTACCAGTCAGTAAGAGGAGCACCAAGTGTATCTGAATAGATAACCCTGTTGTGGTAGCAATCCACTATAAACCAGTATTCCCCCAGCTTGGTGATATATGTAGGCACACTTAGCTTGGTATCAAAATTCTTGATTGGCTCGTAATTGGCTGCGTATTCTTCTGGGTTCTCGCCTTCAGCTGTCATAGAGGAAATTACCATATAATCCTTGCCATCGAAGGGAGGAACCTTGGAAACCTGCTCTTTAGTGTTGCTGCAGCCACAGATACAAAGGGCCATAACAGCTATAATAAGTCCAATTTTGGAAAAACTTTTCATAAATAAACCACCTTTTTTAATCAAACAAATCAATTATACTACAAAAATGTGACAGCATTATGGACTACAATACGATTGCGTAGGAAGAAATTCTTAAGTTGATGTATAATTTGAGGAGAAAGACATTAGATCAAATGAGGTACAAGATGAATCTAAGAGATTTTTACAATGGAAAAAGAGTTTTTGTAACCGGGCATACAGGATTCAAGGGCAGCTGGCTTTGTGTTATGTTAGCTGAGCTTGGGGCAGAGGTTTATGGCTATTCTCTTGAACCAGGGACAGAGCCAGCTCTTTTTAATATATTGGAGTTAAAAGATAAGGTGCATAGCACTATTGGTGATATAAGAGACTATAATGCGCTTGAAAAGGCCTATGTGGAGGCTGATCCGGAGGTTGTTCTGCATCTGGCAGCTCAGCCAATTGTAAGGGACTCCTACAAGGATCCAAGATATACCTATGAGACAAATGTAATGGGGACAGTAAACATCCTGGAATGTTTGAGAAATCACCCTGGGGCAAAGAGCTTTTTGAATGTGACGACAGATAAGGTTTATGAGAACAACGACCTTACTGACCACGCGTTTAAAGAGGATGAGAAGCTCGATGGCTACGATCCATATTCTAATTCCAAGAGCTGCTCTGAGCTGGTAACCCATTCCTACAAGAAGTCGTTTTTCTCTGAGGAATCCGCGACAGCTATATCAACTGCTAGAGCTGGTAATGTAATTGGAGGCGGAGATTTTGCCAATGACAGGATTATCCCTGACTGCGTAAGAGCTACGATTGCAGGTAAGAGCATAGGAGTAAGAAATCCATATTCAACAAGGCCTTATCAACACGTCCTTGAGCCTTTGTCTGTGTATCTTACTATTGCAATGATGCAGGCTCAGGATAAAAAGTATGCTGATTATTACAACATCGGCCCAAGAGATGAAGACTGCATCACAACAGGAGAGCTTGCTGACGCTTTTGTTAAGTACTGGGGAGATGGTGCCAAGTGGGTTAATGAAGCTGATGAGAATGCACCACATGAAGCCAGCTTTTTAAAACTCGATAGCTCCAAGGCAAGAGATACCTTTGGCTGGAAGCCAGTATGGCACGCAGATACAGCTATTGGCGAAACAGTTAAATGGTATAAAGCCTGGAATGATGGAGAGGATATGTTTGAGTACACAAGGCAGCAGGTGCTCAAGTTTATGAAATGATTATTGTTGAAAAACTATCAATAAAACGATAACATTAATATATGAAAATATGTCCGTTAGTATTAGGTCACTGAATCTTGCATCATAAGTCCAGGAGGTGGAATTGTGGTTACGATCAGCGTTTGTATGATAGTTAAAAATGAAGAGGCTTGTCTTGGAAAGTGTCTTGATTCTCTTAAGGGAATTGCAGATGAGCTTATTGTTGTGGATACAGGCTCAACTGACAATACTATGGAAATAGCCAAAGACAGAGGCGCTAAGGTATACACCATCAAGTGGACTGGCGATTTTAGTGATGCCAGAAACTATGCCTTTTCACTTGCGACCTGTGACTACATATATTCTGCAGATGCTGACGAAGAGCTGGATGAGGAGAATAGAGAAAGATTCATTAATCTCAAGGCAGATATCGACAAGCTGGATGTGGATATAGTTCAGATGTACTATAGCAATCAGCTTGCATATAGGACTGTCTACAATTTTGACAGGGAGCTTCGTCCCAAGCTATTTAAGAGACTTCGCAAGTTTACCTGGGTTGACCCTATCCATGAGCAGGTCATGATGGAGCCTGTAGTATGCGACAGTGACATTGAGATAATTCACAGACCTAGAGAGAATCACGCAGCCAGAGATCTGAGCATTTTTAGAAAGGCAGTTATTGAAGGCAGGAGATTTTCCAAGAGACTCCTTGATATGTATGCCAGAGAGCTTTTTATGGCTGGTACAGACGAAGATTTTATTCAGGCCAAAAAGTTTTTTGAAGGAGTTACGCTTGATAATACAAGGGGAATAGATGAGATAAAGGAAGCCAGCTGCGTTCTGGCGCACATCGCTGTCCTTGAAAAAGATGCAGATGCGATGTTAAAATATTCCCTTAAGGATGCCACCACTGAAATGTCCAGTGAGATGTGCTATGAACTAGGCGATTATTACTATAACAAGAAGGACCTTGATGAGGCCATTGTGTGGTATTATAATGCAGCCTATGAATGCAGCAGCATTCTCGATATCAAGAAGAGCATGGAGCTTCCAAGGCTTGCTATCGCCAAATGCTATAGAGAGCTTGGCAATGAGGAGCAGGCGGCTGATTACGAGAGAGAAGCTAACGAGATCAGCATGGAATAAGCTGATATCGCTGGCACAGCTGCAATAAATTTTTGGAGAAATAAATAAGTAATGAGTATTGATTTAACAGCAAAAGAGGCAGCAAGACAGGAGATTCTGAATAAGGTTGCCGAGTATTACGAGAACTTTCTTAAGGCAGATACAGAGAGTTTTACAGAGGGTGACAGAATTTCCTATGCAGGAAGAGTTTTTGATGAGAAGGAAGTAGTTAATCTTGTAGATTCTTCACTGGATTTCTGGCTCACTGCGGGAAGATATACAGAGGAATTTGAAAAGAGATTTGCCGACCTTCTTGGTGTTAAGTATGCAAATCTTGTAAATAGCGGATCTTCAGCTAATCTTATAGCCTTCATGGCACTTACAGCACCGGAGCTGGGAGACAGACAGATCAAAAGAGGCGATGAAGTCATTACAGTTGCCTGTGGTTTCCCTACAACAGTTGCACCTATCATGCAGTATGGCGCAATTCCGGTATTTCTTGATGTAACAGTTCCAGAATACAACATAGACGTTACTGATCTTGAGGCTGCTCTTTCAGAGAAGACCAAGGCAGTGATGATTGCCCATACCCTTGGTAATCCTTTTAATCTTAAGGTGATCAAGGCCTTTTGTGATAAGCATAACCTATGGCTTGTGGAAGATAACTGCGACAGCCTTGGTTCTGAGTATACTATTGATGGTGAGACCAGATACACTGGAACCTGGGGTGATATTGGAACATCAAGCTTCTACCCGCCACACCATATCACTATGGGTGAGGGCGGATGTGTATATACTAATAATGCCCTTCTTAATAAGCTTGTTAAGAGCTACAGAGACTGGGGAAGGGATTGTGTATGTCCTCCGGGAAAAGACAATTTCTGTGGCCGTAGATTTGATGGTCAGTTTGGTCAGCTCCCTGTTGGTTATGACCACAAATATGTATATAGCCATCTTGGTTATAATCTTAAGGCAACAGATATGCAGGCAGCAGTTGGCTGTGCTCAGCTGGATAAGCTTGTGGGCTTTGCTGATGCCAGACGCCATAACTGGGAGAGACTTCATGCTGATCTTCAGGATCTTACAGATGTACTTATTCTTCCTGAGGCTTCTGAGAACAGCAGACCTTCATGGTTTGGCTTTATCATGAGCGTTAGAGATGGAGCTGTGGATTCCAAGGGAGAGCCTGTGACCAGAAATAGGATCACAAGAGCGTTGGAGGATCACAATATTCAGACAAGGCTTCTTTTCAGCGGAAATATTATCAGACATCCGGCTTTCGATGAATATAGAGATACAGATGCTTACAGAGTTGTAGGTGATCTTAAGACTACAGACTATATCATGAACAATAGCTTCTGGGTTGGAGTATATCCAGGGCTTAATGATACCAAGGTTGATTATATCGCAAAGGTTATAAGAGAGGCTGTTAGAGGTTGATAGCGATTGTTACAGGTGCTTTCGGGTTTGCTGGTGCAAACCTCGTAGAGCACCTTTTGAGTAAAAACTACAAAGTGTACGCTGTAGGGCGGAAGAGCTCTTCTCACAACGACAGATTTGAGAATGTGCCTGAGGATAAGCTTGTTAAAGTCTTCCTGGAGATGGAGGAGTACGATCAGCTTCCTGCATATATTCCTGAGAAGGCGGATTTCTTTTTCCATCTGGCATGGGGCGGAGGAAGAGAAGATTTTGAAGCTCAGCTTACTAATGTGCAGGGAGCACTTAAGGCTCTTGAAGCAGCAGCGCAGATTTCTAAGGACATCCGATTTGTCGGAATAGGTTCTCAGGCGGAGTACGGCGTTAAATCTGACTGCGAGCTTATTACTGAGGATATGACTCCTGATCCATTCTCGGCTTATGGTTCCTGCAAGGCAGCAGCATACTACCTTCTGAGGAACAGAGCCAAGGCTCTTGGAATTGATTTTATCTGGGGCAGAGTTTTCAGCCTCTTTGGTAAATATGAGGAATCAGGCCGCATGATACCTGACCTTGTAGCCAAATTATCCAGAGGTGAGAAGATGAAGTTGTCGTCCTGCGAACAGGACTGGGACTATCTTGATGCTGTGGATGCAGCAGGAGCAATGCTTGCCCTTGCTCAGCGCGGAGTAGCGGGAGAAGCTTACAACATAGCCAATGGAGCCTTCAGACCACTTAAGAACTTTGTCCAGGAAGTGATAGAGATTGTTGGCTGCTCACCGGATGCTGTTGAGTTCGGCGCTAAGGCAATGCCTTTTATTTCTCTTAGACCTTCTGTGGAGAAGATTGCAGCGGATACAGGCTGGAAGCCTGTTATTCCCTTTGGAGATACCATCAGGGAGCTGATTAGATAAGATTATAGAATACTGATTTGCATGCAGAGTGCGATATTGCGTTAATTTTCGTGCTATAATTATTGTGATGGAGGACCTGCACGTGTTTGATAAGCTGTCTGAACTGATTTCCCAGGGAGAACTTCAGGATGCTTTGTATGAGTTTCAGGAGGAATTCTTTCACATTGATGAGAGGACTGCTTCTGAGGCTGCGAAATTATGCGTTCTGGAAGCTTCAATATGGGAAGGTTTAAATGACGGAACAGCTGAGCTGGCGGCACTTTACAAGGGTCTTTCCTACGATTACACCAACTACGAAATTTATTATATGCTTGGCATTTATTACATGAACATAAATGTGAACTGGGCCTATTTATGCTTAGAAATAGCTCTTGATTACTGCACGTCTGACGAAGACAGGCAGGTGATTGAGAGCTCTTTTGATATGGTTAGAAATGCTCCTGGAATGCGAGTTCGTGGCACCAGCATAATGATACTCTCCTACAATGATCTTGACCTCATTAAGATGTGCATAGAATCTGTGGAAAAATATGCGCCATCTAGAGGAACGGAAATTGTAGTTGTGGACAAT
>NZ_JAFRGN010000014.1 GCF_017433805.1 Butyrivibrio sp. | reverse complement strand
TGAGCCTGATGAAAACTGAAGTACAGCAGTATCATCTTCAGAAATGGCAATGTTTTCAAAAGCTTCATAATCAGGAGTTTTATCTGCAAGGCTTGCATATTCGGAAGGGATTATGATCTTCTCTTTCATTGCCTTAGAGAGTGCTTCTCCAAGCATCATATCTGAATAAATGTACTTAATATCAAACTGTTTACAAAGAGATGTAATCGCAGGACTATGCTGCTTAATGTCAGCACCAATAGGATAAAGAGCTGGTATAGCGCCTATAAGGATTGCTCCCCAAAATCCCATGAAAGTATAGATCGGCTCAACTGCCTGTATCAGAATAAGGTCACCTTTTTGAACTCCTTCATCTGCGTATCTACTTGCTACCACAGATGCATGACACAAGAGTTCTCTATAGCTCATGTTTATGTCATTTTCCACAAGTCGCAGGTTATATTGCTTATCTTCTTTTGCTCTATTTATCAGTAACTCTCTTACCGTCATCTCTGTCTCCCTTTCAATGCTCTTGCAAATTTAATATCATCTATCATGTCGATCATGGAATGTCCGCCGTCCACCTGGACAAAGTCGTAGCAGTCCATATCGATCAGTTTCTCTATGCTCTCTATCCAGCGAACAGGTTTTACTATTTGTTTTCCCAGGATAGCAGGTACATTTTCCTGATAAAGCTCCGGAGAAACTGAAGACATTACCAAAGTATCGTTTTCTTTACCAAAAGAGAACTTATCCAGCTCTTTTCTAAAGCTGTCACAGGAATCCTGCATATACCTTGAATGAAAAGCCCCGCTTACCTTTAGCCTCACAACTTTAAGACCAGTAGCTGCTATCTTCTCTTCTGCCTCTGCAATCGCCTTTTGGGGTCCTGAAATCACAACCTGAAAAGGTGAATTGTAATTTGCAATATCAATTTCTTCTGATATATTCTCAGAAATTGCAGTCATTATCCTGTCATAGTTTCTGCCAATAACAGCAGTCATCACGCCGCCATCTGCACCAGACATTATCTGGCCTCTTTTCCTGACAAGGTCTATTCCTTTTTCAAAATCTATATACCCGCCGGCTGTCAGAGCCCCCAGCTCTCCAAGGCTGTGGCCAATGACAAAATCAGGTGTTTTCCCTTTTCTGGCTATCATTTCCTGATAATACAGGAATGATGTTATATACCCGATTGGCTGAGCAAACTCTGTCTTTTTAACCTCATCCGTCTCTTTTTCTATCTTGTCAATAACTGAATAGCCCAGTATGTCTTCTGCAAGCTTTTCAATCCTTTCATTTCTTTTAAGGAGCTCAATTTCTGCCCTTCCAAATTTCTTTCCCTGACCGGGAAAAACATACGTCTTTTTACCCATAGCCTATGTCTCCTATTTTCCTGTATAAGGTTATATATGGTCACAAATCCTGTTTATGGTTGTTATAACATTCGCATTACTGGTCATAAATAAATGCGGTCCCTCAAATAAATACTCCCTGTATCCTTTAGGTGCCAAAAGCCCCCAGTCATAGTCCACTTTTCCAAGAAGTCTGTCATCTCTACCCATAAAAAAAGATAATGGACACTTAAGAGTTGTCCCAAATACAGCGCCTTCCCTGAAAAAAATATCCAGATCTTTTTCAAGCATATCCTTGAGATATATGCTATAAGCGTTATTTAAGCCAAGTTGCTCAGGGTCAGCACTCTTTTGCATAATGTCTTCTTTACTCAGCATTCCAGAAGTCTTAGATGGGTCTACTGCCGCATATATTACGTGACTTGGCAGTTTACAACTGCCTGATAACAGCTTTCTGTAGGCATTATCACACAGATAGGCTCCCATGCTCACGCCGCACATAATATAACTATCATAGTCTGACGTTTTATCTTTAATGAATTCAACAAGCTCCCGCAGAATATCCTGGTAGCTTTCTGCAAAGCTTTCTCCTGCCCTTGTCCCATGTCCTGGAAGTTCATAGAAAAAGACATCTCTCTTACCGGAAAGTCCTTTTATGAGCCTTGTATAGGCAAGCTTATCTCCTCCTGCATGAGGAACCAGGACAAGTGCTGTCTTCTTAGAACCTCCTGAATCTCTCATATCTTCTCTCCACAATTTCTTCTATAGATTTATTACTGTATTTATCAAAAAAGTTTTCAAGCTCTTTGGATAACTGCTTGCAGATTTTGGGAAGATTATCTGCCGTAACCGGCTCTGGCTCTGGAATTATCCTGTCTATAACTTCATTATCGTATAGCTGCGAAGCACACATTTTCATAGCATCTGCAGCTTCACTCTTTTTCTCAATATCTTTCCAGACAATGCTGGCATACCCTTCAGGTGTTATGACTGAATAAACAGAGTGCTCTAACATCCAAACTTCATTGGCAACAGAAAAAGCCAGTGCTCCACCGCTTCCTGCTTCTCCAACAACTATAGAAAGGGTAAGGGTCTTAAGCTCAGATGCTACTGCAAGCATTCTGGCTATCGTATCTGCCTGTCCCATTTCTTCTGCTTCCTTGCCGCACGCAGCACCCATAGTATCCACAAAAAACACCAGCGGAATCCTAAACTTCTCTGCAAGCCTCATAAGTCTCATGGCCTTGTGATGCCCTGCCGGAGATACCATTCCCCAGTTTCTGTATATAGCCTCTTTGATATCTTTTTTGCCCTTCTGTTGACCTATTGCCATTACAGGCCGCCCGTTAAAAAAACCAATTCCGCCTACTACTGCAGTGTCATCGCCGGAGATCCTGTCACCATGAAGGAGTGTGAAATCATCAAACAATATATTTATGTATTCAAGCGTAGTAGGTCTTGTAATCTTCCTAGCTAGCCTGACATTCTTCCATGCCTCTTTTGCATCATCTGCCTTAGTACGAGTTATAGCCTTCTGAGGATTCTCTTGGATGGCTTCTTTAATGGTATCTTCATTAGAATTATTGAGTGCACCGCCCACTGGTTCTCCGGATTTCTTTCCCCTAGTACTGTCAAAGGCTGTCAGGAGCCTTGCTATGTACTCTTTCATATCTTTATCAGAAACTACTTCATCAACAAGTCCCTGTTCTTTCTGAAAATGAGCTGTCTGAAAGCCCTCTGGAAGCTTTTCTCCTGTTGTCTGCTCTATAACCCTCTGACCGGCAAAGCCTATCATTGCGTTTTCTTCAGCAATTACAATATCTGCAAGGGTAGCAAAACTGGCTGTAACACCTCCAAAAGTCGGATTCGTCAGAACCGATATGTACAAAAGTCCCTCTTTTCCATGCCTTGCACAAGCCTGAGACGTCTTCTGCATCTGCAAAAGAGATATGATCCCTTCCTGAACTCTTGCTCCTCCCGAAGCACAAAACAAAATAACACTTAACCTTTCTTTCGTAGCATGCTCAAAAAGCCGTGTTATCTTTTCCCCGACATAATAGCCCATACTTGCGCGCAAAAAGCGGGCATCCATAATGCCTATCGCAACATTATGCCCGCATATGTCTGCTCTTCCTGTAAGAACAGCTTCCTTTAATCCATATCTCGCCCGGTGGCGCTCAATCTTGGCCTGATATGCCTCATCAACATATACCCTGCCGCTATCGATATCATCTTCATAAGGAACAAAAGTCCCTTTATCAATAATTAAATCAAGTCTCTCAAATGTGTTCATATACGAATTGCTCCATGATTAGCATCATTTAGACTTTTGGCCCCTTTATCATGTTATTATACAACAAAAAGCCCCTGATCATACTGAAATCAAGGGCTTTGAGCTAATAATTATTCTATTTGAAATTAGTACTGCTGAGCCTTCTCTTCGCCGTTAAGAACACGGATAGCACCCTGTGCAAGAGCGAGAAGCTCATCTTCTCCAGGATATACAGTAACTGGGCAGATCCAGTCAACACGCTCCTTGATAGCGTCTGTAATAACCTGACCATAAGCGATACCACCAGTAAGGATGATCTGATCAACCTTACCCTTGAGAACTGTAGCGCAAGCGCCGATGTTCTTGCAGATCTGGTATACAAAAGCGTCACGAACAAGGATTGCCTTCTCGTTGCCTTCCTCGCACATCTTGTTAACTTCTCTCATGTCGTTAGTTCCAAGGTATGCATTAAGTCCGCCGTAACCAACGATCTTCTTTTTCATCTCGTCGTATGTATACTTACCTGAGAAGCACATATCTACAAGAGCCTTAGCTGGAATACCGTTTGCTCTCTCTGGTGAGAATGCACCGTCACCATTAAGTGCTGCGTATACGTCAACCATCTTGCCGTTCTTGTGAACGCCTGTTGATGTACCACCGCCCATGTGAACAACGATCACGCTGATCTCGTCATACTTTTTGCCAATTTCCTTAGCATATCTGCGGGCAACAGCCTTCTGATTAAGAGGATGGTCAATTGATACTCTCTCGATCTCAGGAACACCTGAAATACGAGCAACTGGCTCCATCTCGTCAACTACTACAGGGTCAACGATGTATGAAGGAACACCGATCTCATCACCGATCTCTCTTGCAAGGATACCACCGAGGTTAGATGCATGCTGTCCCTGAACGCCCTTTCTAAGGTCCTCAAGAAGTGCATCTGTACACTCATATGTACCACCTGGAATAGGACGAAGAAGTCCGCCTCTTCCTACGATTACGTTAAAAGACTTAATGTCGATACTCTCTTTTTTGAGGAAATCAAGAATAATATTCTTACGGAAATCCTTCTGATCAATGATTGATGCATAGGACTCAATCTCTTCTGTGCTGTGACGAAGAGTTTCCTCTTTAACAAGAGTCTCGTCTTCGAAAATACCAACCTTAGTAGATGTAGAACCTGGATTAATTATTAAGCTCTTTATCATGACTAATCTCCTTATTAACCAATCAATTCTCGTTGTTAGCTGCTACAACTGCTGCGAGAGCAATACTGTTAACCTTAACCTCAACTGAATCTGATCTTGATGTGAGGATAACTGGAGCCTTTGTTCCTGTGAGGATGTTACCATTCTTAACAGTTGCAAGTCTTACGATAGTCTTGTATGTAAGGTTTCCAGCGTGGATGTCAGGGAACAGAAGGATATCTGCATCACCAACAATCTTACGATCAAGAGCACCAGCCTTGTGCTTGGCAGCCTCAGGATCAATAGCAAGGTCCATAGAAAGAGGTCCATCAACGATACAATTCTTGATCTCGCCCTCTTCGTTCATACGTGTGAGCTCTGCTGCCTCAACAGTAACAGGCATCTTAGGGTTAACTACCTCAACAGCTGCAAGTGGAGCAACCTTAGGGCAATCAACGCCGCAAGCTCTTGCTACGTCTACTGTATATTCAATAATAACCTTCTTGTCTTCAAGTGTTGGATATGGCATGAAAGCAACGTCTGTAAGGAATAAGAGACGATCAATGCCAGGAATCTCGAATACGCAAACATGAGAAAGTGGACGGCCTGTACGAAGTCCAACCTCTTTATCAAGAACGCTCTTAAGGAAATCTTTGGACTCAAGGGCTCCCTTCATATAGATATCAGCCTTGCCATCATGTACAAGTGAAACTGCCATGCGTGCTGCCTCAACTGTATCCTTAACATCAATGATCTCGAAATCAGCAAGGTTCATCCCAACCTCTTTAGCCTTCTCCTCGATCTGCTCCTTATCGCCTACGAGAATAGAATCAACGATTCCTCTCTCCTTAGCAATCTTAACTGCCTCAAGTACGTGTGTATCCTGAGCTACAGCTACAGACATTTTCTTGGTACTAGCTGTCTTAAGCTTAGCCAGAATATCATCAAAGTTCTTACTCATGTTCAAAAACCTCCATTTATGATATTCATTTTCTGAATAATTCGCCGTATGACAAAATTTTAACACTCTAGTTTATTTATTTCAATGCCTTTATAGTACTTTAGCTAAATTAATTATATGCTATAATACATCTAGATATCTTCTTGATTGTCGTCAATCTTTGGGGAAGGATTGGCGTAATGGCAAGCATTAGTAATCATAGTCGCTTATAAAAGGTTTGGGGGGAAACATCATGAAAAAAGGTAAAGATCTCGCGCAGGCTCTCGTCTGTGTCATCAGCATCGAAGCAACAAAGACCACAATTGCCATCTGTAATCACAAAGGAGAAGTGGTATCTGATTCTCAGGATATTCCCTGTTCCAGAGAGTTCAAGACACAGAGTAAATTAAAGCCACAGCTCTTTTTACACGACATCAGTCAGGAAACACTGGGACTTTTCCAGAGGCTTCCAGACAAGTGCAGGAGCAATCTGATCAGCATATGCGTAAGTGTCCCTGGCAAAGTTGACACGAATAATGGCATTGCAGCTGGCGATAATGAAATATGGGATAATGATGTTCCGGTAAAAGAAATAATGACAGAGGAAATGCTCATCAATGTTCCGATTATAGTAATAAATAGCACAGCAGCCCTTGCAAAAGCCGCTGTGCATTTATCATCTGAATTATTTAAATAAATTCACTGAAAATACTTTTCTGCGAATTCGGCTGCAGACAGAGGAGGCGAGAAATAATATCCCTGTATAAGCTCGCATCCGTGTGCTTTTAAGAACTGCAGCTGAGTTTCATTTTCTACTCCTTCAGCAACAACCATAAGCTTCAGACTCTTGGCGATATCCAGAATCAGCTCCACCATTCGGATATTCTTTTTGTCGACTTCATTTCCTGAAATATCTTTGATAAAGCTTCTATCCAGCTTAAGAACATCAATTGGCATATGGGACAGCATATTAAGAGATGAGTAGCCGGTTCCAAAATCATCCATCTCAATATGATAGCCTTTATCCATGAAGACCTTGATCACGCCAATAACAAGATCTTCGTTCTCAGTATATGCTGACTCTGTAACCTCCAAATGAAGGTCCTCTCTATCGATTCCATTATCCTTAACCAACCTTTCAATAGTGTCAACTATATCAGGATCGAAGATATCAATTCTTGACAGGTTGACAGAAACAGGCAGGTTTACGCCATATTTCTTTTTCCAGTCGGCTATCTGCCTGGCCGTTTCTGCCCAGACATACTTATCAACTATTCCAATGTGTCCACTCTTTTCGAAAACAGAAATGAACTCTCCTGGTGGCACCATTCCAAGCTCCGGGTGCTCCCAGCGGACAAGAGCCTCTGCGCTATACAGCTGTGGAGGGTCAGCCTGAATATTAAACTTAGGCTGGTAATAAACAATAAACTCATGGTTATCTACTGCTCGCTTAATATCACTGATAAGTCGGTTCTCAATGATCTCTCTTTCTCTCATCTCCTCACTGAACACAACAACTCTGTTATGAAGTCCACCGCGAACCATACCACAAGCCGTACGAGCTCTGTCAAAGAGCTGAACAGGTTCAATATCCTTCTGCCAAGGCATGACACCCATGCGAAGTCTGATATTAACATCTGGTGCACACTTATCAAGTCTTTCCTGGAATCTGTCGAACAGCTTCTGATAATTACCGTCAGTCTGGGAGTATATGTCGAATCTGTCCGCAGTTGATCTGCAGGCAATTCCTTTGTTCTCTTTTACAAAAAGAGCTATCTCATCACCAAGGGCCTTCAAGACAACATCTCCGAAATTCCAGCCGTATAGAGCATTTATTACATGAAACTGCTCGATATTCATAACAATTGCATCCAGCCTCATTTCCTGCTTTTCTGCATAAAGCTTGTTGGCATATTCAAAGAAGAAGTTTCTGGTATACAGCCCTGTAAGCGGATCGTGCTCTGTTGCAGCAATAAGTCTTTGCTGGTCAAGTGCTTTCCTGTCTGATCTCATCTTGAGGACAGTAAGGAATAGTATAATCGAAGAGATTATCGCCAGCATTGCTATGGCTGATGGAAGGTTATCCTGAATATAGTCAGTAAAAGAAACCTTCTCGTCACTTCCTGAATACTTGGAAAGGAAAGCATCGGCAGATGCCTGAGGAACGTGATTAACAAGATCATTCATAATAGCGTATAGAAGCACGTTGTCTCTTCTTACAGCAAAAGAAAATCCTATATCCTCTCCTGTTGAGAGAATAGACAGGCCATACTTCTTACGAAGCTCTTCTGTCTTGTTGATTCTATTTCCATTTACCATTGCGCAATCAGCATTGCCCCTGTCAACTGCTGCATATACCTCATCCAGTGTTGGATATCGTATGATCATCCAGTCCGGGAAATAATCTTTTATAAAATTATCAAAGTTGACATTTCCAGCCAGAAGCGCAACGGTGTTGGTTCTTCTATCAAAAATACTATTACTGCCAGGCTTAACGACAGCATAAATAACAGTATTCATTATCGGATCAGTTACAAAAACACCTGCATGCTCGCTGTCATACGGGCTCATGCTAACTGGGAATACCACATCAACTTCCCCGTTATTAAGAGCAACGAGCGATTCTTCTGTAGTTGCATAAGGGATTGCCTCAAAGACAATATCGCCATTTTTCATGCTGCCAGAGACTTTTTCAAGGCACTCTTTAAGTGCCCCGGACAGCTCACCATTTTCATCAGTGCAGAAAGGCATGTAATTATCTCTATAGCCAACTCGAATTGTGCCCTTGTTTGCTACCCACTCAAGCTCCTCATCTGTCAGGAAAGAGTCGATATTAACAGACCATATATGCTTTTGATACATTCTCTGGTTATAGAAAGGATCCTCGTTCTGGATCTCAGTCATGGCGTGATTGATCTCTTTTACCAGATCGATTCTGTCCTTGTTAATTCCGAAAAAGAAATCCGAAGAGCCAATCTTGCAAACAGGAGAACAGATATCACTCTTACCGTAGGTATCCATGGTCACATAGGCATCCACATCGCCATGGTTAAGCCATCCGATACAAATATCCGGTGAACTTGCGACATTCTCCAATATCTCTATTTCGATTCCGTTATCTGCTGCCCATTCCTGGACAAGATTTTCCATGATGCTTCCTTTATCCACAAGGAATTTTTTGCCTTCAAAAGAGCTTATGTTGTCCAAAGACATATATGCATTGCCAGCTTTAACAAATATGTAGTAGGACTCTGTTCCCATTGGGAGCGATGAAAAATGCATCATGGTTGCTCTTTCAGGAGTATATGAAACATCACTTAAAAGATCTATCTCTCCTCTTTCAAGCTTTTGCAAAAGCTCTGGCCATGTTCCTTCCACATATTCGTAAGTCCAGCCCGTGTAGGTTGCGATCTTCTGCTGATATTCATAGGCCATTCCTGTTTTTCTGCCAAATCTGTCGGTGTAACAATAGGCTGATTCATACCAACCAACCTTTACCACCTTGTTTTCCCTGGCCTCAGCCATGGTTGTACCTTTATCCGGCACAAAAATCGCAAAGTTTAAAACGCACAAAATGGCAGTGCAAAGCAGAAGGACTAGTGCCCTTCTGGCCGTAGTTATCGATATTCTGTTACAAATACCATCTCTGACTTTCTTCATTTTTCGCCACTCGTGCACAAAAGTATACACTTTAACGTATAAATTATAACATGTGAACACCCACCAATTTATTAAGCAAAACTAAAAACAATGTTAAAAACCAAAGTTGCATGGAGCCTTGGATTTTTAGTAAAATAAGCATATATTATTCCCTTTTTGGAGGTATGGATATGGGTAAGGTTTTTCACGTAGATAAACAGATTGCCAACAAGAATGTTGAAGACTCCATCACAGAATGGACAAAAGTTGTCAAATATGGCGACATCAATGCTGAGGACAGACTTTTTGGCGGCACACTTATGAGTTGGATAGATGAGGTAGCTGGAACAGTTGCTGTTAGACATTCAGGAAACCCTATTGCCACAGCTGCTATTGATAACATGCAGTTCAAGCAGGGCGCAGTACTGGGTGATGTACTTGTTATGATCGGTAAGATCACTTATGTAGGCAAGACTTCCATGGAGGTCAGAGTCGACACTTATGTGGAGGATGTCAAGACTGGTATGAGACATGTGCTCAACAGAGCATATCTCACTGAGGTCTGCATTGATGACGATGGAACACCTTGTCTTGTTCCTTATGGTCTGAATGTTCGCACAGAGAACGAAAAGGCTGAATGGGAAGGCGCAATTAAGAGACGCGAGCTTCGCAAGCAGCGCAGAATGGAAGGTTTCTAATTTCATGAGCGCTAAGGTCAGCATAATAATACCTGTTTACAATACAGCCAAATATCTTGATGAGTGCATAAAATCTGTTCTGGAACAGACCATGTCTGACATTGAGATCATACTGGTAGATGATGGCTCTACTGATAATGTCAGTCCTAAGATGTGTGATTCTTATGCTGATAAGGATAGTCGTGTAAGAGTTATACACAAAGAAAACGGTGGTCTCATGTCCGCCTGGATCAGAGGAACTCATGAAGCTACTGCCCCATATGTCTGCTACGTTGACAGTGATGACTGGGTAGATACAGATATGGTAGAGAGGCTCTGTATCCATACCAGCACTTCTGCAAAAGAGATCATCTCCAGTAACTACATCGTAGAAAAAGCTGGTGAGAGGCGCAAAGAGACTCAGGGGCTTACTCCTGGAGAGTACACCGGCGCTGAGCTTGATAAGGTTCGCTTAAATCTTCTTGGCAACGAAGTTCGCCCTGTCACCATGTCAAGATGCATGAAGCTTATTTCAAGACAGCTGGTACTTGATAACATCAAATACTGCAACGAGAAGATCAGAATGAGCGAGGACGTTAACATCCTGCTGCCCTGCCTGTGCGACTGCGACAGACTCTTTATCGTAGAGGGTGGATACTTCTATCACTACAGAGCTGTTTCAACTTCCATAGTTCATGGGTATGACAAGAATCTTCTGAATAACCTTGATCTCACTGATAGGACCTACCGCGAGATTCTCCGGGATAAGGGCATTTCTAATGGCGAGGAACAGCTGGACAGAGAATATGTCATCATGCTCTTTATCATCCTCAAGAACGAGCTTAGATGCCCAGACAAGGATACAGTCCAAAGAGTTAAGCAGGTCTTTTACCGAAGTGATATCAGACAGAAGGTTATGGATACAGAGGTTGCAGTTAATTCCAAGGCAAACAGGCTCTTGTACTACTGCATGAAGCATCCGAATCCTCTTGTTATTAGTATTACCAAGGCCATATTAAATGCTTATGACAAGAAGACAAATTGATATGCTGAATTCGTGAGCAAAATCTGAATAAAACAAGTTGCCATATGATAGGAATAATCGGGGGATTAGAGTTAATATAGGCAATATGAATAGACAATAGGCTGCAACGACGCAGTTCGAAAGGAGAAGGGTATGAAAATATATAATGTTACAGATCCTGAATTCACCAACTATGGCAGGATCATCGAGGGATACGAGGAAGAAAAGAAGGCCATTGTTGAGGCACTTAAGGCAAGCACTCCAGTCCCAGAGGGAACAGATTATGTAGCTGAGGAGCCAGCACTTCAGTCTCTTGCAGCTGCTGCATCAATCTCTAACAGCCTCTTTGGCGGATCGGATATGCAGTTTGGATGGTGCAACGGACACAACACCAAGCTCAACTGCCTTGAGTATCACCGTTCATCAGAGATCAACCTTGGTTCAACAGACTTCATTCTGCTTCTTGCTAAGAGAGAAGAAATCGTTGATTACAAGCTTGATTCCAGCAAGGTTAAGGCTTTCCTTTGCCCAGCTGGCACAATGATCGAGGTTTATGCTACAGCACTTCACTATGCTCCATGTCAGGCTAGCAAGGACAGTGGCTTCCAGGTACTCGTAGGACTTCCTAAGGGAACAAACGTAGGTAAGCCTGAGTTCGAAGCTCGCAATCAGGAAGACAAGATGCTCACAGCTACAAATAAGTGGCTCCTTGCACACGCTGAAGCTAGCGAAGCTAAGGACGGCGCATGGGTAGGAATCACAGGCGAGAATATCGATATCGCAGCTGATCTTGCTTAATTCATAGCCATATTTATACAAGCGAATTCATCAAACAACACCTAAAAAGAAGTTGAGGCATTTACCTCAACTTCTTTTCTTATTCAGCATTATCTGATACATCACAAAACAAGCTACTGCAAATATATTTCCTATCCAATATGCGATGTGCATGTCTATTCCAAACCCCTCATCTGCTATCAGAATATATGTAATACTGACAGCTGACATAAAGGTTGCCGGTAAAGCTGTAAGCCAACTCTGGTATTTATTCTCTGCTTCTTCTATCAGGTAGGCTGTTGCCACCCACAGGCTTACCATTGCAAGTGTCTGATTGCTCCAGGAGAAATATCTCCACAGCACGTTAAAATCCAGCTGAGTAAGAAGCGCTCCTGCTGCCAGAAGCGGAATCGTTATAATAAGACGGTTTCTGATAGGTCTTTGTTCAAGCCCTGTTATCTCGCTAAGGATAAGTCTGGCGCTTCTAAAGGCCGTATCTCCGGAGGTTATAGGACATACGATAACTCCGACTATGGCAAGGATTCCACCTATCTTACCAAGCATTCCCGTCGAAATATCATATACAACTCCCGATTGTCCCATAGCTGTTATGGCATCATTCAGGGCACCAGTAGTACCATAAAATGCCACACCACCTGCTGCCCATATAAGAGCTATAACCGACTCCATCAGCATTGCCCCGTAAAAGACCTTACGTCCGTCCTTTTCTGTAGCAATACACTTGGAGATCATTGGTGACTGAGTTGCGTGAAATCCTGAAATTGCTCCGCAGGCGACGGTGATAAACATATAAGGCCATATAGGCAGTCCCTGTGGATGGAGGTTTTCAAAGCTTATCTCCGGAATGTGGTAGCCACCTATGATAATTCCACCCATGATTCCAACAGCCATTGTTATCAGTATTATTCCAAATACCGGATAGAGTTTGCCAATAATCTTATCTATCGGAAGCAGTGTTGCCAGAACATAGTAGCCAAGGATCACAATGATCCAAAAGCCAGCTCCAAGGCCCTCAGGTGTCAGCTTGGCAATAAGCGCCGCAGGACTTGTCACAAAAACAGTTCCTGTAAGGAGCAATAGTAAAACTGAGAACACTCTCATGCACCACTTCACTTTATTTCCAAGATATATTCCTGACAACTCTGCTATAGACTTGCCGTCATTTCTCTCAGAGATCATTCCAACCATAAAGTCGTGAACTGCTCCTCCGAGGATAGAACCAAATATGATCCATAAAAAGACAACCGGGCCAAAGCACGCTCCCATAAGAGCTCCGAAAATTGGTCCTGTTCCAGCTATATTAAGGAGCTGAATCAGAAACGCCTTTCCGGTCTTGATAGGCACGAAGTCAACTCCATCATTAAGCCTGTAGGCCGGAGTTCTCCTTGCGTCAGGCTCAAAAACCTTCTCGACAAGTTTACCGTAGGTGAAATAACCAATTACAAGAACCAGAAAGGAAATAATTAACGATATCACTCTTGTCACCTCATGAATTCTATAGACACGACAATACTGATTGCGCAGCGATAATTGTTATTGCGTTAATTATATTCTAGTATTCTATTTGCCAAATCACAACCGCTAAGGTTTACAGATTCTTGATTCTCTCGATAGCCTCGATCGTATTCTCTCTGCTACCGAAGGCTGTAAGTCTGAAGTAGTGCTCACCGTGAGGTCCAAAGCCTGAACCAGGAGTTCCAACAACATTTACCTTTTCAAGAAGCTGATCAAAGAATTCCCAGCTTGTAAGCTCGCCCGGTGTACGAAGCCAGATATATGGTGCATTTACGCCGCCATATACTTCATAGCCTGCACTCTTAAGACCGTCATAGATGTATCTTGCATTCTCAAGATAGTAAGCAACCTGCTCCTTGATCTGAGCTCGTCCTTCCTGTGAATAGCAGGCTTCTCCTGCCTTCTGGATGATGTATGGAGCTCCGTTATACTTGGTGCCATGTCTTCTGGCCCAAAGTGGCCAGAGCCTTTCTCCGCCTGCTGTAAGGTCTTTTGGAATAACTGTAAATCCAAGGCGAAGGCCAGTAAATCCTGCTGTCTTGGAAAAAGATCTGAACTCAATGGCACACTCTTTGGCTCCCTCACATTCATAGATACTGTGAGGAATTCCCTCCTCTGTAATGAAGGATTCATAAGCTGCATCATAGAGAATGATAGAGCCATTCTTACGTGCATAGTCAACCCACTCCTGAAGCCTGTCCTTGGTGATAACAGCGCCAGTTGGGTTATTAGGAAAGCACAGATAAATAAGGTCTGGTACTTCCTGTGGAAGGTCAGGAGCAAAGCCATTTTCTCTTGTACATGGCATGTAGATAACATCCTTGTAGCCTTCTGTTATATCGTCGTACTCGCCGGTTCTGCCAGCCATTACGTTAGAATCGACATATACAGGGTAAACAGGATCGCAAACAGCAATCTTATTATCTGCCCCGAAAATCTCCTGAATGTTACTACAATCGCCCTTAGCGCCGTCTGAAACAAAAATCTCATCTGGAGAAATGTCACAGCCACGAGCCTTGAAGTCATTCTCAGCAATAGCATTTCTCAGAAACTCATAGCCAAGGTCTGGAGCGTAGCCCTTAAAGGTGCTCTCCTGCCCCATCTCATCAACTGCGCTATGAAGGGCTGAAATGATAGCTGGAGCGATAGGTCTTGTAACATCACCTATGCCAAGTCTGATTATCTTTTTATCCGGGTTCTCACTCTGGAAATTTCTAACCTTTTCACCGATTCTGGAAAAAAGATAACTTCCCTGAAGTCTTAGGTAGTTCTTGTTAATAGTTGCCATTTGATGGTACTCCTTCCCGCAAAAATGCATAAAGGCGCCTTAGAGTATTATCTCTAAGACGCCCTTGTCTCAAAACTAATATAAATATATCAAATACAAATCGATTTTATTCTTCGGTTTCCATTGTGTCAAGGAAACCTTTTCTTATATCATAAAATTGTTGACAATCTATTGGTGCATATTGTAAATTTATTTTAATTAAATACCGCTTTAAACCGATGAAGGAGAGGAGTACCTTTTCACAGAGCCTCACAGAGAGCTGCGTAGCTGGGATGCAGTAGGTCAGTGACCAGGGAATGGACTCCTGAGGGCGCACGGAAATGTTTTTTAAACAGATTATGTAGCGACGTACGGCACACGTTAGTTGCCAGGGATATGATGCAATACAACGAGCAGATACCTGTTGTGACCTGTATCCTATTAAGAGCATGAGTAAGACTCATGAATTCAAGGTGGCACCGCGGAATATACTAATGATATTTTCGTCCTTGATGGAAACTATAGTTTCTATCAAGGGCGTTTTGTTTGTGTATCGGAAGTATCCTACCGCTCCCTTGGTAGAACAACAAGGAGGCGCAAGACATGAACTTTTATCCAGATCTAAGCACTATCAAAGAGTACGCAGCTAGTGGCGACTATGACATTGCCCCAGTTAGCTGCGAGCTTCTCTCAGACTTCACAACACCTATCGAGGTGATGCGTAAGCTCAAAAATGTATCCACCCACACCTACTGCCTGGAATCTGCTCAGGCCAATGAGAAATGGGGACGCTACACCTTCCTTGGCTTTGATCCCAAGCTGGAAATCACCTGCATTAACGGACATATGAAGATAGGCGATAAGTCTTTTGAGACCAAGGATCCATCTGCCCATATCAGAGAGATCATGGCTTCTCACAGAAGTCCCAAGATTCACACTCTTCCAACCTTCACAGGCGGCCTTGTAGGTTACTTTGCCTACGACTATCTGACCTACAAAGAGCCTACAGCCAAGGTGGAAGTTAATGACACAGAGGAGTTCAAGGACGTTGATCTCATGCTCTTTGACAAGGTCATTGCCTTTGATAACGTAAGGCAGAAGATCATCCTCATTGCCAATGTTGATCTCATTTTCTCAGACATTGAGGAGAACTATAAAAAAACAATTGCTGAACTTGAGCGAATCAAAGACCTTATCATAAACGGCGAAAAGAAGGTTGAGCCAAAGGGCAAGCTCCTTAGCCCTATCACTCCTCTTTTTGATAAAGAAAAGTATTCAGACATGGTTGTTCGCGGCAAGAAGCATATCTTTGAGGGAGACATTTTCCAGATCGTTCTCTCAAACTATCTCACAGCAGATTACGAGGGAAGCCTTTTTGAGACCTACAGAAGACTTCGCACAATAAACCCTTCTCCTTACATGTTCTATTTCTCAGGAACAGACGTGGAGATTGCAGGCGCTTCACCAGAGACTCTGGTTAAGCTTGAGGACGGCGTACTTCACACCTTCCCTCTTGCTGGAACACGTAAGCGCGGCGCTACAGAGGCCGAGGACGAAGCTTTGGAAAAAGAACTTTTGGCAGATGAAAAAGAGCTTGCTGAGCACAACATGCTGGTTGACCTTGGAAGAAACGACCTTGGTAAGATCAGTGAGTTTGGCACTGTAGAAGTTGAAAAGCTCCATACTATTGAACGATACTCACACGTTATGCACATCGGCTCAACTGTACGCGGAATTATCAGGAAAGATAAGGATGCCCTTGATGCCATTGAAGCAGTGCTTCCAGCTGGAACTCTTTCAGGCGCTCCCAAGATTCGTGCCTGCCAGCTTATAGGAGAGCTCGAAGGCAACAAGCGAGGCGTTTACGGCGGTGCTATAGGTTACATCGATTTCTCCGGCAACATGGATGCCTGCATAGCAATAAGACTTCTTTATAAGAAGAACGGCAAAGTATTTGTAAGAAGTGGTGCCGGAATCGTAGCTGATTCTGATCCAGCCAAGGAATACGAGGAGACCATCAACAAGGCCAAGGCAGCACTTACAGCCCTTGAGAGCACAATTGCAGAAGAGGAGGAAATGTAAGTCATGATTCTTCTAATCGATAATTACGACAGCTTTTCATATAACCTTTATCAGATGGTTGGCGCTATTTTACAGGATTCTGCGAAGGAATCAGGAATAGCACCAGAGGAGTTCAAAGTCATCCGTAATGACGAACTGACTGTAGATGAGATCAGAACTCTTTCGCCAGATAAGATCATCATCTCTCCTGGCCCGGGAAGGCCTGAGGATGCAGGTGTCATCATAGATGTAGTAAGGGAGCTCGGAAAAGATATTCCTGTCCTTGGCGTATACCTTGGCCATCAGGCGATCTGCGCAGCCATGGGAGGTGTTATTACCTATGCCAAAGAGCTGATGCATGGCAAGCAGTCCCACGTCAAATTAGAAGCTTCCTGTCCTTTATTTAAAGGTCTTGGCTCTGAAGGAGACGTAGCAAGATACCACTCTCTTGCTCTTGATCCTGACACTCTTCCAGATTGCCTTAAGGTAACAGCAACCACAGCTGACGGAGAGATAATGGCTGTTCAGCATAAGGAATATCCTATTTACGGGCTTCAGTTCCACCCAGAGTCAATCCTTACTCCAGAAGGCAGAACCATGCTCAAAAACTACATTGACATAGCTTCTTAAAACCACTAATATTAGTCTAATGGGCAATGGCGCCAAGACAGAGACAATGAACTTGTCCACTGTTTTGTGCGCCATTTTTTCTTACGTATTCTAGGAGGAAATCATGAGCAAGTACACAAGAGAAGATATTTTCCGAATTGTAGAGGAGGAAGATGTTGCATTCATCAGACTTCAGTTCTGTGATCTTTTCGGCGTTCCCAAGAACATCGCAATTCCATCAAGCCAGCTCGAAAAGGCTCTAAACAACGAGTGTATGTTTGATGGCATCTCAATCGATGGCTTTACAAGAGACGACGAGAGCGACATGTACCTTTACCCTGACCTGGACAGCTTCGAGATATATCCTTGGAGACCACAGTCAGGTAAGGTTGCCAGAATGTTCTGCAACGTTTACACCTCAGACAACAAGCCTTTTTCTGGAGATCCCAGATCTATTCTGGAAAAGGTGATCAAAAAAGCCGGTGACATGGGCATTACCTTCAAGGTAAATCCACGTCTCGAGTTCTTTTTATTCGACTATGATGACAACGGAAATCCAACTGCAACCACCAAGGAAAGAGCTGGATATTTCGATGTAGCGCCTCTTGATCAGGGCGAGAATGTCAGACGAGAGATCATTTTAAATCTTGAGGAAATGGGCTTTAACATTTCTTCATCACACCACGAGATCGCACCAGCTCAGCATGAGATTCAGTTCGAGGAAGAAGATGCACTCAGAGCTGCTGACATGATCATGACCTTCCGTATGGCAGTTAAAACAATCGCCAAGAAGCACGGACTCTATGCAACCTTTATGCCCAAGCCTGTTGAAGGCATCAGTGGTTCAGGTATGCATATAAGCTTCCTTGCAGAGGATGCAGAGGGCGCCAATATATTCGCAACCAATGACGGCAATCTTTCAGAAGCTGCTGGCAGCTTCATTGCCGGTGTTCTCTCCCACGCCAAGGGAATGACACTTATCACTAACCCAATCGTTAATTCCTACAAGAGACTGGTTCCTGGCTACGATGCTCCAGTTAACATCTCCTGGTCCAAGTCTTCAAATGGCAGAAGTGCTCTTATCAGAATTCCATCAAGAAAAGGTTCTGCTACAAGAGTTGAGGTTCGTAACCCTGATGCTACCTGCAATCCATATCTTGCTATTGCATACATTCTGGCTGCAGGTATTGAGGGCATTGAGAAAAAAATGACACCTCCAGAGGAACTGTCTGAGAATATCAGAAGCATCTCTTTTGACCAGACAAACTCTGGAACTGTAGATGTTCTTCCTATGACTCTTGGAGAAGCTATAAACGCATTTAAGGCTGACGACTTTGGCAAGGAAGTACTGAGCGAATCTGTTTATCACAAGATTCTGGAAGCCAAGAAGGCTGAGTGGAAGGAATTCCGCACCTGCATTACCAAGTGGGAACTTGATAAATATCTCAACAATTTCTAAAAAAGGTTTGAGGTTAGATTTGTGAACATTATCGTTGCTTTTGCCAAGGCAGAGGATGCCCATAAATTCAAAAGCATATTGCTCCGTGGTGGATTTGACAACATTACCGCTGTCACTTCCGGCATGCAGGCCCTGTCCGCCATGGAGGATCTCGGAAGCGGAGTCATCGTATGTGGCTACCGCTTAAGTGACATGCTCTATTCTGACCTTGTAGAGGATCTGCCCGGATACTTTCAGATGCTCATGATTGCCTCTCCGGACAAAGCACCTGCAGGCAACGATAATTCACGTCTTATCTACCTTCCAACACCTATTACCAAGGATGATCTCTACTCCACCATCAGCATGATGATGGAGGGTGTTTCCCGTGCCCGTAAGAAAGCAAAACAGCACCGCCTCAATAGAAGCGATGCTGATAAACAGATCATTAATAAAGCTAAGGACTTACTGATGGACAAACACCATATGACTGAGCCTGAGGCTCACAAATATCTCCAGAAGTGTTCCATGGAATCCGGCTGCAACATGGTAGAAGCAGCCGAGATGGTTCTGTCCCTTGGTAATATGTGATAGTCTATATTCTGGCGATTGCAGTTTTGTATCTGATTGTTACGCAATACTCAGTATCAGATTGCTGTATTTCTGCGGTATTCACTGGGAGATACTCCAACGGATTCCTTGAAATTTTTCATGAAATGCTTGTCATTATCGTATCCAACCCTTTGTCCAATCTCATTAACTCTCATGGTTGTTTCTCTTAGAAGCCTCTTGGCCTCTTCAATCCTAAGTCCCCTTACGTAAGATACAAAGTTGATACCTGTATAGTTCTTGAAGGCGGTTGAGAACAGAGAATAGTTCATTGAAACATAGTTAGAAACCACAGCCATGTTTATATCTGTGTTAAAGTTCTCCCGGATGTAGTTAACGGCCTTGAACATTTTCTTATCTGCCTGGCCCTCTCCAGCCCTGTCAAGGAGCCTTCCATTTTCCTCAAAAACAGTATCAAAAAGCATTTCTTTGTACTCGGATAAAGAGCTGTAAATAAATGGATTTCCCAGCTTATCCTGAAGAGATTTCTTATATACACTCTCATATTCCTGAACAAAAAGAGCCATGGCCTTGGCAAAGTCCTCAGGACTTATCTGCCTTCTGGCTGCTGCCGTAAAAAAGGAATTCCATTCTTTTTCTATGGTTTCTGCCCTGTCTGTGCCGGTGAGCTGTACTCTGGCACTGACTGCTACCTTGTCACATAGCTTTTTGCCATTTTCAAGAAGTGCTTCCGGAACCTTGGTATCCTCATCTGACAAGACCAGTTCCTCTCTAAAGAAAGCTCTCTGCCTTCTATTTTTGGCCTGAAGATAAGCCTTTTTAAGATCGCCGATATCAGTGTAGCTGTCACTTATTCCAGCGCTTGATATATATTCATCGACCTCAGATAGACGTGATCTTATCTCTGCCACTTTGTCTTTTCCAATGATAAAAACTTCATTTTCGTCTATCTCAGCTATGGAATTAATAGTAACCAGTTCTTTCTGGACATCGTCTTCCTTACTAGTAACAAGAACAAGATACTCCTCTCCCACATCAGCCTTTATCCTTTTGCCGATGATATCAAGGTCTTCATGCTCCTCATTTCCATCAGTTAAGATGTACTTAAGGAACTGCTTGCCGAGCTTTTCAGTTTTCTCTGCTGTAACGTTTTTCTGGCTGATCTCTTTTTCCAGCTTCTCCATTACTTCGCGGAGCTTATCTCTCTCAACAGGCTTAAGAATATACTCCCTTACGCCCTGTCTCATCATCTCTACAGCGTAGGAGAAATCATCATAGCCACTTACAGCTATGGTAATAGGCATGTTCTCAAGGCTCTGCATTTCTTTGACCAGCTCTATGCCGTTCATCTTGGGCATTCTGATGTCAGTGAACATAACATCTATAGCCCGCTCTCTTAGCACCTCCATGGCCTTAAGACCATTGGCACACTCTATAACTTCACCTACAGGAACTCCGCATCTTTTTATCATGGCGGAAATGCCCTGTCTTATTAACTTTTCATCCTCAACTACCAGTACTGTCTGCATGCGTCAAACCTCTTTTCATAGGGATTCTCACGTAAACCTTGGTGTAGCACCCTTCCATAGTTGCTACATCAATTCCGCACTTATCACCATATTCCATGCGGATTCTGTCCTGTACATTTTTAAGTCCGATTCCATTGCTGGAGCCGCCTTCTGTCTTGATCTCTCCGGATATCTTTTTCCGAAGCGTCTCAAGCTCCTCTGCGTTCATGCCTCGGCCATTATCAGTTATCTCAATTGTGCAATAGTCGCCCTCAGGTATTCCCTTGACGTAAATCGTGGTGTCATCAGCAAGCTCTTCTATGCCGTGAATAATGGCATTTTCGATAATGGGCTGCAGCGACATCTTGGGGATTCTTTGCTGCATGATCTCATCCGGCACATTCAGAGAAAGATATATCTCGTAGTCAAATCTAAGATTTATAAGAGCCATGTAGTTCTTGATGTACTCTATTTCCTCAGATACCATTACCGTATCAGAAGTCCATTTCATGCTGTATCTAAGGAGCTTACCAAGGCTCGTAATAGCGTCCGAGATATCATAGTCCTCTTTTATCTCCGCCATCATTTTGATGGACTCAAGGACGTTGTAAATGAAGTGGGCATTTATCTGATTCTGAAGGGCTCTGATCTGTGAATCTTTGACCAGCACTTCTCTGCTGATATTTTCCTTCATGAGCTCCTGAATGTTATCAAGCATCCTGTTGACCTGATGGGCGAGCTCACCCATTTCATCGTCTCTGCCACTCTCAATAGTCCTCACATCAAGATCGCCACTTCTGACCTTTCTGATGGTTGATAAAACCTCATAGAACTTTTTGAGTACGTGGTTAACTACAACGTCAATTACAAAGGCCATTCCTGCGAGGATTATCAGCATGCCAATGATGTAATTGGTCCTAAGCTTATAGACTTCACTAAGGCTCTCTGAAATATCATCAACGGAAACCAGTGTTCCCAGAAGCTCTGGGATATACATTCCGGAAATAACGCTTTTCTTTTCCCTCTTATAACTGGTGATGATCCTGGAAGCATCTGCTATGTCCTGGGATGACTTAAGGGTGTCTGCAAGCTCTGTGGCTATCTGTGCTATGCTGTCATCTTCATTACTTCCGTAGATTATCCTGCCATCATCTGTTACAAAGCAGCTGCTCTCTCCCTTTATGTCCTCATACATTGACGGGAACATGGTCCGCATAGTCATGTTGGCTTCGATAACGCCAATCCGTCCGTGCTGTCTGTCAGTCACAGGAGTAATGAGTCCAATCATCGGTGAGTCCTCATAGCCAGCAAAAAGATTGTCCTGATAGTCAAAGAACCATCCCCCTGTACTTGCCATTCCTGCCCACTTCTGCCTGTTCATACGGTTGTGGTTAAACAGTACTGGCATCATCTCCTGAACGTTGTCATTTATGGCATAGTAGCGAACTCCATGAAGAACCGGGTTGTTGTTGATAAGCCTTTCAAGAGCCGCTACATCATTTCTGTAGATATCAATGAGCTGCCTTGTGCTGTACTGCCCGCCCTGGGCCGCACATATGAGCACGTTGTTCATAGTGTCATTAGTCAGAAAGAACTGGGTTGTCATATTGATGGAATCAATATTGTTGGAGATAGAGTCCCTTCGTCTTTCCATAGTTGACTGCATGAAGCTTACGTTCTCTCTTATGGAAGACTGCTCCATATTGTAAAAGACAATTCCCCCAAGGATAGCTATTGGCAGCATTACAAAGATGAGCACAACGCCTGTAAGTCTGGTATTTAGTTTTAAGCCTTTACTTAATGCCAAGCTTTTCTTTTGCGCTTTCGACATACTTGTATCTCTTTTCCTGCAATTGCTTAAAGCCCATGGCGTTTCTGTCCGCTATGAACTTATCCAATATCTCATCAAATTCTTCTTCGCTTCTGGATAACAGGAGGTTCTGAAGTGTCTCGCTCCAGAGCTTCTCTATCCTCGCGTTAGTGTAGGCATCCTCAGTGTCTGCCGGCAAGATTATGTCATAGACTCCGGTGTAGGTGGCGTAGGGGTAAGTCCACTTCTCAAGCTGATCTGTAGGCCCTGTTGTTTCCTGTTTCCATTTGAGCTGCATTACATTATCCTGGAACATCCAATAGGCATCATCTGCGCCGTACAATGCGTCATATTGTCCTCTGTCTGTATCAAGAAGGTGCTGGACTTCAGGCTTCACCACTTCTTTTCCATCAACCACATCGTAGGTGACTCCCTCAATGCCAAGATAAACCGTCTTCTGGCCTTCCTCTGATAGCATATAGTCAATGAACTCTATAGCCCTGTCAGGGTGCTTACAGTTCTTACTCACCATGGTTATGGTCCATCCACTTACTGTGTTGGTGGGAAGGACATGGTCATCCCTGTTTCTGTTCTTGGGACCGTCAACAGCTATATAGATGCTGTCTGGATCCTTGGAATAGAGTGCCTTCTGCTGAGCTGACATATCTGTGTACTGATAGAGCATACAAAAATACCTGCCTTCCGCGATCTTCTCCTCCATCTGTACTCTCTGATCTATGAAAAGATCCGTTGATAGATATCCCTGCTCTCCAAGTCTTCTGAACATCTTGAGCCATTCGATGTACTCAGGATCAGTATCCCTGTCATATAGTTCCCCATCCTTTTCATAAGGAACGGCCAGGAAATTTTGTAGATATAGGTCAAAAGAGACATTACCGGTATCATCAAAGATGTGGGCGCCCACAGGTATAAGGGGCTTACCATCTATTTCAGGAAACATCTCGCTGGCTTTTTTAACTGCTGTTTCAAAACCCTCTATGGTAGTCATATCGGGACTTCCTATGGCCTCATATATGTCTTTTCTCACAAGGAAGGTCTGATTGGAGCCGATGTTGTCGTTACTGGTTACATCATCAGGTGTTACGGAAGAACAAGGATATCCGTAAACATTTCCATCTGCCTGGGTGTACCAGGAAATGGCCTGTGGATCAGTAACCTCGTAAAAGTAAGGATCGTACTCATCAGCAAGCTCGTTCAAAGCATAGACCATATCCCCCTGAATCATCTCGTTGACCTGAGGCTCCCACCAGCCAAGGGTGATGAGGTCAGGAAGTGAACCAGATGCTATAAGGGAATTGAGCTTTTCTTCCTCATTTCCAAGAGGTGAAATGAAATTGATGTTAACTCCGGTTTTATCTGTAATTTCTTTTGATACAGCATTATCTCCCCACTTGGTGTTAAACCAGGAAAAATTAATGTACCAGTCAAGAGTTACATCGTCCCCTTTGGAAACTACGCTATTATTTTCAGTTTTCTCAGAACCTTTGTCAGTATCAGTCGCTCCTGCACAGCCCGCTAACGCAAATGCAGCTGCAGCAAGGATTACAAGGCTCTTTTCGAGAAGTCTTTTCATCTATAATTCCTCAGATTGTGTACCATTATTTTGGAAACTATTAATTCTTATCCACCTATAATAGCATTAGATTTTATTAATGCAAGTAGGCGGTCCCGAGGGGCCGCCAAATTGTTGTTTATTCTTTTACACTGCCTGCTGAAATACTGCTGATAATGTACTTGGAGCAGAAGCAGAACACGATGATTATCGGTACAACCGAAATCGCTACACCAAGGTAGATAGCACCCTGGTTCTTTTGAAGATCTGTGGCTGCGTTCAAAGTAGAGATCATTACTGGCAGCGTCATCTTTTTAGGAGTATTGAGGAGGATCAATGGTACCAGATAGGAGTTCCAGTTACCAATGAAGGCTCCGATTGACATAGTTGCAATACCAGGTGCCATGATCGTAAGTACAATTCTGTGGAAAATATGTATCTCTGAAGCACCATCGATTCTGGCAGCTTCCATAAGCGCCTTGGAAAGTGTTGCCTTGACGTACTGCCTTAAGAAGAACACTATTCCAGGTGACGCCATGGCAGGAATTATAAGTGGTATGTAGGAGTCAATCAGGTGAAGCTTCTGGCACAGGTTGTAAAAACCAATGAGCGAGAGCTGGCCTGGTATCATCATGAAGATAACTATTATCCTGAACAGAAGGTTATTGCCCTTCCACTCATACATTGCCATTCCAAAGGCTGTGATGGCTGAGAAGTACGCTGTCAGGAGAGTTGCCGGGAGAGCCACTTTAACACTGTTAAACAGGCCCCTGAAAAGATTTACATAATCAAATAACACTACCCAGTTATCCCGAAGGCTCTTGCCCGGCAGGAAGGAAAATGAATGTGTTATTTCAACACCGGATCTTGTTGAGTTTACGATCATGAGCCAGAAGGGAAGAATACACATCAGGGCCAGTGCGATCAGTAGTACATATAGAATTGTCTTTTTAATCTTGGTAGCCATCTGTTAGTCCTCCTTTCCACCCAGGAATTTGAACTCCATTACGGAAATAAAAAGTATTATGAAGAACAGGGTATAGGCAATTGCAGATGCAAAGCCCACCTGACGAGTTTCAAATCCAAATTTATAAAGGTACATAACCACCGTCTGAAGTGTTCCTCCAGGCTCTCCGGCAGTTGATGCTCCCGCTACTCCGTTAATAAGGAATGGCAGGTCAAAGAGCTGCAGTCCACCAATAAGTGATGTGACAGCCACATACAGAAGGATTGGGCGTAAAAGAGGAAGTGTGATGCTTCCAAATACCTTCCATCTGCCAGCTCCGTCTATAGCTGCGGCTTCAAAGTAGTCGTTTGGAATACCCTGAACACCGGCCATGAGAATAATGAATGAGTTACCAAACCACATCCACGCCTGAATCACAGATACTACTGCCCAGGCTGTGGACTTCTGTCCTAGCCAGTTGATCTGCTCTGATACAAGGCCTGATGCAAGAAGGATCTGGTTAACTGTTCCGTATTTCCAGTCAAGAAGTGTCTTAAACAGGAAAGCAACTGATGTTGCTGCTATTAAGTTAGGCAGATAATACACTGCACGGAAGATCGCAAGTCCGCGAATCTTGTACTTGATGTCACTAAATACAATTGTCAGAAGAAATGCCAGTCCCAGCTGAAGAACGATGTTAAGAGACCACATTTTGACTGTGTTATAAAGTGAACGCCAGAAGAATTTGTCTTTTACCACCCTTATATAATTGGCAAGGCCTGTAAACTCTGGTTCGCCATAGCCTTTATAAGTGGTAAAGCTAAGAAAAAGTGTCCTGAAAACAGGATAAACACTAAAGATCAGGAAAACAATGATGAAAGGAAGCACAAACAGATATGCTGCGTTGTTCCTATTCTTCATTCTCTTTTTTGCTACTGCCATATTTTCCTCCCAAGTAAATTACTACTAACTCTCTCCATTCATAGTAATTTTCGGGGCGCTGCCGCCAACCACAGCAGTGCCCCGAATGTATAGATTAAGTTTTAAGGATTAGCGCTCAATCTGAATTTCTGGGTATGTAGATTCAACTACATCGTAGAATTCGTTTATAGCTGTTTCCTTGTCAGCTTCGCCTGTCTTAACTGCTGTGCAAGCTGCTCCCCATGCATCGTTAACGATCTTGTCGTAACGTGTAACCTTGGAGTAGTCGATGCCTGCTGCCTGCTCCTGCCAGAAGCTGTAGAGGTGCTGTCCGCCATATACTGCGTTCTCGTCGTCTTTGTGCTTCTCAAGAACAGATACAAGTGAAACTGTGTCGCCTTCTGATTTCTCGATCCACCACTCTGCAGTGTTCTCATCAAGTGTTACCCACTTAAGGAAGTCCCAAGCCAGGTCCTTGTGCTCTGACATCGCTGAAATGCCGATGAAAGTGCCACCTCCAAAACCGTAAGCTGGTCCTGAACATACTCCCCATTTGCCTGATGTTTCACCAACATTGTCTCTCAGAGTAAGTACTCCCCAGCTTGGAAGTCCAAATGCAAATACCTGTGTTGTTGCAAGATCCTTGGTTGCCTCTGCGAATGCTTCTGCATCCCATACGTTAACTGAATCATCAGCATAGCTCTGAACTTCTGCTGTAAGGATAGGAACCTCTCCTGCCATAGCCTGATACCAAGGTGTTGACCACTGGTTAGCATAAGCTGTAAGGTCGTTCTGATAGAGGTCACAAACAAGATCCATGTAGTCAAGACGAGCCTGGTCAAGGTTAAGCTTGTCATTTACTACCCATGCTGTATCTCCTGAGAAATAGCCCATCTCTGCGTCTGAAGCAAAGATACGATAGCCATTTTCTTTAAGCTTCTGTGCTGTGCTGAGTATTGTTGGATAGTCAGCAAAGAGCTTACCAACTTCTGCTGGATCATCTGTACCGAATACTTCCTGTGCGATATCTCTTCTGTAGTAGATACCAGCTGGTGTGATCTGATAAGAAATAGCTCTCTGAATGCCTTCTGCATCCTGTCCTACTTCCCATACATAATCAACGATCTGATCAGCATAATCCTGAGCGTTATAAGGTGCCTGGTTAAGGTCCTCAAAATATCCTGCATCATAGAAATCCTCAAGCATCTGAGGCTCACCTACGATGATATCTGGTGTTGTCTGTCCGCCGTTAAGAGCTGTCTGAACCTTTGTAACATAGTCAGCTGGTTCGATTACAACAGTCTCGATCTGAACCTCGTGATCCTCTACATACTTCTCAGCGAAGGTCTGAAGGTCTTTTGCCAGAGTCCAGATAACAAGCTTCTCTCCGCTTGTTCCTACTGATTCTGTATTAGTCTTAGCATCTGCTGTCTGCTCTGTCTCTGTGCCTGCTGATGCACTTCCATCACTTCCACATGCTACAAGTGACAGAGTCATCATTCCTGCCAGTACGCTGGCCATAACTCTTCTAAATTTCATAATGATCCTCCCTCCAATTACATATTGGTTGTTTGTTATGAGCTTATTTTAGTTTTCAGGTCAGCGTAAAAAAATGACACCTTTTTTATTTAGGTGTCATTTTTATAGTAAAATATTATCAGGAGGAAAAATCATGGGAAGAAATCACGAAGTTACAACTGTTCATCCACTTCTAGGTAAGGACGGCGAGCTTACTGAGCCCGGCTGGTCCAGAAGTCTTTTGCAGACCTATGACAGGTCTATGATCCGCGCTCCTAAATGGAGAATAAAAGAGTGGGACTACTATCTTGTACTGTCCGATGGCTTTGCAGGCGCCTTCACTATTTCAGATGATGGCTATATTGGTCTTCAGTCTGTGTCTCTTCTGGTATTCGGAGATAAGCCCTGGGAGCACACAGAGACAGTCCTTAATGCCTTTCCTCTTGGTAAGCTTCATCTTCCTTCATCTTCAGCATCTGGTGACACAACCTATGCTGATAAGAGACTTCAGATGAAGTACGAAGTTCTTGATGGTTCAAGACATATCACCTGTCACTTTGATAACTTCTATCAGGGCAAGCCCTTTGACTGCGATATATCCCTGGCTCAGCCGGATATGGACACCATGGTCATCGCAACTCCATGGGATCAGAAGCATGCCTTCTACTACAATCAGAAGATCAACTGCATGAGAGCTTCCGGATATATGTCTTTTGATGGAAAAAGATATGAGTTCAATCCTGCCACTGATTTCGGAACCCTGGACTGGGGACGCGGCGTTTGGACTTATGATAATACTTGGCACTGGGGCTCAGGTAACACTGATATAGACGGTAATTCTTTTGGCTTCAATATTGGCTACGGCTTTGGAAATACTTCAGCAGCGACAGAGAATATCCTGTTCTACAATGGCAAAGCCCACAAGCTGGATGACATCACCTTCAACATTCCAGATAGTTCCTACATGGATCCCTGGACCTTCACATCCTCTGACGGCCGCTTTGAGATGGACTTTGTTCCTGTTCTCGACAGAGCTGCATGCCTTGACTACAAGCTGATCGTATCAGACCAGCATCAGGTATTTGGTCACATGTCCGGAACTGCAATTCTGGATGATGGTACCAAGATTCAGGTAAAAGATATGATGTGCTTCGCGGAGAAGGTGCATAACAAGTATTGATCGTGTGTTTATTGCATAAAAAAATCGTCCTCTGCACAGGCCGGGGACGATTTCTATTTATATTCTGTTTTTATTCTTTCTCTACTGTGAACTCAACGATTTCTCCTGCAAAGTACTCATCAAAGAGTCCCGTGAGCTTGGAGTCATCTTCTACTTTTTCTGTTCCATAGTAATAGGTTGCTTTACCATCAGCATCAAATTCTTCTGATGCTTCTTCTGTAACAAGCTTGCCATCCTTGACTGTTGTCTTATCTGCGAAGTGATGTCCGCCTGAGTAAAGATATCCATCAGCGATCATGAGTGGATAAGCTGTTCCGCCTGACTCAACCTTTCCGAGATACTCGATCTCACCCTTTTCATTGTACATGAAGACTGAAGCATCGATGGCATTTGGAATGTCATTTTCTCCAATATATGTAGCTGATGAAGCAAGGAATACATCTGTATCTCCAAGCTGAACATTTGCATAGCCCATACCCTTCTTGAAGTCTTTTAACATCTCAGTAAAGGTTCCGTACTTGGAAAGGTCTACCTTGGAGTAATCTATAGGAATAAGCTCAGAAAATGGTGTGTAATCAAGCTTAATAAACTGGTCAGATGCACGCTCGATCCACATGTTGTAATCTTCCTCAGAAGCCTCTACCCATGTATCATCACTGTCTGTGCTCTCATTTACAAACCATGGCTTCTTTTCATCTGTGTAGCCGTCGTACTTAACACCATACTGGTAATTAAGCTCAGTGGTCTCTGGGTTGACCATGTAAACTCTGATACCATTCTCCATTGCTCCACTAGAAAAGACATTTCCAAGACCGCCATATTCCATAGCGCGGAAGCTGTTTCTTGCTGATCCGCTTGCAACAAGTGCTGGCTCTCCATTTACCATAGTGTAAACATCATATACAACGCTTGGCTCATCGCTGTCATCAACTACGCCAACTAGAAGCTCGTCAACGCCATCACTAGAAATATCCATATATGCATAGCCCATCTTATCGAAAGCCTTGTCTCCCTCAGTTTTTGCAAGAGCGTAAAACTCAGGGCTCATACCCTCTTCCTCAAATTTGTCTGCATCCCAACCTTCAGTAAGTGCCCAAACGTACTTGTCGATTGTCATAGCATACAGATCTTCGCCGTTTTTACCAGCACCGTACATATATGTTCCATCGCCATTTGCTGTAGCTGTCTTAAGTATGGAATCCACTGCTGCATCGAGACTTGCATAATCCTCTGGCATAGAATCATATTTATTGTAATCCCACTGAACTTCTGAAGGATAACTCCTGCACACATTGTATGACTGTCCACCAACTGTCTTGTACTCGCCGACCTTGGTGTACATTCCACCAGGAACAACCTTGTTATCCTTATCAACAATTACAGAGAAAACAAATCCGCCAAAGCCTTCTTCGTAGCAGGCTTTATCATAAACATAGATTTCATGGCCATCTACCTTAGCCAGTGTCTTGCCCTTGAACTCATCAGGAATGGTGATTGTCAAAAGATCTGAAGAAATAACTGTATCTTCAATGAGCTCTTCCTGCTCCGCCTCTGCTGCCTGCTCTGTTACCTCTGCCTCTGCAGCTTCCTCTGTTGTTTCTTCTGCTACCTGCACTTCCTGCTCTGCTGGAGCCTCAGCAGCCTGCTTTCCGCATGCTGTAAGTCCAAGTACAATTCCAATCATTACTACTGCTGCTTTCTTTTTCATAATATTTTTCCTCCTCATTTATAACCCTTACCATTGCTCACTCTTCTTTATACGAAGATTAAAAGCAGATGGCAAAAATATTTTTGGACCTAGGGGACGGGGTTAGTGGTCCATTATCCATTAAACTGAAATGCCAGCATTGTTATATCATCGAACTGCTTGGCTTCCTTGACAAAAGAGCTGATGTCTTCTGATACATTATCAAGAAGTGTCTGTGGATCAGCGTCTGGATTCTTGTTGAGTGCTTCAAGCATTCGCTTTGTTCCAAAGAGTTCGTTGCTGGCATTTGTGGCCTCTGTAACGCCGTCCGTATATACAAAGAAAGTATCTCCTGGCTCCAGCTTAAATGCATGCTGTCTGAAGTTTAAGTCCTCCATTGTGGCTACTGCAGGAGAATGCTTGTATTCTACAAGTTCATACTGTCCATCTTTGTGACGCAGTGCTGGATGTTCATGTCCAGCATTAACCGCAAGTCCCTCTCCTGTGGATAAAGAAATCACGGCCATCCATACTGTCACGAAGAGCTCCGCCTTATTTCCCTCACAGAGCTGATTGTTGACTTCATGCAAAACTTTAGCTGGTTCCTCGCCTAACAGCGCTCTGTTTTTTATGAGTGTTCGCGCAACCATCATAAAAAGAGCTGCCGGAATTCCCTTGCCTGAAACATCAGCCATAACCATTGCGATATGATCATCATCCACCAGGAAGAAATCATAGAAGTCTCCACCTACCTCTTTTGCCGGATTCATGGTCGCATATATATCAAACTCTTTTCTCTCTGGAAGAAATGGAAAAATCTTGGGAAGGACATTCTCCTGGATGCCTGCTGCCACTGCAAGGTCTCTGTCAGCTGCTGCTTTTTCGCGGCCCTGATTAACATTGAGTACGCCGTACATTAATAGAACCACCAGCATAACTACTGACGCACTAGGTGAAAGTCCGTAAACGAATGCAGTCATGACTCCGATAGCTATGGGCGCTATGGCATATACAAAGAATGTTACTATCTGAAATCTCTGGAGCTTTTTTCTCTGATAGATAACTCCGATGAGCGCAAGGATCATTACCGTGAAGGCATAAATCATCGAAACCGCATACCTGGGACTTCTGTGATAAATTCCTGCTTCATCGATTGTGAAATAGATTCCTGTAAAAAGATTGATGAGCCTTAACATAATTGGAATTGCTAAAGTAAGAACGATATACTTACCAATAAGTCTGATGTATTTGTCGTCAAGCTTAAGATAAGTCATTGTGTACAGCCAAAAACAGCAGGCTTCTATCGGTGCACACATATAATAAAGAGTGTTATCCAGAATGTTAGCCCATCTAAGGCTTGGCACGCCGTCTACGATCCATGCGCATGCATCTGTAAAGCATCCTACATATGCCACTATCAGGAGCACGAATAGAAATCGCAGATCCGATCCGTTCTTTTGAACATCTATTACAAAGCAAACAAAGAGCACATAGCCCATCGCCATGCTCACCATATCCATTCCGATATTCAAAAGATAGATTGGTTCGAGATTTTTAGCCCCTCTCATAAAAGTGAACTGAGCTGTGAGAAAAATCATCAGAATACAGAACAAAGACACCCACATAACTCTTTTCATCTGCTCTTTACTTAAATACCCCATAAGAAACGCCCTCCACATTTGATTTTAGCACCATTTTGGTCCCGCAAGGCGCATAGATAGCAAAGGTTATAAAAACTTTAGAATTTGTGGCACAAAAAATGGACCACAGGGACGGGGTTCGTGGTCCATTTTCCATTTTAGTTTTCGAAGAAAGCCTGTAGTGCATCTGCCAATTCATTCAAATGCCTTGTATAGCAGTGATCATCTCCGTGAATAGTTACGAGTTTAGCGTTCTTGTACAGCTTAGCTGCTTTTTCTCCGTATGAATAGGGAACAGCCTCGTCCTCATCTCCATGTATGATAAGAACAGGACCTTCATATCTGTCTATCTCATCTTCTACATGAATCGTCTGAGCTACCCTGATATAATCTCCTGATAACTCCCAATCACCAGAATTAATCTTTTCAGGAATATGCTTGGGATCAAAAGATGTGCCAAGTATGCTGCCTTCTCTGGCAACTTCCGGAATCATCCATGCAGGAGACAATGGGATTATGGCCTTGAAGTCATCAGCGCACATGCCTCCAATAAGCATTGTAAGAAGTCCTCCCTGTGAATGGCCGCACAGGTAAAGGTCCGTCACAAAATCCAGGCTCTTAGCATATTTAACTACTGAAAGTGCATTGGTAACCCATTTATATAATGTGTGGTCTTTGAACTCTCCATCACTTCCGCCATGTCCGTACATCTCTGCCCTTAGAACTGATACCCCAGCTCTATTCATAGCCTGCTGAGCAGCTATGATATGATCCTCTTCCATGTGTCCTGTAAAACCATGAATCAGAATGCAAAGCGGACTTTTATCTTTTCCCTCAACGCGATCAAGTTTGGCATGGATTTTCACACCATCACTATCAATATAGAATTCCTGCAACATGTATTACCCCTTTCCTTTTAAATAATCCTTCTCTTTTTATAAGTAAAACTCCTCGGTGCAGACACTTTGGTAATGCCAGTTCTCAGCGCCTCCACCAGCGTTATTGTACCAGTTTCCCGTAATCTCATTGCGAATGGCAAGTTTGTCACCAGTTTCTTCCATCTCGAATAAAAGAATGCGCTTCCTCTCATGAACATTGGGACAATGCAATGACATCATAAGCTTTCCTTCAAAGGTCTTAAAGAGCATAGCATGACCACCATCCAGCGCATATAGTGGGATTTCTTCCTGAATCCAAGGTCCGTGAATCGTACCACTTGCTGACCTGGCATAGCCAACAGTATAACCGCCCCTCTCGGAAAAACTTGACCATAGCATTATCAGCGTTCCTGATTTCATCCTATAAAGGAATGGACCATCAGTCACGAGCCCTCCGTCAGCTGCTGCCTTTCCGCGCCATGGAGCTTCTGAAGCTCTAAACAAAATCTCTGGTTCTGACACCGCTTTTGAAAGACTTTTATCAAGCTTTATCGCGCATATCTGCCCGTCATAAACCTGCATCCACTCATGACAAAAGACCATCCATGGATTTTTCTCGTCATCCACAAACAATGTTCCATCCAGGCAATGCCAGCCCTTAGGAGTTACTGGTTCATCTCCAACAGGTTCAAAAGGGCCCTCAGGACTGTCAGCCATAAGACACTGACAGCCTCTATATTTTCCCTCTGCTCTGAAAGATGAAATAATGTAGTATTTATCATTCCAAATATGGCATTCAGGAGCCCAATAATCTTTGTCCGCCCAGAAATCGCCCTTTTTAAAACACACTTTAGGCACTGACCAGTTAACAAGGTCAGGAGATTTCAATACATAAAAGCATGGTTCATTTTCTTTTACATCCGGAAATCTCTTAGAATCTACAAACTGAACATAGGTATAATAAAAACCGGTCTTCTCATCTGCAAGAATATAGGGATCACTAATATGCACATCCCTGATACTATAAGGAAATTCAGTAGATTTTGAAGCCATAATCTTGTCCTCCTGAATATTGGTCCTAGGGGACGGGGTTTGTGGTCCATTTATCACTTTGGTCCTATAACCCCGTCCCTTTGGTCCATTTTTTCTTGCAATTAACTACAGTATATTTCTCTCCGTTCCTTGGGTCTACCTTTTCTTCAGATTCGAAATCAAATTCAAACCCGCAGGCTTCAATCATCCCCTTGGAGGCCAAATTCATTTTACGGTAGCTTGCCCTGAACTCTCTGACTCCCTGACGTTTTGCTTCGTCGCAAAGTGCTGTAAGAATCTGCCTTCCATAGCCCTTACGGACATATTCAGGGCCTACAGCAATGCCAGTTTCCTCGTAAATCTCTGGCTCGACTTCTCGCATGCAGGCAAAGCCAATGGCTTCCATAGTGGATTTAAGATACACTATGAGGCCATATTTTTCTTTTTTCTCAAACTCTATAGTCCTGATAATTCGTGCCTTCGCATCTTCCTCGCTGGTAGTAACATTCCATAGCATGTACTTGGCAGACTCCGGATGACACCAGATGTTCCGATACAGCGGCTCCCAATCCTCATAATGTGCCTTTTTGAGGATAAGGTCAGGAGTTTCTATGGATATGTTTTCAAATTGGTCCATTGTTTACAGCCTCGCTTCAAGTTTCCTTTGGTCCTGGGGGACGGGGTTTGTGGTCCATTTTATAGTTCAATATCTTTTAGTTTTATCCTTATTCCAATATCAATGTGCTGCGGATAGGCATCCTTATACTTGTAGATACTGAGGATAATTCCCAAGAAGATGTACGCCAATACTATATTGCTGCCACCTGCCGAGAAGAAAGGCATGAATGATCCCGTATACGGTATAGCGCCCATATTTTCGAACAGGTTAACGAGCATATATACAAGCAATACATTCATACATCCTACACCCATAACCAGGCCCAGCTGATTTTTGCTCTTTGCAGCTGCGATACAGCCTGTTATTATTATTGCCGCCACGGTTGCTACTATCATTACGACCACCAATGCTCCATACTTATTCGCAAGATAGGTCAGTAAAAAATCGCTATTCGTATTTGGAAGATATCCCAGAACTTTTTTACCGGTATCTCCTACAAAATTAACATCATTAAATGAGCGTGCAGTCTTTGTCACATAGGACTGATCCATGTCCATATCCCATATAGCCCTTATTCTAGCCATCTTGTAGTCTGACATCAACCTAAAATTATAAAGAACAGCTATTAGCCCTACTGGAATCACCGTAATTGTCGCCCACAATGAACATATCGTAAGCTTTTTCGGAATCTTAAACCATCCTTTAGCTACAGCTATTGAAAGCTGCACTGCCATTGCCATTATCATCGCAAATGCCGTCATAGCCCTTGGCCATCTCAGTACAAATAACGCAGGTATTATCATCCACATCAGTGCTCTAAGAAAAGCACCTACTCCCCCGCTTCGATATTTGTAAATTATCGCGCCATAAAGAGGAATATATAGCAACATAAATGTTGATGCCAAGATATAAAACGGTTTAATCGCGATATAGACATACTGCCCATTATACCTAACACCAAGTACTCCAATTTTAGTAAGTATCAGTATCCCGAGCATTCCAAGTGCTATTATCTTGGCATATTTCGCAATAACGGTATAGTCAATTATATATACTGCAATCATCGCCACAAGCCCTAACAGGACTTTTGCGTAAAAGACATGACTACCAATTACACTAGTAGATTCATCAGCCAATCCGGCATCTATTGCCACTAATTCATGAATCACACTGCTAATAATTCCAATCAAAACTGCTATAGCGACAACGTTCCAGGCAAGTCTTGGTCTGTGTACCCTATCCATGGAAATTCCTGCTTCAACAGGATCTCCCATATCTGCTACTGCTGCCTTTTCAGCTGCTTCCCTATCCATTCCGGCAGCTATATTGTCTTCTATTTGATCCTCCATATGTGCTCTGAGTTCATCTTCAATTCCCTTATGAGCTTTCTTAAATCGCACCTGTTCAAGTAGCGCTTTGATGTACTCCTCCATTGTCATACCCCCATCGCCAATACATTTGCTATTGCACCTGAATATACATTCCATTCTTCTGTCTTACTTTTGAGAAGCTTTCTTCCCTCTTTGGTAATGCTGTAATACTTCCTTGTCTTTCCAAGAAACTCCTGCTCGTATACCTTAAGCATTCCCTTCTCTTCCAATCCATGAAGAAGCGGATAAAGAGTTCCAGCCTTAAGCTCAAACACATTCTGAGACTTCTTCCTGAGGGTATCGATCATTTCATATCCATACATGTCTTTTTCCGACAAAAGCTTGAGAATCAGCATTGTCATACTTCCTGTTAAAAGAGATTTATCAACAGCCATCATGTCCTCCTTATATCGATTGTCTATATATTGCTTATCTATATGCTATATCGATGTTCGATATATGTCAATAAAAAAGAAAGCACTACTTTTCGCAGTGCCCTCTGAAATCTATTGTTTATATTATTTCTGCTAGTTCCTTAGCAACGTTCCCACCATTTATAGTTTCGCTTCAAGTTTCTTTAGTCCTTCTCCGAATGCTACATCATTGTGATCCATCATACACTTGTAGAACTGATCAAAAGACGCAATCTTAACATCATTGACTTCACGCTTGTCGAAATTAAAACCTTTTGTTGGTACTTCAGCCCTACAACCAAACACAGAGAAAAGAAGTCCTGTTCCACTATTCCACTCTGCTATAAAATTCCAGGCTGGAACGAGGTCTTTAACTGCAATATTTATTCCAAGTTCTTCCTTTACTTCTCTTACAGCAGCTTCCTCAGGTATTTCCCCAGCCTACACAGATCCACCGGTAGCGTCCCACATTCCAGCATAGTACTTGGCCTTTAGAGAGCGCTGCTGCATTATATATTTTCCAACACCTTCTCCAGCTGCTGGGCTGTCCTTGGTTTTAAGTATCACAAGAATTTGCTTGAAGTAATCGCCCTCATTAACAGGCGCATGCTTTGGTACAATACGTCCCTGGCTTATGCCATCCCTTGTGAATACTTCGCGATATTCTTCCTCATGTAAGTCGGTTCTTGTTGTCTCCATTTTTTCCCTCATTAAGTATCTCTATACTATAACAGTGCATAACTCTGTCAGCTATGCACTGTTACAGTATATCATCATCTTAATATTATATATAGCTAAGCGCAACCTCGTTTCCGCATGGCACCGTTTTGGCACCGGTGATTATTAGCTATATCTGATTATCAATCGTACTGCCTTTAACATCATTAGACAGAAGACTGAGCCTGTTAAGAATGTTGGTTATCTCAGAATTAACTGTATTTTGAGTATCTTCCATAGATGCACCATCTGAAATAATAGTCTTCTGGATATCTTCGGTATCCATCCTATCAGCCTCCGCACGTTCTCTTCTTGCTATGGCACGTTTTGTGTCAGCACTGGTCCTCTGGCTCTCAGCAGCGTGTTCCTTGATATTCTCTTTCATTTCCTGCTGCATAGCTTCTTTTTCGAGTTTCTTTGCTTCTTCCTTCTTCTCTTCTTTCTTCTTTTCGGCAGCTTCTTTGGCTTCTTCCTCACGTTCCTTCTGCTCTTCATCAACATGCTCGACCGCTTCCTGTGTCAAAAGAGCTATAGCCTCTCCGTTAGCCGCCTCCATTATTTCCTCAGCTGCATCCTGGGCTTTTTCCATATCCTGTGACTTAGCTCGCTCTCTTTTCATATCTGCGTAGCCCTGAACATTTCCCATCTGCTGAGCCTTAGCTTTATCTATATCAAGAGAATTCTGCTGATTTGCTGCCACATAGTAAAGTGCTTTCTGCTGATACTCCGACATTTTACTGATTTCTTCATCAGATAATCCGTCTTTGGAATTATTCATCTTGAATGCCAGTTTTGACAGTTCCTTGCTCTCTTCACCATCGGGATCAATACCATATTCTTCCTGAAGCTCTTTTAACTTAGCGTCACTCTCCATAGTGTCCGCTGTTTTTTCGTTGATCTCGTCCTGAAGGCGCTTTATCTCATCTTTAATAGACTGCATCTGAGCATCCAGCTTCTTTTCTCCGCCAAATGCATCGGAAACCACCTTAAGTGCCTGCTTTCTGGCAAGTCCCTGTCTCTGCTGGACAAGACTTTCACCCTTCAGATTAGCACCGGATACTGAGGACAAATTACCATTCTTATTCGCCACTTTGCCATTAGCAATTTTGGCATTGTCCTGATTCTGTAAAGGATTGATTTGAACATCCGTGTTCTGTTGTATTCTCATAAAGCACCTCCAAAATATAAACATCCATGAATATGAAGCCGAATTATGGTAGATACAAAAGCAATCATTTATGCATAGTTATAGTTTTCTTTATCTTTTATCGTCATAACTCAATGCATAAATAACCTTATCTGGATAAAAAAAGCATAAACTCAATCATTTCGATTTTTGAGTTCAACATAAGTCAATTTGCCACATACTTTTCATGACTATCAATAGTTAGGATGATCCAAATTGGTATCTCCACAACCGCAAATAACATGATAAGGTACGGCGTCCATATAGTGAGTTGCCCTACATTCAGAAATTTGAAATCCACTATATCAAATAAAAATACAGTTGAAGATTATAAGAACGCGCATCCAAACTATCAAAGAGAAATCAAAGAAGATACTATTACCGAAACAAAAAGAAAATATGAAGAATATTTGGCTGAACAAAAAGAATCCGGTTCTCAGAATTAAGGTAATGGTTCATTCTAAAGGCACTCCGTCGGGGTGTCTTTCATTTTTTTGAGCCATTTTAGAGCCGGGCGTCAATTATAGCAAGAAAACCTGCTAAGAAAAGTCAAGAATCAATTTCTTTTCCCAACAGGTTTTCTTTTTGCCTTGTCCTTATTATTTTTGTGTACACTAAAAAGGCTGACTTTCATCAGCCAATAATAAGCCGTGTTTTTACTTTTTCATGCTT
>NZ_JAFRGN010000013.1 GCF_017433805.1 Butyrivibrio sp. | reverse complement strand
AGAAAGAAAAGAACAAGAAGGAACCGAAGCCTTAGAAGGAAAGCCTCCGAAGGAGAAAAAGCCTAAGAAGGAAAAGCCGCCTAAGCCAAAGAAGGAGAAAAAGCCTAAAGAGCCTAAGGATCCAGGTGCTCCTGAAAAGGTAATGTCTCCTAAGAAGATAGCTATTTCAGCTATATTTGCAGCAAGTATAGGCATTTTGTTTATGATACCTGTTATCGTGCTTCCTGATAGAATAGCTAATGAAAAGGCTGCAACAGCTTATACTCACAGGGAATACGTAACTGCATATAAAATGCTCTATGGCAAGGAAATGACAGAGGATCAGACTGTTATTTATGAACAGTCAAGAGTCCTTGCATGGGCTGAGAGATATTTGTCCGGATATGAGAATTATGTTGCTATGAATATGGAAGAAGAAGCTCTTGATATGCTCCTTATGGGCATGCGCAATAAGGGTGATCTTTTGGAAGAAGCAGCTAAATTCAATGTTGAAATTCAGGTTCAGAGTGTGTACGATAGTATAGAATCGTTGCTTTCAACTAATTATGGATTATCAGAGACAGATATTTCTGAGATAAATTCTATTAAAAAGGAAAGAGACTACACTATCAGACTGATGGAGATTGTAGGAACTCTGTAGAGGGCATCGAACTTTATTGTTGGAGGTTGATGCCACATGGTAGCAATAATTGATTATGATGCAGGCAATATCAAGAGTGTAGAGAAGGCTTTTTCATATCTTGGTGCCAATACAGTTATTACCAGAGACCCTAAAGAGATCCTTAAGGCTGACCATGTTGTACTTCCTGGTGTAGGTGCCTTTGGTGATGCCATGGGCCGAATAAATGAATATGGCTTAAAGTCCACAATCGATAGCATTGTGGCTAATGAAACCCCATTTTTGGGAATATGCCTGGGCCAACAGCTTCTGTTTGATTCTAGTGAGGAATCACAAGGAGTTAGTGGCCTGGGCATTTTACGTGGAGAAATAGTCAGTATCCCCAAGACTGATGAACTGGGAAACAGCTACAAGATTCCTCAGATTGGCTGGAACAGACTAACCTTTCCACGTGAGGGCAGACTCTACAAGGGAATAGATCAGGGAGCTTATGTATACTTTGTTCATTCCTATTATCTTAAGGCGGCCGATAGGAGCATTGTTACGGCTACTACCGACTATTCAGTTACTATAGATGCTTCAGTTGAATCAGGTAATGTATTTGCTTGTCAGTTCCATCCGGAAAAAAGTGCTGATGTAGGAATGCAGATTCTTAGAAACTTTCTTGATGTTTGATTTGGGAGGATGAGCGAATGCTGACAAAACGTATTATTCCATGCCTTGATGTTAATAATGGCAGAGTAGTTAAGGGTGTTAAATTTGTTGATCTTATAGATGCAGGTGACCCGGTTCTGGTTGGTGAAGCCTATTCCAAGGCTGGAGCTGATGAACTTGTTTTCCTGGATATTACAGCTTCTAATGAGAGACGTGCTACTGTTGCAGATATGGTCAGAGAAGTAGCCAAAAAGGTATTTATTCCTTTTACAGTAGGTGGCGGAATCAGAACAGTTGATGATGTAAGAGCAATTCTGAGGGAGGGCGCTGATAAGGTTGCTGTGAACTCAGCTGCTATAGACAGACCTGAGCTTATAGCAGAAGCTGCTGATAAATTTGGAAGTCAGTGTGTAGTACTTGCTATAGATGCCAAGAGAAGAGCTGATGGAAGTGGCTGGAACATTTACAAACACGGTGGCAGAATCGATATGGGCATAGATGCCATAGAATGGGCCAAAAAAGGAGTTTCGCTTGGAGCAGGAGAGATTCTTATAACAAGTATGGACTGCGATGGAACCAAGGCTGGCTACGATATTGAGCTCACCAGACGGATAGCGGAGGCTGTTGATGTACCAGTTATTGCTTCAGGCGGAGCAGGTACAATGGAGCATTTCTACGATGCTATTACAGAGGGCAAGGCAGATGCTGTTCTTGCTGCGTCCTTATTCCACTTCAAGGAAATGGAAATATGCGATCTAAAGAGATACCTAAAAGATAGAGGTATTTCTATAAGAATTTGATAAATGTACTAAGCTAATATTTGAAACGGAAGGTTTATAAGCAAATGGCAATGATCTCAAATGACTGGCTTCCTGCTCTTCAGGGGGAGTTTCATAAGGATTATTACAAGAAATTATTTGAATTTGTAAAAGAGGAGTATTCTACACATGTAGTATATCCTCCATCAGATGATATTTTTAATGCATTACATCTAACACCTCTTAAGGATGTGAAGGTTCTTATATTAGGACAGGACCCATATCATGAACCTGGGCAGGCCCACGGATTATCTTTTTCTGTGCTTCCCGGTAAGGCAGATACGCCGCCATCACTGGTGAACATCTATAAAGAATTAAATGATGATATGGGCTGTTACATTCCTAATAATGGATATCTCAAAAAATGGGCAGATCAGGGCGTTTTGATGCTCAATACGGTTCTGACTGTTCGCGCTCATCAGGCCAATTCACACAAGGGAAGAGGCTGGGAGAATTTTACTGACGCGATCATAAAGGCTGTCAATGAACAGGACAGACCAATTGTATATATGCTATGGGGCAAACCTGCTCAGATGAAAAAGAGTATGCTAAATAACCCTAGGCATCTGATCCTTGAAGCGCCACATCCTAGTCCTTTATCAGCTTACAGAGGCTTCTTTGGGTGCAAACATTTTAGTCAGTGTAATGAATTTCTTGAGAAAAATGGTCAGAAGCCAATCGACTGGCAGATAGAAAACATTTAATAATTAGTACTTGCAATATGATGCGTTAACATGTTAAAGTCTATATTAAATTGTTTAAAATCTAAAGGAATCACGAGGAGAGCTATATTATGAAGAAACCATACGTAACCAAAGAGCAGGTTGAAAATATCGTAAAAGATTTTCCTACACCGTTTTATCTCTATGACGAAAAGGGATTAGTAGATAATGCCAAAGCAGTATATGATGCTTTTTCATGGAATAAAGGCTTTAAAGAGTACTTTGCAGTAAAGGCTACACCTAATCCAGTACTTATGGAAATTCTTATGAAGTGTGGATGTGGCTTTGACTGTTCATCCAAGACTGAGCTTATGCTCAGCGAGGCTGTTAATGCTAAGGGCTCAGACATAATGTTTTCTTCAAATGATACACCAGCTGAAGAATTTGTTTATGCAGATAAGCTCGGTGCTATCATCAATCTTGATGATTTCACACATATAGATTTCCTTGAGAAGACAATAGGCAAAATTCCTGAGACTATCTCCTGCAGATATAATCCAGGCGGAGTCTTCAAGATGAGCAATGGAATCATGGATAATCCTGGAGATTCCAAGTATGGTATGACCAAGGATCAGCTCTTTGAAGCATACAAGCTCCTTAAGTCCAAGGGAGCCAAGAACTTTGGAATTCATGCATTCCTTGCCAGCAATACAGTTACTAATGAGTATTATCCTCAGCTTGCAGGACAGCTCTTTGAACTTGCTGTGGAACTGCAGAAGGAGACTGGATGCAAGATCGCATTCATCAACCTTTCTGGTGGTGTTGGAATCCCTTATCTTCCAGATCAGGAAGGCAATGACATCAAGGCAATTGGTGAGGGTGTAAGAGAGCAGTTTGAGAAGATCCTTGTTCCAGCAGGTATGGGCGACGTAGCTATCTTTACTGAAATGGGAAGATTCATGATGGCTCCATATGGTGCGCTTGTTACTAAGGCAATCCATGAGAAGCATATCTACAAGGAATACATCGGTGTTGATGCATGTGCAGTTAACCTTATGCGTCCTGCAATGTACGGCGCTTACCACCATATTACTGTTCTTGGAAAAGAAAATGCGCCTTTAGATCATGTATATGATGTAACTGGTTCACTTTGCGAGAATAACGATAAATTTGCTATAGATAGGAAGCTTCCAGAAATTAATAGGGGAGATTATCTTTTTATTCATGATGCTGGCGCACATGGCTTCTCAATGGGGTATAATTATAACGGTAAGCTTAAATGCGCAGAGTTATTATTACAGACAGATGGCTCTGTTAAGCTGATCAGAAGAGCAGAGACACCAAGAGACTACTTTGCAACTTTTGACGGAATGGAAATCGCAGATAAGCTTAACCAGATAATGGAGAGCGAGGGGAACTGATCTGTGACAGGATTAGCAGATTTTGATTTTAAACCAATAAAGAGCGCTGTAACAGCCTTCTTTGGCTGTTGGGCTTTACAGCAAATATCAGGGATTACCGTTAGAAACCCTCTAACGGTAGTCTTTTTTGTGGTCTTATTTTGGATGGCACTTGTTCAGGATAAGATAAGACCTTATTTAATAAGTATTTCAGCAGCCTATGGAATCGGAATGACATTTATGCTTAGGAACAGGATTACAGCTGGTTTTGACAGTAAGCTCTTTAAACTTATGAGCATTGTGATAGTTCTGTGTGGAATGGTATGTACATGCTATATTCTGGTAGGCTTTGCTATTTCAGTGTTTAGTGGCCAGAAGCGTAACGACGCTTTGCAACTGGTCAGAAAAATGTTCCTGGACACTAAGTCTTCTTTTACTGGAACAAGAGTCGTTCTGATAATTGCTAGTTTATGTTTTGCATGCTGGTTTCCATATTTCCTATATGAATATCCAGGCATTATGACGGCTGATTCACTTGTTCAGTATGCTGAGTTTTTTGGAGTTGAGCCAGTATCCAATCACCACCCGATTGTGCATACTCTTTTGATCAAGTTTTTTTGTGATATTGCGACTCTTTTTCATAAGGACCACCAGATAGGCATTGCATTATATACTTTGTTTCAGATGATCTTTATGGCTATATGCTGCGGAGTTTTGGTAACTCATATAAGGGCCAGAAAATTACAGATACTGGCAACAATGTTCTATGCACTTGTGCCATTTAACGGGGTGTTTGTGGTGACTGTATGGAAGGATATCATATTTGCAGGAATCACAATGCTGTTATTATGCTGTGTTATCGACCTTAGAGAGTCTTATTCTAAAGGATGCTCTGATGAAGGCGAGTGTAGTGATAATAGGACTACACTCATTTGGTTCACCTTCGCAGTACTTGGCATTCTATTTGCTTTATTCAGGTCCAACGCATGGTATGCATTTATAGTATGGACGCCATTTCTGCTGATAACATTTAAGAAAGATATTAAGAGAGCTACATGTGCTGCGCTTATTGTTCTGGTTTCTGTTTTTATCATAAAAGGACCAGTCATGAGAAATGCAGGAGTAGCTCAACCTGATATGGTTGAATCCCTGGCCGTTCCGGTTCAGCAGACAGCAAGAATGCTAGTAGACGACAGACATTTAGAGCCCAAGGATCAGGAGCTTATCGATAAAGTAATTGATACCACTTATATCAAGGAGCTATATGCACCTGACTTTGCAGATAACATTAAGGAACTGGTCAGAGCCGGTCACCCTGAGGAAATTGAGAATAATAAATCTGAGTACTTCAGGATGTATCTTAGAATGAATGCTTCTAACCCAGGAGAATCTATTAAGGCCTGGTATGACCTTAATGGGGGTTACATTAATCCAGATGTTTCCTATAGAGTAGGAGATATGGATGGCATTATGGGCAATGAATTTGGCCTTTTCTGGGATCCCAAGATCGGTGGTAAAATAGTTGTTAAACTAAGGGAAATTGGCATGAAGCTGGGAGACTTTGTTCCGCTTTACGGCCTTTTATGGAGCATCGGCACTTATACATGGCTTCTTGTTATAGCTACAGGAATCTGCATCTATAAGCGTCAGGGCATACTGTGCAAACTTCTTTTGCTGATGCAGGTAGGAACACTTGTAATTGCTGCTCCTATGGTTGATTTCAGGTATGGCTATTCGATTGTTATGACTATGCCTTTGTGGTTACTATATTATTTGGGAAAAGAAACAGAGTATGGAACAGCTGATTGATTCATTTGGACTCTATCTTGAAACTGTCAAGAAAGCGTCAGTAAACACAATTTCATCCTACAAAAGAGATCTTAAGCGAATGGCACTCTACATGGAAAACAGAGGAGTGACATCTATTACTGATGTTACTGAGGACAGACTGTTTGCATATATTAACTCAATGCAGGAAGAACACTGTGCCACAAGCTCAATCATCAGAAGCCTTACATCTATAAAGGCTTTTTTCAGATTCCTTTTGGAAAATGGTAACATTCAGGATAACCCTGCAGAGGCTATCAAGGCGCCCAAGGCAGGTAAAACAATGCCCAGAATTATGAGCGCCTACGAGATAGAGAGCCTTTTGTCTCAGGAATTTACAGATGATGCTATAGGAAAAAGAGATAAGGCTATTCTGGAGATTATGTACGCGACAGGGCTTAGAACTTCAGAACTTGTTGAGCTTGAACTTGGAAATATTGATATGAGCCTTAACTGTCTTAGATTTGGTCAGGACAGAGTAATTCCCTATGGCCAAAAGGCCAAGGAAGCCCTTAATGAATACCTGTTGTATGCAAGAGATGAAATGCTTGCTGATAAATCAGGTAACGAGCAGCATGTTTTTGTGAATTATAAAGGTATACCTATGTCCAGACAAGGACTCTGGAAACTCATCAAAACCTATGTAAAAAGAGCTGGAATAGATATGAATATTACACCATATTCATTAAGACACTCTTTTACCATGCATTTAATTGAGAATGGCGCAGACCTTGGAGCAGTGCAGGAGATGATGGGCATTAGCGATGCTTCCACATTGTCCAAATATGCAAGAGCAAAGGGCAAAAATAAGGACCCATATGAATGGGCCCGTATTAGAAACTGATTTAATTATACAAGTTCTGCCATCTCGAGGATGAGTCTTTCTGTATCATCCCATCCAAGGCAAGGATCTGTAATGGACTTACCATATACACCTTCGCCTATCTTCTGACAACCTTCTTCAAGGTAACTCTCGATCATAACTCCCTTAACAAGAGACTTGATATCAGGATTAAGACTTCTGGAATGGAGAACCTCTTTGGAGATTCTGATCTGTTCCATGAATTTCTTATTGGAATTGTTGTGGTTACAGTCAATGATAGCAGCAGGATTAACAATCTCTCTCTGATTATAAAGCTGAAGCAAAAGAGAAAGGTCCTCATAGTGGTAATTAGGAATTGACTGACCATGCTTATTGCTGGAACCTCTAAGAACGCAGTGTGCAAGAGGATTACCATTAGTCTTAACTTCGTAGCCTCTGTATACGAAACAGTGCTCCTGCTGAGCAGCATAAACAGAGTTGAGCATTACAGAAAGAGTACCACTTGTAGGATTCTTCATTCCTGCAGGAACATCAAAACCGCTGGCTGTCATACGGTGAGCCTGATCCTCTACAGATCTGGCACCGATAGCCACATAGGATAAAATATCTGCAACATAGCCCCAATTCTCAGGATAGAGCATCTCATCAGCTGCTGTAAGTCCGGACTCCTCGATGGCCTTGAGCTGCATGTGACGCATAGCAATAAGACCAGCATGGAAATCTGTCTTGCCCTCTGGATCAGGCTGAGAAGTAATGCCCTTGTAGCCTTCGCCTGTAGTACGTGGCTTGTTAGTATAGATACGAGGAATCAGAATAAGCTTATCCTGAACCCTCTCATTTAACTTACCAAGACGTGAAACGTACTCGCAGACTGAATCTTCATTATCTGCTGAACAAGGTCCAATGATGACAAGGAACTTGTCACTCTTACCTGTGAAAACATCTGAAATCATCTTGTCTCTTTCAGCCTTAACAGCTGCAAGCTCCTTGGTGAGTGGGAATCTGTCCCTGATCTCATCTGGTGTAGGGAGCTTCTGTATATATTCAAAAGACATTTATTAAAATCCTCCTAAAAACATAAATCTTTTGATACTATAGCACTTTAAATCGTAAAAGTAAACTATAATCGTAATATAATTTTTTCGTCATCAGCATTTAAATTATATAGTCTGTTGACGTATTTATCCAGTCTTTTTAGCATATTATTATCAGGTTCCGAGCCGTTTTCGTAAGCCTTTTGGATAGACATTGCAAGACTGGATATTTCCTTCATGACGTCAGTATCGCAAACAGGTATAGGCAGGCTTTCTAACACTGAGCGCAGAACCTTCATATTCTTACAGATATGCCTGTAGTAAAAACTCATAGCCGAAGAGTTTAGAATGGCCATAATATATGCGTTATCATATCCTTGAACGTGAGGAATGATGATGTTAGCACTATTAAGAGAAACAAGTCCCTGATTGTCCAAAGCGACTATTGGCTCAGTAGCTATGAAACGGTAAAAAAGTTTGCTATCCGTGCGGTAGAAGTTTACAGGAGCGACCTGCTGGTATCTGTCAGGGTTAAACACTGTGTAGGTATTACCTATTTCTATTTTATATTTCGATATATCTTTACCCTTGATAATAGGCTCAGAATCAGGAATCTGAGTATCAAACAGAACAGCTGAGTTGGCTCCCGTCACAATTCCAAGTGCAAAATCTGCATTACCTCCTAAATTAAAATGAGGAATGCTGTTCATCTTATCTAGAATCTTAAATTCCTTATCATCAGCTAGAATATTGAAATTGTCCGCATTTATGCGGATGGAAGGGACAGAAAAGCTTCTCTCAAGGCTAAGTTTTTTTCCCTTTTTGGCCTCTTTTTTATAAAAAGATGACTTTACAGACCCGGAATCATTATTCTTGCTGAGCTTAATGATCACAGAAGGACACTGAACCTTATCAAATACTTCACCTAGATAACTGATGCTGACAACATAGGAATAATCAGTAATGTACTTGCGTATTCCCTGATGATAGTCAGATCCAAGGATTGTTTCCGGTAAAAGAAATGTGATTTCGTTGCTAACGTTCAATGCTTTTTCTATAAAAAGAGAAAACGACTCAGGTTTGCCACTTCCATCAAAAGATTTGTAATTCTCTCTGATAAGAGCGGAGTGATTTCTGGAAAATGAGTATCCCCAGGGTGGATTACCTAAAGTTATGTCATAGTGATCATTGTATTCGCCAAAAAGAAAATCTTTGGTTACTACATTATTATTGAGGATTTCCAGTTCCGACCTGGAAGAAATATGATATTTAATGGCAAGGTTGATCCTTGTTATAAATACAGCGGTTGAATCAATGTCTGTTCCATGGATATTGGAAAGCGCAATTGAATCAGGAAGTCGTAAAAGAAAATTGCCGGTTCCGCAGGCAGGATCAATAAAAGTTTTATTATTATATGCGCTGGCATCATCCGACAAAGATTCTCTAATAAGCTCATCAACAACAAAAAATGGGGTATAGTAAGCGCCTGTTGATTTCTTATCCTGGAGACCTCTAAGCGACAGGTAGAGCATACCAAGAGTATCTTCAGATGGAACAAGCTTAAGTGGATAGCAATTTAGGAAAGCGTCAATACTTCCACTTGTTGCCTTGATCGGGCGTGGGAGTGTAGTGTTAGACTCACTAGCATTATCCAGAGTTATAAGTGGAATGGACAAAGCTTCTGAATACTCATTATTTATTCCGGCAAGCTTCATAAGCTGATTAGCGCAGTGATATAGAATGCTGGAAATAGAATATTCGGTGATTTCCTTGTCACAAATCAGTGATTTGATTGTTTTATAATTAGGAGATGAATTACTGATATATGATTTGGGAATAAAGTTTGAACTAAGGCGAGATTTATTACGCCTCTTACGAAGAGCATCAGATGATTCAAGGCCAGATAATGCTTTTTCTACATCACTTTTGCCTAGCCAAAAAGAAGCACCGATTTTGGTGCCATTTAGTTTACCGAGCTTTATCCAGTTTTTGACGGTAGCAGGGCTGATACCAAGTATTTCAGATGCCTCAGATACCGATAAATGCTCACTTTTTTCCATAATCAATATTATCCAGAAATGCGGGCTAAAAGTAAAGTAATATTTGGACTAATGTGATATTATGAGTAGTGCTGTAAGGGCGGAGGATAGAATGAAAAAGAAAATCAGATATTTCGTACTTATATTTTTTATACTAATTATTTTATGCGCTGTATTGGCAGTTAAGGATGCCAGGAAAAAGAAAATTGTAAGTTCCCAAAAGAATATAACTGTTGTTCAAAAAGCGGAGCATGTTGACGTAGATAATCCCAGAATTTTTGAGATGGATGACATTCTTTATAGCGAGAATGGTGATATTTGCATGGACTTTCAGAGTCCGGAATATAATTATTACAGTACCAATTTCGATGGTACGGCTATGGCTGTCACTTCAGAAAAAAAGTTATATTATGTTGATGGCAAGCTTGAGCCTGTTTATCTGTCTGAGAGTAAAACAAGGGCTATCATCAGTAAAAAGGCCAATTTTGTCTTATATAATGACATGGATGAGCTGCAATGTGGATGCGTTTATGATGGATCCGCAGGAAGGAAAATACCCATACATTCTCGTAATATCCCGTTATATGACAGCGCTATCTCATCAAATGGCAGATATATAGCGTTTTTCGATAAAGAACAGGGAGCAGTTATTAAGGATGTTCAGGATACTGATTCTTACACTATAGTCAGTAAAAAGAAGCTTAAAGCTGTTCATATTTCTCCTGATGGAGAGAGAGGTTTCTTTGAACTTTATGACGACCAGACTCATTTTGTGTTTAGTTACCACGATGGAGAACTCATTGAAGTGACCAGAGGCGGCTATTTCGACTACATCGTTAATGATGAGTGTACTGAATGCTTTGTTTATGATAATGACGCAACCTATTATTATGACATCCACATGGAAACAGGCAAAAAGATACTTGATGAAGATATTTTCACGGTACACTGCGCAAATGATCCAGTAGGAATAGATGGTAAATATTCCGGTATCAAAATAGCAGATGTAGAAAGCTTCAGGGGATGTATTTTGGATACAATACAGTCAGCGTATTATTTCTACTCTCCGTATAAGAATCCGCTTGAACTAGGTGGTTTTGGTACTTATGACCATCTGGGCTTTGATAATGGGGTGGCACAAAGACTGTATAGAGACGTGGAAGACTACCTTTGTATAGATACTATGGAAGATGGCTGTGTAACAAGTAGCAGACTCGAGGATATAGATACAATAGTCAGAACATTTGATGTCGCTGATAATCTCTCTAAAATTTATTACGTGGATAGAGACTGTAATATATGGCTATATGAAAACGGAGAGAGCAAGCTTTTGTATGACAGGTCTGGTTATTGTACCTATATTCATTATGACCGTTTTAGTGGAAGACTCTTTTTTATAGACAATGACAGTCTCTACTCTGTAGGAGAAGATCCTGAGGATTGCAGACTTGAATATAGCGAAGCAGATTATATATCTTCCTACTATTATGACTATGAAGACTTTCTGGTGTTCTCATATAACATGCAAAAGAGATATGCCAGAATATTTGGAAATATTATGTTAATTGGCAGTTAAGGAATATCTGAAAAAAATGATGAGTAGGAAAAAGAGGAATAGAATCAGATTGTGGCTGGTAGTTGGAATAGTATTCTTTTTTATTGGTATTCCATCCATTCGCACTGCTGTAGTTCACTATGAGAAAACGCACGAAAGATCTGGTGATGGCAGAGTAATAAAATATGCGCAGGTTACAGATATAGACAGCCCTGAGTTTTATATGTATGACAAGATTCTATATAGTGAAAATGGCGATGTATATGACTATTTTACTCGGTTCGACAAGGTAAATATAAGTTTATCCTATGACCATAAACAGGCAGCTATTACGGCTGATAGAGTTCTTTACTATGTGGATGGCAATCTCGACCCTGTTCTGATATGCGGAAGAACTCAGAGCTATGGCATAATGTGTAAGGACGGCGGATATATTCTGTACTGTAATGATATCACTAATGCAGTAAAAGTGTATGATGTAGCTAATAATGAGCACATTAAGGTTAATGACGGAATTATTAAGGACTCTAAATACGCCATTTCATCAAATGGTAAATATGTAACCCTCTTTCACCAAAACAAGACTCGTATCATTCCATATGGCCAGCAGGCTGTAACCTCTCCAGTTTCCGATGAGATACTGTTTCCTATCGCGGTATCTGATGATGGAACAAGAGCGTTTTATTACGATACTAATAAATACAGCAATAAAACCTGGGTATATAGCTATCATGATGGAGAGCTGCATCAGATATCTGTTTTTGAATATGATAATCAATGGAGCTTTATTGTAAACGATGACTGCACAGATTTGTTTATCTATGGCAGAGAGCTTTGGTATTATAGTAACAGGAACGATAAGCTTAGAAGAGTTCTTGGGAATAGCCCTAATAATTTTTATTTCTCTAAAGAAAATCTGCAGGTCATAGAAGGTCCAAGCAGGGTTAGAACGGTAGATGTTCCTTCCCTGGAGGGATGCTTTATAGATGCATACATGGGAGATTATTGGTTTTATGATGCCCACAAGGATGCTATTAGTTTAGCAGAAGATGATGCGATCACCTACTTTAATATTCATGATAAAGAGATGGATTATCTTTTGATCAAGGATGATCACGTATATAAGGGCAATGTTAAGACTAACCACAAGGTAGAAAATGAGTTTATCGAACTGGAATATAAGACTCGCGATTTTGTGGCCAATAAGGACCTATCTACTGTTTGGCTTATAGATACAGACAATGGCCTTCATAAATATCAGGACTATCATATGTATGATTTTGGCGAGGTAAGCGACAGTACATTACTTAAGTATGTACCCTGCGAAAAGAAGGTGTACTATATAAGTGATAGTACAGTATATTTCCTAGATGAGAATACTGAAGAGATTACTACCGTATCTGAAAAATGTCGTACTAGAACTTACTTAAGCTCTGACTACGGGGATTTTGCTGGCTTTACTGATCTGTCAGGAAGAAGAGTTGCATCAGTATATGGTAATCTGACCGTTTATAAATAAAGTGCCGAAAGTGATATTTTTACATGAAAAGAAAACCCTATGGCGGAATCACAAATGTATCTAAATATCTGATGGAACAATACGGACAGCGTGGCGTCCTTGTTAAAAGAGGACGCTCCGTTGTCATGGACCATAAATCCATGGAGGAAATCAGCGGAAGACGCACCAGAAACTGTTCTGTTGTAGCTGTTACCAGAGTTATCGATTACTATCGCAAAAAGAGAAATCTTCCGGGGATCCCTGAGGATATCAGGGAAATCTACCGCGATGTGGAAGAGATTGCAGAGAGTTACGGCTATAACGACAAGATAGGCACGATTCCATTTTTTATTTCTGGTATAGCCAAGGAATCTTTTGGAAGGTATGGCATAAAGACCAGGTGTAAGGGCGTCTATGTCTGGACCTTTGAGAAACAGGTGGTTAAAGAGATATCTGAAGGAAGGCCTGTTATTATGAATATTGCACGAGGCTACTACAAGGATCATACAGTTGTCGTAGTTGGCTATAGCGTATGGCGAGTGGGAGATAAGGAATATCCTATGCTCCGAATTATAGATGGATGGCGAAGCGGCTATCACTACATTGACTATGAAGCCTTTGCTAAAGATATTTCGCAGTCCTTATTTGGTTCTTTTAACACGATTGTTGTAAAATAATATTGTTGATTACAAAATAACGCTTATTTGTTTATTTATGAGATGAGGGGCATATTATGAACAAGAAAGTGATAATTGCGATAATCGCTGGCGTTGCGGTTGTTGGTGTTTGTGGCGTGGCTTTTTATAGCTTATCTGGTAGGAATAATTCTGCTACAACAGAGCAGCAGGTAACTGCTACTAATAGCGAAGTAGAGGATAGTAGCGAAGTTCCTACTTCTGACAAGCCTGATGAAGCTATAGCTTCTGCAACAGAGGAAGCCACAGAGCCTCAGCCAGTCGCCTTGCCGGTAGAAAAGGTAGAAGTCATTACTATACCTGAGGCTATCAGCATATCTGAGGGTGATGCTGACAAATTCTATGGGAATGGAGATTTTCTAGATATCATTCCTGTCGATGCTCGTTCTTTTTCCAGAGAAGAAATTCCAACTAAATACGATTCACGAGATGTGGATGGAAAGAGCTATATCACGGCTATAGAGGATCAGGGCTATACTTATCTGTGCTGGACCTATGCTTCACTTGGAGCTATAGAAAGCGACCTTTTGCTTCACAATGAGAATCTGTCCAGAGATACACTGGATCTGTCTGAAAAACATATGGCTTACAGTAATATGCATAAGGCCGAAGGTTCAGTAAATGGATACATAGATAACGACTACCGTGAATTTGTAAATGCAGACAATGAGGAAAATGCCTGGATATTTGACTATGATACCAATTATATTGCTACTGGCGGTGTTGCGGACTTTTGCATAAGTCTTCTCACAGCCTGGAAAGGACCTGTTTCCGAAAAAGGAAATGATGCTTTTAAGAGCTTATATGGTTCCAAATACATTTTCCAGGATAACGGTGATACTCCTTCAGATATCTTTGCTAGCGAATATCATGTGCAGGATGTAAACGAGGTTCCTGCTAACTACGACAACAATGACATGATCAAGCAGCTTATCATGGAGCATGGCAGTGTTACAGCTGGAGTATACGCAGATGATCCATTCTGGAAGAATCACAATTCCACGTTATATGCGGATTTTGGAGGAAAAGACATTCCTACAGCCAATCATGAAGTTCTGATAATCGGCTGGGATGATGAATACAGCAAAGATAATTTTGCAATTACTCCGCCAGGGGATGGAGCATGGATTTGTAAGAACAGCTGGGGAACGCTACCTGGAGTGAACGGATGCTTTTATCTGTCATATTATGATCAGACCACAGGAAGAAATAATGTGGCAGCTTATTCATCAGCTGTCCCAGGCCAGAGTAACTTCTACGACAACAATTATCAGGCAGCCGGCTTTTTGACATATATGGTCAGTACTTTGGAGGATTCAGACAATTATGTCACAGCCTACAGCGATTCTACCAATGCCTATGGAATGCTCTATAAAGCTCAGGGAAAAGAGAATCTTAAAGCTATAGGTCTTATGGGACTTGATACATATCAGCAGTACGAGTTTGAAATATACGTTAATCCTGAAAATGATGGAGAGACTATCCGGTTGGATGATCTTGGACATGCTGATATATCCATGAAGGCAGCTGCTATAAGCGGCGGATATCATACATTTGAGCTTCCTGGAGATATCGAGTTAAATGGCGGAGATGAATTCTTTATCTTGATCAAGCCTGTAACCTCAGGAAAGCTTATTTATGAGCCTTCCGTTAACGATATTAGTAAGCCCAACTATGACGAATGGAATAACCTTACTGGTAACGTACATAATAACTATACGGCAAGCGGCTGTAGCTATTATATTTCAGAAGATGGTACCAGCCTTATAAGGCAGGATGATAAAGACTTTTTTGTAAAAGCATATACAGTAAACAAGTAATGATGAACAAGAAAAAAGAGACGGTCAACTGGCCGTCTCTTTGAATTTTTGGGAGGAGGGCTGCTTAATGGGGAGTTAAACAGCCCAGGTATGAAAAAAGTTTTGTTGGGGGAGTGAGAATTTTTATTCTCACTATATATATCGGTGGGGCAAGTGAAAACTTAACACTATTTAGTATAAAAAATACGAAAAATAATATACGAAATAACGATTAATAAATTGTGCAGTTGTGTCAGAACGAACGTTTGCAAAAATATTAAATGTATGTTATATTGTGTTTGAATTAAAGAAAGGCACAAGATATGGCAAAGAATATAAAAGAAGTAGATGAAATAAGTACAACAGACAAGCTTAAGGCTTTCAAGACACTTAAGGATTCAGGACTTAGAGTAGAGTTCAATGGCAGTGGAGTTCCTACTGTTGTCTGTGCCAGAGTTGAGGATATGGACAAGGAACTTAAGAATGTTAAGAAAATCCTGGGGGCGCTCAGATATACAGGAAGCTTTGGGGTAAGAGGTCCCAGGAAGACTGATTCGATCATGGCAGATAGCGAGAGAGATAGCGTAGCCGAGGTCATGGTAGAAGACAACATAACAGAAGAGACAGAGAGCTCAGAAGTATTGACAGCATAATAAAACCACCTATCAAGATTGATAGGTGGTTGTTTTTTTGGGAGGAGGGGTCGACCAGTGGGGAGCCGATCGACCCGGTATGAAAAAAGTTTTGTTGGGGGAGTCAGAAGTTATTCACTTCTGATAGTATATATAATAGTGTCTAAATTTGGACAAAATATGGACGATTTATAAATTAAAAATAAAGTAAATCGAAATAATCAATAACTAAGATACGATATATAGTTAATTTTGCAATATTTCTTTTGAGAATGCACGAAATATTGTATAATGGTACTAGGTATATGATGTTGTAGTAGCTATTCACAGACACATAATATTGTGGTTTATCTTGTTAGAGAGGCCTTATATGGATCGATTTATCGTAAAGGATCAGAATAGTTTACTTAGTAGTCCTGTTTCATCAGGTGATTGTATGGCAGCTGCTGCACAGGCTGCAGCCAGTGATCTTTTGTTTAGGATCAGGTTTGAGAACATTATTGTATTTCATGGAACTTCCAGCAGAATCTATCCTGTTAAAAGAATAGATGAGAACTGTAATCTCAAGCAGTCTGAGTATTCCTGTGTTGTGGAAGGTGCTGCGCCTCCAGATATTAAGGACAGAGCTGAGATAAGAGTCTGCGTTTCATATATCGAGGACTTTAATAATATAAGCGACAAAGCGCATGTTGATCCAAGATTTGCCAATCTCTTTTTAGTTGGTGGAGAAGGTATAGGAACAGCATCAGGTGGAAGACCTGGATATCTTGACGGTGAGGCGCTTGTAGAAAAGCCTGTAAGAGATTCTGTTTTTGAGACAGTTGCTAATGTCTGCGATATTTCGGATGGTGCACAGCTTCTTTTGATAACTGTAAGCTGTCCCGGAGGAATGATGATAGCAGCCGGCAATACTATGGGACAGACTACCTTTGCCGGTGGAATCACCATTATGGGTGAGCATGCTACAATTTCCAAGATTCATCAGAGAGATATATCAGATTCAATTGATTTTCAGATCAAAAAGCAGGTTGATTATGGTGTAAATAGCGTTCTGGTTTCGCCTGGTAATTACTGTGCTGACAAGATCAATAGTCAGCTTCATGTACCGCTTACTACAGCTGCGCATTGCTACAATTATCCTGGACAGGCTATTGATAGCTGCGTATCTTACGGCGTAACTAACATGCTTCTTGTAGGTAATGTAGGTAAGCTTGTTAAGCTTGCTGCTGGTATTACTAACACTAATTCTTTTGCCTCAGATGGCAGAAGAGAGATATTTGCTGCACATACAGCAATAATTGGAGGAACCTCCAGCCAGGTCAGAACTGTTATGCACTGTCTTACCTGTGATGAGATATTGGCTCTTTTAACAACTTGGGGAATTAGAGACAGAGTAATGAGCAGTATCATGAATTCCATTGCTGAATACTGCACTATCAGGAGCCGTGGAAGACTTAATCTTGCTGTCGCGCTGTTTTCAGAAGAATTTGGCCTTTTAGGATCAACAATTAATACAAAAAATGTTTTAGTTAAGGTGTCTCAGGAACAATTTGCATTGTCACTTAAGCTAAAATAGAGTATTCTATATTAGTATACTTTTTTGTAAAGTATTCGAAATTTGGTTTTAGGAGAAATTTGGGGAATGAGTAAGATTATTTTGACTGGAGACCGCCCTACAGGCAAGCTTCACGTAGGACATTACGTAGGTTCTCTGCGTAGAAGGGTCGAGCTTCAGAATTCAGGGGAGTTTGATAAGATTTTCATTATGATCGCCGATGCTCAGGCGCTTACAGATAATGCTGATAATCCAGAGAAGGTACGTCAGAACATTATCGAGGTAGCACTTGACTATCTTTCTGTTGGACTTGATCCAGCTAAGTCTACACTGTTCATTCAGTCACAGATTCCAGAGCTTACAGAGCTGTCCTTCTATTATATGAATCTCGTTACAGTTTCAAGACTTCAGAGAAACCCTACTGTTAAGTCTGAGATTGCTATGAGAAACTTTGAGACCAGCATTCCTGTTGGATTCTTTACATATCCAATCAGCCAGGCAGCTGATATCACAGCCTTCAAGGCAACTACAGTTCCTGTAGGTGAGGATCAGGAGCCAATGCTCGAGCAGTGTAAAGAAATCGTTAGAAAGTTCAATTCAGTATATGGAGAAGCTTTGGTTGAGCCAGAGATTCTTTTACCTGATAATGCAGCATGTCTTAGACTTCCAGGTATTGATGGTAAGGCCAAGATGAGTAAGTCACTTGGTAACTGCATCTACCTTTCTGAGGAGCCAGAATCAATCCAGAAGAAGGTTATGAGCATGTTCACAGATCCTAATCACCTTAGAGTTGAGGATCCAGGTCAGGTTGAAGGCAATCCAGTATTTATTTACCTTGATGCTTTTGCCAAGGATGAGCATTTTGCTGAGTTTGCACCAGATTATGCTAACCTCCAGGAAATGAAGGATCACTACTCAAGAGGAGGTCTTGGTGATGTTAAGGTTAAGAGATTCCTTAACAACGTACTTCAGGCTGAGCTTGAGCCTATCCGCAATAGAAGAAAAGAATTCCAGAAGGATATACCTTACGTATATGAAGTCCTTAGAAAAGGCAGCCAGGTAGCTGAGGAAGTTGCTGCACAGACACTTGCTGATGTTAAGGCAGCAATGAAGATCAACTATTTTGACGATAAAGAACTTATAGCTATGCAATCTGCAAAGTATGAGGAGAAAAACGACTAATGAAAAATATCCTTTTTGTAGCTTCTGAAGGAGTACCATTTATTAAAACAGGTGGACTTGCTGATGTAGTTGGCTCACTTCCCAAGGACATTGATAAGAGATACTTTGATGTCCGCGTGATTCTGCCACTATATAAGTGTATTAATCAGCAGCTCAAGGAAAAGATGGAATATGTTTCCAACTTCTACATGGATTTTCATTGGAAAAATGAGTATGTTGGTATCTTCAGAGCAGAAGTAGACGGTATCAAATATTACTTCATTGACAACGAGTTTTATTTTAACGGGATGAAGCCTTATGGTGATGATGTGCTCTTTGAGATCGAGAAGTTTGCATTCTTCTCCAAGGCAGCACTTTCAATTCTTCCTGTTATCGATTTCAGACCTGATATCATTCACTGCCATGACTGGCAGACAGGACTTGTACCTGTATATCTCAAGGAGAGATTCCAGGGAAGCGAGTTCTACAGAGGAATTAAGGCAATCATGACAATTCATAACCTTAAGTTCCAGGGTAAGTGGGATATCAAGGCAGTTCAGGATATCACAGGACTTCCTGATTATTACTTCACACCAGATAAGCTTGGCCTTTTCAAAGATGCCAACCTTCTTAAGGGCGGAATTGTCTATGCTGATGCCATTACTACAGTTAGTAAGGCATATGCAGAGGAGATCAAGACTCAGTTCTATGGTGAGGAGCTTGATGGCCTTCTTAGAGCAAGAGCCAATGACCTTAGAGGTATTGTCAACGGTATTGATTACACAGATTTCAATCCTGAGACAGATAAATACATTCCTTATCAATACAATGCTATTAACTTCCGTAAAGAGAAGGTTAAGAACAAGAAGGCACTCCAGAAGGAGCTTGGTCTTAAGGAAGATGAGAAGTGCATGATGATCGGTATCGTATCAAGACTTACTGATCAGAAGGGCTTTGATCTTATCAACTATGTTCTTGATGAGCTTTGCCAGGATGCTATTCAGCTGGTTGTACTTGGTACAGGAACAGAGCAGTATGAGAATTCCTTCCGTCACTTTGACTGGAAGTATCATGACAAGGTATCTGCTAACATTTATTATTCAGAGCCTATGTCACACAAGATTTATGCTGCATCTGATGCATTCCTGATGCCTTCACTCTTTGAGCCATGCGGACTATCACAGCTCATGGCACTTAGATATGGTACAATTCCGATTGTACGTCAGACAGGCGGACTTATCGATACTGTTGAACCATACAACAAGTTCGAGAGCACAGGAACAGGTTTTGGATTCCTCAACTACAATGCTCATGAGATGCTTGGAACCATCAGAGAAGCTGAGAGAGTATACTACGATCAGAAGCGCGAGTGGAACAAGATGATCGACAGAGCTATGGCAGTTGACTTCTCCTGGAAGATATCTGCTGAGAAGTATCAGGAAATGTACGACTGGTTAAAACCTTGATTATTAAACATTTGAGGTGTCAACGGCTGTTGACACCTTTATTTATGTGAATCATAATACAAGCTGTAATGCTTGATGATATGAAAGTTGATTTGTAATGAATAACAATATTGGTAATAAAGAAATGAAAAAAAGCCTCTTGATGAATGCTGGTATTCTGGCTGCTGCTGGAATTATCAGTAAGATCATAGGTCTTTTATATGGAAGTCCTCTGGCGGCTATTATCGGGGATGAGGGTAACGGCTACTATGGAACTGCCTACGAGATTTATACGATCATTCTTTTGATCTCTTCGTACAGTATTCCATCTGCTATGTCCAAGATCATCTCTGCAAGGCTTGCTGTAGGAGAGTTTAAGACAGCACAGAGGATATTTAGATGTGCTCTTGTTTATGTAACAATAGTTGGACTTATAGGAAGTCTTTTGCTTTTCCTTGGAGCTGATGTTCTTGCAGCAGGAAGAGCAGCAACAGTCCTTAGATTCTTTGCTCCGACTATTTTTGTTTTTGGATTTCTGGGAGTATTAAGAGGTTATTTCCAGGCCCAGAGGACAATGGTTCCATCATCTGTTTCTCAGATCTTAGAGCAGGTCTTTAATGCAATTGTCAGTGTTGGCGCAGCCTATATACTCACTGGAATTGCCGGAACGCAGGATATGTCCAAAAGAGCTGTATACGGTGCTATAGGAAGCGCCCTTGGTACAGGCTCTGGTGTACTGGTAGCTCTTTTATTCATGCTTCATATCTATCTCTTTAACAGAAAAGAGATTCATAAGAGAATTGACTCAGACCAGCATGAGGTACTGCCAGATAAAAAGATTTACAGCATGATCATTTTGATCGTAACCCCTTTTATTCTTAGTACTGCAATTTACAATCTGTCATCATCACTTAATGCTACACTGTTTTCCAGAATCCTCATGTATGTGAGACATGTGGATGAAGCACAGGTGGCATCAATGTATGGAATATACGCAAGGAAAGCCAAGGTTATCACAAGCCTTCCTATAGCACTTGCAAGTGCAGCAGCTTCTGCAATGCTTCCAGAAGTATCAGCTCTTTTGGCCAAGGGAGATAAGGAAAAAGCAAGTGAGACCATTTCCAAGGTTACCAAGGTAATCCTTCTCATTGCTATTCCAAGTGCAGTAGGACTTTTTGTCCTTGCCAAGCCATTTATCATGATTTTGTTCCCACAGAGAGCATCTATTGGAGAGGCTGCGTATCTACTCCAGATACTTGCAATTACTGTAGTGTTTTACTCGCTTTCAACTATTTCCAATGCAGTGCTTCAGGGAATAGGAAGGGTTAACACACCTGTAGTTAATGCGTTCCTTGCTCTTATTGTGCAGACAGTAGTACTTAGCGCGCTTTTGGTATTTACAGATCTTGGCGGAGCAGCTCTTTGCATAGTTACAATAGTTTACTCACTTCTCATGTGTATTCTTAACAGTATGTCACTTAAGAAGAGCATAACTACTAGCAATAATTTCAAGAAGACCTATGTACTTCCTGGTATTGCAGCTGTTGTTATGGGAGCATTTGCATATCTTTCATACGTACTTGTAAGCTTTATTGCTTATTCAATTGGACGTATTCAGAGTATTGGCACAGTGGCAGCGGAGCTTAAGTTTGCGGATTATATGTATACAAATTACTTTGTTAACCTTGTTTCTGCTATGGTTGCAATGGTAGTGGCAGTAATTGTGTACTTTGTAATGCTGGTTAAGATTGGCGGAGCTTCTGAGTCTGAGATCAGGAGAATTCCTAAGGCTTACCTTCTTGTTAATGTTATGAAGAAGCTCAAGATTATGAAATGATAAGAAAGGAAAAGATAAATATGGCAGCGAAGAAAACAGCAGGTAAAACAACAAATAAGACATCTACAGTAAAAAAGATTGATCTTACCAAATACACAGACTTTATAGTAGAGGAGACAACCAAGCTCCTTAACATCGATTCACCAACTGGCTACACTGAGGAAGCTGCAGCCTGGGTTAAAAAGGAGTTCGAGAAGCTTGGCTTTAAGGCAACCCTTACTAATAAAGGCGGCGTAATCGTTGATCTTACAGGTAAGGATAAAAAGGATGGCCTTTTACTTGAGGCTCACACTGATACTCTTGGCGGAATGGTTGCTACAATCAAGGGGAATGGAAGACTTCAGCTTACTAACCTTGGTGGTATGAATCCAAACAACGCAGAGACTGAGAATGTAAGAGTAGTGACTAAGTTCAATGGCATCTATGAAGGAACATTCCAGCTCAACAACGCCTCAATACATGTTAATGGTGACTATGATGATATCAAGCGTAAATGGGATACATGTGAAGTAGTTCTTGATGAAGATGTTAAGACAAAAGAGGATACAGAAAAGCTTGGCATCTCAGTAGGTGATATCGTCTGCTTCGAGCCAAACGTAAGAGTAACCAAGACTGGCTACATCAAATCAAGATTCCTTGATGATAAGCTCAGTGTAGGTATTCTTCTTGGACTTGCCAAGTACATCAAGGAAAAGAAGGTTACTCCTAAGAGAGCTCTTTATGCTCACATTACTGTATATGAAGAAGTTGGACATGGCGGCTGTGGCAGTGTTCCAGAGGGCTGCACAGAGGCTATTTCTGTAGATATGGGTTGTGTAGGCGAAGGCCTTACCTGCACAGAGAAACAGGTATCTATATGTGCCAAGGACAGTGGTGGCCCTTACAGCTTTGAGATTGTTAAAGCGCTTACCAAGGCAGCTGTAGATAGTGGTGCTGACTATGCAGTAGACATCTATCCACACTACGGAAGTGACGTAGAAGCTACACTTCGATCTGGTAATGATCTTAAACATGGACTTATTGGTGCTGGCGTTTATGCATCTCATGGCTATGAGCGTAGCCACAGAGATGGAGCAGAAAATACACTTCGTCTTCTTATCCAGTACGCAATCTAAGGATAAATTTCATCAATCTTGTTGCAAATAAATAGTGTGCAATGTAAAATGTATCAGTGCCTTTCTTGGATCAAGTAAGGCACTGATTTTTGTCTATGAACTATTTAGATGAAACACGATTATTATTGAATCTATGGAGTTATAATGAACGATCAACTTGCAGCTATCAGGAACGGAGAGAAGTTATCACTTCGAGAGGAAATCATACTGATAATAAGACTTTCTCTTCCAGCTATTCTGGCACAGCTTTCATCAGTAATAATGCAATATATAGATGCCTCCATGGTAGGTCACATGGGAGCAAATGCTTCAGCGGCTATTGGACTTGTGACCAGTACCACATGGCTTATTGGCGGTCTTATGACAGCGGCCAGTATGGGCTTTACTGTTAGCGTTGCTCACAGAATAGGAGCTAATGATGAAGCAGGAGCCAGAGTAATAGTTAAATGGGGACTTGTTTGCGTACTTGGCTTTGGACTAGTTCTCATGGCTGTATGCGTTACAATTAGTGGATATCTTCCAACCTGGATGGGCGGAGATGTGGCTATAAGGAGAGATGCTTCTAATTATTTTCTTGTATATGCCCTGACTATTCCAATTCACGAGATGCTCTATGTGTCTCAGGGAATGATACAGTCTAGTGGAAACATTAGGGTTCCCAGCATCTTAAGTGTTATCATGTGCGGACTTGATGTTCTGTTTAATGCGATTCTTATCCCTATTTTGGGAGTTGTGGGCGCAGCCCTTGGAACATCTATTTCTATAGTGATCATTTCTTTTATAATGATGTATATTCTGCTTGTTAAGACGCCTTCTCTTTATCTGGTGGGGAGACAGGACAAGGTCAGAACTGGATTTTCAGAATTCTTGTATAAAGAAATACCTAATGCTCTTAAAATTGCAGTTCCTGTTGCTATAGATAATATAATCATGGGCTTTGCCTACGTTGCTTTTACAAGAATCGTATCTCAGTATGGCACAGTATCAGTAGCAGCTAATTCTTTTTCCATAACAGCAGAGAGCCTTTGTTATATGCCGGGCTTTGGAATAGGCGTTGCTGCCACAACTATAGTTGGACAGTGCATTGGAGCAAGAAGACGAGATGAAGCCAAAAGACTTGGCTGGATGGCGGTAATTCTTGGTATGCTTGTTATGGGCTTTAGCGGATTTCTCATGTGGCTCTTTGCACCTCAGATGATCAGCATCTTATCACCTGATGCTGAGATCAGAGTTCTTGGCACAGAGATACTTAGGATCGAAGCCTTTGCTGAAGCCTTTTACGGCGCAGCTATTGTTTCTGCCGGCGTATTCAGAGGAGCAGGAGAGACACTTTTATCAAGTGTACTTAATCTTGCTAGTGTGTGGTGTGTCAGAATCCCACTTGCATGGTATCTTGGTTCAAGATTTGGACTTAAAGGCGCATGGATTGCCATGTGCACTGAATTATGCGTAAGAGGAATTCTGTTCCTGATTCGTTTGATATTATGGAATAATAAAGCTAAGGAGAGTGAAAATGCAGCTGGTTAAGAAGTTTTTGCCTTACTATAAACCATATATGGGAGTATTCCTGTTAGATCTTTTATGCGCATCAATACTTTCTATTATTGATCTGGCATTTCCTCAGTTTCTAAGGATACTGAGATCAACACTTTTCCTTGAGGCACCTGAAGTTATCCTAAAAAGACTTGGTATTATAGCCCTTGGCCTTATAGTGATGTACGCTGTCAGATCATTTTGCAGATGGTACGTAACCTATCAGGGACATATGATGGGAGCTAAGATGGAATCTGGTATGAGAAGAGAGCTCTTTGATAAGTTTGAGGACTTTTCTTTTTCTTACTATGATTCTCACAACACTGGCGAAATGATGAGTAAGCTGGTTTCTGATCTCTTTGATATATCTGAGCTGGCTCACCATGGTCCTGAGAATATATTTATTTCTGTAGTTAAGATTCTTGGCTCATTTATACTCCTAATGAGAATCAATGTTCCTATGACTCTTTGCCTTGTGGCTGTTGTCATCTGTATGGCATTCTTTGCAATAGGCCAGAATAAGAGAATGAGAGTTACCTTTAGGGATAACAGGAAAAAGATAGCCGGAATTAACTCATCTCTTCAGGACACACTTGGCGGAATCCGCGTCGTTAAGTCTTTTACTGGCGAGGATATAGAAAGAGAGAAGTTTGATAACAGCAATCTGGCATTCCTTGATTCCAAACAGGCCAATTACAGACAGATGGGAATCTTTAATTCAGGTAATAACTTCTTTGAAGGACTTATGTTTATTACAGTTCTCGTGGCTGGTGGCTTCTTTATTGCCAAGGGCCAGATGACAGGTGAAGACCTTGCTATCTATGCGCTGTATATCAATATTTTCATAAATCCTGTTAACGTTCTGGTTGAGTTCACAGAGCAGCTCCAGAAGGGCCTTGCAGGCTTTGAGAGATTCAGGGAAGTTGTAGAAACTGAGCCTGCAATCGTAGATAAAGAGGGCGCTGGAGAGCTTAAGGATGTTAAGGGCGTTATCGACTATGAAGATGTATCATTCTCATACGAGAACGGCGAGGCAGTCCTGTCTAATATCAATCTTCATGTTGATGCAGGCAAATCTGTTGCAATTGTTGGCCCATCAGGTGGCGGTAAGACAACGCTGTGCTCGCTGCTTCCAAGGTTCTATGACGTAACAGGTGGAAGCGTTAAGATTGATGGAACTGACATCAGGGACGTAACTCAGAAATCACTTAGATCATATATTGGTATTGTTCAGCAGGATGTATATCTTTTTAATGGTACGGTAAAAGAGAATATCGCCTACGGTAAGCTTGATGCAACAATGGATGAAATCGTAGAAGCTGCGAGAAACGCTGATCTTCTCGAGTTCATTGAAAGCCTTCCTAATGGCTTTGATACACAGGTTGGTGAGAGAGGAGCAAGACTATCCGGCGGTCAGAAGCAGAGAATTGCCATTGCCAGAGTATTCCTTAAGAACCCTCCAATCCTTATCCTTGATGAAGCCACAAGTGCTCTTGATAACGAGAGTGAGCGCTATATTCAGGAGAGCCTTGATAAGCTGTCATATGGCAGAACTACTATCACCATAGCTCACAGACTTTCAACTATTCTGGGCGCAGATGAGATCATTGTTCTGGATGAGGATGGAATCAAGGAAAGAGGCAATCACAAAGAACTTATCAAGCTTGGCGGACTGTATGAGAAGTATTATCGTATGCAGCTTGGTGGAATCTGATGCAATACTGATCATCAAATAGAAGAATAAAATCTTACATAAAAAGAAAAGATACCAGTGGATCTGAATTCCATTGGTATCTTTTTTATATTAGTCATTATTAGTCACTTATAAGCTTTAATGCAGAAATATCCGGCGAAATAGCCATTGAGTAGTTGGTGTAGTAAACTACGAAGCCTGGTTTTGCTCCGCCTGGCTTTTTAACTTCTTTTCTCATGACGTAGTCGATCTCGACTTTTTCCTGCATCTTGCCCTTGGAGTAGAAGGCTGCGAGTGCTGCAGCTTCTTCGAAGGCTCTGTCTGGAACTTCTTTCCCGCCTGTGATCAGGACAACGTGAGAGCCTGGAATCTTCTTGGCGTGGAACCACCAGTCACCGCCATTGGCTGTCTTGAAGGTGAGCTCATCATTTTGGATGTTGTTCTTGCCTACGTAGATGTCGAAGCCATCACTTGAAAGGTAGTGGAATGGCTTACTTGTAATTTTCTCCTTGTGGCCATTTTTGCCTGTAGGATGTGATTTGATATAACCACTGTCAGCAAGTTCCTGTTTGATCTGAGCAAGGTCTGCTTCCTTCTGGGCAATTTCAAGTGCTGTCTGAATGGATTCAAGCTGATTGATTGCTTCCTTGGTCTCTTTCATCTGTTCCTCGAGGGCCTCAGCAGTTCTTTTCAGCTTGGTATATTTGTCAAAGTACTTCTTGGCATTCTGTGAAGGCGTGAGAGTAGGATCAAGGGTGATGGTCACGTCCTTGCCTGTGTTATAGTCATTGACTGTTATCTTCTCGGCACCTGGCTCTGCGCTGTAGCCATATACAGTAAGAAGTTCGCCGTAAACTCTGTATTTATCCTTCTTTTCACTGTCGGACATCTGCTTGAGCTGGAGCTCGTATTTGCGGACGTTTCTCTCAAGGGAAGTCTGGACAATCTTACGAAGGTCAACTGACTTTTGACGTATCCTTGTGACAACATTTTTTTCAGCGTAGTAATTCTGGAGAAGCTCTGAAATGCTGTCATATTCCTTGAAGGAATGATGTTCAGAGTTTGTATCAGTAGCATTTTCTGCATTTGAAGACATTCCGTACAAGGTCAGCGGAATAGAAGCATATTCCTTGGGAGCATCATCCTCATATACAACCACTGGAGTGAACTGTCCATTTTTAACAAGGTCCATTACATCACTAAAGGCTCTATATACAGCGATTGACTCAGAAGTATCAAGAGCAATGGCGGACTTATCTGCATCAACACCGCTCCTATAACAGATTTCCTGAGCTATAATAGGAGACAAGCCTGTATAGCTTGAATAAATAGCCTTGAAAAGCGGCATTCCCTTACTGAGAACGCAGCTGGAAAACTCGTCAGCTGTTGTGGTGAGCGGATTAGCCTTATCCTGAGATGGAATGAAGTATTCGCGTCCAGGTAAAACTTCTCTTACTGAGCTGACAGAAGCTGGGATATGCTTGATACTGTCGATTATCATATTGTTCTCATCTGTGAAGATGATATTGCTGTATTTACCCATGATCTCAATGAGCAGAACCTTGTGACGAAGATCGCCCATTTCATCAAGGTGCTCAACCTCAAAACGGATGATTCTCTCAAGACCACCTGGCTGAGTAATAGACATAATACGGCCATTCTGAATGTGCTTACGAAGGAGCATGCAGAAGTTAGGCGCTGTCATAGGAGACTGCTTGGTCTCGTCAGAAAGGTATGTAAGCGGAAGAGAAGCATCAGCAGAAAGAACTATCTTTTCCTGTTTGATACCATATTTATCCGCGTTTTCAAAGGAGAGCTTAACTGTAATGAAGAGTTCGTCGCTCTCTGTCTGTGCTATTTTGTAAATACGACCACCAGTTAATCTGTCACTAAAATCCTTGGTGAGATTCGCAATAGTAATTCCATCAAATGCCATTTCTTTTCTCCAAAAAAGATAATAAAAAATCCAAGACTCACATTGAATAAACAATGAGCCTTGGATAGAATTTTACACTATATTACTCAGTAAGGAAAGCATACATCCTGTCTCTGTAGTCGGGAGCTGTGTCAAAGGCAGCGTGACCATAGCCAATATACATGTAGAGCTTAAAGTCTGGCCTGTAATCAAGGTTTTCTGCAATTTCCATGGTGGCATCTGAATCAAGAACAGCGTCCTCATATACGCCAATTGCCAGAGTAGGGCACTGAATCTTGGATACATCCTTTGAAATATCAAAGCCTAATATGGATTTGGCGAGTATTGTAAATTTCTCAAGTTCTTTGGCGGTAACTGAGTTTGCTACATCTTCAAAGTATTCCTTATATTCGTCGTAAACTTCAGGAGGATATATTTCCTTGGCAAAGCTCTGATAAAGAGTATGAGCATCCTTTTTCTCTGCAAGCTCAATCCATTTTTTAAGTACCGCGGACTGCTCCTTTTTGATGTGAGATGAAGTTGAACCAAGAATAAGTTTTTTTACCAGTTCTGGATGCTCAATAGCGATTACCATGGCAATCATGCCACCCTGTGAAGCTCCGAAAAGACATATATCTTTTAACCCAAGAGACTCAATGGCTGTTACAGTATCCCTTGCCATCTCGTGAATAGAGTAGTTTTCTGGAATTTCCTCGCGCCTGTCGAATACATAAACGGTAAAAGATTCTTTGATCCTTGCTGAATACTCAGCCTCAACTGTATTAGCTGCCCCCATTACGCTCTGGATGCTAAGACCTGGAATCAGAACCAAAGGCTTGTCGCCGGTTCCGAACTTAAAATAGTTCATTGAAAAGCTGTCTGTTGTTACCTTGCTAATTTCTGCCATCTGTGATTTCCCCTCCAAATCAACTGATTAGTATTTTCATCTTATCCACATATCTATACGAACAAAGTGCGCGCTATGTCACTTGGAAACGCATATAAACAGATATTTAAAATAGGTGTGCTGCTTTTCTTTGTTGTACAGATTGATCAGACTTACGATGAATAGATCGGAGACTGCGGTGAGTCCGTGTCTCCTCATATATGATACCATTTTTTCGTAAATTTTATCTATATCAGACTGACCGTGTTCGTGATAGCAGGCAACCACATTGTTACTGGGAAGCTGCACGGAAGTCTCGTTGTCAGCAGGAAGAAAAGACAAACTGACTACATTGTTGTAGACGTAGCGCTTTTTACGCATATTCTCATAGCTCATGGTCACGCCAGTTGGAAAGGTTGAAAGAGTGCCATCTCCAGCGGTTTTAGCCAGATGAATGGAAATATCTTCCGCGATATCAGCCACATGAAAGGCAGTATCACTGTCTTTTATTGGTGTTGAAGATACGCTTATATCAGGAATAAAGTCTTCAAATACCTTGTTGAAGCCGTGTTCATCACAGGTATTAAGAATCCACATGCCTAGGTGTAGAGCGCTTATTTTCTTGTTTATTAAAAAGAGCTCTCTCTGCATATCAAGTATCTTGGAGTTGCCAAGTCTGGTAATGGCATCCTTGGAGCCAGAATCTATCATGTAGCGTATTTCCTGAATTGAACAGCCGGCTTGTCTCATGGTTGTGATAAAGAAAAAAGAACTGATCTGCGCCGGAGAATAATAATGATATCCATTGTCTGGATCAACCTTGGGAGCAATGATCCCCTGCTCGTAATAGTGGCGAAGAGTATCCCTAGTTGTACCGCACAACTTCGCAAATTGACTGACAGTTAACGAATACTCGTTTTCATCGTCTTGAAAACCATTTCCCATTGTCATTAAAAACCTCATATTTTCTATAATTTTTCTCTTGACCTGGGGGTTACCCCCAAGATTATTGTAACAAAAGATTGATAATATAAAAACTTTTATTTCAAAAAGGAGAATGAAAAATGAAGGATGTTAGAGGTGTGATCGTAAAAATAATTGCAGAGTATCTTGATAAGGATGAGTCAGAGATCGATGTAAATTCTACATTTACTGATATTGTTCTTGATTCACTGGATATCATGGAGCTGGTTATGCAGATGCAGGAAGAGCTTGATTGTAAGATTGAGCTTTCACAGGATATCACAACAATTGAGCAGCTTACTAAGCTCATCGAGAAACAGGAAGTAACAGTTTAATACATACTGTTCTGAACGGAGGAGAAATGAATACAAATCCAGTTTGTGAGATGCTCGGTATAGAGTATCCGGTGATTCAGGGGGGCATGGCCTGGATAGCAGATGCGCAGCTGGCCGCAGCGGTTTCTAATGCAGGGGGACTTGGACTAATTGCTGCCATGAATTCAAATGGTGAGCAGCTAAGGGCTCAGATAGTCAAGGCAAAAGAGCTGACCAATAAGCCTTTTGGTGTGAATCTGATGCTCATGAGTCCATTTATTGATGAGGCAGTTGAAGTTGTATGTCAGGAAGGCATCAAGGTAGTTACTACCGGAGCTGGAAATCCTGCCAAGTACATGGATAAGCTTTTATCAGCGGGAGTTAAGGTTATATGTGTTGTAGCAAGCGTTGCTCTTGCTGTAATGGTAGAGAGAATGGGCGCCAGTGCTATTGTTGCTGAAGGCTGTGAATCAGGTGGCCATGTGGGAGAGACAACTACTATGGCGCTTGTTCCGCAGGTTGCAGATGCAGTGAATATTCCGGTTATTGCTGCCGGCGGAATTGCCGATGGCAGAGGAATGGCGGCTGCTTTTATGTTGGGAGCCAAGGCTGTACAGATGGGAACAAGATTTCTCACAGCCAAGGAGTGTGGTGTACATCCTAATTACAAGGAAAAGGTTCTAAAGGCTAAGGACAGAGACACAATTGTTACCGGTAAGAGCCTGGGACACCCTGTCAGAGCGCTTAAGAATCACATGACAAGAGAATTCCTGGAAAAAGAAAATGACAAAAACACTACCCCTGCTGAGCTTGAACAGATGGGTGCCGGGGCCCTTCGAAGAGCTGCAATAGAAGGTGATGTCAGGACAGGCTCTTGTATGTGCGGACAGATTGCAGGACTTGTTAAAACAGAAGATACCTGTCAGGAGATAGTCACAGGAATCTGCAACGATGCATATGAGCTGATGGGATTAGAGCCAGTTAAAGCGAAACTTGCGTAACTGAAGTTTTTCTGAGGAGATAGGTTATGGGAAAAATTGCATTTTTATTTTCTGGTCAGGGAAGTCAGTATCCTGGAATGGCTAAGGACTTATACGAGAATATCCAGGAAGTTCACGACTTTTTTGGTGTGGCTGAGGCAATAAGACCTGGAACAATAATTCAGGTGCTAAGGGGAACAGAGGAAGATCTTAAAAAGACTGAGAATACTCAGCCTTGTCTTTTCCTTGCAGATATAGCAGGCTCTCTTGCACTAGAAAGTGCTGGAATTCATCCAGATGTGGTTGCAGGCTTTTCTCTTGGCGAAGTTGTTGGAATGGCTGTATCCGGTGGCCTTTCTAGTGTAAGTGCATTTAAGCTTGTATGTAAAAGAGCACAGTTTATGCAGAAAGCTTCAGAAGAAGTAAAGGGAAGCATGGTGGCAGTCATTGGAATGGACAGAGATGAGTTGGTAGAGATGTGCGAGAAATCCAAGGTTTATCCAGTAAACTTTAACTGTCCAGGACAGATTGTCGTATCAGGCGAAGAAAAGAACATGGATAAGTTCAAGAAAAAGCTTGAGAAAAACAAAGTCAGATTTGTTGAACTTAGCGTCAGCGGATCCTTCCATACGCCCTATATGCAGGAAGCTTCTGAGCTTTTAAGAGATGAGATAAAGAACGATAGTATCTATAAGTTCAAGGCAACTGATAAGCCTCTTTATGCAAATAAGACAGCAAGGCCATACCCGAACAAGCCAGATGATATGATAGATCTTTTGTCTGATCAGGTATCAAATAGCGTAAAGTGGGAGGATACACTCCTTAATATGTCCAGAAGCGGCGTTGATACCTTTATAGAATGTGGCCCCGGAAGAACACTTTCTGGTTTTGTTAAAAGAACTGTTCCGGGAGCTAAGATTTACAACATCTGTGATATGGCTTCGCTTGAAAAGATTAAATCAGAGCTTTCCGAGAAAACATTAGATGTAGAAGAAAAAGATAAGGAGCAGATCTATGCTTAATGGAAAAACTGCTGTAGTTACAGGCGGAAGTAGAGGTATAGGAAGGGCTATATCTTTTAAGCTTGCCGGGAGCGGCGCAAATATCGCGGTTGTGGCTACCAGAGAGACAAAAGAAGCTAAAGAGACAATAGAAAAGCTTAAGGAACTAGGCGTAGATGCAAAGCTCTATATCTGTGATATCAAAAATACTGATGAAGTGGCTTCTGCTTGTGAAGAGATACTAGCTGACTTTGGACAGGTTGATGTTCTCGTTAACAACGCCGGTATTACAAGAGATAACATTTTGCCGTCGCTATCTACCATGGATATCGATGATGTTATAGATGTAAACCTCAAGGGCACTATGTATGTGACCAAGGCTTTTATCAGGCAGTTTGTCAGGAAAAGATCTGGAAGCATCATAAATATCAGCTCTGTAGTAGGCCTTATGGGAAATAAGGGGCAGACTAATTATTCTGCTTCCAAGGCTGGAATCATAGGCTTTACCAAATCTGTAGCAAGAGAATATGGCAAGAAGAATATTAGATGTAACGCTGTAGCTCCAGGCTATATAGCGACTGACATGACAGGAGCACTTTCTGATGAACAGAGAGATATGATAAGGACTCAGATACCTCTTGGAACACTTGGAGATCCTGATAACGTGGCAGATCTTGTTTTGTTCCTGGCATCTGATGCATCTTCCTATATCACTGGGGAAGTTATTAAGGTAGATGGAGGAATGTACGTGTAAGTCAGAAAATGAGTGTTACACAACAGTTATATGAGGAGAGATAAATGAAAAGAGTAGTAGTTACAGGCTTGGGGGTTATTACACCTATAGGAAATGATGTAGAAACCTTCTGGAATAGCATAACAAGCGGCAAGTGCGGAATTGGCAAAATCGAGCGCTTTGACGCATCAAGGTTAAAGGTGAGTCTGGATGCCGAGGTTAAAGACTTTGAACCCAAGAAATATTATGAGACAGCTCAGGAAATAAGAAAGTCAGATCTTTTCATGCAGTATGCCATGGGAGCAGCAAGGCAGGCTGTGGATCAGAGCGGTATCCTTAATGCTGACATTGATAAGGAGCGCTTTGGAGTTTATGTAGGAACTGGAATAGGCGGAATCAATACGACTATCAGAGAGACCAATAAGCTAACAGAAAAAGGTCCTGATTTTGTATCACCATTTTTTGTACCTATGATGATCAGTAATATGGCTGCAGGCGCCATATCAATTAAATTCGAAGCAAAAGGCCCGACACTTCCTGTTGTGACGGCCTGTGCCACATCAACTCATACAATTGGAGAAGCTTACAGAGCGATCAAACACGGCTATGCGGATGTGATAATAGCTGGAGGTGCTGAAGCGTCAATCAATGAACTTTCCATGGCAGGTTTTGTAAATTGTCAGGCTCTTAACCTCTCAGAGGATCCTGACGAGGGAAGCTTACCTTTTGATAAGAGGAGAGGCGGTTTCGTTATGGGTGAGGGAGCTGGAATGCTGATTCTGGAAGAATATGAGCATGCCAAAAAGCGTGGCGCCCAGATTCTTGCAGAGGTTACAGGCTACGGTAATACTTCTGATGCTTATCACATTACAGCCCCTGACCCAGAGGGAAGCGGCGCTATAAGGGCAATTAAGAGTGCAGCTACTGAAGCTGGCATTGGGGAAGCTGACAACCTTTACATCAATGCACATGGTACAGGTACGCATCTTAATGATGCAATGGAGACTAAGGCTATCAAGGCTGTATTTGGGGAGAGGGCCTACGATATTCATATCAGTTCTACTAAATCTATGACAGGACATATGATGGGGGCGACTGGTGCTGTAGAAGCAATCGCATCTGTCCTTGCTCTTCAAAACGGAATCGTTCCACCGACAATCAATTATAAGGAAAAAGACGAAGAGTGTGACCTTGACTATACACCAAACAAGGCACTGGCTACTGACCTTAAGTATGCAATGAGTACGTCACTTGGCTTTGGTGGTCACAACGCCTGCATTGCATTTAAGAAATATGAGGAAAAGAAATGACAAATACTCTTAAAGACTACGTTGATGTATTCAGAGATTTAGGTCTGACGGAATTATCTGTTGAGGATGAAGGTATAAAGCTTGTACTTAAGAAAAATATAGTTGCTGTGGCAGAGCCTGCTAGCGTAAATGTAACTGTACCTAAGGCAGATGTTCCAAAAGAAAATAAAGCTAACGGAACTGAGGTAAAAGCTCCGCTTCTTGGTGTGTTTTATTCAGAAGTAAATGGTAAGGCTCTTAAGGTCGGAGACATGGTCAAAAAAGGTGATGTCCTTTGTAGCATTGAAGCCATGAAGATGATGAATGAAGTGAAGGCTCCAGTAGATGGAAAAGTTACAAACATAAATGCAAAAGAAGGCGATCTTGTGGAATTTGGTCAGGTTCTTTTTGCGATTGGAGAAAAGAGCGATGAATAAAGAAGAAATAAAAAAGCTTCTTCCCCACAGAGAGCCAATGCTTCTGGTAGATGAAGTAGTTCTAAATGATGATGGTACAGCTACAGGCTTTTATCATGTCAGGGGAGATGAATTTTTTTTACAGGGGCATTTTCCGGATAATCCGATTGTTCCCGGAGTGATCCAGTGCGAGATGATGGCGCAATCAGCCTGTATACTTTTTGCTGACAAGATGAACGAGCCAGGTGTTTTACCTTTATACACTGGGCTTGATAAGGTCAGGTTCAGGGGAATGATCAAACCTTCAGATACAATCCGTATCGATGTAGAGCTTAAGCGTAGCAGCCATCCGCTATATCTTTTGCATGGAGAAGTATCTGTAGATGGCAGGAAATGCATGGGCGGCGATTTTTCTTTTGCCCTGACTAAGGCAGAGTAGGTAGTGCAGTATAAGTCTTTTGTTTGTTGTACAAGCGGAGGTGGTAATGTGTTTGAAAAAATACTGATCGCTAATAGAGGAGAAGTAGCTGTACGAATTATCAGAGCCTGCAAGGAAATGGGAATAGTGACTGTTGCGGTATACTCAGAAGCTGACAGAGATGCTCTTCATGTTGGTATGGCTGATGAGAGCTATTGCATAGGTGGGCCTCTTCTCAAGGACAGCTATCTTAATATGGATGCCATTATTACAGTTGCTTTGCGGACCAGAGCTGCAGCTATTCATCCAGGCTATGGCATGCTATCAGAGAATCCTGAATTTGCCAGAAGATGTGAAGAAAATCATATTACTCTCATTAGTCCCGGCTCAGAAGTCATGGAGAAAATGGGACAAAAAGAGTTGGCAAGAAAGCTGGCTACTGCAGCAGGAGTTCCTGTTACACCTGGAAGTGACATTTTGGAAAATGTAGAAGCAGCGTTTATGGCAGCTTCTGAAATTGGCTATCCGGTTATATTAAAAGCCAGAGCAGGTGGCGGCGGGAAAGGAATTCGCATTGTAAGATCGGAGGATGAGCTTGAAACGGCCTTTGACCAGGTCCAAAAAGAAGCCAGAAGTTCTTTTAACGACGATGCCATTTTCATGGAAAAATACCTTGAAAATGTTAAGCATGTTGAGGTTCAGATACTGGGAGATGTCAAAGGTAAGATTATAGTTCTTGGAGACAGGGACTGCTCAGTACAGCGCAAGAACCAAAAGCTCATAGAAGAATGCCCAGCTCCTGTGTTATCAGATGAACTCCGCCTTCAGATGTATGAGGCTTCCGTAAGACTCGCAAAAGAAGTGGGCTATGTAACAGTTGGAACGATCGAGTACCTTGTTAAAGGCAATTTTTTTTATTTCATGGAAATGAACACGAGGCTGCAGGTTGAACATTCTGTCACCGAGATGGTTTCCGGAGTGGACATAGTTGAGTGGCAGATAAGGACAGCTGCCGGAGTAGAGATCGATTTTGAACAGAAGGACATAGCTATCAGTAAGCATGCTATAGAGTGCAGGATCTGCGCTGAGAATTCCCAGAGCTTTGCACCATCAACTGGGAAGGTTGAAATGCTCCATGTTCCTGGAGGCGTCGATGTGAGGTTTGATTCAGCTCTTTATACCAATTATGTCGTAACACCTTTCTATGATTCGATGCTGGGCAAACTTATAGTATGCGCAAACTCAAGAGATGGCGCTATCAGGAAGATGAAGAGCGCCCTTTCAGAATTTGTGCTTGTTGGAGTTGATAACAACAGGGAAATGCACATGAAATTTATGAATAATAACAGATTTATCGTAGGTAACTATGATACGACGATCTGTCAGAAGGTTTTATAAAATGGACTTAAAAAAGCTTTTTCTTAAGGCGGACAATGAGCTTGAGAGTAGCGAAAAAAGAATAAGAAGTAGGAAGATCACCTGCAAAAAGTGCCAGAATACATCGCCTGTCAAAAAGATAAGGAAAAATTACTTTGTCTGTCCTGAATGCGGATACTACTTTCCGGTAAGGGCAAGGCGAAGGATCCTTATGCTGACTGATAACAGAAGCTTTATAGAGCATGACAGGGATATGGCATCAAGGAATATCCTTGATTTCCCAGAGTATGAAGAAAAACTTACTGCTGCCAAAGATAAGAGCCGTGAAAATGAAGGAGTTATCACCGGAGTAGCTCAGATTGGAGGACATAAGACCTGTATCTTTGCTATGGATGGCAATTTCATGATGGGCTCTATGGGCGCAGTTGTAGGGGAGAAGATAACAAGGCTCTTTGAGTATGCTACGACGCAGTCTCTTCCTGTTATTGGCGTTACTGTTTCCGGTGGAGCCAGAATGCAGGAGGGAATGATCTCTCTTATGCAAATGTCCAAGGTTTCAGCCGCTGTAAAAAGACATAGTGATAAAGGCGGGCTATATATAGTTCTTTTAACTAATCCAACAACTGGAGGAGTTGATGCAAGCTTTGCCATGCTGGGAGATATTACCCTGGCTGAGCCTGGAGCAAGAGTTGGCTTTGCAGGGCCAAGAGTAGTTGAGAAAACCTTGAAAACCGCGCTTCCTGATGGCTTTCAGAAGGCTGAGAGAGTTATGGAATGCGGCTTTATTGATGCTATTGTTCCAAGGCATGAGCAAAAAGACTATCTGGAAAGACTGCTACGACTTCATGAAGCATCAAGAGAAGTAAGTATGTGAATTAAGAGATTTGTTGAGCGGGCTTAAATTATGATGACTGATATAGAGATTGTAAGAGCTGCCAGATCTGAAAAAAGGAAAACTGCCAGAGATTATATTGATGGATGTTTTACTGATTTAACGGAGTTTAGCGGCGATAGATTATATGGAGATGACAGAGCAATCATCGGTGGCATCGGGCTACTTCAGGACATGCCTGTTACTGTCATTGGAATAGAAAAAGGCAAGAACACCGAGGATCGCATTCTTCATAATTTTGGAAGTGCACACCCTGAAGGCTATAGAAAGGCCTTGAGACTCATGAAGCAGGCTGAGAAGTTTCATAGGCCAGTTATATGCTTTGTAGACACTGCTGGTGCATTTCCTGATGTGGAATCGGAAGAACGAGGCCAGGGAAGGGCTATTGCGGAGAATCTGTATGAGATGTCAACCTTAAAGACACCTGTTCTTTCTATAATAATAGGCGAAGGTGGAAGTGGAGGTGCGCTTGCTCTTAGCCATGCTGACAGAATATGGATGCTGGAAGATGCCTATTATAGCGTTGTGTCTCCTGAGAGCTGCTCGAACATTCTGTGGAAGACTCTTGATAAAGCAGATGTGGCAGCAAGGGCTCTGGGACTGACTGCAGATAAATTATATTCTCTTGGAATTATTGACAGAATCTGTAAGGATAAAGCTTTACAGGAATTTGCAGCTGACATATATGGGCAGATAAAAGAGCTTATGAGTGTTCCAACAGACAGACTTCTGGATGAGAGATACAAGAAGTTCAGAAGCATAGGATATATCTGATCTAAAATAAAAATATAAATGGTGGGTATGGATATGCCTGGATTATATACAAATTTCTATAAAGAAAAGCTGGATGATAAAGGTAATATAGAAGGCGTTGATTTTTTATATGATGAAAGCTTTAATTTTGCTTACGACGTAGTTGATAAATACGCAGAAACAGAGCCAGAAAAACTCGCACTTGTGCATAAGAGCACAGATGGAGTGATCACAAGGTTTTCTTTTGCTGATCTTAAGAAACTCTCTGATAAAGCTGCCAATATGCTGGCTAAGCTTGGGATTACAAAGGGCGATAGCGTAATGCTTTTGCTTAAAAGAAGATATGAATTCTGGATCAGCATTATTGCGCTTCACAAGCTAGGTGCTGTGGCTATACCTACATCGCATATGGTCTCAGTAAAAGATATTGCTGAGAGAATCAGGATGGCAGGTGCAAAAGCAGTTATCTGCGTCAATTCAGATGATATCTGTGATAAGGTTAAGGAAGCAGTCCTTCAGGCTGGCGATATGTCTTTTACCAGAACTGGTGCTGGAGAGGTAGTGCAGATTGTAGTCGGTGATAAATATGGGGATGCTATAGCTTTTGATGAGCAGATGGATGAAGCAAGCGAGGAACTGAAAAGAGTAGAGACTAATGTTCACGATGATATGCTCTATTACTTTACTTCCGGAACAAATGGTGCTCCAAAGGCTGTAATACACGACTTTTCATATCCTCTTGCTCACATATATACAGCTAAAAACTGGCATGGCGTAGTAGATAACGGACTTCATTTGACAGTTGCTGATTCTGGCTGGGCTAAATCAGCCTGGGGTAAGCTCTACGGGCAATGGCTTATGGGCAGCGCTGTTATGGTCTATGACTACGAGCAGTTCTACGCCTGGGACATTTTGGAACTCCTGGAAAAAGAGAAAATCAATACCTTTTGTGCTCCGCCTACTATATATAAATATCTGGTTCTGGAGGATTTATCTAAATATGACTTATCTTATTTAAGTCAGGTTACAACTGCCGGGGAACCCATGCCACTAGAAGTCTCAAGGAAGTTTACGGAGAAAACAGGCCTTATTATAAGAGAAGGCTTTGGACAGACAGAGACAGCTCTTCAGATTTGTACTCCTGTAGGAAAAGAGCAAGTTACGGGCTCTATTGGACAGGCTTCTCCGTTATATGACATCAGAATAGTAGATGAAGATGGTGTAGAAGTTCCAGATGGCGAAGAAGGGGAGATTGCTATTATACCAAGGAGCGGAGCAATACTTCCAATGGGAGTTTTTAAGGGGTATCTGGGAGACAAAGCGCAGTATTTGGAAATTTGGAGCGGCGGAATTTATCACACCAAGGACAGAGCCATGAAGGATGAAAATGGCAATTTCTTTTTTCTTGGAAGAAACGATGATGTCATAAAATCCAGTGGCTATCGTATTGGTCCATCAGAAGTAGAGGATGTGATAATGAAGCATCCGGCGGTGTTTGAATGCGCTGTCACAGGCTATCCATCCAAAAACAGAGGAACACTTGTAAAAGCAAGCATCATATTAAATGAGGGATATTCACCTGATCAGCTTCTGCAAAATGAGATTCGGGATTTTGTAAGAGAGAGGGTGGCCCTATATAAATATCCAAGAAAAATATGCTTTGTAACTGAACTTCCAAGAACATCTAACGGTAAGATCAGCAGAGCACTCATAAGGAAGGCGGACATGAAGTCTTAATACATTAAAAGATACCTTAGGGTATCTTTTTAGATTTCATAAATTTAGGTATTGTAAACGCTTACATAAATGTGTTATAACATAGTTAGTCAAATTTCTTTTTTAAGCGATTTGTAAGCGCTTACAATTTAGGAGGATCTGGGTAATGGAATTATTAAACTATGATGTATTGGCCAAGTCAGGCTATGAAGGCTATGTTTGCAAGGAAGCACCTGTAAGAGTTCTTCAGTTTGGTGAAGGAAACTTCATGCGTGCATTCGTTGATTATTTCTTTGATATCAGCAATGAGAAGGCTGGTTTTAATGGTAAGGTTGCTCTTGTACAGCCTATTTCAATGGGACTTACAGAGCTTATTAACAAGCAGGAAGGTCTCTACACACTTTATCTTCGTGGAAGCGAGAACGGAGAGAAGGTTGATGCCAAGAGAGTAATCTCTGCAGTAGATTGCTGCCTTAACCCTTATGACAAGGCTGATTATGACAAGATGATGGAAATCGCAGTATCAGATGATCTCGATATTATCGCTTCTAACACAACAGAAGCTGGTATTGCTTATGATCCTAGCTGCAATTTTGAGGATGTTCCTGCAAACAGCTTCCCTGGTAAGCTTACACAGGTTCTTTTCGCTAGATACAAGGCTGGTAAGAAGGGCGTTGTTGTTCTTTCATGCGAGCTTATTGATAACAATGGTAAAGAGCTTCTTAAGTGCGTCAACCAGTACATTGACCAGTGGAAGCTTGAGGATGGATTTAAGACATGGGTTAACGAGGAGAACATTTTCTGCTCAACTCTTGTAGACAGAATCGTTCCAGGTAGAATTCGTGATGCCAAGGAAGTAGAGCAGCTTGAGGCAGCTAACGGATACCATGATGAACTCATCGATGTAGGTGAGATCTTTGGAGTTTGGATCATTGAGGGACCAGAAGGTCTTGAGGACAGACTTCCATTCAAGAAGGCAGGTGTTAACGTACACGTTGTTCCTGATGTTATGCCATACAAGCACCGTAAAGTTCGTATTCTTAACGGCGCACACACAGGATTTGTTCTTGGCGCATATCTTGCAGGCTTCGATATCGTTCGTGACTGTATGCACAATGATAATGTTGCAGGCTTCATGAACAAGATGCTCAACGAGGAGGTTATTCCTACACTTGTTGATCACCTTGATGAGAATGACCTTAACGAGTTCGCTGCTGCGGTTAAGGATCGTTTCAACAATCCTTTCGTTAACCACGAGCTTATGTCTATTTCACTTAACTCAACAAGTAAGTGGAAGGCCAGAAATATGCCATCATTCCTTCAGTACATTGACAAGAATGGTAAGCTTCCAGTTTGCCTTACAATGTCACTTGCTGCATATATCGCATTCTATTCTAATGATGTTCAGGAGCTTACAGATGCTGGACTTGTATGTAAGAGACCTGCAGGTAACACATACACTGTAAGTGATGACAGATGGGCTCTTGAGTTCTTCTATGATCACAAGAATGATTCAGAAGAGGAGCTTGTTAAGGCAGTTCTTGGTAACGAGAAGATGTGGAATCAGGATCTTAATAAGATCGATGGTCTTACAGATGCAGTTGTTGCTGATCTCAAAAAGATTCATTCAGAAGGTGCAGAAGCAGCTTATGCAAGTTGCCTTTAATAACTGCTAAAATATAAAATCCAAAATCCTCCTAGTGCGCACAAATGTGCGTTTTGGGAGGATTTTTTATTACAAAATTAATATTGTTTACAATCTCATTTTTGACTGAAATCAAGAACGAAATTATAAAAATAAAATTTTTGTTAAAAAAATTGTAGCCAAAATGGTAGACATGGTTTATTATGTTAACAGCACAACGCTTTAAACTGTTAAACTTTAACTTAACGAAAACCAATCAGAAACTATAAGTAATCGTTATAGTTAAACGAGAATATCTTATTGATTTATTTTAAACAGCGTAGTATAATTGTATACAAGTTTGAAAGAAAGTAGAGACAATGACGTTTTTACGAATATCATTTGTGGGGAACATATTCTAGTGATAAAAAGGCTATTTGTATCTTCACGATGCAAATAGCTATTTTTATATATTTTCTTATTAATAATATGGAGGAAAATTATGAAGAAGTACAACAGAGTAATCGCTTTACTTGCTGCTACATCTATGACAGCTACACTTATGGCTGGATGCGGCAAGACAGAAGCTCCTGCACAGACAACAGATACACCTGCGCAGACAACAGAAACAACAACAGAAGCTGCTGCTACAGAAGCTACTGAAGCTCCAGCTGAGGAAGTTGAGGAAGATCTTCCATCACTCGTAGGAGTTGAGCCAGACACACGTGCTGCTGCTGAAGCTTATTCAGAGCTTTGGGATATGGACAGCTATCAGGAAGAGTCATCCAAGCAGTATGAAAGAGCTCTTGGTGAGTACTACGAGACATACCAGAACGCACTTGGTGCATCAAGCCTTTCAGAGCGTTATGCACTTCAGGCTCTTGCAGAAGCTAAGCTTCTTGAGTCAGGTGTATTCCTTCCAATGACAACACGTGGTGGTAACTACGCTATTTCTCGTATGGCTCCTGGTTCTGTTACAAGAACTCTTTGGGGTAACGACGATGAGAGATGGCACAACGCTATCGTAACAACAGAGCTTATCGCTTCTGAGGATATCCAGGCACTTAGAGATCTTAGAGAAGAGCTTAAGGGAACTGGTACATACCAGGAGAAGGCTAAAGAGTACCTTGAAGGAAAAGGATACACAATCAAGGATTCTTACAACTATCCAAGCTCAAGCGATCCTGTAACATGGGACGTTCTTGCTACATCAAGACAGGCTGATAGCAGAATTCTTATCCAGCTTTACGATGGACTTACAGAGTATGACGTTGAGGATGTTCAGCAGCCTGCACTTGCAGAGAGCTGGGAAGTATCTGATGACGGACTTACATACACATTCAAGATTCGTGAAGGTGTTAAGTGGGTTGATTCACAGGGTAGAGAAGTTGCTGATCTTACAGCAGACGATTTCGTAGCTGGTATGCAGCACATGATGGACGCTATGGGTGGACTTGAGTACCTTGTACAGGGCGTTATCAAGGGCGCTGATGCTTATATCAACGGTGAGACAGCTGATTTCTCAACAGTTGGTGTTAAGGCGGTTGATGACTACACACTTGAGTACACACTTGAGCAGGACACACCTTACTTCATGTCAATGCTTAGCTACGGTGTATTTGCTCCTCTTTCAAGATCATACTATGAAGGACAGGGCGGACAGTTTGGTCAGGGAACAGGTTCAGGTAACTACGGAACTGATCAGGACCACATTGCATACTGCGGACCATTCATCATCACAAGCTTCACAGAGAAGAACTCAATCGTATTCAAGGCTAATCCTTCATACTGGAACAAGGATAACCAGAATATCAAGACTCTTACATATGTATATGAAGATGGTACAGATGTAACAAAGACATACAACGATACACTTGCTGGTACCGTTGACGGATGTGGTCTTAACACATCAACTATCGAGTCTGCAAAGGCTGATGGTAACTTCGACAAGTATAACTACACAACAGACACAGATGCTACATCATTCATGGGATTCCTTAACATCAACCGTAAGGGATTTGCAAACTTCAATGATGCATCTGTAGCTATTTCTGATAAGACTGTATTCGAGGCACAGAGAACAACAATCGCTATGCAGAATCAGGACTTCAGACTTGCAGTTGTTCAGTCACTTGACAGAGCAGCATACAATGCTCAGACACAGGGTGAGGATCTTAAGCTCAACTCACTTAGAAACTCATATGTTCCTGGAACATTTGTAACACTTCCAGAGGACGCTACTGTAGATATTAACGGAACAGCTACAACATTTGCAGCTGGTACATACTATGGTGAGATCGTTCAGGCTCAGGTTGACGCTGATGGCGTTAAGCTTAAGGTTTGGGATGCTGATAAGCTTTCATCTGATGGTTTCGATGGATGGTACAACCCAACAGCAGCAAAAGAGAGTCTTGCTAAGGCAGCTGAGCAGCTTGCTAAGCAGGGTGTAGAAGTTACAGCTGAGAATCCTATCCAGATCGATCTTCCATACTTCGCTGGAAGTGAGACATACACAAACAGAGCAAACGCATTCAAGCAGTCTCTTGAGGCAGCTCTTGACAAGCAGGTTGTTATCAACCTTGTAGCTTGCGAGTCATCTGATGACTGGTACTATGCAGCTTACTATCCAGATTATGGATATGAGTTTAACTGCGATCTTTGCGATGTTTCTGGATGGGGCCCTGACTATGGTGATCCTCAGACATACCTCGATACAATGCTTCCAGACTATGCTGGATACATGGTTAAGAGTTTAGGTATCTTCTAATTTAAGGCTTTACATTAGTAAAGATTTATGGTAGATTATATATCTACGTGATAATGAGAGATATCTTAGATTTCTACTTCAAGGAGAGAGTGGGAACTACTTCCCACTTTCTCCATATTTATGTAAATTTGATAGCTTGCATTATATCGTAAAAAAATATTCCAAATAAGGAAAAAGTTATGGGTAAGTATGTATTAAGAAGACTATTTCATGGATTAATTTCTGCTTTCGTTGTTGTAGCAATTGTAATGATCATGATTTACACATTGCTGGATAAGCAGCTTATTTTTGCTGCAGATAATGTTTACAAAAACTATGGAAACAACGAGAAAGTTGCCTACCAGTACCGTAAATGGGAAGAGTATGGCTATCTCGATTATTTGACATATACAGATTATCTTTCTCTTTTAGTAGAAAAAGGTGAAATTGACGAAGAGACTAAGACAAGCGTAGCATCTATCGGCAAGAAGCCTGAGAATGATAAGAAAGAGACAGCAGAGTACGTTGAGAAATTCAATGAATATTGTGCTGCTAATAATTATACAGTAGTAAGACTTAATGCGATCATGGTTTCACCCAAGAAGTATGCTAACGGTGGAGCTCAGCAGCTTTTCGCTTACAAGGCACTTCCAATAACACATAGATTAGTTTCTTATGTTACAGGTCTTATCAAGGTTGATAACATTCACTATGTAGAGAAGAACACTGGTGATGTTCTTGAGAACCCAGGTATCACATTTACACTTCATGATCCTATATACGGTGGAGAGAAGTTTGCTCCAGCTATTATAGGTAATGGTACTAAACATAAGTATTTATTATATTTTGATGGTAAGTTCCCATTCATCCATCAGAACCTTGTAACACTTAATCTTGGTCAGTCTTATGCAGTTAACCAGGGTGTTGATGTATTTGAGACTATGACTAAGCCTCAGGGATCTTATGTAATGACAACAACAACATTCCCTACAGGTCTTACAGAGGAATCAGCTGATGATCTTCATTCAGCAGTTTATGTATCTGGATCAATGCTTGCTAATAAGGTTAATTCAGACAGATTTACAGATGACTATACTAGCGTGACAACTGTTAAGGCTGGTAAGTCCAAGATGGGTTACTCATTCTCAATTGGTATCATTTCAGTACTTCTTATGTATCTGATCGGTATTCCTCTTGGAATTTTGATGTCAAGACATAAAGATAAGTTTGTAGATAAGCTTGGTACAGCATACATCATGTTTATCACAGCGGTTCCTTCACTGGCTTATATCTTCCTGTTCAAAGCCATTGGTGGTAAGCTTGGCTTCCCTACAACATTTGATATTGAATCTACTAGCAAGATGATTTATGTGCTTCCTATCGTTTCACTTGCACTTAGACCTATTGCTGATACTATGAAGTGGCTCCGTAGATACATGATCGATCAGATGAATTCAGACTATGTTAAGTTTGCTAGATCTGGTGGTCTTACAGAGAGCGAGATATTTAGAAAGCATATCCTTAAGAATGCTTCAATCCCGATTGTACATGGTATTCCAGCAGGTGTTCTTGGAGCATTGGTTGGTGCTATCATAACAGAGCGTGTATACGTAGTTCCTGGTGCTGGTAACCTTCTTACAATTGCTATTAACCAGTACGACAACGGTGTAATCGTTGGTGTAGTTCTTTTCTACGCAATACTTTCTGTTGTAAGTATTATTGCCGGTGACGTTCTTATTTCACTTGTTGATCCTAGAATCAACTACTCAGGTAAGGCAAGATAAGGTTTGAATAGATATCATTTATAATTGATTGGAGAGTGTATTTAAAATGGAAAACAAGGATTCTCTTTTTACAGTAGAGGGAATGACAGACGAGGAATTATTTGCTCGTGTTGATCATAACAGTCTCGATTCTGAGAAGATTACTGCTCCCAGATATTCATACTGGCGTTCAGTATTTCGCGTATTCTTTAAGAAGAAGATTAATTTAGTATTCCTTGGCATACTTGCTTTTGTAATACTGTTTGCTTATATTTATCCAACAGTAGTTGAGTATGACAAGTTTGGTAACCTTATGGATTCTACAGCCAAGCATCTTAAGCCTATGGCTGCCATGAAGAAGTTTGGTTACAACATCCACTGGATTCTGGGTGCTGGAGCAGCTGGTCAGTCAACATTTGACGCTATCTGGAATGGCTCCAGAATTTCAATTTCACTTGCATTTATCTGTGCTGCTATCAACATGACCATCGGTGTTTTGGTAGGTGCGATTTGGGGATTCTCCAAGAAAATAGATATGTTCATGATGGAGGTTTACAACATTGTTGGTAACGTTCCTTCAATCCTTCTTATCTCTGTTCTTGTGCTTATCCTTTCACCTAGCTTCTGGTCAATGGTATTTGCACTTACAATTACAGGTTGGCTCTTTATTGCTTACTTCATCAGAACACAGGTTATCATCATCAGAGATAGAGAGTACAATTTGGCCAGCAGATGTCTTGGAACACCAATTACAAGAATTGCAACCAAGAACATCCTGCCATTTATGACATCAGTTATTGTTACATTACTTGCTGTTGAGATTCCATCATATATCTCATACGAGGTATTCCTTGCTTATATCGGTATGGGTATGTCAGATATGTCTCTTGGTAGACTTATTTATGAAGCTGAGAGTGCGATGGTTACTCCAGGTTGGCAGTTTGAGTTCTGGAGCCCTGTAGTAATTGCTTCAATCATTACAGTTGCACTTTATGTAACAGGACAGAATTTGGGTGATGCATCAGACCCTAGAACACATATGTAAGGAATGGCAGAAATGGAAGATAAGAAAGTATTATTATCAGTTAAAGATTTGGAAGTTAAATTCCGCGTTAGAGGTCGTATACTGACTGCTATTCGTGGTATTTCACTTGACATTTATGAAAATGAATCAATCGCCATCGTTGGTGAGTCTGGTTCAGGTAAGTCAGTTTTCACCAAGACTTTTGCAGGTATGCTTGAGACAAACGGCTTTATCAGCAAGGGTGACATTATCTTCAACGATGAAGAGTTATCTAATACTATTGTTACTCTCAATGCTGCTGGTAAGAGAGAGCTTGCTAAGATCATTGACAAGCTTAATACATATTCAAGTCTTGAGTTCGGAGCAGATACTTACAAGAAGATTCTTGATCTTGAATCTGAGAAGAGATCTAAAGAAACTCTTACTGATGAACAGGATGAAGAGTTTACCAAGAAGATAAATGATCTCAAGTTCAAGAAGACTGAGGAGTTCAACCTCAAACAGACCTTCGATACCAAGAAGGAAAAGGATAAGATCAAGGCTTCAGAGAATAAGATTAAGGCTTTTGAGGAAGAAATTGCCAAGATTCAGAAGGAAAGAAATGATCTGATTCAGAAGCACAAAGAGGAAGTTTCTTCTGATGCTACATATCTCAATGAATATGAGAAGAAGCTCGCTGCTCTTAAAGCTCAGTATAAGCTTGATATTTCCAAGCCTATTACTAAGGAGCAGATGGATAGAAACTCAGTACTCGGTAAGGAAATCTACCTTTCTGTAGGAAGATTCAAATATACAACAAGAAGAAAATATGTTACTCGTATTCTCAATGATTTCAAAAAAGCTCTTAAGCTTGGCGAAAACATTGCAGATGAGGAAACAAAGATCAAGATCTTTGATAACGTTATGTACTGCAAGCTTGTAGATGAAGCAGAGACTAAGCTTTCTGGTAAGATTTTCATCAATCTTGCAAGAGTAACAGATCCAAGTGACTGGGGACAGACACGTGGTAAGAAGAGAGCTACAGTATTCCAGGATCCTATGACATCTCTTAACCCAATTATTACAATTGGTAAGCAGATTTCATCAATCATCATGAAGCATCAGAATGTTTCTGAGGTTGAGGCTAGAGCTAGAGCAATCGAGATCATGAAGAAGGTTGGTATTCCTAATGCTGAGAAGCGTTATGATGACTACCCATTCCAGTATTCAGGTGGTATGAGACAGCGTATCGTTATCGCTATTGCACTTTCATGTCAGCCTAAGATTCTTATCTGTGATGAGCCTACAACAGCCCTTGACGTTACAATTCAGGCTCAGATCCTTCAGCTTCTTAAGGATCTTCAGAAGGAATATAACTACACAATCGTATTCATCACACATGACCTTGGTGTAGTTGCTAATATCGCAGACAGAGTTGCAGTTCTTTACGGCGGACAGATCGTAGAGCTTGGTACAGTAGAGGATGTATTCTATGATTCAAGACACCCATATACATGGGCTCTTCTTTCATCACTTCCTCAGCTTGCACAGAGAGATACAGAGCTGTACTCAATTACAGGAACACCACCATCACTTTACAACAAGATTACAGGTGATGCGTTTGCTCCTCGTAACCCATATTGCCTTAAGATTGATACAATTGAGGAACCACCTATGTTCAAGGTGAGCGATACTCATTATGCTAAGACTTGGCTTCTCGATCCAAGGGCACCTAAGATTGAAAAGCCGGAAATTATCCGGAATATTCATGAGAAGTTTTTGAAGATTTACGATATTACGGAGGTTTCAGAAAATGCCTAATAATCAGTTCCCTGAGCATGGACCAATAGATCCAGAAACAGGCAAAGAAGTTCTCCTTTCTGTTAAGAATATTGATATTACATTTGGAAAGGGAGAGAACGCTTTCAAAGCTGTTAAGGATGCAAGCTTTGATATTTATAAGGGCGAGACATTCTCACTTGTTGGTGAGTCTGGTTCAGGTAAGACAACTATCGGTCGTGCTGTAATCAGAGTTAACCCTTGTTCTGCTGGTGAGATCCAGTATAAAGGCGTTAAGATTTCTGGTAATATTTCCAAGTCTCTTGATAGAGAAGTTATCAGAAACATTCAGATGGTATTCCAGGATCCTGCTGCATCTCTTAACGAGAGAGCAACAGTAGACTATATCATTTCAGAGGGTCTGTACAACTTCCATCTCTTTGAGAACGAAGCTGACAGAGTACAAAAGGTTGAGAAGATGATCGAAGAAGTTGGTCTTCTTCCTGAGCACCTTACACGTTACCCTCACGAGTTCTCTGGTGGTCAGAGACAGCGTATCGGTCTTGCGAGAGCTATGGTTATGGAACCAGAACTTGTAGTAGCTGATGAGCCTATTTCAGCTCTTGATGTATCAATCAGAGCTCAGGTTCTGAATCTTCTCAAGAAGTTCCAGAAGGAGAGAGGCGTATCATATCTCTTCATTGCACATGACCTTTCAATCGTAAGATTTATTTCAGATCGTATCGGCGTTATCTACAAGGGTAATATCGTTGAGATTGCTGATACAGAGGAATTGTTCCAGTTCCCTCTTCATCCATATACCAAGTCTCTTATTTCTGCGGTTCCTATCCCAGATCCAAGGCTTGAGAAGAACAAGGTTCTCTTTACTTATGATCCAACTGTTCATGATTACTCAGAGGATAAGCCTGAGCTCGTAGATATTGGACATAACCACCTTGTATATGGTAACAAGAAGGAAATCGAAGAGTACAAGAAGCTTCGTGAAGAGAATAAGCCAATTCAGGCTGTTAAGATTGATCCTGAAGAGGCTAAGAAGCAGATGGCTAAGAATACAGAGTTCATGGGAGCTGAAGAGGTTGACAGCAGTGAGATCCTCAGCACTCCTATTCATGACACTGGTAGTCTGTGGCTTTCTATCCTGTCATTCTTCCTTCCAGTACTCGGAATTGTTGCTGCATTTATCTTCAGAAAGATGAACTACATCAGAAACTATAAGAGATGTAAGAAGGGTGCAATCATTGGATTCATCGTTCTCGCTGTAATTATATTGTTGTTCTTGTTCTTCTTGTTGTTGGCAACACTTTAATATCTGAATTCTATATGAATTATTTAGGCCGATGTCAAAGGCGCATTTAATGGGGCTTTATTGACATTGGCCTTAATTTTGAGCTATATTATGTTATGTAGAATTGCTAAGAAAACGAGTGTTATAATGCAATTCTAATAATTTGATTAGGAGATAAATTAATATGGTTTGCAGTATGACTGGCTTTGGTAGATGCGAAGTCACCGAGGGACAGCGTAAGTACACTGTCGAGCTTAAATCTGTTAACAACAGATATTTGGATTTAGGCCTTAAGATGCCTAAAAAATTCAATGCTTTTGAAGCTGCTATTCGTTCTGAACTTAAGAACTACATGAAGCGTGGTAAGGTAGACGTTTTCATTAGTTATGAAGATTTTTCTGAATCAGATTCCAGGGTTAAATATAATAAGGCAATTGCGGAGGAGTATTTCAAGTATTTAAATGAAATGGCTTCTGATTTTGGCTTGGATAATGATATCAGGATTTCAGTTCTTTCTAAATTCCCAGAGGTATTTACTATGGAAGAGGAAGAGCTTGATGAAGAGGAAGTTTGGAGCGGTCTTCAGAAGGCAATTAACGGTGCTGGCAAGCAGTTCATGGAGTCCAGAGCAAAGGAAGGAGAATTTCTTTGCAAGGATTTAACAGAAAAGCTTGACGGAATGCTTGAAAATGTGGAATATATTACAGAGCGTTCTCCAGAAATCATCCAGGAATACAAGACCAAACTTCGCGAGAAGATTGCTGATCTTCTTGAGGATAAACAGGTTGATGAGAATCGTCTTGCAATGGAAGTTACTATTTATGCAGATAAGGTTTGCGTAGATGAGGAACTTACAAGACTTCGTAGTCATATTAAGGCTACTAAGGAGACTCTTTTAAATGGCGATGATAAGGATGGAATTGGCCGTAAGCTTGATTTCCTTGCACAGGAAATGAACAGAGAGGCTAATACAATTCTTTCCAAGTCTACAGACCTTAAGATATCAGATAGAGGAATCGCTCTTAAGACTGATATTGAGAAGGTTAGGGAGCAGATACAGAACATTGAGTAAACTAATCCATATAGGTTTTGGCAATATAGTTAACGCAGATAAGATTATCAGCATTGTCAGCCCTGATGCGGCCCCTGTTAAGAGAATGGTCCAAAAGGCCAAGGAAGATGGCACTAGTGTAGATGCTACACAGGGACGTAAGACCAAGGCTGTTATTGTCATGGAAAATGGTATGGTTGTTTTATCAGCTCTTTTGCCAGAAACTATCAGCGCCAGAACACAAATAGAGAATGAGAGTATTATAGATGAATCGTAAGGGTATTATTATTGTTGTTTCAGGGTTTTCAGGTGCAGGTAAGGGCACCATTATGAAGGCTCTTATTTCCAAGTATGATCAGTATGCACTTTCTATTTCAGCTACTACAAGAGATCCAAGACCAGGTGAAGAAAACGGAAGAGAGTATTTCTTTGTAAGCAATGAGGAATTTGAGAAGCTTATTGCTGAGAATGGCCTTATAGAGCATGCTGGATATGTTAACCATTATTATGGTACACCTAGAAAGTTTGTAGAAGATAAACTTAATGCAGGAATTGATGTTATACTAGAAATAGAGATTCAGGGTGCACTTCAGATCAAGGAGCAGTATCCAGATGCAGTTCTTTTGTTTGTAATGCCTCCATCAGCAGAGGTTCTCGAGCAGAGACTTCGCGGTAGAGGAACAGAATCAGACGAAGTTATCAGGCAGCGCCTTAAGAGAGCCAATGAAGAGGCTGTTGGAATTGAGAACTATGATTATATTGTAATTAATGATAAACTAGAGGATGCTGTCGAAAGAGTCCATGGTATAATCACAGCAGCACATGGCACTCCAGACAGAAATAAAGAGTTTATCGCTGAGGTAAGAGAGCAGCTTAGCAGGCTCTGATAATAGGTTAGTTATACACTTGATTTAATCCAAGTTGTTTTATACTATATTTCACATTGAATGTTTTATGCGTAAGACGCAGGAAAGGATTTTATATGATACACCCATCTTATGTTGATCTTATGAAGGTTGTTAACAAGGGAGTTGAAGAGGGCGAGGAGCCAGTAATCAGCTCAAGATATTCAGTAGTTATGGCTACTGCTAAGAGAGCTAGACAGATTATTGCTGGTGATGAGCCAATGGTTAAGGTTAAGGATAAGCAGAAGCCTCTTTCAATCGCTGTTGACGAGATGAACCAGGAGACTCTTCGCATTCTCACAGATGAAGAGAAGGAAGAAATGCAGACTGAGGCTACAGAGAACGAGTAATATATGAAGATTTTATTTGTGTCACTTGGTTGTGACAAGAATAGAGTTGATACTGAGGTTATGCTGGGAATGCTGGCTAGCCACGGGCACAACTTTACTGATGATGAACTAGAAGCAGAAGCAGCAGTTGTTAACACCTGCTGCTTTATCAATGATGCCAAGGAAGAGAGCATTAATACTATTTTGGAATTAGCTGAGCGGAGAAAATCCGGTCAGCTTAAAGCGCTTATTGTAACAGGTTGTCTTGCACAGCGCTATAAAGAAGAAATTCAGACTGAGATTCCTGAGGTGGATGAGATTCTTGGCGTTTCTTCAACTGATAAGATCATTGAAGCAATTGATGAGACAGTTAAGCGGAATAAGCTCTGTACACACAAGAATTATTTCGACGACATCAATAGAAAGCCTATTGGAGGCCAAAAAAGAGTTATTACAACAGGAGGCCTTTACAATTACCTAAAAATTGCAGAAGGATGTGATAAGTGCTGTACCTATTGTATTATTCCTAAGGTTAGAGGCTCTTATAGAAGTGTTCCTATGGAACAGCTCCTTGCAGATGCAAGAAATCTTGCTGATGCTGGTGTAACTGAGCTGTTACTTGTTGCTCAGGAGACAACATTATATGGAACAGACCTCTATGGAGAAAAGAAGCTTCCAGAGCTATTACATAAGCTTTGTGAGATAGAAGGTTTTAAGTGGATCAGAGTTCTCTACTGTTATCCTGAGGAGATTACTGAGGAACTTATTCAGACAATCAAGTCTGAGCCCAAGATATGTCACTACCTGGATATTCCTATTCAGTCTGGTTCTGACAGGATACTTAAGAGAATGGGCAGACGCACCAACAATGCTGAGATCAGAGCTCTTGTAGAACATCTAAGATCAGAAATTCCAGATATCTGTATCAGAACAACTCTGATCAGTGGTTTCCCTGGGGAGACAGCTGCTGACCACAACGAGACCTATAAGCTTGTAGAAGATCTCAGATTTGACAGACTTGGTGTATTTACTTATTCACAGGAAGAGGATACTCCTGCAGCTACAATGCCTGATCAGGTTACTGAGAGGGTCAAGAATACAAGACGTAACAAACTTATGCGTCTTCAGCAGGAAATAGCTTTTGAGAATGCCGAAGATATGATTGGCAAGACTGTGGAGGCTGTAATCGAGGGTAGAATTACAGATACTGACGACGAGGATGGACTTTCCTATGTTGCCAGAACCTATAAGGATGCTCCGGATATTGATGGGTATGTATTTGTCACTGGTGTTAAGCGCGAGCTTATGACTGGTGATTATATAAAAGTATTGATAACAGGATCTAATGAATATGATCTGATTGGGGAGGAAACAACATGAATTTACCTAACAAGCTGACCGTTTTAAGAGTAATTTTGATTCCTTTTTTTGTAGCATTTTTGCTGCTTAGTCCTGGAAATGACACTTTTAAGTGGATCGCACTTGCAATCTTTATTGTTGCCAGTCTGACTGATATGTTGGATGGAAAGATTGCCAGAAAATATAATCTTATTACGGATTTTGGTAAGTTTATGGATCCTTTGGCTGATAAGCTCCTTGTGTGCAGTGCTATGATATGCCTTATAGAGCTTGACCGTATTCCTTCATGGATTGTGGTTATTATCATTGCCAGAGAGTTTGTGATCAGTGGCTTCAGACTTATAGCTGCTGATAATGGAAGAGTTATTGCTGCCAGCTATTGGGGCAAGTTCAAGACAACCTTCCAGATGATCATGGTTATTCTGATGATCGCAGATCTGCCTATTGATGCAGTTCAGCTCCTGACTCAGATTATCATGTGGGTTGCACTAGCGTTAACAATAATTTCGCTCGTAGATTACCTTGTTAAGAACAAGGACGTTATGAGCGGTGAGATGTGAGCGATATAAGGAATGAGTAAACACAGTTTTATGCTTGCATAAAAAACTGTGTTTATGAAATGACTGAACGGACATGAGAAAAAAAGACAGGCGAATGAAGAGAGCCTGTTGATTTTCGAATGGACGTAGCATGTCGAGAACGAAGTGGAGACATGCGTAATATCGCTGTAAGTAGTAAAAAAGATAGAAAGAAATATATGAGTAAAGATTTAGAAAAAGAAATTATTAAGGAAAACGAGGTTGCTGAAGAGAAGGTTCGCTACGACGAATCAGGACTTGATGAGAGAATAATAAGAGCTGTTACAGAGATGGGATTTGAATACATGTCACCTATCCAGAAGGCAGCTATTCCTGTAATGATACAGGGTAAGGATATAATAGGACAGGCGCAGACAGGAACAGGTAAGACTGCAGCTTTTGGTATTCCACTTCTTCAGCAGGTGGATCCAACTAATAAGCATCTGCAGGCAGTTGTTCTGTGCCCTACAAGAGAGCTTGCTATGCAGGCTGCAGATGATATTAGAGATTTTGCCAAGTTCATGTTTGGAATCAAGGTTCTTGCTGTATATGGCGGACAGGATATTTCCAGACAGATCAAGGCTCTTTCAAATGGTGTTCAGATCGTGGTTGGTACTCCTGGACGAGTAATGGATCACATGCGCAGACACACCATGAAGATGAAAGATGTTAAGGTCCTTGTTCTCGATGAAGCTGATGAGATGCTTGATATGGGCTTTAGAGAGGATATTGAGACTATTCTTCAGGGGATGCCAGAGGAGAGACAGACAGCTCTTTTCTCAGCTACAATGCCTGATGCCATCCTCAAGATTACCAAGACATACCAGAAGCCTGACGCTGAGTACATCAAAATGACTCCCAAGGAGATCACTGTAGCAGCTATTGAGCAGGCTTATTATAGAGTTCCACAGAAAATGAAGGAAGAAGTCCTCGTGAGACTTATGGACTACTATAGCCCAGCAAGATCACTTATCTTCTGTAACACCAAGAGAATGGTAGACCAGCTGGCAGAGAGCCTTAAGGGCAAGGGATATCTTGCTGATGGCCTTCACGGAGACCTTTCTCAGAATCAGAGAGATACAGTAATGAATCTCTTTAGAAGCGGCAGGATCAATATTCTTATCGCTACTGATGTTGCAGCGAGAGGTATTGATGTAAGTGGTGTAGAAGCTGTATTTAACTTCGATATTCCTGAAGATATTGAGTACTACGTTCATAGAATCGGACGTACAGGAAGAGCCGGCAGAAGTGGTAAGAGCTTTACCCTTGTTGGTGGCAGGGAGATGTACAAGCTCAGAGAAATCGAGAAGGTATGTCACACCAAGATTGAGGAAAGACACGTTCCTAAGGCAAAAGAGATCACAAGAGTTAAGTCACAGAAGGTATTTGCCGAGGTTATCGATATTATCGAAAATGGCGATATCACTTCTGTTCTTGAGTTTGTTAACCAGAAGGTTGAAGAGGGCGAGTACACTGCGGAGCAGCTTGCAGCCGGCTTCATGAAGCTCAAGATGGGCGCAGACCTCGAGGACCTTGTACTCTTCGAAAAGAGCGACAGAAACCGCAGAGACTTTAAGACTCGCGGTGAGAGAGGACGTGGCGACAGAGATAGAAGTGACAGAGGCCGCGGTGATAGAAAACGTGGCGATAGAAATCGCGACGACAGAAGAAACAAAGACGGTCGTAGCAAAGATGGCAGACGTTCTGATAAGGACGGTCGCAAATCTTACGACAAGGACAATAGACGTTCTTCTAGCCGCAGAGATAATAAGGACGGTGAAGCTTTCCCTAAGCCAAAGAGAAAGAATAAGCCACTTAATGATAACGATGGCTTCACAAAGAGCACAGGTCTTGATGAGAGCCTGATCGCAAGCATCAAGGCTGATAGAGATAAGTCTTCTAATAAGTCAAGCGATTCATCCAAGGCTGGTTCTGATACCAAGAAGTATGAGAGAAAGCCAAAGAAAAATGGCGACGGATTCGAAAATGTAGGACGTATCAATATTAAAGGGGAAGGTTCTACAAAGTCATGGTATATGGAGGATACTCCAAGGAAAAAGAAGGCTGACAAGCCAGATACTGATACTATGAATGTTTCCAAGTCTGACAAGAAGGCTATAAAAGCTGAGAATAAAAAGAGAAGCCTTGATTACCTTGCTGATGTTAGCAGCCTTGTAATGGAGAGCTTTGGTAAGCGTAAGAAATAATTAAGTAATCTGGATACGGGGGATAATATGACTGATTTAAAAGGTGGTAGAGCAAGATTAAACAGACTTAGAGCCAAAACCTTTAATATGGTCAGTACAGGGGTTATTGATGAGCCCTTAAACCGTTTCTATGATGTGCTGAGCATTGTAGCTCTTGCACTTAATCTTTTTGCGGCATTTGCTATTACATTTGATTATATGGAGGAGCACTATAAAGGGCTCCTCCTTGCTATTGAAGCAATTACTACATTCTTTTTTGCAATTGACTATTGTCTTAGGGTATTTACAGCTAATGAGCTGTATCCCAAGTTATCGGAATCCAAATCTATAGTTAAATATGTTTTGTCTTTTACCGGAATAGTTGACCTGCTTTCATTCCTGCCATATTATCTGCCGATATTCTTTCCTGCAGGCTATGCAGTGTTCAGAATGTTCAGAGTGGCCAGGATACTTAGGCTCTTTAGAATTAATTCCTATTATGATCAGCTAAATGTTATTACAGAGGTCCTTTCCAGCAAGAAGCAGCAGCTGATGGCGTCGGTGTTTATTATTCTGATACTTATGATGGGCTCCAGCCTATGTATGTATAGTGTAGAGCATGATGCTCAGCCAGATGTTTTCCAAAATGCATTTTCTGGTGTATGGTGGTCTGTTTCAACTCTTTTGACAGTTGGATACGGCGATATTTATCCCAAAACGGTAATGGGTAAGATATTAGGAATAATCATAAGCTTTTTAGGTGTTGGTATGGTTGCTATTCCAACTGGTATCATAAGCGCCGGATTCGTTGAACAGTACCAGAAACTGAAGACTGTCGGTGACTATACTGAAGAGGAAAATATCCATTTCATCAGAATCAGGCTTTCTGACAAGGATAGCTGGACAGGCAAGAAGATAATTGACCTTCAGATTCCCAAGGATATCATGATCGTAGCTATTCAGAGAAAGAAAGACACCATTATTCCAAGGGGTCAGACTGTTCTTGAGAGTGGCGATATCATTGTAATGTGCGCTGAAAAGATAAAAGAGATTCAGCCTATTGACCTTAAAGAGATAACGATAAATGATGGACATTCCTGGAACGGCGTAGCTATCAAGGATATCGATATTTCCAGACAGAGCTATATCTTTATGATCAGGCGTAAAGGAAAGGCCATTATCCCTAGAGGAAACCTTGTTATAAAATCTGGTGATGTTGTTCTTTTATACGAGAAACATAACAAGAATCAGTTGGCATAATATTATGCAAGTAGCAGTTATAAGCTTTTTATTTGGAGTGTAATAGAAAATGTTTGATATAGAAACTAAGAAAAAAGTACTTCAGGATACAGATTTATTTGTTCTTGATATGGATGGGACCTTCTATCTGGATAACGATATCCTGGATGGAGCATTGGACTTCCTTGATGCTGTAAAAAAAGCTGACAAGGACTATTTGTTTTTTACCAATAATTCATCCACGTCACCAGCTCTTTATATTGAGAAATTAGCCAGAATGAACTGCCATATCACAAGGGACCAGATCATGACTTCAGGGGATGTTATGATAAGGTATTTAAAGAGCAATTATCCTGGTAAGAGTGTGTATCTGCTTGGTACTCAGCCTTTGATCGATGATTTCAGAGATGGTGGTATTAACCTCTTTGAACCGGAAGTGCTTGTGACAGAGGGCTTTGTTCCTGCTGATACTACTAATATTCCAGATATCGTTGTTATCGGCTTTGATAAGACTCTTACCTATGAGAAACTTACAAATGCCTGCACATACATTAGAAATGGAGCGCTTTTTCTTGCAACACACCTTGACATCAATTGTCCTGTTAAGGGAGGCTTTATTCCTGACTGTGGTATGATGTGCGCAGCTATAACTCTTTCTACAGGCAAAGAGCCTAAATATGTTGGTAAACCATTTGCTGAGACTGTAGATATGGTTGTTGATAAAACTGGATATTCCAAAGAGAGAATAACCTTTGTTGGAGACAGACTCTATACCGATGTTGCTACAGGTGTTAAAAATGGCGCCAAGGGAGTACTGGTTCTGACTGGAGAAGCTGGAGTAGATGATATTCCTAAGTCGGATGTTAAGCCGGATGCTGTATATGAAGGCATTGGTGAAATGGGCAGACTTCTTGCAGATTAATACATATGTTAATATGTGATACAAATCTTGAAAAACTTACACAATCATAGCTATTCCATAGACGAAAGATAGATAAATTCACTATAATTATATCAGTCGTTAATCGATGAAATTAGCATTTGATCTTAATCGGAGGGTTGATATGAAAATCGCACTTATCAATGAGAACAGCCAGGCTGCCAAGAATGAGATGATCTATGGAGCACTCAAGAAGGTTGCTGACAAGCATGGCTTTGAAGTATTTAACTATGGAATGTATTCTGGTGAGGACAAGGCACAGCTTACTTATGTACAGAATGGTATTCTTGCATGCGTGCTCCTTAACTCAGGCGCTGTAGATTATGTTATTACAGGTTGCGGAACAGGTGAGGGCGCTATGCTTGCATGCAACAGCTTCCCTGGAGTTATCTGCGGACATGTAACAGATCCACTTGATGCTTACACATTTGCTCAGATCAATGATGGTAATGCAATCTCTATGAATTTTGCTCTTAAGTCAGGATGGGGCGCTGAGCTCAATCTTGAGTACACATTCGAGAAACTTTTCTCTGAGGAGTCAGGACAGGGCTATCCAAGAGAGAGAGCAGTGCCTGAGCAGCGTAACAAGAAGATTCTTGATGAAGTTAAGAAGGTAACCTACAACACAGATGTTGTTGATATTCTTAACAAGCTCGACAGAGAACTCGTTAAGGGAGCTCTTTCAGGAGAACATTTCCTTGAGTATTTCGATGCTAATGCCAAGGATGAGAGAATCAAAGCAGCTGTACACGAGATTCTTGCATAAGTCAGACCTATTAGGAGCAGCCTTTTCTGTAAAAAGAAGAGGCTGCTTTTTTAATCTAGAATTAAGAAAAATTTTATGATATAATACGCGATAGTGTTGAAATGGGGTACTAGGGTTTTGATACTTTTTGTTTGAGGATTTATAAGGAGTTAGAACGTTGCAGACGGCTATGGGTTATAGAGGAAAGGATAATTCTCTTAATACAATTAAAAGAAAAAATAAGCGCAATATCAGACGCAAACGCGCTAATAGAATAGATTTTAGAAAACTTGCAATAATAGGTATAGCTACAGTTGTTGCTGTTGTATGTGGATATGCAGTATACAGCCATTTACCTTTTGTTAAGGTTAATAAGGCTATTGCAGCAGGCAATAAATATTCACAGAAGGCTGAATATGATGCAGCGATCAGTTCCTATTCAGAAGCTATCGAGATTGATTCAGGATCTGTAGCAGCTTATTCTAACATGGCAAGTGCATACCTTAGCATTGACGATTCAGAATCAGCCAAAAAGGTTTTGTATGATGGCTGGCAGAACACAGAGAGCCAGGCTCTTTTATCTAATTACCTTACAGTTATCATGAATGATGCTGTTAATACAATCAATAAGGGAGAGGGCAACATTGATACAATCCTTAGCGTTGTTAATGTACTTGAGCAGGATGCGACTAACACAGACGCTGTAGAGCTTTTAAATGCGGCTTATGACAGATGCTTTAGTGTTTATGCAGATGATGTAAATGCACTGTTTAGAAATACAGATCCTGAAGGTTGCAACTATAGCAAATATTCTGATATGCTCGTAAGACTTACTTCTGTATATGAAGCTAATCCATCTGAGGAACTTAAGGCACTTCTTCTTAAGTACGCAGTTCCTGCATCTGATTCTTTTACTATGAATTATGAGGATGCTATAGCTTATGAGACAGTACTTGCTAATATTGAGAACAGCGTTGGATCAAGTAATGAAATCTCATCTATGAGAGCCTGCATTTCTGATGCACAGAATGTTCAGGGAGTATTTGCCGGGATTTTTGCTCAGCTTGATGTTGGTAATGTTGATGAACTTAGAGATTTTGTGGTTTCTGAGGAATATGTTAATCTCAGGAATATCTTCCTTAACAACGAAGAAACTCCTCAGGAGAACACAACTTATGTAGCTATCAGCAGAGAAGCTATTATTCTTAACAGAAACGATGGACAGTTTAGCTATAGATTCCTTGATTTTGAAGAGAATCCAGAGACTGCTGGTGTTATCACACTTTGGGCTAATTATTTTGAGGATGACGGTGTTCAGAGAAATTCAATCTCTTACGAGCCGGGTGCTATTGATGGTAATCTATATCCTCATACCAAATATACTGTAACTTATCTTAAGAGTTACACTAATTCAGGCAGCAATACCAAGGTTGCCAAGATGAATTACAGATTATCTACTGCAATAACTGATGAGAATGGCAAGACAACTGAGACTATAGTAGGTGACTGGGGCGGAACTGATGAGTATGAGATGGATATTAAGACCATCGAGTCCAGAATCCGTGCATAATAGGAAATATATAGTATAATTAACTAGTACATCTGATAGTGTGTCAGGTGTACTAGTTTTTTATTTGGAGAAGAAATGGTAAATAAAGTATCAGAACCAAAGTGCATAATAATATCAGCTGGTAAGTTCACACCGCTTGATATCAAGAAAAATGAGGACGACTTCGTTATTGCCTGCGATGCAGGATTTATGTATGCTCAGCAGCTTGGAATTTTGCCAGATCTTATAGTTGGAGATTTTGACTCAGCAGCCGAAGCTGATCCTGCAGTACTTAGAGGAATCAGAGAAATAGCTGAGCATGATCCAGACAGGATTGTTAAGCTGGATGTGAGAAAAGATGATACGGATACAATTAAGGCAGTTAAGATTGGTTTATCCAAGGGGTATCAGAAGTTTTATCTATACGGAGCCCTTGGAGGCAGGAGATTTGATCATTCTTTTGCTAATATTCAGACACTTACATTCATTAAGCATAACGGCGGAAGAGGATATATCTTTGACCAGGACAGAATGATCATGATAGCCGAGAATGAAACTATCAGGTTCAACAGGGGAAATACCGGATATTTATCTGTTTTTTCCCTTACTGAGATGTCCAGGGGTGTTACATTAAAGGGACTTATGTATACCCTTGAAGATGGAGAGCTGACAAGTGATTTTCCTCTTGGAGTCAGCAATGAATTCATTATCGATGAAGAGGCGGAAGTTACTGTCACAGATGGAACTCTTTTGATTATTACTGAGTTTGTGTGAGACATATGATAACAGATACAAATAGATGACAGGAGGTTAGATGTAATGATCTGTTTCCTTGCACGTTTTTTTATCAAAGATTATGAACAGGTTAAGAGGCCAAGGGTAAGGCAGGGCTATGGACTGCTTAGTGGAATTGTTGGCATAGGTCTTAATATTTTCTTATTTCTTACCAAGTTTATGGCGGGCCTTATAAGTGGCTCTATATCTATATTTGGTGATGCGTTTAATAACTTGTCAGATGCTGCATCATCAATCGTTACACTGATTGGATTTAAGCTTGCAGGGGAGGAGGCTGATGAACAGCATCCCTTTGGACATGGCAGACTTGAATACATCGCAGGTCTCATTGTTTCTCTTTTTATCATACTTACAGGCTGTGAGGTTGTCAGAACCTCAGTAAATAAAATAATCAAGCCAGAACAGACTGAGTTTAATCTCACTGTAGCTGTTATTCTGATAGTTTCCATTATCATCAAGCTTCTTATGTTCCAGGGGAACCTTCAGGCTGCCAAAAAGATTGAAAGTAAGACCTTAAGGTCTGTTGCAATGGACAGTATTTCTGATGTATTCACTACATCTGTGGTGCTTGCATCCAGTATCTTTGCTTACAAAACAGGAATTATAGTAGATGGATTTTTTGGCGTATTCGTTGGATTTTTTATCATTAAAACAGGCTATGAGGCAGCCAAGGACACTATAAATCCACTTCTTGGAGAACCACCCAGCAAGGAATTTATTCAGGACGTTAAAAATAAAGTAATGGCTCATGAGGGAATTCTTGGAGTTCATGACATTCTCGTGCACAACTATGGACCTAGCAGAATTATCATGTCTCTTCACGTTGAAGTTCCTGGTGATCAGAATATTGTGACGGTTCATGATTTGATCGATGATATTGAGAAAGAAATTACGCAACAATATCACTGCACGGTTGTTATACATATGGATCCAGTTATTTCAGGAGACATAGAAACTGAGTATTTAAAGAGTAAGGTCAGATTGTTTCTTAGCCAGCTCGGGCCTGAACTTACATTTCATGATTTCAGACTGGTGCATCATGATAGCGGAGAAAAGAGAGTTTCTTTTGATGTTCAGGTGCCATATAAATACGATTTAAAAGATGATTTGATCATCGATTATCTTACAGAGCATCTTAAAGGCGTTGTGCCTGATCTGACCCTTGATATTGATGTTGATAAGACATTGGATGAAGAAGAATGAGAGATGGGGATTTATCATTCTTTAGATATGAATAATTTCATGGTGGAGGAAAGTTATGTTGGTGGTAAAAAAGCTTAAGGAGAGCTATGAGGGCGCGATCAAGGAACACCTTATCTCTGTGCTGTTATTCTTTTTGTCGATGGTATGCTGGTCCGTTACTGTAGGTGATCAGCTTTACAAAAACCATGTTCAGCTGGATGAAGTCTTTACAATTGGAACGGAGCTTCTGGCAGGCTTAGCGGTTGGAGTCCTTTTGTGCGAAGCTATTCATAACTATAAAAAGCAGGAATGCGAAGGCTATGTTGTAACAAGCGCTAAGAGCGTACTGATCAATGCTTTGATCATGGCTGTCTCTGTAGCCACTACAGTTTCGTGCATTGTTATGACTGAGTTTTTATGCGACGATTATAAATACAAAGATATATGGGATGCTTTCGAAGAAATATCCCGAAATCTTATTATCTGTTATGTAGTGACATATCTTGGACTTACAATTTTCTTTTTTTACAAAAGAAGCAAAGAAAATACTGAAGTCTATGTGGCCAAGGCGTTTTGCGGTCTTATGAAAGCGGAACTTGTTTATGGCATAATTGCTCTTGGCGTTGTTCTCATTATTGCTGTATTTAATACGCTTATCTACGATACTTACAAGCTCGATCTGATGGAGAGAATAGAGATTATTCTACTGGGACTGGTGGAATATCCATGTATTCTCATTGGGCTTAGTAAGACAGAGGCACAGATAACCAAGTTTGGAAAAGCTGTTTTGAGTTATGTATTTACAGCTCTTTTGGCTATTGCCTTTGTAATTATCTACATCTATATTTTCAAGATCATTGCTACTATGAAACTCCCGTCTAATGAGGTTTTCTCGATACTGACATGGCTCTTTGCGTTTGGAGTATTCATATGGACAATGGCTCAGGGAGCTTGCGATGAGAATTTGCAAAAGCTTTTTAAGGCATTTCCATTTTTCTTTTTGCCATTTATAGTACTTCAGTTCTTGTGCCTTTACATAAGAATAGATAACTATGGATTTACGCAGAGTAGATATCTTGGAGTGGTGCTTATTTTATTTGAAGTTGTGTACTTTGGTTTATATTCCAACAGGATCATCAACAATAAAGATATTATGGCAGGAGTAATCTTTATTCTGATTGCGGCTTCTGTTTTAATTCTTTTCTTCCCCGGTACGAATATGTACAGCGTGGTTACAAGATCACAGAAAAAGAGCATAGAGAAGGTACTTGCTCTTGGCAGGGATTCATCTTCACAGGATCTTGCGAAGGCTTATATAGCTTATGATGCTATTGTTGATGAGGGCGGAATTGCTGGAGCCAGATACATAAAGAATAATTTATCAGATGACCTTATTGATAGAATGAAAAAAGCTTCAGGAAATGCCAATAAAGATACTCATAAGGATGTGTATTTACGGAGAAGTATTGATCATTTGGATGTATATGGTTACACAGATGTCTACTATGTGGATATTAGCTTTGAGGGAAATGAGCTTCAGACGATGGCTGATATACATGCTTTTCCGATTTATCCCTTGTCAGAAGATGTGGACCTTGGAACTGCCAATATAGCAAGTCTGTTGACGACTCTGGCTGTTAATGACGAAAGCGGCGCAGATAGTGCTAATCAGGATATTTTATCCCAAAAGATCGCAATAACCGGAGGCGGTGTTCTTTATATAACTGAGATTCATTTTGGTTATGATTCAGAAGTTCAGGATTCTTATAAATATATAAGGATTGAAGGATATGTTTTAAAGTGATAATTGTAATATTAAGTTTTTGTTAATTACTTGTCAGAGTGGCCACTATTGAGCTATACTATGCAAGGATGAATAATCATCTGCATTTCAATATTGTTGACTGTGCTAAGAGCTTATTCTTGGCATGTAGAATGGAGGATATATAAATGAGAGGTTCTAAACCTACAGTTCTTTTGATCCTTGATGGATACGGACTTAATGAAAACCCAGAGGGAAATGCAATTGCAATGGCTAAGACTCCTGTAATGGATGGTCTTATGAAGGATTATCCTTTTGTTAAGGGATATGCATCAGGTCTTGCAGTAGGTCTTCCTGATGGACAGATGGGTAACTCAGAGGTTGGTCACATGAATATGGGTGCTGGCCGTATCGTATATCAGGAGCTTACCAGAATTACCAAGTCAATCGAGGATGGTGATTTCTTTACAAATGAGGGCCTTATGGCTGCTATTAACAACTGTAAGGAGAAAGGTTCAGCTCTTCATTTATATGGCCTTGTATCAGATGGTGGTGTACACAGCCACATTACACATATTTATGGTCTTTTAGAGCTTGCCAAGAAGAACGGCCTTGATAAGGTATTCGTTCACTGCTTCCTTGATGGTAGAGATACTCCACCAGAGAGCGGAATTGATTTCGTACAGCAGCTTGAAGATAAGATGAAAGAGCTCGGCGTTGGTGCTGTAGCTTCTATTTCTGGACGTTACTATGCTATGGATAGAGATAACAACTATGACCGTGTAGAGATCGCTTACAATGCTCTTACAAAGGGTGAGGGCAACAAGGCTGATTCAGCTCACGAGTGCATGGTTAACTCATACAAGGATGGCAAGACAGACGAATTCGTTATCCCTACAGTTATCATGAAGAATGGTGCTCCTGTAGCTACTATCAAGGATGGCGATTCAGTTATTTTCTATAACTTCCGTCCTGACAGAGCAAGAGAGATCACACATTGCTTCTGTGATGATGAGTTTGATAAGTTTAACAGAGGTAAGAGACCAGAGGTTACTTACGTTTGCTTTACAGATTACGATCCACTTATTCCTAACAAGGAAGTTGCATTCAAGAAGGTTCTTCTCAACAACACATTTGGTGAGTGGCTTGCAGCTAAGGGAATGAAGCAGGCTCGTATCGCTGAGACAGAGAAGTATGCTCATGTAACATTCTTCTTTAACGGTGGCGTTGAACAGCCTAACGAGGGTGAGGACAGAGTACTTGTTAACAGCCCTAAGGATGTAGCAACATACGACCTCAAGCCTCAGATGAGCGCTCCAGAGGTATGTGAGAAGATCGTTAACGCAATCAACTCTCAGGAGTACGATGTTGTTATCGCTAACTTCGCTAATCCAGACATGGTTGGACATACAGGTGTTATTCCTGCAGCTGTTCAGGCTATCGAGGTTGTTGATGAGTGCGTTGGCAAGGTAGTAGATGCTGTTAAGGCTCAGAACGGAACAATGTTCATCTGCGCTGACCACGGTAACGCTGATATGATGATCGATTATGAGACAGGAGAGCCATGGACAGCTCATACAACAAATCCTGTTCCATTTATCCTTGTTAACTATGATCCAGCTTATACACTTAAAGAGGGCGGATGTCTTGCAGACATCATTCCTACACTTATCGAGTGTATGGGTGAAGAGCAGCCAGCTGAGATGACTGGTAAGTCTCTTCTTATCAAGAAATAATGTTGGATTAAGCTAAGCCAATCAAAAGAGTTGATAATTGACGATACTACGCAAATGTGGTAGAGTATTATTTGCTTGTAATTTATAAAAAATATGAGCTTAATGCGATTTATTGACTTCGGGAGGTTATTTTAAGTGAGCGTTTTAAGTTATGTTGTTGGTGTAATTTTTATGCTGGTTTGTGCCGCTTTAGTAGTTCTTGTACTTGCTCAGGAAGGCAAGAATCAGGGACTTGGAGCAATTCAGGGAACAGTTGAGAATACATATTGGGGCAAGAACAAGGGTCGTTCAAGAGAAGGCGTACTTAAGAAGGTAACAATCATTCTTTCTGTATTATTCGTTGTTATTGCAATTGTTCTTAATATGAACATTCTTTAATTTGTTTATTTGAATTTATTAGGTTTTTGAGGCACTCCATTGTGAGTGCCTTTCTTTTTATTAAATGGTTTGAGTATTGATTATTTTTTAGCGAGGTATTATGATTAAAGGTAAAAGTCTCAAGAGAATGAATGAGAGCTTTTTAGGCAAAAAGAATAAAGAAATGGTAGTAGGAACCTTTATTGCTAATGCAAGGGGCTTTGGTTTTGTGGAAGTCGAGGGAAGAGATGAAGATATCTTTATTCCTGAGGAATATGTTCACGGAGCTTTTCATTCTGATACAGTCGAGGTTGAACTGTTACCTGAATCTACTGGTAAAAGACAGGAAGGTCGTGTCAGGAATGTTCTCGTCAGAGGAATGGATGAGGTAGTTGGAACTTATCAGGGTGAGAAGAATTTTGGCTTTGTTATTCCTGATAATGGCAGAATCCAGAGTGATATCTTTATTCCTATTGAGCATCATGGCAAGGCTGTTACTGGAGATAAGGTAGTAGTCAAGATCACAGACTATGGCAATGCTCTTGAACGCAAGAAGCCAGAAGGCAAGGTTAAAGAGGTTATTGGCAATATCAATGATCCCGGAGTAGATATTATGTCTATTGTAAAGGGCTATGATATTCCAAGTGAATTCCCTGAAAAGGTAATCAACCAGGCTAACAGGTGTCCTGACCAGATAAGTGAAGCAGATATGTTTGGCAGAACAGATCTTAGGGATGTTCAGATGGTTACTATTGATGGCGAGGATGCCAAGGATCTTGATGATGCAGTAAGTCTTTCTATTGATGAGAAGGGATTATATCATCTTGGTGTTCACATTGCAGATGTAACCAACTATGTTCAGGAGAATTCAGCACTTGATAGAGAAGCTCATAAACGAGGAACCAGTGTATATCTGGTAGACAGAGTTATACCTATGCTTCCTCACAGACTTTCCAACGGAATCTGTTCACTCAACCACGGGGAGGATAGGCTTGCACTTAGCTGTCTTATGACAATTGATAAGAGCGGCGTAATTGTTGACCATGATATTGTCGAGTCAGTAATTAACGTCAATGAGCGTATGTCTTATACGTCAGTAGCCAAGATTCTTGAGGATGAGGATCCTGAGGAAATAGAGAAGTATGAAGAGCTTGTCCCTATGTTCAAGGATATGGCACAGCTTTCAGCTCTTTTACGCAAGAAAAGAGAAGATAAGGGTGCAATAGACTTTGATTTCCCTGAGACCAAGATTATACTTGACCCAGCTGGTAATCCTATAGAGATTCTTCCTCGCCAGAGGAACACTGCAACCAAGCTTATTGAGGACTTTATGCTGGCAGCTAATGAGACAGTGGCTGAGCACTTTTATTATCTTCAGAGTCCTTTTGTATATCGTATTCATGAACAGCCTGATCCTGAGAAGATCAGCACACTATCTGCTTTTGTTTCTAACTTTGGCCATCACATCAAGTCAAGGAAGGATGTTGGTGTTAAGCCAAAAGAATTACAGAAGCTACTTAAGCAGATTGAGGGTAGCAAGGAAGAAGCAGTTATCTGCAGAATGACACTTCGCAGTATGATGCAGGCCAAGTACAGTACAGAATGTACAGGGCACTTTGGACTTGCTTTTGACTATTACTGTCACTTTACTTCTCCTATCAGAAGATATCCTGACCTTCAGATCCACAGGATTATCAAGGATCACCTGAGGGGCAGAATGAATGCGGAGAAGGCTTCTCACTACGAGGAAATTCTTGATGAAGTAGCCAAGCACTCTTCAGAAACAGAGAGACGTGCTGAAGAAGCAGAGAGAGAAACAGATAAGCTCAAAAAGGCTCAGTACATGGAGCAGCACATTGGAGAGAGATTTGAAGGAATCGTATCAGGCGTTACAGCCTGGGGACTCTTCGTTGAACTTGATAATTCCTGTGAGGGAATGATCAGAGCGGCTTCTATGAACGACGACTTCTATGTTTATGATGAAGATCATATGAAGCTAGTGGGCGAGAGTACTCATAAAGAATATGTTCTTGGACAGAAAGTAATGATCAAGGTTCTGGGAGCTGACAGGATCACAAGAACAATCGATTTCAGAATTGTAGATGAGAATGATTATGACGAAGATTATGAGTATGGCTATGATCCAGATGATTTTGTAGTTTATTCAGATGCAAGAAAAGTTGCAGAGAATAGAGCTAACAAAGTCAGAAAGATTATAGAAAGAGCTGAAAAAGAGCCTGAAAGAAAATCAGAAGAAAAGCTTACTGAATACAAGGGCAAGAAGATTGATCTAAAGAAGATCGATATTGACCCAAGAACTGGCGAACCCAAGCCTAAAAAGAAAAAATCTGACCGTAAGGTGTACAAGGTTCATAAGTACAAGAAGTCAGCTACAAGTAAGGCGGCCAGAAGCGCTCAGGGTAAGAAAAAGAAGCGCAAATAATAAATGAATTCGACCTGAATATAAAAATATATTACAGACATAAGGAAGTACATAAGAAATGGCAGAAGATAAGGCAAGAAAATTAGTAGCAAATAATAAAAAGGCATACCATGACTATTTCATTGAAGAGAAATATGAAGCAGGTATTGAGCTTTTTGGAACAGAAGTTAAATCAATCAGACAGGGTAAGTGTAGCATTAAAGAGGCCTGGATCAGTATTGATAAGGGTGAAGCTTTTATCATGGGAATGAATGTTAGTCCATATGAGAAAGGCAATATTTTTAACAAAGATCCTCTTAGAGTTAAAAAGCTCCTTCTACACAAGGCTGAGATCAGAAAGCTTGAACAGCAGAAGATGGTTCAGGGTTATACACTTGTTCCGCTTGAAGTATATTTCAAGAATGGTAAGGTTAAAGTTGAAGTAGGTCTTGCAAGAGGTAAAAAGCTTTATGACAAGCGTGCTGATATGGCTAAAAAGGATCAGCAGAGAGAAGCTCTTAGAGACTATAAAATAAGCCTTAGATAAAACTTAAAAGATTATTAAATCGAGTTTTAAACAAAGAAAAAAGCCTTCATGGACATTATAATAATAAGTGTATATGTGTTCATTATAGCGATAACTATATCACTTTTATTATTGTCTTATGGAGGCTTTAATTATGGCAAAGGAAAAGAAACAAAAGAGCACAGGTTCGGGAACAGTAGGTTTTAAAGACAGTATAAAAACAAAACTTATATCACTGATGATACTTGTTGCAGCGGTCCCTCTTATTATTGCGATTGTTGTTAATTATATTACGTCGACTAATAAAGCACTTGAGAATGCTCAGGATTCTTTGGAATGGCAGGCTTGGTATATTGAAGATATTTTTTTGAGAACTTTTGACACAAATATGAATATGTGCAGAAGTATTGCTGATAATCCTACTATTATCCAGTTTGTTCTCGGAGAAGCAGGAATTCCTTATGATGCAGTACAGTCTACACTTCTTGAATGTGATGCTGTTTTAGGTGATGGTGAAAATACATCAATTACAGATGCAACAGGTATGCAGATTGCACGAGGAACAGGCGATTTTATTGATGTATCTGATAAAGAGTATTTCCAGAAGGCTATAGCTGGATCTATATATATTTCAAATATTACCATTAGTAAGAAGAATGGTAGAAGAATGGTTACTTTCGCGTGCCCTATAAAAAACGGAGATCAGGTTATTGGTATAGTTCATAGAAATTATGATCTTGGAAATATTCATACTCAGCTTGCTGCTGAATCTGATAATGCATTTATTATAGATAGAAACGGCGATGTTATGGCACATTCCAAGTATGAAATTGGTGATGGGGCACATGAAGAGATGAGTTTTGCTGATCACGAATTTTTTACTTCAGGAAAAGAAGAAGGCTTTTATCTGGACAATGTTGAAGGATCTGCGGAATATGTTGCATATGTAAAGGAAACACAGTCAAATTTCGTAGTTGTTGCTGCTAAAACACAAGCTGAGGTTATGGGATCTGCAAGAAAATCAGCTATGATAAATGTTGTTATTGGCCTTGTCCTTCTTGCTGTTGCCGTAGTTATTTCTATAATTCTTGCCAGAAGCTTTACAGATCCAATATTAGCGATTAATGAATCGTTTTCTGCACTTTCCGATGGACGATTTGCTAAAGTTGATAAGTATGATAAACGAAAAGATGAGCTGGGACTTATGTCCAAGGCTACAAACAGTGTAATAGATAAACTATCAGACATAGTTGGAAATATAAAAGCTTCTGCTACGCAGGTTGGAACTTCTTCCGAGGAACTGTCTGATATGGCTAACCAGATTTCTCAGACGGCGGAAGATGTATCTAATGCAGTTCAGGAGATTGCATCAGGCGCTACTCAGCAGGCAGATGAAATTCAGAGTGCTTCAGAAAATGTAGGAAGAATTGGAGATGCGGTAGCTAATGTGCAGAATTCTACTGATGACCTTTCGGGCATTGCTCAGAAGATGAAAGAAGCATCTGAGATATCCAGTAGTTCACTTGCTTCTCTCCAGGATTCAAGTGCTGAGATGACTGCCAAGATTGACGATATTTCCAGGACAATTGGCGCTACGCAGGATGCTGTCAATAATATCAGCGAAAAAGTTGAAGGCATTACTTCAATTGCTACGCAGACTAACCTGTTGTCACTTAATGCTAGTATCGAGGCAGCAAGAGCTGGAGAGGCTGGTAAGGGCTTTGCAGTTGTTGCTGAAGAAATTGGTAAGCTTGCAGAAGATTCCAAGGCAATGGCAGATGACATCAAGAAAGAGATGGAATCTCTTCTTGAACAGAGTAAAGCAGCTGTTCAGGCTGCTGAGGATGTTAAGCAGGGTAACAATGATCAGCAGATCGCACTTGGCGAAACACTTGATGCTGTTAACGGAATGCTTACAGATATCAGCAGTACTGTTGGAGGAGTTCAGCTTATCTCCGAAGGTGCTGAGAACTGTGATTCTTCCAAGAATGCCGTTGTAGATACAATGAGCGCACTTTCTGCTATTTCAGAAGAAAATGCTGCTTCCTCAGAGGAAACTGGTGCTTCTATGCAGGAGCTTTCAGCTACTGTTACAACACTTGCCGGATCGGCTAACTCTCTTAAGGATATTGCAGAAAAGCTTAATGAGGATATGAAGTTCTTTAAGGATTAATTGAATTTAGCTTGTGATATGATGAGCTGCATCTTTTGGTGAGGCAGCTCATCATTTTTGTCCAAAGAATGGACCAGGGGGACCAGGGGGACGGGGTTAGTGGTCCATTATTTTGTGATTTTAAACTGCCAGGTTATTGTTTTTTGTAAAAGCCTGCGATATACTAAGTGAGCAGCTTTAAGCTGAAGTAACAATTTAATATGGGTTAGTAAAGGTTTCGACAGGGATTTTGAAGCTGGAGAAGCTATCCGTAGGACGGTGCGTTAAACCTCAAATTAAAATTAAACGCTAACGATAATTTAGCATTCGCTGCCTAAGTGCAGCCCGTCAGCCTAAGTGCACCTACACATTTAGTAACTGGCGTCAAAATTTGTAGGAAACGACATGGCTTAAGCTTTGCGGTCATGGTCGTATCATGAAGCTACCAATTAGTCTTGGTTGTCAATTTCCGGGGCTATGAGGGAACAGGGATGCAGAATCCCGGAATAATTGACTATGATAGTAGAAGGACAGGGGATGAATTTTTGGACGCGGGTTCGACTCCCGCCTAATCCACTCGGGGGACATATGAGCGTCAGTAAGAAGAGAATTGTAGTTAAGGTTGGTACATCAACAATTACAAATGAGTCAGGAAATATAGATATCAGGGCGATTGACCATCTCTGCAGAGCTATTGCTGGTGTTGAGAATCTTGGATATGATCTGGTGCTTGTTTCTTCAGGTGCTATTGCTGTAGGCGCCAACAAGATGAGACTTGCTCAGAAGCCTCAGGAGATCAAGCTCAAGCAGGCTGCAGCTGCTGTAGGTCAGACTGAGCTCATGCATCTCTATGACAAGCTCTTTGGCGAGTATAACAGGATGGTAGGTCAGATTCTTCTCGATAATGAGGATATTGCTGATCCTGTCAGAAGCCAGAACCTCAAGAATACTTTCGATGCTCTTTTAGAGAATCATATTATTCCTATTGTTAACGAAAACGACTCTGTCAGCCACGCTGAGATTGAGTCTGAGAAGAAGCTCTTTTCCGATAACGATATGTTATCCGCACTTGTGGCTGTGTTCTGCAATGCAAGTAAGCTCATTATCTTTTCTGATATCGAAGGCTTATATGATGGCAATCCTAAGACTGATCCTGATGCCAAGCTTATCAGCAGGGTAGAGGATATAACAGATGAGCTTAAGTCTGTTGCATCAGGTTCTGGTTCTAACAGAGGAACTGGAGGAATGATCACCAAACTTGAGGCTGCAGAACTTGCAACTTCTCATGGTATTGATGTTCTCATAACTAACGGTAAGAATCCGGAGAGACTTTACGATATCATCGACAAGAAAAAGGTTGGAACCTTATTTGTAGCAAGAGAAAATAAGTAAATAAAAAACACAGATAAACTCATTTGAAGAGTATATCTGTGTTATTTTTTGCTCTTTTATCAAATATGAGAAATCAAGGGTTCTCGTGGAACTTGTCATAAATCTCAGTAAGATATGTCTTAACGATCTGGATGTTAGCCATCTTGCGAAGATCAGCGTTGCCCATAAGTACAGCAATCTCATCTGCGAGAAGAAGCATATCATAAATCTTGAGCTTGAATTCTTCTCTTGTGAGCTCATCGATGTTGATCTCCATAAGTGGAGCACCGAGCTTGAGAGTTACGTTCTCATCAGCAATACCTGTGAGCATAAGACGTGTCTCAGGATCAAAACCTACATAGAGAATGAGTTTTTCTTTCTCGTGCTTCTTGAGTGTAGTAGGAGTCTGGTGTGACTGCTCCATCCATACGAAGAGATCAGATTCATCTGGGTTCATGAGGAACTTGGTAAGCTCTTCTTTGTGCTTCTCAACATACTGCATATATTTGCTGGCATTAGGGCCTGTGTAAGCAAGCTCAACCTTAACACCATTATCTGACTTAACAAGTCTGCACTTCTCTGCAACTTCCCTGATCTTGAGAGAAGATTCTGTATTGCCAACAACTTTTAAGCTGCCAGTTTCTAATTCCTGTTTGAATTCCATTATTTTCTCCTTTTTATGCGAAACCTAAAATCCGTAGTTAGTATAGCACAAAGACTCTAAAAATGGTATACTTATTAGAGTTTTGCAATCTGTATTAAATAGTTTTGGTGGGTAAAAAATGGCAACAGCTAATAAGAGGGGAAATACTAATAGAAAGTCTACCAGGGGTAATGGGAGGAGCAATTCCAGCGCCAGAAGTCCCAAGAGAAGACCTGTACAGGAAGAGGAGATAGATTATTCTCTTAAGAGTGAGATTGTTGTAATTGCGGCGATTGCGCTGGCAATCTTTCTTTTCTTGTGCAATTTTGGAATCTGTGGCAGCTTTGGCAGCGCTGTAAGTGGAGTTCAGTTTGGACTCTTTGGCTTTACTGCTTATATTGCGCCTATAGTGGCCGCTGTATCTGTACTTATCGGTATAGCTAATTTTGGTTCTAATGCTTCCGTTCGGAAGATTATTTCAGGTATAGTTTTGTTTTTGATAATCGGCATGCTTGCTGAGCTTATCACTGGAAGACCTCAGGGTGCTGAGGCTTATGATCTTGTGACTATTTACAAGGAAGCCAGCATGGGCCACAACGGCGGCGGATTCTTTGCTGGTTCACTGGCTTATTTGTGTTATAAATATTTATCCCTTGTTGGAACAGCTCTTTTGCTTCTGGTATTGGGAATTGCCAGCCTTGTAGTCTTTACACAGCATTCTTTTGTTGGTGGACTTAAAAAGGGCGGCAAAAAGCTCATTGAGAAGACCAGACAGGAGACAGAGAACTATAGAGACTACGCTGAGAAGCGCCGTGAGAAGATGGAAGAGAGAAGAGCCAGAATCGAGGAAGAAAAGAGACTGGCTATTGAGCAGAAAGAGGATGAGAAAATCCTTCGCATGGAGAAAAAAGTCAGCGGAGTCATGCTTGATACTTCTCTTGATAAGGCTGAGGAAGAAGATGAAGCACCAGTTGTACGTTCAGAGCTTGATCCTTCCAATAGCAAAAACGTATTTATTCCAGAGGATGAGATCCGAGATGATATTCACGAGATCATTCTCAATAAGGGCATAGAAACAGATATCGAACCTGATGGACAGCATGTACTCAGAACAGGCCCAGTCATTCATGGAATGGGCTATGATGATGTGGATGAAGACGAGGATGATGATATTACAGACGAATATAATGATGTTCACGAGGTATCCTCAGGCGGCAATATAATCCCTATCAGTAGTCATGCCATGCCTAATCCGGTTAATGCTGATATGGATAACAGTTCAGAGCCTACTCCATCAAAAGGCAGCAAGCTTGTAGCCAGAGCAGGATCTTACGAATTTGAAGATGATATCCTGCCAGATGTGCCTATCCACGCTGAGAATATTGGTAATGGTATGAACGGCGATTATGTGATCCATGCTCAGGATCATTTATCAAGAAGCGCCGGTGCAGAATCCAGGATCAATAATGCAGCTCCTTCAAGCGTATCTTCTGTAGGACCTGGACCGCATACCACAAGTCCTGGAATGGAAAAAGAAATAGAGGCCCACAAAAAGGCTATTCCTAAGGCCTATAAATTTCCTCCAATAAATCTTTTGGAGAAAGGAAGCAGAAATAAAAACGCTGACTCAGCAAGAACTCTTAAAGAGACAGCACTTAAGCTTCAGGAAATACTTAAGACCTTTGGTGTTAACGTAACAGTAACAGATATCAGCCAGGGCCCTGCGGTTACCAGATTTGAGCTTCAGCCGGAAGCAGGCGTACGAGTTAATAAGATCGTTAACCTTGCAGATGATATCAAGATGAATCTTGCAGCCAAGGATATTCGTATAGAAGCGCCTATCCCTGGTAAAGCTGCCGTTGGTATCGAGGTTCCTAATAAAGAGAATCAGGCTGTTGCACTTAGAGACCTTTTTGAGTCCTCTGAGTACAAGGAATTTGAGAGTAAGCTTGCTTTTGCTGTAGGTAAGGACATTGCAGGTAAGACAGTAGTAACTGATATTGCCAAGATGCCACACCTTCTTATTGCCGGTGCTACAGGTTCAGGTAAGTCAGTATGTATTAATACAATCATCATGAGCCTTATTTACAAGGCCAAGCCTGAGGAGGTTCAGATGATCATGATAGACCCTAAGATCGTTGAGCTTAGCGTCTACAACGGAATTCCACATCTGATGATTCCTGTTGTTACAGATCCCAAGAAGGCTGCAGCTGCGCTCAATTGGGCAGTTGCTGAGATGACCAACAGATACAAGAAGTTTGCCGATAAGGGAGTTCGTGATCTCAAGGGCTATAATAAGCTTGCCAAGGATAGTGATGATCCTGAAATGCAGGTACTTCCACAGATTGTTGTTATCGTAGATGAGCTTGCAGATCTTATGATGGTTTCTGCTAACGAAGTAGAGGATGCAATCTGCAGACTTACTCAGCTTGCTCGTGCTGCGGGTATTCATCTTATTATTGCTACCCAGAGACCTTCTGTTGATGTCATCACAGGTCTTATTAAGGCCAATATGCCAAGTAGAGTTGCATTTGCTGTATCAAGTGGTGTTGACTCCAGAACAATTTTGGATATTAATGGTGCTGAGAAGCTTCTCGGTAAAGGAGATATGTTATTCTATCCTCAGGGTTATACCAAGCCAGCCAGAGTTCAGGGAGCTTTCGTATCAGACAAGGAAGTACAGGCAGTTACAGATTTCCTTAGGGGACAGAACATTGAATCATCCTACGGTGAGGATGTGGAGAGCCAGATCAATAGCATGCAGAGCATGGGCTCAGGTGGAAGTGCTGGTTTTGGCGGTGGCTCTGATTCGGACAGAGACGAGTTCTTTGTTCAGGCAGGAAATATCATCATAGAAAAAGAGAAGGCATCCATCGGTATGCTACAGCGTGCCTTCAAGATTGGCTTTAACAGAGCAGCCAGAATTATGGATCAGCTCTGCGAGGCTGGAGTTGTAGGTGATGAGGAAGGCACTAAGCCTAGAAAGGTTCTCATGACCAAATCACAGTTTGAGGAATATCTTAACTCACAGGCTGGATAATATTTTTGCTATATGATTCCCAAGGGGATTTTATAGATATAAGTAACAGGGAAAGAGTTTTATGCGTTATTCGCAGAAAGGGAGATTTCATGGCTGTAAAGAGTGATATCGAAATTGCACAGGAAGCTACACTGCTTCACATCAGGGACGTTGCTGCTAAACTGGGAATCGAAGAGGACGACCTTGAATACTACGGAAAATATAAGGCTAAACTTTCAGAGGATTATATTAAAAAGGTTCAGTCAGGCAAGCGCGGTAAGCTTGTCCTTGTAACTGCCATTAACCCTACTCCTGCAGGAGAAGGTAAGACAACTACAAGCGTAGGTCTTGGTGATGCACTTAACAGACTTGGCCACAAGACAGTTATCGCTCTTAGAGAGCCTTCACTTGGCCCTTGCTTTGGTATTAAGGGCGGAGCAGCTGGCGGCGGATATGCTCAGGTTGTTCCTATGGAGGATATTAACCTTCATTTCACAGGTGATTTCCATGCGATCACATCAGCCAACAACCTTCTGGCTGCAATAATTGATAATCATATTCAGCAGGGTAATGAACTTGGCATAGATACCAGACAGATCATTTGGAAAAGAGCTGTAGATATGAACGACAGAGCTCTTAGAAATATAGTTGTTGGCCTTGGCGCCAAGGCAGATGGTGTTCCAAGAGAGGATCACTTTGTAATCACAGTTGCTTCTGAGATCATGGCAATCCTTTGCCTTGCAGATGATATGGACGATCTCAAGAAGAGACTTTCAAGAATCATTGTTGCTTATACTAGAGATGGTGAGCCTGTAACTGCAGGTCAGCTCAATGCTGTAGGTGCTATGGCAGCTCTTTTGAAGGATGCCATCAAGCCTAACCTTGTACAGACTCTTGAGCATAACCCGGTTATCATTCATGGCGGACCATTTGCTAATATCGCTCATGGCTGTAATTCAGTAAGAGCTACCAAGACAGCTCTTGGCTTATCGGATATCACTGTAACAGAGGCTGGTTTCGGCGCTGACCTTGGAGCTGAGAAGTTCCTTGATATCAAATGCAGAATGGCTGGACTTAAGCCTGATGCTGTAGTTCTTGTTGCTACAATCAGAGCTCTTAAGTACAACGGTGGTGTTGATAAGAAGAACCTTGGAGAAGAGAACCTCGATGCTCTTAAGAAGGGTATTGTTAACCTTGAGAAGCACATTGAGAACATTCAGAAATATGGCGTGCCTGTAGTAGTTACACTTAACTCATTCCTTACAGATACACAAGCAGAGACAGAATTCGTCAGACAGTTCTGCGAAGAGAGAGACTGCAGATTTGCTCTTTCAGAAGTTTGGGCAAAAGGCGGCGAAGGTGGTGAGGCTCTTGCAAAAGAGGTTATCAATACTCTCGAGAATAAGCCAAGCAACTTTGCTCCTATCTATTCAGATGACCTTAGCCTTATGGATAAGATCACAACAGTTGCCAAGGAGATCTATGGCGCTGATGGCGTACAGTTCTCAGGTCCTGCAGCAAGACAGCTTGCTAAGATCGAGGAGATGGGCTTTGGTAAGCTTCCTGTATGTATGGCTAAGACACAGTATTCACTGTCAGATGATCCTAATCTTCTTGGTAGACCTAAGGATTACATGATCCAGGTTCGTGAAGTTTATGTATCTGCTGGAGCTGGTTTTGTAGTAGCCCTTACTGGTGCTATCGTAACTATGCCTGGACTTCCTAAACATCCAGCTGCTTATGACATTGATGTTAATGAGGATGGCAAGATCACGGGACTTTTCTAAGTGATTTAGATTAAACATATATTTACATGGAGGAATTTTATGAGCGCCCAGATTATTGATGGTAAGGCTATATCCGCTCAGATCAAGGATGAGCTAAAAGCTAAGACAGCAGCTCTTTTAGAAAAAGGAGTTAAGGTAACTCTTGCAGTTGTTCTTGTAGGAGAAGATCCTGCATCTCAAGTTTATGTCAGAAACAAGAAAAGAGCCTGCGAATATATTGGCTATAATTCATTATCCTACGAGCTTCCTGAGGATACTTCTGAAGAAGAACTCCTTAAGCTTATTGATGAATTAAATGGTAGAGAAGATGTCGATGGTATTCTTGTACAGATGCCTCTGCCTAAGCATATAAACGAGAAAAAAGTTATCGATGCTATTAGCCCTGACAAGGACGTTGATGGCTTCCATCCTATGAATGTTGGTGCTCTTTGCATTGGCGAGGAAGGCTTTGTATCCTGTACACCTGCAGGTGTTATCCAGCTTCTTAAAAGAGGTTGTGATGGCAAGATAGATATTGCAGGTAAAGAGTGTGTTATTGTTGGCAGATCCAATATTGTTGGCAAGCCAATGGCGCTTCTGATGCTCAGGGAAAATGCTACTGTAACAGTTGCTCATTCCAAGACAAAAGATCTTGCTGAAGTATGCAAGAGAGCAGACATTCTTATTGCAGCAGTTGGTAAGGCTGGTGTGATCACTAAGGACTATGTCAAGGAGGGCGCTGTTGTCATTGATGTTGGAATCAACAGAAATGCTGATGGCAAGCTTTGCGGAGATGTTGCATATGATGAGGTTAGTGAGATTGCTGGCGCCATTACACCTGTTCCCGGTGGTGTAGGCCCTATGACAATTGCTATGCTCATGAATAACTGCTATGAAGCAGCTGTAAGAAAACTTAAGTAAGCTATATGAGGAGAATTAAGGCTGAATGAAATGCCCTAATTGTGGTTTCGAAATTCCGGAAGGACATATGTACTGTGACCATTGTGGCACAGAGATAAACTTCGTTCCGGAATTCGAACCGGAAGTAGAGAACGAAATAAATGAGACTCTTTCTTCTGTTGCAGACGAGCTCAATAAAGAAGAGCGTATGAGAGAAGAAAGACTTCGTAAACGCAGGGAGTTTTTGGAGATGTTACATCAAAGGCGCCTTGTGTTTCTTGCTGCTTTCGGAACAGTTTTGGTTATTCTTTTAGCAGTAACTCTATTTACTTTGTTTAGTGATAAATCATCTTACTATTACATTAGAAGAGCTGATAAGGCCAGAAGCTCAGGTAATACCAATAAAGCTATTGAATATCTGATAGAAGGCAATACTAATCTTCCTGAAAACACAGATCTGATATATAGGTTATCTGATTATTACCTGGAAATGGGCGATTCCGACAAGGCAGTGGAAGCGCTCAGGAAAATTACCGATTCAGGTCTTTTTACAGATGATAAGGTTATTGCAGCTTATGAGAGCATGATATCTATTTATGAGCAGGAACAGGCTTACGACAAGATTTCAGAGCTTTTATCCGGAACAGATGATTCACTTGCGCAGGAGCTTAGGAATAAATATATTCCTAAAGCGCCGCAGATGGGCATGGCTGGCGGAGAGTACGATGATATTGTTGTTGTAGCTCTTTTGCCACAGTCTCAGAATGAGGGTGATATCACATACTACACAGTTAATGATGGAGATCCCAATGAATCAAGTATTCTCTATGAAAATGAGATAGTTCTTGATGAAGAGGGCGAGTATCTGATCAAGGCTGCTACCTTTAACAGATATGGTATTTCCAGTGCTGTTACAGAAGAAAAGTACGTGATAAATAAAGGCATACCATCACCTCCTGAGATCATGGAACCAAGTGGCGACTACGCTCAGAATACTATGATAGTTGCTGTTGCTGATGCCGGATGTACTATTTTTTATACTACTGATGGTTCGGATCCAACTATAGATTCCAAGCAGTATATTTCACCTATTACAATGCCTGTTGGAACCTCTCATTACAAGTTTGTGGCTATAAACGAGGAAGGCATGACGAGTGAGATAGTCGAAAGGGATTATCACCTTGTATTTACAAGGCTTATTTCCAAGGAACAGGCTGTTAATAGTCTTGTGTCCACTCTTGTAAGACTGGATATCCTTTTGGATAACACAGGTAAGGTCAGAGGCATAGAGGGACATAACGAATATATTTACAATTCAGAGATAGAAATTGAAGGCGCCGGCGAATATTACGTTGTTGTAGAGAACCATGTTTCCAATGATGGCGTTTCTAATCCGACAGGTCTTTTGTATGCTGTTAATACCCATGATGGTTCTGTTAACAGATTGGGCTATGATTCCAGTGGCAAGTACACGCTTATCAAGATATCAAACAGATAAAAACGGCGTACTAATTACTTTAACGATTTAAAGAAATAAAGATTGAAATATTAGGCGCATTCATATATTATTGTTTCATTGAGGTCAATTTAAATTACTATATTTTGTTGGTAGGAGGACAGTTATGTTCAAGATTTTGGAAGCAAATGAGCTGGCTACGAACATATTTCAGATGATAGTAGAAGCTCCACGAGTAGCGCAGGCGTGTTTACCCGGACAGTTTCTTATTATCCGTGTAGACGAGGAGGGCGAGAGAATCCCTCTTACTATTTGCGATTACGACAGAGAAAAGGGAACTGTTGAAATCGTAGTTCAGGCTATTGGTGCTGAGACATTTAAGCTTGGTAAGCTTAAGGCTGGTGATAGTCTTGCTGATGTTGTAGGACCTCTTGGTAAGCCTTCAGATCTCTGCGAGGAGAGCATTGACGAGCTTAAGAAAAAGAAAATCGTATTTATTGCAGGTGGTGTAGGAACTGCTCCTGTATATCCACAGGCTAAGTGGCTCAAGGAACAGGGCGTAGACTGCGACGTTATTATCGGTGCTAAGACCAAGGATCTCGTTATCCTTGAGGATAGATTCAAAAAAGTATGTAACCTTCACATCACAACAGATGATGGTTCTTATGGCAGAAGTGGTATGGTTACCAAGGCTCTTCAGGACCTTTGGGATGAAGGTAACAAGTATGATCACTGCGTAGCAATCGGACCAATGATCATGATGAAATTTGTATGCAAACTTACACAGGAACTTGGAATTCCTACTATTGTCAGCATGAACCCTATTATGGTTGACGGTACTGGAATGTGCGGTGCTTGTCGTCTTACAGTAGGCGGAGAAGTTAAATTTGCCTGCGTAGATGGTCCAGAGTTTGACGGACATAAGGTAGACTTTGATCAGGCTATGAACAGAATGAAGCTGTACAAAACTGAAGAAGGAAGACTTATGCTCAAGGCTCAGGAAGGTGATACTCACCACGGCGGCTGCGGCAACTGCAACTAATAGCATAATATAGAATAGTAAGGAGAATTCAGATGGATGGATTTGTAAGAGTTCCTGTTCGTGAGCAGGATGCCAAGGTTCGTGCTACAAATTTCCAGGAAGTATGCCTTGGATATAATAAAGAAGAAGCTGAAAGCGAGGCACAGCGCTGCCTCAACTGTAAGAACCCTAAATGCGTTCAGGGTTGTCCTGTATCAATTGATATTCCTGCATTTATCCAGCAGGTTAAGGAAGGCGATGTAGAGGGCGCTTACCAGACAATTAGTAAGTCAAGTGCACTTCCAGCTGTATGCGGACGTGTATGTCCTCAGGAGAGCCAGTGTGAAGGTCAGTGCGTAAGAGGAATCAAGGGCGATGCTGTTTCAATCGGTAAGCTTGAGAGATACGTTGCTGATACAGCAAGAGAGCTCGGAATCAAGCCAGAAGGCGCTAAAGAGAAGAAAGGCAAGAAGGTAGCTATCATCGGATCAGGCCCTTCAGGACTTACATGTGCTGGAGACCTTGCTAAGATGGGCTATGATGTAACAATTTTCGAGGCTCTTCATGAGGCAGGTGGAGTTCTTGTTTATGGTATTCCTGAGTTCCGTCTTCCTAAGGATGCTGTAGTTAAGAAGGAAATCGAGAACGTTAAGTCACTTGGCGTTAAGCTTGAGACAGACGTTGTTATCGGTAAGTCAGTTACAATAGATGAGCTTATGGAAAAAGAGGGCTTTGAGGCAGTATTTATTGGCTCAGGTGCCGGACTTCCAAGATTCATGAACATTCCTGGTGAGCAGGCAATGGGGGTATTCTCAGCTAACGAGTTCCTTACAAGAAGCAATCTTATGAAGGCTTTTGATGAGAATTCAAGAACACCTATCATGAGACCTAAGAAGTGCGTTGTAGTTGGTGGTGGTAACGTTGCTATGGACGCTGCCAGAACAGCTCTTCGTCTTGGCTCAGAAGTTCACGTTGTATATCGTCGTGGTGAGGAAGAGCTTCCTGCACGTAAGGAAGAAGTTGGACATGCTAAGGAAGAGGGAATCATCTTTGATCTTCTCACAAACCCTGTTGAGATCCATGCTGATGAGAACGGCTGGGTAACAGGTATCACATGTATCAGAATGGAGCTTGGTGAGCCTGATGAGTCAGGAAGAAGAAGCCCTGTAGAGGTTCCTGGTTCTGAGTTTGAGATTGAGTGTGATGCAGTAATCATGTCCCTTGGAACATCACCTAACCCACTTATTTCTTCTACAACAGATGGACTTGAAGTTAACCGCAGAAAGTGTATCGTTGCTCAGGAAGAAAACGGACAGACATCTAAGCCTGGCGTATTTGCTGGTGGAGATGCTGTTACAGGCGCTGCAACAGTTATCCTTGCTATGGGTGCTGGTAAGGCAGCTGCTAAGGGTATTGATGAGTACCTCTCCAACAAATAATCAGACAGTTTAAACACTTTTTATTATGATAAGATGTCTAGAAATAGGCATCTTATTTTTGTGTGTGAATAAAAGTGCGTATATAAACGTAAATACGACATACATAAAATCTTAAGAAATTTCGACGGTAAATCTTAAGAATTCTCATGTAGTATGAGAAATAGAGGAATAAATATGATACAATAAAAAATGTTTGGAGAGTGGAAATGGACAGAGAAGAAAAAATTAAAATTGCTATTACTGCAGGGATTGCAGGACTTATACTATTGATACTGATATTGTTCCTTGCATTATCAGGAACAGGCTCTAAGGATGATGAGCAGAAATTAAATGACAATATAGCTGAATATGCATCTAACCTTGCAGAAGGCACAGAGGCATCAAGTATAGCATCTACAGATGTAAGCGTAGACGATGCAGCAACTGAGAGTACATCATTTGTGCCTTATTCAGAATATGTTAATTCCAAGAAGGGAACAGTTTCAGGTAACAGCTTCTATGAGACAAAGGGGGCAGTACTTAAGGATGTATACAAGACTCTTAAGTATGACAGGGATGCTCAGCTTCAGGAGATGTTTACATACTTTGAAGCCGGTAATGAGGATGCTGTAAGAGATCTTGCACATCTCGAGAGATTTGAAGCGATGTCTTTTTCACTAGATGGAACCAAGGATTTCTATTATCACGGTGAAGTTAATGGAAATGGACAGCCTGATGGAATAGGGCTTGCAGTATATGCTAATGATCAGTATTACTACGGACATTGGAAGGATGGAGTCAGATCAGGAGACGGCAAGTGGATATCTTTTTATCCTTCATACAGTGAGTATGTAGTTAAAGAGCATATGTATTTCGGAGAGTGGCTTGACGACATGCCCAACGGACGTGGACAGGAGCACTATGACTATAATCAGGAATACATGAACAGTGCTGATCTTTATCTTCAGAATGCTATTGGATACTTCGCTAACGGCTATTATAACGGCGAGATGTACATTATTACTGTAGATAATAACTATGATACCAAGGAATGGCTTGGAACCTGCGATATGGGTAACTGGGTACAGGTTCTTAATACTTCTGAGGATTCCAAGGGCAGAATCGCTACACTTAGCGAGAGAGAAAACATTGATAATCATATCTGGATGGTTAAAAACAAGGCTGTTGATAACGGTGTTTCTGGAATTATTACAGGTGGTACTATAGCTAAATGAGTACAATAAGTATTATTTGCGTAGGCAAGATCAAGGAAAAATATTGGAATGATGCTATAGCAGAGTATTCCAAAAGATTGTCCAGGTATTGTAAAATAAATATCATAGAGGTACCGGACGAGAAAACTCCTGATAATGCGCCACCAGCCATTGAAGAGCAGATCAAGAAAAAAGAAGGCGACAGGATTCTGCAGAATATCGACCCTTCAGCCTATGTCTGTGCTCTTGCTATTGGTGGTAAGAAATATTCATCAGAAGGTTTTGCTGAGTTTATTGCGGATAAGGGAGTATCTGGTGTGAGCCACATACAGTTTATTATAGGTGGATCCCTTGGAATACACGAATCAGTGCTTAAACAGGCAAACAGTCAGATCAGTTTTTCAGATATGACTTTTCCGCACCAGATGATGCGCGTGATTCTGCTGGAGCAGATTTACAGGGGATATCGTATCAATCGTGGTGAACCTTATCATAAATAATTGGGGAATGTTGGATGAGTGAGATTACAGAGTTATCATTAGCTCTTACAGCTGATGATGAGAGGAATATATTTGGGGGCAATGACAGCTATATTCGCAAGATTGAGAAGAGCCTCCACGTGGAGATCATTGATAGAAATGGTGAGCTACATATAATTGGTGACAAGGAGGGAGCAGCTAAAGCTTCCAGTATCATAAGAGAACTGGTTCAGCTCTCCAGACGTGGCACCAGCATAGAGGAGCAGAGCGTAGATTACGCCATTTCTCTTAAGGAAGATTCAGTCAAAACAAAAGAAAGTCAAAATGATAACGTGCTTGTAGATATAGACAGGGACGTTATTTGTCATACCATTTCTGGTAAGCCTATCAAACCCAAGACTCTAGGACAAAAGAAATACATTGATGCTATCAGAAATAAGATGATTGTATTTGGTCTGGGACCAGCAGGAACTGGTAAGACGTATCTTGCTATGGCCATGGCTATAACAGCTTTTCAGAGAGAAGAAGTCAGCAGGATCATTCTGACAAGACCAGCTATAGAGGCTGGTGAGAAGCTTGGCTTTTTGCCAGGTGACCTTCAGAGCAAGGTTGATCCTTATCTTAGACCGTTGTACGATGCTCTGTACCAGATTATGGGCACAGAGAACTTTATCAAGAACATGGAAAAGGGCCTTATAGAGGTTGCTCCTCTTGCGTACATGAGAGGTAGAACACTAGATAATGCATTTATTATTCTGGATGAGGCTCAGAATACAACTCCTGCACAGATGAAAATGTTCCTTACCAGAATTGGTTTTGGTTCCAAGGTTATCATCACTGGTGATGCTACTCAGAAGGACCTTTCTCCAGATGTGAAGTCTGGACTTGACGTGGCAGAAAGTGTCCTCAAGGGAATAGATGATATAGCCTTCTGCACACTGACAAGTAGTGACGTAGTAAGACATCCACTTGTTCAGAAGATTGTTAAGGCCTACGAGGATTATGAGAAGAAGGCTGCTAACAAGCAGAAAAAGAAATCAATTCAGAAATTGGAGAGAAAACCTAGAGATGGAAAGTGAGAACAAAATTAGTTTAAAGCTTAGACTTTGCTATGGCGGAATGTTCTTGCTCACAGGACTGTGTGTTTTTGCGTTTTCTTTTCTGACAGGGAAGAGTTACGAAGCCATTTTGAGAAACACCATAGTTTCTCTTATCATTACCGGTACAGTTTTGTTTATGTTAATGGACGCCATCAGCAGAGGCGAAGAGGGCTTTTCATATGACAATTACAAACACAAGGACAGATTTATAGTTGTTTATTCCAGCTTCCTTTTGCTGGCTTGTCTTTTCGGTCTTGTGCCTAATCAGTTCTGGCCATATATGTCAATGTTTGTGATTCTGGGGCTTTTTTCCAACATGGAGATTGGGCTTGTTTCCGGAGTAGGGCTTGTAACTATTTCTGTTATGCTGGAAGAAAATGGTCACTTTGGCGAGCTGTTCATGTATGTGCTTGCTGGAACCGTTGCACTTTCTATGTTCAGAGACCTTAAAGAGAATACTTCAATAGGAATCCCTGTTGCCATTTCTCTTATGATGCAGGCAGTTCTTTTGATAGCGTTTAACGTTTTGTTCCAGAACAGAACCTTATCATTTAATATTCTGATCCTGCCTATTCTGAACCTGATGCTGAATCTTATCATATTGCTGATTTTCCTGAATATATTTGGTGTTTATATCATCAGGAAGTCCAATGATATGTATATGGATATCAATGATACAGAGTATCCACTTCTTGTTGAACTTAAGAATTACAACAAGGATGATTATTTCAAAGCTATTCACACAGCGTATCTTGCCGAGAGAATAGCCAATGGCCTTGGTTTTAATGCCAGAGCCATCAAGAACTGTTCCTACTATCACAGAATAGGAATATTACAGGGCAAGAAGGACTGGGAAAGTGTTAAGCCTATTTATGAGGAACATCATTTCCCTGATGAGGCAATATCTCTTTTGCACGAGTATATTGATCCCTCCTCATCTCCAGTCAGATCCAAGGAAGCTCTTACTATAAATGTTACAGAGACAGTTATTGCTTCTATCATGTACCTTATCAAGCAGAACAAGGATGCCAAGATTGATTATGACCAGCTTATTGATAAAGTATTTGAGAAAAAAGAGGCTGACGGCGAGCTTAAGAACTGTGATGTTACATTCAGAGAATATGAACAGATGAAGAAAATACTCAAAAAGGAGAAGCTCTATTATGATTTTTTGCGTTGAAAATGAAGTTGACGCACGCTTTGACTTTGATATTGAAGAACTCGGACGAACAGTTGCACAGGCAGTTCTCGACGAGGAGAAATGCCCTTATGAGGTTGAGATTTGCCTCACAATTACAGATGATGAGGGCATCAGAGAGATTAACAATGAATTCAGACAGATAGATAATCCTACAGACGTTTTATCTTTTCCTAACGTCAGCTATGAGGAGCCAGGAGATTTTTCTGTGATAGATGGGGAGCAGAAAATTGATCTCCTTAATCCTGACACAGGGAATATCAGCTTTGGCGATATTGTCATCAACGAGAACAGGGTTAGATCACAGGCTCTTGAATACGGACATTCAGAGAAAAGAGAATTTGCATTCCTTGTAGCTCACAGTATGCTTCATTTATGTGGCTATGATCACATGGAAGCAGAGGAAGCTGCTGTTATGGAAGGCAAGCAGAACGAAATTTTGACATCACTTGGTATTACCAGAGATTAGTTTTAGCTAGGGGAGCGTTGTATGAAGAGCTACACTGAGGAGAAGAGGATCAGACCTGACATTTTGACGTCAGCTGTTTACTGGTCTATCTGCATTATGATGTTTTTTAACATAATATCAGTGCGTATATTTGGGGATAAGGGAGCTGGCTTTTGTTCAGTTCCTAATACTCTTTTCTTTTTGTTATATATATCTTTTGTTCTGGCTGCGCAGAAATCAGTTTATGTTATGGTGAGACTTCGTGCCAGAAGATCTCAGTTTATTAATGCTGAGACCAATATGAAGAGATCGATGAGAATGTTTTCTCTGGCTGGAATTGTTATTGCAGCAATTCTGGGCCTTGGAAGCTTTAGCATAGCTAAAAATGTTCTCGGATCAGGTAAAGTTTATTTCCAGCTGATAATAGTGGCTGTGAGCCTTGTGCTGTTATGTCCACAGGGAGTTTTAAGAGGCTACCTTCAAGGACTTGGCTACACCAAGCCAATAGTAATTTCTGACCTGCTTATTTCGATAGCTTCATTTATTTCAGGTGGGATTATTTCAGGTCTTATGTACAACTATGGTAAGAAGGTTAATGATCTTTTCCATGGTGATGAGTACAGCGCTATTTATGGCGCATCAGGCATGATGATTGGACTTCTTATTGGTTCGCTGATAGGTCTTTTTCAGATACTTATCAGTTATTCCATTCGCAAGAAGGAGATAGCTGGCATCGTTAAAAATGGTGCACCAAGATATCTTGATAATAAGAATGATGTTTACACAAGCATCAGACCTATAATATATCTGTATGCATCCGCGCTTTTGATGCTGCTTGTAGACAATATAGTTTATAATCTGCTTCAGATAAAGGCGGATAATACAGTAGATATGATCGCCAGGTATGGAGCATATAGCGGACGAGTTGTTTCTTTTGTGATATTTATTTCTTTCCTTTGCTGCATTCCTTTCATTAAGTCCTGGAACAGGGTTATGGCAAGGGTTGAGAGAGATGAGATAGAGGGCGCAAGAGACAGACTTAAGAAGCTTTTGCATTTTACTTACCTGCTTCTGATTCCTGTATTTACAGCAGTTTTTGTGGTTGCTGACAGTATTCAGATTGCTATTTATGGGAAGAGCACAAGTGAAGTAAGTGGTATTTTCAGACTGGCTTCTATTATGATACTTTTGCTGGCACTTGGCGTACTGGTATCATGGCTTCTTAATCACATGGGTAAGAGCCTGCTGCTGACTATTAATTTGACAATATCATGGGCTGTTCATATAGGTCTTTTGATATTACTATCTATTGTCATGGGTAATAAGATTGAATCAATCGTTTTGGCACAGATTGTTTCATTCCTGATATATGATGTTTCATGCATGTTCATGATACTCAAGATGTTAAAGCTAAGAGCCAACATGCTGATGAATATTGGTATTCCGCTTCTTGCATCTGGCGTATCAGGTCTTGTACTACTTGCTTTGGACAGGATTTTCGTCAATCTGATCGGTGAGGTGCTGACTCTTGTAATTAGTCTTATAGTATTTGTAATAGTTTATTTGGTATTGATGGTTGTGCTTAAGGGAATCAGAACCCATGAGCTTGAGCTGGTTCCACTTGGAAGATTCTTTACTTCTTTTTCTTCCAAGGTTCAGCATGACAAGTTTTATGAGGAATAATTTTGAGTAAGAAAATAATAATTGCTGGCGGCGGAGCGGCTGGTATGTGCGCTGCTATTTACGCTGCCAGAAATGGTGCAGATGTCACCATAATTGAGAAGAATTCACAGCTTGGTAAAAAGCTCTCCATGACAGGAAATGGACGATGCAATTTATCAAATCTTGATATGAACGAGAAGATGTACAACCTTTCTGCAGAGAAGAGAATGAAGGAATGGTTGTCTGTTTATGGCGTTCTTGATGTTATCAATTTCTTCAAATCCCTTGGTATCGTAATAAAAAGTGAAGAGAGATACCTTTACCCTGTGTCAGGCCAGGCTAGTACGGTTGTGTCTGCATTTGAGAGCGAGATCAAAAGGCTCGGGGTTAAGGTTATTTATGGCGAGCAGGTTAAGTCTGTTAAGGTTCATGAGATGGAACCTGATAATAAGGCGCTTGATGCCAAGCAGATTGAAGCTGTTCTTACTCGTGGTGCCAAGATAGACCCTAATCGTGAAAAATATACTGTTGTAACTAATATGAATTCCTATGAGGCTGACAAAGTTATCCTGGCTACAGGATCTCTTAGTGGTGCCAAGAGTACAATGTCTACTGGCGACGGCTATTATATCTGCAAGCAGTTGGGAATGACTATTAAAGATACTCATCCGGCTCTTGTTGGCTTTAAATGTGATGAGTCAGAAACTATGCCGACAAATGGTGTCAGATGTACAGCAGAGATTTCATTTATGCTGGGGGTAGAAGCTCTTGCAACAGAATTTGGTGAACTTCAGTTTACCAAGGATGGTATTTCTGGAATCCCTGTAATGCAGGCTAGTGGCAAGATTGTTAAGTTCCTTGAAGAAGGTAAGCCTATCTATGTTTCAATCAACTTCTTTCCAGACTACGATGATGATGACTTCCTGGCTCTTGAGAAAGAGATGCTAAGACTTCGCGACGACAGAAGCCTTAAGGACTTCCTGAATGGCTTTTATAACAGTAATATCAATGATATGGTCATTGCCCGCATGAAGATGGGGGCTTCCATGAAGATGAAGAATATTTCTGAGAGCATGGTTCTGAGTATTTTTGACAGTTACAGGAATTATAAGATCAAGCTTTCAGAGAGCTATGGATATCAACAGGCTCAGGTTACTTCTGGTGGTGTTAGCCTTGGAGATATCAAGGATGATATGACAGTTAATGGCCACAATGGAATCTTCGTAATTGGCGAGCTTCTTGATGTTGACGGTAGGTGCGGCGGCTACAATCTGCAGTGGGCTTTCACAAGCGGAAGTATTGCTGGAACTGTGGCATCACTGTGATGGCTTCTGCTGCTGCGCAGCATGTCACAATGCAAAGGAAGTGACAGAGAATGTATCTCGACTTTCACGGGGCGAAGTTATACTGTGAAATGCAGTTACTGGATTATGTTGATACCTCATTTAAGCTGCAATTAACATAGTAGCTATAAATTATCTTATAATGCCGATATTATATGTTCTTTGGGATAGCTGGAAAATTGGAAAGTATATAAGAAGTATGAGATTTTATATTTTATATGTTTTTAGAGAAAGAAAAATAGAATCAAATGCTTATAAAAGTATTTGATATAGTGTAAATTATAGCTTTTTTAGATATTTTATAAGTTGAAGATACATATAAAAAGCCTCGAAAGAGATTGAATTATAGCTTTTAAGAGAATAAGAAGGCTTTAAAAACATATAAAATAGCTTGATATAGATAAAGTTATAGCTTGGGCAACAGAATTAGTTTAAAAAGGAATAGATTATGGTACGGATAAATCAGATTAAATTACAGCATGATGGAAAGGACTATAGATCAGAAGAACTTAGGAAAATCCTTTCCAAGAAGGTCTGTAAGAGTCTTAGGATAGATGAAGAGAATATAGAGAAATTCGAGATTATCAGGCATTCGATTGACGCTAGGAAGAAGCCTGATATTTTTCATATATATATGGTGGATGTGGCTCTTAAGGGGTGCGATGAATATTCTGTTGTTAAGAAGAGTAGAGATAAGAATATAAGTATCGTTGAAGATAAGAAATATAGTTTTGATGAACAGGTAAAACTCAGGAGAAAATCTTTAGAAGAAAATAATGTAACAACTGATGCAGAATGCAATCTTTCAAATACAACAGATGGAAATTGTAGTGATGGTAATGATGCCTGTGAAAAGAGCAGTAGTAACAAGGTGGTTATTGTCGGCGCAGGACCTGCGGGACTTTTCTGTGGATATATGCTGGCCATGAATGGTTATAAGCCAATTATCCTTGAAAGAGGCGCTGATGTTGATGAGAGAACAAGGATAGTTGAGCACTTCTGGAAGACTGGCGAGCTTAATACTGCAACAAATGTACAGTTTGGAGAAGGCGGAGCTGGAACGTTTTCTGATGGTAAGCTCAATACCATGGTTAAAGACAAGGATGGCAGAGGAAGAGAAGCACTCAGAATCTTTGCCTTGAATGGTGCTAACGAGGATATCATGTACGAAGCTAAGCCTCATATTGGTACTGATATCTTAAGAAACGTTGTAAGAAATATGAGAGAGAAGATTATTTCTTGTGGCGGAGAGGTTCATTTCAACAGCCAGGTGATTGATATAGAGACTAGCGGAAACAAGGTCGCAGGAGTTAAATATGTTACACTTTCTAATGATAATAGCTCTGAGTGTGATGTAAAACTCATAGAATGTGATACAGTAGTTCTTGCTATTGGTCACAGTGCAAGAGACACCTTCTATATGTTAAAAGAAAGAGCTGTTGACATGGCACCTAAACCATTTGCAGTAGGCTTTAGAGTAGAGCATCCACAGGGACTTATTAATCTGTCTCAGTATGGGGCGGAGAATCCTAAGGGACTTCCACCTGCACCATACAAGCTGACAGCTACAACCGATGCAGGAAGAGGCGTGTATTCCTTCTGTATGTGCCCAGGTGGATATGTAGTTAATGCATCTTCAGAAGAAGGGATGCTGGCTGTTAACGGTATGAGCTATAGTAAGCGTGATGGCAAGAATGCCAATTCTGCTATCATCATAACTGTAGATCCCAAGGATTTTGGTGGAGACGACGTTTTGTCAGGCGTAGAGTTCCAGAGGCGCCTTGAGAAAAAAGCTTATGAACTTGGACAGGGCAAGATTCCAGTAGAATACTATGGGGATTTCAAGAATTCTGTAAAGACTAATAAGAGCCAAAAGGATAATATCAATGGAATAAAGTCTTTATCAGACAATGAACCTAATAGTATAATGACTGAAATAGGCCCAAAGAAGGGTGACAATACACCTAATATGTGCGGTGACTATGTATTTGCTGATGTTCACACAATACTCACTGATGATCTGAATGAAGCCTTTGTAGAAGGTATGGAGAAATTCGGAAGAACCATTAAGGGCTATAACTGTGATGGTGCTCTTGTATCAGGCGTTGAGTCACGAACATCTTCTCCAGTTCGTATCAATAGAGATGATAGCTGCCAGTCCGTTAATGTAAAGGGACTTTATCCTTGTGGTGAGGGTGCTGGCTACGCCGGTGGTATCATGTCTGCTGCCATGGATGGAATGAAGGTTGCTGAGTACGTAGTAGCATGCAATTTGAAGTAAATAATAACGATTGAAGAATGATCAGTATAAGAATTGAGAAGCTATGAACTATAATGTGAACATGAACGGCATTGATGTGGATGCCTTCTATAATGACAACACTGTAAAAGAGATATTCTTTCCACTGCTTGAGCGAGTAACTAAGCTTCAAAAGGAAAAGGGAAGAAGAATCCTTGTATATATAGCAGCACCTCCAGGAGCTGGAAAGAGCACGTTATGTAGTTTTCTTCAAAAGCTATCTGAAGATAATGAGTGTTTTGCTGATGCTCAGGCTATTGGCATGGATGGCTTCCACAGACGTCAGGACTATCTTACCAGTCATACGACTATTCGTGACGGCAAAGAAATCAAAATGGTTGAGATCAAAGGTGCTCCTGTAACCTTCGATCTTAAGCTTTTTACCCAGAAGATTAAAGAGGTTTTGTCAAAAGAAAAAGTTGGCTGGCCTGTATATGACAGGATGCTTCATAACCCTGTAGATGATGCTGTAACTGTAACAAAAGATATAGTTTTCCTTGAAGGCAATTATCTTTTACTTAATGAGGATGGTTGGCGAGATCTGCGAGAATATGCTGATCTGACTATATTTGTAAGCGCAGATGAAAACATGCTTAGAAAGCGTCTTATAGAGCGTAAGGCTGCAAGCGGAAACAGCGTAGAAACTGCAACAAGCTTTGTCGACTATAGTGATATTCCTAATGTAAGACTGTGTCTAACTAATTCTCAAAAGGCTGACATTACTCTGATTTTGGATGAACAGGGTGACTATCATTCAGATAAGACAACTCTTAGAATGCTTACTGTAGCAAAAAGAGATAAGCTATCTGCAGAAGAACGCATCGAAAAGAGCTCTAAGATATTTGAAAGGCTTGTAGATATGCCTGAATATAAAGAAGCAGGTAACATCCTTGTTTACGCTTCTATGGGTAGTGAAGTTATTACAGATGACATTATTTTAGATGCTCTTTCTGAAGGTAAGAAGGTCTTTTGTCCTAAGGTTATATCCAGAAAGACAAGGGATATGAAATTTGTTCAGATCACTAGGATAGAAGATCTGGAAGAAGGGTTTCAGGGTATAAGAGAACCGGTTATTACAGATGATTCTGTTATATATAACAATGATCAGGAAGAGAGCACTCTTGTGATAATGCCTGGAACTGTATTTGACAGAAAACGCAACAGAATAGGCTATAATGGCGGCTTCTATGATACTTTTCTTTCAAATAATAAAGGACTTAGCACGATAGCACTTTCTTATGACGTTCAGATATTTGAATGCGAGATTATCACAGAAGCTCACGATATTAAGCCAGACAAGATAATTACTGAGTCAGAGATAATGTAATATGAATTTTTATAATGGGATATTCAAAATTTACAAAAACAATTTTGAATATTCCATTTTTTTATATAGGGGTCCTTTTTATAATGAGTACTGTAAACAAGTGATGAGTTTCCAAAAGTCGCACTCATCATTCACTTAACTCATTTTGAGAAGGGAAGGGTATTTATTTATGAAAAAGAGAATTCTTAGTACTCTTGTTTGTCTGACTGTTGCAGCAACAACTATCATTGGCTGTGGTTCACAGGCTCCAGCTACTACAGATACACCTGCTACAGAGACCAAGACAGAAGCTACAGAAACAAAGACAGAAGAGAAGGCAGCTGAGACTACATAAGCTTCAGGCGATAAGGTAACACTTTCAATCTACACACAGTATGCAGATGATGACACAAAGGTTCCTTATGACTACGCTGTAGAGCAGCTTGCAGAGGCTTATCCAAATGTTGAGCTTAACCTCATCGTTCAGGCTCAGGATGATGGACAGACACTTAAGACTCTTGCAGCTACAGGTCAGCTCCCTGACATTTATCAGGCTAGTACAGATATTATCAATACATTCCGTGAGTCCAACCAGATCATGGTACTCAACGATGTAGCACAGTCAACAGGATTCCTTGATAAGCTCTATGATGCAAACAAGGATCTTGCATATGCAGAGGATGGCAACATCTATGCATTCCCATTCTCAGGTCAGGAGTATGTTCTTTGGTACTACAACAAGGCACTCTTTGCTGAGAACAACCTCGAGATTCCTGAGACATACGACGATCTTCTTAACTGCATCGAAGTATTCAAGTCTAAGGGAATCACACCACTTGCACTCTTTGGTCAGGAAGGCTGGAACACAGCTGCTGCATATGACGTAATCGCTACAAGATATGCAGAGGGTGGTATCAAGGCTCTTGATGAGGGCAAGGCTAGCATCACAGACGAAGGCTATGTAAACGCTGCCAAGAAGATGGAAGAGCTTGTTGCTGCAGGCCTCTATCAGGAAGATGCTACAACAACTAACTATGACCAGGCTTCTGAGAAGTTCCTTTCAGGTCAGGCTGCTATGTTCATCAACGGTCAGTGGTACATCGAAGATGCTACAAAGACTCTTGGTGAGGACGTTGACTGGATGTTCTACCCAGCACAGGATGCTGCTGCATACGAAGCTGGTAAGGCTGTATTCTCAGGTGGCGGATCATCTTCAGGATTTGCTGTAAACCCAGATTCAGCTAACGCTGAGCTTGCTGCAGAAGTTGCTGAGTTTATCACAGAGAAGTACTGCGAAGCTAAGGTTATGTACAGACACAATCCACTTGTTGCTATCGACACAGGTAAAGAGCCAGACTCTGAGTATCCTGCAATGATGAAGAAGCTTTCAGATACACTTCCTTCAATCACAGCAACAACAAAGTTCACATGGGGACTTACAAACTCAACATTTAACGATGCAATTCAGTCAGAGTCACAGGGCCTTGTTTCAGGACAGTTCTCAGCTGACGAGTTCATCCAGGATATCGAAGATACAATGGAATAATTCCAAAGGGGCATTAGTTTTTTAGAGAAGGTTTAAAGATATTGTGCGGGGTATGGCAGATCAGGGGTTATATCTGCCGACTCCGCACTATACATGTGAACATAAATAATGTTCATGATATTTGCTACAGAATCACACATTTTAATTTTGGGAGATAAACCATGAAAAAATACATGGGTAACAAACTGGCGATCTTGTTATTCATTTTGCCAGCACTTGCAATCTTTATAACTTTTGATTTTATTCCGATCATCCAGGTATTTGCTTATAGCTTTACAGACTGGAATGGTCTTACAATGCCGAATTTTACAGGTCTTAAGAACTATGTTGACCTGTTCACTGATAGAGTGTTTTATACATCAAACAGAAACCAGTTCATTTTTGCCATTGTGATCACAGTTTATCAGATGCTCTTTGCAACTATATTTGCTATCACAATCTCTGATAAGAAGATGAAGGGAAGAAAGTTCCTCAGAGTAGCATACTTCATTCCTGTAATTCTTTCTGTAACAGTTGTATGTCAGCTTTGGAGCGCTATCCTTAGTGGAGAGGGACTTCTTAACAAGCTGTTCGAGGTTGCTGGCTCAGATTTCAAGCAGAACTGGCTTGGAGACAGATACAAGGCTATCTATGTAATTGCTTTTGCTAATGCATGGCAGTGGATGGGATATCAGTTCGCACTTATCGTAGCTGGTATCAAGTCAATTCCTGCTGACTACTACGAGGCAGCCAGAATCGATGGATGTTCCAATGTTAAGGCTCACATGAAGATCACAATTCCTCTTCTTGCTGAGACTTACAAGTTCTGTCTTATCATTTCACTTACAGGTGGTATCAAGGCCTTCACTGAGATGAACATTTTGACAGGCGGTGGTCCTAACAAGTCAACCTTTACTCTTACATACATGATGTACAATGCTGCATTTAAGAAGAGTAACTATGGCTACGGACTTTCTGCAGCATCAATCATGGTTATTGAATGTATGCTTGTTATGCTGGTGATCAACTTTATCTTCAGAGATAAGGACCAGAAGAAGGAAGAAGAAAAAGCAAGGAGGAAACGCAATGCATAAGGATAGTAATAACAAAGCACTGCATTACGTATTTGTAGCATTTTGCTGGATCTATGCAGCGTTTTCACTTTATCAACTTATCTGGATGCTGTTTTATTCATTTAAGACTAATCAGGAAATCTTTGTAACGAACCCCTTTGGTTTCCCTTGGCCACTTCACTATGAGAACTACATTACAGCATGGACTAAATACGATGTTCCGCTGTATTTCCTCAACAGTTTACTTGTTTCAATTGGAACTGTTGCTATAACAATCTTTTCTGCGCTTTTATTCTCTTATGCAACCAGCAGAATGGTATGGAAGCTCAAGACCTTTACAAGATTGTTTCTTGGACTTGGAATGTTCATTCCTGTTCAGGCTATTATGATCCCTGTTGTTAAGGTTGTTCAGAAGTTTAACCTCATGGGAACAAGATGGTCTCTGATCTTACCTTATATTGCAATCAACCTTGCATTTGCATGTATGGTTTACTACGGATTCTTTAAGGGAATCCCAATGGAGCTTGAAGAAGCTGCCTGCATGGATGGAGCTACTATCTATCAGACCTTCTTTATGATCATTGAGCCACTTGTAAGACCAGCTACAGTAACACTTATCATTTACATCTTCCTCAATGCATGGAATGAGTTCATTCTTGCAAACGTAGTAGTAGGAAGTATCCCAGAGCTTAAGACACTTCCTCTTGGAGTATTATTCTTCCAGGGCGAGTTCACAACAGACTGGGGCGGAATGGGAGCAACAATGGTAATTGCTTCATTCCCAGCTATCATTGTTTATTCAATATTCTCAGAACAGGTTGAGAGCGCCATGACTATCGGCGGAGCTGTTAAGGGCTGATATATAGAATTAGACCCCTTAAGTAATCTTTTAGAATTACTTAAGGGGAATTTCTATGTACAAACATGATGGAAACGTTTATGGTATACTCATAAAGCAAAAGATATATTGAAATACGGAGACATATAATATGGCAGTTAAACTTACATCATCAATGAAAAAAAGAATCGGCATGTCGCTTTTTGGAGTTATTACCTGTGCAATAAGCGTTGGAATATTCAAGATAGCAGCACTTGGGGTGGATCCATTCCAGTCCTTTATGGCGGGCCTTGATGCACTTGTTCCAATCCAGTTTGGAACTTTATATGTGATAACAAATGCTGTGATGCTTTTATTTGCTCTTGTTTTTGACAGGCACTATATCGGAATAGCTACATTTATCAATTTATTCCTTCTTGGCTACATAACACAGTTTACTTATGAATTCCTTCAGACTGTGATCGTTGAGCCATCCATGATCGTTCGTGTTATGTGCCTTGTCGTTGGAGTAGTCATTCTATGCTTTGGCTCAGCTTTTTATATGACTGCTGACCTTGGCGTATCTACCTATGACGCGGTAGCACTTATTATCGTTAACACATGGAAAAAAGGTAAGTTCCAGTATGTGAGGATTATCACTGATCTTGTATGTATTGCTATAGGAACAGCTCTTTTCCTGATATCAGGCGGTACAATCATGCAGATTCCTACAATTGTTGGTGTGGGAACTATAATAACAGCGTTTTTCATGGGACCACTTATTGAGTTTTTTAATGTTCATATTACAAGACCTTTTCTTAACAAAGGTGATAACAAGTAATAGGACCTGATATGGCTAATACAGATTTTAATAATATGACCTTGAAGGATATGGAGGAGTATACTCCGGGCGGGAAGCGCTTTGTCAGAGGTAGAGCCCGCAACATATCCATCAAGTATAAAATGGCATCAATAACTATGTTGGTAGCACTGATTCCAATGGTGGTACTGACTGTTTTGATGCTTATTTTTTATAACAGAGCCATTATGCAAAGAGCTGACAAGCAGATAGAAGAGAATATCAGGATCATGTCGGATAGAATATCTTCGGTTCTGCAAAACGGCGAGCTGTGCTCTAATAACCTGACTATTGAGTTTGGCAATTACTATAATGACAAGACTATGAAGCAGGTCACAAGGGATAACAAGATAATAAGCCAGTTGTCACAGTCACTTCTCATCTACAACGGTATCTCATCTATAGTTTTCATCGACTATAGCGGAAGATTCTATTCATCAGATCCATCTTTTTCAGAGGATAAGGCGCATATCAAGTTTTCGGAATATGTATATGACCTTAAGTATGCTGGTGGCAAGACTGTAATGATGGATCCAGCCCAGAATCCTTTTGATAAAAAGGGAAAAGAGATAATTACTCTTGGCAAGCATGTCATCAATATAGTTACAGGAACTCATTTGGGATATCTTTTTGTAAACATGGATAAGGATTATCTCATAGAGTCATCCCAAAGCGAGATAAGCTATTACTTCCTCTATGATTCATGGGGAAATATACTGTCAGAAACTAATATTAAAGATCCTATTTATGAGGATCATGATTTTATAGAGGGACTCTTGCAATCAGGGGAAAAGCTGATCAAATACCAGAACGAGACCTATCTTTTAGCAAGGGATGCTATTGAGGAATATGATTTTACTGTAATTGGTATTACTAACCTCAATAAGTTCAATGTTACAGGTAAAGACCTTAAGTTTATCCTTCTGACAACTAGCTCTTTTACCATAGTTCTGCTACTCATTTCTGTATGGTTTTCTGCAAACTTTGTAACCAAGCCTCTTAAGGTGCTCCATGACGGGGCAGAGCAGATTGCAGAAGGCGATATGAGCGTAAGATTCAGGTTCAAGACCAAGGATGAGATAGGTAGGCTTGGAAGAATCTTCAACTATATGACTCAGCGCAATATGGAGCTTCTCAAACAGGTTGACGATGAGGCCAAAAAGAAAAGGGAATACGAGCTTGCCCTTATTCAGGAGCAGGTTAAGCCTCATTTCCTATACAACACGCTGGATATTATCATCATGCTGATCGAGATGAACCGTAGTAAAGAGGCAGCAAGAGTAACACATAAGCTTGCCAGCTATTACAAGAATTCTCTATCTGGCAGCGAGGAAATCGTAACCATCGAAAGAGAAATTCAGATAATAAGGGACTATCTTGATCTTCAGACAATGCGCTACGGCGATAAGTTTAGCTATGAGATCGATGTGGATGCCAAGGCCTTTAATTCACAGATCCCTAAGATGACTTTGCAGCCCCTTGTAGAAAATGCGATTTATCATGGCATTAAGAATAAATCCAGCTGGGGTAAGATCACTGTTACTGGCAGAATTGTAGATAGCTATGTTGAGCTTCGCGTTATAGATGACGGAATCGGAATGAAGGTAGATGAGCTAAGAAAACTCAACGACCTTCTGAACAAGGAAGATATTTTTGACAGCGATGAAAAGAAAATGGCTAAGGAAGCGGAGATTACCGACCATGACTCTACAAAAGGTGGTAGCCATTTTGGATTATATAGCGTAGCAAAGAGAATCAAGCTCTATTTTGGCAGGGAATACGGCGCCAGAATCGAGAGTACAGAGAATGTTGGCACAACTGTAATTGTTAAAGTGCCATATTCAGAATAACATCGTATAAAGTATTATGACGCATTTTTGAATCTCAAAATTGCGCCAAAGGAGAACCTAAAGTGATACGAATAATGATCGTAGACGATATGCCTATTTTCCTTGAATACCTAAGGGGCTGTATCGATTGGAATTCATATGGATTTGAAATATGCTGTGAAGCTCATGATGGAAAAGAGGCACTGGAGAAGCTGGATGAATACTATCCTGACGTTGTTTTAACTGACATTACAATGCCATATCTTAATGGCCTGGAACTGGCAGAGAAGATTACAAGGGATTACCCTGATATTTCCGTGATACTCATAACTGGTAATAACGAGTTTGAGTATGCCAGAAAAGCTGTTAAGCTTGGTGTCTGCGATTATATCGTCAAGCCCTTTGAAAAAGAGGAACTCATCCTTAGCCTACTTAAGCTCCAGGATAATATTGATAAGGCCCTTGAGAGTACAGACAGCAAAAAAGAGGAATATTATGAGGAACTTAGAGCCCTTATCTATGCTGGAATAAGCGATGACGAGGCAGTCCGCAGCCTTGAGCAGAAGCTCTTTGGACGGGAAAATGATGACGGCGGATATCTTCTGGCGCTATTTAGATTTGATGCCAGTGCTCTGGCTGATAAAGAGGCTGATTCAAGAGAGCAGCTTATGAACTGGGAGAGTCTCATAGCCAAGATGCTTGCAGATAAGCTGGAAATCGCCGGTAAGTTCAAAATATTCCACGACTTTGAGAACAATATCGTGGTACTAATGCATTTTGAATCTTCTGCCGATATTAATCTTTATAAGGGATATGAGTTCACAGATATCATTCAGATTGTTAAGAATCAGCTGGGAATTGGAAGCGCCATAGCTCTTTCTCAGGCGGATACAATGAATGATGTGAAAAAAGCATACGAAAAAGCTCTGGTAATGCTAGGCGAAAAGGGCTACGGACAGCTTTGGGATCTTCGAAATATCAGTGAGAGCGTTTCTTCACCGTCGCTTGATGCAATTATAAGGCTCAATAAAGATATTGAGACACTTCAGGAAGATGATGCAGAAAAAGTCCTTAACAGTCTGTGGGAAAAGCTTCACATGGATAAGGCTGAAGCAGGCAAGGTATCTATATCTGATATGAATCTTCTGACCAGCGCCATCAGTATTTTGATGACGAATATTATCAGTAACGGTTTTTCTATTGATAAGATCTACGGAGATGGCTTCATGCCGGAGAAATTCATGGCTGATGCGACTTCTGCACAGGAGATGAAGGACAGGGTTATCTTTTTATACAAAAAGAGAATTGAGTTCGAGAAGGTTAAGAAAACCTCCAAGACTCACGATGTTGCCAGTGCTGCCAAGGAATATATCATCCAGAACTATTCTGACAGCAACCTGTCTATTTCTGATATCTCAGAGAGCCTTTGCGTGAACCAGACATATCTTCGCAAGATGTTTAAGAGCGAAATGGATATGACCCTTACTGAGTACATCACACAGTATCGTATGCAGGAGGCTAAGCGTCTTCTTACTACAACTGATGAAAAGCTCTCAGCAATAGCTGAGAAAGTTGGCTTTAATGATGTGAGTTATTTTTCAAATGTATTCAAGAAGTTTTATGGCATATCACCGAGGAGTATGAGTAAAGAGCAAAACTAATCTTTTGACTCTTGCACGGAGGTAAGAGATATGGTGATGACTAATACTGATTTCCAGAAGTATTTAAATGACCAGCTTCAGGAGCAGAAGGATCTGTATGTACCTGTCGATTGCAACTGGTATGATAAGTTCCTTGTTCAGAAAGTTAAGTGCACAAATATTCATCCTAATCCTGATGATGAATTCTGCTTCCCTAATGTAGGCCCCAGCTATAGGATAATCGGGGAATATGAGAAGAAGTTCAGGGATGATATGCATAAAGGTGGAGCTCCACTTATGGAACCACTTATTGTTCTAAAGGCGCACCCGAGAGGATATATTCTGCAAAATGGTCATCACAGATGGGCGGCAGCTCTTAAGCTTGGTGTCAAAAAGGTTCCAGTTCAGGTAGTAAACATGATGCTTCCTGATGATATCAAGAGAGTGATCGAGGAATCTACCAATGTAAGAAGAGTTACTCTTGACCTTGATGAGGTCGTATTCAGAGATAAAGATGATGAAAATATAGAGAAGATACCAAGTCTTTTCATGTCCAAGAATAAGAAACGAATAAGACTCGGTATTCCAGCTCTTTTCAGATATCTCAGAGCACATGATTATGACATCTGGGTATATTCAAGGGATTATTATTCTACTGATGATGTAGCCAAATTGTTTAAAAAGTATTATGTAAGTGTTGATGGTATCATTACTGGAACTGGCAATAAATTTGCTAATCAGGAATCAGAGAAATTGCAGAATATCAAGAACATGGTAGCAGATAAGTATAAGACTACGATACACATAGATAACGATATGCTCCTTGTAACCAGAGGAAAGGGCGGCGAGTTTGAGGAACATGAGCTTGATGCTGATGATGAGAAGTGGTCAAAAGATATAATTGAGTTCATTTCCAAGCTTGATGACAAGGAAGTTGATTCTAAATCTTAAAAAAGGTCAATTGATTAGTGGGGACTTGTGCGCTTATAATTTAAGGAAAATAGTTTGTTACGGGATTTTACTTGATTTAAGCGTGGGAGAATGTGTATGGAACTTTTAGAGATTTGTCAGAGGGCAAAAAAGGTTAAGTACGAGGCACAGATACTTAGTACTGAGGTCAAGAATAAGGCCTTGCTTCATGTTGCAGATGCACTTGTTCAAAGGGCTGATTTTATTCTGGAAGCCAATCAGAAGGACTATGATAATGGTGTGTCCAATGGCATGCATCAGGGCATGCTGGACAGACTTAAGCTTGATAATAAGCGTATCGAGGCTATGGCTGAGGGGCTTAGAGAAGTTGTAGAACTAGAAGATCCTATCGGGACAGAAATAGAGCATTTTACAAGGCCAAATGGTCTTGAGATATCCAAGGTCAGAGTTCCATTTGGTGTTATCGGTATTATCTACGAATCAAGGCCAAATGTTACAGCTGATGCATTCAGCCTTACCTTCAAATCGGGTAATGCTGTAATTTTAAAGGGTGGAAGCGATGCTATAAACAGTAATATCGCTATAACCAAGGTTATCAGGGATGCGCTCACAGAAGAAAGCATTAACCCTGATGTCATCCAGCTCATAGAGGATACAGACAGGAGCGTAACTACTTCATTTATGAAGATGAAGGAATATGTTGACGTTCTGATTCCACGCGGAAGTGCTGGCCTTATCAGAGCTGTCGTTGAGAATTCTACAATTCCGGTTATCGAAACTGGTACTGGAAATTGTCATATTTATGTCGATAAAGATGCAGATTTAGAGAAAGCAATCCCAATCATCATCAATGCCAAGACACAGCGTATTGGCGTGTGTAATGCTGCAGAATCACTTGTTGTACACAAGGATATCAAGGACAGATTCCTGCCCTTATTTGATGCTGTCATGAAGGAGCACAAGGTAGAGGTAAGGGCTGATGAAAAGGCTAAAGAAATCCTTACTGACTCCAAGTCTGCAACAGAAGAGGATTTTGGAAAAGAGTATCTTGATTACATCATTTCTGTTAAGACTGTTAATGATATATCTGAAGCTATAGAGCATATCAACAGATATAATACAGGTCATTCTGAATCCATTATCACAGAGAATAAAGAGGCTGCAGAGAAATTCCTCAATGAAGTAGACGCAGCATGTGTATATGTAAATGCTTCAACAAGATTTACAGATGGTTTTGAATTTGGCTTTGGAGCAGAGATTGGAATCAGCACACAAAAGCTTCACGCAAGAGGCCCTATGGGACTTAGAGAGCTTACATCCTACAAGTACAGAATAGTTGGAAATGGTCAGATTCGAGGATAATTACGACATATTTATATGGATAAATCCGCTCAAAAATAGTAATATATGATATGGCGGCATTATTGATGCCAATAATATTGTATAAACGGGGATTTTGGGGTTATGGCAATTACAACTATTGAGGAACTTAGAGAGGCATGCGAGAGAATTATCGCTGTTTCAAGAGAACTTCATGAGGCGGGGCTTTTAGTTCGTACCTGGGGGAATATAAGTCAGAGGGTAGACGACAAATCTTTTTTGATCACACCAAGCGGAATTAAATATGAGGATCTGACACCTGACATGATAGTCAAGGTGAATATTAACGACCTTTCCTACGAGGGAGATGTTCTTCCTTCCAGCGAGAAGGCTGTTCATGCAGCTTGCTATAAAGAACGTCCGGATGTGGGCTTTATTGTTCATACACATCAGGTATATGCTTCATGCGCTGGAACACTTGGAATCAAGAAGATATTATCCTATTTTGATGATACAGATATGGTTATTCCAGTTGCGCCTTATGCGCTTCCTGGAACAGATAAGCTTGCGCAGAACGTGGCAATGGCAGTCAGGAAGTTCCCTGATGTTAATGGCTTTATCATGGCTAATCATGGAACAGTGTGCCTGGGAGAAAATTCCGAAGAGGCTGTTTTTGAGGCCAAGAGAATGGAAGTTGCCTGCCATAATTTCTTGTCTGATGTATGTAAGACAGATATGAAGCACGGAGTAGAGGAAGGCTATAACAGCCATCTTGAAAATGGCGAGATCGTTTATGACAAGCCTGATACACCAATAAGAGTTCGTCATATACATGAAAAGATATATAAGAAGCGCCCTGATGTTAAATACATCGTTCATAACAAGTCAGAAGCTGTTGTGACAGTATCCAGGAGAGCCAGCCATATGAGACCACTTCTTGATGATTTTGCTCAGCTTATTGGCTATAGTGTTAAGGTGCCCAGTAACGAGCATGGCAGAGATGGTCAGAGCTACCACAATATCAAGAAAAATGTTAATGCAGTCTTTGCTCTTAATGATGGCGCTTACTGTGTAGGTTCAACTCTTGATGATGCAATGGCTGTTGCAATCGTTCTTGATAAGGGCTGCATAGCATATATTTCTGTTATGCGTAATGGAGAAGGACATTATCTTTCATTCTGGGAGAGTTACAAGATGAATAGGCATTACAGGAAGTCCTATTCCAAACTTGCGGATATAAAAGGTAATTGATTAATGTTTAAAAAAACACAGATAGTTTTAATAACTGTAATTGTTGCCCTGCTGGTAATTATTCCAGTAGGGTTTTTAATTGTTAATAGTGGGGAAGAGGAGTTTGAGCAGGCGGATATAGAGCAGAGCTCGATCTTTGAATCTGTTTCCAATCTGGAAGCTCTGAACCTGGGACTTATAGATGGTGAGGAGCTAAGAGAAGAAAACGGAATAGATAGCAGCTCTTCTGGAACTAGCGAAAGTCTGGTGGCAGAAGATATTACAGTAGCTATTTCACTTAGATCTATTCAGGACGACCTCAAGATCAAGCTTTCTAACAGTGCCACAGATAAGCTTATTTCCAGTGTTAATTTTACGGTTACAGTTAAGAGTAAAAACAAGACAGTAGATTATTCAGATACGGATATGGATGGAATTATATATATTCCATATGTTGAACCTGGGGATTATACAGTTTTTTTATCTGACATAACAGTAGATAATAAGACCTATCATTCTGATAAATCTCAGACAATTACTGTATCTGATCATATTGAATACGCCAAAGTCGACATTAAGGATGAGATCAAGGATGAATCCCAGATCAATGTAGCAGAGGAAGATACTAAGGTACAGGAAGTGGATCAGACTACTGATATCAGCGCTTCTCAGCCGCAGGAAGATGCGTCTACTGCTGCAACGCCAGAGCTTCAGGAGGATGATCTTTCAGAAGAAGCTGAGGATATATTGGCTCAGATAGAGGCAGAAACAGCTGAGAGCGAAAAGGCCAAAAATGAGCCGACAAAAGAGGCATACACCGGCGCAAGCTCAGGAACTATACAGGCACCAGCTATTGCTACAGATCCTCAGTACGTGGCTGCGCACAGCGGTGTTAAGGGAATCGATGTATCCAAACACAATGGCACTATAGACTGGAATGCGGTTAAAAACGATGGCATCAATTTTGCCATCATCAGATGTGGCTACAGAGGCTCCAGCTCAGGCGCTCTCGTAATTGATCCTCTTTATTACAGCAATATGTCAGGTGCTCAGAGTGCAGGAATCAATACAGGAGTATATTTCTTCACTCAGGCTGTCAACGAAGCAGAAGCTGTCGAAGAAGCCTCTATGGTACTCGAACTCCTAAGTGGCTACTCACTTCAGATGCCTGTTTATCTTGATGTAGAAGCCAGCCACGGCCGTGGTGACCAGATTTCCTGCGATGAAAGAACCGCTATCTGTCACGCCTTTCTTGCCACCATCCGAAACGCCGGCTACACCGCAGGCATCTACTCCAACAAAAAGTGGTTCGAAGAAGGACGTCTTAATACAGCATCCTTCACTGACTATAAAATCTGGCTTGCACAATACGTTGACATTCCTACCTACACAGCTACACGTTACGACATGTGGCAGTATACCTCAAAAGGACACGTTGCTGGCGTTTCAGGGAATGTAGACATGAACGTAATCAAATAAAAGGAGTCGCTATGCGGCTCCTTTTGCTTTAATAATCGGCGGATTTTACTTCCATCCATGCATCGTTATATAATCTGTCTGCTTCGTATCCTAAGTACTTGTAAGACTCAGTAGGGAAGCTATCAAGGTCTGGGAAGGCAACTTTCGAGTTCTTGATGTCTTCATCCTCGATGTTCTCTTTAGCCACGTCATTAGGAGTGGAGTAGGTGATGTATTCGAAGTTCTTGAGTGCTATATCACCTCTACACATGAAATCAATCCATTTCTCGGCATTTTCTACATTCTTGGATTCTTTGGTTATTACCCATGAATCAATCCATACATTGGTGCCTTCCTTAGGTACTACGTATACAAGATCAGGATTTTCTCTGGCTGTATAGATAGCTTCACCGGAGTAGATTACTCCAAGTGCAGCTTCTCCGCCGATCATCTTATCACGCACCTGATCTACTACGTAGGCCTGAACAAGAGGCTTCTGGGTGATGAGATCAGCTGTTGCAACTGCAATTTCATCCGGGTTAGTAGAATTCAATGAGTAACCATTTTTTAGAAGTGCTACCATCATGGCATCTCTAACTGAATCCTGCATGAGAATCTGGCCGTTATACTTGGGATTCCAAAGGATATCCCAGCTATCTACTACATCATCAACCAGTGTCTGGTTGTAGAGGATTCCAACAGTTCCCCAGCAGTAAGGTACTGAGTACTTGTTCTCAGGATCGAAGTCTTTGGACTGTTCAAAGTACTGCTCACCAATGTTAGCTGAATTAGGTATGTTGGCAAAATTAAGCTCTTTTAACATATCATGCTCGATGAGCTTCTGGATCATGTAATCGGAAGGGCATACAACATCGTAAGCGGAATTATCCTGAGCCAGCTTGGCATACATGATCTCGTTGGTCTCAAACATGTCATAGACAACATCTATTCCATATTCTTCCTCGAATTCATCAATTACTTCTTCATCGATATATTCGCCCCAGTTATAAACATATAGCTTACCGTTTGGGTATTTGGATAAGTCGCTGCCGCCACAGCCTGTCAGCATTGGAATTACCATTGCAGCTGTAAGAAGGCAGGAAACAATACGTCTTTTCATCTTATTTCTCCTTAGTCTTTGCCTGAGGTGCTCTGTAAACAATCATGAGAAGAACCAGAACTACTACGAATATCAGAGCAGAGAGGGCATAGATTTCAGGCTGAATGCCTCTTTTTACTTCGTTATAAATGAGTGTTGATAAAGTCTCAAAGCCTGAACCCTTGGTGAAATAAGTAATGATAAAGTCATCAAGAGACATGGTAAAGGCCATAAGTGCACCTGATACGATACCTGGGACTATATCAGGAAGGATTGTCTTGAAGAATGCGTATGGTCTTGATGCTCCAAGATCAAGGGCTGCTTCATAGACGTAGAAATTGATATTCTTGACCCTTGGCATAACACTCAGCATTACAAATGGGATGTTGAATGTAATATGGGCAAGAAGGATTGTTGTAAAGCCTGTACTGATATGAAGGAACCTGAACAGCAGCATAAGTGAGATACCAGTTACGATATCTGCGTTGATCATAGGAATGTTAGTAATACCCATGATGATGGAACGAAGCTTACTGGATAAGCCGATCATAGCGATACAGGTGAAGGTTCCAATTATTGTTGAAAAGATAGTGGCAAGTACTGCTATTGATAGTGTGTTAAAAAGGGCACTGGCAACAGCTTCATCTGACAAAAGATTGATGTACCACTTAAGTGTAAAGCCGCCCCATTTAGCTCTTGATTTGCTGGAGTTAAAGCTCAGCACAATAAGAGTAAGGATAGGAGCGTACATAAAAATCAGGATAATGGCAAGATAAATACGTTCTAAAACTTTTCTCATTTTAGTTGTTACCTCCATTATCTGATAGATTCTCAATGATCATATTGAGTATGATGAAAATCATGAGCACTATTGAAAGACCACTTCCAAGATGCCAGTCATAGAGCTGTGTGAATTCCTGCTCGATGATATTACCAATGAGAAGAATCTTGGAGCCTCCAAGCATTGTAGAAATCGCAAAGGTTGTAAGTGCAGGAATAAATACCATTGTGATACCACTAAGGATACCAGGCATGGACAGTGGAAGAGTTATGCGAAGGAAAGTCTGAACAGTTCCAGCGCCGAGGTCTCTTGCTGCGTTAATAACATTTTCATCAATTCTGTTAAGGGCATTATAAATTGGCAAAATCATAAATGGCAGGAAGTTATACACCATACCAAGAACGATCGCACCATTGGTGTTGATGATATTAAGCGTTGGAAGATGCAGGAATTCAAGGATTGTGTTGATAACACCTTTTCCTTCCAGCAAGGTCATCCATGTAAGTGTCCTCAAAAGGAAGTTCATCCACATGGGAAGGATAAAAAGAGTGACGATATACGCATTCTTTTTAAGCTTCATGGAAGCAAGAATCATTCCAAGAGGGTATGACAATAAAAAGCATACCAGAGTACTGATGATCGCAAGGACAATGGATCTCTTAAGAGCCTTGATATATCCGGGCTTCATGATAGTTGCTATGTTATCAAAGGTGAAGCCACCATCAGCGCTGGTTAAACCATAGTAAAAGACCATACAAAGTGGCACTACTATAAAGATTATTGCCCAGGCTATATATGGAGAAGCCATAAGGCCTGCGCTACGCTTAGATTTAAACAGTTTCACTGATTGCCTCCTCGTCCTCAGAAGCAGGAACATTCATGATCTGAATATTAAATGGATCTATCTTGATGCCAACATTGCTTCCAACTTCTGAAAGCTTAGTTGAATGAACGAGCCATTCATAGCCGTTTGCTTCTACATCCATCTCATAGTGAACACCCTTGAAGGTAAGGCCTGTTACAACACCGTTGATAGTACCGGCATCAGGAGCAACAAGCTCAACGTCTTCAGGTCTTATAACAACGTCAACAGGCTTGTTCTCACCAAAGCCCTTATCTACGCAGGCAAATTTAGCACCGAGTATTTCTACAAGCTCATCCCTGATCATGGTTGATCTGATGATATTGCTGTCGCCGATAAAGTCAGCAACAAAAGCATTTTCAGGCTCGTTGTAGATCTTCTCTGGAGAGCCTTCCTGCTGGATATAGCCCTGGTTCATGACTACGATATGGTCAGACATTGTAAGAGCTTCTTCCTGATCGTGTGTAACATAAATGAAGGTGATACCAAGCTCATCCTTGAGTCTTTTAAGCTCATACTGCATGTCCTGACGCATCTTAAGGTCAAGAGCTCCAAGAGGTTCATCCAAAAGAAGAACCTTGGGCTCATTAACAATAGCTCTTGCAATGGCGATTCGCTGCTGCTGACCACCTGATAAGGAATCAGGCATACGATTCTCAAAGCCCTCAAGGTTTACAAGCTTAAGAGCATATTTGATCTTGTCCTTGATATAGCTGTCAGACTTATTCTTGATCTTAAGGCCAAAAGCTATATTCTCGGCGATAGTCATATGTGTAAAAAGAGCATATTTTTGGAATACTGTATTGAGCTGTCTCTTGTTAGGGGCAAGATTAGTAATATCCTGTCCATCAAAAATAACACGGCCCTGATCAGGTTTCTCAAAACCGCCTATAATTCTAAGAGTAGTAGTTTTACCACAACCACTTGGTCCTAAAAGGGTAACAAAAGAATTCTCGTAAATTGACAAACTAAGGTCATCCAGTATCAGCTGACCGTCGTAAGACTTGGAAATGTGCTCAAGAGTAATCAGATCTTTGCTCATTATGTGTAGTTCTCCTACTTATATTTATATTTATTCAATCTACTTTATTGTAATAAAGAATAATGCAGAGTCAAATACTTTTTATATTTAAAGTTTTATATTGGTGTGATAAAATGTGAAATATATAGGATTTGTTACTAGGAGGAAGGCAACGATGGCTGCAAAAGACAAGTATGTTGCATATGTGTCCAGTTATACTTCAGGACTTGGCACTAAATACGGTATTAGAATTTATGATGTAGATCTTAAAAATGGTAGACTCACTGAGAAACAGAAGGTTGAGATTACCAATTCTTCTTATATAGGAATTTCCCATGACAATAAGACTCTGTATTCAATTACAGATGCAGGTGTTGAGTCATATCACATTCTTCCCGATGGAAGCCTTGAGTTTTTGAACGAAGCTTCTATCAATGGTATGAGAGGCTGTTATGTCAATGAGGATCAGGAGGATAATTTCCTTGTGACAGCTGGATATCATGATGGTAAGGTTACAATCCTTCGTCTTAATAAGGATGGTAGTATTGGTGAGATCACTGATGAGAGATATCACAAGGGCCTTGGAACAGCAGCTGGACGTAACCATGTACCTCATGTACAGTGCATCAAGGTATCCAAGGATAACAAGTATCTTCTTGCTGCTGACCTTGGTATGGACAGAGTTAATGTTTATAAGCTTGATCATGAGACAGGTAAGATCAAGGAAGTTGACGTTATCCACTGCGATCAGGAGTCTTCACCAAGACACATGCAGTTTTCTAAGGATGGTAGATTCCTCTATGTATGCCTTGAACAGAAGTGTGGCATAGAAGTTTATGAGTACGTAGACAATGACGGTGATCCAGAGTTCAACAAGATCCAGTCAGTTAATAATTCAGAGGAATCAGATTCAATTGGTGTTGCAAGCTCAGCTCTGACTTTCTCGGAGGATTACAATTACCTTGTTAGCTCAACAGCTGGTGAGAACAATGTTCTTGTATTCAAGGTAGATAAGGAAACAGGTCTTTTAACAGAGAAGATATGTCTTCCTGTAGCAGGAGAGTATCCTAAGGATGCAGCTCTTTTCCCTGATAATAAGCACCTTGTATCACTTAATCACGAGTCAGATACTATGACATTCTTCACAGTTGATATGGATAAGGGCACAATGGTAATGAATGGACCTGAGATGCCTATTTCAAGACCTAACTGCATCGTATTCCATAAGCTTGAAGGCTGATAGATCGGATCAGAAGATGATGAGAATAATAAAAGATGTCTTTTTACTAAGTGTAAAGAGACATCTTTTTTTATATGCTTGCTTATATTATTTGTTGTTGTAAAAGTTTACGATGTTAGAAGCCTGTGCTGACATATTGGATATCATCAGATCCAAAATTGTGTGAGCACACATGGTCTCAACGACAACGACAGCTCTTGGAACTACCACAGGATCGTGACGGCCGTGGATGTTGATATCAATATTCTCGCCGGATTTATTTATAGTATGCTGAGTTCTGGCAATGCTGGGAGTTGGCTTAACATAAGCTCTTACAATGATATCTGTTCCGTCTGAGATTCCACCGAGGATTCCTCCGGAATGGTTGGTTTCTTTGGAAACAACGCCATCATTTATTATAAATGGGTCATTATTATCAGAGCCATGGTAGGTTGATACAAGGGTTCCATCGCCGATTTCTACAGCCTTTACAGCACCTATACTCATAACTGCCTTAGAAAGGCATGCGTCAAGCTTATCAAAAACAGGTTCGCCAACACCGGCTGGAACTCCCTTTATAACACATTCGATGATTCCACCAATTGAGTCTTCATTAGCTCGAGCCTGCTGAATTAGCTCCATAGCCTTTTTATCAGCATCTGAATCAGGCATTGCTGTTGGATTGGCTAGAATAGAAGCTTTATCGAATTTAGAATAATCAATCTCAACACTTCCGATTGCTCTTGTATAAGCAGTAACTTCAATTCCCATCTGGGACAGAAGCTTGGAACAAAGAGCACCGGCAGCTACTCGGCCTATTGTCTCTCGGCCAGATGAGCGTCCGCCGCCTCTATAATCCCTAAAGCCATATTTGGCATCAAAGCCATAATCAGCATGCCCAGGCCTATAATACTGAGCAATCTCGCTGTAGTCAGAGGATTTCTGAGAGGTATTTCTGACAATCATGGAAATAGGTGTTCCTGTGGTCCTACCTTCAAATACACCAGATAGAATCTCTACAAGATCATCTTCCTTACGTGGAGTAGTAGCAGGAGATGTTCCAGGTTTTCTCCTATCGAGGAATTTCTGGATGTCTTCTTCGTTTATTTCCATTCCGGCTGGGAAGCCATCTACGACAACTCCAAGTGCTTTGCCGTGAGATTCGCCCCATGTGGAAATCTGAATGTTCTTACCTGTGATGGATCCTGACATAAGCGGCCTCGTTTCTTTAAAAATCTAGTATTTATCAACTATTTTATCATATGTCTTTGAATAATAAACTATTCAATTTAAAATGGACCACAAACCCCGTCCCCTAGGACCAAAAAAATAAATGGTGAATTTTTTGTGAAAACGTTATATAATCAATTCTATAGTTCGATTTAGTGCACAGTATCTGAAATAAGAGGGGATTTCCGATATGAATGCCAGCAATTTACAAAAGAAGATCACCTATAAAGAGAAGACCATTACGAAAGTAGGGATGTTTAACAGGAAGCACAAACATCTTTCTTTTCTTGGGTTGATTTATGCTTTTTTGGCTATATTTACATATAATGTTGCGTTTTATTTCTACAGGAATGTCAAGAGATTTACCTGTCTGGCTTGTATTATCCTATTTTTTATTTCCAGTAGTAGCTTTTCATATCCAGCAATGTCACTTAATATCAGCTTTGACTCTGATATCAGTCACGAAGAAGCTGTATCTGATAGTGCTGTGATTATTTCTCAGGAAGAGATAGCGGAATCTGACGCTGAGCTTGCCGAGCAGGTAGAGCTTGATTCAGAGGTCCTTATTGAATCCCAGGAAATTGTTAATCCAGATGTTACAGAGGCTGACCATCTTAATATGGACAATCAGCTTTCTCTTGATGACATTCTTGAGGCTGGTGAACTGACAGATGAGTCAGAGATCACAATAAGTGATGAAGAAGTTGCTCTTGGAACAGAAGGGCTTTCCGAGATTTCTTTTACTAAGGGAGATTGGAAGATTATGCTTGTCAACAAGCAGCATCCAATTCCTGAGGACTATGAATTCCCGCTTGGAACAATCAGTGGCAGCATGAGATGTGATGATAGAATCATCCAGCCACTTCTTGATATGATGAAGGCAGCCAGAAACGATGGTGTGAGCCTGATTATCTGTTCTCCTTACAGAGATATGGAGAGACAGACAATGCTGTTTACAAATAAGGTAAACAGATACATGGACGGCGGAATGTCCTACATGGATGCCTACAACCTGGCTTCTCAGGCAGTTACTGTTCCTGGTTCTTCTGAGCATCAGGTTGGTCTTGCTATCGATATTATTACAGATGGTTATTCAAGCCTTGATGAAGGCTTTGGTAATACTGCTGCCGGTAAGTGGCTTGCAGAAAACAGCTACAGATACGGATTTGTACTAAGATATCCAGCTGGTAAAGAAGAGATTACCAGCATAGAGTTCGAGCCCTGGCACTTTAGATATGTTGGAGTTGACGCAGCAACGATTATGGCTCAAAATGGTATGTGCTTGGAAGAGTTCTGGAGCAATTACGTTGAGTAAATGCCCGTCTTCCTGTGATATTATTTAAATCCAGAGGTTATTTTTATCTATGTACAAAATTCTTAAAAAAGATGGTAGTGCCAAAAGAGCTAAGTTCACAACTGTTCATGGCGTTGTTCAGACACCAGTATTTATGAACGTTGCAACTGTAGCAGCTATAAAGGGCGGAGTATCTACAGAAGACCTTGAGGGCATTGGAACTCAGGTCGTTCTTTCTAATACATATCATTTGCATTTGAGACCAGGTGATGACGTAGTCTATCGTATGGGTGGATTGCATAAGTTTATGTCATGCAACAAGCCTATTCTGACAGATTCCGGCGGATTCCAGGTCTTTTCTCTTGCCAAAACCAGACGAATCAAAGAAGAAGGTGTATATTTCCATTCTCATATTGATGGACACAAGCTGTTCATGGGACCCGAGGAGAGTATGCGTATCCAGTCTCATTTAGGTTCTACAATCGCCATGGCATTTGATGAGTGTCCTTCAGCCAAGGCTGAGCATGAATATGTACAGATGTCTGTAGACAGAACAACAAGATGGCTTGAGAGATGTAAAAGAGAAATGGACAGGCTCAATGGCCTTGAATATACGGTCAACCATGATCAGATGCTCTTTGGAATCAATCAGGGTGCGATATTTGATGATATCAGAATAGAGCATGCCAAGAGAATCAGCGATATGGATCTTGATGGCTATGCTGTTGGCGGACTTGCTGTAGGTGAGTCACATGAGGAGATGTACCACGTGCTTGAGACTGTAGTACCTTACCTTCCTGGTGAGAAGCCAACATACCTGATGGGAGTAGGAACACCAGCCAATATTCTGGAAGCTGTTGAAAGAGGCGTTGACTTCTTTGACTGTGTATATCCTAGTAGAAATGGCCGCCACGGTCATCTCTATACCAATAGAGGTCACATTAATCTTATGAATGCCAGATATGAGCTTGATGATACTCCTATTGAGGAAGGTTGTCAGTGCCCAGCCTGCAGACGTTACTCCAAGGCTTATATCAGACATCTTCTTAAGTCAGGAGAAATGCTGGGACTAAGACTTTGCGTACTTCATAATCTCTATTTCTATAACCATATGATGGAAGAAATCAGAGATGCTATTGATGCTGGAAGATTCCAGGAGTACAAGAAGAACAAGCTCTATGGAATGCAGGAGTTTGACAGCGTTAATAATAAAGAATATGCCAATATTGATAAGAACTGGAGAAAAGGATAATCTACTTGAATTTTCTACAGCTATTTAGTAATATGGTTTGGTATATTATATTTTTGTTTGGAGGATGTTATGGGTTTACTTTTGACTTCAGAAGCAGCTGCTTCTTCAGTTAACACATTGTTTATCATTGCTATTTACGTTGTTTTATTCGGATTCTTATATTTCATTATGATCCGTCCTCAGAGGAAAGAGCAGAAGCAGAAGGCTCAGACACTTGCTTCACTCGCTGTAGGAGATAGCGTTAGAACTACTGGTGGTTTCGTAGGTGTTATTCTTGATATCACAGATGACATGGTTATCGTTGAGTTTGGTAACAACAAGAACTGCCGTATTCCTATGTACAAGGAAGCTATTGTAGAGGTTGAGAAGCCTGAGGATGCAATCGTTACAAATTCAGAATCTACAGATTCTAAGAAGAAGTAATTAGATTTGTATGCGAATTAAAGCCTGGTTGGTTTGCTCCAATCAGGTTTTTTTGAAAAAATGTCACTGTTACACTTTAAATTTATGACGTGGCAAAATTTTAGGAGGAGAAAAAGTTATGAAGATGAATGTAACCTGCATTCCAGGGGATGGAATCGGGCCAGAGATTGTCACAGAAGCCAAGAAGGTTCTTGATAAAGTATGTGAAGTATTTGGACACGAGATTGTTTACAAAGACATTTTGATGGGTGGATGTTCTATTGATGCCTGTGGAGAGCCTCTTACAGATCAGGCTATAGCAGATGCTAAATCCGCAGATGCAGTTCTTATGGGATCTATTGGTGGTAACACATCTACATCACCATGGTACAAGCTTCCTCCTAATCTTCGTCCTGAAGCTGGACTACTTAAGCTTCGTAAATCACTTAATCTTTTTGCTAATTTACGTCCGGCATATCTTTATCCTGAGCTTAAGGATGCATGTCCTCTAAAAGAGGCTACTGGTGACAAGGGCTTTGATATGCTCATTATGAGAGAACTTACTGGCGGTCTTTATTTTGGAGACAGACAGACTGTAGAGGTTGATGGAGAGCTGGTTGCAACTGATACACTTGTCTACAAGGAAAGTGAGATCAGAAGAATCGCCATCAAGGCTTTTGAGGTGGCCAGAAAGCGCAGAAAGAGTGTTATTAGTGTAGACAAGGCTAATGTGCTTGATTCCTCCAGACTTTGGAGAAAGGTTGTAGAAGAGGTTGCCGAGGATTATCCAGATGTAACACTTGAGCATATGCTGGTTGATAACTGTGCTATGCAGCTTGTTAAAGATCCATCTCAGTTTGATGTAGTGCTTACTGAGAATATGTTCGGTGATATTTTGTCTGATGAAGCCAGCATGATCACAGGCTCAATCGGAATGCTTCCAAGTGCATCACTCAACGATACTAGCTTTGGCCTGTATGAGCCAAGCCACGGAAGTGCTCCTGATATTGCTGGTCAGAACATTGCTAATCCTATAGCAACTATTCTTTCAGCTGCCATGATGCTCAGATATTCCTTTAATCTTGATAAGGAAGCTGATTCAATAGAAAGAGCAGTTAAAGAAATACTTAAAGATGGCTATCGCAGTATAGACTTGATGCCTAAGGGACAGGAAGATAAGTTTACCAAGACTTCCTGTAACCAGATGGGAGATTTAATTGCAGGAAGAATTACTAATTGCTAAAACTGAAAAGAAAGTATATGAGTTACTTCCACATGATCCTGAGACAATGGCTGCAACGCTGTTTGTTATTGGAATGGCTGCCTATTATATGTGGAGAATGTTTGTTATAACTCCGCAGCATGAGGAACTTGAGAGCTTTTTTCTTTTCATAAATAACGGGCCTTTATATTCAGCAATTAATTGGCCGTCGCCTAACAACCATGTAGGCTATTCAGTTTTATCAGCTTTTTTGAACTATTTTGGTAATAACTACATTGGTCTTAGAGGTGTTTCATATATCTGTGCAATCAGTAATCTGATAATGGTGTATAGGATTTGTAACAGGTATTTTACTCATGCAATGCCTTTGGGAGCGATGGTTTTATATGCTTCAATGCAGGTTGTAAGTGATTTTGCTGTGCAGGGAAGAGGCTATACATTGGCTACGTTTTGCTTTTTGCTTTCTTTTTACTGTGTTACAGAAATATGTAAATCCGGAGAATCCAAAAAGCTATATACAGTTACCTTTGTGATCAGCATTGTCTATGGTGTGTATACGACTCCCAGCAGTATTTACTGGGCTATACCTCTTTGCCTTACGGCGCTTGTATATCTTTTTATAAATGGCTTCAGAATCAGGAAGCTATATGCAAGTGATGCCGAGAACATTTATCTTAGGAAGCTTAACAGTTTTATAGCTTCCATTGGAGTCAGTATATTTGCCTGCCTCGTATTATATACAGTTATCTGGCTTATGGTCGGAGCAAGAGAGCTGGTAATGACAGAAGGTTCGCAGTTCTTTGGAGATGCGGATATGACGGTCCTTATCAGGAACCCTGTGCAGGCTCTTGGGACTGGTATTCAGTACATGGCCGATCAACGCAGAATAAGCGTTGGCGACGTTGATCTTTTCAGAGATATGTTCCTTATGTGGCTGGTGGATCTGTTAAACTATATGATACCTGGAATGTGGCTTATACTACTTGGCTTTATCATAAGTGGCCTTGCTATTATGATCACTGAGTGCGTGAGACACTTTGAATATAGCAGAACAGTCCTTAACCTTATGGCTATTATCAACATAGGATACATTGTATTGGTTCTTATCAGCACACATAATCTGCCTTCACTTCGCGGATTTGGCTATGGCTCTTTTATCATGACAATATGTGTATGCTCAACATTTGAGAAGCTAACAAATGTTACTGTCAGGATTTATAACAAATATTTTGTATCAGATGGCAAACAGGCAGTTACACATAATGAGAACGAATATGTCAAAGGTACAGGCAAATGGTATGACGGAATAGGCGTGTATTTACCTGTTGTTCTCATAATGCTGTGCTTTATTTTGAGACTTGGAGATAAGGCATATACTTCCCAGGCAGATACTAGAGAAAACGATATTCTGAATGCGATGTACATAGCTGATATAGCATACAGGAAAAATCCTTGTGTACTTGATATAGATCAGGATTATCTTTTGAATTTTGCTTTTGGAATAGATTGTGATAAAACAGATGTAGCCGGATGCGATGTAGTTATTCTCGATAGGAATATGATGGATCCGGAATATAGTGGAGAGTATTTATCAAGGTTTTATCAGGTGTATGAGACGATTAACTGGGAATATCTCGATACTATGCACATTCAATATGAAAATGATTCAATAATTTTATATACAAAGTAAAGGAGAGAAGTAAAATGGCTATGAATAGTGACAGAGTAATGGAAGGCCTTCAGCAGGCTCCACACAGAAGTTTGTTTAATGCTCTTGGATTTACCGAAGAGGAGAGAAGAAAACCTCTTATTGGTATTGTTAGTTCATATAATGAAATCGTTCCAGGACATATGAATCTTGATAAGATCACAGAAGCTGTTAAGCTTGCTGTTGCTGAGGCTGGTGGTATGCCAGTAGTTGTTCCAGCTATTGCTGTATGCGATGGTATTGCTATGGGACACATTGGAATGAAGTATTCACTTGTAACAAGAGACCTTATTGCTGACAGTACTGAGTGTCTCGCCAAGGCTCATGCTTTTGATGGTATGGTATGTATCCCTAACTGTGATAAGAATGTTCCTGGCCTTCTTATGGCTGCTGCAAGAGTTAATATCCCTACTGTATTCGTATCCGGCGGCCCTATGATGGCTGGTAGAGTAGATGGTCATAAGACTTCACTTTCATCTATGTTTGAGGCTGTTGGTAGCGTATCAGCAGGCAAGATGACTAACGAGAAGCTCTGCGAATATGAAGAGAAGGCTTGTCCTACCTGTGGCTCATGTTCAGGTATGTACACAGCTAACTCTATGAACTGCCTTACAGAGGCTATTGGTATGGGACTTCCTGGAAACGGAACAATCCCAGCTGTTTATTCTGCACGTATCAGACTTGCTAAGCATGCTGGTTACGCTGTAATGAATCTTATTGAGAAGAATATCAGACCTAAGGATATCATGACCAAGGATGCATTCATGAATGCTATGGCTATGGATATGGCACTTGGCTGCTCAACAAACACAATGCTTCATCTTCCAGCTATCGCGCATGAAGCTGGTGTTGAACTTGATATGGAAATTGCTAACGAAGTATCAGCTAAGACTCCTAACCTGTGTCACCTTGCACCTGCTGGCCCAACATACATGGAAGACCTCAACGAGGCTGGTGGTGTTCTTGCTGTTATGAGCGAACTTGTTAAGAAGAACCTCATCAACACAGATGTGATCACAGCTACTGGTAAGACTGTAAAAGAAAACCTTGAGGGCGTACGTAACCTTAATCCAGAGGTTATCAGACCTATCGAGAATCCATACATGCAGTCAGGCGGTATTGCAGTCCTTAAGGGCAACATAGCTCCTGATACAGGTATTGTTAAAAAGTCAGCTGTTGCTCCTGAGATGATGACGCATGAAGGACCTGCAAGAGTATTCGACTGTGAAGAGGATGCTATTTCTGCAATTCTTGGTGGCAAGATTGTTGCTGGAGACGTTGTTGTTATCAGATATGAAGGCCCTAAGGGCGGCCCTGGTATGAGAGAGATGCTCAATCCTACATCAGCTATTGCCGGAATGGGACTTGGCTCAACTGTTGCTCTTATCACAGATGGTAGATTCTCAGGTGCAAGCCGTGGTGCTTCCATCGGACATGTATCTCCCGAAGCTGCTGTAGGTGGACCTATTGCACTTATCGAAGAGGGTGATATCATCAGTATTGATATTCCTAACAACTCTCTTAATGTTAAGGTTTCTGATGAAGAGCTCGCCAAGAGAAGAGAGAAATGGCAGCCTAGAGAGCCTAAGGTTAATACAGGATATCTTGCTCGCTACAGAGAGCTTGTAACAAGTGGTAACCGTGGAGCTATCCTTGAAATAAAATAAGTAAAAGAGGAGTATGAAAAGATGCAGTTAACTGGTGCTCAGATCGTATTGGAATGTTTGAAAGAACAGGGTGTGGATACAATTTTTGGATATCCTGGCGGAACAATCCTTAACATTTACGATGAATTATATAAACAGGGTGATGATTTTTTGCATGTTCTTACAAGCCATGAGCAGGGTGCAGCCCACGCTGCTGATGGTTATGCAAGATCTACAGGTAAGGTTGGCGTATGCTTTGCTACCAGTGGCCCTGGTTCAACAAATCTTGTAACAGGTATTGCTACAGCTTATATGGATTCAGTTCCTATGGTTGCTATTACCTGTAATGTAAATCTTCCTCTACTTGGTAAGGATTCTTTCCAGGAGGTTGATATTGCAGGTATTACTATGCCTATTACCAAGCATGGATATATCGTCAAGGATGTAAAAGAACTTGCTGATACAATTCGCAAAGCTTTCAAGATTGCCAGAACAGGCAGACCAGGTCCTGTACTTGTGGATATTACCAAGGATGTTACTGCCAAGACCTGTGATTTTAGACCTGTAGTTATTGCAGATGAAGAACCAGAGAAGACCTTTAAATCCGACGATATCAATGCAGCTATCAAGATGATCAAGGCTTCCAAGAGACCATACATCTATGTTGGCGGTGGCGCTGTTATTTCAGGTGCTTCCAAGGAGTTAAAAAAGTTTGCGGAACTCATTCAGGCTCCCGTATGCGACACACTTATGGGTAAGGGCGCGTTTGATGGTACTCATAAGCTCTATACAGGCATGATTGGTATGCATGGAACCAAGACTTCTAACTTTGGAGTTAGTGAGTGCGACCTTTTAATTACACTAGGTGCCAGATTCTCAGACAGAGTTACCGGTAATGCCAAGACCTTTGCTTCTAAGGCCAAGATACTGCAGATAGACGTGGATGCAGCTGAGATCAACAAGAACATTCGCGTTAATTATGCTGTTGTTGGCGACCTCAAGCTTGTTTTGAGTGCTCTTAACAGCAAACTTGAACAGATGGATCACAGCGAATGGCTTGCTAAGATTGATGATTACAAGAAGAAATTCCCTCTTTTCTATGATGAGGGTAAACTTACCTGCCCATATATCATTGAAGAACTTGATAAACTCACAAAAGATGATGCCATTATCACTACAGATGTTGGACAGCATCAGATGTGGGCTGCACAGTATTATAAATATAAGAATCCTCGAACATTCCTGACAAGTGGCGGACTTGGAACAATGGGCTATGGTCTCGGAGCCTGCATTGGTGCCAAGGTTGGCAATCCTGACAAGCAGGTTATCAATATCGCTGGTGATGGCTGCTTTAGAATGAATATGAATGAGCTGGCTACTGCATCCAGATACAATCTGCCTATTATTGAGATCGTTATCAATAATAGCGTTCTTGGTATGGTTAGGCAGTGGCAGACACTTTTTTACGAGAAACACTATTCACAGACCATTTTTTCTGATAAAGTTGATTACTGCAAGGTCGCTGAGGGGCTTGGTTGCGAGGCTATTCGTGTTACCAAGAAGAGCGAGGTCGCTCCAGCGTTAAAAAAAGCACTTAAATCTGACAAACCTGTGCTTATTGATTGTATAATAGAGGAGGACGATAAAGTATTCCCTATGGTTCCTGCGGGAGCTTCTATTAGCGATGCTTTTGATGAGAAAGATTTATCTGCAAAGTCCAAGTGATCTTGTAATAAAAAAGTATTGTTTTGAGGAGAAAAATGAAAAAAAGAGGCCTGATAGCAGCGCTTATATGCGCATGCGTTTTGGTTGTGTGTGGTTCGCTCTATGTATTCCTAAGTTTATGGTATGAGGGCGTCTTTCCAGCGTTTATCTGGATTGACGATATTTATTGTACCGGTAAGACTGTAGAAGAAGTTGATGCTGAGCTTATTAAAAAGTATCCATATGATGGTATCAGGGTAATTGATATAAATGGCGAGGAACTGTTTATATCAGGCGACGATATCAAGATGGTTTACACCTTTGAGCCTTCACTTAATACCATCATGACATGTAGAGGAGGCTTTAAATGGTGGCAGACTCTTTACAGGAAGAAGAATCTTGCTAGTGAGATAATGCCACATGTTTCTTTTGATGAAACAGAGCTCTTATACAGACTTCTGGAATGGGATGCACTGACATCTTATGATGAACTTTATGCTCGGCTTGTTAAAGGGGATAACGGCTACAAGATTGAATCAAATTACAGTTACCTGCCTATAATGGATAACATCTATTACAACATTAAGGATGCAATCTATAGGTTTGAACCGGAATTTGATCTGACTCAAAGATACAAAATCGAGACAAGTGGTGTTGATGAGTATACTAATGAGAACTACACGGATATTTCTGAACAGCTTATTTACGACCACGAGGATATTGCCACAGAATTTGCTAAGATCGATGCACTTCAGTCACGAGATATTTCTTTTACCCTGTTTGATGAGAAAATTGTCGTTGATGCAGGCGATATTAGTGATTTCATACTAGCAAACGGAGAACTTGAAGATGCTCTCTTAGAGGAGAAGGATAAGAATAATCCTGGTTCTGGCTTATTTATTATAGGTGGTCAGGAAAAAGAGATCTCTGAAGAAGACAGCTTTTATGATAATCAGGGACTTATTGAGGATGAGAATGGTAATCTCATAATCTCTGAGAGCAGAATCTATGAATATGCCATGAATCTTGCTGATCAGTATACAACTGGCTGGTGCATGGACAGGTACAGAAAGGGAATCACTGATCAGGTACTTATCAGCAGTGGCAAAAAGGGCGATGGCTCGCTCATAGATGGCAAGGCTCTGTATGATAGTATCTGTAATGCTTTCCTAGACGGAGAAGATGAAAAGAATTCTGACAAGGATTCGGGAAACGATATTTTTATAAAGGGAACCAAAGAATATAATGCTAGAGAGATGCTGGGTGACACTTACATCGAAGTTGATATGAACAAGCAGCATCTGTACTACTATGTAGACGGCGCTCTTAATATGGATATGCCTGTTGTTACAGGCAATGTTAACAGAGGAAGAGCTACTCCTACAGGTATCTTTGATATCTACAACAAACGATATCACACCTACCTTCGAGGCGTTGATTACGTGTCCTATGTTAATTATTGGCTCGGAGTTAATAAGGGAGTAGGTATTCATGATGCTAACTGGCGCAGTGAATTTGGTGATGAAATTTACAAAACTGACGGCTCCCATGGATGTATAAATTGCCCTGAAGATAAGGTTTCTGTTCTCTGGGAAGTTGCAGAGGTTGGAACTCCGGTTATTTTGCATTATTGATGATGAATTGTACAATTGGTCGCTGGACCAGAGAACGGTTTATCTATTATATTTTTGAATTGTTAGAACACATCAGTGCTTGCGCGCTGGTGTGTTTTTTGCTTTGGCCCATTTTTAAATTGAATTGCATCAATTCTATTCATTTTGCTATTATCGATGCTCGTTTATGGTGTTTCTGCTTATCGTTTTCATCAAAAATCAATGGTTCTATCATTATAGATGCACTCAATACTTGAATCTACTGGAAATCTGCATCTATTATGGCTATATGGTTCAATTAGATGCAATATGTAATGGCTTAATAATCGGACTTGTGGAAATTGCACTTTGTGGAATAGTCTGCGGAGTATTTACAGGTGGTCCGGTAATTCTTTTTGGAATTCTTGGAATGAAAGAGGCACAAAATATGAGATTTGATGCAGCCAAAAAGAAATATCTAATTGCAAAAATTGCAGCGATCATCGGCGGATTTCTTTGGGTAATGTACATGATTGGATTGCTGGTTTTGTGCTATATTATCAATCATTAAATACGTACGTAAGCGGCTTGAATTAAGCTGTCAGGAAGAATTTTACATATAGTGCTAAACGAATATGGCATCGGATAATTCATATTTACAAAGTGAATTATCTGGTGCTTTATATTACAAAAAAATAATTCAATAACATTAATTATTGAATAACGATATTGACAAAAAATATTTTGAAAGTAAAATGATTTTTAAGGATTGTTTTATCGATTTAAACCGACAAAGTATTTTATCACTAATTCGATAAAAATGAATAAAAACATAAGGAATGATTAGGAGGAGCAACGAAATGTCACGAGTTTACAATTTTTCAGCAGGCCCAGCGGTTCTGCCAGAGGAAGTACTTAAGCAGGCAGCTGCAGAGATGCTTGATTATGATGGATGCGGAATGTCTATCAATGAGATGAGCCATAGATCAAAGACCTTCGACAAGGTTATTCAGACTGCAGAGCAGGACATCAGAGATCTTATGAATATCCCTGATAACTACAAGGTTCTTTTTTTACAGGGTGGCGCAAGCCAGCAGTTTGCAGCAGTTCCTCTTAACCTTATGAAGAATAAAAAGGCTGGATATATCATTACTGGTCAGTGGGCTAAGAAGGCATATCAGGAAGCTCAGAAGTATGGTGAGGCTGTAGAGCTTGCATCAAGTGCTGATAAGACTTTCTCATATATTCCTGATTGTTCAGATCTTGATATTCCTGATGATCTTGATTATGTATACATCTGCGAGAACAATACAATCTATGGAACAAAGTTCAAGACACTTCCTAACACAAAGGGACATATTCTTGTATCAGACGTTTCATCCTGCTTCTTGTCAGAGCCTGTAGATGTAACCAAGTACGGGGTTATCTACGGCGGTGTACAGAAGAACGTAGGACCTGCTGGTCTTGTTATCAGCATTATCAGAGAAGACCTCATTACAGATGATGTTCCTACATACACACCTACAATGCTCAAGTGGAAGACACAGGCAGACAATGGTTCTTTATACAACACACCTAACTGCTGGAGCATCTACATGTGCGGCCTTGTATTCAAGTGGCTTAAGGCTCAGGGTGGTCTTGAGGAGATGAAGAAGAGAAACGAAGCTAAGGCCAAGATTCTTTATGACTATCTTGATCAGAGCAAGATGTTCAAGGGAACAGTTAGACCTGAGGATCGTTCACTTATGAATGTTCCTTTCGTAACAGATAGCGAAGAACTCAATGCTAAGTTTATTGCTGAAGCTACTAAGGCAGGCTTTGTAAGCCTTAAGGGACATAGAACTGTTGGCGGAATGAGAGCTAGTATCTACAACGCAATGCCTCAGGAAGGCGTTCAGAAGCTAGTTGATTTCATGAATGAATTTGAAAAGAATAACTGATCGGATACAAGGAGGAAACCTAAAGTGTACAAGTATAAGTGTATGAACCCTATTGCCAAGATTGGTCTTAATAATTTCACTGATCAGTACGAGGCTGTTGATAATGTAGATGATGCTGATGGCATTCTCGTTAGAAGTGCCAACATGCTTGAAATGGAATTTTCTGATAACCTTCTTGCTATCGCAAGAGCTGGCGCTGGTGTTAATAATATTCCTACAGATGATTGTGCCAAGAAGGGTATCGTTGTTTTCAACACACCAGGTGCTAATGCCAACGGCGTAAAAGAGATGGTTCTTGCAGCTATGCTTATCGCAAGCCGTGATATCATCGGTGGAACTGAGTGGGTTAAGGCTAATGCTGGTGATCCTGACATTGCCAAGCTTACAGAGAAGAGCAAAAAGAAATTTGCTGGAACTGAAATCTTTGGTAAAAAGCTCGGTATCATTGGACTGGGAGCTATCGGCGTAAGAGTTGCTAACGCTGCTCGTCAGCTGGGTATGGAAGTTTATGGCTATGATCCATATCTTTCAATTGACGCAGCATGGAGACTTTCTTCAGATGTTAAGCACGTTACAAATGTAGATGATATCTATTCAAAGTGCGATATCATTACAATTCATGTTCCTGCTCTTGATTCTACAAAGGGAATGATCAACGAGGCTGCTATTGCTAAGATGAAAAAGGGCGTAATCCTCATTAACCTTGCTAGAGATATTCTCTGCAATGAAGTTGATGTTCTTGCAGGAATCAATTCAGGTAAGATCCGCAAGTATGTAACAGATTTCCCAAATCCTACAATTGCTGGTCACGATGGATGTATCGTAATTCCTCATCTTGGAGCTTCTACAGAGGAATCTGAGGATAACTGCGCTGTTAAGGCCGTTCTTGAGCTCAAGGATTATCTTGAGAATGGTAACATCAACAACTCAGTTAACCTTCCTAACTGTGATATGGGCGTATGTGCTGGCCCAAGACTTGCTATAATTCACAAGAATGTAGCTAATATGATCAGTCAGTTCACTTCCTTCCTTGGAAATGCTGGATACAACATCAAGGACATGAGCAATAAGTCACGTGGTGACTATGCTTATACACTTATCGATCTTGAGGATGAGATTGAGGATGCTATCGTTAGCAAAATCGAGAAGATCGATGATGTTATCAGAGTAAGAATCGTTCGCAAGGACGTATAAAACTCCCTATATATGCTATAATAATCGGGTGGGAATCGCGGTTCCTGCCCGATATTATTATATTTATGACTACATGAGTATTGTTGGAGGATGAATTATGGCAGATATCAAGCCTTTTAAGGCGTATAGACCTGCTTCAGGACTTGAAGAAAAAATAGCTTCGCTTCCTTATGATGTTTTTAACAGACAGGAGGCTTATGAGAAGGTTCAGAGAAAACCTGATTCTTTTCTTGCTATAGACAGACCTGAGACGCAGTTTGCACCTGATCAGGATATGTATGCGCAGGAAGTATACGATAAAGCTAAGGAAATGCTTTGGGGGAAGATTTCCGATGGCTCTTTTATCCAGGATGAAACTCCTTGCTACTATATATATGAGCAGACAATGAATGGCCGCACTCAGACTGGTATTGTGGCCTGTGCTTCAATTGATGATTATCTCAATAATGTCATCAAGAAGCATGAGAATACAAGAGAAGAAAAAGAGCAGGACAGAATAAATCATGTCTATACCTGTGAAGCCCAGACTGGACCTATTTTCCTGTGCTATAGGAAGAACAAGCTGATCGCCGACCTTGTTGATAAGGTAAAAGAGATGGATGAACCTGTATATGAATTCGTCTCTGAGGATGGAGTTCGCAACCGAATCTTCGTTATTTCTGACCTTGAAGAGACAGAAACAATCTGCAGAGTATTTACTACTATAGATTCAATCTATATTGCTGATGGTCACCACAGATGTGCATCAGCAGTTAAGGTTGGCCTTAGGAAAAGAGAAGAACTAAAGGGCCAGATCAAGGGAAAACTTCAGTCTGATTACTTTTTGTCTGTTCTTTTCCCTGATGATGAGCTTATGATCATGGACTACAACAGAGTGGTTAAGGATTTGAACGGCTTATCAGCAAATGACTTTATGGCTAAGCTTTCAGAGATGTTTGAGGTAAAAGAGTCTGATGCTCAGGTTAAGCCTTCTCAGAAAGGGGAGTATGGCCTTTTCCTTGAGGATAAATGGTACAGGTTAAATGCCAAAGACAGCATTAAGAATTCTGATCCTGTTGAGGGGCTTGACGTATCTGTGCTTCAGAACAATGTACTTGGCCCGGTCCTTGGTATAGGGGATCCGAGAACAGACAAGAGAATTGACTTTGTGGGCGGAATCAGAGGCCTTGATGAACTGGAAAAGAGATGCCATACAGACTGCAAATTAGCGTTTTCTCTTTATCCTACATCAATAGCAGAACTCTTTGATGTGGCAGACGCCGGACTTCTCATGCCTCCTAAGTCTACATGGTTTGAACCTAAGCTACTTAGTGGGTTATTTATTCATACAATTAATGATAAAATTAGATAAGTTCTGAAAATTATTCATTTTGGAGGGGAATGCAGTGACTAGTAAACTGTATAAAATGATGAATTGGCCTGAGATTGAGGAGATTATCTATTCTGATGGTGATAATCCTCACAGAATTCTCGGTGCACATAAAGTAGGAAACAGTTATCTGGTTCAGGCTTTTTATCCTGATGCAGATACTGTTAAAGTGAGGGTGGAGCAGACTGGCAAGGAATATGAGATGGAACTGACTGATGAGGCAGGTTTTTTTGCTGCTATTATTCCTTACGTCGATAAGCTCAAATATCAGTACATCATCAAGGATGCTGAAGGTAAAGAACATACTGTAGATGATCCTTATGCTTTTGGACCTCTCATGGACAGAGAGGATTTCATAAAATTTGGAAGTGGCATTCACTACCATATTTATGAGAAGCTTGGCGCTCATCCTATGGTCAGAAACGGTGTCGCTGGAACTGAGTTTGCTGTATGGGCTCCAACAGCAGCAAGAGTTAGTGTTATTGGTGATTTCAATAACTGGGATGGCAGAACCTGTCAGATGCACAGGCTTGATCCTATCGGTATTTTTGAGATATTTGTTCCTGGTGCCAAGGAAAATGATGGCTACCAGTTCGAGATTAAGACAAGAAGCGGTCTTGTATATAAGAGACCTGATCCGTTTGCTTTTGAATCCAAGGGCGAAAATGGTGTTATTTCTGTAGTTAGAAGCCTCAAGCAGATCAGATGGACTGACGAGAAGTGGCTTGCTAACCGCAGAAAATTTGACCTTGATGAGGATCCGTTATCAATCTGCGAGATTTCTCTTGAGGCATTTGCTGACAGACACGATGAGAAGAGTAGCATGAAGGATATTACTGCTGATATCCTTGAGTATGTCAAGAATCATGGCTTTAATACAATTGAGCTTATGCCTGTAATGAAGCATCTTCCAGGTCATTTTTATCATATTATGGATTTCTTTGCCCTTGATAATTCAAGCGGAAGTACAAACGAATTCATGACCTTTGTTAATACAATGCATAATGCTGGTGTGAGAGTTATTCTCGACTGGGTTCCTACATTCTTCCCTAAGTCCTCCTGTGGTCTTAGCGATTTTGATGGTAGAGCATTGTTTGAATATGAAGATCCAAGAATTGGCGTACATCCCAAGTCTGGTGATATGATCTTTGACTACGGCAGAAAGGAAGTAACAAACTTCCTTATTTCCAACGCGCTTTATTGGATTGAGAACTTCCATATCGATGGCCTTAGAACTTCTGATATTTCAAGGATTCTGTACCTTGACTACGACAGGAAGCCAGGAGAGTGGATGCCTAATATCTACGGAGGTAATGAGAATCTTGAAGCTCTCGAGTTCCTCAAGCAGTTTAACACTATAGTTCACAAGAACAATCCAGGTGTTATTACTATTACAAAGGAAACAGCCTGCTGGCCTCAGCTTACAGACAGTGTTGACGAGGGCGGTCTTGGCTTTGACTTTAAGTGGAATAATGGGTGGACCAGAGATTTCTTGTCTTATATGCAGAATGATCCTCTTTTCAGAGCTGGTCACCACGATGAGCTTACCTTCAGCCTTATTTACAGCTATACAGAGAGATTTGTGCTGGCATTTACACATGAAGATGTAGAAAAAGGTCTTGAAGGCCTGTATTATCTGATGCCTGGTGATTCATCCCAGAAGATGGCAAATTTAAGACTGGCATTGTCATTTATGATGGTTCATCCTGGACGTAAACATCTGTATATGTCTCCGGATGCTCTTACAATAGATCAGTCAGTATTTGTTGAGAATCTGTTAAAGAAGCTCAACGAGCTTTACTTTGATCATGATGCGCTTCACGAGCTTGATGGCTCAGACAGCGGCTTTGAGTGGATCAACAATATGGCTTCTGACCAGTGCATGCTTTCTTTTGTCAGAAAGAGTACTAATGACAGAGAGACTTTACTTGTAGTTGCTAATATGGCGGGTGTTGAGAGAGAATACGAGATTGGTGTACCTGTAGACGGCAGATATACTGAGATATTTAACAGTGATAGTCTTAACTATGGCGGAAGTGGACTTCTTAACGAAGGACGCATAGAATCCAAGAGAAATGATATAGACGGCAGAAACTATAGCATCTCTATCAAGATTGCACCAGTTTCTCTCGCTATCTTTAGCTTTACTCCATATACAGAGCAGGAAAAGAAAATCCGTGCTATCAAGGAGGAAGAGGAGCTCAGGAAAGAAAAAGAGCGTCAGGAAGCCTTAGAAGCTCTTAAACAGAAGCAAAGCCTTGAAGAACAGAAGCTCCTTGAACAGCTCAAGCTCAAATATGAAAAAGAACTTGCTGAGCAGGAAAAGGCTATCGAAGAAAAATACGAAAAGATCGAGGAAGAGAGAATCTTTAGTATTGTGACTGACGAAGCTGTAAAGGGCCTTAGTGCCGGCAAGAAGGCTTCTACTGCCAAGAAGACTACTAAGACTACAAATGCGAAGAAGACTACTGCTAAAACTGGCAGTAAGAGCGCAGCTAAGTCTACAGTTAAGAAAACAACAAATAAATCTGATAAGAAGTGATATTTAGCCCTCCTCAGGTATTGCAGCCTGTAGGAGGGCTGTTGTATAATATGGTTTGTGTTTTGTCACAAGCTGGAATGGCGCAGTTGGTAGCGCAACTGATTCGTAATCAGTAGGTCGAGGGTTCGAGTCCCTTTTCCAGCTTTTTTATTTTGTGATATAATGTAATTTGAATTAATATTTCATAAAACAAATTACTCTGGTTTCATGTGGTGTGAAGCGGAGTAATAATATAGAGAGGACGAGAAATGAAAGATTTAAAAGATTACGTAAGAACAATACCTGATTTCCCAGAGAAAGGAATCATGTTCAGAGACATTACCTCTGTACTTCAGGATCCAGACGGATTCCATCTTGCTATCGAGAAGATGCAGGACATGGTTAAGGATCTTGACTTTGATGTAGTTCTCGGAGCAGAGTCAAGAGGATTTATCTTCAGTGCTCCTATTGCTTTCAACAGAGGCAAGGCACTTGTTCCAGTACGTAAAAAAGGTAAGCTTCCATGCGAGACAATCGAGGTTGAGTATGACCTTGAGTATGGCAAGGCTGTTTTAGAGCTTCACAAGGATGCTATCAAGCCAGGACAGAAGGTTCTTCTTGTAGATGACCTTATGGCTACAGGTGGTACAATTGAAGCTATGATCAAACTTGTTGAGAAGCTTGGCGGAGAAGTTGCTGGTGTTGCAGTTCTCATGGAGCTCAAGGGACTTAACGGCAGAGAGAGAATTAAGAATTACAGACTTGATGCAGCTATTAGTTACGAAGGGAAGTAATTAGATGCCCCAGAATTTCGACGATGGAAAAATTGAAGCCATTGAAGAGTTTCAGACACCTGATTCCCTGTATGAAGGACTGATCAAGAGAGTTAGGAAATATCATCCCTCGGATGATATTTCCCTTATTGAGAAGGCATACAATCAGGCGGCAGAAGCCCATCATGGACAGCTACGCAAATCTGGTGAGCCATATATCATTCACCCGCTTTGTGTTGCAATAATCCTTGCTGATTTGGAAATGGACAAAGAGACCATAGCAGCAGGGCTTCTTCATGATGTCGTTGAAGATACTATATGTACCAAGGAAGAAATAGAAGAGAGCTTTGGAGCTGACGTAGCGCTTCTTGTAGATGGTGTTACCAAATTGACAGCTTTGCAGCTCTCTACAGATAATACCAATAAGACGCAGGAACAGATTGATATGCAGGCGCAGAATCTGCGTAAGATGTTCCTTGCTATGGCCAAGGATATCAGAGTTATTCTGATCAAATTGGCAGATAGACTGCATAATATGAGAACTCTTGGACATATGCCTCCTGAGAAACAGCAGAGGATTGCCCAGGAAACTCTTGATATCTATTCACCTATTGCAGGTAGATTAGGTATCAGCAGGATTAAGGTTGAACTTGATGACCTTTCTTTGAAATATCTCAAGCCTGATGTCTACTACGATCTTGTAGATAAGGTTTCCATCAGAAAAAGTGAAAGAGAAAAATACGTCGAGGACATTTGCGAGAATGTTCGCAGTGCTATCAAGGCTGCTGGTATAGAAGGCGAAGTAAACGGAAGAGTTAAGCATTTCTTTAGTATTTATAAGAAAATGCGTAACCAGAATAAGACTCTTGACCAGATATATGATCTGTTTGCTATCAGAATCATTGTTGGAACAGTCAAGGATTGTTACGCGGCTCTTGGTGTAATTCATGAGCTCTATAAGCCTATTCCAGGTAGATTTAAAGATTACATCGCTATGCCCAAGCCTAATATGTATCAGTCTCTTCATACGACTCTGATCGGCCAGACTGGTCAGCCATTTGAAATTCAGATCAGAACTTATGATATGCATAAGGCTGCTGAATACGGTATCGCTGCCCACTGGAAATATAAGGAAGCATCGGATGGCAAGAAGGCAGAGAACGGTGAGGAAGAGAAGCTCATTTGGCTTCGTCAGATTCTTGAATGGCAACAGGACATGTCAGATAACCAGGAATTCATGAACCTCCTTAAGAGCGATCTGAACCTGTTTTCTGATGATGTTTACTGCTTTACTCCTACTGGAGAAGTTAAGAACCTTCCAGCAGGCTCCACACCTATAGATTTTGCCTATAGTGTACACAGCGCTGTTGGTAACAAGATGATTGGCGCCAAGGTTAATGGCAAGCTTGTTCCTATTGATTACAAGATTCAGAATGGTGACAGAATTGAAATTGTTACAAGCCAGAATTCAAGAGGACCAAGTAGAGACTGGCTTTCAATTGCCAAGGCTACTTCTACCAAGAACAAGATCAACCAGTGGTTCAGACATGAATTAAAAGAAGAAAACATAGCAAGAGGACGTGAACAGCTAATAGAGTACTGTAAGAGTAAGGGAATAGATCTTTTTGCTATATCCAAACCTGAGTTTCAGGATATTATCACCAGGAAATATGGCTTCCATGATTGGGAGGCTGTGCTTGCTGCAGTTGGTCATGGCGGACTTCGTGAAGGGCAGATCATCAACAAGATGCTGGAGCTTGGTGATAAGGAACATAAACGTAATATTACCGATGAAGAGGTTTTGGCTGCTGTAGCTGAGTCCAATGTGACTCCTCAGATTTCCAGCTCTGATAATGCCATTATTGTTAAGGGCGTTCATGATGTAGCTGTTCGTTTCTCTAAGTGCTGTAACCCAGTACCAGGCGACGATATCTGTGGTTTCGTAACACGCGGAAGAGGCGTATCTATCCATCGTAAGGACTGCGTCAATGTTATCAAGATGCAGGAAGAGGATAGAACAAGACTCATAGAAGCCAAGTGGCAGTCAGATACTTCAGGACCAGGCGGCAAATATGCTGCTACCATCAAGATCTTTGCTAATAACAGAAGCGGACTTCTTGCAGATATTTCCAGAACATTGTCTGAGAAGGATATCGATATCATCTCTATGAATACCAGAACCAGCAAGCAGGGTCTTGCTACTATGGAGACTTCTTTCCAGGTATCATCAAGAGATCAGCTTCGTGAGATAGTTGATAAGATCAGACAAATTGATAGTGTTATTGATATAGAGAGAACTACAGGGTAATAGCTGTAGTTTTTCTTTTACTTAAGATAACTTTATGATCAGAAAGGTGAGGACAATATGGGGACAAAAAATATTCAGGTTGCATGTATGACACTTGGAATGGTTGGCACTAACTGTTTCTTTGTATTTGATGAGGGAAATGCTGACGCAGATGGTAAGAAACACGGAGTTTTATTTGATCCAGCTGATCAGGGCGGTAGAATATACGAGACTTTGACTTCTAAGGGATTTGTTATTGATCTGATTCTTTTAACTCACGGACATTTTGACCATATTGGCGGTGCTGAGGAGCTTAGAAACCTTACCGGAGCCAAGCTTGGCTGTCATGAAAAAGAGCAGGCTATGTGCAAGGATGCGTACCTTAATCTTTCCAATGATTATGGAATGCACCTGAAGGTTACACCGGATATCACCTATAAGGATGGAGATATCATCGAGGTGGCAGGTCTTTCCTTCAAGGTGTTATTTACACCGGGACATACTTCTGGTGGTTGCTGCTATTACTGCGAAGAGGGCAAGTTTGTTATTGCAGGTGATACTCTTTTTGAAGAATCTGTAGGCAGAACTGATTTCCCTACAAGCTCAACAAGTGAGCTCCTTCGCTCAATCAATGATAAGCTCTTTACACTTCCAGACGATACGCTGGTTTATCCGGGGCACGGTGAGACTACCACTATAGAGCACGAAAAGGAATATAATCCATTCGTACTTGGGTGGTAGGACGGTGAGCCTTTAGGGATATGATAGGAGGCAAAATATGCACATAGAAGCTCAGTAGTGCTAGGCACGGCGCAAAGCCATAAGCACACATCGATGCGTGCAATGGCACTTTCGATGTGCATGTCTTTGCTCTGTAGCACTAATTCGCTTCTATGTGCATATTTTTTGCCTCTGTAGTATAATTCCATGAAGGCTCACCTGGTTACGAACAATAAAATATTAGTATAAAAGAACAGAAATATAGAATTATAGGTTTAAGGAAAACGATATGATAAGGATTCTTTTGAATGTAGATAAATACCAATATGATATTCACTCTTTATTTAAAGCATTTTATGGGAATGAGGATGTGAAGGTTGTAATTATCGATAAGTGTGGAAATGATGATATTTCTAGAAATGAAGATGATGGTGAAGAGTTTTTTGCCAAAGTAGATATATTGACCAGAGAAAAAAGTGATGAATGCATTCAAGGAATAGTTGTAGTTTCTATCCAGGAAGTTAACAAGGAAATGAAATATGTTGATTTTCTTGATGTTACTAAGAACGACAATGCTTCTACCAGTGGAGAAGATCATACAGTTGATACAAGCAAGAACGCTGTTAAGAAAGCTATTTATTTAGCCTTGCGAGAGGTTACTGGTCGTGATCTCCCTTGGGGAAATCTTACAGGAATCAGGCCTACTCGCATTGCTATGAATCTCATAGATAATGGTAAGAGCGATGAAGAAATCTTTGAATATATGAAGAATACTTATTTTGTCAGCGATGAGAAAATAAGGCTCAGCATCTCAATTGCCAGAAGAGAGAAGGAAATCCTTAAGGATATCGACTACGAGAATGGATACAGCCTTTACATAGGAATTCCTTTCTGTCCTACAACATGTCTGTATTGCTCATTTACTTCTTATCCTATAGGCGCTTATAGCAAAGTGGTTGATGATTATATTTCATGCCTTGAAAAAGAGATCGACTATGTTGCAGAGAATTTTGCTGATAAGACTCTTGATACTATTTATATAGGTGGCGGAACTCCTACAACTTTAGAACCACATCAGCTCGAAAGACTAATCGGCTATGTTCAGAAAAAACTTGATACATCTCATGTTAAGGAGTTTACAGTAGAGTCAGGAAGACCAGATTCCATAACGAGAGAGAAGCTGTCCACCATGAAGAAGATGGGAGTTAACAGAATATCTGTTAATCCTCAGACTATGAGAGATGAGACTCTTAAGTTAATTGGCAGAAGACATACTGTAGCGCAGCTCATTGACTCCTTCCACATGGCAAGGGAAGAAGGCTTTGATAATATCAATATGGATATTATCCTTGGTCTTCCTGGAGAAACTGCAGAAGATGTCAGATATACAATTGATGAGATCAAAAAGCTTGATCCTGATGATCTGACAGTTCATTCTCTTGCAATCAAGAGAGGATCTAAGCTTGCTGAGGTTCTCCATGAAAAAGAACTAAAGGGAGAACTCAAAGTACCAATCCTTGAATCCATTAATAATACTGAAGAGATGATGGATATTGCAGCTAAGGGCGCTGCAGATCTGGGACTTGAACCATATTACCTGTATAGACAGAAGAATATCAGCGGAAACTTTGAAAATACTGGCTATGCGAGAAAAAATAAAGCAGGAATTTATAATATTTTAATCAATGAAGAGGTACAGTCTATAGTTGCACTTGGGGCAGGTACAGTAACCAAGCGTGTTTACGGCAACGGAAGGATTGAACGCTGCGATAATGTTAAGGATATCAAGCTCTACATGGAAAATATTCATGAAATGATAGACAGAAAAAATATCCTATTCAAATAGTGTGTTTATGGTACTTTTGAACAAAAAAATCGTTTAAGAAAACTAACATATTAACATTAGATTGATAATTGTTTGATAATTGTTCAAAAAAATATAAAAAAGATTAAATAATCGGAAACCAATTCTAAAATATTCAGTACCCCATATTGTATACTTGGGATGCGGTAATATTGTATTTGATTGTGCAACATGCTATACTATTGTCAAAAATATGACGATATTGCTGAAAAATAGGAACTGCAATATCACAAGGAGGTTTATATGCTATTCCAACTTTATAGCGACCATGCTGCTATGCAGTTACTTGGTTGGGTAATGGTATTCTGCGGACTTATCCTCATGAATGAGATTGGCCGTAGAACAAAGGTAGGTGGAATGATCGTATTCGTAGTTATTCCATGTATCCTTACTGTATATTTCATTTTGGCACATCTTGGAATGTTTGGAGGAGCTCAGAATCCTACAGTTGCATTCATGGATGGCTGGTTCCACTATTTCAAACTCTATGCTGCCGATATCGGCTGCGTTGGTTTCATGATGATCAAGTACAAATGGGGCATCGGCAAAGAGAAATGGTTTGCATGGTTCCCATGGTTCATCGTTGCAGCTAACATTATGATTGCTAACGTTTCTGATATGGAGTCAGCTCTTGCAGCTTTCTCAATCACAGGCAACCTTTCAGGTGCTTGGTGGGCTTCTAACGAAGGCGTATTCATCTATGGTGGATGGTGGAACGTTGTTAACGCACTTGCTGGTATGATCAATATCTTCTGTATGACAGGTTGCGTACACCTTTATTCATCCAAGGACAAGAACCACGCAGATATGCTTTGGCCTGATATGACTGTTTGGTTCATCATCGCTTATGATGTATGGAACTTTGAGTACACATATCTTAACCTTCCTACACACTCATGGTATTGCGGTGTTGCACTTCTTCTTGCTCCTACATTTGCTAATGCATTCTGGAACAAGGGTGCTTGGATTCAGAACCGTGCTAACACACTTGCTATCTGGTGTATGTTTGCTCAGGTTGTACCTGGATTCCAGCTTAGCTCTAAGTTTGCAGCAGCTCTTCCTTCAGTTTATGGCGGAGCTACAGAGAATGGTATTACAACAATGGACCTTTACGAGAAGGCAATTGCACTTTATAATGCTGGTAATGGTAAGACAGCTCAGGCTGGTCAGATCATCGAGAGCATGGGTATCACAGCTAACCCTACATCACAGGGTGTTGTTGCAATCCTTTCAATTGCAATCAACGTAATCTGCATTGCAGAGATCATTAAGAGATCTTGCAAGCTCGGCAAGAACCCATATGCTAACGAAGTATTTGGCGATACCAAAGATTTCAAACTTGCTATGGAGCGTGCGGAGTAATTATGGATAATGTTAGAGTCATTGAAGTAAAGAGAAGTATTTTTGAGAGTAACGATCAGGATGCTGATAAGCTCAGAGGCGAGCTTAGACAGTCCAAGACATTTCTTTTGAACCTTATGTCTTCACCTGGATCAGGTAAGACAACAACGCTCAAGAGAACAATCGAAACTCTTAAGGATAAGTACAGAATTGGTGTTATGGAAGCTGATATTGATTCAGATGTAGACGCCAAGGCTATTGCAGAATTAGGTGTTAAGTCTATTCAGCTTCACACTGGTGGAATGTGCCATCTCGATGCTGATATGACCAGACAGGGAATCAAAGAGCTTGATGTTTCTGATGTTGATTTTGCTATTTTAGAGAACGTTGGAAACCTTGTTTGTCCTGCAGAATTTGATACAGGAAGTACCAAGAATGCTATGATACTTTCTGTTCCAGAGGGACATGATAAGCCTCTTAAGTACCCGCTTATGTTTTCCATTTGCGATGTTGTTCTCATCAACAAGATGGATGTAGCTCCTTATTTCGATTTTGATCTTGAGAAATGTAAGGAATACATTCTCATGCGTAATCCTAAGGCTAAGATAATTCCTATCTGTGCTAAGACAGGTGAGGGAATCGAGGCTTGGGCAGCATGGCTTTCAGAGCAGATTGATGAAGCAATTAAGTAATTGGCTATAAATCTGATTAAATGCCAGGCGATAAACAAGGGGAAGTTTATCTTTATCCTTGCTATATCGCCTGGCTTTTTATTTCATTGAAAATCATTTCTATGAAATTATCATTTGTTAAGTAGTGTTTAGTTTATTTGAAATAGGATTGTTATATGCACGAATTAGGCGTTGTTTTTCATATAATTGATGACCTTACTGAGGTCGGCAAAGAGAACGATATAGAAAAGATTCATTCAGTTACACTTCAGCTTGGCGAGGTATCAGGAGTTGTTCCTGAACTTCTGACAGATGCATGGAAATGGGCGGCTGCCAAGACTGAGCTTATGAATGGTGCTGAACTTATTATAGAGACGCTTCCTGCAGTTACTTACTGCGAGGACTGCAAGACTGAATATGAAACAGTTAAACATGGCAAGATTTGTCCTAATTGTGGCAGTGAACACACATATCTCTTAAAGGGGAATGAGTTCATGATAAAAGAGATATCGGCCACATAAATATGACGATTTGAAAGGCAAGGGTAGAGAGATGGATAAAAATAATTTCGATATGAATGATCTGATGACTCCTTATTCATTGGATCCTAATCGTAACAGAGAAGATCCTCGTGCAGGCATTATTCCTGACACTGTGGATATGAATGCACCTTTCCGTGAGCCACTGGCTAAGTTTTCTAAGGCTGTAACGGATAGAAAAGAGATCAAACTTGGTCTTGAGAAGATCACTAAAGAGAGTCCTGAATATTGGGGCCTTTATAATCTGATCACTGATGAGCAGTGTGAGATAGCTCTTAAGCTTGAAAAACGTAAGCCTAAGACTTTCGAGCAGATTGCTGCTCTTTGTCCTGAATATACAAAAGAAGAGCTTCAGAAGCAGCTCGATGAAATGTCATATAACGGCGTTATCGAGTGGAACTATGAGAATTCTCAGCATGAGAAGCAGTATGTACTTCCTATGTACGTTCCTGGTTCAGCTGAGTTTGGTAATATGAACCACAAGGTTCTTGAGGAGCATCCAGAGGCTGGTGCTTTCTTTGAGAGAATGAGCCGTATTCCTCTTGAGGGACTTACACACATGGTTCCTATGGGCGGCGCTGGTGTTGGTATGCATGTAATCCCTGTTGAGAAGGCAATTGAGATGCAGGGTGAGGCTATCAACCTTGAAAAGATTTCATACTGGCTTGATTACTATGAAGGCAAGTATGCAGCATCTCCATGTTCATGTAGAAGATCCAGAAAGACATTTGAGCAGGGCTGTGCTGATGATCCAGAGGGCTGGTGTATCGCTATCGGTGATATGGCTGACTATGTTGTTGAGACTCAGAAGGATGGACACTATATCACTAAGGAAGAGGCTCTTGAGATCTTCAAGAAGGCTGAAGATAATGGATTCGTTCATCAGATCACTAACATTGACGGACAGAACAAGATCTTTGCTATCTGTAACTGTAATGTAAATGTATGTTATGCTCTTCGCACTTCACAGCTGTTCAACACACCTAACATGTCTCGTTCAGCTTATGTAGCACATGTTAGCAAAGAAAAGTGCGTAGCTTGTGGACGATGCGTAGAGGTTTGTCCTGCTGGTGCAGCTACACTTGGTCAGAAGCTTTGCAAGAAGGATGGCAGCGAGGTTGTTTATCCTAAGATGCCTCTTCCTACAGAGCAGAAGTGGTCACGTGAGATGTGGACAGAGGATTATAGAGACATCAACCGTATCAACACTCACAAGACTGGTACAGCTCCTTGTAAGACAGCTTGTCCTGCACACTTGCCTGTACAGGGATATATCAAGATGGCTTCACAGGGTAGATATGATGAAGCTCTTGCGCTTATCAAGAAGTACAATCCACTTCCAGCTGTTTGTGGACATGTATGTAACAGACGTTGTGAGGATGCTTGTACAAGAGGAACAATCGATCAGGCGCTTGCTATCGATGAGATCAAGAAGTTTGTTGCTATGAGAGACCTCAAGGCAGAGACAAGATATGTGCCTAATAAGGTTATTCCTAAGCTTGATGGCGGCTTTGATGAGAAGGTAGCTATCATTGGTGCAGGTCCTGCAGGTATTTCCTGTGCTTACTATCTTGCACTTAAGGGATACAAGCCTACATTGTTCGAGAAGAACAAGAAGCCAGGCGGAATGGTTACTTATGGTATTCCTTCATTCGTTATGGAAAAAGATATTATCGAGGCTGAGGTTGATGTACTCAGAGACCTCGGTGTTGATATTCGCCTCGGTGTTGAGGTTGGTAAGGATATCACTCTTAAAGAGCTCAGAGAACAGGGTTACAAGGCATTCTATATCGCTATTGGATGTCAGGGTGGCCGTGGAGTAAATGTTCCTGGTGAGGACGCTGAAGGCGTTATCAAGGGTGTTGATATTCTTCATGATGTTATTGATGATGAGAGCTACAAGCTCATAGGCGATACAGTAGTTATCGGTGGTGGTAACGTTGCTATCGACGTTAGCCGTACAGCTATCCGTTGTGGATCACCTAAGATCACACAGGTTTCTCTTGAGACACGTGATATTATGCCAGCTCTTCCTGAAGAGATCGAGCTTGCTGAATCTGAAGGCATTGAGTTCAGAGGCGGCTGGGGACCTAAGGAAATCCTTACAGAGAATGGTAAGGTTAAGGGTATCGTATTCAAGAAGTGTACTCAGGTTAAGAATGCAGAAGGTCGCTTCGACCCTCAGTATGATGAGAATGAGACCATGGAGATTGCATGTTCTAACGTAATTCTTTCTGTTGGACAGGCAACTGTATGGGGAGACCTTCTCAAGGATGAGGCAGTTGAGTTCAGAGGACCAGCTCCTGTAGCTGATAAGGTTACATTCCAGACTACAGTTAAGGATATCTTCGTTGGTGGAGATATGTTCTATGGACCTAGATTTGCTATCGATGCTATCGCTTGTGGTAAGGAAGGTGCTGAATCTATCCACAGATTTGTACAGCCTCACTCATCACTTACAATCGGTCGTGATCCTAACTTCTTTATCGAACTTGATAAGGATGATATCCAGATCAAGGATTATGATCACGTTGGACGTCAGGTACCAGCTGATACAAAGAGCAAGGATGGCAAGCTTACATTCCGTGATACTAAGCAGGTATTCACAGAAGAGCAGGTTAAGAAGGAATCTTCACGTTGTCTTGGATGCGGAGCTTCAATCATCGATCCTAACAAGTGCGTAGGTTGCGGACTTTGCACAACACGCTGCGAATTTGATGCTATAAAGCTTACAAGAGATAACCCAGATGCTTCTACTATGAGAACAGCAGAAGAAAAACTTAAATATATTCTTCCTAATGGACTCAAGCAGGCTGTTGCAAGACCATTTGTTAAGAAAACACCTAAAGATACAGCATGGCTTGATGAAGAATAATCGTTCAAAATAATAAATTCTATTGTATAAGATTAAGTCAAGTGTTCAAATGGGCACTTGACTTAATCTTTAAAAATGTATATTAATAAGAAATGTAAATTTTTTTCACATTTTTATTATGAAGGGGCTTTTTAAATTCGAAATGGCAACTAAGACAACTAATACCAAGAAAAATTCACTTCTTATTGTTGAGTCACCTACCAAGGTTAAAGCTATCAAGAAGTTTTTAGGCACTGGCTACGACGTAGCTGCCAGTAACGGACATGTAAGAGATCTTCCCAAGAGTCAGATGGGTGTAGATGTTGAGCATGACTTTGAACCTAAATATATTACTATAAGGGGAAAAGGCGATGTACTTGCTGATCTTCGTAAGAAGGTCAAAAAGGCAGATCACGTATACCTCGCAACTGACCCTGACCGCGAGGGTGAGGCTATTTCATGGCACCTTATCGCGGCACTTAAACTGAATGAGGCTGATGCCAAGATTCAGAGAGTAACATTTAATGAGATTACCAAGAACGCTGTTAAAGAGGCTATGAAGCATCCCAGGGATATCGATATGAACCTCGTAGATGCTCAGCAGGCCAGACGTGTTCTTGACAGAATGGTTGGATATTCTATTTCGCCACTTCTCTGGTCCAAGATCAAAAGAGGTCTCAGTGCCGGACGAGTACAGTCTGTAGCACTCAGGATCATTGCAGACAGAGAAGAAGAGATTGAATCTTTCATCCCTTCAGAATATTGGACACTTGATGTTAATCTTGCTGCAGAAGGCGAGAAGAAGCCACTTGTAGCTCATTACTACGGTGAAGGTAATGACAAGAAAGAAATCAAGTCCAAGGAAGAACTCGACAAGATCTGTGCTTCACTTAAGGGAGCCAAGTATGTAGTTAGCGATGTCAAGAAGGGCGAGAGAACCAAGAAGGCACCACTTCCATTTACTACATCAACACTTCAGCAGGAAGCTTCCAAGGCGCTTAACTTCTCAACACAGAAGACAATGCGTGTTGCACAGCAGCTTTATGAAGGAATTGAGCTTGGCAAACAGGGAACTGTTGGTCTTATAACATACCTTCGTACAGACTCAACAAGAGTATCAGATGAAGCTGTTGCTTCAGCTAATGCTTATATTTCAGCTAATTTTGGCGACAAGTATTTATCAGAGGGCGCTACAGTCAAGAAGAGCGATGCCAAGATTCAGGACGCTCACGAGGCTATCAGACCTACTTATATCGAGAATACACCAGTTGTTGTTAAGGAATATCTTTCAAGAGATCAGTTCAGACTCTATCAGCTGATCTGGCGCAGATTCATGGCAAGCCGTATGGCTCCAGCCAAGTATGAGACAACATCTGTTAAGATTGATGCAGGAGTTCATAGATTTACAGTTGCAGCATCCAAGACTGTATTCGACGGTTTCCTCAACGTTTACACAGATGAGGATGATCAGATTGAGAAGAATGTTCTCATGAAGAATCTGGATACTACAACCAAGCTCAAGTTCGACAGCTTTGACAGTGCTCAGCACTTTACACAGCCTGCACCACATTATACAGAGGCTTCACTGGTTCATGACCTTGAGGCTCTTGGAATTGGCAGACCTAGTACGTATGCACCTACTATTTCTACAATTCTTGCAAGACATTATATTACCAAGGAAAACAAGGCAATCTTCATCACAGAGCTGGGACAAGCTGTTAACAAGATGATGAATGATGCTTTCCCACAGATTGTAGATGTAAACTTTACATCTAACATGGAAGCTCTTCTCGACGGAATCGCAGAGGGCGACGTTAAGTGGAAGACAGTTGTAGAGAATTTCTATCCAGATCTTAATGAAGCTGTTGTTGCAGCAGAAAAAGAGATGGAGATGATTCAGGTTCAGGATGAAGTTACTGATGAAATCTGTCCGAACTGTGGCAGAAACATGGTAATCAAGTATGGTCCACACGGTAAGTTCCTTGCATGCCCTGGATTCCCAGAGTGTAAGAACACTATGCCATATTTTGAGAAGATTGGTGTTGAGTGTCCCAAGTGTGGCAAAGATCTCGTTCTTAAGAGAACTAGAAAAGGTCGTATATACTATGGTTGCATAGGCAATCCTGAGTGCGACTTTATGTCATGGGCAAGACCTGTTAAAGAGAAATGTCCTAAGTGCGGTAAATTCATGGTTGCCAAGAGCAACAAGCTTGCCTGCAGCGACCAGGAATGCGGATTTTCATGCAACAAGGATGAATTGAAAAAAGAATAAACATGAGTTTTCTGAAAATTTAAGTATATTTTAATAATTGTAGGCGCTTTATTGTTTGAAGCGCCTATTTTTTTATGCTATGATACAAATAGCGTAGTAATGTTATATTCGTAATAACGATAATAATATTGCTTGTGGGGAAATAATCTAAAAAGGAGAACTCTGATGAGTAGTGTACAACTACTGGATAAAACCCGTAAGATAGGTAAACTGTTACATAATAGCAATTCTGGAAAGGTTGTTTTCAACGACATTTGTAGAGTGTTATGCGACATTTTAGCTTCTAACATGTTCGTGATCAGTAAAAAGGGTAAAGTCCTGGGTATTGGTGAGAGTGCTAATGTAGCATCTCTTAGTGACCTGCTTGTTGACAATGTGGGATCTTTTATCGACCCAATGCTTAATGAGAGACTACTTACAATTCTTTCTACAAAAGAGAATGTGAATCTTGAGACTCTTGGATTTGAGGGTATTGATAGTGCCAAATTCCAAGCTATTATCACTCCTATAGAAATTGCAGGCGAAAGACTTGGAACGTTATTTATCTACAAGACAGATGCTCCATACGATATTGATGACATTATCCTGTGTGAGTATGGTACAACAGTTGTAGGCCTTGAGATGCTGAGAGCTGTTAATGAAGAAAATGCAGAAGAGAGTAGAAAGCTCGCAGTTGTTAAATCTGCAATCGGCACACTTTCATTTTCCGAGATGCAGGCAATAATTCATATCTTTGATGAACTTGATGGTATGGAAGGCGTACTTGTAGCCAGCAAGATCGCTGACAGAGTTGGAATCACAAGGAGCGTTATTGTTAATGCCCTTCGTAAATTTGAAAGTGCTGGTGTCATCGAATCCAGATCTTCAGGAATGAAGGGAACATACATTAAAGTTACAAACGATGTGGTATTCAATGAGATAAAGAAGCTCAAAGCCGAGATTTGATCCTAAGATAAAATCAGGTTTTGACCGATAATAAACACAGAAACGTCATACATTTGATTTTAAGTTTATAGCGAATGGATGGATGTAGATGAAGGGATTTATCAAAATGGTAAACCCCTTCTTTTTTATTTTATACATCTTGTAGTTTTTGGCGATGGTAGACACAATATAAAGTATATTTTTCTTGTATTTTGGTAAAAAAAATCATATTATTAATATAATAACATTATTGTGTCTATATTCCGCATATTTTGGAGGTGGCCATGATCAATAGTAATGCTTTTGATTACATCAATGTGCTTGATAAAGCCGCAGATGCTTCCTGGCTTCGAAATGAGGTTATAGCTAATAATATAGCCAATGTTGATACTCCTGGTTATAAGAGACAAGACCTTAATTTTGAGGATGAACTTGAAAGAGCACTGGGCAATTCAAGATATGTTTCCATGGACGCCAAGGTGGCGGGACTTAAGGAACACGAACTTAGACCCAGAGTAATAAATGATTACTCTAACTTCTCTTACAGACTAGATAAGAACAACGTGGATATTGATACAGAGAATGTTACTCTTGCAGCCAACCAGATCAAGTACCAGGGACTTATGGAAGGGCTGAGTTCAGAATTCAAGAATCTTCAGGCAGCTTGTAAGTCATCCTGATAAATAAATTTATCAGGATTCGGGGCAATATTCCAATTTGCTTCGCAAAGATTGCCCCTTACTCCTGAATCATGTTCTTACGAAGTTTGCAGCTAGTGCAAACTTCTGTTGGAAAGGAGAGGGTTATGAACATTTTTGATTCTTTTAATATCAATTCATCTGGTATGACAGCGCAGCGATTCAGAATGGATATCATTTCAGAGAATATCGCTAATGCTAATACTACCAGAACGAAAGATGGTGACACACCATATACCAGAAAGGTTGTGAGATTTGCAGAAAAAGGTACACAGACGCCTTTTTCAAGAATATTAAATGAGAGACTGGATCACTATTCAGGCCGTGGAGTTAAAGTAGTTCAGGTTCAGGATGATACCTGGACGCAATACAACGTGGTTTATGATCCGTCACATCCAGATGCTGACGCCAATGGTTATGTAACATATCCTAATGTCAACACGGTTACTGAGATGACTAACCTTATTGATGCCAGCAGATCATATGAAGCTAATGCAACAGCATTTAATGCCAGCAAGAATATAGCAACAAGAGGACTTGAACTTGGTCAGGGCTGACCGTAAACCTTGATTAGTTTGTTTTGTACATTTATGGAGGGGATAAATGGCATCTCTTGATATTTCTCAACTTAGAAATGTTTCTTCTGACGTTATTAGAAATGCGGAGCACCTTAACAGCAAGGTATACAATGTTTTAGGCCCGCAGGACGACAATAACTCTTTTGCCAACATATTTGGAAGAGCAATGGAGAACATAAACACGACAAATGCATATTTGTCAGATGCTGAAAATGAGGAGATTAAGTGGGCTCTTGGTCAGACTAACAACACTCATGATCTTTCCATTGCGCTTCAAAAAGCACAGACAGCTCTGCAATATACTATAGCGGTGAGGGACCGCGCACTTTCTGCATATAGAGAGATTACTCAGATGCAGATCTAAATTTTTTTAGTTATATTATTTTTTCATGAGGGGAGGGAGAAATATGGCTGAAAGATTAAGAGCCTTGTGGCAAAAAGTTCTCGATTGGTGGAACCAGTTCACAGCCAAGCAGAAGACTTTGATAGTCGGCGCTGGTACTGTTGTGCTACTCACCATTATTATTCTGGTTACAGTGCTTAACCAGCCTCAATATGTTCTATTGGCTCAAGCCACTTCTACCAAAGAAGCATCCGAGATTAAGGAGCTTCTTGATTCCAATACAATCAATTATAAAATGTCTGATGACGGCATGGAGTTTAAGGTCCTCAAAAAGGACCAGGCGAACGCCAGCCTTCTTCTTGGTGCAAATGATATCCAATCATATGCATACAGTATAAATAATGTTACAGATGGAAACTTTTCTACCACTGAATCTGACAAGCAAAAAAAGTATGTCAAATACCTGGAAAGCCAACTAGAACATGATATGCTGGTCAAATTTGACGCAATAGAAACTGCCAATGTAACACTTCATATTCCGGATAATGATGGAACTCTCATAGGAAACAAAGACGAAGCATCAGCCTGGATCCTTCTTGAAATAAATGATCCTAATAGTTTCGGAGAAGAAAACGCTACTTTTGTAGCTAAGGCTGTAGCAGCAGCTCTTGGTAAAAAATCTACCAACGACATTGTTATTCTGGACTATAGCGGAAATCTTCTGTTCTCAGGAAGTGAAGAAACAACAGATGCTGGAATTGCCAGCAATCAGCTTAATCTTAAGACCAAGGCGGAGCAGATCGTTAAAAACGAAGTTAAAAAGGTTTTACTTGGAACAAAACTCTATGATGATATTCAGGTAGCAAGTAACCTTGTGCTTGATTTTTCTAAAGAGGAAAAGACAAACCACACATATACACCTGCAGAAGATCAGACACAGGGTGTTCTGTCTCACGAGTCTATATACAACGCAGAAAATGTTAACGGCGTAAGTGGTATTCCTGGAACTGATACAAATGAGGATGATGAAACTACTTATGTTACTCAGGATAATACCAATTCAAGTTCTACTATTACTGAGGAAACAAGGGATTATCTTCCAAACGAGGAGATAACAACAAGCACAAATATTCCTGGTGCCATCAAGTATGACGAATCTTCAATTTCTGTAACAGCAATCAACTATGTTGTTATGAAGGAAGAGAACTATGATAAGGCTGCGAATGGGGATGTTGACTGGAATGATTACAAGATAGCCAACACGGAGCCTGTGAATCTTGATGTACCAGAGGAAATGATAAATGTCGTTGCCAAGGCTACAGGTATAGCAGCAAGCAACGTTGCTATGGCTGCATATACACAGTACGTATTCATTGACAAGACAGGAGCTAATATCACAGTTACTGATATTCTCCAGATTGTTACTATTCTCATTATCCTTGGCCTTCTTGCATTTATCGTTATCAGAAGTATGTGGACATCCAAGAAGACTGAAGAGGAGCCAGTCCCAGAAGAGCTTTCTGTTGAACAGCTCCTTGAGTCCACACCAGAGGAGACTCTTGAAGATATCGAAATGGATACAGGTTCTGAGACCAAGAGGCTTATTGAGAAATTCGTTGATGAAAATCCAGAGGCTGCAGCTACGCTGCTTCGTAACTGGTTAAACGAAGACTATGGCATGTGAGCGATATAAGGACTGAGTAAATTCAATGTTGTGCTTGCACAAAACATTGAATTTATGAAAGGACTGAACGGACATGAGGAATACAGAAATACGAACGTAGAGAGTATTTCGAATTCCGAATGCCCGTAGGATTGCGAGAGTACGAAGTACGGAGCAATCCGTATATCGCGGGTGAGCGATACGGAGCAATCCGTATATCGCGGAATAAATATATTAAATGGGGAGTATAAAATATGGATGCTGATTTCAGTGGTGGCAATTCCTTAATTGCCGATTTCACCGGCACTCAAAAAGCGGCGATCCTACTTATTGCGTTAGGACCGGAGAAATCCTCCGCCATATTCAAACATCTGAAAGAAGAGGAAATCGAGGAGCTTACTCTTGAAATTGCTAACACCAGAAGTGTTACATCTCAGATTAAAGAGGCAGTACTCGAAGAGTTTTATGGCGTCTGCCTTGCTCAGCAGTACATTGCTGAAGGTGGTATCAGCTATGCTAAGGAACTTCTTGAGAAAGCTCTTGGTGAAGACAAGGCTCTTGATGTTATCAGTAAGCTTACTGCTTCACTTCAGGTTAAGCCTTTCGAATTTATTCGTAAGACTGAGCCTTCACAGATTCTTACCTTCATACAGGATGAGCATCCTCAGACTATAGCTCTTATTTTGTCTTATATGTCACCCGCACAGAGTGCGCTTATTCTGTCGGCTATTCCACCTGACAGACAGGCGGATGTTGCCAAGCGTATCGCTGCCATGGACAGAACAAGTCCTGACACGATCAAAGAGGTAGAAAAAGTGTTGGAATCCAAGCTATCATCTCTTGTAAACCAGGATTATACAATCGTTGGTGGCGTAGATGCGGTTGTAGAGATTTTGAATACAGTAGACCGTGCTACAGAGAAACATATCATGGAGACTCTGGAAATCGAAGAGCCAGAGCTTGCCGACGAGATCAGAAAGAAGATGTTCGTATTCGAAGACGTACTTCTTCTGGACGACAGATCTATTCAGAGAGTGCTGCGTGAAGTTGAGAACAGTGACCTCGGTCTTGCTCTTAAAGGTGCAACTGAGAACGTACAGACAGCTATCTTTAACAACCTGTCTAAGCGTCTTGCAGCTATGATCAAGGAAGATATGGACTTCATGGGACCTGTTCGTATGAAGGACGTTGAAGAAGCTCAGCAGAAGATTGTTAACGTAATCCGTAAGCTTGAGGATGCTGGTGAAATTGTAATCTCCAGAGGTGGAGGTGATGAGCTAGTTGTCTAATCTATTTAAAGCTGGCTTTATTAGCTTTGACGATACTGAGAAATTCGTCATTGATAGTAACGACCTTGCAAATCAGAAAATTGAGGCTTTTCAGGAGCAGGAACTTAAGCGTCAGCGTGCAATGATGGCTGATGAGGAAGGCTATGCTCCTGAGGGCGATAATGTAGATTTTGTTCCAGGTATCGACATGGAACAACTGTCTCAGCTAACAGAGGATCAAGGTATGATGGAACCATTTCCTGATCCTCAATTTGATAGGGAAGCAATGCAGGCTGAGATGGACTTTAAACTCCAGCAGGCTCAGGAACAGGCTGACATGATAATTCAGAATGCTCAGGAGCAGGCTAATTCCATTATTGCGCAGGCACAGGAGGAAGGTCACAGACAGGGCTATGAGGCTGGGTATCAGGAGGGAGCTCAGGCTGCGGAAGCTCTTAAGGCAGATATCGAACAACAAAGAAACGACCTTGAAGCTGAATACCAGCAGATAGTAGATGGCCTTGAGCCAGAGATGGTAGATGTTCTCACACAGATTTATGAGCATGTTTTTGGCGTTGAGCTTAGAGAAGATAAGGGAATCATTCTTCATCTTCTTAAGTCTACTTTATCCAGAATTGAATCGGGTAATGACCTGATAGTACATGTATCCTCTGATGATTATGATGATGTGATAGAGGAAAAAGAGGCGCTTGAAGCCTGTATAACTTCTCCTAACACAACAATGGAGATTATTGAGGATCCTCTTTTAAAAGAAAATGAGTGCATGATAGAGTCTGACAGCGGCGTATTTGACTGTAGTCTTGGAGTTGAATTATCAGAGCTGTCTAGAAAGCTCAAATTATTATCTTTTGACAGAGTAAAACGATGATATTTACTTATTAAACAGGAGCGAAAATGCTGACATCCCAAGTAGATTTTTCCAAATACAAAAAGATGCAGAATGCTCCATTTTATCGAATGAGTGGTAAAGTGGTGAATGTAATCGGGCTTACCATCGAGTCTGCAGGACCAGATGCTAAGCTTGGTGACATATGCCTTATTTATCCCAAGAAAAAAGACAGCGACCCCTTATCTGAGGGAAAAGGCAGACCTGCCATGGCTGAGGTTGTCGGCTTTAAGGATAATCATGTTCAGCTGATGCCTTATGAGAATACCAGTGGTATAGGAAATGGCAGTATCGTGGAAAATACTGATTCGCCTCTACGTGTTAACGTTGGTGAAGGACTCCTTGGTCAAACGCTTGACGGCCTTGGACGAATCGACGGAACAAGCTTTGGTAAAGGCGTTATGCTTGAAGATGGTATCGCCTACTCAGTTGAGAATCAGCCGCCGGATCCCATGACAAGAGACCCAATCTCGGATGTTCTTTCCCTTGGAGTTAAGGCTGTTGACGGTCTTCTTACAGTTGGTAAGGGGCAGCGTATTGGTATATTTGCAGGATCTGGTGTTGGTAAGAGTACTCTTCTTGGTATGTTTGCTAGAAACACTCAGGCTGATATAAATGTTATTGCTCTTATTGGAGAGCGAGGTAGGGAGGTTAGAGAATTCATAGAACGAGACCTTGGAGAAGAAGGTATGAAGAGGTCAATTGTTGTATGTGCTACTTCTGATAAGCCTGCTCTTGAGAGACTAAAGGCAGCCAAGACTGCAACCTCTATAGCTGAGTATTTCCGTGATAAAGGTAAAGATGTTCTTCTTATGATGGACTCTCTTACCAGATTTTCAATGGCTCAGAGAGAGATTGGTCTTGCAAGTGGCGAGCCACCAGTATCCAGAGGCTATCCGCCAAGCGTGTACGCTGAGATGCCCAAGCTTCTTGAGCGTGCTGGCAGATCCAGAAAAGGTTCTATTACAGGTCTTTATACTGTTCTTGTCGATGGTGATGACATGAATGAGCCTATCACAGATACAGCACGTGGTATTCTTGATGGACATATAGTCCTCAATCGTAAGCTTGCACAAAAGAACCACTATCCGGCTATAGATGTTCTGGCCAGCATCTCCAGATGTATGTCTGCGATAGCTGATTCGGAGCACAAAAAAGCTGCTGGTAAGCTAAAAACTGTTCTTGCGACCTATAACGATGCTGAGGATCTTATCAATATCGGAGCATACAGAAGCGGAGCCAACAAAAACATTGACTATGCTATTTCTAAGATAGAGAGAGTTAATGCATTCCTTATGCAGGAGACAGACGAGAAATTTAGCTTTGAAGAAATTCGGCAGACACTGATTGATATGTTTAAAGATTAAAGAGTTGTATGGCGAGATTTATTTACAGGATGCAGAGCGTCCTAAATATCAAACAAAAGACAGAAGGCCAGATTAAAATGGAGTTTGCTGCTGCCCAGGCTGAGCTCAATAAGCAGATGGATATATTCGATGAATATGTTCGAAGAAAAGAAGCTTATCTGGTTGAGGCAGAAGAACTTAGAAATGCAGAGTCGCTTAAGCTGCAGGACATATTGGATAACCAGTATGCTACAGCACAGATGGATGTTATGATCGCTTCTCAGGCCAAGGTGGTAGCTCAGCATGAAGAAATTGTTGAAAAAGTCAGAATCAGACTTACCAAGGCTATTCAGGAGCGTAAGATGCAGGAAACGCTTAGAGAGCGCGCCTACGCCGAATGGATAGAGGAAGAGAAGCAGGAAGAGGCAAAAGAGAACGACCAGCGCACGAGTTTTACATATACACAAAGACAGCGCGAAGAATAAAATCGTGAGGGGAATTAAATGGCTGATCAGTTTGAAGATCCAAAAGCCGCCAAAGCCAAACTTAAAGCGGATAAAAAAGAATATCAGAAACAGTTAAAGGCCCAGAAAAAAGAAGCTAAGGAAAAGGCTCAGGAATTTGCTGACAGAACTGCGGAAATCAACGGAGATAATGCCGGAGGTTTTGCAACCATAGTCATTACCTTTCTTATCATCCTAATCTGGCTTGCTATTATGGCACTTCTTATTAAGCTTGATGTAGGTGGATTTGGCTCAGATATCCTTGCTCCTATTATTGGTGATATTCCGGGACTTAACCTTATTCTTCCTGATGGAGCAACCAAGCAGGAGGAGATTCCTACAGATGTAAGCTCTGCTGAGAGTTCAGGTAGTTCTTTAAACAGTCTTGATGAAGCTAATGCGTATATCAAGAGACTTGAGCTGGCACTGCAGACAGAGATGACTCAGAACAGTAGCTATGCTGCGACAATAGATAAGCTTGAAGCAGAAGTAGCAAGACTAGAGCCCTTTGAGAAACAGCAAAAAGAGTTCTATGAGGAAAGAGCAAGCTTTTATGCCAGCGTTGTATATGGAGATTATGCTCCGGATGCTGCTGCCTATGCTTCATACTATTCAATGATCGATCCTGATACTGCTGCAAGATTATATCAGGAGGTTGTTCAGGGAGAACTTGATGATGCAGCTATTAAGGCTTTCGCTACTACCTATTCTGGAATGAAGGCCAAGCAGGCGGCACAGATATTTGATGAGATGATCAATGAAAATCAGATTCAGCTGGTTGCCAGGATTCTTGCTCAGATGACTATTGAGAATCGAGGCGATATTCTGGCACAAATGGAAAAACCAAATGCAGCTAAGCTTACTCAGCTTCTTGAACCATCTGCACTAGAAAAAGAATCAACTCAGGTTACAGGAGAAAAGAAATAATAAATTTTTATAAACATTTAAAAACTTCACCCATCAGGGTGAAGTTTTTTTGTGCTTTGCCGATATACAAGTTGAGAATCTATGCACCTTGAATAAATTTACGAAGGAGGTACTTGATGGGCAGTACTACTAATGGAGTAGGCGCTATAGCGTCTATCACAATGAGTACTGCAGCGACAACTGTTTCGTATTCAAAAGTAGAATTTACTAAGAGCAGTGGCAAGGCTCAGGCAGGCTTTGATGGAATACTTAATAAAGTTTCAGATCAAATGATGCAGAGCAGAGTAGTCGATGTGAGAAAAAATGCAGGATCAAAGGTTGATCCCAAGCAGGCACATCCTACAGACAACAAAAACCTGAAAGATCAGAATAACCAGAATGATAACAAGATAAAAGACGTTGATAATACTAAGACAGATGCAACAATGGAAGAAAACACAGTAAACGTCAAGGATACAAGCACTGATCAGGTTCAGGAAAATGAAGTAAATACTACAGAGGCAAAAGAAACAGGAAGCACGGAAGCTAATGAAAAGCTGCAGGATGCTATAGAAGAAAGCGGCAAGGAAATCATTTCTGATATAGCAAAGGCACTTGATATATCTGATGAAGAAATACTTAACGCAATGCAACTGCTGGGAATGACATTTGCAGATCTTTTAAATCCTCAGAATATTGCACAGCTGGTAACAGATATAGGCAATCCGGATAAAGCGCTTGATCTGATAACTGATTCAGATCTAAATACATTTATGCAGGACCTCTATGAGGGTGCAGACAGTATGAAGAGCGAACTTATGAATGAGTTTGACTTATCCGAGGAAGAGTTTACACAGGTAGTAACAGATACACAGGAAGATTTCGGAGAACATGTGCAGAAAGCACAGGAAAAAACTCCTGAAATCATCGTAAATGATGCTACCAAGGAACTTAATAAGGAATTGGCTGCATCACAGTCTAAGGACTCCGAGCCTATAATCAAATTCGAAGAGACCATTTCTGAAACAGAAGCAGAAACTGAGTTTAAACCAGTAGAGACAGCATCCCAGGCATCTAAGAACAACAGTGGCGAAAGCCATAGCGACTTAACTGGTAATAATCAGGCACCTAATCTTTTTAACCAGCTACTTAACAATATTACAGAGAATATAGATGTTGCTCCTACGGCTCCTACGCAGTATGCGGACAGAGCTCAGATGGAGAACATAATTAGACAGATTGCTGATCGCATTTCTATTACAGCAGGAGCTGAGGAGCACAGCATTGAGATGCAACTGCATCCGGCTAGTCTTGGAAACGTAAATATTCTTCTTACAAGCAGTAAGGAAGGCATCGTAGCCAAGTTCACAGCTCAGAATGAAATTGTAAAAGAAGCAGTTGAGAGCCAGATGATGACTCTTCAGCAGAAGTTCAGCGAACAGGGCATTAAAGTTACATCAATCGAAGTTACAACTGCAAGCCACGCATTTGAACAAAATCTTCAGCAGGGAAGCGATAACAATAACGCATTCAACGAACAGCAGGCCAAGAAAGGCAGATCCCTTAGGAGAATAAATCTTGCTAGTCTGGATGATCTTGATGAAGAAGATGAAATGTCAGATGCAGACAGGATAGCTGCACAGATGATGGCAGCAAACGGAAATACGGTTGACTACAGTGCCTGAGATTTTTGAAAGAATTATTTGATGAGATTTTTGATTGCTGCTATGGGGTAAAACTCATAGCAGCAAGGAAAGGTAAGAAATATGTCAGATATAAATCAGGTTAGTGCAGTTATTAAAAATGGTGAAGTTCAGAACATGCAGAAGGAAGATTCAACCAAAACTGCCAGTACAGGATATGACAAAGATTCCTTCCTCAAGATTCTAGTTGCTCAGATGAAATATCAGGATCCTATGGAGCCTACATCTAATACGGAATATATCAATCAGTACGCTACCTTCACTCAGGTTGAACAGCTCAACAACATGGCTAATTCAATGGCTCTTTCAAGAGCATCTGAGATGGTAGGTAAGACTGTAAGAGTATCTCAGTACAATCCAGATAATGGTAAGACAACTGAGACTATCGGTGTTGTTGACTTTGTATCCTACAGTGGAAACAAGGCATACCTTAACATCGATGGAACAAGCTACAATGTTGACGATGTATCTGAAGTATTTGATACAGATTACACAGATGCTAAAGCAGTTGTTAAGGACTTCCAGGAAGCAATCGATAAGTTGCCAAGTAGCGTAGACTTCGTAACTGAGCAGGATCACGGTCTCACAATCGACACTATGTATGAGTTCTACATGACTAAGATGGATAAGAAGGCCAGAAACATGATGGATCCTAACTATATTACAGCTCTTCAGCAGTATGTACATCGTATTGATGATATCCGCGGAGATGACCACAGAACATTTAAGATTGATGAGACATCATCCTCATCAACAACTGATAAGACAGATTAACAAATTGGAAAAAAGATACTGATAGAAAAGTTTTGATGATTTTATAATCCGGAGACAAAAATATGACAATTGATGAACTTAGATTTTCTTCAATAGGTCAGGTCCAGGATCAGTACTTAAACAAGGTACCAAAAACTGGCAATGCGAAACCTCTGCCTCAGGGCGAAGGTTCTTTTGCTCAGGTACTAAATAAAATCCAGGAACAAGCCGATAATAATTATGTAGCAAGAGATGATCTGAAATTCTCTAAACATGCTGCAAACAGGCTACATGACAGAAGCATAGAGCTGACACAGGATCAGATGCTTAGATTAAATCAAGGTGCAAAAGAGGCGTCTGAAAAAGGTATAAAAGATTCTCTCATTTTAGTTGATCAGCTTGCTTTTATCGTCAATGTTCCTAACAACACAGTTGTAACTGCAATGGATCAGACCGAAACAAAAAATAATGTATTTACTAATATCGACGGTGCAGTGATTGCATGATTGGACCTCTCAAGGAAATCTTTAATCCCCGACCGACAGAAGGGATTATCCGCAATATCACGCATCCGTCCAAAATTAAAGCTATATGTGGATCAGAGCTCTTTCTATAGGACTCTTGTTTTACTGTAACTTGATTTAAAATTTTGGAGGACTTTGCCTTATGATGAGATCATTATATTCTGGTGTAGCAGGTCTTAAGACCCACCAGACCAAGATGGACGTTATCGGTAACAATATTGCCAACGTTAACACAACATCTTTCAAATCACAGTCTATTACATTTTCAGACCTTATGTACCAGACAACTCAGACAGCATCTGGCGCCACAGAGACTAAGGGTGGTGTAAATGCTCGTCAGATCGGTCTTGGTGCTAAGTCAGGCGCCATCAACACAGCTATTACTTCTCAGGGCGCAACTCAGACAACAAACAACCCATTCGATATCATGATCACTGGTGAAGCGTTCTTTATCGTTAATAACGGTAATGAGAACCTTTACACAAGAGATGGTTCCTTCTACGTAGATGGTGCTGGTAACCTTGCAATGCAGTCAAACGGTTATTTTGTACAGGGCTGGGTTGCTCAGGAAGATAAGGATACTGATGAAATCACAATCAATAAGAACGCCGGCCTTTCAGCTCTTCAGATCATGAGCGCAGACAACAACACATATTCACCAGCATCTACAACAGCTGGTCTTTTCAGCGGAAATATCGACGATAACGACACAAATATCCTTTCAGACGATGGTAAAACAATTACCATGGAGTTCTATGATAATAAGGGATACTTATATACAGGAAAATTCGTACTTAAGGATACCGAAACTGACCACCTTTTTGCACTTACACTTACTGACATCATCGATTCTTCAGGAAACTCTATTGGTCAGGATCTTTTGAGCCACATTACACTTGGTAATGTTGATAGTGATGCAAATACAACAGCATTCCCTGCAAAAGATGGATACACATTCCAGACTGATGCAACAGGAACAGTATTTTCAATCAATGCTCCTGGCGGAGATGTTAAGTATGGTGACGTCCCTAACAGCGCAGATGGCAAGAATACACTTGGGGATCTTATGAGCACAAGCTCCAAGAAGTATAAGGGACTCCTCAATGCGGTATATGGCGTAACAGAGGACGAAGAAAAGACATACGGTTCTAGCGCTACATATCTCATCGACACAACGTCAGCCAAGGATTCAGAGGACTACGGAAAGATTACAATCAAATACAGTAAGAATGATATTCCTGATGAAGAAAACAGCATTGATGGTTCATATGCTACAGCAAAATTTAAATTCATTACAAATACAACAAACAGTTACTATTTTGTAAATGGTACAACCAAGGAAGCATATCTGGTTCCTTCTCCAAGTAGCGGTGACGTATCCAAGCTTACTAAGGATTATCTTAAAACTGTATTTGGTATTCCTTCAGCATCATCCAGTTTTAATTTTGATACTGATAAAGATCTTTACACCTATTCATATGACTCAACAACTGATCCTGAGAGTATGATACTTCAGAGAAAGGTGGATCTTGCAACAGCTAATTCAGAGACAACTTATGCGACATCAACTCTTGTAACAAAAAGCGAGAATCAGTATTTTGTTAACACATCTGATTCTACTAAGACACTGCTTGCTGATATAGCTTCCAAAGGATATGATCCTGCCAATTTGACATATAAATATAACGCTACAAGCAAAAAACTTACGTTGTTTGGTGCTAAATTGGAAGATACAACATCAACAGATAAGGGATCGATACAGATAAATAAGACAGATACTACTGCATCTAATTATGTTTCAGATCTAGGTATTTCATATCTTAACAGTTTTATTACTGCTTATAATGCAGCTCAGACAGATGATACAAAAAAGATAGATACAACCAAATTGAAGGTTGCTGATCTTACATCTATGGATACTTATATTGATTCTTTTGTTGATACTGATCCGAGTATAACTGGAGAATCAGATTCTTCACAAGCTGCAATTAAATTGATGCAGATGGAGACTGGAGCAAAAAATGCAATAACTAAGATTAAATCTTTAGTTACAGATAGAATAACAGCTCTCAGTGATAATACTAGTGCGTATTATGATTCAAGTTATACTTCTGGAACTAATAAGGAGACATTTAACTTCTCTGCACTTACCGGTAGCGAAGGAATGATATTAACTTATCCTGTAAAAGCCCTTGGACCATCAACTGAAATTGGTCAGTACACAATTATGACAGCGGATAAGGGCACTCTTAATACAGATTATACAAAGCAGAGTCCTTCAAATGCTAAATACATCTATAAGGCATATGATGAGGGCATAGACACTAACGTTTACAAGAAAGCTTATTCTCTTGGAAGTGGACTTACAGGAACGTTTACGGATACAACACTTACGGACACTTATGAAAGTCTTCTACTTGATGTGTTTAGTTCAAACAAGGGTGTTCAGGACTTCATGGGCAACATGACAGCTGGACAGCAGTACATTATATCTTTTGATCAGTCTACTGGTGAGGTATCAATAGCTCATACTGAGGAAAGAATTATCAAGCAGCCTTCAGGAAGCGAATATACAATCGTTGATAATGGTAATGGTTCAATAAATATTACTTCAACTAGTGTATATAAAGACGTTCCAAGTGATGGAGATATTTCCTCACTTCTTAGAACTGCTACAGGAAACACACAGGATCTTCTTTATAAGATTTATGGAATTACTGATGAGATGGCAGATGCCTTTGGTACAGATGGTCAATATAAGATTACAAATGATGGTTCAATCAAGCTGACAATTGGTGATCATAGTATCCAGCTTTCATTTAAAGCTGCTAATGGTGCACTTGATAAGGCTGATGGAACATCAACAGGTCTTGTAACAATGAATTTCAACCAGAAGATTCCAGGACTTGAAGCATTTGGTTACCAGGAAGAAAGTGATCAGCATAACTTCGGAGATATCAATTTCGATTTCTCAACACTGACTAACTACAATACAAACGGATCATCAACAATCAAGGCAGTTAAGGGTGATAAGAAGAGCCTTAACACAGGACGTGCAGTCGGTGAGATGAACGGCGTATCAGTCAGCACAGACGGACAGATCTACGCAACATATTCAAATGGACAGACTAAGCTTCTCGGACAGATCGCATCTGCTGAGTTCGCTAATGCATCAGGTCTTTCCAAAGAGGGTGATAACCTCTATGCATCAACTCTTAACTCTGGTGAAGCTACAGTTCAGGATATCACAACAGATGGTGGTTACATGAACACTGGCGTACTTGAAATGTCTAACGTAGACCTTTCGTCACAGTTCACAGAGATGATCACAACACAGCGTGGATTCCAGGCTAACAGCCGTATCATCACAGTATCAGATACACTTCTTGAGGAACTTACAAACCTTAAGAGATAATAAGTAGTTCTTTTGATAATCATAGGCAAAGAGGCAGCCCTGTATCTTCGGTCGGATACAGGGCTGTATTTATGTCTGCAAATATATTATTTTGTAAAGAATACCTGAAGAGCATGATACAGATGAAGCTGCCATGCCTTCATATCGTGAACGCCGCCTGGAATGATAAAGAAGTCGTAGTTCTCATCCTGTTTAAGGAAAGGAGACTGCTTGACAGCTCTTTCCATGATATCTTTGTGCTCCTCAAATGCGATGTCTTTATCACCATTAGCACAGAACATATAGTCAAGCTCAAAGCCTTTCTCGTGGCCTTCTGAAAGAGTCTTGCAGATTCTCTCAACCTCGAGGTCGTGATTGCCGAATGGTCCGCAGCAACCTGAGAATGGTCCGTAGTAGGAGAACAGATCAAAGTTGTTATAGAAAGCAGCTCTATAGGTTGTCATAGAACCAAGAGATAAGCCGGCAAAGGCTCTGTGATTTCTTGTTTTAATAAGGTTTTCTTCTGAAACATCGCCACCAGCATATGTGCTATAGTGACTCTCTATAGCTGGAATAAGGTCTTTTCTAAGTTCGAATCTGAAGTTCTCACAGATTTCCTCATCGTGTGTGTTCTTGTTTTCCTCATCGTGATAGAAGGTAGGAGTAACGATAATACATGGCTTGCAAATGCCCTGAGCGATCATGTTATCCAGAATAGTTACTGTATCTGGGAACATATCAAGCCACCATTCCTGCATGAAGCCACCACCATGTAGAAGATAGAGGACATTATATTTCTGTGATTTGTCATATCCGTATGGGAGATAAACAAAAGCCTTCTTGCTTAGCTGTCTGTGTTCATCGTCGTAAGTCTCTGATGTATATTCAAAGAGCTCTACAGTGCCTTTATTAGCGCAATCAGCCAACATATTCTGTGGCATTTCAAATACATAATTCATGTTTGTGTGTCTCCTTTTGAAGTAGATGATATCTATATGAAAAATTATATATTTTAGATACTTGCTTTTCTTCAAAAATATTGCGATGAATTATTGACTCATTGCTTTTAATGCAAAGCATCAATTTTGCTTATATTCACATAATAGATGCAAATTTTTTAGGTCTTCATTTGCTATGTGCATCTATATATGGATTTTTTGGTTTTTAGATGCAAGTTATTGCTTGGAATGCATTTATATCGCATCAAAAATAAATATTCTTGCATTATTGATGCACTCACTGTTTATCTAGCCTAGAAATTTGCATCTATTATGACTATATGATTAGAAATAGATGAAAAAAGAAGATGTAAAAGAATATGTAAAAGAATATGTAAAAGAATATGTAAAAGAAGATAATAGGCACTAATTCCAGTTTTTATTATCGATAAAACGTCAAATTTCCAGAGCAGTGGCGGAATGCGCGAAATACAGATAATGAAACGCCTATAAAATCAATATGTAGATGCCATATTATCGAAATAAAATAGATATAATCGATATCTCCAACAAAATGATTTTGAAAAAAGTAGTGTACACTGCATTTAAAAGTGGTAAAATGAAAATAAATACCACAATATGTAGTAGTATATGTAATAAAAATCACTATTTTGATGAAAAATATAAGAATTGTGTAATATAGTTTCAATCCAAGTTATCACAATTGAAATTATGCTCCAAATATGACTAAAATGTGAACAAATACTAGAGATTTAGTGTACGAAAAGTGGTAAAATTAATACATACAGAAATAAAATTTCACTAAATATTGAAACTTTTTAGGGGAGTGAAATTTCAATATGCAAAAGAGTGTTCTCATGCTTACCAAATTGGATACGAGGAAGATTTTGGTTAATGTTCAGAATATCCAACTTGTAGAAGCCAACCCAGATACGGTGATCATTCTAGGCGGGGGGAAGAAACTCCTGGTAAAGGAGAGCCTGGAAGAGATCTACGATATGCTCCAGGAAGGATGACCTTGCTGGAGAGTTGGCATATATAGAGTGTTTAGCGGTTTTCTTATGATCGTAGTTTTACTATAAAAGTACGAAAGGGGTATATGTTGTGGATATTGCGTCATTGCTTGGTGTCGGATTATGTTTCGTATTCATGATCCTCAGTATCGTATTCTCAGCTGGTATTACCGGTGTTCAGTACTTCCTGGATGCTCCTTCTGCGATGATCACATTCGGTGGAGCGCTTATGGCGGTTTTGGCTTCCAGAAGTATGCCGAGCTTTATAAACGGTCTTAAGTCTTATACTTTAATTTATAAGATGCCTGCTGATGATACAAAAGGTACTATCAAACAGATCATCGATCTTTCCAACACAGCTCGTAAGGAAGGTCTTCTTGCGCTGGAAGAAGCAGCTGGTAACCTTGAAGATACTTTCATGAAAAAGGGCGTTGGCCTTATCGTAGACGGTACTGAGCCAGAACTTGTTAAGAGCATTCTGGAAGCAGAGATCGATGCGATGTCAGAGCGACATAAATCTAATTATTCTTTCTTTGGCGACCTTGCAGGTATGGGTCCTTCCTGGGGAATGATCGGTACCCTTCTTGGACTGGTTCTGATGCTTCAGAACATGTCAGATCCTTCATCTATCGGACCGTCCATGGCGGTTGCCCTCATTACTACATTCTATGGATCAGTTCTTGCTAACTGGTTCTGTTATCCCGCAGAAAATAAACTTAAAGCCAGAGACAATGCAGAGTACATGGCTAAGAGTATTGTTATAGAGGGTCTCCTTTCTATACAGGCTGGTGAAAACCCTCGAGTAACAGAAGAGAAACTTAAATCCTTCCTGTCACCTGCTGATAGAGCAGCATATGAAGCCGAGAATGGTTCTGGCGATGGAGGCGGAGAATAATGGCAAAGAAACCAGAAGAAATAAAACCTGGCTTGCCGGCGTGGCAGGGTACATTCGGAGATCTGATGAATCTGCTCCTTTGTTTCTTCGTTTTGCTGTTCTCTATGGCTAGTATGGATGCGGCCAAGTTCGAGGAAGTAGCTGCTTCCTTCAGTTCCGCATTTAGTATCTTCTCAGGTGGTGAGATGGCGATTGGTAAGGGAGCCCTTATAGGTGATGGTGTTTCCCAGTTAACTGAGCTGTCTTCCTACATTACATCAATGGGACTTGCCCAGAGCGGCGAGGATTCAGATGCTGAGACAGATGCAGTTGGTGAAATGGAGCAAAAAGAGCTTATGGAAGCTGCAGAGGAAGAACAGCTTGAAGCGTCAAAGGAGCTTGCGGAAAAGATACAGGCTGAGCTGGATGAGGGTGATATCAATAAAGAAGTTACTCTTAATTACACAAGCCAGTTTGTACAGCTTACGATTCAGGGTTCAATTCTTTTTGACTCAGGTAAGGTTGAGATAAAGGAAGATGCAATACCGGTTATTGATAAGGTTGGTCAGATTCTTGAAACCTATGCCGGAGGTACAGTAGACATAGAAGGACATACAGACAACGTTCCTATGTCATCTGGTGGCAAGTACAGTAATAATGATGAACTTAGCTCAGGAAGAGCTCTTGCAGTTTTCAATTATCTTGTTGAGAACACAACTCTTGATCCTGCTAACCTGATCCACACAGGTAGAGGTGAATATGATCCGATAGCGGACAACTCTACTGACGAGGGCAGAGCCAGAAACAGACGTGTAGAGATCAAGATTTACAATCCACTTAGTGCATCTTATTAAAATGTGAAGGGGACAAAAACAAATGAAAAAGAATTTGCTATCAATCATCATTCTTGCGCTTTTGGTTGTTAATATCGGCATGACGAGCTTTATGATGCTGAGTGTTATGACAACTAATTCTCAGACAGCCAAGCTGATATCTGATATCGCTGCAGCTCTTGAGCTGGAGGCAAACGGAGGCAATACTGGTGGATTTTCCGGTTCTGCATCAGGAAATGTAGGTGTTACTAATATAGCAACCTTTGGATTTACAGGAGATGATCAGCTTACTATCAACCTTAAGCCAGGTCCTGATGGAAAAGCGCATTACATGTTGGTTGAAGTAGTATTTTCCATGAATACAGCAAGTGCTGATTATGCAACACTTGGTACATCCGAATCTCTTGCAGGTATGAAGGAACTCATAAAGGGTAAGATTACCAATACTCTTTCTTCATATACACTTGATGAACTTCAGGCAAATGATGAGCCTGCTAGAGAAAAAATCCTAGAAGAAGTTCAGGAGCTTTATAACTCTAACTTTATTTATGACGTAACATTCTCAAGTGTTCTGTATCAGTAAAAAAATCTCTTTACGCTTTTAGTATTGGGAGAGAGGAGAAAAAAGATTGAGTGAAGTCCTGTCACAAAATGAAATAGATAGTCTGCTGGCAGCACTCAGTACAGGTGAGCTGGATGTAGATCAAATGCAGGCAGCGGACGAGAAAAAAGTCAAAGACTATGACTTTAAACGTCCTGCCAAGTTCTCAAAAGAGCACCTTCGTACTCTTGAGATGATCTACGAACATTATGGAAGACTTTTATCCACGACGCTTCCCCTGTACCTGCGTAAGAACGTCCAGGTATCGGTGGCTAACTCTGAGACAGTTACATATTCAGAGTTTAGTAATGCGTTGTCTAATCCTGTAATTCTTGGTGTTATCAATTTCCTGCCTCTGCAGGGAACAATCATCCTGGAACTACAGGCCAATATCGGTTTTTCCTTTATTGACAGAATGCTGGGAGGTGAAGGAGGAACGCTTGATAAGCCAAGACCTTTCACCGACATTGAGATGCCACTTATAGAAAAGCTTGTAACCATCTGCATGCAGCTGATGGTTGAGCCTTGGCAGAACGTTGTAGCTATCAATCCTGTAATGGAGAGAATTGAGACCAATCCGCAGTTTGCTCAGGTCATTTCTCCGACAGATATGATCGCGATCGTAACGCTGAACATCAAGATTGGTGAGACGGAAGGTCTTATGAATGTCTGCCTCCCGTATTTCACTCTTGAGTCTGTCATGGACAAGCTGAATACCAAGTTCTGGTTCTCGACAATGCAGAAGAACGCAGATGAGGACTATGAGGATACTCTTGAGAGCATGGTTAAAAGAGTTGATGTACCGGTTAAAGCGATACTTGGTAAATGTAATGTATCGGTTAGCGATTTCGTACATTTACAAGCCGGAGACATAATAAGACTTGATAACAGAGTTAACACGGATATGCAGATTTACGTTGGGAATATTTACAAATTCACTGCACTTCCCGGTACAGCCAAAGATAAGTATGCCGTAAGAATAACATCGGTAATTAGAGAGGAGGATGAGTAGCAGCATGGATGGAATGTTATCACAAGATGAAATTAATGCTTTGCTAGCTGGTATGGATTCTGGTGGTGGTGATGCTGGCGGCGATGCGCCTGCAGATGCACCTGCAGCTGATGACGGTGCTGCACCAGTTGGCGGAGGCGTAATAGATGAATCACTTTTGACAGATTCTGAGAAGGACGCCATTGGTGAGGTTGCCAATATCAGTATGGGATCATCAGCGACTACGCTGTACTCTCTTGTTAATCAGAAGGTTAATATTACAACACCTCAGGTAGAACTTGCTACTTGGGAAACTGTAATCAATAACTATGAGAGACCATGCGTATTTATTCAGATCAAATACACTGTTGGTCTTGATGGTACCAATATCCTTATCCTTAAGGAACATGATGTTATGGTCATCACCGACCTTATGATGGGCGGTGACGGAACTAATACTGAGGGAGAGATTGGAGAACTGCAGTTATCTGCGATCTCCGAGGCCATGAACCAGATGATGGGTGCTGCTGCCACATCTCTTTCTACTATGATCAATCAGAAGGTTGATATCAGCCCGCCACAGGCAACTCTGCTTGATATGATCAATGACGATCCTTCTGACATTGCTGATTTCCTGACTGGTACCTTTGTACGTATTTCCTTTAAGATGCAGGTCGGTGAACTGGTAGATTCAACTCTTATGCAGTTGTATCCTATCGATTTTGCCAAGACTCTTAAGGATACGGTTATTACCGGTGACAGTGGTGGTGGTGATGCAGCTGCAGCTCCAGAGCCTGCTCCAGCTCCTGCACCAGAACCTGCTGCAGCTCCAATGCCGGATGCAGGCGCAGGTGCTATGCCTCAGATGGATCCGAACATGATGGCTGGCGGTATGGGAATGCCACAGATGGGTATGGGAATGCCTCAGATGGGCATGCCTATGATGATGCCTCAGATGATGAACATGAATATCCAGCCTGCACAGTTCCAGAATTTTGCAGGTGGTACAACCATCATGGCAGGCGGCGAGAACATCGGTATTATCAAGGATGTTCCTCTTGAAGTTACAGTTGAACTTGGACGTACAGCCAAGCCTATCGCTGATATTCTTGACTTTGCTCCAGGAACTATCATAGAGCTTGATAAGGTTGCAGGTGAACCTGTTGACGTACTTGTTAACGGTAAGTTTGTAGCTAAGGGAGAAGTAGTAGTTATTGAAGAAAGTTTCGGCGTCAGAGTAACAGAAATAGTTCAGTAACGCCGGTTGGGGATGCTATGGGACTTGATTCTTACTTGCAGTTTATTTCGGTACTAATAATCTTTGTATTGGTTCTTGCAGCTACTTTATATGTGACAAAGTGGATGGCCAATTACCAGAAGGGCTCTAATTCCAGCAAGAATATTGAGATTATTGATACCTGTAAGATATCTACCAACAAATATATTCAGATCATTCGAATCGGTGAGAGATATGTGTCTATTGCTGTTTCGAATGATCAGGTTACAAACCTGGGGGAGGTTGATCCTGACCAGCTTATTCATGAAGATGCGTCGGGAGAAAACCTTGGCTTTAAAGAGATTTTCGACAAAATTAAGGGTGAGAAAAAGGGTAATGGTAAATAAGGGGTCTAGAATAGCCAGGATATTTGCTCTACTTGCTTTATCTTTTGGCCTTGTATGCATAATTTTAATAGCTTCTCCTGTTACTTCCTATGCTACACAAAATGTCATTTCTGATACCACGCCCACAGATCCTACTACTGATGAAGAAAGTCATTTGACTGGTACTCAAGGAGAGAGGACCAATATCAACGAGCCTGGTTCTAGCGAGGATCCGGAGGACCTTAAGGAACTCAACATTGCAAATACTGTTACGATAACCTACGACAATGGCAATGGGTCTTTAAATGGTGCGCTCAGGATTCTTATCACGCTTACGCTTATTTCCCTAGCACCAACACTTCTTGTAATGATGACCTCTTTTACGAGGATCATTGTTGCACTTCATTTTACGAGAACTGCCATTGGTACCCAAACATCTCCACCGAACCTGGTGATGATTGGGATAGCTTTGTTTATGACTCTTTTCATAATGCAGCCAACTCTTACGACTGTTTATAACGATGCAGTTATTCCATTTGAAAATGGAGAGATGGATCAGCAGGAGTTCTTTGAAGAAGCTATGGATCCTTTCAGACAGTTTATGTACGGTCAGACCCAGAAAAAAGATGTAATTCTTTTCATGAACATAGATGGAATTGAATGGGATGGAGAACTGGACAGCATTCCAAATGTAGTTCTCATTCCAAGCTTTATAGTAAGTGAGCTTAGAACCGCTTTTATCATAGGTTTTATGATCTATATTCCATTTATTGTTATAGACATGGTTGTGGCATCAGTCCTTATGAGTATGGGTATGATGATGCTGCCGCCAACCACAATTTCACTGCCGTTTAAGATTTTGCTTTTTGTTCTGGCAGATGGTTGGAGCCTTATTATTGGTAACCTTGTTAAGTCATTTTACTAAATTAAGTATGAGAGGAGGATCAGCGCATGATAACGATTGGCGAGATAAATCAGATTATCAGTTCGGCTCTTTTTATGGTTATTAAGATGTCGCTTCCAGTGCTCCTGACCTCCATGATCATAGGACTTACAATTTCGATTTTCCAGACGGTTACTTCTATTCAGGAGCAGACGCTCACCTTCGTTCCAAAAGTACTTGGAGTTTTCATTATGATCATGCTCCTTGGAAACTGGATGGCTACGGAACTTTCTGGATTTATTACAACGCTGTGGTCTGATTTTTCTCAATATGTCAGATAGCTGATAAGGGGGCCACATGCTTGATTACAGTTTTAGTTATGGGGATCTGGAGGTTTTTCTTCTGATATTTGTCAGGGCTACGAGTTTTATATATGTGGCTCCATTCTTTGGAGGAAGACAGACTCCGAACCTTGTGAAGATTGGCTTTGGACTATTACTTTCTATTCTGTTATATGGGGCTGTTCCGTTTGAGGCTCCGGCATATAACACCATAATCGGATATACAGTCATTGTGTTAAAAGAGGTTTTGGCTGGCTTTCTTATAGGCTTTGCAGTTCAGCTGTGTGAGCTGATATCAGCCTTCGCCGGAACTATAGTAGATATGCAGATTGGTCTGTCTATGGTCAGTATTTTTGATTCAAATACTAACCAGCAGGTTACTATAACTGGTAGCCTTTATTCACAGGTTTTGACCATGATGCTGATACTGACTGGAATGTATCAGTATATCCTGAAGGCTTTGGCAGATACTTTTTATCTGATACCTATAAATGGGGCGGTTATAACTCCAGACAGACTCCTTGCTTCTTTGATGGGGTTCCTTAGAGATTACATCGTTATTGGTTTTAGAATCTGCCTTCCGATTTTTATCATTACGTTTATCACCAATGTAATCCTGGGTGTACTTGCCAAGGTATCGCCTCAGATGAACATGTTCGCTGTAGGTATTCAGATCAAGATAATTGTTGGACTTCTGATCATGTTTGTTACAGTAACGATGCTTAATGATGCATCAAATTTTGTTTTTATAAATATGAAGGAGCTGATGGAAGACTTTGTATACAGTTTGCAGAGCAGCTGATGCTGATATAAAGCTATTAATTCCATATAACCTTCAGTTCTTTGCTGAGGATGCCAATGGTGCCGAGAAATCCGAGGAACCTACTGGTAAAAAGCTCAGTGATGCCAGAAAAGAAGGACAGGTAGCCAAGAGCCAGGAAATAGCTACGGCCTTTTCACTACTAGCTTTTTTCCTGATTCTTAGATTCGGTTATGGCTTTATAGCTGAGAATTTCGAAGCTATATTCGGAAGGGTGTATAACAATATACCCAATGTTGCGAGGATGTATGACGGCTTTTTGCCGTATCATTACATAAATAGCATGGTAACTAATGCCATGCTGACAATACTTTTAATTTGTGCACCATTTTTTGTCATAGGTTTTTTGGTTGCATTTATATGCGATCTGGTGCAGGTTGGATTTAAGCCAACAGGTAAGCCGCTTCAGCCCAAGCTTTCTAAGCTCAACCCTATAAGTGGTATGAAAAAGATTTTTTCAACCAGAAAGCTTTTTGAACTTCTTAAGTCAATCCTGAAGCTTGTAATAATGGCTGGTGTAATCATTTCATATTTTAATGGCAGGCAGGAATCCATATTTCTTCTGTATGATATTCCGCTTAAGCAGGCCATTGGACTTATGGGAAGCTTCATCATTGATCTGGGCATCAGAATAGCTGCTGCCTACATGGTAATTGCATTTGCAGACCTTATCTACCAGAGGCGCAAGTTCCATAAAGATATGATGATGACCAAACAGGAAGTTAAGGATGAGTTCAAGAATACTGAAGGAAATCCTGAGGTTAAGTCAGCACAGAAACGTCGTATGATGCAGGCATCTAGAAGACGTATGATGCAGGAGCTTCCTAAGGCCGATGTAGTTATCACCAACCCTACTCATTACGCAGTAGCCATCAGATATGATGCTGATGAAGCAGATGCACCTATAGTTGTTGCCAAGGGTGCTGATTATGTGGCTCAGAAGATCAAGGAAGTAGCTAAAGAGCACAATGTAGAAATTGTAGAGAATAAGCCACTTGCCAGAATGCTTTACGCTAACGTAGAAATTGGAGAGATGGTTCCTCCCGAGCTCTATAAGGCAGTTGCAGAAGTACTTGCATATGTATACCACCTTAAGGGCAAGGCTTAAGTTTTGTTTTTGACATGATATTAAGGCTTCAAGGAAAGGAGGATCAGTATATATGGATAGAAAAAAGATCGTAAACAGAATATACGACTATGGTCTTGCACTTTATATAGTTGCAGCTATTGTAATGCTGATCATTCCTCTTTCGGAGTGGATACTGGATATACTTCTTGCTTTTGATATGTCCCTGTCCTTTGTGATCATGTTCACGGCTATGTTTGCTACGGATGTTTTGGAAATGTCATTCTTCCCGACAATCCTGCTTTTTACAACAATCTTTAGAATTGCGCTTAACGTATCATCCACAAGACTTATCCTGACTGAAGGAAGTGCCGGACAGGTTATTACTGTATTTGGTTCCTTCGTTGGTGGTGGCGATCTTATTGTAGGTGCGATCGTATACGTCATTCTTATCATAGTTCAGCTGATGGTCATCAACAAAGGTTCTGAACGAGTTGCAGAAGTAAGTGCCAGATTCACGCTTGATGCTATGCCTGGTAAACAGATGGCTATAGACGCTGACCTTAATACCGGCGCTATCACAGATGCTGAGGCCAAGGCAAGACGAGATAAGATTCAGGAAGAAGCAAGCTTTTTCGGAGCTATGGATGGTGCTACCAAGTACGTTAAGGGAGATGCCACAGCGGGCCTTATCATTACAGCTACAAACCTTATCGGCGGAATTGCCATGGGAGTTCTGAGAAAAGGCATGGATGTAAATACAGCCATCAATACCTATTCAATCCTTACAATGGGTGATGGACTTGTAAGTTCAATTCCTTCGCTGATGATATCAATGTCAACAGGTATCCTGGTAACTAAAGGCTCCAAGGAAGCAGATTTTGGACATCTTCTTATCAATCAGCTCTTTGGAATGCCCAAGACACTTTATCTTGTTGGCGGCGTAGTAGCAGGACTAGGTATTTTTTCACCTCTTCCGACGCTTTTGTATTGTACCTTTGGTGCAGCGTTCATTCTCATGGGAAGGATCACATCCCAGACTATTGAAGAGGTTGCGGTTGAATCAGAGGTTGCTACTCCTGAAGAACAGCAGGCTGAAGAAATCAGACAGCCTGAAAATGTCACCAGCCTTTTGCAGGTTGACCCTATCGAGCTTGAGTTTGGTTATGGAATCATTCCTCTTGCGGATGTCAATCAGGGCGGAGATCTCCTTGACCGAGTTGTTATGATCAGGCGTCAGGTGGCGTTGGAGCTTGGTACTGTGGTTCCTATCATTCGACTGAGGGATAATATTCAGTTGAATCCTAATCAATATATCATTAAAATTAAAGGTATACAGGTAAGTGATGGCGAGATTCTGTTTGACCACTATATGGCCATGAATCCCGGACATGTTGAGGATGAGATCACTGGTATTCCTACATTTGAGCCGTCTTTCCATCTGCCGGCTATCTGGATTACCGAGAGCCAGCGTGAAAGAGCAGAAAGTCTTGGATATACGGTTGTTGATCCTCCGTCAATCATTGCTACTCACCTTACCGAGATTATCAGAGAGCATATTTCTGAGCTTATGACCAGACAGGATGTACAGAATCTTGTCGACAATCTCAAAGAAAATCATCCGGCTCTTGTGGACGAGCTTGTGCCTAAGCTTATGAGTCTTGGTGAAATTGAGAAGGTTCTTCAGAATTTGCTAAAAGAGGGTGTGTCGATCAGAGACCTCGTTACTATATTTGAAACACTTGCGGATTTTGCACCGTCAACACATGATCCGGATATCCTTACGGAATATGTCAGACAGAGTCTTAAGAGGGCAATATCCAGTAAGTACTTTATGCCAGGGGAGACTACCAGCGTTGTTACACTGGATCCTAAGATAGAGCAGGAAATCATGAGTAGTGTTAAACAGACTGAGACAGGAGCTTATCTTACTCTTGATCCGGCCAGAACAAAGGCTATTCTGAATGCTGTCGGGGAACAGGTACACAAACTTGAAGATGCTGGCAGGCTTGCAATCATCATGGCGTCTCCTATTGTACGAATGTACTTTAAGAAGATGACTGAGGATTACTATAAAGATTTGATTGTGATTTCTTACAACGAAGTGGAACCTAATATTGAATTACAATCTGTGGGGATGGTAACGGCTTAATATGATTATCAAAAAGTATGTTGGAAAAACTGAGAGTGAGGCAACTGAAGAGGCTAAAAAGGAGCTGGGGCAGAACATTGTTGTAATGAATGTGAGGCCTTTGAAAAAGAACGGTTTCTTTTCCCTCTTTCAGGCACAAAAAATCGAAGTGACAGTGGCACTTGAGGAAGAGACTGAAAGACCTGTGACAAGAACTCTTACTCCTGAAAAGAATGCCAAGCCTGTCGGAAGAAATCCTCTTGTTGAGGGCAGTCAGATTGACATTGTAAGGCCTGTTATCAAGGTTAATAAGTCACCTGACATTATCGACGAGGGAAGTGCCATCGAAGAGAAACTTGATAATCTCAGCAGCCTTCTGGAGAAAAATATCAAGTTCAGTGAAAAAGATGACATTAAGGATAAATCATCAGATACGGAAAAAGATGCTCCTTCAAAAGGAAATTCATCTGGAACAGATATTTCTGATGAGACAATGTCATTTATTAAATTGTTGTATAATACTCTTATAGAGAATGAAGTTGATGAGATTTATGTCAATCAGCTCACTGACGAAGTTGAAAAGATCAGTAAACCTGGCATGCCTTTTGACTTTGCCCTTGCCAATGTATACCAGAAAATGGTACTTAAGTTTGGCAAATCAGAGCCAATTGAGCCTATAGAACAGGGTCAGGGACCAAGAGCGGAGATATTTATTGGACCAACTGGTGTTGGTAAGACAACAACTATCGCCAAGCTGGCTTCTGAGCTTTCCGTTACTCAGAAGAAAAAGGTTGCTCTTGTTACAGTAGATACATATAGAATCGCTGCAGCCGAGCAGCTTCGCACGTATGCTTCTATTCTGGAGATTCCTTTCAGAGTTATTTATTCTGTTGAAGAAATGAAGCAGGTTGCTGAAGACTTTAAAGACTATGATTACATCATGGTTGATACAGCAGGACATTCTCAGCATAATGATGAACTCAAGAATGATATTGAGGCTTATATCAGGACTCTTGAGGATCTTATGGACTGTGAGAATTATCTTGTTTTATCAGCTACTACCAAATACAGAGATCTTATAGAGATAGCTGATTCCTACTCAGAACTTGTTGCATACAAGCTTATCTTTACCAAGATGGATGAAACAGGGGCTAAGGGTAACGTTTACAATATGAGGATGCATACAGGAGCGCCTGTAGCCTATATCACAAATGGACAGAATGTCCCAGATGATATCGCTATTTTCGATGCACAGCGTATTGTCAAGAATCTATTGGGTGGAAAAAGTTAACGGGGGACTTTATGGATCAGGCTCAACAGCTTCGAAATATTATTAAAAATACTAATAAGCCCCAAAGGCCTCTTGCCAGAATTATCACTGTTACCAGTGGTAAGGGTGGAGTTGGCAAGTCAAATGTGGCTATAAATCTTGCAATACAGTTCCGTAAAATGGGGAAAAGAGTTATAATTCTCGATGCGGACTTTGGTCTTGCAAATATAGAGATTATGTTTGGAACTGTTCCCAAGCACAATTTGTGTGATCTGATTTATCAGGGTAAGAATATAAAAGATATTATTACATGGGGACCAGAAGGAGTTGGATTTATTTCAGGTGGCTCTGGTATCTCTGGAATGTATAACCTCAGCAGGGATTATCTTGTTTATATCATTGTTAATCTTGCTGAGCTTGATGCGATTGCAGATGTAATTATCATAGATACAGGTGCTGGAATCTCTGATGCAGTTATGGAATTTCTTGTAGCAAGTGGAGAAGTTATATTAGTAACAACTCCCGAGCCTACATCCATAACGGATTCGTATTCTCTTTTAAAAGCGCTTAATCAGACTCCCAGATTTTCAAGGGAGGATACAAAGGTTAAGGTGGTATCAAACAGGGTATCTTCTGATGAGGAAGGACAGCAGCTCTTTAACAAGCTTAATGCGGTTGTCGCCAGATATCTCAAGCTCCCACTTACTTATATGGGTGCTATTCCTCAGGATCAGATGCTTGCACGAAGTGTAATGCAACAGTCACCTGTTTCGCTTCAATATCCTAATGCCAAGTCGGTAAGGGCTTTTGAGGCAATAGCAGGTAAACTTATGAACCCTCAGGATGCTGCGGAGGTCGTTAAGCCAAGAGGTATGGCTGCTTTCTTTTCACATATTATTACAGGAAGGAAGCTTAGCAGTACACCAGCTCAGAACTATAGCAGTTCACCTAATTTACCAGCGTGATCTTTTTCCAAACATATAAAGGAAATGGAGACAAACAAATAAATGCTTGCTGATTACATTGCACCCGGAAATCGTGTCGAGCTCAAAGCTACAGGCAAGATATGGATGGACGAGGATGCCAGAACTAGACAAATATATATGAGCAAGGTAATGGATATTACTTCTGACGACAGGATAGAAGTTCTGATGCCATATGAAAAGGGGCGTCTTGTACTTTTGCCTGTTGATGGGGAGTATAGCCTTTGCTTCTATAGTCCTAAGGGTTTATATCAATGCTTTTCGAGGATTGTAGACAGATATAGAAGCGACAATATGTATATTCTTGTGCTTGATCTTACAAGTGAGCTGACAAAGCTTCAGAGAAGAGAATATTACAGATTCAGCTGCGCTCTTGAGCTAAAATCAAGAATATGCTCACATGAAGAACAGGAAGCTTTTGAGACCAACAGGCAGTATCTATTCGAGCCTGGGGATCAGCTTCAGAAAAGTGTTGTCGTTGATATAAGCGGCGGTGGTTTACGATTTGTCGCTAATTTCAAATATGAAGAAGGCAGTACTATTTATTGTTCATACAAGCTTCCTGGTAATGCCAATGACAAAGAATATGAAATGATATGTAATGTTCTTAAGGTAAGTGAACTTGAGAGCAGGCCAGGACTGTTTGAACATCGTATCCAATATATATACATAGACGAGACATCAAGAGAAGATATTATTCATTTTATTTTTGAAGAAGAACGAAAAATAAGAAAGAAGCAAACGTAAATGAGAAAAATTTTATTAATTGATGACTCTGCACTTATGAGAACTGTTCTGAGTGATATTATTAACTCAGACTCAAGATTCCAGGTGGTTGACAAGGCTAAGGACGGAGTTGAAGGTCTGGAACTCCTTAAAAAGAATACGTATGATGCTGTTGTTCTTGACATTAACATGCCAAGAATGGACGGAATTACGATGCTGAAGGAGCTTCAGAAGCAAAAGATAAAAGCAAAAGTTATGATGGCCAGTACAGACACCAAAGAAGGTGCTAAGGTCACAATGGATTGCTTGGATCTGGGTGCACTGGATTTCGTTCATAAACCAGACAGAGCTTCAGAGTGTAGGGGCTTGGATTTCACCAAACACTTTATTGACACTCTGGCAGCGGTTGCTGAATCAAAAGCTCCTGTCAATGTAAAAGCCTTTTCGATTGAGGATGTTAAGGAAACAAGAAAGGTTGTTGAGCTGGTAACCAAATCTGCCAGCAAGATAACTGGAAACAGAATTGTAGCTATCGCAAGTTCTACCGGTGGACCGAGAGCGCTTCAATCTGTTATTCCCAAGCTTCCTAAGAATCTGAAAACACCCGTTGTTCTGGTACAGCATATGCCAGAAGGTTTCACCGCTTCACTTGCTGAGAGACTTGATTCACTTAGTGAAGTCAAAGTCAAAGAGGCAGCTGAAGGAGATGTATTAGCCGCTGGAACGGTTTATATCTCAAGAGGTGGCAAGCATATGCACATAGTGAAGAGTGGGGGGAAGAGCACGATTCACTATATGGATGGTCCAACCAGAGAAGGCGTAAGACCATGTGCTAACTTCATGTATGAATCTTTAATGGATTCCGATTACGACGAGGTCTGTTGTGTCGTACTTACAGGAATGGGAGCAGATGGTACAGAGGGAATCAAGAATCTAAAGTCTAAGAAAAAAGTTTTTGTTATCGGTCAGGAAGAAAGCACCTGCACTGTATACGGGATGCCTAAGGCAGTAGCAACAGCTGGGCTAGTTGATCAGGTTGTCAAACTTGATAATGTTGCTCAGGAAATAATAATGCATGTCGGTGTGAATTGAGGAATAACAAAACTTTTTTATCTTTTCTTTATATTCTCTAACTAAATTCCTCCATTCAAAAAGCCGATAATATGTTCAAAAGTATGCGATATTAAGTATACATTTTGAAGTCTATCACTTTTCTTATGGAGGTAAATAGGTTATGGATGTTTCCCAGTATCTAAGTGTCTTTCTTGATGAAGCAAAAGAGCACCTTCAGTCTCTTAATGACAACATCATGACTCTTGAGCAGGATCCTGAGAATGAGGATTGTATCAATGAAATCTTTAGATCAGCCCATTCTATGAAGGGTATGGCTGGAACTATGGGCTATACCAGAATGCAGAATCTTACTCATGACATGGAGGATGTATTCTCTGACGTTCGTGCAGGTAAGATTAAGATCAAATCTGCTGATATCGATGTACTGCTTCAGTGTCTTGATGCTATTCAGGGCTATGTTGACAGCATTACAGAGAATCAGGACGAGGGTACTGAAGAGCACCAGAACATAATTAAATCCCTTGCGGATATTAGAAATGGCGGCGCTAGTGGCGGCGACGCAGCTTCTGCTGCACCAGCAGGAGAGGCAGCTGCAGCTCCAGCAGAAGAAGGCGCTTCTTCTGACGGACCAGCTCCAGGCGCTGATGGAACTACGGATTATAGGGCAATTCGCCTTGATTCATCTGTTAAATCTACATTAGAGGAAGCAAAAGCACAGGGCAAGAAGATCTTTGGTGTGACTGTTCACATCGAGGAGTCTTGTATCCTTAAGGCTGCAAGAGGCTTCCTTGTATTCAAAGGGCTCGAAGAAATCGGTGAGATTGCTGTTTCTGAGCCAAATACCCAGGATATTGAAGATGAAAAATTTGAATATTCCTTTAGTCTTATTCTGATCACAGAAGAAGGCAAGGAAAAGATTGAAGAAATTGTAAAGGCAGTTTCTGAGGTTGAGAGCTGTGATGTTGGAGAATTTGATCCTAGTGGCGCTAAGCCAGCTGAGGATAAGGATGCAGCACCAGCAGCTGAGACAGCTCCAGCACCTGCAGCAGCTCCAGCAGCTGCACCTGCAGCAAATACTCCAGCTCCTGCAGCAGCAGGCGGCGGTGGTGCAGGCGGTGGCAAGAAGCCTGTTGGTAAGCCAGTTGTTAATAGAACAGTCCGTGTTGATATTGATAAGCTGGATGTACTCATGAACCTTGTATCTGAGCTTATCATTGCCAAGAACTCACTTATTTCAGCAGCTAATACTTCTGGTGTAAGTAACGGCAATGTAAATGAGCAGATCGAGTATCTTGAGAGTGTAACCACAAACCTTCATGAATCAGTCATGAAAGTTCGAATGGTTCCTATCGAGAGCGTACTTCAGAAATTCCCACGTATGATCCGTGATCTTAATAAGACTCTTAATAAGAAAATGGAACTTACGATGACTGGTGAAGATACTGAAATGGATCGTACCGTTGTTGATGAGATTGGTGATCCTCTGATGCACCTTATCAGAAACAGTGCTGACCATGGTATTGAGAATGCTGAACTTCGTGCACAGCGTGGTAAGCCAGAAGTTGGACAGATTTTCCTTCACGCTTTCCAGGACGGTAACAGCGTTGTTATCGAGGTTGGTGATGATGGTAATGGTATCGATGCAGAAGCAGTTAAGAATAAAGCTATTGAAAAGGGCGTTGTTTCACCTGAGCAGGCAGCTCTTTTAACAGAAAAGCAGTGTGTAGAGCTTTTGTTCCATCCTGGATTCTCAACAGCCAAGGTTGTTTCAGAAATTTCAGGTAGAGGAGTTGGACTTGACGTTGTTAAGTCTAAGGTAGAATCACTTTCCGGTGAAGTTACAGTTAAGACTAAGCTCGGCGAAGGATCTACATGGGTTATCAGACTTCCTCTTACACTTGCTATTATTCAGGCTCTGATGGTTATCATCGGTCAGGAAAAATATGCTATTCCTCTTGATTCTATTCAGAGTATCGAGGATGTATCACCTAAGGATATTAAGTTCGTTGAGAATAAGGAAGTTATCAACCTTCGTGGTAGCGTACTTCCTCTTGTAAGACTTAATGAAGTGCTTGATACAGATTCAACCAAGTCTCCTGATGAAGATATGGTTGTTGTTATCGCCAGAAAAGGTGATTCACTTGCAGGTCTTGTAATCGATGAACTTATGGGACAGCAGGAAATCGTTATTAAGCCACTTGGCAAGTATACAAATAAGTGCAAGCTGATCAGCGGCGCTACAATTCTTGGAGATGGCGAGATCGCACTTATCCTTGATACTAACTCAATTTTCTGATAGTTACTATAGTCCGTTAACTTTTAGAAAGGAAGAAGAGCAAAATGAATGAACTTAGAGATAATGCTGATGTAGGAGAACTTATTCAGTATATTGTTATCAAAATCGATGATGAAGAGTATGGCATAAATATCAAATTCATTGATAATATTGTTAGAATGCAGCAGATCACACGAGTACCTAAGGTTGATCCATACCTTAAGGGCGTTATCAACATCCGTGGTGAGATTGTTCCTGTTATGAGTGTTCGAATGAAGATGGGACTTGCTGAGGATGAGATTACAAATAAGTCCAGAATCATTATTCTGAAAACAGAAGGCGGAGATCTTGTTGGAATTATCGTAGATCAGGTTAATCAGGTTCTGACACTTGGCTCTAACAGCATTGAGAAGATGCGTTATGACGACAAGAAGCAGAAAACCAATGCTTCATTTGTAAGTGGCGTTGGACACTATGATGGTGGTCTTGTTTCCATACTTGATATTGAAGCAGTTGTTTCTGAAAAGAAAGAGGAAGAGAAAGCTTCAAACGCTAGTTAATCTGGAGGAATAAGAATGGGTGATATGAGTTTGGACCATATGTCCAGCCAGTACTTTGATGTACTTAAGGAACTGGGCAACATTGGTGCTGGGAATGCGACAACAGCTCTTGCTCAGATGATCGGAACCAAGGTAGATATGGCAGTACCTCAGGTACGACTCCTTGATTTCAAGGATGTTGGCGACATGATGGGTGGAGCTGAGCAGATAATGGCAGGAATTTATCTTGCTGTAGAGGGCGACATTGATGGAGCTATCATGTTCCTTCTGAACAAAACTGCTGCAAGACATCTTGTAGATAAGCTTATGGGAACCGGGCCTAAGCCTGACGAAGCAGACTTTGATGAGGTTGAGCTTTCAGCCCTCAAGGAAGTTGGTAATATCATTACCGGATCATATCTGAATTCACTTTCAATGATGACCAACTTGAAGCTTGTTCCTTCAATACCATTCGTTGCAATTGATATGGCGGGCGCTATTCTTAGTGTTCCAGCTATTCAGTTTGGAATGATGGGTGACAATATTCTTCTTATCGAGACTCAGTTTTTTGATGAACTTAAACTTAGCGGATACTTTATCCTGCTGCCTGATGTGGATGGTTATGCTAAGATTCTTTCTTCACTTGGAATTGGTGATGTTAGTGGATAAGCGAAGGGGCGACATATGAGTCAAATAATAAAGGTTGGTATGGCTGATCTGAATATTTGTGTTAGCCCCGACGGTATTACCACGCTAGGACTTGGATCCTGTGTAGGTATAGCTGTTCGTGATCCTGTCACCAAGATAGGCGGCTTGGCACACGTTATGTTGCCAGACTCTACTGAGATAAAAAATAATTCGAATATTCCCAAATTCGCAGACACGGGTATTGAAGAACTCGTTAAGCAGATAGTTGCTAAGGGAGCAAGCAGGCAGAGGCTTGTAGCCAAAATAGCAGGCGGAGCGCAGATGTTTGCTTTCCAATCTACCAACAATACGATGCGAGTTGGAGACAGAAATGTTCAGGCTTCCTTAAAGAAGCTAAAAGAAATGAACATTCCGGTTCTTGCGCAGGATACAGGTGATTCCTATGGAAGAACGGTTATCTTTTATCCTGAGAATGGTAATTTTGTAATCAGAGCGGTTGGAAAACCAGAGAAGGTTATATGAATACCGATACTGAAGAGTTAAAAAAATGTAATACTAAACTGATCACACCACTGATAGTGCTTAGTAGTACGTCGATCATCGCGATCTTTACGTACTTCAAGCATTATCCAGTGGGAGATTGGTTTGTTATTGTTTGTTCCTCTGTAGTTCTTTTCCTGATATTGGGTCTGATCGTTGAAAAGATGATCACCAGATTCGTTGATATCAATTATGAAAAGGCATTGGCTGAAATTGAAGAGGCAAGACGCCTTGAGGAAGAAGCCAGAGCAGCTATGGAAGCAGAGGGTGCTGAGGTTGGGGATGGCCTTAATGTTGTTCCTGAAGAGGAAGAAAATCCCCCTTTATTCTAAAATACTAAATGTTTGGGGACTAGATCATGGATGAAGCTGCAAAAAATAAATTATGGGAAGAATATCATAATACAAAATCAGCTGATGTCCGCGAGAAGCTGATCCTGGAGTATGCTCCACTGGTCAAGCTTGTAGCTGGCAGACTTAGCATGTATCTTGGCTTTAACGTTGAGTACGATGATCTTGTAGGTTATGGAATATTCGGCCTGATTGATGCTATCGACAAATTCGATCTTATGAAGGATGTTAAGTTTGAAACTTACGCAAGCCTTCGTATTCGTGGTGCAATTCTTGACCAGATCAGAAAGATGGACTGGATACCAAGAACAATAAGACAGAGACAGAAAAAGATCGAAGCTGCAATCAGAGAGATTGAAAGAGATGGCGGACATGTAGCTACAGATGCTGAAATTGCTGCCAAAATGCAGATTTCAGAAGATGAATATGCCAACTGGCAGAATCAGATGAAGGTAACTGGCGTTGTTTCTCTAAATGAGTTCATGGACCAGGGTGCCGACATTCCTGAGGATGCCAATAACAGAAGCTCAGGATTTATCAAACCTGAGGAAGCAATAGAAAAGGAAGAGCTTAAGAAGATGCTTGCAGAATCTCTTGAGTCTCTTACAGATAAAGAAAAGAAAGTTATTTTACTATATTACTATGAAGAACTGACGCTTAAAGAGATAAGTGAAGTGTTGGAGGTTTCTGAATCAAGAGTATCTCAGCTGCATACCAAGGCGCTTCAGAAGATGCGTGAAAAGCTTGGTGACTATCTGGGAATACTCACAAATTCAAGATAATGTGAATTCGAGGTCATCATAATGAATGGATATTTTCAGCTGGTAATTACTGATCACGGAACTGGAATAAAGGTTTTTAAACCCACTGATGATGGTGCGCCCCTGGAGGTAAACTGCGTCAGGGATTATCTTGATGACAAAAAAATCGAATATGACGTTGTTAAAATAAGCGAAGCTGTGGCCAATCAGAATGAAGAGGTCGTCATTTTTACAGAAGCGCAGATTATGCCTGAACGCGAATACTGTAGATTTGAGTCCTCCAAAGACCGTATGACTGTCACAGCTGTTTTTTATCCTCCGACAGAGGGCGCAGAGCTCATGACGGAAAAAGAGGTATTGGATTCGCTGGCATACAGGAAGATTGTTTACGGAATTCAAAATGATGCAATACACGCTTTCTTTGAAAAAAGACAGTATTGTACAGAGATTGAAGTTGCTAAGGGTAAGCCTGTTAAGCAGGGCCAGAATGCCAGAGTTGAATATCATTTCAATGTAAATCTTCGTCCAAAGCCAGCCCTTAGAGAAGATGGTAGCGTAGATTATCACAATCTTAATCTTATTAATAATGTCAATGAGGGTGATCTTCTTGCAACTCTTCATCTTGAGGTTCCGGGAGAACCGGGCATCAACACTTTAGGTGAGAATATCAAGGCTGCTGCTGTTAAGTCAGCTTTTATCAAATATGGCAAAAATACAATTCTTTCTGAAGATAAGATGACCTTAACGGCTGAGAAATCAGGACATGTAACCCTTAAAGAAGGAAAAGTTACAGTATCTGACGTTCTTACAGTTGAAAATGTAGATCTTTCTACCGGAAATATTGATTACGAGGGAAGCGTTGTTGTAAAAGGTGTTATAGCAACAGGCTTTAGCGTTAAGGCAGGAAGTAACATCGTTGTTAAGGGCATTGTAGAAGGAGCTACCCTTGATGCAGGCGCTGACGTAATCCTTGAATGTGGTGCCAAGGCCGGTGGAAACATAAAAGCTGGTGGAAATATCATTTCCAAATTCATTGAAAACGCAACGCTTAGTGCAGGTGGCGGAATAACAAGTGAATGTATCCTTCATTCAAATGTAACTTCCGGAACAGAAGTAAATGTTACTGGTAAAAGAGGCTTTATTGCAGGTGGTAAGGTTATAGCTGCTGACAAGATTCAGGCCAAGATTCTTGGATCTGAAATGGGAGCCAATACGATCATTGAAGTTGGTTCTGACCCTCAGGTTAAGCTAAGACTTAAAGAACTTCAGAAAAATATAGCTGCTGCCCAGAAGAATATTGAGAATTTAAAGCCTACGATCGATGGCTTTTCCAAGATGCTAAAGGCTGGCGCCAAGTTTACACCAGATCAGGTGGCAAATGTACAAAAGCTCATAGCCATGAATAAAACATTAACCCAGCAGGTTCAGGATGATACACAGGAATATTCAGACCTGATGGAAAAACTTGCGGAACAAAAGGAGGCGGAAGTAATCGTTGAGGGTACAGCTTACCCTGGAACAACAGTAAACATCGGCGAACTATCAATGATAGTTAAAAAACCTGTCCAATATAGTAAATTTGTTGTAAAAGAAGGAGATGTAAGGTTGGCTCCAATATAATTTTAGCCGATATATAGAATATAATAGAGGAAATATCCGACTCTTCGTGATATAATTAAGCTCGGAAGGAGGGGTCTACCATGTCAATAAACAGGATTGATTTTGGCGTGATGGCTGCTAGTAGCGAAGTAGGTACAATAAAGGCCGCAGAAGATGCCAGGCCTTTAATGGATCAGCGCAATTTCCAAGCTCAGTTTAATCAGGAAGTAGACAATCAGAGGAGCCAGGTTACTCAGAAAGAGGATGTTGGACTAGGGGAGTCCAATGCCGATGCACAGAATAAGGGGAGCAATGAGTACATGGGCGACGGTGGCCGCAACAGGCGTGGGAACCAGGGCGGCAATGAGAAGAGCGCTATTCTTGAAAAACAGTTATCGACAGAAAAGATGGAGAAGATCGCTGGACACGTACTTGACCGAAATGGCAAGCCTGTGGATTTTGGTATTTCGTCAGGTTTTGATTTGAAGATATGATTATATTGTTATATAATTATACGTAGTTATTAGGGGATATTGGGCGGAGATATGATAAGCATTACTGAGGTTATTCTAATAGTTGCAGGATTTGCAGCTATCATATTGGGGTACCTTCTGCCAGCCGGTAAGGAAATGGACGAGGAGGACAAGGTGCTCATGGAGAGGGAGATTCGTGAGCTTGTTCGTCGTGAGGTAGAAGAGCAGAAGGAAACCATCGAGAACATGGTGGATGACACTGTGGACAATTCGCTTGATCGTACAGAACGTGCGATGGAGCGTATTTCTAATGAAAAACTCTCTGCAATAAATGAATATTCTGATACTGTCATCAATGATATTCACAAGAACCATGATGAAGTTATGTTCATGTATGACATGCTCAATGACAAGCACAAGAATCTCACCAGCGTTGTTTCTGAAGTTACCAAGAAGACTGATGAAGCCAAGCAGGCAGTGAGAGATGCAGAAGCTACTGTAAGAGATGCTGAGGCAACAGCCAGAGAAGCTCAGGTTGCTACATCTAATCTCAACAGTATTACTTCCAAAAAAGAAAATGTCAGAGCTATTCTTCTTGATGAAGATGAGGACAGACTCAGTGGTATCAGGATTCCTTATACCAATATCAAGGTTCCTGAGACAGAAAAAGAGGAGCCCAAAGAGTCCCTTCTTGAAAAGAAGATCAACAGTGTTGCTGTTCATGTTAAACCAGAAGAGCCAGCACCTGCTCCTAAGGAAAGTGGTTATGTTTCCGAAAAAGATCTTATGGAACTTAAGGATATAGCTGCAGAAGTTATTACCAAAGATCAGGCTAGCGGACTTCATGTCATTGGTAACAAGACGGAATCTGCATCAGCCAAGGTTGTGCCTATTTCTGAGGCCAGAGCTGCCAATCCTGACAGGAACATGCAGGAGCTAACAGCTAATGACCCAATCTCTCAGAACAGACGCATTATTGAGATGCACAAGGCTGGTAAATCTAATATGGTAATCGCCAGAGAACTTGGTCTTGGTATTGGAGAGGTTAAGCTTGTAATAGATCTTTCTAATAAACATAGAAAAGTTAAATAAACTAGTTAAGGATATAAGGTATGAAACTTAAGTATTATCTTCGTGGTATGGGTATTGGAATAATACTCACTGCGATAGTGATGGGATTTGCTCTTGGGGGCAGAAAGACAACTATCAGCGACGCGGAAGTCATAGAAAGAGCCAGAGCTCTTGGAATGATAGATGGAAAAGGGGTTCTTGATCCGGGTACTGATAGTAGCGAGGTTAGTTTAGATGATTCACTTACATCCGGTTCGGCATTATCTCAAGAAGGAGCGGAAATATCTCAAGAAATCGACCAGGAATTCTCTTCGTCAGGTGAATCAGTTTCGGACATGGCTAACGAAGAGAAAAAAACAGAAGATAAGAATTCAGAAAGCGCAAATGCTTCTGAACAAATTTCCCAAGCTGGGGCAGGGACAGCAAAAAGTACAGATTCCAAGCCAGACGAAAGTATCAAAGAGGAAGATACAGCTGTAGCTGAAGAAATTGCAGCTGATAAAAAAGCAGATAATAAGACAGATAGTAAAACAGAAAATAAGACTGAAAATAAGACAGAAAGCAAAGTAGATAATAAAACAGAGAACAAGACAGTAGATAACAGTACAGCAGGTAACTCATCTAACAGTACTGATAATACTGCTTCTGAGCAGCCTAAAACTCCTCAGACTATAGGAAGTAAGACAACAGTTACCAAGACAGTAACAATTCCAAATGGACTTGGCTCAGAAGGGGTTTCAAGAGTCCTGTATAATTCAGGAGTTATTGATGATGCTGTTACTTTTAACAATTATCTTGTAGAACGCAAGATGGACAGAGGCATCAGAGCAGGTGTTAAAACCTTTCCTGCAGGCTCTTCTTATGAAGATATAGCAAGGATTATATGTCAGGGATAAGAGACAAAACGTGAATATATGTCATGTTTGTCTCTTTTTTTGCCATTTTTTATATAAAAAGTGTTGAAATATGAATAATGCTGTGCTAATATTAGAGAGCTGTTGATTTATGGGATATTTATGCCCTGAATTGCAGACTGCCATTGGCAGGAACACAAATATGCACGTATATCTAATTCTCATTCCGGTGTCAGCATGAGCTGATCAGTATGAGAGCCTGGCAAAGAAGATGACGCTTTTCTTTGCAATATCAGGCCAGGGATATGCGGAAGAATTAACCAAATGGAGGTAATAACATGAGCGTTGTATCAATGAAACAGTTACTTGAGGCAGGTGTACATTTCGGACACCAGACAAGAAGATGGAACCCTAAAATGGCTCCTTACATCTTCACAGAGAGAAACGGAATCCACATTATCGATCTTCAGAAGTCAGTTGTAAAGGTTGACGAGGCTTATAAGGCAGTATTCGAGATCGCACAGCAGGGTGGAACAATCCTTTTCGTAGGTACTAAGAAGCAGGCTCAGGACGCAGTTAAGACTGAGGCAGAGCGTTGCGGTATGTACTATGTTAACGAGAGATGGCTCGGTGGTATGCTCACAAACTTCAAGACAATCCAGAGCAGAATCGCTAGAATGAAGGCTATCGAGAAGATGCAGGAAGATGGAACATTTGATGTTCTTCCTAAGAAGGAAGTTGCACAGCTCAAGAAGGAGCTTGCTAAGCTTCAGGCTAACCTTGGCGGAATCAGAGATATGAAGAGAATCCCTGACGCTATTTTCGTAGTAGATCCTAAGAAGGAGAGAATCTGCATTCAGGAAGCTGAGTCTCTTGGAATCACACTTATCGGTATCGGCGATACAAACTGTGATCCAGAAGAGCTTGATTTCATCATTCCTGGTAACGACGATGCTATCAGAGCAGTTAAGCTTATCGTTGGTAAGATGGCAGATGCTGTTATCGAGGCTAATCAGGGTGCTGAGTCAGACGCTGCAGCTAACTATGTTGCAGAGGATGCAGAGGCAGCTGAGGCTGAGGAAGTTAACGAGTAATCTTTTTTAATGAGACAAGCGAAACAATAATAAATACAATTTTATGTTTACATATACAATTGTATTTATTATTGATTTCATTTGGCGAATAGCCAAAACGAGGAATTGTTTACAATTCCGAGTCTTGTCTCATAATTTTATATAATTATATAAATACGGAGGATAAATAAATGGCTATTACAGCAGCAATGGTTAAAGAGTTGCGTGAGTCAACTGGCGCAGGTATGATGGAGTGCAAAAAGGCTCTTACAGAGACTAACGGAGATATGGATGCAGCCGTAGAGTACCTTAGAAAAAATGGTATTATGAAGGCTGAGAAGAAGGCTAGCAGAATCGCAGCTGAAGGTCTTACAAGAATCGCAGTTAAGGATGATCAGACTGCAGCTGTTGTTGAGGTTAACTCAGAGACAGACTTCGTTGCTCAGAACGAGAAGTTCCAGGCATTCGTTGAGGCTGTTGCTACTCAGGCTGTTAATTCAGATGCAGCTGATCTTGATGCATTCATGGCTGAGAAGTGGAACCTTGATGAGAGCAAGTCAGTTAGCGATGCTCTTGTAGAGATTACAGCAGTTATTTCTGAGAAGCTTAGCATCAGAAGATTCGAGAAGGTTGTTGCAGAGAACGGTATCGTAGTTCCTTACGTACACGGTGGCGGAAGAATTTCTGTTATCGTTGAGGCTACAACAGATGTTGTTAACGACGAGATCAAGGACGCTGTTAAGAACGTAGCTATGCAGGTTGCAGCTCTTAATCCTAAGTTTGTTTCTTCTGAGGAAATTTCAGAAGAGTACAGAAACCACGAGAAGGAGATCCTTCTTGCTCAGGCTATGAAGGAGAACGAGGAGCTTCCAGAGGGTAAGAGAAAGCCTCAGGAGATTATCGAGAAGATGCTTGTTGGACGTCTTAACAAGGAGTTCAAGGAAATCTGCCTTAACGATCAGGTTTATGTAAAGGCTGAAGATGGTAAGCAGTCAGTTGGACAGTACCTTGCACAGGTTGGTAAGGCTAACGGTGCTAACCTTTCAATCAAGAGATTCGTTCGTTTTGAGACAGGTGAAGGTATCGAGAAGAAGAATGAGAACTTCGCTGAGGAAGTTGCTAAGCAGGCAGCTGGTCTTAACTAATTATTATAGTTATTATGGGCTTCGGATGAATTTCCGAAGCCCTTTTTTCGTCATTTTCACATCTTTTCATATTTGGAATTTGATGTATACTAATAAGGTATGATTTTTATTAGCTATGTTGGGAGTGAGTAAATTTGAATCAGTCAGTAACTATTAAAGGTACAAAATCAGGAATTATCCTTGTACTTGATCCTGGTATGGCATTTGATCAGCTGAGAGAAGAGATTAAGAAACACTTTATCGAGGCTGCTTCATTCCTTGGCAAGAATAACATGGGGCTTATCATTCGGGGGAGAAAGCTTACAGAAGCTGAGGAAGAGGAAGTGCTGGGCATTATAGCAGATAACACCCAGCTGAATATCACTTGTGTAGTAGACGAGGAATCAGAGACAGAGAGACTTTTCAATATGTCTAGAACAGTTGAAGAGAAGGTTGTTCCTGTAAAGTCTGAGAATATCGATATGACTATTCCTGCAGATGTGTGCGATAACAACGCACAGATTCTTGTTGGAAATCTTCGTTCTGGTCAAGATGTTTCCTGCGAACAAAATGTAGTAATACTTGGTGATGTTAAACCAGGTGCCAGCGTTACATCCTACGGCAGTATTTTTATACTGGGGGAGCTGAGAGGTAATGCATTTGCTGGTGCTGGTGGCGATAACAGCGCTATTGTTATGGCTCTTAAGCTTAATCCGCTTCAGGTGCGTATAGCTGATGCTATAGCTATTTCTCCTGATGCAGAAAAGGGACCTAAGCTTAAACTCAAGAAAAAGAAGATAATGAGTAACGAGAATGAGCCAGAGGTTGCATACATGGAAAACGGCCATATTATCAAGGCCTTGTATGGACCATCATTTTTAAGACAATTTGGTAAATAATTAATTGGAGGATAGTATGGGAGAAGTTATAGTAGTAACATCCGGTAAGGGTGGTGTTGGTAAGACAACCACAACTGCCAACCTTGGTACAGGACTTGCCAAGCTCAACAAAAAAGTAGTTCTTATTGATACAGATATAGGTCTTCGTAACCTTGACGTTGTTATGGGCCTTGAGAACAGAATTGTATATAACCTCGTTGATGTTATAGAGGGTAATTGCAAACTTAAGCAGGCACTTATCCGTGACAAGAAATATGAGTCACTTTTTCTTTTACCAGCTGCTCAGACCAAGGATAAGACTAGCGTAACTCCTGAGCAGATGAAGAAGCTCACAGAGGAGCTTAAGGCAGAGTATGATTATATTATTCTTGATTGTCCTGCTGGTATTGAACAGGGCTTCAAAAATGCTATTGCTGGTGCAGACAGAGCTCTCGTAGTAACAACTCCTGAGGTTTCTGCTGTACGTGATGCAGATAGAATCATCGGCCTTCTTGAGGCCAATGAGATTGGTAAGACACAGCTTATCGTTAACAGACTTCGCCCAGACATGGTTAAGCGCGGCGATATGATGTCTGCTGATGACGTTATTGATATTCTTGCTGTAGAACTTGTTGGTCAGGTTCCTGATGATGAGAACATCGTTATTGCTACTAATAATGGTGAGCCACTTGTTGGTGACAACTCACTTGCTGGACAGGCTTACATGAATATCTGCAGAAGAGTAACTGGCGAACAGGTTCCATTTTTAGATCTTGACGCCAAGAAAGGTATTTTTTCTTGGTTTAAGAAAAAGTAATTAGGGGGAGGGACTATGAAACTATCAGATTTTTTCAAGAAGAAATCTTCAAGTGATGTTGCAAAAGACAGACTTAAGCTTGTACTTGTTTCAGACCGTGCCACATGTTCTCCTGAGATAATGCAGAGAATCAGAAGTGATATTATAGAAGTCCTTTCTAAGTATGCTGAAATTGATATGGACGGAATTGATATCAACTTTACACAGATGGATACAGAAGAAAACGATGGCAAGACAGTTCCTGCTCTTTATGCCAATATACCTATAAAGAACATGAATCATTCAGCAAAATAATGATCAGGAAACTCGGATCTCGTCAGATGTCCGAGTTTTTTGCATAAATAAGAGGGTATGCAATGTACGAAGAATACAACGTGGGGTTGACAACAGCCGAGGCCAAAGAGCTATATCAAAAAGGCTATGGTAACGTACAAATAGATAATACAGCTAAGACAACAGCAGACATTATTAAGGAAAATGTATTTACATATTTTAACCTTATTTTCCTAATTATGGATGTTCTGATTTAAGTGGCTGGAGCCTTTAATTCATTAACCTTTTTGCCAGTTATTATTTGTAATTCTCTTATAGGAATTGCACAGGAGCTTAAGGCCAAGAAGGTATTGGATAAGCTTAGCGTGATCAACCAGTCTACTGTGACAGTCATAAGAGATGGCTCTGAAGATACCGTTTCTATAGATAAGCTTGTGTTGGGGGATGTAGTTCTTTTAACTGCCGGAAGCCAGATCTGTGCTGATGCAGTTGTTATTGATGGCGAGGTTAATGTAAATGAGGCGCTTCTTACTGGCGAAGCAGACGAAATAGTCAAGACTAAGGATAGCGAGCTTAAATCAGGAAGCTTTGTGGTATCTGGCAGATGTCTTGCTGTTTTGACCAAGGTTGGAGCTGATTCTTATATCTCTCAGCTGATGCTCAAGGCCAAAAAGATGCCTTCTTCCGAACAGTCAGAAATGGTTCGTTCTATCAACAGAATAGTTATTGCTGCTGGTATATTGATCATTCCTATTGGAATAGCTCTTTTTGTGCAGAGCTTTGTTATACAGGGCAATTCTTTTGCAGAAACTGTGCCATCTGTTGTTGCAGCTCTTATTGGAATGATTCCGGAAGGTTTATACCTTCTTCTTAGTATAACCCTAGGTCTTAGTACTATTCGCCTTGCCAGGAATAGGGTTATGCTCCATGATATGAGGAGTATTGAGACTTTGGCAAGAGTTGATACTATCTGCGTTGATAAGACTGGTACTATCACTGATAACAGTATGCTGGTAGCCGGAGCCGAGCTTGCAGATTCAGGATATGAGGATGATGAGGACAGGCTTAAAGCTATAAGTGTTCTTGTGTCAGATTATATTGGCTGTGTTCCTGATGATAACATTACTATGCATGCTCTTGAGGATTACTTTAAGTATTCAACTAACAGAACATGTATCAGTTTTCATGCATTTTCTTCTAAATATAAATATAGTAGTGTACAGTTCGATGATGCTACGTATGTTATGGGAGCTCCTGAGTTTATCCTTAGGCAGAATTATGATGCCTACAGAGAAAAAATAGAGAGCTATGCAAGTAAGGGGCTCAGAGTTCTGTGCTTTGCAAGATATTATGGTGGCGCTGATGGAAGCGAAGTTTTTGATCCTTCTATGGGTGCAGTTTCTCTTCCTGTTCCAGAGGGAAGCCTTGATAATTCTTACAGCGTACCACTTGCATTTATTCTTTTGCAGAATCCTATAAGAGAGAATGCCAGAGAGACTTTTGAATACTTCAGAAAACAGAAGGTTGATATCAAGGTTATTTCTGGTGATAGTCCTCTTACTGTTTCAGAAGTAGCAAGAAATGCAGGAATAAAAGGAGCCGATAAATATGTTGATGCCAGCACCATGGAAGATGCTGACATTCCAGAGCTTGTAGAAAGATATACTGTATTTGGACGAGTTTCTCCCGAACAGAAGCAGAAGATAATCAGAGCTCTTAAGAAAAAAGGCCATACAGTTGCTATGACTGGTGACGGTGTTAATGATATTCTTGCAATGAAGGATGCTGACTGTTCTGTTGCTATGGCTGCAGGCTCAGATGCTGCTATTCAGGCTTCTCAGGTTGTTCTTATTGACAGTGACTTTTCCAGAATGCCCAAGATTGTGGCAGAGGGCAGGAGAAATATCAATAACATTCAGAGAACAGCAACTCTTTTCCTTGTTAAGAACATTTTCTCTTTGCTACTTGCACTTTTTTCTATAATAAGTGTTCTGACATATCCATTGCAGCCTTCTCAGATTACAATGGTGAGTTTGGTGAATATCGGTATACCAGGATTTTTCCTTGCTATGGAACCCAACAACAGGAGAATAGAAGGAAGATTCCTTGTTAAAGTACTTCTAAAGGCTATGCCTGCGGCTCTTACAGACTTTTTTGCTATAGCAGCGCTTGTTGTGTTCGGAAATACATTTGGCGTTAATCCGGAAGATATATCTGTTGCATCAACATTCCTTCTTGCGATAGTAGGGTTTATTATCCTTGCTAATATATCTTCGCCGCTTAATGCTTATAGAGTTAAAGTGCTTGTTGGATGTATTATTGGCATGATCATAGGGGCATTTTTGTTCCATGATCTGTTTTCAATCAGCTATGTATCAATAGAATGTGTAATGTTGTTTGTCCTTTTTGCTATAGCAACAGAGCCATTTATGAGGTATTTAACTAAATTATTTACTTATATTGAGAAAAAAATACAAAATAAAGCCTAAAATCCTAATAAAATTTAATAATTAAATGACAATTATATTAAAGTTTGTGATATAATAAAATTGTATTCAATTATATTAGGAGAATTACTATGGAAAATAACGAAGAAAAGTATGCAGCATTAAAATTGGAGAATCAGATTTGCTTTCCTCTTTATGCATGTTCAAAAGAAATCATCAGAAAGTATAAGCCTTATCTCGACGAGATAGATCTTACTTATACTCAGTACATTACCATGATGGTGCTCTGGGAAAAGAAGTGCGTAAATGTTAAAACTCTTGGTGAGAGTCTGTATCTTGATTCAGGCACTCTTACTCCTGTGCTCAAAAAACTTGAGTCTAAGGGCTATATCAGCAGAGTTAGATCTAATGAGGATGAGAGAAATCTTGTAGTCACAATTACAGAAGAGGGCGAGAAGCTCAAGGAGCATGCTGTGTGCATCCCTAGCAAGATTGGCTCTTGTGTAAATCTTACTGCAAAAGATGCAGAAGTATTGTATACACTTTTATATAAGATTATTGGAAATGTAAGATAAAATTTATTGATTTTACCCCCTCGGGGGGATATAATAATTCTCGGCTTTAGTGTGCGTTTTTATCGTTTTTAAATTTTTTTGTCTTTCTAAGTGAAAAAATTAACGAAAACGCACATTATTTTTGGAGGTTTTTATGAGTTCTCATACCCATAATCATCACCATCACCATGATCCAGCTCATACCAAAGTAATTATTAACAGGCTATCCAAGGCTATCGGACACCTTGAATCTGTTAAGAAGATGGTGGAGGACGACAGGGATTGTGCAGAGGTTCTGATTCAGCTGTCAGCTGTAAAATCTGCTATCAATAACTGTGGTAAGGAGATTCTTAAAGAGCACATTGCTCACTGCATTGTCCATGCAGTAGAAGACGGTGATGAGGAAGCTATCATTGAATTAAATGAGGCTATCGACAAATTTATGAAAAATTCATGAGATATCATGAAATTATTGTGTGAAAGGGGCGTAATACCTTGGCTATTCCAAACTTAGTTAATTTTCTTATTTTATTTCCTTTCTTAATGGCAATAGTAATATTCTGTCTCAAGAAGGCTAGTCCTTTGAGAAGCGCCGTAATCATGATTGGTGGTTTTACTATCATGGCTGTGGCTATTTACGTTGCTGTAAATGTATTAATGTCCGGTGATACATCACAGTTTATGTATCTTGAGGAGGCACATGCAGCTGACACTGTAATTATTTGCGGTGAAGTATTCCTTATGTGTCTCGTTTGTTTCCTTAGTATCAAATATAAAAAATACTATGCAATTCTTATTTCAATGGCTGGAACACTTCCAGTTCTTTGGATGGATCTTACTGGTAAGGCAGTAGAGGGTAATACTCATTTCCGCATCGATACATTCGCTGCAGTTATGTACCTCATTGTAGGTATCGTAGGTATCCTTATCTGTATCTATGCTTCTGGTTATATGAAGGATTATCATCATCATCATACAGATGTTGTTGATCGTTCTAACTATTTCCTTGCACTTATGTTTGTATTCCTTGGAGCTATGTTCGGACTTATTTCTTCCGACAGTCTTTCATGGATCTATTTCTTCTGGGAGATCACAAGCGTATGTTCATTCCTTATGATTGGATATACCAGAACTCAGGAAGCTATAGACAATTCATTCAGAGCTCTTTGGATGAACCTTCTTGGTGGTTGCGGATTTGCAGCTGGTCTTATGTACAGCAATATGGCTCTTGGCATTTCTAATCTCAGCCAGGTTACAAGTGCAGAGGCTTCCAAAGTTATCATGATTCCTGTTACATTATTTGCTTTTGCAGCTCTTACAAAGAGTGCACAGTTCCCATTCTCAAGATGGCTTCTTGGTGCCATGGTTGCACCTACACCTTCAAGTGCACTTCTTCACTCAGCTACAATGGTTAAGATTGGTGTGTATATGCTGATCAGACTTTCACCTGTTATGGAAGGAACTCTTACAGGTGTTATGATCACAGTTATCGGCGGATTCACATTCTTTGCTGCATCACTTCTTGCAATTACAGTTAGTGATGGTAAGAAGGTACTTGCTTATTCTACAATTTCAAACCTTGGTCTTATTACAGCCTGCGCCGGAACTGGTACAACAGAGGGTGTATGGGCTGCAGTAATGCTTGTTCTTTTCCATGCTGTTTCTAAGTCACTTCTGTTCCAGACAGTTGGTGATATTGAGAACTGTATGCACAGCCGTGATATCGAGGATATGCACGGACTTATCATCAAGCTTCCAAGACTTGCATTCATCATGATCATTGGTATCTGCGGTATGTTCATGGCTCCATTTGGTATGCTCGTTTCTAAGTGGGCTGCTCTTAAGTCATTCGTAGATTCAGGATCTGTATGGCTTGTTCTGTTCCTTGTATTTGGTTCAGGTTCAACGCTTTTCTACTGGGCAAAATGGCTCGGTAAGATCTGTACAGTTATTCATCAGTCATTCGAGCTTGAAGATATTACACCTAAGAGTGAGATGGTTTCCATTTTCCCTCTTACAGCTATGATCGTAGTTATGTGCTTCGCATTCCCTTGGATGTCAGGACACATGGTTCAGCCTATTCTTAACGAGGCTTTCCACACAAATATTCCTGACGTTATCGGTGGTAGCGATGTTGTTATCATGATGATCATGGTAACTATGATATTCATGATTCCAATTGGAGCTAGATTCCTCTCAATTGGTAAGAATTCCAAGATGACAATGTCTTATGTAGCCGGTGTTAACGCTGGTGATGACAGACATTACATCGATTCATTCGGCAAGGAAAGAGCTCTTTATATGTCTAACTGGTATATGGAGGACTTCTTTGGTGAGAAGAAGCTTCTGTGGCCATGTATTTGGATTGCGACAGTTCTTGTTCTTGTAATGCTTATAGTCGTAGTTGGAGGTGCTTTACATGTATAAGTGGATGATTATAAAGGCTTTATTATATATTCTTTTGGCACCTGTTATCGGCGGCCTTATGTCTGGACTAGATAGAGTTTTCTCAGCTCGTATGCAGGGAAGACAGGGCCCACCAGTAGTTCAGCCATTTTTTGATGTTAATAAGCTACTTCACAAGCAGACAACCGTTGTTAACAGTATTCAGGTTCTGTTTGTAACTGTTTATCTTATTTTCACCATCTTTACAGGAGCACTTTTCTTTGCTGGTGGAGATATGCTTTTAGTATTCTTCGCGCTGTCTATGTCAGAGGTTATGCTTGTTCTTGCAGCATTCTCTACAAACGGACCTTACAGTATCATGGGTGCACAGCGTGAGCTTCTCCAGATGATGTGCTACGAGCCAATGACTCTTCTTGTTGCTATTGGTTTCTACTATGCAAATGGAAGTTTCATGGTAGATGAGCTTATTACAAAGCCTGTTCCAGCTATTGTTCAGATCCCTGGATTCTTCATCGGATTTGTATTTATCCTTATCATCAAGCTTAGAAAGTCACCATTTGACCTTAGTACATCACACCATATGCACCAGGAAATGGTTAAGGGACTTACAACAGATCTTTCCGGTAGTAACCTTGCTCTTGTAGAAATAGCAGAGTGGTACGACACAGTACTTATGCTTGGTATTGTTGGATTGTTCTTCATCAACAACAATCCTATCAGCCGTCTTTGGGCAATTATTGCTATTGCTGTAGTATTTTTCCTGGAAACACTTATTGATAACCTGTTCCCAAGAGTAAAATACAAAACAATGCTTATTGTTACATGGAGTGTGATTCTTGTATTTGCAGGAACCAATCTGTTAATTCTGAACGTATTGAAATAATATGTGTAAAATGAAGGGAATGGAAGATCAATGAATATTTCTAAATCACCATGGGTGTTACATTATGACGGTTCCAGCTGTAATGGCTGTGATATAGAAGTTCTTGCCACAATGACTCCACTTTATGACGTAGAGCGTTTTGGCATTATCAATACTGGTAATCCCAAGCATGCAGATGTACTGCTCCTTACAGGCGGTGTAAACGCTCAGACAGCTCCTGTAATCAGACAGCTCTATAACATGATGCCTGATCCTAAGGTTGTTGTTGCATGTGGTATCTGCGCTTGTGATGGCGGTATTTTTAAGGAGTGCTACAACATTCTGGGCGGCGCTGACAAGGTTGTTCCTGTAGACGTATATGTTCCAGGCTGTGCTGTAAGACCTGAGGCTCTTATCGAGGGCGTTGTTAAGGCTGTAGGCATTCTTGAAGAGAAGAGAAAGAAGTTAAAAGAGTCTATGAAGGCTGGCTACTGTACTGTTGATTACAGCAAGATGGCTGTTCATATGACTGCTGATGATTATGATCCAAGTACTCAGTATGATGCTGTTCTTACAGAGGAAGCTCTCAGACAGCAGGCTGAAGAGAAGATTAAGGCTAGTGCTAAGCCAGTAGTACCTGCAGCTAAGCCTGCAGCTCCAGCTCCTAAGGCTCCAGCACCTGCAGCTGCAAATAATGATGTGAAAGGAGAAAACGGCTGATGAATACAGAATTTATAACTGTTAATCCTGAGAGCATTATTGATGAGTCCCAGAAGCTCAAATTCCAGGGCTATCATCTTATGCAGCAGTGCGCTACACGTATTCCTGATGCTTACGAACTTATATATTCATTTGGTAAGGACCTTGAGGTTAAACAGCTCAAGATAACTCTTCCAGAGGATCAGGAGATTTCCAGTATTACAAGCATCTATCCTTGTGCTTTTATCTATGAGAATGAGATGCATGATCTGTTCGGAGTACAGATCAAGATGATCAATATTGACTTTGAAGGTAAGCTCTATCGTACAGCGATCGAGACACCATTTAAATAATTGGAGGAACCAAAAATGTCTACAAGAAGTGTAATTCCATTTGGACCCCAGCATCCGGTTCTTCCGGAACCAATTCACCTTGACCTTGTTATGGAAGATGAGAAGGTAGTAGAAGCTATTCCTTCTATCGGATTCATCCACAGAGGTCTTGAGAAGCTGGTTGATAAAAAAGATTTTAATGAAATGGTATATGTTGCTGAGCGTATCTGCGGTATCTGCTCACTTGGTCACGGCCTTGGTTATTCAGAGGCTGTTGAGCATATCATGGATATCGAAGTACCTGCTAGAGCAAGATTCCTTAGAACAATCTGGTCGGAGCTTTCCAGAGTACATTCACATCTTCTTTGGCTCGGACTTTTAGCAGATGCTTTCGGATTTGAGTCTCTTTATATGGATTGCTGGAGACTTAGAGAGGATGCTCTTGATATGTTCGAGGCATCAACTGGTGGACGTGTTATCTTCTCTGTTATGAAGGTAGGCGGTATCAGAAGAGATGTATCTGATGAAATGCTCAAGGATTTCTACCAGAGAATTAATAGAATGGAAGAAGAGCTTAAGGCTATATCTAAGCCATTCCTTACAGATATGGCTGTTCAGACAAGACTTCGTGGCGTAGGAGTTCTCACAGCTGAGCAGGCTGATGCTCTTGGATGTGCTGGACCATTCCTTAGAGCCAGCGGAATCGCAAGAGATATCCGTAGCACTGGATACTGTGCTTATGGCGATATTGATTTCGAGCCAATCATTTCAACTGAAGGTGATTCATATGCTCGTACAGAGTGCCGTATTAAGGAAATCTTCCAGGCATTCGATATCATCCGTCAGTGTATCGACAAGATGCCTAAGGATGGCGAGATTGAAGTTCCTGTTAAGGGAATGCCAAACGGCGAATATATGATGCGTATTGAACAGCCTCGTGGAGAAGCTCTTTACTATGTAAAGGCTAACGGAACTAAGTTCATAGACAGAATGAGAGTCCGCACCCCCACATTCGCTAACCTTTCTGGTCTTGTTGAGACTCTTAAGGGATGTGACCTTGCTGATGTACCTATTCTTGTTCTTACAATTGATCCATGTATCAGTTGTACTGAAAGGTAATTACTTTGTAATCGATTAAGGATTGGAGATTAAAAATGGCACTTGCAAGTTTCAAAAATACAATTATTCGTAATCTTGTGTCAAAGCCTAAGACAAGAAAGGTTGAGAAGGAATACCCTGTTGGTACAAGAGGACATGTAGAAAATGATATGGATGTATGCGTGCTCTGTGGACTTTGTTCTATCAAGTGTCCTACACACGCTATCACTGTAGATAAGGTTGCTAAGACATGGTCTATCAGACCTATGAGCTGTATTCAGTGCAGATGCTGCGTTGATAACTGCCCTAAGAAATGTCTTTCAATGGGACTTCGTTTCCAGGAACCTGGATCAGAGAAAGTTACCAAGACCTTCAAGCAGTCCGAGAAGGCTATTGCAGCTCAGGAAGCTCTTATGAAGGCAGCTAAGGAAAGAGCAGCTGCAGCAGCTGCTGCTAAGGCAGCACAGGCAGCTCAGGCAGGAAATGCTCCTGCGCCTGCAGCTCCAGCACCTCAGAAGGCACCAGAGAAAACAGAAGAGTAAAAATGATTTGTAAAATCACAGTTAAAGGGGCGGTACAAGGAGTTGGTTATCGCCCCTTTATATTAACCAAGGCAACTGAATATGGTTTAAAGGGATTTGTACGAAATATTGGAGCAGCTGTTGATATACTTGTTTCCGGTGAGAAATCTGTTATAGAAGATTTCACTGAGATGTTAAAGAGCGAGTATCCTTCAGGTGCTTTTATTTTGAATGTAGAAAAAAGAGAACTATCAGGAAATGAACTTGATTCATATACCGGTTCTTTAAACATAGATATGGATTTAAATGATTTTGTCATTATTCGAAGTGAAGAAATTGATCTGACAAGTGATCTGCCTGTCTTTTTACCTGATATAGGTATTTGCGATGAATGTATGACAGAAATGCTGGATGAGAAGAATAGAAGATATAGATATCCGCTTATAAGCTGTGCTTCCTGCGGCCCCAGAATCAGCATTTTAGATAAGCTTCCATATGACCGTGACACAACTACGATGATAGATTTTGGTATGTGTCTAGAGTGCGCTGGGGAATACAGGCTTGGAAGGCGCAGACATGCGCAGACAATATCTTGCTATAGCTGTGGGCCTCAGTATGAATTAAGATATATATCTGATTATGTGCAAATAAATAAAATTAATCGCATAGAAACGAAGGATGACTATCTGACAAATGCTATCAAACTATTAGAAAATGATGAAATCATTGGCCTTAAGGGATCTTCAGGCTATCAGCTTGTGTGCAGGCCTGATAATACTGCAGCTTCTAAGCTCAGGTCAGCCAAAGGAAGAGAACAAAAGCCTTTTGCAGTAATGTTTTCTGATATAAACGCTATAGAAGAATACTGCCATATAAATAGTAAGGAAAAAGAATTACTGGAAAGCTCGGCAAGACCAATAGTACTTCTAAATACTAAAAAGCTTTTTGACTATGAGGTATGTAAGGACAGCAGATATATTGGAGCTTTTTTGCCATCCGTTGGAGTACACAGGCTTTTGTGCGATGCTGTTGGTCCGCTTATTGTCACAAGTGCCAACAAATCTGATGAGCCAATAATAATAGATGATGATGCTTTTATAGAGGAATTTGCTGGTAGCGAAGTCGCTGCCATTTTATATCATAAACGTAGGATCAATATGCCACAGGATGATTCTGTAATGTTCGTGTCATCTCTTAAAAATGGTAAGAGCCTTGGTCTCTTTAACAGAAGAGCAAGAGGATTTGTACCTCTTCCTGTTTTTATTCCAGATGTAAAAGGTAAGTCCAGAGTACTTTCTTTTGGCGGAGATCTTAAGAGCACTTTTTCTTTTGCCTATAAGGATAAGATCATTACATCCCAGTATTTAGGTGATCTTAAAGACTACGGTGTTAATACTAACCTTCAGAAGCTAATCAGACAGTATCAGGATATTTTTAAGTTTAAGCCTGAGAAAATCGTATGCGATCTTCATCCACTTTATGAGTCGGGAAGGCTTGCTAAAGAGTATTCAATTGAGAATAATTTGCCTGTTTTCGAGGTTCAACATCACCATGCACATATTTTGTCAGTAATGGCAGAAAATGGTTTAAAAAGCTGTATAGGCATTTCTTTTGATGGAACAGGTTTTGGAACTGATGGCAATATATGGGGCGGAGAATTTTTGTACTGCCACGGATCAGAATACAATAGAATCGGCCATATGAGCTATGTTAAGCTTTGCGGCGGTGATAATGCTTCAAAAAATGCAAATCTTGTAAAAGAGTGTTATTATAATGCAGCAGGACAAACTGACAATGTATCTCAGCTTATCGGAGCAGCACTTTCAAACAATATAAATGTCTTTAATACATCAAGTGTAGGAAGGCTTTTTGACAGTGTCTGTGCACTTCTTGATATTAAGAATGAGAATTCTTTTGAGGGAGAATGTGCGATGGCTCTTGAAAAGCAGGCTTGGGACTTCTATGAGAATAACCAGGATAAGGTACAAAATGGCCAGTATTACAAGCTTTCTTTTGATATCAAGGATGAAGAGGAAGGTCTTTTACCTGACCAGATAGGTCTTTTCGCTGAGATTGATAAGGCCTATCATGAAGATAATATTTCATGGGCAGAGCTTGCATATGCTTTCCACATGGCGCTTGTAGATGTTATTGCAAGGATATGTCAGATGGTAAAAGAAAAAACTGGTGAGAGCAAAGTATGTCTTTCTGGTGGAGTTTTCGGAAACAGGCTACTTATAACTAATACAATTGACAGATTGTCCGATATGGGCTTTGATGTTTATGTAAACGAACAGGTTCCGGCAGGTGATGCGGGAATTTCAGTAGGTCAGGCGTATTACCTGATGCTTAAGGAGGAATAAATATGTGCGTTGCACTTCCAGGTAAGGTTGTAGAGCTTAATGGCAACCTTGCAACTGTAGATTTTAATGGGAATAAGGTTGTTGCTGATTCAGGCCTTGTTAATGTAGCAATCGGTGACAATGTTCTGGTTCACGCCGGATGCATCATTCAGAAGATGGATGATAAGCTGGCTGATGAGATGAACGAACTTTTTAATGAGATAGAGGGCCTTAGTATTTAATATGAAGAATATGGATTTAAAAGACATTGTTAGAGCTTTAAAAGAATATGATGGGCCAGAAGTTCGTATTATGGAGGTCTGCGGAACACACACTGCAGCCATCTCAGAAAACGGAATTCCTTCAATGCTGTCTGATAAGATTAAACTAATTTCAGGTCCTGGATGCCCGGTATGTGTTACGGTTACAGCTGTAATAGATAAGCTTGTAGAGCTATCAATGAGAGAAGATACCATTGTACTCACTTTTGGAGATCTCATAAGAGTTAAGGGATCAAAGAAGTCTCTTGCTGATGCCAAGGCAGATGGTGCCCATGTTAAGATGGTATATTCTCCAATGGAGACTGTTAAGCTTGCGGAGGAAGATCCTTCTCACACCTATGTTTTTGCAGCAATTGGATTTGAGACCACTACGCCTGTATATGCTATGGTCCTTGAAAAGGCTATAGAAAAAGATATTAAGAATCTTAAGCTTCTGACATCACTTAAGACAATGCCTCAGGTTATCAGATGGGTTGTTAAAAATGGTGGTGACCTGGATGGATTTATTGCTCCTGGTCACGTAGCTACTATTACAGGAAGTGATGAATACAAAGAGCTTTCCGAAGAACTTGGTATTCCTTTTGTGGTGTCTGGCTTTGAAGGACCACAGCTTCTTATGACAATTTATGCGCTTGTTTCTATGAAGGGCCAGACTGGAATCAGGAATATGTATAAGGGCGCTGTTTCAGAAAAAGGAAATACTAAGGCTAAAGAAATAGTAGATAAATACTTTACAGAATCAGATGCCTCCTGGAGAGGAATGGGTAAGATTCCTGGATCAGGAATGGTTCTCAGGGAAGAATACAGACAGTATGATGCTGGAAGCCTTGACCTTGATGAGGATCATATGCCACCTGGATGCTGTTGTGCAAGCGTTCTTGTTGGTAAGATCAAACCTAGCGACTGTCCATTATTTGGAAAGAGCTGTACACCAGATAATGCTCATGGAGCATGCATGGTTTCTACAGAAGGAAGCTGCTATAACTTCTTTGTTTCAGGTAGAAAATAATAGATTATTAGTTTGGAGTTATATAAATGAAGATTACAATGGCTCATGGAAGCGGCGGCGAATCAACATCACAGCTTATCAGAGATGTGTTTGCCAAGCATTTTCATAATGAAATATTAGATAAATTAGAGGATTCAGCAGTTGTTCCTGGTTCAGGGAGACTTGCAGTTACTACAGACAGCTTTGTGGTAACACCAATTCTTTTCCCAGGCGGAGATATTGGAAGGCTCTGCGTTTGCGGAACAGTTAATGATCTTCTCATGAGCGGCGCTAAGCCTATGTATCTTACCTGTGGATGCATATTAGAGGAAGGCCTTGATATTGATGTTCTTGATAAGGTTATAGCTTCCATGGCAGAAACAGCTAATGAAGCTGGTATTAAGATCATTACAGGTGATACCAAGGTTATAGAGAATAAAGGCGGCAAAAGTGGCCTTATTATCAATACTTCAGGTGTTGGTTTTATTGAGGACAGTTTAGATGTACCTGGTCCATTTAAGCTTCAGGATGAAGACAGGATCATTATTTCCGGTAATCTTGGTGATCATCATGCAGCCATTCTTGGTACCAGAATGGGCATATATACCAATATTGTTTCTGACGCTGCTCCTCTTTGTGAGATGGTTGGTAAGCTCCTTGATAATGGTATCAGGGTTCATGCCATGAGAGACGTTACAAGAGGCGGACTTGGAACAGTTCTTAATGAGTTCAGTTCTTCTTCTAAGTGCACAATAGAGCTCGAGGAGGAAGCACTTCCTGTTTCACCTGCTGTTAAGGATTTCTGTGGAATTCTTGGCCTTGATCCTATGTATATGGGTAACGAAGGTAAGATGGTTCTTTCTGTTCACAAGGACGATGCTGAAAGAGCAGTTTCTCTTATAAAAGAATCAAAATATGGTGAAAATTGCTGTATTATTGGAAAGGTTGTTAAATCCGAGGAATCTGCCGAAAATAATAGTGTGGTGCTTAATACTAAAATTGGTGGCAGACGTATAATTGGTTTGATGTACGGGGAAGGTCTTCCAAGAATTTGTTAAATGTTGTAAAATAGGTTTTGACTTTTAAACAGATTTTTCCCGTTCTATTGAAAGGAATTATATATTTAATGGAGTTCAAGAGAATCAATAAAGATACAGTTACCTGTATTATTACAGAAGACGATATGGACGAGCAGGGCATCAAGCTCGAGGATCTCTTTGAGAAAAAGAAGGAGGCTATGGATTTCCTTCACGAGGTCATGAGAAAGGCTGAGGAAGAGGTTGATTATAAGCCTACAGGTTCCTTTATGCCGATGCAGATCACTGTTTTACCTGACCATTCTATTTCACTTACACTTTCTGAGAATGCTTCTGCATCCTTTGGTGAGATTCTCCGTAATCTCACTGACAAGGCAGGCATTAAGATTCCTAAGAATGTTCTTGAGGATCTGGGTGATTCTGTTGATGAAGAACGCATCAACAGACTTAATGAGTACTTGAAGAGCCTCAAACAGCTCACTAATTCAGTCAAGAATATCATGGAAGAAAACGGACTTGCTAAGGAGCAGGATGAGCCTCAGAAGATAGAGATCAACCAGAATGCTACTATTGAGGATGGCAAGAAGAAGGCTGCTCTTATTTCTAATGGAGCTTCTGTTTCCAAGGAAGCACTTACTCCTGAGGAGAAAGAAAGAAGAGACCTTAACAGACTCAAGTTCCATGAGTATGTATTTACATTTGATGACATCCGCACAGTTATTTCTTTCTGTGCCAAGGCTCCTTCAAATTTAGGTATTAAGAGTGCTCTTTACAAGAATTCAGAAGATGGCAAGTATTATCTTGATCTTCTTAGGGGCGAGGAAGATGCCAAGTCATTTGCAGCTCTTTTCACAATGGCTTATGAATTTGGACATTTTCAGGCAACTAACCAGCATGTGATTGCACACTACAAAGAGAGCTTTGAGTGTCTTATCAGTGAGAATGCAGTTGCTGAGCTGGCTAAGGTTTGCTAAGCTTACATTAGTACATAATATGGAGCGGTTTGGATTTATGCTGAGCCGCTTCTTTTTTATATAAGGATTAGAAATGCGATTAAATCAATATATTGCTGCATGTGGACTCTGCTCCAGACGAGAGGCAGATAAGCTTGTAACTGCAGGAAGAGTTAAAGTTAACGGTACTGTCGCCCAGCCTGGCGTTCAGGTTGAGGAAACAGACGAGGTCTGTGTAGATGGCAAGAAGGTAAGTCTTGTCAAGGATGAGGTTGTTCTTGCATATTACAAGCCTGTTGGAGTAGTTTGCACTGAGAAAGACTCTCATGCAGAGAGGACAGTTTCATCTGAGATCAAGTATCCTATAAGGGTTACCTACGCTGGAAGACTTGATAAGGATTCAGAGGGACTACTTATTCTTTCTAATGATGGTAACCTCATAAATGCCATGATGAAGGCTGCCAACAAGCATGAGAAGGAATATGAAGTAGAAGTTGATAAGGAAATAAATGGGGATTTCCTTAATAAAATGGCCAATGGAGTGTATCTTGAGGAGCTTGATAAGACTACAAGAGGCTGCAAGGTCACAAGAACAGGTAAAAAGAGTTTCAGGATCATTCTTACTCAGGGGCTTAACAGACAGATCAGACGAATGTGCCAGGCGCTTGGCTTTAATGTTGTTAAGCTTAAAAGAGTCAGAGTTATGACTGTTAAGCTATCTGATTATGAGCTTAAACCAGGTAAATTCGTTGAGCTTGATAAAAATGCTAAGGATGCGCTCTATAGAGCTGCTGGACTTAAGAAATAATATATGAAAAAAGGTTGGGGAAAATGTCACAGATTACAGATGAAATAAGACTTAGTTATGATGCTTTGGTTTCTGAGATCAAGCATCATATGGATTTATATTATAATCAGGACGAGCCTGAGATATCTGACTATGAATACGATCAGCTTATGCAAAAACTTAAGAAAATGGAGTCAGATTATCCTGAGCTTGTATCCAAGGATTCTCCTAGCCAGATCATTGGTGGTGTTGCTAAAAGAGAAGCTGGCGTCAAGATCACACACAATGTTCCAATGCTTTCAATTGAAGATGTGTTTACTACAGAGGCAGTATGCGAATGGGTTAATAAGGTACATGCCCTTCATCCAGATGCGTCTTTTTCTGCTGAGATCAAAATCGATGGTCTTAGTATGACACTTAGATATTCCAGAAATGCTCAGGATAATAAGCTTCACCTTGACCTTGCTGAGACCAGAGGCGACGGCCTTATCGGGGAAGATGTAACAGCCAATGCACTCATGATACCAGATGTTAAGCAGGTGATTGACCTTCCTTATGAGTATCTTGAGCTCAGAGGCGAAGTATATATGTCTCATGAGAATTTTGAAAAATTCAATGAGGAGCAGGAAAAGCTGGGTAAAAAGATTGCAGCTAATCCCAGAAACCTCGCAGCCGGAACACTTCGTCAGCTTGATCCAACGATCACAAGAGACAGAGGCCTTAGAATGTTTATCTTTAACATTCAGGATGGCCCAGCTGAACTTATGGAGTCACATTGTGGCGGCCTGGAGATCCTTGCAGGTGCTGGAGTCCCTGTTGTATATCACAAGAAGTGCCAGAATACAGAGGATGTAATAGCTGCCATAAATGAATTTGGAGACATGAGAAATGACCTTGAATATGACCTTGACGGAGCAGTAATCAAGGTTGATCATACAGCCTGGAGAGATGATTTCCCGGCAGGCAGCAAGTACTCAAGTGGACATATTGCTTACAAGTATCCGCCTGAGGAGCGCGTTATTGTAATGGATGAGATCATTGTTGATGTAGGAAGAACAGGTAAACTTACATTTACAGGAAGCTTCCATGACAGAGAAACTGGTAAGCCAGCCAGACTCTGCGGAACAAGCGTATCCCGAGCTACACTTCACAATCAGGATTATATCAATGAGATGCAGATTGGTATTGGCGGCGAATACAAGCTCTTTAAGAGTGGCGAGATCATTCCTAAGCTTAATGGCTGTGTTACACCACCACAGATAGTTTATAAAGCGCCAGATCATTGTCCTGTATGCGGATCTATTCTTGTCAGAGAGGAAGATACAGCTGATATCAGATGTATCAATCCTACTTGTCCAGCTCAGGTCACTAGAACTATCGCATATTTTACAAGCCGTGATGCCATGAACATCATGGGACTTGGTGATACTCTTGTAGATGCCCTTGTATCAGAAGGATATCTTAAGACATATGCTGATATTTATACTCTTTCTGAGCACAGAGATGAGCTAATAGAAAAAGGTATTATTGGTAAAGAAAAAAATACAGATAAGCTTCTTGGTGAGATTGAGAAGTCCAAAGAAAATGATCCAGTAAGGCTTTTAACTGGTCTTGCCATCAGAAATGTTGGTAAATCAACAGCAAGAGAGATCATGAAGCATTTTGACAATCTCATGGACCTTACAAAGGTTACAAGAGATGGATTCTTACAGATTCCAGATATTGGAGAGACTACTGCTGAGGATTTATATGAGTTTTTCCATGATGAGCATAATCTTGAGATTCTTGAAAAGATGCATTCTCTAGGCCTTAATATGCAGATAGCTGTCGATGAGGATGCTTCTGATAAGCTCTCCGGAATGACAATTGTTGTTACAGGAACTCTTCCTACACTTGGAAGAAAAGAAGCAGAAGAACTTATCGTTAAAAATGGTGGTAAGGCTTCAGGAAGCGTATCCAAGAAAACAAGCCTTGTTCTTGCTGGTGAAGCTGCAGGAAGTAAGCTTACAAAGGCGAATGAGCTTGGAATCAGAGTAATAAATGAAGCAGAATTCCTTGAAATGCTGAAATAATAGGCTTTATAATGACATTATTAATATAAGAGGTGGAATAAGAACATGCCAATTAAGATTCAGAACGACCTTCCAGCTAGAGAAATACTTGAACAGGAGAATATCTTTGCGGTAGACGAAAACAGAGCGCTGCATCAGGATATCAGATCTCTCCAGATCTGTATTCTTAATCTGATGCCACTCAAGGAAGATACTGAGCTTCAGCTCCTTAGATCTATGTCAAATACACCTCTTCAGATCGATGTATCTTTCATGCAGATGAGCTCACATCATTCCAGCAATACATCGCCTAACCATCTGAACAGATTCTATAACACCTTTGACGAGCTCAAGGAAAACACCTACGACGGACTTATCATTACAGGTGCTCCTGTCGAGCAGATGAAGTTTGAGGAAGTAGATTATTGGGAAGAGCTCTGCAAAGTCTTTGAATGGTCCAAGACTAATGTAACTTCTACCTTCCATATCTGTTGGGGAGCACAAGCTGGACTCTATTATCACTATGGAATCGACAAAAAGCCACTTGATGAGAAGCTCTTTGGTGTATTCAAGCATAGAGTCATGAACAGAAAGGTGCCTCTTGTAAGAGGTTTTGATGATGCATTCTACATGCCTCACTCAAGACATACAGAGACTCCTGCAGCAGAAATTGAGAAATGTGATGATCTCGTTGTTCTTGCCAAGTCACCAAGAGCTGGTATTTTCCTTTGTATGAACAGATCAGGAAGCCAGATATTTGTTATGGGCCATGCTGAGTACGACAGACTTACTCTTGATTCTGAATACAGAAGAGATCTTTCAAAAGGTCTTGATATACATGTGCCCGATAACTATTATCCAGATGATAATCCTGAGAATAAGCCAGATCTATTATGGCGTTCTCATGCTAATAACCTTTATACAAATTGGCTCAACTACTACGTATATCAGAACACTCCATATAAATGGGGACAGATTCTGGACGAGGAAAAGATAAAGATGGCGTCCAAGACACTTACCAAGAAAGTAGAGGAATAATCGCATGGATAAAAAGCTTAGAAATATTTATACAGCCTTCCCAGGAGGCAAACATAAGGTTCTGACCTTCAGCTATGATGATGGAAAGATTCCTGACAGAAGACTTGTAGCTCTTTTTAATGAATATGGTCTTAAGGGAACCTTTAATCTGAATGCGGGACTTGAAGGTAATTCTTTTACCGAGCCATGGCAGGAAAGAATCCCTATGTCAGAATATCCTGAAGTGTATAAGGGACATGAAGTGGCATGTCATACCTTTACGCATCCTACTATTGCAAGATGTCCCAAGGAGCAGATAGCGCAGCAGGTTCTTGAGGATAGAAGAGTACTAGAGAAGATTATGGGGAAGACCATCAGAGGAATGGCTTACCCTAACGGTTCTTTTGATGATCAGGTTGTTGACGTATTCAAGAGCTGCGGAATTGTTCATGCCAGAACAGTTAACCAGACTCTGAGCTTTGACCTTCCTTCTGATTTCCTCAGATGGAATCCAACTTGTCGTCATGCTGATCCTAATCTTGACAGACTTGGTGATGAATTTATCAATCTCCATAAGACTCAGTATATGTATATGTTCTATGTTTGGGGACATAGCTATGAGTTTGACAGGGATAATAACTGGGAAATTATCGAGAAATTTGCTCCTAAAATGGCCGGTCATGATGACATCTGGTATGCGACCAACATTGATATTGTAGATTATACCGAGGCTTCCAAGCGAATCCAGGTTTCTGTTGATGGTACCTTTGCTTATAATCCTAGCGCCATGAGTGTATGGATCGAAGTCGACAAAAAGCCAGTTGAGTTATTACCTGGCAAATATACAGAAATTTAATAAATATTTAAGTATATAAAGCCTATTTATGCGGCTTTTAGGGCCTATAGTTAACTTGTTTTTTAAGAAAAAATACGATAAAATATTATTGATAAGCCGATAATTTCTTTATGTTTTTTGACAAGGAGACTATAACTTATGGGCCTTAGTATGGATAACGAAGAAGAACTCGAAGTAAAAAATACTGATAATAAGAAAAAGCCAACTAAAAAGACTAAGGAAATGCTCGAAGAAAACGCTAATAAGATTGAGGAGCTCAAAAAGGAACAGGAAGATCTTACAGCTGCCTTAAGCGATCTTGATAAAGAAGAAACAGCTCTTGGTGATAGATCTGCGCTTAAAATGAAGGTTACACACAAGAAATTTGGCGATGGCCAGGTTGTAACTCAGGATGGCAAATATATTGAAGTAAAATTCAAGGATGTTGTTAAGAAATTTGTTCTGCCAGGATGTATTGCTGATAAATTCCTGGAAGTTGATGATGAAGCTGTTTACGATTATTACGTTAAGAGTAACGAGATTCACAAGAAACGAATGAACACAGAGCTCAAGATTAAATCAGCTACATTTGCAATCCAGAGACATGAGGATGCAATCGAGAAACTAAATGCTAAGCTTAGATAACTAAATAATTCCAAAGATTAAGCGTAGGAGCAAAAAGCTTGTTCCTACGCCTTATTTTTATATATGTACTATTCGTTAAACATGTGTTTTGCGAATAGTTAAATATCTATTTGCATTTTTTTCATTTAGTGCTATTATCTTTTGTCGGGGAAAAAGTAAAAAGTTTTTTAAAGGAAATAAACGTTATATGGTATTTGTAATTGTAAATGTAATGGTCGCTGTAGTTTTATACTTTTTAGCATGCGCATTCATTGCAAGATCACTTGGTCTTGTTAAATGTATCGATCCCAAAAAGGCATATCAGAAAGAAAATCGCAGACATTTTCTTGATGGTTATAAGAATTGGAAAAGTGAAGAATACATAATAAAATCATTTGATGGTTATGAACTTCATACTACTTATATCCCATCAGCCGCTCCTTCCAAAAAATTTGTTATCTTAGTTCATTCATCGACTTATTGCAGAATTGGTGGAATTAAATATTTTAACATATTCAGAAAAATGGGCTATAACGGTATCCTCTTCGATCTTCGTGGACATGGTGATAATAAAAAGGCTCCATCAACATGGGGAATCAAGGAAAGTAAGGATCTCCTCTGTGTAATTGATGATACTATTAAGCGTTTTGGTGATGATATCAAAATTGGTGTTCATGGTGAATGTCTTGGCGGTGTAACTGCTCTTACTGCTCTCAAGTATCATCCTCATATATCCTTTGTTATCGCTGATAGCTGCTATAATTCACTTTATTCACTTATTTGCAAGCTTGTTGAGCAGATAGGACATGTATCACTGGCTCATTTTGATCCAGCAGCAATCTTTTTTAAGCATATGTTTGGATTTTCTTATAAAAAGATTTTTACAAAGGACAGCCTTAGCGGAAATAAAGTTCCGATTTGCTTTATTCAAGGCGACAGCGACTGTGTTGTTCCTGTAGATGATACTATGGAACTTAAGAGTGCGACTAATGGCTATACTGAGATGCATATATTTAAGGGTGCAGATCATACCCGTAACATCCTGGCGGATGCAGATCGTTATGAAGAAATAGTCAAAAACTTTTTGTACAGAGTCAGATTACTGGAGCTTGCAGCTTAAATTATGTATTTAAGGTAATACTCCACCATTCCAAAAAATTCTCTTACAGTATAGTGAATACCCACAGGCATCAAGGTTTTAGCAGGAACTGATGATACATTTTCATATCCTACTTCTTTTGCTATAGACATGGCACGTAGTTCATGGAATCCATTTGTAACAATTCCTACACGTGCCGATGGTTCGCCGATTATTTCAAGGCTGAATTTTAGGTTCTCTTCTGTATCGGAGGATTTATCCTCTAGAAGTATTCTGTCATTGGATATACCATATACTTCTGTGAGCTTTCTGCGAGCACATTCTGATTCACTGATGGATTCGTATTTGCCCTGACCTCCTGAAGCTACTACTATAGTTCTCTCATTCTCTTTTAAATATTCTGCTGCTTTTTGAATCCTTACTTTATATGGATTGGATGGCTCTGTTCCATTGAGACCTGCACCAAGGACAATGATATAGTCCAGATCTTTTTCTGGTATAGCTGTCATTGCTCCGATTATGCGAGCCTCTGTAATGATAAAAAAACTTAATATAGCTATAAATATCACTCTATATATCCAAACCAGAACTGATGGCAATATGAATAGCTCTCTGCCGTCGATTTTTCTTTTTAGCATGAATACCCTGAAAAAAGAAAAAGCTGCTATAAGTATCCATAGCCATGACCAGGAAAGTTTTGGGCCTCCGCCATAAGAAATGCATGTAAAGTAATAAAGTACTGAGAAAATGCCTAGAGAAAAGAAAATGTACATGATTATTTTGGATGGTGTTGGTTTTCCATAGCCGGCATATCTACAGGTATTTTCTTTATATTTCCTATACTCTTCACCATGCTCTTTTAATAAGTACTCTTCTTCCTGAAGAATCTGTAGATGAAGTATAACAATAGCTAATACAGTAACTATCAGTAGGATTGGATTAAAGAACATAAGGAGAATTCCAATATAAACCATGTCAAAGCCAAGAAATGCAGGATTTCTGGAATATTTGTAGATTCCTTCGCTAACGAGATCTCTCTTTTCCTCTTTTGCTACTCCTGCTCTCCAGCTATCTCGCATGGTAATGACAGCTAGCAAGAACACAAGATTGCCGAGGAATGCAAAATACATACCAAAAACGCGCCATATAAGTGGCAGCTGTGCTGTTCCCACTGCTATTGAGAGTATTTCGGCAATAACTATGGCAATTGTTGAAACGCCTAGAACACGCTCTATATAGTACGTTGTATCATGATCACGGCCTTTTGCTATCTGATTAGTTACTATGCCTTTCTTTTTCTGAATGAGTAATTTGGAATAATAGATAATATAGAAAACAGCCAAAAAGAATAATGCTATAAGTCGATATGTCATATCCCTGATGTCCTCCGAAATAAGCTTTTTTCATATACAGATATTATAACAACATTCAATAAAAAGGTACTTTAAATTAAGAAAAATGAAAATATATTAAATGTTGCTAAATAATTGCGCGAAATATTGATTTGCTGATATCAAGTGCTATTCTGTTCTTACAATCGATAACAAGGAGGCTTTTATGTGTAAGAAAATACTTGCATTGATAATGATTTCAGTATTATTTGTTTTTGCTATAACAGGTTGTGGGCATGATAATAATACTTCTCCCGCTGAACCTGTACAGGAAGACTCTGCCGATGTACTTCCATCTGGAAATGTAAACCTGATGGTATGGGGCGCTGATGAGGACGCAGATCTGATTTCGCAGATTATCAGTAGCTTTACTGCAGAATATGCTGGGCAAGCCAACTTTAATATTACATTTGAACCACACAGTGAAGCAAATTGTAAAGATGATATTTTAGGCGATGTACTGAATGCTCCAGATGTATTCACTTTTGCAGATGATCAGTTAATGGCTCTTGTGGCTTCAGGTGTACTTAAGAAAGTTCCAAACGATTCAGAAATATCCTCAAGAAATCTTGCGGCTTCAAGCGAAGCAGCTTCTGTAAATGGCGTTTTGTACGCATATCCACTGACAGCAGATAATGGGTATTTCCTTTTCTATAACCATAAATATATATCTGATGAGGATGTTCAAACCATGGATGGACTTCTTGCTGCAGCAAACAAATGTGGCAAGCAGGTATTTATGGAAATGACATCTGGCTGGTATATGTACTCTTTCTTTGGTAATACAGATATGGAAATTGGCCTTAATGATGATGGAATCTCTACTTATTGTAATTGGAATGCCAACTATACAGATATAAAAGGCGTAGATGTTGCAGAGGCGATGATGCGTATAGGTACAAATCCAGCTTTTGCAGCAACAAGTAATGCCGGTTTTCCTGCAGGTGCTGCTGATGGTACGTTTGTAGCAGGTGTAAGTGGTGTTTGGGACGAAAATGCAATTAAAGAGGCTTGGGGTGATGATTATGCTGCTTCCAAGCTTCCTACATATAATGTAGCCGGACAAGAGCTTCAAATGTCAAGTTATGCAGGCTATAAGCTTGTAGGCGTTAACTCTTACTCACCTAATGCTGCTTGGGCAGCAAAATTTGCAGATTGGATGACAAATGAGCAGAATCAGACGCTTAGATTTACATTGAGAGGTCAGGGACCTTCTAATTCTAATGCTTCATCATCTGGCGAAGTAGGTAACTCTAAAGCCATTAAGGCGCTTCAGGAACAGGCTCCTTTCTCTAGTCTACAGCGTGTAGGCGGAACATATTGGGATGCAGCAACTACTTTTGGCACAGCTATGTATGAAGGAAATCCATCTGGAAAAAATCTTCAAGCTCTTCTTAATGAAATGGTAACTGCAATTACTGGAGAAGAATCTACCGGAGATGCGGAAGGCGCAGAAGTAACTGAAGCAGTATCTGAAGCTGCAACAGAAGCATCATCAACTGAAGAGGCAGCTTCTGACGCCTCTACTGAAGCATCCTCACAAGAAAGTACTGAAGCATCATCCGATGCATCATCGGAAGAAATATCAAGTGAAGAATCTGCAACAGAAGCAAGTTCTGGCTCTAGTGAGAATAAATGAGTAGGAGGTCGAAGCAATGAAAAAGACAAGTATAAGAGCAAAAATTTTGTTTCCGGTTCTTCTTCTTTTTGTAATTTGTATATTTTCAAATATAATGGCGCTATCTAATCTGGGAAAAGTTAATTCGACAGCATCAACTATTGCAGACGAATATCTGAATGCCATTACAGAGCTTGATGCGATCGGACAGACTACCAAAAATGTCCATACTCTCGCACTCTCTCATATCGTAGCAACCGATTTTGAGACAATGACGAAAGTAATTACAGACATTGATGAGCAGGAAAAACTTCTCGATGATTATATTGCTGATTATCAGAAATATGTTACTTCTGATTCAGCTTCAAGCTATGAAAAGATGGTTAGTGATTATCAGGGTTTTAAAGACTCTATTATGGTTCTTTTAGCTCAAAGTGCTAACCAAAAAACTAAAGATGCCTATGCAACAGCCAATGGCCTTGTGGCTGACAGTTCTAAACAGCTAAATAATGATATTAATGATATTATTGCAGTTTTTGAAAATAACGCTGCAAATGAAAGACAGCTCCTCAATGCAGGTTTTACTATGTCTGTAGTATCAGGATTTATCGTTATCTTTATAAGTATAGTAGCTCTTATTATCGCAATATTCATGGTAGCAAGACATGTTATAAGACCTGTTATCAATGCAGAAGCAGAACTTAGAGATATTATAGATGGAATAAATAGACGTGAGGGTGATCTGACCAAAAGAGTTACTGTTAGTTCACATGATGAAATTGGTACTCTTACTCAGGGAATCAACGCTTTCATCGAGCTTTTGCAGAATATCTTCACTACTATCACAAGTAATTCAGCTGCAATGGATAAGGTTGTAAGTGATGTTCTTGGCAGTGTTCAAACTTCTAACAGTAGTGCCTCAGATCTCTCTGCTCTTACAGAAGAATTGTCTGCTACAATGCAAGAAGTAGCTAATAACGCATCTGCTATTAACAGTAATACAGAAACTGTTCGAGCTGAAGTAGATGAAATGGCTGAAAAGAGTCGTAAGATAAATGATTATTCTAAGTCTATGAAAGAGCATGCTGACACCATGGAGCAGAATGCCAGAACGAATATGGATGAGACAAATGCCAAGGTTGATGAGATCCTGACTGCTCTTAATCAGGCGATTACTGATAGCCAAAGTGTTGACCAGGTAAACTCTCTTACAGACGAGATCATGAGTATTGCCAGTCAGACTAATCTCCTGTCTCTCAATGCTTCTATCGAGGCTGCCAGAGCTGGTGAAGCTGGAAAAGGTTTTGCTGTTGTTGCTGGAGAAATCGGAAGTCTTGCAGAGAACAGCCGCCAGACTGCCGGAAATATCCAGAAGATAAATTCAGTTGTTGTAAGTGCAGTTCACAATCTTTCTGATAGTGCTAACGATCTGGTATCTTATATGAAGGATTCTATCTTGCCAGAATTCTCTAAATTTGTAGAAGATGGTGTTAAATATAGAGAAAACGCCGATTATATCGAATCTGTCATGGCTGATTTTACCGATAAGACAGAAGGCTTTAAGAGCACATTCGATGAAATTGCTGAATCTATCAGTAGTATTACAACCGCTATAGATGAAGGCGTTAAGGGAGTATCTTCTGCAGCTGAAAGTACTCAGACTCTTGTTGGCGACATGGATAACATCACTAAGAGAATGGACGAAAATCAGCGCATTGCAAGTGAACTTGATGATGAAACAGCTATTTTTGCTAAAATCTGATACTCACACCCTTGCACACAGCGTGCGTTCATTCTTCATATCATGATAAATGTATATATTATCCTTTGAGATGTCATAAGCTTGTACAATACTATTTACCCCCTCTAGCCCATGTGCAGCGGGGGTAAATTTATTGTCAAAAGAGTTTAAGACATCTACGTTGAAACAGATGGTCTTATCGTTTTCAAATATAGCATTATAAAGAATTCCAGATTCAACAAGATCCTGGAAAAAATGACTACCATATGAAAGTTCAGGATTATAACCAACCTTGGAATTGGCAATTTCGCATACGGCATCAAATTCGCTTATATCTGAGAATGCTGTTGGTACACCAAGTTCAGGTGATGAGGTTCCAATTCTTCCAGGTACCATGAGAAGGATATGCTTGCCCTTTCCTCTCATCTCCCAGTTAATTTTGCCTATGGCAATTGCGACTTGATTCTTGTCCTGATATGGCATGCTATAGTATTTAACCGGATCTACATAAATGATAAGATCAAGCTTTTCAGCTCTTGAAAGTCCCATGGCAGATTTCTTACATTCAAAAAGAACGTTGGCAGGATCAATGTTGTCAGGAATCTTGAGCTCTTCATCATCCTGAAATACCTGAAGAGGTCTGCACTGCAAAAGATTTATTACATAATCTCCATTTTCAGAGAAATTCAGCGTAACTTCTATGTCTACAGGGTGCTGATATTCAGCCTGCAAAGTACTGAGAATATCTTTCATTTGCGTCATTAGAGCATCCTTTTTGACAATTCCGAGGCATGAAATGAACTCAATATCCCTATCTTCTCCTCTATCCCTGAACATTCTCTCTGTGTCAGTATCATGCTCTAAAAGAAGTCTCTTTAAATAAAATGGCATACACTTTTTCACATCATCAAGCGAGACTCTTTCAAGCTTCCTTGTTGCTCTATTCATAAGTTCAAGTTTACGCTGTGAATACTGGTGCTTCTCAATAGAATTGCGGGCTGTGGTTGCTGAGGGTTTATCAAGACTCACTAGTCTCGGATATGATCCTTCAGTTCGATCAACAGCTGATGTACCAAGTCCCATTACAAGACGCAGCATTCCTGCAGACTGATCAATAGATTCCATAAATTTGTAAGGACTATAGGAATAACCAACTCCAGCTGCACATGGCATATAGAACTCATCGTAGTAAGAACCTGATACTCTTTGTACCAAAAGAGCCATCTGCTCATCCCTTGCCTGAAGGCCGCGCCTGCTACGATAATCTAGCGCAGACTTACTCATGGTGCTGGCATAAACAATCCTTATAGCATTTTCAAGCTCCTCTACCCTCTGCTCTATACTGCCTATATTTGAGCAGAATACTGATTCATATTTACCAGCGAAGGCATTTCCAAAACCGTCTTCAAGGATTGAACTGGACCTTACAATAATAGGATCCTGACCATAATATTCCAGAAGCTTAACAAACTGCTCCTCCATATCTCTTGAAAACTTGCCATATAATAGATGCTGCGCAAACTCATCAGCGACAGTAAAGAATTCCTCTGGTGTTCTCTGCCTTATTCTGAGATCCCAGAAATGATTTTCTACTTATAAATGTATAGAAAACGTCAGATCCAATGTAAAAAGAGTCATGGGGCTCCATATTCTGATAAATATCAGGCCTTCTATGTTCGATAATCTTTCTGGCAAGAAGCATTCCACAGGCTTTTCCGCCTATCATTCCGGTGCCTATCATTCTTTCTTTTACTTCCAGATAATCTTCCGGTGAAAAGAGCTCTTTTATCATCTTTCTAAGATGCTCATCTCTAGTCATCATGATGTTGCACATACGGCTGCAGTTCTCTGTGACATCGAGACCAGCTTCATGCTGCAATTTGGTAAGGTTAAAAAATCTGTCCCAACTATCCATGTTGTCGGTATCAGCCATTGAGCTACTCTTACCCAATACCTGATAGAAATGACTTGCCATAACTCCATCGAGGATAGGCTTAAAATCACCGTTTTCAGGATTATATAGCTGCGGGAGGAACATTGTCTCTGAGTATCTGTTCCATATCTTGTCAGGCCTTACATACACAATTTTATTATCTGAATAGACATCCAAAAAGAGCTGTGTAGTATCTCTTATCTTGGCAATAGCCTGGAAGGAATGCTTCCCTCTTATAAGGGGGAAAAAAGCTACTGTATCTAGAATAAAAAGATATGGACAGGTAACTTGGAAGAAATTACCCATCATAAGATCTGTTGCCCAGGCTGTCTGTAGTTCAGAAAGGCAATCAAAAACATAGAAGGCATCACGCCCTTCTTTTCTGATTATATCGTGAATCTCAACTGTGAAGTTTTCAAATCTATGGTTTAGTTCAACACTCACAATCTTAAGACCAGGCCGCTCCTCAAGTAGAGGTTCATGAGCTGCAAATCTTATATATATTAGATTTCTATTATCTGCAATAGCCTGCTGTACATAAGGCTTAACGAAAAGCTTGAACTCGTCAAGATTATCTACGCGCCAGACAACATTATCTCCAAGACGGATATTATCAAAAACCTGATCCATCTGAGGTATTCCGGAACATACTCTGTCAAATGCAGCCATAAACTGCTCCTTTCAAGAAAAGTATCAAATATAAGGCATCAAAAAAGGCAAGGATGCTTTAAATAAAAGCTCCCTTGCCTCTATATGTTCATAATATCACATTGGAACGTTATATTAAATCATTTTGTTTTGAGCATTTTTCAGCAGATCCAGGATGCCCTTTTCTTTTATGATTGCGATTCCCTGGAATTCATCTCCAAGTACAATCAAATTATCACCTGGATTAATATCAAATATCTTTCTGGCTTTTGCTGGAATCACTATCTGTCCTTTATCACCTACCTTGACCATCCCAAAGATATATTTTCCTTTTGGCGGAACTGCAAGTCCTAAAGATTCTTCTGTATCTGGATTATAGTTGATCAGATCATCCATACTTACAGAAAAAGTATTTGCTATAAGCATGCATTTTTCTATGTCAGGAAGAGTTTCCCCAGTTTCATATTTAGACAGAGTCTGCCTTGAAATACCTATCTTATCAGCCAGTTCTTCCTGAGACATATTATGGAGTTTACGAAGTTCTACAAGATTATCTTTAAACATATTAAGCCTTTCTCTTTTGTGTTATACCTAGGACTGCCCATCTAAAAAATGGGATTCTTGAAATGATCTCATATAATACATAACCAAATACAAAGCCTGCAATCAGACTAAGTATATAAGCTGCTACAGGTGTTATAATACAAGGCTTTGCAAGGAAAACTGCTATAGATGAGATTCCAAGATAATGGAATACGTAGAGTCCAAAGCTATGAGCACTCATCCATTTTGTGAAGGTTGTTTCATAGTCATAGAATCTGGCAAAGCCTCCAAGTATAGACAGACATGCAAAATGCGCAAATAACAGATAAAGAGGCGTTAAGATAACAGGTTTATCTGCATAGTTTAAACCAAAATATTTAATACAAAAAGCAATACATAAAACTATCGAAAGAGGCGCAAATATAAAAAACCATTTCTTTAGGATTTCAATAACTTCATCATGTGAGAATACAAAATATCCAGCCATAAAAGCATAGAAATATAATCCAAATCTGTAGCAGACAAGGATTGGAGGATTTAGTATCTGACCAAAGAAATATGTCAGTCCAACCATCAGAATGAGAACGACTACATTTGTCTTTTGACAGATATTATAAAAGCGCCCTTTCTCAAGTTTAATGATAAGTACTAGAATCATTGAATATAGCCATAGAAGCTGAATGTACCACAACACTCCTATACCAGAAAGTACAGCTATTAAGTACTTTACAATAAATGGGACCTCCAAATCTCCAGCTGAACTAAGTGATGCGTTTATATAACCTTGAATAAACTGGAAAACAAAGAGGCCTATCGTACTGGGAACAAGCAGTTTACTGGTTCTGCTCTTAATAAATTCTCTAGTAGTATGATTATCCAAATACAACTTAGAGCTTATACCCGACACTATAAAAAGAAGCATCATAAACCATGGGTACACGATGTACTGATATACGTCGTAGTACTGTACTTCAAGGTTAGTAATCTTTCCAAGAGTTCCAGCTACTCCCTGACCATTGTACATATAAAATACATGGTATATTACAACTATTACCACAGTAACCCATCTGATATTGTCTAAGTATGACTTTCTCATATTATTCATATATCTCCCACCTTTGCTATTTATTTTAACATTATTGTATTTTCGTAAACAACAAAAAACCACCAACTTCTGTTAACAAAAGTTGATGGTTTATGTTAAATATAGTTGCTTTTTCTTTTACATTGTCAAAAATGATCCGGCTACTGAGCCGATAACCATTGCTAAGATTAAAATAAGCGCTATTGTCGCGATTGCTTTGTTATATTTTTTGATACGCATAACTATTTTCTTCTTTCTATATATTTAACTTGTGTAGGCGTCGTAGATTGCTACGTGATCATAGATGCATCTCCATGAGCTCCAGGCATCTGCTGTAACACAGATGTAATGAGTACCATCGTTGGAAATCTGGTAGCTGGCTCCACAACATCCTGATTGTACTACAAAACCTGTTTTAGCGCCACATACTTCTCCATGAGTATCCTTATCCTCTATTCTACGGATGAACCAGTTAGAAATAGTGATTCCCTCTGGATGCTCAACCGTATTAGAGGTTGTGTAAACACGTGCCTGTAATACTTCATGACATAGTTTGTTCTCTTCTGCAGCCTTGAGGATCATGGCCATATCCATCAGAGTACAATAATGATCTTCATCATATATACCAATGCAATTGGTGAAATGCGCCGTATTAGATAATCCAAGCTCTGAAAGCTTATCATTCATCATATCCACGAATGCTTCCTGAGATCCTGCCACATATTCAGCAAGACACATAGCAGCATCTCCGCCAGAAGGCAAAATTGTTCCATACAAAAGATCCTGAACAGTTACCTTTTCACCTACTTCAAACCCTACAGCACTGCAATCATGTTTGTATACGAAATCTCCTATAGCCTGAGTCATCTCAAAGGTGTCATCAATATCTGTTATATGCTCAGCAGCCACAAGAAGTGTCAGTATCTTGGTCATGGAGGCTGGATTAATACGAACCGTGCCATCCTTGGAAGCTACTGCTGTTCCATCATCCAGATTAACTAAAAGCGCATAAGTACTAAGAACGTCTTCACTTGCTATATAGTCGGTATTCTCCGATACTTCAACAGTATACCCATCAAAAAATGATGAGGCGTCATCAGATTTTTCTTTATAAGGGCTGTACTCATCAGGCTCTTCAACTATAGTGTCAATGATCTCTATAACGGAGGCTTCAGAAGAAGCTTCATTGGATTCCATTATATCTATATTATCTGAGGGCTCATCCTCTGCCTTTGATTTTACTTTGGAATGTATTGTAGCAGATACTATCAGAACGATCACAAAAATTAAAGATAGACAAAAAAGTGTGATCCTACTGATGATTTCGAATTTTCTACGCTTTTTATACTCAGAAATGGTCAGTCTTTGCCCATCTCTTTTTCTATAATTAATTCTTTTCATAAAGAAATTCACCACCCCAACAAAAATGAAGAACTTTGTAAATTTTATCATTTTTTACAAAGCTACTTCAATCTATATATTTTACAGAATTAACAGGTGTAATTTGTGCAGATTAAATATGACTATATATAGTCTTTATGCTTATTTCAGACGCTATAACTTGTATTATCTTTTTACGAATATGCTATACTGTATATATGCAAAACTATTCGAAAAATGATGATAAATACTATAACGAACAGGATAAGATAAATATCCTCAGGATGCGAGAAGTACTGGATTCACTCCCAAGATTCTGCAAACAGTATTTTAGAGGAATTGAGCCTACTACTTCTGCAAGAACACGTCTTGGGTACGCATATGATCTGCGTACCTTCTTTGAGTACCTTCACAATGTTAATCCAGTTCTTAGCCAAAAAGACATAAAGGATTACAGCGTTGATGTACTTAATCAGATTGAGCGTGAGGATATCGAGGAATACCTGGAATACTTATCCTTATACGAAAAAGAGGACAAAGAAATAACCAATAATGAGCAGGGCAAAAAAAGAAAGATGTCTGCTCTTCGCTCTATGTACAGTTATTTTTATAAGGCAGAACTTGTGACCAGGAATACAGCTGAACTTGTTAATATGCCCAAGCTTCATGAGCATGAAATTGTTCGTCTTGAGCCCAACGAAGTAGCTACTCTTCTTGATCAGGTTGAAGCTGGAGAAAAGCTTACTAAGGCGCAGCTTCGCTACCATGAGAAGACTAAGCTAAGAGATGTAGCTCTTTTAACTCTTCTACTTGGTACAGGTATTCGAGTGTCTGAATGCGTAGGAATTGATTTCGATGATATAGATTTTGAAACTAATGGACTTCGCATTCATCGTAAGGGTGGCTATAACACTGTTGTTTATTTCCCTGATGAAGTCAGAAACGCTCTTATTGACTACATAGAACAGCGTAAGGGAATTATACCTGAGGAAGGCAGTGAAAATGCGCTATTTCTCTCTCTTCAGAATAAGAGAATCACTGTTCGAGCAGTAGAAAAGCTTGTTAAAAAATACGCTCAGAACGTTACAACGCTTAAAAAGATTACACCACATAAGCTTCGTAGTACCTTTGGTACCAATCTGTATCAGGAATCTGGCGATATTTACCTTGTTGCTGATGTTCTCGGACATAAGGATGTTAACACAACCCGTAAGCACTACGCTGCCCAGGATGATGCCAACAGAAGACGCGCTGCCAAGATGGTGCACCTAAGAGAAAATAAATAATATCAAGAGAAAAGTGTCTTATTTACATTTATAGTTTAGTATGGTAGAGTGGTAAATGGCTAATTTGTTAAACTATCAAATGTAAAGGAGACATTTTTATTATGAAAAAGAAAATCTTAGCTGCCCTTATGACTGTTGTTATTGGCATGAGTATAGTTGCATGCGGAAGCTCAACTTCTACAAGCGATGTAGACTATATCAAAAATAAGGGAACTCTTGTAGTAGGTATCACTGATTTCGCACCTATGGATTACAAGGATGACGCTGGTAACTGGATCGGCTTTGATGCTGATATGGCAACCAAGGTTGCTAAGGCACTTGGCGTAGAGGTTCAGTTCGTTGAAATTGACTGGGATAATAAGATTCTCGAGCTTGAGAACAAATCTATTGATGTTGTATGGAATGGAATGACACTTACAAGCGAAGTTACAAATGCTATGGAATGCACAAATCCATATCTTAACAACGCTCAGGTCGTAGTTGTTCCTTCATCTGTTGCAGCTGATTATAATGATGCTGCATCTCTTTCAACTCTTAGCTTTGCAGTAGAATCTGGTTCTGCTGGTGAAGAGGCTGCTCAGGAAAATGGTTACAGCTACACTTCTCTCACATCTCAGGCAGATGCTGTTATGGAAGTAGATGCTGGAACTTCACAGGCATGTATCATCGACCTTCTGATGGCTGGTGCAATGATTGGTGACGGTACAAGCTATGCTGATCTTACACACACTGTTGAGCTTACCAAGGAAGAATATGGTATCGGCTGTCGTAAGGGTTCTGACCTTGCTAAGTTCATCAACGAACAGCTTACAGCATCCTATAATGATGGTTCAATGCTTGAGATTGCCAAGACCTATGGCGTTCAGGATGCGCTTATCAAACAATAATTCACAGGAGTTTTCTATCTGACATGTTTTTGACTGTAACACTATCCCTTCTGGAGGGATTTCTAGGAACTATTAAATTATTTGTATTAACGCTTTTATTCTCTCTTCCACTTGGACTTATCATATCCTTTGGATCGATGAGTAAAATAAAGCTTATCAAATGCCCTATAAGATTTATTATCTGGATCGTACGAGGAACTCCTCTTATGCTACAGCTCCTCATTATTTATTATGGCCCGGGAATATTTCTTCATATGAACATATGGGGCACAGATAATACAGGCAGATTTATAGCAGCTTTAGTTGCTTTTGTATTTAACTATGCCTGCTATTTCTCAGAAATCTACCGCGGAGGGATTCAGTCAATTCCTGTTGGTCAATATGAAGCAGGTCAGGTTTTAGGCCTTTCAAGATCACAGATCTTTTTTAAGATAATTCTTTTACAGGTCATTAAACGCATCGTACCTCCAATATCCAATGAGGTAATCACACTGGTAAAAGACACTTCGCTGGCAAGAGTTATTGCTGTTTACGAGATTATCTGGAATGGACAGTCCTTTATTAAAAGTAGTGGTATTATCTGGCCACTCTTCTATACAGGCGCCTTCTATCTCATATTCAGCGGTCTTTTAACGCTGTTATTTGGCTACATTGAAAAGAAATTAAGCTACTTTAGATAAAGATATTGGGGACAAAATGCAAATATTAGAAGTAAACGATATACGTAAAAAATTTGATAATACAGAAATACTAAAGGGAATAAGCTTTAATCTGGACGAAGGACAGACACTTTCTATAATTGGATCCTCAGGAAGTGGTAAAACAACACTTTTAAGATGCCTTAATTTCCTTGAAACTCCAGATGCTGGAACAATAAGTGTACGTGGTAATATGCTGTTTGATGCAGCTATTCCGGTAACTGATCCAGAAGAGCTTCGTAAAAAGAGACTTCATTTCGGACTAGTATTCCAGCAGTTTAATCTGTTTCCGCAGTATACAGCTCTTGAAAATGTTACACTGGCTCCGCTTCTTTCTTTTGACGGCAGATCCAAAGATGAAATTATAGCAAATGCCAAAGAAATACTAGATAATATGGGACTTTCCAATAGAATGGATAACTACCCTCATCAATTATCTGGTGGTCAGCAGCAACGTGTTGCTATCGCTAGAGCTCTTGCTCTTAAGCCTGACATTCTTTGCTTTGATGAACCTACTTCTGCTCTTGATCCAGAGCTTACTGGAGAGGTTCTTCGCGTTATTAAAGAGCTTGCAAATCTTCATACTACAATGATCATTGTTACTCACGAAATGGCTTTTGCCAGAGATGTGGCAGACACAGCGATATTCATGGACAATGGCATTATCTTAGAACAAGGCCCGGCCAAGGAGCTTATTGATAATCCAAGAGAAGAAAGAACTAAACAATTCCTCTCCCGCCTTAGTCAAAACTGAAAAAATAAATCTCAAGAAATACGCTTATATAGTGTATCTCTTGAGATTTATTTATTTGCATTAAACAGATTTATAGATCTTCTTAAATATGCTCTTTTCTATAATGAAAATATCATGTATGTCGTCCTGACTGACAGCAAGATAATCACCCTTCTGCCCAATCATGTAAGTATCATTGTCCCAGAATGAAAAAAGTTTGGTAGTCTTAGTAAGCTTCTTGGCATAAATCTTGATATCACCAGTAGATTCACAGCTCTTAGCCAGTGGAAGAAGTGAAAAAGACTTACCAGTATCTGCATTCTTAATAGTAGGAATATAGTCGCTGTTAAACTTAAATTTCCTTCTTGTCTTCTTGAAGCTTGAATTAAACTTTTCAACTGAAATAGCCTTAACATTACCCTTAGAATCCAGAATAAGTATAGTGTTATCCCTGATCTCAATATTAGCATCACCTGCAAGAGTTCTGATGATAGCCATATTGCCAGTTGGAACATACTCATGTGGCTCTACATAAGCTAGAGTTATTGGTGAACGCTCATATTTGGACATATGTGATAAAACAAGAGTTGTATCATTGGCATATATGATCTCTGCATTCTCAAAGTAGTCAGCCATACGCTCTCTTATAATATTAGAAATTGAGTGTTTGGCTGAATCATCATCAATTTCAATGTAATCCGGATACTGCTTGATGATCAGTTCATTTTTAAGAATTCCGCCAGCTTTTTCTGTGTGTCCTCCTCCTGAACCTATCTTCTGAGCAAGGAAAGTTGCAAGTTCATCTGCTCTTGTCTCATTGGAACAGCTTCTGATAGAGAATTTGACACCAAAAGACAGAATACTATATACAAGACAAACATCTATATCATCGACAGCAACAATAAAATCTCCAATGAGACCTAAAATATTAGGATCACATGGATCAGTTCTGAGAATAGCATACTTGTTATCGGGATGGTATTCCACACCAAGCATAGCGACTCCTGCAATCTTGGCCTCTCTAAGAGTAAGATTCATATTCTTGAGCTTAAGGATAAGATTCTTATTATAGTTAAGAGCCTCGATCATATCACGATCAAGAGGGTGTGACATCTCGGAAAAGGCATTAGTATCAGAATATAAGCCATAATAAAGTGCTGTTGCTATATTCTCATCTATATTGAAATCTTCATCTTCTATCTTGAGCAGATTCCAAATTACAGAACAACAGCTTCCCAAGTTACTGCGTACCTCGTTTAATTTGGGAAGTGTGCCATATACCTGGTGATGATCAATTACAGCTATATCTTTAGCTGGAAATTTCTTAACGTTACCTTCGCCGTATTGACAGTCTGTTAATAAGAGTAGCTCTGGCTTAGTCTTGAGATTACTTACGAATTCAATGGGAATCTTAAGTTCTTTAATAAGATAAACAAGATTACTCTTTGTTATCTTAAAGTTGCCTGAATAGATAAAGCGTACTTTTTTACCGAGCTTAGAAAAGTATCTATATAAAACATATCCTGAACAGATAGCATCTGCATCAGGATTATCATGGCATTGAATAACTATGGAATTATATTTAAGAAGTGCAGATAGTTTCATTAAAAATCTCCTTGCTGATACTATTATATATCAACAAGGAGTATTTTTTTAGGTGAATTATTGAACTTTCTGTTAAATTATGAAGTGTTTTCAGATAAATACAGTAAATTTAATGATATAAGATCATTTATATTCCTTGGAATAATATGGAATGATAAGGCTCTCTCCTGCATTTAATGTGCTATCAGTATCCATTCTGTTGAGTTTGCAAATCTCTGTGATGTAGCAATTCAAATTGTTATAGTGATCCTCGGAATAATGCTCTGAAGCTATGCTCCATAATGAATCACCAGCATGTACAGTTACAGTTGTATAATATTTGAATTCAGGCTCATAAGTATCAGACTGTGCGTCAGTATAAATAGAAGCTCCCATGAAAATAAATGTGAATAATACTAATGTTACAAGAACTATTATCAAACTGATCTGGCGCTTGAAAATGCGCTGTCTCCTGGCCTTATTGGCTCTAATTCTAATCTCACTCTTGCTGAAAAATCTAGGATCATTGTACAAACTTGCTGCAGCATACATTGCATTAGTCATCTTCATACCCTCTTATCAATACCTTAAATCAAACATCAACAGATTCATTCAACTATTAGGCGAACATTTGTTGCGAACAATTGTTCTGAAATAATAATACAAAACAAATGTTTGACTGTCAACAAAAATCGAACATATTTTCCGAACAAATATTTGCTTATTTTGAAATGCGATGTTATACTAAGATAGTAAAAATGTGTTAAATGATACATTTTTTGTATATTAAATATAGGAGGGCCGTATGGAAAAAGGTAATATTTCTAAGAAACAACAGGAGATTCTCGATTATATCAAGGAACAGACTCTTCAGAGAGGATTTCCACCTGCAGTAAGAGATATTTGCAAGGCTGTTAATCTTAAGTCCACATCCTCTGTTCATTCTCACTTAGAGACTTTAGAAAAAAATGGTTATATCAGACGAGACCCTACCAAGCCACGTGCTATAGAGATCTGTGATGATGGCTTTAATATGGTTAGAACTGAGATCGTTTCTATTCCTGTAATTGGTCAGGTTGCAGCTGGTATGCCAATTCTTGCTGAAGAGAATATTGATTCATATATTCCTATTCCAGCTAGTATGTGTCCTAAGGGAGCTGATGCATTCATTCTCAAGGTTAAGGGAGATTCCATGATCAATGCTGGTATTTACAATGGGGATCAGATTTTTGTTCAGCAGTGTAACACTGCCAAGAATGGTGATCAGGTTGTAGCTCTTATTGATGATTCTGCTACTGTTAAGACTTTTTACAAGGAAGATGGGCATATTCGTCTTCAGCCCGAGAACGATAATATGGATCCAATTATAGTTGATGACTGTCAGATACTTGGCAAGGTTTTCGGCGTTATGAGATTTTATTAATACATCATTTAATTTATTTTATTAGTGATGATTTATATTACATGTTTATAAATTATCATAGTGATAAAAATTTAAGCCGATATATCAGTTTTTGGTATATCGGCTTTTCTAACATTTATTAATTTATAATTTAATTCTCTGGCTAAGATAAATCTATATCCATATTGGACTTATCAAGCTAACTCTTCTTTTGTTATAGTCTTACCATCTCTCCAGATTCTCTCAAGATCATAGAAAAGTCTGTTCTCATTATCAAATACATGAACGATAATATCGCCAAAATCAAGAAGAATCCAGTTACCAGCTTCATAGCCTTCTCCGTTTTTGGTCATGTGACCAGCTCTGCCAAGAACTTCCTGTACGTTGTCTGCCATAGCCTGTACCTGATTGATATTAGTACCGCCAGCTATAATGAAATAATCTGCAAGAGTTGAAATCTCACTGATATCAATAACTCTTACGTCTTCTCCTTTTCTATCCTCAAGAGCATCAACAGCCATGAGTGCCATTTTCTTAGATACGTTTAAATCTGCCATTCTAACCTCGCTTATTTATAAAACTTTTTATAATACTCGTATGCTTCCATTGTTGCATCATCACATTCTTTACCGATTGTGTCAAGGTACTGAACAGAATCATGCAGAATATGTGCCAGACACTTATCAATGTCTGAAAATGCTTCTTTTCTGATCTCATCCATGCCTTCTAAAGGCTTTCTGTTAGGTTCTATGAAATCAGCTATATAAATGATCTTTTCAAGAAGTGACATGTCTTCTTTACCAGTTGTGTGCCATCTGATAGCGTTTAAAATCTCAGTATCATAGACGTCATACTTAGTTCTGGCCAGATACATGCCAACCTTGGCATGTAAAAGAGAATGATTTCTTCTCTCTACATCAGTTATATCAATCTTATTCTTCTCACAGATCTTGATCTGCTCCTCATGCGTCAGACATTTAGCGCAGTCATGGAGCATTCCGGCTATAAGTGCTTTTTCTACATCTGCCCCATGGACAAAAGCCATATTTGCAGCTGTATAAGCGACACCTAATGTATGGTCGAAACGATCTGGTTTAAGTTCCTTCTGAAGCTCTTTACGGAGCTTTTGTGAGATCTCGATAGTCCTCATTTATATAACCCCTTAATGCAAATATACTCGATACATTCATCAGGTAGCATATATCTTGCAGATCTACCTTTTCTGATACGTTCTCTGATATCAGTAGAAGAAATATCTATCCTGTTAAAGGTCAGAAGTCTTATGTCAGCACCAAAGTCGTTTTGAAGCTCTCTTCTCTTCTTATCAAGAGCTGCTATGTCATCTTCCTGCCTGGTTGCAGCAATAATAATACAAGATGTAAGAAGATCCTTGGCTCTATACCATGAATCAATACCAATAACAGAATCTGCTCCAAGTATCAGATATAATTCATCTCCTGGATACATCATCTTAAGATCCTCTATGGTATCGATAGTATAGCTGCCTTCCGGCTTATCAATCTCTAGTCTTGAACATGTAAAATAAGGATTATCATTAATTGCCATCTTGACCATCTGGTATCTTTCTTCTGTTCCAGATACCTCTGTTCGATGTGGCATATGCGCAAGATTATTTGGGATAAAGATTACTCTATCAAGTCCAAACTGTTCTCTTGCAGACTCACCAAGTAATAGATGAGCATTGTGAATAGGGTCAAATGTTCCTCCAAGTATACCAATCTTTCTGCATTCCATATTGAGCCTCCTAATGGTATAAACATGTTAACAGTTCATTTAAGCCTTATATTCAAGCCTTCTTACTAGCCTTAGGTAAAACAATCTTAGGATCGTCCTTGAAAGGTTTGTATAATACAAATTTTCTTCCTATAACCTGTACCAGCTCTGAACGTGTACGTTCAGAAACAGTAACAGCTACGTCCTTAACATCTTCTAAACAATTCTTGAGTACTGTAACCTTTACAAGCTCATGTGTATTAAAGGTTTCTGCAATAGCATTTGTTATTTCTGGGCTTACACTTGATTTACCAATCTGAAAAACTGGCTCAAGATCAGCTGCCAGACTCTTTAAATATGCTCTTTGCTTACTAGTTAATGTCATTCTTCTTCATCCTCTTCATAATTTCCAGGTACTGTATCAGCGTTTCTATAATATTCAAAGCTAAAGCCGTACATGCGAACTGTATCGCCTTCCTGGATGTGCAACTTCTCAAGTTCATCAAGAATTCCGTTGTCAGCCATAAACTTCTGGAAGAATGCGAATCCTTTTTCAGATTCGAGGTTTGTATAACCAAGCATCTTCTCAATCTTAGGACCTTCTACAACGTACTCTTTTTCTTCTGGATCATATTCTACAGTAAATGCTTCATCAGCAGCTCTCGCCATAGTCTCTGGGAAGAATTCCTGTTCAAAGACAACAGGCTTTTCATTGATCTCAGAAAGAACCTTACTAATATAGTATAACAGTTCCTGAATACCTTGACCAGTTAAGGTAGATGTAGCAAACACCTTAACTCCAAGAGGCTCATATTTATCTCTGATCTTCTGGATAATTTCAGCCTGCTCGCCTTCAGGAAGCATATCTATCTTGTTAGCTGCAATAACCTGAGGCTTCTTGGTAATATCTGCATTGTAATTCTTAAGCTCATTGTTGATAGCTTCGATATCTTCAAAAGGATCTCTGCCCTCAGTTGAAGCAGCATCTACAACGTGAATCATAACACGTGTTCTCTCTATATGACGAAGAAATTCATGGCCAAGTCCTGCTCCATCAGAAGCTCCTTCTATTAGACCAGGAATATCGGCAACAACAAATCCTCTTGCATCATTAAGATCGACTACACCAAGCATTGGTGAAAGTGTTGTGAAATGATAATTGGCAATCTTGGGCTTGGCATTGGAAACCTTAGAAAGGAATGTTGATTTACCAACATTAGGGAAACCTACAAGTCCTACATCAGCAATAACCTTAAGCTCAAGAAGTACCTCTAACTCTATAGCTGGCTGTCCTGGCTGCGCATACTTAGGAGCTTGCATTGTTGATGTTGCATAATGCATGTTTCCGTTACCGCCACGACCGCCTTTTAATATAACAGCTTCCTTGTTATCACCACTCATATCAGCAATAACCTTTCCGCTGGCTACTTCCTTAATTACTGTTCCTTCTGGAACCTTTATGATAAGGTCAGATCCATTTTTACCGTGGCAACGTCTCTTGTTACCATCCTGACCGTTTTCTGCTTTATACTTACCACCATAATGGAAATCGGCAAGTGTATTGATACCCTCGTCGACTCTAAAAATTACGTCTCCGCCCTTTCCGCCGTCTCCGCCGTCTGGACCACCGTTATTTACAAACTTCTCTCTTCTAAAGGAAATATGGCCATCGCCACCTTTTCCACTCTGTATAAAGATTTTCGCTTTATCTACGAATACAGGCATATTACTCCTTTTTTAGCATCTGCTAAAGTTTGAAAAAGGGCTTCAAACGCAATTGTTTGAAGCCCGATTTGACATAAAAAATTACTTATTCTCTACAGGATGAACGCTAGCCTGCTTTTTATCTCTGCCCTTGCGCTCAAATCTAAGAACACCATCAACAAGTGCATACAATGTATCATCGCTACCGATGCCTACATTTACACCAGGATGAATGTGTGTTCCACGCTGTCTGTATAAAATATTACCGGCCTTTACGAATTGTCCGTCAGCTCTTTTTGCTCCGAGTCTCTTGGATTCAGAATCTCTACCATTCTTTGTTGATCCAACACCCTTCTTATGAGCAAAAAATTGAAGGTTCATATTCATCATGACTTATTCCCTCCTAAATTTAATGTTCAAAAATTTCTTTCCATACTGTCTGAATATACTATCTACACCTAATTCAAATGATTTAACCAACAAATCAGCATCATGTGATGGATCATTATCAAATCTTAATCTGATCAGTCCAAGGTCTTCGTCCTGTTCTACATCAAACTTATCATCAGTGAACTTGTCCAGTGAATTGATAAGGTTAATACTCAGAACTGAAACAGCAGCACATACAATATCTTCACCATATTCAGCAAATCCTGCATGTCCACTGCATTCTATAATCTTGTACTTGTCATCAGATGTCTTTGTAATAGTTATAGTAGTCATTGTATTCCGACTTTTAATTACAGTGTGATCTTGTCAATCTTAACAAGTGTGAAAGGCTGTCTGTGGCCATTCTTTTTGTGATAGCCAGTCTTTCTCTTGTACTTGTAAACAACAACCTTCTTAGCACGGCCCTGCTCTACAACTGTAGCGCTAACCTTAGCTGAGCTAACATCGCCAGCTACCTTAAGTGCCTTTCCGTCGTTTACTGCGATAACATTATCGAATGTTACCTCTTTTCCAGACTCGACATCGAGCTTCTCTACTCTGATCTCGTCGCCCTCGGAAACTTTGTACTGCTTACCACCAGTTACAATAATTGCGTACATAAGTTACCTCCTTCTTCAAAAAACTCGCTAACTTTGGCGGAGAAATAATCTCACTTAAGCCTAGTTAAGCGGCATACCATAGTACTATAACATCGATTTTATCTATTGTCAACAACATTTTCAACTTCATGCAAAATTTCTTTTAATGATTTATCGTTTTTATTTCTTGTTAGTTCCATAATACCAAGCCCGGTAATATCTACATAGTTGGTATGAACCTGATCCTGTCTGCATAATTTTTTCATGTGTGAAATAAGTTTATCGTAATCCTCATCCTGTTTCATATTAATGAAATCTATCAGGATCATACCTGTAAGATTACGAAGTCTTACCTGTCTCATTATCTCGTCTGCAGCTTCAAGATTTACATCAAGAGAAATACTGTTTTTGCCTTTTATAGCCTTACCTGTATTTACATCTATGGCGTTAAAGCTCTCAAGCTGTTCAATAATGATGAAAGCACCACTTTTTAACCAGATTCTGTTCTGTCTAAGCTCATCAATCTTGGACTTTATACCATGAATACCATTGTCTTCTATAACAGGACAATCTGTAATTCCAGCATTTTTCATGAAGTTTCTGGCTTTGTCCAAGGTATTAACTACAGGTTTGTAAAGGCAGGTATAGATAGTTCTGCTACGACCTTCACTTAATATAGCTGCCAGTTTTTCTATGCAGCTTTTGATATCGGATGATATCGTATCTTTAAAAGAAGACACCTCTATTTCAGAAGCGTTAGTTCTGATTATGAGCCCTATATCGGAACCATAAAGACTACTTTGATAATCTTTTTTCAGGTCAACAAAAATGCTTTTTGTCTTGTCTATAAATTCTCTTCTGACATCATCTGAAAGTTTAACAGATGCTCCTACACCATTTCTTCCAAGAGTTATAACAGAATACTTGCCAGAAATGGATATCGTAGTAGACAGCTTTGTTTTTTTGGTCTTAATGGCTTCCGAATCTATCTGAACTATTACCTCATCACCATTTTTAAGACAGTCACTACTATCAAAGGATCTGTTAGTTACACAAGAACATGAAATCTTATCAAGTGGAAGATATCCTATATTCTCGCCGTCGTATTTAACAAACGCTGCATTGAGATTTTTGACTATATGATCTACCTTTCCAAGATAAATCTCATTTAAATGACTCTCTCTTTCAAAAGAAAGATATTCCATCTTATTATTGATAAAGCCTGTGATTACATTATTGCCTTTGTAGTTTGCAAGAATTATCTGACCTTCAGACATTTAAGTAAAACCTCGTTGAAATATCATCTGTTATAAAAGGTTCAATATAAGACTTATCGCCATCTTCGCATAATCTATAAATATCAATTCTGTGAATATCAAGAGCATTATTATCAAGTTCAAGGCCCTTGGAATTCATAAATCCACCAAACAAAAGAGATGGCTTTAATGTTGCCATGGAGCTCATGCTAAGAAGAAGTGTGACTGATTCATCTGCCTCATCGCATTCACAGCTAAAGATCATAGGCTTCATGTCTATTTCTTTTTCGCCGCTCTTAGTCTTCTTCATAGCGGGAAGCTTATCATTATCTAAGTACTTCTTAAATTCAGAAATCCAGTCAAAATCAGGCTTGAGAGACTGCCTGAATCTGATCTTGTATTTAGCTGCATAAGCAGCTGTCATGGCTTTTTCTGCAGAATCACCAAGTTCAACTACGGAAATAATTTCAATTCCTTCGTTCATAAATTCATTGAGACGATTCTTGATATCTTCAGTACTGATCATGGAATTAACTGTCATATCCATGTATTCACCATCACTTGTAGCGCCAACGCTAAGAGGCTGCGCAAAAGAGATAACCTGGTGAGGACTAAAGCCCTCTGAGTACTTAACGTCGATCTCAGCTCTTCTGATAGCTTTCTGGAAATATCTCATTACATCAAGATGACCAATAAACTTAATTGGTCCATTCTTGGAAAATTTCAAACGTAATTTATGCATTGTTCTTGCCCTCCGTACATACACCAACTCCATAGGAGGCTGCGCCACATCCAAGACAGCCAAGACGGCAATTGCTTGAAGGCTTACCTGCAAGAGCATTTTTCCATTCTCTTAAAAGGAATGACTTTGTAACGCCGCAGTTAAGGATATCCCAAGGGAATATTTCATCATCAGCTCTTTCTCTTGTTGTATAGAAGAATGGATCAATTCCACATTCGTCAAATATCTTCATCCATACATCAAAGTGGAAATACTCGCCCCAGGCATCGTAAATACATCCGCTTTCATAAGCCTTGAGAATAACTTTATTAAGTCTTCTATCGCCTCTGGCAAGAATGCCTTCCATCATACTTGCATCAGCTTCATGCCAGTTGTACTTAATGTGCTTCTGGTTGAGCTGAGACATGATTCCTTTTCTGGTCTTGTTTGCCTTATCAAGGAATTCCTCTTTAGTATTCATAGGAGCCCACTGAAAAGGAGTAAATGGCTTGGGCACAAAGAATGATGTGCTGGCAACAATATCAATTGTTCTTCCATTTCTCTTCTCTTTAGGCATGGTTTCGAAATATTCTACTGCAACTTTATTGGCAATATCTCCGATTCCAAGAATATCCTCATCAGTCTCTGTAGGAAGACCAAGCATGAAATAAAGCTTAACCTTATTCCATCCACCAAGGAAGGCTTCATGTGAACCTCTAAGGATATCTTCTTCTGTAAGACCTTTATTGATTACATCTCTCATTCTCTGAGTACCAGCCTCAGGAGCAAAGGTAAGAGAACTCTTTTTAACATCCTGAACCTTACTCATGACATCAAGAGAAAAGGCATCAATACGAAGTGAAGGAAGTGATATATTAACCTTCTTGTCATTGCACTCTTCAATCAGGAAATCCAAGAGCTCTGGAAGCTTGGAGTAATCGCTTGAACTCAAGGAACTAAGGGATATTTCTTCATAACCAGTGTTTTTTAATGACTCAATAGCATGCTGTTTGAGGTATTCAACATCCTTTTCTCTAAGTGGTTTATAGAGCTGACCTGCCTGGCAGAATCTACAGCCTCTTATACAACCACGCATAACTTCAAGAACTACTCTGTCCTGAGTAATCTTGATATATGGAACAACAGGCTTAGTTGGATAAAACTCTTTAGAAAGATCGGTACACATCTCTTTCTTAACAGTTTCTGGTACGTCGTCATAAATAGGCTTCATAGACTTTATTGTGAAGTCGTCGTTATACTCAACGTTATAAAGAGATGGTACATACATTCCAGGAATATGGCTTAGCTGTCTTAAGAACTCCTGTCTTGAAACGCCATCTTTTCTGGCCTTTTTATAAAGATCAAAAATCTCTCTATATCTTGTCTCACCTTCACCAATATAGAAAAAGTCAAAGAAATCAGTAATAGGCTCTGGATTATAGGTACAAGGGCCTCCACCGACTACAATAGGATCATCCCAGGTTCTATCCGCAGCAAGAAGAGGTATCTTGGAAAGATCAAGTACCTGCAAAATATTCGTATAACACATCTCATACTGGATTGTGAAACCAAGAAAATCAAAGTTCCTGATCGGTTCCTGGGATTCCAGAGCAAAAAGAGGGATATCTTTATCTCTTAGTACCTTGTCCATATCGGTCCAAGGTGAATACACACGCTCGCACCATACGTCTTCATAAGAGTTAAAGAGTCCGTAAAGAATCTGAATACCAAGATGAGACATTCCTATTTCGTAAACATCAGGGAAACACATAGCAAACCTGATATCAACGGCGTTTTTATCCTTGTAAACGCTGTTGACCTCATTGCCAATGTATCTCTCCGGTTTCTCAATACTAAGGAGTGTCTCATCTGAAAGAGCTAAATTATAATTCATGTTTTTTCCTTATCGTCTAGACAGTTCATCAGTTATCTCCTCCCAGCTGACATTCTTTTCAGCCATGAGGACCATCATATGATACAGGAAATCAGACATTTCGTAAACTATTTCGTTGGAGCCTTCATTTTTGGCGGCTATAACCATCTCTGTTGCTTCTTCTCCAACCTTTTTAAGAATCTTATCAAGGCCTTTATCAAAAAGATAGTTGGTATAAGAACCTTCTCTTGGATTAATCTTTCTGTCCTGAATTACATCAAAGACACTGTCCAGAACCTTCTGAGGATTCTTCTCGGTATATTCCTTGGAGGCAATCTCATTAAAGAAGCAGGAATAGCTTCCAGTATGACACGCAGCTCCGATCTGCTTAACCTTGGCAAGAATAGTATCAAGATCACAATCGGCTGTCAGTGACATTACATACTGGTAATGTGAACTGGTTAATCCCTTTACCCAGAGCTCGTTACGGCTTCGACTAAAGTATGTCATCTTACCTGTACTTAGAGTTTTATTATAAGCCTCTTCGTTCATATATGCCAACATCAAAACCTGATCGGTTCTATAATCCTGCACTATAACAGGAACCATGCCATCTGAGTTCTTTTTAAGATCAGCAAAAGAAAACTTTGGCTCAAGTCTAAGGATGTCTATCCCCTTTGAAAGACATGCTTCTTTGTAGGCTGATACCTTAGCTATATTAGAGTTGATAACATCTCCTGATATTCCTGATATAGAATCATATTTCTCAAAGAGTGAATATGGCTCTCCATCAAAAGAATCATCAATAACAACCGTTATAGGCAGATCAATAGACGGAAGGTTAACGCCATCCTTGTAATCTATGCATACTAATTCGCTTATATACTTAAGCACCTGATCTTTATTGCCATCAATTGATGATGCATCGCTATAGCATGCAAGTATCTTATCTTTTCCGAATTTCTCTGATACTTCTGCAAGTATTTCTATGTTGCCTGGTTTGCTGAAGTTAAGACATGCCTTCTTACATCCAGCATATAGAAGCTTCTTGATATCCTCCATACGCTTAACATTTCCAGCACCAATAACTGGTACATCGCTAGCCTTGCAGATATCCTTTATAATATCAAGTGATTTCTCATGAGCTTTGTCATCTCCTGATGCCACAAGGTCAAAGACAATAATTCCATCTACATTTTCATTTGAGTATTCCTGAGTCAAAGCTATCGGATCATCATTAATAACAGTGTAATCCTTAAGAGATTTAACTGCCTTTTCATCCTTCAGGTAAATTGATGCTAAGAATTTTTTCTTAAAATCTGACATTAAAGTGCTCCTTTTGTACTAAGTACATCACTTATTCTGGGATCTATTGTTGTAGCCTCATCAAGAGCCTTTGCAAAAGCCTTAAAGAGAGCTTCTATTTTGTGATGATCATTAAGACCTGTGATAATTCTAAGATGAAGATTCATTCCTGCAGAATAAGATATTGCATAAAAGAATTCTCTTACCATCTGAGTATCAAAATCACCAACCATAGGTGAAGTGAATTCGCCATCCATTATAAAATATGGACGTCCACTGAGGTCAATAGCACACATTACAAGCGTTTCATCCATAGGAAGTATCATGCTGCCATATCTCTTAATGCCCTTTTTGTCGCCAATAGCCTTGGCAATGGCCTGACCAAGAACGATTCCGGTATCTTCAACTGTGTGATGACAATCAACATTTAGATCGCCACTTGCCTTAACATTAAGGTCAAAAAGACCGTGTCTTGCAAAGCCATCAAGCATATGATCAAAAAATCCATTACCAGTTTCTATGTTACTGGTACCTGTGCCATCGATATTCAAAGTAATGGCAATATCCGCTTCCTTGGTTTTTCTTGCAACTGTAGCAGAGCGTAATTCCATAAGTTGTATCCCCTTAAATTAATCTCGCAAAATATTGTTAATTTAACTTATAAAAATTAAATAACTTGCAGTTTATAATCACTTTAGAAAGTTAACTTGCAATTTTGACGCTAAATCATATGAATACACATGTTATTGTACGTTATTTACCATATCGGTCAGTATTATAAATTTTGACCAGATTACTCAAATCTTACAGCAATTGAATTAGCATGTGCTGTTAAGCTCTCTTCTTTGGCAAAGAGTTCAATATCCTTGTGTACCTTGCTGAGAGCATCTCTTGAGTATGCAATGATACTGCTTTTCTTCATAAAGTCATCCACATTAAGTGGTGAGAAAAATCTTGCAGTTCTATTTGTTGGAAGAATATGGTTAGGTCCCGCAATATAGTCTCCAAGAGGCTCTGATGAATACTCCCCAAGGAAAATAGCACCTGCATTTTTAATCTTGGTCATAACCTCAAATGGGTTTGCTGTAATAATCTCCAAGTGCTCAGAAGCTACTGCATTGGCAGCATCTATAGCATCTTCTAATGTATCAGCTACAAAAATATACCCGTAGTTTTCCAAAGACTTACTAATTATATCTGCTCTTGATAAAATCTTAAGGAATTCATCTATTTCCTTTGATACTTCTTCTGCAAGTCTCTTAGATGTAGTAACAAGAATTGCACTTGCAAGTTCATCATGCTCTGCTTGTGACAGAAGGTCTGCTGCTACATATCTGGCCTTAGCTGTATCATCTGCAAGAACAAGAATCTCACTAGGACCAGCAATTGAATCTATAGAAACATGTCCAAAGCATGCTTTCTTGGCAAGAGCTACAAAAATATTACCAGGGCCTGTGATCTTATCTACCTTAGGAATGCTCTCTGTTCCAAATGCCATAGCAGCTATTGCCTGAGCACCACCAACTCTGTATACTTCATCAACACCAGCAATGTCAGCTGCAACAAGCGTTCCAGGATTAACAGATCCGTCAGCCTGAGGTGGTGTGCACATAATGATTCTCTCAACACCTGCAACCTTGGCTGGAACAACATTCATGAGAACGCTTGAAGGGTAAGCTGCTTTTCCGCCTGGAACATAAACGCCGGAGATCTCTATTGGAAGTATTCTCTGACCAAGAATGCTGCCATCTTCTCTGGTTTCAATCCATGAGTTTCTCTTTTGCTTCTCGTGGAATACTCTGATATTCTCTGCACTCTTCTTCATAACCTCTATGAATTCAGGTGAGAGCTTCTCATAGGCCTTCTTAATCTCTTCCTTTGTAACAACAACGGATTTAGAATCAAGACTACATTTATCAAATTTAAGAGTGTAATCAAAAAGTGCCTTATCACCATTGTTCCTGACATTATCTATAATTTCATTAACAGTATTCTCATACTGTGTGTAGCTACCTGGATTTCTGTTAAGAAGATTTCCAAGGAGCTCCTGTTTGGTCTCGTTATTAAGCTGTAAAGTTCTCATTTATGATAAATTCTCCTTCATGTCATTGATTAGTTTTCTAATTCTGTCTGTTTCCATCTGCATACTAACCTGATTAACTATCATTCTTGCAGATAATGGACAGATTTCCTCTAGTACTTCTAGACCGTTTTCTCTAAGAGTAGAACCTGTCTCAACGATATCAACAATAACATCTGATAGGTTTACAATTGGCCCCAGCTCTACTGATCCGTTAAGCTTAATGATGTCTACTGTCTGATGCTTTTTGTTAAAGAAATAGTCCTTGGCGATATTAGGATATTTACTTGCAACTCTGATCATCTCACGATGGGCAAGAAGCTCTTTGGCCTCATGAGGTCCGCATACACACATTCTGCATTTACCAAAGCCAAGATCAAGCACCTCATATACTCTTCTATTTTCTTCCAAAATAGTATCTGCACCAACAATACCAATATCAGCTGCGCCATATTCTACGTATGTTGGTACATCGGGTCCCTTTGCAAGAAAGAACTTAAGTTTAAGCTCTTCATTTGTAAAAATAAGCTTTCTGGTTTTCTTATCAAGAATCTCTTCGCAGGAAATACCACATTTATTCAGAAGTTCCATTGTGGAATCTACAAGTCTTCCTTTGCCAAGAGCAAATGTCAAATATCTCATAAAACCTCCATTACTCTGCCTTCAGTACAACGTTCTTGCCACTTTCCCTAAGCTCTCGCGCTTTCTTAAGTGCTGCTTCAAAAGTCTCTTTGGTATAAGTAACAGTCTCAACTTCCTCACCGTTTTCTACCTTGATTCCCTGTCTGTATAGAGCAGACATAAGATCATCAATCACAATAGAAAAACCTATAGCAGGAGCATCCTTACCATATTTGCCAAGAAGGTTGTCATATCGGCCACCTTTAGCTATTGCATCACCTACACCATAGGTATATGCGCTAAAAATAACACCTGTATAGTAATTAAACCTGCTAAGTATGCTAAGATCAAAGGACACATACTTCTCAACTCCATATAAAGTCAAAACCTTATACAGCTCTTTAAGTCTGTTTACTGCAGCAATGGATCTGTCATTTTTTACCTGACTAATAGCCTTATCAAGCGCATCATCAGAACCGATAAATTCAGATACCTTTATAATCAAGTCACTGTATTTTTCAGGGATATTCTTTTCCCTCATGATTGACTCTGCAGCAAAATAGTTCTTACCAATAATTTGTTCTCTGATCTCTTCCTCAGTTTCAGGAGTGATACCAGCTTCTTCGCACAGCCCCTTATAATAGTCAGCATCCCCAACGCTTACCTGGAAATCCTGAAGGCCACTACTCTTAAGCGCCTCTATTAAAAGAGCTATAGCTTCCGCATCTGCATATACAGATGAATCGTTCATAAGCTCTACACCAATATTACAGTTCTCTTTAAGCTTACCCTGTAAATTGGAAACATTTAAAAATGTGTTGCCTTCATAGCAGACTCTGATCGGATTGCCGTTCTCCAGCATTACCTTGGATGCACATCTAGCTATAGAAGGTGTAAAGTCTGGGCGAAGTACCAGAGTGTTTCCTTCTTTATCAAAAAACTTATAAAGCTCTTTGGTATCTGATGCATTGATTTCCTCTGCAAAAACATCAAAGAATTCAAAAGTAGGAGTCTCAATCTCTGCATAGCCAAAGCTCTTCATCTTGTTATGAATATTGTTAATAACTGCGTTTCTATCAATACATTCTTTGCCATAGATATCTCTTACTCCATCAGGAGTATGTAAAAGAACCTTACTCATAAACACCTCTCTAAAAGAATAAAAGCACTTTATTACTTCACAGTGCTATCATGCTAATTTGGTATCATAGTAAAAAGTGTAACCTATAACAATATTCGTGTCAACAATTATCTTTCGTCCAAATCCTTTTGGATAAGATCAAGGTAAGGAATCAGAATTCCAGATTCTCCAGGAGATTTAATGATGAACTCATCATCAAGCTCATCTCTTCTAAAGCTTTTTCTGCCTCCGTTTTCTGCTCTGTCCCAGAATTCCTGCAATTTCCTGTAAGGCAAATAATAAAATTCATTAAGTGAAGTAAAATAAATAAGAAAAAATGCGATTCCATCCTGTTTTTCAAAATCCGCCATGAAGCGAACCTGGTGTGGATGGATGTTTTCGAGAGTAAAAGTACTAGAAGCACATTCCTTGGCATCAAAGCAAACAGGAATCCCCTGTACAGCACCGATATAGTCTACGGTACTCTTCTGATCAAAATATGCCAATGTTATGTGCCTTGTTTCCTTTTCTATATTGATGGGTGTAATAGGAGTCGGGATCTTCTGAATAAGAGCAAGCCCCAGCTCCTGGTATCTTTCGTTAGAACGATTGATCAGTTCCTCTAATGTAGAACCTCGTAAACCTCTTGATTTCCAAGTAGGCATTATTACCCCTTTCCGATAATTCTTCCAAATGTATCAGGAAGCTCAGCAATAAATTCTTTTCCTGCTATGTCTGATAATTCGTCCTTCATATCAGCTGGCATCACAAGTCTGTAGCTATGAAGAAGCTGGTATTTAAGCCCCTTAAACGGTCTACCACCATATTTGGTATCACCAATAATGGGATGGCCTATACTCTGTAAGTGTGCTCTGATCTGATGAGGCTTACCAGTAATAAGCTTGACTTCCAAAAGAGTCATATCAAGCTCTTCATAATATTTAACAGGCTTATATTCTGTCTCTATATAGGAATATCTGTCATCTCCAGGATCAGTATCCTTAATATAAACCTTATTTTTGTTCTCATCTTTATAAAGAAATCCCTTAAGCTTGGAGGGTTCAGCAAGGTGTCCTGTAACAATAGTTCTGTAATACTTATCTAAAGTCCTATCCTTAAGCATCTTGTTCATAGTCCTTGCGCCAAGTAAAGACTTAGCACAGATAACAAGACCACTTGTATTTCGATCAAGTCTGTTACATATAGAAGGCTTATAGGTTTCAAGCTCTTCCGGAGTAATATCTCCCTTTTCAAGCATATATCCAATCAGCCAGTCATTTAAGCTATTATCTGTATCTTTTGATTTCTGCGACAAAAGACCTGCAGGCTTATCTACAAAAAGAACATGTTTGTTCTCAAAGATCACCTTAAGATCTCCAATTTTCTTATAAGAAACTCTTGCAGATTTAGCTATATTACTATTTTTAGAAGAGCCTGCCTTCCCTGATTCCTCAGCATTTCCAGCTACACCCCTGAATTTCTCCAAAGTCTCATCTGCAAAGAAAATACATATTTTATCATCGACAGAAAGCTTCTCAGTACCAGATGCCTTCTTACCATTTAGCGTGATGTTCTTTTTCCGGAGCATCTTGTATATAAAGCCCATAGATGCATTTGGAAGATATGCCTTGAGAAAGCCATCAAGTCGCTTATCTGTCTGATTATTACCTATTACAATTTCTTTCATAAAATCACCATTACAAAGATATGGACAAAAGAACCGCCGCAGGAGTCTGTACAGTTCCTGGAACCCATTCATCTTCTATCTTAAATGGGTCAATTTCTTTATTGGCGCGAAGCTGTTCAAGCTGATCAAGCCTGTCACAGAACTTATCAATATCATCAAAAACCTTAATGCTGTAGCTGGAATAACCGCTCTGAGCAACCATCTTCTTAATATGTTTCTCGCAGTCAAGAACATCAAGATTATTGTCGGCACTATAGCAGCAAATGTTCTTATCAAGTACTGTAGAAGCATTTACATAGAAATTCTTGTCATAGGAAGTGATAATGTGATCATAATGGATCAAAAGACCTCCAGCATGCTCGAGAATCTTAGAATGGTCACTCTCACAACATTCCTTAGCCTTCAGCAGCATTATCATATTTACTGCGCTCCAGCCAGTTGGAAGACATCCAAGAGCTGCGATAATACTAAATACACTTTTCTGAGAATGATTTATCAAAAGACCTGTCAAAAAGATTCCAACAGTAACTGCAAGGCATACTACTGTCCTTATAATGGCAACCTTTCTGCCATACTTGATATATCCAAATTCCCCTTTATAAACTCGTTTCATAAATTCTTGTATTAAACTCCTAACTGCTTTAATTCTTCTGCTGATAATGGTCTGTATTCACCAGGTACAAGGCTTTCATCAAGCTTAAGCGGCCCCATGGACAGTCTCTTAAGGAAAAGAACCTCATTACCAACAGCCTCCATCATTCTCTTAACCTGATGAAATCTTCCTTCATGAATTATGAGATGTACAACTGGTCTACCTTCCTCATCAGCATCCCAAAGCTCTACTCTGGCAGGTAAGGTATAATCTATCTCGCCTGTATCCTTGGTATCTCCAATATTGACTCCCTTTTCAAGAGCAGCAATATCTTTATCAGAAAGCTCATGATCCAAATGCACTTCGTAAACCTTATCTACGTGTTTTTTGGGAGATAATAGCCTATGAATAAGCCCGCCATCATCAGTTAAAAGAAGAAGTCCCTCTGTATCAATATCAAGTCTTCCAGCAGGACTAAGACCTTTTGCATTCTCATCCTGCAAAAGATCAAGAACTGTTGTGTTCCTTCCATCAGTTGTAGCAGAAACAACTCCCTGAGGCTTGTACAGCATATAATAATGGTACTTGCTGTATTCAAGAACATTTCCATCAAAAGAAATCTCGTCTGTATTCTCATCTACGTGAATATCAGGCTTGGTGACAACAGTGCCATTAACACTGCATCTTCCGTTCTTCAAATATTCTTTTATCTGCTTACGGGTTCCAATATCAAATTGTCCCAAAAATTTATCTAGTCTCAATAGCTACCTCATTACTCTGTTTAAATAATTCATAATTATTATAAGCTCTGCATACAATGTTTGATGATGTAAAAGAGCTTGGAATATTAACGTTAAAAGATTGTGTCTTCTGGGTTCTGTCCCACATCTGAAGTGGACTGAAGGTTTTACCACCATCATAGCTGTATGCAAAATAGATGATGGGACTTTGTGAATCCTTGGTTGTCATCTCCACAAGAGCATTTCTGCTGGCAGAATCATATGCAAGCACCTTGATGCTGCAGGTATCAGGATCAGTTGTATCCTGCCATACCTTACCAGAAGGCTTCTTGACAGTCTTATATGTTATGTTACTAAAGTCATTACCATTAACTGATGATTTTAATTTAAAGTACTTGGCAACAGCTGTAGCATCAGCTATGCCAAGAGTCTGTATGAAATCCTGCCCCTTAAGATACTGAACATCATAAGCATGATCAAGATAACAATGCTCGATAATGTCACATGGGATGCCTCTTGCAACGCAGTGTCTGATTATTCCGTAATAGTCATTACCAGAGCTTCCAATCTTGGTCTTAACACCTTTCTGATAAAGTCCAAGACTTGCAAGCTGATCACTTTCTATAAGTCCGAAGGTCTGGCCCTTCTGATAATAATTCCCAAAGGCTGATGTCCAGATTTCTGAACCATAATAGATATGCTCTGAAGAAGCATTAAAGTGAATACTAAATACAAAGTCAGCATTAACACTTTTAGCAAAATCAGCTCTGCTCTCAAGCGATTTGATCTCATCCGCAGTTCTTGTGAGGTATACAGTTACACCCTCATACTTCTCAAGCTCAGCTTTCATTGCAACTGCAACCTGCAGAGTAAGCTCTTTTTCCATATAACCATTATATATGGCCCCAAGATTCCTATCGCCTACTCCTCCATGTCCAGGATCGATGACAACTACATAATTCTTATTAGCTGCATAGCTGGTAATATCAGTTGTTCCAAGAAAAAAACATGTGCTCAGCACAAATGCGCATAACATTGATAAAAGCTTTTTCATACATCCCCCATTAAATAAGTAAAGCTGCCGCAAGTAGCGACAGCCCTAAATTTCTGTTAGTTAAGCATATCCAAATTCAAAGCAGCCTGCTCTGGTACTTCATAAGAAGCTTCAGTTTCTACGCCTGCAACAGGTACATCAGTCTTAACTACTTCTGGTGGCCTGAGATCTGATCTGTTTGATCTGATAACCTCGCTGTACTGTGTAAGAGCAGAAAGAATACTATCATTACTCTGGTTAACGGAATTAATGATATTCTCACTGTTCTGCTTAACAGAAGCAATAATCTCATCATTGCTCTTGCTGGTTGCATCGATTGACTGAGAAATAATATCCTCAACACCTGCAAGAAGCTGATCTGTATACTGAACAGCTGCAGCCTTCATATCGTTGGCTTCCAGCATTGCTCTGTCTAAGATTTCCTTGGCCTGTGCAGCTGCCTGAGATACTACCTCATTGGCCTGCGCATAAGCCTGCTGCATGATCTCATGCTCGTTAATAAGCTCATTAGTGTGGGCAGTAGCTTCATCAATAAGGTTCTGAGCCTTCTGCCTTGCATCATTTAAAATAGCCTCTTTATTGCTGATGATCTTCTGATATCTCTTGATCTCTTCAGGAGTTTTACTGCGAAGCTCTCTTAAAAGCTCGTCTATTTCCTCTTTGTTAACAATAATCTTGGTCTGAGAAAGTGGCTGAGGCTTGCAGTTATCAATATATGTTTCTATTTCATCAATAAGCTGCTCAATCCTACTTGTCATGGTATTTATCCCCCTACTTACGCTTTTTTGGTTCTGTCGTAACCAAATTTATTATATAAAGCTTCTGCTACAAAATCTGGAACGCAAGGAGTTATATCCCCATTGTAACTTGCGATTTCTTTTACAACAGAACTGCTAAGATATGAATACTTAAGGTTAGTTGTCAAAAAGACTGTATCTACTTCATTATGAGATAACTCTCTATTAGTCTGGGCTATCTGAAGCTCGTACTCGAAATCAGTTATAGCTCTGAGACCTCTGACAACAATATGAATATTCTTTTCTTTACAATAATTTATCAAAAGTCCATCGAAAGATTCGATAACAACATTGTCCAGATCTTTCACAGACTCTCTTATCATTTTAACACGTTCATCAAGCGTAAACAATGGAGTTTTCGCGGAATTGCACATTACAGCTACGATAACCGTATCAAACATACGGGATGCGCGCCTTATAATGTCTAGATGCCCGTAAGTTACTGGGTCGAAGCTACCTGGGTATAACGCAGTCTTCATAATTATGCCTTTCTGTAAACAAATACATGCTTGTTTGATTTGTACTCTTTTTCACGTCTTACTTCAAAACCAAGACCATCTACAAAAGAAAAATCCATATCAATAGGACTCTCTATAATGATCATGGTATTCTCAGTAACATAATTCATTGCTGAAAGCTGAGAAAGTGTGCGCTCATAAAGGTCTTCATGGTATGGAGGATCGATGAAAATAATATCAGCCTCCTCTTCATGAATATTACGAAGTCCTATAACTACGTCCTGCTTAAGAACTGTAGAAACATCCTCAAAATGAGTAGTCTTAAGATTTGTAGTTATACATTTATAGCTGCTCATGGCATTATCGATAAAGTAAGCCTTTTTAGCTCCTCTTGAAAGAGCCTCTATGCCTATTCCGCCACTTCCAGCATATAAATCAATAAATACTGCGCCAGGAACCTGCATCTGAATCATATTAAAAAGTGTCTCTTTGATTCTGTCCTGAGTTGGTCTTGTATCGTTGCCCTCAGGAGTAACTAACTTAAGTCTTCTGGCACTTCCTGCTATCACTCTCATAATCTCACCTTTGTACCCTTTGTATCACGACTAGTAACCTTGAGATGGCCAAGCTCTAATGTCTTATCATTGTGCTCAATAGCCTTTTCTTCCATGTCATTAAGGTAAAAGACATCTCTAATATAGTCATTTTTGCCAAGTCTCATACCTCTTACGCCCACAGCAGCCTTCTTTTTCTCAGGAATAGTATCAACATAGAACCTGAGGAAGAAGCCTTCATTGGATCTAAGTATTACAGTTCTCTGAGTATGAAGAATCTCAACATTTACAACTTCATCGCCGTCCATAAGCTTGGTAGCTGCAACAGTTCTCTTTGAAACATCAAATTCGCCGCCGTCAACGATCTTCATCATTGACATCTTAGTTGTAAATAAGAGTCTGTAAAGATTGAGATCTGACTGGCTTGCAGCCATAACAATAGTCTCTTTGGCTGTGTCGAAGTTGCTGACATTATCAATAGGAATACCCTTATCTCTCATCTTGCCCTGTGGTAGATCCATAGCCTTAACTGTGTGGAGATTACCGGTATTTGTAAAGAAGCAAACCTTACCTGTATTCTTCATGATAAAGGAGAACTTGAATTCAGCCTCAATAGTCTCTTTGTTCTTTTCGTAGGTTGAAGCATCAATAGTCTTGGCATAGCCAAATCTATCCATGATAAATGCTACATCCATCTCTTCTACAGGCTTTTCTTCATAAACAGCAGTCTCTCGGTTATCGATAACTGTCTTTCTGGCAGCCTGGAATTCTTTTTTGATCTTGTTAAGGTCATTTTGAATAACCATGGCCATAGAGTCATGATTCTCAAGAATATCCTCGTACTTATAAATATTAGCAACAGTCTGCTCGTGCTCTTTAACAAGAGCTTCAAGCTCAAGACCAATAAGTTTATAAAGTCTCATCTCCAAGATAGCATCAGCCTGTGCTTCAGTGAAAAGAAGCTGTGCAGCCATTGCCTTGGATTCTCTGGACTTAAAGTTGATGCCTTCTGTCTCGCCATTAACAAGACAGTTCTTGGCCATTGCTCTATCCTTGGAGCCACGAAGGATCTCAATTACAAGATCGATTACATTGCAGGCCTTGATAAGACCTTCCTGAATCTCTTTCTTGTCCTGTTCCTTTTTAAGGAGTGTAGTATATTTTCTTGTTGCTGTCTCAAACTGGAAGTCAGCACAGGCTCTCATGATCTCTCTAAGAGACATGGTCTCTGGTCTTCCGTTATCAATAGCAAGCATGTTAACACCGAATGTATCTTCAAGCTTGGTCTTCTTGTAAAGAAGATTTGTAAAGTTCTCTACATTAGTATCCTTTTTAAGCTCAATTACAATACGGATACCTTCCTTGGAGGACTGGTTGGAAATATCAACGATATCATTAGTGATCTTCTTTTCAGCAAGTTCAGCAACATCAGACATGAACTTACCGATTCCCATACCAATCATAGTATAAGGAATCTCAGTAATAACAAGGTTGATATGGCCATTTTTGCCCTTCTCAGTCTCAACCTTACCACGAATTCTGATCTTACCAACACCTGTCTCATAAATCTCAAGAAGCTCATCCTTGTTGATGACGATACCACCAGTAGGGAAATCAGGTCCCTTTATATACTTCATAATATCCTTGGTTGTAAGAGAATCATCCTGCATATAAGCAATCTCAGCATCAATAACCTCAGCAAGGTTGTGAGGTGGTGTGCTTGTTGCCATACCAACAGCAATACCCTCAGATCCGTTAATAAGGAAATTAGGTATCTTAACAGGGAGAACTGAAGGCTCTCTTTCTGTCTCATCAAAGTTAGGAACAAAATCTACAACATTCCTATCAAGGTCCTCAAGGAAGTTCTCCTGAGTGATCTTGGATAATCTAGCCTCTGTATATCGCATAGCGGCATGAGAATCACCTTCTATATTACCGAAGTTACCATGTCCGTCTACAAGAGGAAGAATCTTTTTGAAGTCCTGAGTCATAACTACAAGACAGTCATAGATTGAGCTATCACCGTGAGGATGATATTTACACATGGTATCGCCGACAATTCTGGCGCTCTTTCTGTATGGTCTGTCGTAGCGAAGTCCCAGTTCATACATGTCATATAAGGTTCTGCGCTGTACAGGCTTAAGTCCATCTCTGACATCAGGAAGTGCACGAGCTACAATTACGCTCATGGCATAGTCAATGAATGACTTCTGCATAATATCAGAGTATTCGGTTTTAATAATTCTATCTTCCATTTATTTTCCCCAAACAATTACTGGTATTCAAAATAGGCCTGGTACAAGCCTTAAATATCAAGCTCAGCATCTGTTGCATGCTGATGGATAAATTCTCTTCTAGGAGGTACATCTACTCCCATCAAAAGCTCAGTGATCTGTGAGGCCATCTTGGCATCCTCAATCTCAACTGCCTTGAGAAGTCTTCTCTCAGGATCAAGAGTTGTCTCCCAGAGCTGCTGTGCATCCATCTCACCAAGACCCTTATATCTCTGAAGAGTAAAGCTTCCCTTGTGAGTTGCTCTATACTTGGCAAGCGCAGAATCATCATACAGATACTCTTCCTTGCCTCTTGCTGGCATAGCCTTATAAAGAGGAGGCATAGCCACATATACATGTCCCTGATAAATAAGCTCAGGCATAAATCTATAGAATAATGTCAAAAGAAGTGTTGAAATATGCTCACCATCGACGTCGGCATCGGCCATGATAATAATCTTGTCATAGCGAAGCTTGTTAATATCAAAGTCGTTACCGTAGCCTTCAGAAAATCCGCAACCAAAAGCATTGATCATGGTCTTGATCTCAGCATTAGCAAGAACCTTATCGATACTTGCCTTTTCAACGTTGAGGATCTTACCTCTGATAGGAAGGATTGCCTGGAAGTTTCTATCTCTCGCCATTTTGGCACTACCGCCCGCAGAATCTCCCTCTACGATGAATATCTCACACTTTGATGCATCCTTACTGATACAGTTAGCAAGCTTACCATTTGAATCAAAGGAATACTTCTGCTTGGTAAGCATGTTTGTCTTGGCTTTTTCTTCTGTCTTTCTGATCTTGGCAGCTTTTTCAGCACAGCCAATGATAGATTTAAGAGTCTCCAGATTTCTATCAAAGAATCTGGTCATCTCGTCATTAGTAATTTTGGAAACAACCTTGGCTGCATCCTGATTATCAAGCTTGGTCTTGGTCTGACCTTCAAATCTAGGATCTGGGTGCTTGATAGAAATAACTGCTGTCATACCATTTCTGACATCAGTTCCTGTAAAGTTGTTATCCTTATCCTTGAGGATATTAAGCTCTCTTGCATACTGGTTGATTATGTTAGTAAACATAGTCTTGAAACCAGTGAGGTGTGTACCACCCTCAGCATTATAAATGTTATTACAGAATCCAAGAACTTCTTCATGGAACTCGTTTACATACTGAAATGCTACCTCAACCTCTACGCCTTCACTTTCGCCGCTAAAAGAAACAACGTCATGAACAGCTTCCTTGGATTTATTCATATCCTTGATAAAGCCTGTGATTCCGTCTGGCTCATGGAATTCAATGTATTCCTCAACGCCTGGTCTCTTATCCTGGAAAATGATTGTAAGAGAAGGGTTAAGATATGCTGTCTCATGAAGTCTTGACTTAATGTCATCTTCCTTAAATCTTGTTTTCTCGAAAATAGTATCATCAGGAAGGAAATTGATAGTTGTACCAGTTTCCTTTGTGCTGCCAAGTGGAGTGAGAAGTCCGTTAACAAGCTTGGTTGTAGGGATTCCTCTCTCATAGGAATCCTCATAAATAAAACCATCTTTTTTGATTAGGACGCTCATCCTTGTTGAGAGCGCATTAACAACTGATGAACCTACACCATGAAGTCCACCACTTGTCTTATAAGCATTATTATCAAATTTACCACCGGCATGAAGCATAGTCAGAACTACACGCTCAGCGGTAATACCCTTAGCGTGCATTCCAACTGGAATACCTCTTCCGTTATCTTCTACAGTTGCTGAACCATCAGCTTCAAGAGTCACATGGATTTTGGTGCAGAAACCTGCCAGATGCTCATCCACAGCGTTGTCAACGATCTCATAAACCAGATGGTTGAGACCACGTGTGGTAACACTTCCAATATACATACCAGGACGTTTTCTTACTGCCTCAAGTCCTTCTAATACGGTAATACTGGAAGCATCATACTGTTCAACTGAAGCCATTCTATAAACCCCTTTTTAAAACTTTTTACATATTATCTGTCATTCATTAAAAATGAACTTTCTTGGTTGCTGTAACTGCCAGTGCCCCAGGTCCAATATGGCATGCAACAGAAAGAGAAAGTGGATCCATATGAATCTCTACACCAGGAAAAGCTTCCTCAAGCTCTTTTTTCCATGCACTAGCAGATTCAAGATCCTTGGTATATGCGCAGGCAAGCCAGAAATCCTTATTATCCCAACCGCCAAATCTATTCTCAATATCAGCCTTAATGGCATTAATCATGATACTCTTGCCCTGTGAGCTTGTTCTAGCCTTAGCAAAAGCATCAAGCTTTTCACCCTGAATCTGAAGTACAGGCTTGAGTCTTAAAAGTGTACCAAGCGCTGCAGCTGCAGGAGTGATTCTACCACCCTTTTTGAGATAATAAAGCGTATCCAGCATGATATAGATACTGGACTCAAACTTATTATCCATTAGCTTTTTAACAATATCTTCTGCAGAAAGACCCGCCTTAGCCATTTCAAGAGCATCTAAAGCAGACTGTCTCTGTGTTACAGAAATACGCTGATTATCTACTACAAAAACTTTCCCTTCATATTCCTCATTAGCGATCATCATAGCACTCTGGCATGATCCGGATAATCCGCTACTCATAGGAATATAGATGAGCTGATCATATTCTTCCAGCACCTTATCCCACATTGTCATAAGTGAGTCAGGAGAAGGCTGGCTTGTTGATACACCTGCATCCTCTGCCAGCTTCTCATAAAACTGGTCCTGAGTAAGATTTATATCTTCAAAGAAATCTTCGTTGTTAATTGTAAAAGGCATCGGAACTACGAATATACCAAGTTCCTTACCCTGAGACTGCGTGATACCACTATTACTATCAGTTACTACTGCTATATTAGACATGTTATCCCCTGTCCCGGCAATTAGCCGATAATACTCCTATTTTCATAATCAACTAAAGATATCTTACTTTTATAAAGTAGCAAAGTCAACCGAATTTGCAGATTTTGTGGTTATTTTGTCTTTAAGTACACTATATTGTGGAAGTGTCAATTCCGGATCCTGAGATAAAATCCTGTCAGCATCCATAGCTGATTCCTTGACCAGGTCTGCATCGTGGTAGATATCTCCAAGCCTGAAATTAAGGTCGCCACTCTGTCTGACACCAAACAGATCTCCAGGACCTCTTTGACGAAGATCCTCTTCTGCTATTTTAAAGCCATCATTAGTCTTATTCATAATATCAAGGCGCTGCTTGGCTTCATCGCTCTCTGATGTATTAAGGAAAATGCAATAGGACTGGTACCCACCTCGTCCAACTCGTCCTCGCAGCTGATGGAGCTGAGACAAACCAAATCTTTCGGCATTTTCTATCATCATAACCGTAGCGTTAGGCACATTGATGCCAACCTCTATTACAGTTGTTGATACCAGAACATCTATATCTTTTCTGGCAAAGGCTTCCATTATCTCATCTTTCTGAGCTGGCTTCATTTTGCCATGTAACATCGCAACATTTATGCTTGGAGGAAGGTTTTCCCTGAGTACTTCCGTATAATCAACAACGTTTGTTACACCGTCCATTTCTCCCTCTTCGATCATAGGACAAATGACATAGGCCTGTCTTCCGGCTTCAACCTGATCTTTTATGAACTTATAGGCGGTAGGTCTGTACTCAGTTCCCACTACACAGTTCTTGATTGGAAGTCTTCCACCAGGAAGCTCATTAATAATAGAAATATGAAGGTCTCCATACAGAATGATTGCAAGAGTTCTTGGTATAGGCGTTGCACTCATAGCCAAGACATGAGTATTTAAGCCCTTTCCCGCAAGCGCTTCTCTCTGTCTTACCCCAAATCTGTGCTGCTCATCCGTTACAACAAGAGCAAGATTTTTGTAATTAACCTTTTCCTGAATAAGGGCATTTGTTCCGATAATACAGTTTACTTCACCTTCACTTATGAGTCTCTGCGCTTCTTTTTTAACCTTGGCAGAAAGTGCTCCTGTCAAAAGAACTGGCTTAAGATGCTGGATATTGTATTTCTCGATAAGTTCCTTAAAGCTTTCAAAATGCTGAGCTGCAAGAACTTCTGTTGGCGCCATAAGTGCACCCTGATAGCCGTTTGCAGCAGCAGTCAAAAGAGCAAGTAAAGCTATGACTGTTTTACCAGATCCTACGTCGCCCTGAATGAGCCTATTCATTACAGCTGGGCCCGATAGATCATTTTGAATATCTTCCCATGCCAGCTGCTGGGCATTTGTCAGCTTATATGGCAAAACTTCAAGTAGTCTCCTTGTTTCAGATACTTCCACCATAGGAAAAGAATTGGCTATCTCTTCCTGATTCATCTTAAGGAGTCTTAGCTTAATGACAAACAAAAGAAATTCGTCATAAGCAAGCCTTCTACGGGCATCCTCAAGCCTTTTTTCATTATCCGGAAAATGTATGCTTCTGACAGCATCTGAATAACCTATAAGCTTTAATCTATTAAGAATGTCCTCTGGAACATATTCCTGGAGCTGCCCTACGTTAATGAAAGCCTGCTCCATAGCTTTGACGATAGCGTTATTAGTAAGACCTTTTACAAGTGGATACCTTGGCATAAGTCGGCCCACCAGAGAAGCATACTCTTCCTGTGAGTACATCTTGGGCTGGTCCATTGTATAAAAAGAGCCTTTCTTTTGAACCATTCCTCTGAAAATATGGGTAGTTCCACTCTTAAGGGAAGACGCAAGATATGGTGCATTAAAATATGTCATTTTAATTTTGCCAGTCTGATCAGCAGCTTCGAACGCAATAATAGAAAGATTGCGAACTCGTCTCTTAGTAATGCTGCCAATAATAGTGAGCTTAACAGAATTGATCTGCCCAGAGCGTACGTCGCAGGCCCTGACAGGAGTTTCAAATCCGTCATAGCATCTTGGATAATATGTTAGAAGATCCCCAACAGTTCTGATACCACATTTTTCAAAGAGCTTAGCTGTTTTCTCGCCTACGCCCTTAAGATTTATAACATTTTCATCAAGTTCTCTTTTCCCCAAAGTTATGTCCCCTATTGTCAAATATAAATAAAAAGAGTCGGGCCTATAATTAGACCCGACTGTATTATCTCATATTTTATTCTGCAGAAACAATATAATAGTAAATTGGCTGACCGCCAAACTGAAGCTCTACATCACACTGAGGGAACTTATCACTTACTCTGCTCCTGAGTGCATCAGCTTCATTCTCGTCTACATCGCTACCATAGTAGATACTGATAAGCTCACGATCCTCGCTCATCATCTTATCAAGCATATCAAATGTAACGTCAGCAATTTCTCCGCCTACTGCAAGGATTCCTGCATCGCCGATTCCCATGTAATCGCCCTGCTTGATCTCAACGTCATCAATCTTGGTATCTCTGACAGCGTATGTAACCTCACCTGTATTAACTGTAGTGAGCGACTCTGTCATAGCAGCCACAACATCATCAACAGGTGTCTCAGGTACATAGTTGATAATAGCTGTGATTCCCTGAGGAACAGTCTTAGAAGGAACTACTACGATCTTCTTGCCATCTGCATTGTCCTCAGACATGATTGCTGCCTGATTAGCTGCAAGAATGATGTTCTTATTGTTAGGAAGTACGATAACTGTATCAGCATTAACCTTATCAACAGCATCAAGAATATCAGCTGTGCTAGGGTTCATTGTCTGACCACCCTCGATTACATAATCAACTCCAAGGCCTCTGAATATCTCAGCAAGTCCAGAACCTGCACATACAGTAACAAATCCGATATCCTTACGTGGCTCTTCTGGAGCAGCTGGAGTCTTGTCACCAAACTCAACCTTCTTGCCAAGAGGAATATCATCGTCTCTTGAATATGTAGGTGTGAGCTCTGCAGCTCCGTTGATCTCTGTCTTGATCTCAGCCCATGATCCATCGTTATTCTCGTGGAAGAGTTTCTCTCTATGCTCCATTCTCATGTTGTCGATCTTCATATTAGAAAGCTGTCCGTACATAAGAGCTCTCTGAATAGCAAGACCTGGATCATTAGAATGTACATGGACCTTACAGATCTCATCGTCTGCAACTAATACGATACTATCACCAATTGACTCAAGGAAGCCTTTGAAATCAATTTCCTGTTTAACATTAAGAGGTTTATTAAGAAGAACGATAAATTCTGTGCAATAGCCAAACTTAATATCTTCTTCCTTGGCCTCAGCCTTATTTCTGGCACCTGGTGTAACCTGCTCTTCAGATATAGAAAGATCTATTTCCTTACCAAGGAAACCATCAAGTGCTCCCTTGAGAACCTGCATAAGTCCCTGTCCGCCTGAATCTACAACTCCAGCCTGCTTAAGTACAGGAAGCATATCAGGAGTCTTGGCAAGAACTTCATCAGCATACTTGATAACTTCTGCGCCGAATTTCTCTAAATCCTGAACACCTTCAGCTGAAAGCTCACGAGCCTTCTCTGCTGCGCCCTTAGCTACTGTAAGAATTGTGCCTTCCTTAGGCTTCATAACAGCCTTGTAAGCAGTCTCTACAGCTTTATCAAAGGCATCTGCAAGAATCTTAACATCTACTTCATCGTGAGCCTTAACTACCTTAGTAAAACCACGAAGAAGCTGAGATAAAATAACTCCAGAGTTACCTCTTGCTCCACGAAGTGAACCGGAAGAAATTGCCTTACAGATAGCTTCCATATTAGCGCTATCACCCAGGTTGCTAACTTCCTTGGCTGCTGACATAATAGTCATTGTCATATTTGTGCCGGTATCACCATCAGGTACTGGGAATACATTAAGTTCGTTGATCCATTCCTTTTTAGCCTCAAGGTTCTTGGCACCAGTCAAAAACATTTTTGACAGCATCTTAGCGTCAATAGCATTGTTACTCAAAATAAAATTCCTCCTAGAACTTGCAATCGAATTAGTCTATTACACGGACGCCTTCGATGTAGATATTGATCTTCTCGATTTCAAGCCCCGTAAATTCCTCTACTTTATATTTAACTGTACTAATAAGATTTTCTGACACAGCAGAAATGCTTACACCATACGCTACTATAACATGGAAGTCAAGCTTAAGTTTATTGTCATCATCCAGAGTTACATTAATTCCTCTTGTCATTGAATCACGTTTAAGCAGACTTACAAGTCCATCCTTGACATTAACATTTGCCATTCCGACAATGCCGAAGCATTCCATGGCAACAGCGCCTGCGTACTGGGCAATAACTTCATTATCAATAGAAATATTTCCCATATGCGTATTCACTATAGAAGCCTTCATATAATTCCTCCTTAATAATGCCATTTTTTCGCATACATATAGTATTATAATAGCAGTTTTATAAAAAAACCACCATATTTTTTGAAATATTTGCTTGCAATTAGAATTACTTTCTGCTAATATATCAATGTTGCGGATAACGCACGTAGTTGATTAGATTTAAACATTACATGGCTTATAAGGAGGTGTCAAAATGGCTAAATGTGATATTTGTGGCAAGGGCGTTCATTTCGGAAACAACGTAAGCCATTCTCATAGAAGATCTAACAGAGTTTGGAAGTCAAACGTTCAGCACGTTGCTTGTAAGGTTAATGGCTCTACTAAGAGAATGCACGTTTGCGCAAGCTGCCTTAGATCAAACAAAGTAGAAAGAGCTTAATCGAAAGAATTAGTTCAAAAAATTACCACCTGATCACTCAGGTGGTTTTTTTATGCCATAAATCCAAATAACGCAAGCTTAGAAAGAATAAGCTCTCTTATGATCATTCCCTGTCTCACCTTCTCATCTGGTGAAATCTTAGAAAGCTGTTCTACAGTATATATCTTCTCTTTAAATCCCTTACTCTGATTATCAGGATTCTTGTACTGGGAAACTCGAACTCTCGCTTTAAGTTGTTTGTAGATCCTATAATCGTATTTGGTATGATCCAGATAAAATAAATGGCTCTCTAATGTAGTATCGTAATCAACATCATCCTTAATATATTTAGTAATAATAGTCTTGAATTTGAAAGGAACCATTTCATTATTTAAGAGCTCGTTATAATTATAGCGAGCTCCAAAATAATATCTTTCTATATCCTGCATGTAATATTTAAAATCGTCTTCGTTAACTATATTATTCATCCTGTTTCTTCTTGCTGTCTCCGCTCTCAAGATCTTCTATATTATCACCACTGAACTTAATGGCACTTCTGATCTTATCTTCATCCCAGCCTGTTTCATCCATAAGCTCTTTGACGGTAACTTTTCTCCTGAGGTCCTGGGCAAGTTCAGTAGCTTTATCAGCAACCTCCTGAACAAGCTTGAGTACTTTCTGTTCTCCTGCATCTTCCGCAAGATTGTTCTCGATAGTTGCTTCCATAGCATCAAGCATCATCTTGTATAAAAAGCTTTCTACTTCCTCAGGTTCACCAACTGCATCAAGCATTGTAACGCCCTTAGTAAGAGCAAAATTTCCTTCTCCAATAAGATCTTCAAGAAATACTCCCTGTTCTGTATACATTCTTGCTACATCTACAACCAGCGGTAAAAAACATTCAATAAGCTTATTCTGAGCATCTTTATCACCAGCTATAGCAGACATTGAAATTGCTTTCTTCTCTCCGTCAGTATATGTAGGAAGCTCCTTGAGGCTCTCAAGATATGAATTAAGATAATTGGTCTCTTCGTCAGTCAGCTCTTCATCAGAAAAAACTGCTTCCTCATCAACTCCAATCTTACGAGCTTTGAGGTATTCAAAAACCATTTCAAACTGTTTATCATCAAGATCAAGTGATGAAAAAGCTTCTCTAACCTCATCACTTGTAATAAGGTTCTTATTTTCTCTTGCTGTTCTGGTCACGAGTTTAAGTGTTTCTGCAAACTCTTTTTCTTTATTGTCGATGTTTCCCATGTTACTCCTTTACTGAACATGCTGATGTGTAAAAAGATGATCCTGGCAATATTCATAATTACCATTACACTTTGAACAGAATCTGAATTCCAGATCTGGATTAGTCTCTTCTGTTCTTCCACAAACAGCGCATTTATGTCTTGTAACTCCCTTAGGAGTCATTCTGGCATTTCTCTGAAACTCAGTTCTTCTCTTAACCTCTTTTGGTTTGAATCTTGAGAGCTTACCAAGCTGAAGATAGAACAATAAAAGATTAAGGAGCTGTGAACCAATTGAGAAAAATACGCAGAAGTTAGCAATTCTAAGTCCGGAAATACCTTCCCAAATAAGAAGAACTCCATAAGCAATACCCATGTATTTAACCTTGATAGGGATAATAAACATGAGAAGTACCTGTACATCAGGATAAAGAATTGCAAAGGCCAAAAATACAACCTGCTGAATGTAATAAACATTAAAATATGAAGATGCACTCTGCATAATTGCAGGTGTAAGCTCTGGCGCAAGTAAATAGTATATACCATAGGCAATGAATGCGCCAATTATCATCAGGATAATTCCACTGAAAATAAACAGGTTATATCTGAATGTGCCAATTGTGCGCTCCATATTAGAGCCAACAAAATAATAGAAAATAAGTGTGATGATAACAAGTAAACTCACAGAAGTTGGTGGAATTATAAGCCATGAAACCAGTCTCCATACCTGTCCGTGAAGGATTCTCTCTGGATTAAGAGAAAGATACACCGGCAAATTAAGGCTTGCAGGCGCAAAACCAACAAGTACATAACCAATGACATACAATGCCACAATATACATTGAGAGATTCGGAATTGCATACTTTCCAAATTTTCTCTCAAGCTGATTAACAAGTTTATTCATTTAGTCATACCTCTTTTAAATTTCTGAAGGCATCAGCAGAAAAAGCCGCAATTGGAATACTAGCTTTATCCCTGTCATTAATACGACGTATCTGTCTTGAAGCCTCATAGCCTTCGACGTTTGGAGCCTGAATGTCGATGAGGATAAAATCAAAATATCCAGCAGGAGCTGCATTAATTATGTTCAAAGCTTCTGTTCCATCAGTTGCTATCTGAACTTCAAAGCCAACCTTTTTCATGATCTGAGCTGCAGTTATCTGGATATCCTTGAGCCTGTCAACTATCAGAACTCTTCTACCCTTGAAATTATAACTGCTAATTGTGTCGTTTATGTTTTGACTTGATGAATTTTTCAGATCATTTATAAACTGTCTGAAATTAATATTCTCATCATCATCAGAATTCTGTCCGCTCTCAACGCTACTTAAATCGTGAATATCATCTATAAGCCATAGCAAATGCTCACATGAGTTATTTACTCTTCCAAGAAAAGCAACCGCATGAGGTTCATCAACATGTTCATAAGCAGTGTTAACATTGTTAACTATAAAAGTAACAAATTCGCGCATATCTTCAGAAAGCTTTGTAAGGAAAAGAGTCTTGGATCTGTTAGCCTCTTCCATTTCATTCCTCGCAAGCTCTTTTTCTCTGATTGCAGAAACTGCTCTGCCTCTGTCTCTAAGATAGATAATTACGATCAGGATAACAATAATACTAACAAGAGTTGTAATAATCCAAAGATTATCTATAATGCCATCCAGAACTGTATGCTTATAGAGCTTCTGAGAATACTGATAAGCCAGATTCACAGCATAATCCTGTCCAAGAATTCCAATGCCACGATTAAATATCTTAAGCAGACCTTCGTTACCGATTCTTACACCAAAGCATCTGTTATCACTATAGCTCAGCTGCCTGAAGGAAAGCTTTCTATAGGCTCTGTTTTTGAGAAGGTCGTTGGTTCTAAGGCCATTTAAGGTAGTGCACTTGGCATCACCTTTTACAACAGCTTCAAGACATTTCTCCGTAGATGGATAAAAAGAAATGGTTGATTCCGGATAATGGGTCTTAATGTAGTAATACTGCATGTTGTTATTCTCATTAACAGCAAAATCAGATGAAGAAGCACTGATATATTCATTGCTGTAAATAAGGTTAGTTATAGAAGAAAGCACAGGATTAGAAAGATACAGACCATCTTCCTCTGAGTAGTATAAGCCGCCACCTACTGGGAAAGCAACATCTATGTCACCGGCAGAAAGAGCTGTTGTCAATGAATCATAATCATCGTATCCAACGTACGATATCTTAACAGTATTAATTCCAAGAGTACTCAGTATCTCTGGCACAACGTCAGTAACTATACCAATAGCTTTACCATTTTTGTCAGTGTCACTATATGGAAGATAATTATTAAGATAGCCAACACAAAGCTTATCATTACTGTTAAGCCATTCTTTCTCGGATCTTGTAAAAGCTCTGCTGGTCAAGCTGACAGAGAAATACTTATCCCTTAAAAGACTCGCATAGTTAGGTTCCTCTGCAAAAAGCTGTTCCTGAGCGCTGTTAAGATCAATAAGAAGATCTTTTCTTGCTTTATTAACACATAAGTAATAATCTGAAGCCCCAAAGCTCATCAGAACCTCTGCATGATTTCTACCATAGGTTCCATCTGTTTCAGCAGCCATAAGATCAACTTCCTCTTTATCAAAAGCTGCAAAAAGAGTTTCATAGTCACTAAATGCAACTATGTTAGCAGAAATGTTGTGATCTGAGAGAAAATATCTGAGTGCATCTAAAACAGCACTGTCTAGTACACCTATTTTTTTACCGTTTAATGATGGATATAAAGTAGTGATTGTATCGTCAGACTCATGTTTGACAAGGCTGTAGGTTTCTGCACCCATAGGCCTTTCTGGATATAGAATAAGGTCTTTACGATCATCTGTATAAGCAAGACCAGCAACTAAATCGACCTCGCCCTTTAAGAGTTTGTCGTAGACCTGTACAAAATCTCCGTATACGTACTCATACTCCCAACCGGTATATTCAGACATTTTACGATAGTATTCATAGGCATAGCCGTTCTTGATGGCGTCATCAGAGGCGCCTTCCTCAAAAACCTCATTCTCGTAATATCCTACACGTACCTTCTTTGGCACATCATCTTTAGCGTAACTTATATTTGTTACGAAAAGAGAATTAACCAGAATTGAAAGTATTGTGAGCAAAAATAAAAAATTCGCTCTTTTTTTCATAGATTAAACTCCACCCCATAAAATATCATATAGATTTATGATATCACAAAAAATCTAATATATGACGCATTATTTCATTTCTTTTAAAAATTTTGCACAATTTATTTTTAATTGATTTTTGACACCCCCTGCATTATAATCATAGAGATTGTCTATTTCTACATTTAATTAGAAGAAAAGCATTCAAAAAGTATTAATGAGGTGAATTTCTATAATGATTTCCAAGGATTATACACTCGGTATTGATATCGGTTCTACTACGGTTAAGATTGCACTTTTAGATGCACAGCATAATATTATCTTTTCCGATTATAAGAGACATTTCGCTAATATCCAGGAAACTCTTGCAGAGCTTTTGCAGGAAGCAGTTAAGGTTAGCGGTAATGTAACTCTTCATCCTGTTATTACCGGTTCAGGCGGACTTACTCTTGCTAAGCACTTAGAAGTTCCTTTCGTTCAGGAAGTTATAGCTGTATCCACTTCTCTTAAAGAGCTTGCTCCCAAAACTGACGTAGCTATCGAGCTCGGCGGCGAAGATGCCAAGATCATTTATTTCGAAGATGGTAATGTTGAACAGCGTATGAATGGTATCTGTGCCGGTGGTACAGGTTCTTTTATCGACCAGATGGCAGCTCTTTTACAGACAGATGCTTCTGGTCTTAATGAATATGCCAAGAATTATAATTCCTTATATACAATCGCTGCTCGTTGCGGCGTATTTGCCAAGTCTGATATTCAGCCACTTATCAATGAAGGTGCAACCAAAGAGGATCTTGCCGCTTCTATTTTCCAGGCTGTAGTTAATCAGACTATTTCCGGACTTGCCTGTGGTAAGCCTATCAGAGGACATGTTGCATTTCTCGGTGGTCCTCTTCACTTCCTTGACCAGCTCAAGGCTTCATTTATCAGAACTCTTAAGCTCGATGAGGAGCATACAATCGATACTGATAACTCTCATCTTTTCGCAGCAATTGGTTCAGCTATGAATGCCAAGGAAGAGACTTTCTATACCATGGATGAAATGGTTGGTAAGCTCTCCCACAAGATTGTAATGGATGCAGAAGTATCAAGACTTGATCCTCTGTTTAAAGATGAAGGTGAATACAAGGCCTTCAGAACAAGACAGGATCAGTACAAGGTTAAAACAAGAAAACTTGATTCCTATAGAGGAAAGGCTTTCCTTGGAATAGATGCTGGTTCTACTACAACAAAGTGTGCACTTATCAGTGAAGACGGAGATCTTCTCTACTCCTTCTATTCCAGCAATAACGGAAGCCCTCTCAAGACTGCTATTTCATCTATCCAGGAGATTTATAAGCTCATGCCAGAAGGCGTAGAAATCGCCAGAGCATGTTCTACAGGTTATGGTGAAGCTCTTCTTAAGTCAGCTCTTTTACTTGATGACGGTGAAGTTGAGACTATCGCTCACTATAACGCTGCTGCTTTCTTTGATCCAGAAGTAGACTGTATCCTTGATATCGGCGGACAGGATATGAAGTGTATTCATATCAAGAATAATTCCGTAGATTCAGTTCAGCTCAACGAAGCATGTTCTTCAGGCTGCGGATCTTTCATTGAGACTTTTGCAAAGTCCCTTGATTATAGTGTTCAGGACTTTGCTAAGGTTGCATTATATGCTAAATCTCCAGTAGATCTTGGTACAAGATGTACTGTATTTATGAACTCAAGAGTTAAGCAGGCTCAGAAGGAAGGTGCTGATGTAGCAGATATTTCATCAGGTCTTGCTTATTCAGTAATCAAGAACGCGCTCTTCAAGGTTATCAAAGTATCCGATGCCAAGGATCTTGGTAATCACATCGTTGTTCAGGGCGGAACTTTCTATAACGATGCTGTTCTTAGAGCTTTTGAGATCATTTCAGGAGCACAGGCTATTCGTCCTGATATTGCAGGTATCATGGGCGCGTTTGGTGCTGCTCTTATTGCAAGAGATCGTTTTTCTGAGACTGAAGGCTATAAGACAACAATGCTTTCTATCGATCAGATCAATAATCTCGAATATACAACCAGCATGACTACATGTCAGGGCTGTACTAACCACTGCAGACTTACTATCAACAAGTTCACAGGCGGTCGTCAGCATATTTCAGGTAACAGATGCGAAAGAGGTATTGGTAAAGTCAAGAATGCAGATGGTATTCCTAACCTCTTCGATTACAAATATAAGAGAATTTTCGGATATGAGCCTCTTACAGCTGATAAGGCAACAAGAGGTACTGTAGGTATACCTAGAGTTCTTAACTTCTATGAGAACTATCCATTCTGGTTTACCTTCTTTACCAAGCTTGGCTACAGAGTTGTCCTCTCACCTCGTTCAACTCATCAGATTTATGAACTTGGTATTGAGTCAATTCCTAGCGAATCAGAATGTTATCCAGCCAAGATAAGCCACGGTCATATTGAATGGCTTATCAAGCAGAATGTTGATTTCATCTTCTATCCTGGTCTTTTCTATGAGCGTGAGGAAGTAGAAGGTGCGACCAACCACTACAACTGCCCTATTGTTACTTCATATTCTGAGAATATCAAGAATAACGTTGAGTCAATCACAAATGGTAACGTTAAGCTTCGTAATCCATTTATGGCATTTACATCCCTTGAAACAGTAACCACTTCTCTTGTAAAAGAGTTCAGCGAGATTCCTGCCGAAGAGCTTATCGCAGCTGCAAAAGATGGTTGGGATGAGATGGCAAGAGCAAGAAAAGACGTTCAGAAAAAGGGTGAGGAAACCCTTAAATGGATTGAAGATAATGGTAAACATGGTATTGTCCTTGCTGGAAGACCATATCATATTGACCCCGAGATCAACCATGGTATTCCTGATATGATCTGTTCCTATGGTGTTGCTGTTCTTACTGAGGATAGTGTGTCTCACTTAGGGCACCCAGACAGACCACTTATTGTATCCGATCAGTGGATGTATCATTCAAGACTTTATGCTGCAGCTAGCTTTGTTCGCACAAGAGATGATATTGATCTTATTCAGCTCAACTCCTTTGGATGTGGTCTTGACGCTGTAACAACAGATCAGGTTAATGATATTCTTTCTGGTTCAGACAAGATATATACCTGCCTCAAGATTGATGAGGTTAATAACTTAGGAAGTGCTCGTATCAGAGTTCGTTCACTTCTTGCTGCTATTCGTGTTCGTAAGCAGAAAAACAAAAAGAGAACTATTAACGAAACTGCCAACCACAGAGTTCTTTTCACAGAGGATATGCGTAAAAACTACACACTTCTCTGCCCACAGATGTCTCCTATCCATTTCGACATCTTAGAGCCAGCCTTTGCTGCTTGCGGCTATAACTTTGTAGTTATGCAGAACGATAATAGACATGCTATTGATATGGGTCTTAAGTATGTTAATAACGATGCTTGCTACCCATCACTCTGGGTTGTTGGTCAGATCATGGATGAACTTCATTCAGGCAAATATGACCTGAACAGAACTGCTGTCATCATGTCACAGACAGGTGGCGGATGCAGAGCTACTAACTATGTAGGCTTCATTAGAAGAGCTCTCAAAAAGGCTGGCATGGAACAGATTCCTGTCGTATCACTGAATCTTTCCAAGCTTGAATCTAATCCAGGCTTCCATATCAACTTTGAGATGCTTGAAAGAGCTGCTTACGGAGCAATTTTCGGTGATGTATTCATGAGATGCGTATATAGAATGCGTCCTTATGAGAAGGTTCCTGGATCAGTTAACGCTTGTCACGAGAAATGGCTTCCTGTTGTTAAAGACTTTGTAACCAGCAAGCACATGAGCTTTTTCAAGTTCCAGAGACTTTGCAGACTGATCATAGAAGACTTCGATAGAATTGAGATCACAGATGAAGTTAAGCCAAGAGTTGGTGTTGTAGGTGAGATTCTTGTTAAGTTTGCTCCTGCTGCTAATAATCATCTTGTTGAGCTTCTTGAATCAGAAGGCGCTGAAGCAGTTGTTCCTGATCTTATCGACTTCATGCTCTACTGCTTCTACAACCAGATTTATAAAGCTGAAGAGCTTGGTACTTCCAAGAAGACAGCTAACCTTATGAAAGTTGCTATTTGGGCTATTGAGAAGCTCAGAAGTGGCGCTACTAGAGCATTTGAGAGAAGTAAGCACTTTGACCCACCAACAAGTATTTACAAGCTTGTTGAATATGCTGAACCTATCGTTTCTATCGGTAACCAGACAGGTGAAGGCTGGTTCCTTACAGGAGAAATGGTTGAGCTTATCAAGGAAGGTGCTACTAACATTGTATGTACACAGCCATTTGGATGTCTTCCTAACCACGTTGTTGGTAAGGGCGTAATCAAACAGATGCGTCACTTGTATCCTGGATGTAACATTGTTGCTATCGACTACGATCCAGGCGCTTCTGAGGTTAATCAGCTTAACCGAATCAAGCTGATGCTTTCTACAGCGCAGCGCAAAGTAGACGAAGAGAAAAAAGCAATATAAATAAAAATAACCCCAGATAAATCTCCGATGATTACAAGAATCAAATCGATTTATCTGGGGATTTTTTATCTTATACTAGTCCACGCTCTCACCTAGAGTGTCTGCGTCTCTTACTGCGATATCTCCATAGATTGATATAGCATATCAATGCAAGCACCAGAGCTACGAGAATAACAATGATCAGCTGCAATACTAATCTATTTACGTTTATTGCCTCATAAGCAATAGAGTACTCAGAGAACTTGTCTGTTCTAAAGGTTACTGTATTAGGATCGTTGTCCAAGTCTCTTAAGATATCTACTGTTCCGTTGTGATTTCTAAGTATGCAGTAGCTTCTGCCTGACTTCTTATACTCTTCAGGAATTGGAAGAACTACGAGAAGCTCTGCTCCAGTCCTATTTAGTACTTCACTCTTACCATTTCCAGACTTCATGATAAAGAAATCAAAATAGCAAAGTGGCTTATATCCAATCTTGGTCTGCATTACTTTTTTAGTATTATTATCAACAGTAGCTGTATTATCTGTAATGCTTACATTAAAAAGAATTGGATTACCACTTAGAACTGATACTTTCTCATCTTCTGAAAGTGTAGCAGATACTACTTTTTCAAAATTAATAAGTGATGGATTATCAAAGTAAAGTCCCTGAGAGGTTTCCTGTGTGTACTGAGCAAATGAGTTATTGACTGTTACCTGTAATGTTCCTATCTCATAAGCCTCTTTTAACAGCGCCATCTCAGCATTATCATTTATAAGTCTTCTTACTGTAGCATCATCAAATCCATACTTGGCAATAATACTGTTACTTGGTGTAGTATCATCCAAGCTTACTACTGGAGATTCATCAAGTGGGACAAAAGTATCTTCGATGTATGTTTCTTCATCCAGTTCCTCGATTTCTTCAGTTTTAGATTCCTCTTTTACTACGTTCTGCTCAGGAATAGCACCTTCATTAGCTGTCTTTTCGGTATATTCAGTCTTTTTGGTCTCCTGCTTTTTGGTAGTGACAGCTTTTTGATTGGTTGTAGTACTCTGCTTGGTTTCTGCAGCAGGCTGAACTTTTTCAAAAGTAGCTGTTATGGTATGGCCCATACCAATTTTATTAAATGTATAGCTTCCTGCAGGTCCAATATTCTTGCCATCTACAGTTACTGTCTTAACAGTGTAATTTGCATTAGGCACGATCTGATATGTAACGCTTCCACCTTCTGCTACAACATACTCGCCACTTGGGACTATTGCACCACCCTCATTAGTGATTCCTGATACCATCTTGTAGGTCTTAGTTTCTTTTTTCCTGAAGCTTGCAGTGATATTCAGGTCATTGCTGATATTATCAACTACATACTCTGCATTATAGGATACTATCTGGCCATTGATTATCCAGCCAGCAAACTCATAGCCATCATAAGCACTTTGCTTAATTACAACCTTCTTGCCCTTATCATAGGTTCCTGCACCCTCATATTTACCAGTATCCTGAGGAGTTACAGAAACATAAACATTATACTGATTTCGAACAAATACAGCTGTAATATTCCTATCAGAAGTTACATTATTAAGCTGAATAGAACTTGATGTACTAAGAGTCTTATTGTTTTCTACAAACTCTTTAAACGCATATCCTGATTTTGCTTTAGCTGTAATAGTTACGCTTCCACCGCTCTGAATAGTGCAGCTATCACTGATAGTACCACCATCAGAAGTATTTACTGATGTTTTGATATAGCAGGTGGTTCTGCTAAATCTGGCAACAACATTTCTGTCAGATGTAATGTTTGTAAGATCAAAAGCCGGAGCTGTTGAAATAAGGTTTGATCCCTCATACCAGCCAGCAAAGCTATAGTTATTATTGGGAGAAGCAGAAACTCTCATTGAGCCGCCATTTCTGACAGCGCCTCCACCAGCAACTGCTCCAGCGCCGACTGGATCAGCAGAAACCCTTACAATATGATCTACCGGTTCAATAGTTACAATCGCACTGTCATAGAATCTTGGATCCTGTTTGGATGTGGCTATTACAGCAAGAGTTGGTGATGTTTCGTTTGAAGCAAGTGATAAAGTTCCATCAGATTTAATGGAAGTACTTGTTGAACTATTACCTGTTATCGACCAGTTAACACTTTCATCATATTTATTTCCACCAGTAACTTTTGCAGTAAACTGATAGGACTTACCAACAGGTAATGAAGTACTTGCAGGAATAATCTCAACGCTTGTTATATAAGGCTCACTCTTTTTTATAGTCATTGTCGCAGTAACCTGGACTCTCTGGTGCTGCCTTATATCATTAGCTGAGTAAAATACATAATACGCACTATAATTGCCCTCTGGAAGGCTTGAGTCTGCAACAATATAAAAAGGAGTCTGTGAACCAGGAACTGTATCCAGATCAGCTCCTGGAGCTACATAAAGCTCAAAAGCTGTTGAAGGATCAAATTCATCCCATGTAAGTGGAAATGGATTTTCTCCTGTATTAACAATACTGAATCTCTGAATATCGACATAATCATTCTGATATACTGTGCCAAAATTCAGATTTGGGTCGTAGCATGTAAGATTGTAAAAGAATGGATCTGGTTCATCACGATTATCTACTGGTTCTGTATCACCAGTTTCTGAAAAAGTCTCATCATTCGAATTATTCTCAGGTTCTGCTACAGGTTCAGGCTCAATTTGATTCTGAACATCTGCATCATAATCCGGATAATCTACATGTTCAAATGTATCTCCTACAGTTGACATGTCTCCATATTCTTCAGCCAGAAGCATCCCATCAAATTGTTCTCTTGCATATACTCTGTACAATTTAATGCTTAAGACTGAAGAGACAACGAGACAAATGGCCAAAATTATGGCATTTACCCTCACAAAGAAATTATTTTTCATTTATCTTCCTCCTCATCGAAATAAAACTTCACTATTTTATGATAACATTTATATTTGCACGTAATTATAAAAAAATCCTGAAAGTTTTTAAGCTCTCAGGATTTTTATACGAATATGAAATTATTTTGGTAATTTATTCTGTTGCTGTTTTGGCAGATACTATATTTTTAACCAATGCATCCATTGATGTATCTGTGTAAGATTGTCCATTAATATCAGCAAAGAAATTAAACTTACCATTCTTGTCGAGACGGATTCCGAAATTGGAAACCTCATCATCTTCGCCTGTGTTCTCACTAATCTTTTCGCTTAGATCAGTTATTTTGCTCATGGCATCATCAATCTGACCCATAAGCTTGTCTTTTGCATCTTTGTCTTTTGGGTCATCGGAAGCAAGAAGTTTCATTTCATCCTCGGATAAAATAATACTATACTCCAGATCACCACCGATCTGTGACAGATCATCATTCGGACCAGCGACAAAAACATCGGCATTGTCATATTTCTGTTGTAAAAGATCTACAACCTTGCCATACATTTCTACTTCCGGTGAAAATTCAACCTTGGCGCTTTCTCCAAACTTATTAGCTACGCCAGAACTTTTCTTTTCACCATTGTCTTTAGAAGGTCCTCTGACTTTGTTGCCAGCTACGCTGTCTCGCGAACCATTTACGCCACGATACAGGCTGCTAATGTTTCCATTAACGTTGTTAGCCATAGTGTTCCTCCTTGAATAATACACGTAGAATCCTTTCTACGGTGGCAAAACAATAAACAGACATACTATTCCATTAGTACATCCTTCTATACTACCTTCACCCTATCATGCCCTTTTCGGAATAACAATTAAATATATATTAAATTTGTGTCTAAACGAAAAAAACTTCCAGATAATATAAATTATCTGGAAGTAAAATTTCATAATCTATGGAAAGCCTTATTTCTTCTGAAGTTCGAAGTCTTCTACATACTGAGTGATGAACTTAACAGTTCCTTCTATACCAAGGATACTTGAGTTAATAGTAAGATCGTAGCTATCAGCACGTCCCCACTTCTTGGAAGAATAATAATTGTAATAGCTCTGACGCTGTTTATCCTTCTTGTTCATCATATCTCTTGCCTGATCATCAGTCTTGATATCATCAAAACGCTCTTTGATCCTCTTGATCTTGCACTCCTCATCAGCATGGATAAAGATATTAAGAACATTATCAAAATCGCTCAGAGCATAATCAGCGCATCGTCCAACTATTACGCAAGGTCCTTCCTCAGCGATCTTCTTGATAGTATCAAACTGTGCAAGGAATACCTTATGACTTATAGGCATATCAACAAAGCTTGATGCATTATAGCCAAATGAATATGTATCCATTACAAGATTGTACAAAAATGAATTTGTAGGTCTCTCGTCATGGTTCTGGATCATCTCTTCGCAGAAACCACTCTCCTTGGCTGCTCTGCTGAGAAGCTCCTTGTCATAACATTTAATCCCATAATTCTTGGCAAGCATTTCACCAATTTCTCTTCCGCCTGAACCAAACTGTCTTCCAATCGTAATAATTGTATTCATACACTCACCCCTTTAAGCAAAATTATAATGCCGTCTTATGTTACTATTATTTTATCTTATTTAAGCACATTGAGCAAATGATTAAAGTACTCAGGTAACGGAGCATCCGTCTCTATGTACTGCCCATTTACCGGATGAATAAACCCAAGTGTCTTGGCGTGAAGACACTGCCCATTTGTCTTAAACTTAGAATGACGCCCAGGCGCATACACTTCATCCCCCAAAAGCGGATGTCCAATATGAGACATATGAACTCTTATCTGATGAGTCCTTCCTGTCTGAAGCTTACATTCTATATAAGTAAAGCCATCTTCCTCGAAGCGCTTAAGTACTCTGTAATGAGTAGATGCATATTTTCCACCCGGAACAACAGCCATCTTCTTTCTATCTGTTGTGCTCCTTCCTATTGGAGCTGTTACATCACCCTCATCTTCCTTGATAATACCATAGCAAATAGCATGATAAACTCTATTGATAGAGTGCTCTTTAAGCTGCTCAGCAATTGACTGATGGGCATTATCGTTCTTACAGATGATAACGGAGCCTGTAGTGTCCTTATCAATTCTGTGTACAATTCCCGGCCTCATTACACCATTTATACCAGACAGATTATCTTTACAATGATACATTATGGCATTTACAAGTGTATCCTTGTAATGACCAGCAGCCGGATGAACAACCATATCCTTGGGCTTATTGACGACAACCACATCATCATCTTCATAAATGATATCAAGTGGAATATCCTGAGGAAGGATCTGTGGTATCTCTACAGGCGGAATCTCCATGACGATCTCATCATTTTCAGATACATGGAAACTAGCCTTGACCACTTTGCCATTACAGCTGACCTTCTTGTCATCGATCAGCTTTTTGATATAAGTTCTGGAAAGAGAATCAATTAGCTCACTGATAAGCTTATCAATTCGCATTCCATCATATTCATCTGTTACAAGAAATTCAAATACTTCGCTGTTTTGATCCATTATTTAAATTCCCTAAATTTGTTGTGCTGCTTGAAACTCAAAAAGTTAAAATCACTCTCTTTGTAATAGAACAGGAATAAAAAGACAAATACAAATGTAGCTACAGTCACGTAAATATCTGCCACATTGAAAATAGGGAAATTGATGATAACAAAATAAATGAAGTCTACTACGTAGTCATTTTTAATTCTGTCTATCATGTTTCCGGCTGCTCCGCTTGCGATAAAAACAAGCAGGATGTGCAGAATATTATATTTCTTGTCATCAGGAAGTCTGAATAATACATAGCCAATGATCAAAAGAATCAGTATAGCAACAAGTACAAAGAAAACCTTCTGATTCTGAAGCATTCCAAAGGCTGCACCTGAGTTTTTCAAAAAGTTAAGCTCAAGAACACCACTTATAATCTTAACTGCTGGCTTGTCCTGAAGGTGAACTACTGCAAGGTGCTTGGTGAACTGATCAAGGAACACCAATAATATAATTAAAAGAACATCAACTGCCAAAAATATCTTTTTCTTCTTAGAAATACTATTCATTTAAAAAATATCCTTCACTCAATCATTATTCTCAATATAGATAATCTCTTCAAGGGCCTTTTTCATCTCATCATCAGATACTTCTGTGCTGATGAACGCTTTACCAATCCCCTTAAGAAGTACAAATTTAACCTTGTTGCTATCTGCCTTTTTATCTGATTTAGTGAGTCTGATCACTTCATCAGCATCAACATCCTCAATAGAAATAGGAAGATTAAATGGAACGAACATATCTCTGATCTCATAATACTCTTCCATAGAGATAAGCTCTTTTTTCCAGGAAATAAAAGCAGCTGCCACGCAGCCAAGAGCTACGCACTCACCATGAAACAGTTCAAAATTCTTGGCCTTTTCAATAGCATGTCCGAGTGTATGTCCAAAGTTAAGGAGTGCTCTATCGCCCTTTTCTGTAGGGTCTTTCTCTACTACTGCCTTCTTGATCTCGCAGCTATGCTTAACCATCTCCATGAGAACTTCAGGCTCTTTATCACTGATCTCATACATATTCTCAATAAGCCATGTATAGAAGTTCTGATCCTTGATAAGGCCATGCTTCATAACCTCAGCGAAACCAGAAGCAAACTGCCTGTCACTTAAGGTATTAAGAGTTGATATGTTGGTATAAACAAGTGAGGGCATATAAAAAGCACCAATCATGTTCTTGTAGCCTTCGTAATCTACACCAGTTTTACCACCAATACTGCTATCTGTCTGAGAAAGAAGTGTTGTAGGAATCTGCACATATGCAATACCTCTTAGGTAAGTTGCAGCTGTAAAGCCTGTCATATCACCTACAACTCCGCCGCCAAGAGCAATGAGCAGATCATGTCTGTCAAAATGATTCTCAATCAGAAATCTGTAAATCTCATTTATCTGTGATAAGTTCTTATTCTCTTCACCCGCAGGAATTTCATACACAAAAATTTTATCGGATATCTCTTTAAGAGCATCCTTAATGTTATCGCTGTATAATGGCTTAACATTACTATCTGTAACAATAGCAATCTTTCTGCCCTCAAAGCCAAGCTCCTTTATATTTGATGAAAGCTCGTCAAAACTTGTATCAAAAACAATGTTGTAACAAGGCTTTTTGTCATAGTTAATTGTAAGTACTTCACTCATTAAAACTTATCTCCGTCTTATGTTATATATTACAAAAAGGCTGTTGACTACTAATCCCATTGTCAACAGCCTAATATTCAAATTATATCAGTTTATCTGCTGAGGTCCTTCTGTGATTCCGCCACCAAATGCTCCATTGAGCATTGACTGAAAATCACCTGAAATATCTACAGAAGCTGGTGTAATAATAAATATATATCTGGAAATCTTCTGAAGATTACCTGAAATAGCATATGTTGAACCAGATGTAAAATCGATAATTCTCTGAGCGATATCTACATCTAAGCCTTCAAGATTAAGTACTACTGTACGATTAGCAAGCAAAGTATCTGTAATCTCTCTGCCATCCTCTACAGATGTAGGTTTAATCACGCAAACTTCCATTCCTGCTGAACTCATAGATTTCTTTCTGGCAGGAACTACCTTAGGTGCAAGCTTCTTGGTCTTTTCTTCTGGTATTTCTATGCTTGGATCATCTTTACCGATTGGAGCAGAACTGTTAATAGATTCAATCTTGGATGTGGCATTATCAAAGCTATCATCGTAGTCATCATAATAACCACTATCGTCATCCCCATTAAGCTGAATTGCTTTTAAAAACTTATCCATTACGCTCATATTTATTTACTCCTCGTAATTTTTTCCCAACAAAATCACATATTATTTTAACGTAGTATTACATAAAATGTCAAATTTATTCACTTGTTGCTTCGCTTGAATTATCGACAGCATCTACATCAAGGACGATATAATCATAAACGCTAAGTCCATACATAGTATTTGATTTAACTATAGAATATTCATCGTTCTGATATAGAATACGTATCTGCCTGAAATCAGGGTAACCTTTATTGATGTTATAAACACCTACCAGTGTATCCTGCTTGCCAACAGCGAATCTTTCATTGGAATCCGGCATAATAAGAGTATCTCCGGATCTGAGAGCGTCCATATTCACGTAATACTCAGTATCATTCTCATTGTAGACTGAAATATTAACAAACTCAGAGGTCTCATTACCCTGTTCATCATATTTATCACGAAGAACGCCGGCTGTATTGTCATTGTTCTTAATGACATACGCCTTGGGAATAAGATAAAAGCTCTTATTAGATACAGCAGAATTAGGAATCTTGAGCCCCTTTTCATCCTCTGTTATAAGCTCTACGCTAAGTATTCTATCTCTGCAGAAAGTGATCATTGAATTAGTGAAGGTCAGAACCACAAATGTATCACCATTTAAATTGGTTGCAGTAGAAACCTTGCCCCATGACTCATTCTGATTCTTAAGGAATCTGACTTTAATATAGCCACTATCAACCATTTCCTGAACCTTATCAGGATCATCCTCATGGATGACGATAGACCACTCTTCACTGGTACATAATTTGTAGACTGGATCACCAGCCTTAACAAGAGCATTGTTGATAAGCTGATTCTTGGAATAAGAAGCATTATCAAACATTTCAAGCTTAAGATCTGATGGTGCAAGGTCTTCATAACCATCAGTAGAATAGATAACTATTCCAGTATTGCCTGCATACTTGTAGTTAATAGCCTGCAAAGCTGAGCTATTAGAGTTAAGAGAACTGATATTATTTAGAATGGAATTATTAGAAAGCTTCTGAACTGTACCATCAAGACCAACCTTAAAGTCATAGACAGTATAAAAATCATGTTCATTAAAAGATGACTTGAAATCAACTATCTGAGATCTGAGCTCTCCAAGGTCTTCATCCCCTAGAAATACTTCATCAGAACCCTGAGACTTGAGGAATTCAAGCAGCTGACCTGATTCATCTACAGTATATACCAGATTACCAACAGCAACTCTTCCGCCTTCTGCAGCAAAATAGTTAACGTATCCAGCAGTATCACTTTCAACGATCAGTTCATCCCTAAGAGCTATTGCATCATAGATATTATTGGTAGAAAGAGCTCCCTCTTTGACCTCATAGCCAACTATGTGCTCTTTTCTGAAATATGAAACAACACTAATAATGATGTATATCGCAATTACCGCAAAGAATACAACACCAATATTAATATTATTAAGATTCTTAGGATATTTAGTTACTTTCTGACTACTCCCCTTAGCCATCTGGCTCCAACCTTTTCATACACAAAATAATTTCAAAAGATAAGCCGCGGAATTCCGCGGCTCATCATAATACTCATATCACAGATAATTATCAAAGTGAAATAACGATCTTTGATTTAACGGATTCTGGAACTTCAGCCTCATCCATTGAAAGGCTGAGAACAAAATCAATATTGAACTTCTCTGAAAGTTTTTCAAGCTTGTCTATAGTCTCAGTAATATCCTGACCTTCTAGGCAAGAAATCTTGAGAAAACTATCAAAATACATCTGCTGGAGATCATGGTCTTGAGAAATAATACCACTTACGAAACCAATGAATTCATCGGCATTTGAGATCATAAAATCTGATACAACAATTAAACGAATCTTGTTATTAAGCTCATACATGTGCTTGGTGTTCTTATCGAGAAAGGCAATACTACCTAAAACATTCTTAACTTCAGCATTTACCTTATCCAATAAGCATTTGGTCTTTCCTTTTCCCTTTTTCCCAACAATTAACTGAACCATTGGCATACCCTCCTGCAAGCAAGAATTTTTGATATATTAATTATATGTTATTGGTACTTAAAAGACAACCTTAATTAACGATTTCCTTCAACAATTGTGTCATATCATTATACAGAGTACCACTGTCTGTATCCCGCATGATTACTGAGATGTAAGGATTTCCTGCAGTATCTCTGGCAAGCAGAATAAGGCAATGTCCTGCAGCCTGCGTAGTACCTGTTTTACCGCCTATAACAGTTACTCCGGAGGGCGCAGATTGTGCTCCGGTGATAAAACCATTTGTATTTGAAATATCGACATCTTTGGATGCTCCAGTGGAATCTAAATAAGATGTCGTATAGGTATTCATATTGATTATTTCGCTGAATGTATCGTACTGCATAGCTGCATTAAAAATAAGATACATATCATATGCCGTAACATAGTGTTCATCACTGGTAAGACCATGTGGATTCTCAAAATGAGAATTAGTGGCACCAATAGCATAGGCTTCAGTATTCATCATGTTTACAAAGTCCGGAATTGATCCGCCAATATTAGATGCAATAAGGTTAGCTACATCATTGGCAGAATAAATAAGGAGAATGCGAAGAGCCTGATCAAGAGTCATTCTATCTCCTTCTTTTAAGCCGATCTTCTGGGCTCCACTCTCAGTAACATACACATCAGAGCCTGCAACCAGGACCTGCTCAAGACTTCCATACTTAAGAGCTACATAAGCAGTCATTACCTTGGTAAGACTGGCAGGCATAACTCTTTCATTGACGTTCTGAGCAAACAAAGTCTCTTTTCTGGAAAGATCAAAAAGACCGGCACTGACAGAATCTGTAATACCAGAATCCCCATCACCTATATCTGTATTAACAACACATAGATCAGACGCATAGGTCGGATAATACAAGGAAACCTTGTCATCAGATAAAAAAGAATTAACGGAATATCTGGCTGCAGTCTCTGCACCCACACATCCCGTTAGATTTGTAGTTAGAATTAGTAAAGAAGCTACTACACAAATAGCTTTATTTATACATTTCACGCCACTCAAGATCCCCTCTGTCAAGTGATTTGATTAAAAGCTCAGCTGAAGCCAGATTAGTTGCGACAGGAATATTATGCATATCGCAAAGTGTCATTACATTATTAACATCTGGCTCATGAGATTTAACTGTAAGTGGATCTCTAAGGAAAATTACAAGGTCGATTTCGTTATGCTCAATTGCTGCTCCGAGCTGCTGTGCTCCACCAAGGTGTCCAGCAAGATATTTGTGTACAGAAAGGTTTGTTACTTCCTCTATAAGTCTGCCTGTTGTTCCTGTGGCATATAAATCGTTTTTACTAAGGATACCTCTGTATGCGATACAGAAATTCTGCATAAGTTTTTTCTTGGCGTCATGTGCTATAAGTGCTATATTCATGAACTTATACCCTCCCCAAATTATACTTGTTACTCTGAAGTCTTACATTTAAGACAAATCCCATTCCCATGTAGGAACTAAGAAGTGATGTCAAACCATAGCTTACAAATGGAAGTGGAATTCCAGTATTAGGAATAACTCCAGTTGCAACTCCAATATTAATAAAGCCCTGAAAGCCAATCCAGGCTCCGACACCTGCAGCAATTATCTCTCCCGCCTTGTTCCTGGCCTTCATGGATATCATGAAGCACTCAACAGCAATAGCAAGAATAAGAACAACTACTACACAGGCACCTACAAATCCAAATTCCTCACCAATAACAGTGAAAATAAAGTCTGTAGGAGATTCTGAAATGAAACCACCATTCAATACTGAACTGATCTCATTTGTATTATATCCCTTACCATATAACTGGCCCGAACCAATGGCCATCATGGAATTAAGTGTCTGATACGCATCTGAGTTAGCATAGTCCTCAGGATGAAGCCATGCAAGAATACGCCTCTGCTGGTATTCATGAAGAATACTGCTCTCTCCCTGTACTGCATTATAAATAACAAATAATACTGATGGAATTGCTATAGAAAGAACAGCTATGACAATTTTCCAGCTAATTCCTGCCACGAACATAATAGTACTAAAAATCGTCAAAACCATAATACAGGTCGACAAGTCTGGCTGAAGTGCTATAAGGGCCAGTGGTAATGCAAGGAACATAAGACATATTAGGACAAAACCAAAAGATTTGATTCGGTCCTTATATTTCATAATAAACTGAGCATAAAATAAAATCAATAATATTTTAGCCGCTTCTGAAGGCTGGAAAGTAATGCCAAAAAGGTTGATCCATCGCTGTGCACCGTTAGTGCTACTTCCAAGAGGTGACAAAACAAGTGCCAGTAAAACCGCGTTACCTATATAAAACAAAATATAAAGCTTAACAATCAGCAGATAGTCCAGTAGAGAAATAAAGATCATCATAGCTACACCCAGAACAAAACCTGCTATCTGCTTATTGCTGGAAGCAGGTTCTGCTGAATTGATTGCCATTATGCCAATTGTAGTTAGTGCCATGACCATGATCACGAGCGCAAAATCGTAATCAATAAGTCTATACTTTTTAATCATAAAGTAATATCTCCGATTAGCTTAATCAGCATTAGTAGCGCCATCCTGAAGAGTCTGGGCTGTACCTGAAATAATCTCATCCTCATCCCTAAGTTCAAAATAATAAGAAAGAGCATCCTTGGTAATCTGAGCTGCATAGCTTGAAGTATAACCATTAGCTATTCTGGTAGCTATTGCTATCTCAGGCTTCTCATATGGTGCATAGCAGACAAAAAGTGAGTGGTTAGGCTTACTCTTAGATTCCTGCGCTGTACCTGTCTTACCTGCAACAGCAACACCAAGATTAGAGTAATATGCCTTATCCAGAACAACCTGTCTCATACCAGTATGAATAGCATTCCAGTAAGACTGTGGCATATCAATAACATTTCTGATCCTTGCAGAATAATCTTCAAGAAGGTTACCGTTTGAATCAGTAGTTTTATCTATAAGTGTAAGATTATAGCAAGTACCACTGTTAGCTACAGTAGTAACATATCTTGCAAGGCCAACTGTTGTATAAGAGTTAGTACCCTGTCCAATAGCAGAACGCACAGCATCCATGTTAGATATCTGTGGCTCAGATTCAGCTATCTCTATACCAGATTTCTCAGAAAGACCATAAAGATCCGCATACTTGGCAAGCTTCTCAAGACCTGTATCCGGAGAATAGCTATCTCCCTCAAGTCCAAGTCTGTAACCGACTTCATAAAAGAAACAGTTACAGGAATTACGAATACCGCCGGTAACATTAAGGCCGCCATGACCTCTTGGATAAATCCAGCATCTAGGTGGATTGTCAGTCTTATCAAAAATACCACCGCAGTAAATTACAGAATCGGTAGTAATGATACCTTCCATAAGTCCTGCAGTAGATGAAACCATCTTAAAAGTAGAACCAGGCGCTGTCTTCTGCTGTGTAGCGTAGTTGTACAAAGGATTGGAATTATCCTTACGGAGGCTGGCGTAATACTCAGCATCAACACCATTAGCCATCATATTATTGTCATATCCAGGATATGAAACAAGCGCTAGTACATCACCGGTATTAACATCTGTAATTACCATTGATCCGGTACATGGATCAAGCGCAAGCTGCGCTGGAGTAATATCAAGGTTAGAAATACGATTAACCATGAAAGTATAGGCAGATTCTCCGCCTCTTTGCCACAGTTCAAGCTCTTCCTCATCCACATGAATGGCATTCTGTTCTATTAGAATGTCGCACACCTGAGATCCGGAAATATAGCCATCAAGCAAAAGATATTTATACAGCCTTGTCTTAAACTCAGCATCATCTGCAAGTTCAGTAATAATATATTCTGTGATCTGGTTAAAAATCTCCTCAGAATCAGCATATTGATTATCAATGCTAAGTTTGGAAACATCAATCCAGTTCATGGCAATGGCATATTTAAGATACTCTGCCAAAGAAATTGTCTCATCATTTGTCCAGGCAACGTAAGTAGCATCTTCCTTATCAACCTTGGACGAATCCAAAATACCATCATTATACAGATTCGCAGCAATATGACTCATATACCACTGATACTCTTTGGATAGATGGTCATAGCTTGTCTTATTCTCAGAAAGCTCTGCTCTTATCTGTTCTACAACGCTTTCATTTTTACCAAGGAAAGCTTCATAAACCGCTTTCTCACTGTCTCCAGCATCCTTGGCATAAAAATGATTAACATCAACTACGTTATTATCAAAAATAGCGTAATAAACATCATAAATAGGAATAACAATATTACTGGAGCTGGAAGTCTCAGTAAATGTATATGTCTTGATATTCTGTATCTTAGAAACAAGAATACCAGCAAGTGACTGCTCAATAATGTTATAGCATGCCTCAGTAAGATCCTTATCAATAGTAAGATAAACATCATTACCAGCTACTGAATCAACATAGTTACTGGTCTCGATTACCTGACCTGTATTATCAACATAAACCGTTTCAGAACCTTTTGTACCCTGAAGAACACTCTCCATGGCCTGCTCAATACCGGATTTACCTACTGTATCGTTGATGCCATAGTTACTGTTTATCTGCTGAAGCTCATAGAGCTCATCCTCAGAAACTTTACCTGTATATCCCAGAATCTGTGAAAAATACACTGAGTCAACATACTTTCTTGCAGTGCTCTCTTCAATAGAAACACCATCAAGAGTATCTGCATTTTCCATAACATCAGCAACAGTCTGATCACTAACATCCGAAGCAACCGTTGTATCAATATACTTCTGATAGCTGTTAGTACTCATGTTATATCTGATATTAAGTACCTTAAGTGCTCTCTCATTAGTGTAGTTAAGCCTTGGAACAAACGTGGAGGAATCATCAGGGTCCTCATAATCACCAATTCCAAAGTTTTTGCACATATCATCTACAACTTCTGCAGCTGTCTTGGTCTTTTCTTCATACTTAAGTTCATTTATTGAGCTTCGGCCATAAACATCAGCAAGAAATCTAAGAAGAGCATTTCCTTCTACAGTAAATTCAAAAGAATTATTCTCATCCAGAACAATCCTAAAATCCTGGTCTACAGAATCGCCATTTTCCTCGATAATATCGATAAGCCTGTTAAGAGTAGTGTTAATAGACTTATTCTTACCTCTTCCGGATTTATAAACGTCCTCAATAGTTACGGAATTAGCCAGCTCATTATAAGCAAGGAGCTTACCATTTCTGTCATAAATATTGCCTCGTGTAGCAGCGATGCTCTTTTCCTTCTTGATACGCAGTTTAAAAGAGTCAAGGTAATACTCACCATTAATAATCTGCAGCGAAAAAAGTCTGTAGATCATTACAGACGCAAGACAGAGAAGAACGCCACATACTATGACAGCTCTGGACGTTATGAACTTGATTACAGCTTCCCTTATTTCACTAAACAAATTTCTTGGCACTCCTTTGTTCTCTCTCATCTATCCTATTGTTCAGATACAGAATAAATGGGTAAAAGAAAATTGCTATCAGAGCTGTATAGACCACCTCTGGTACTATGACATTCATCATGTAATAGCCTATATCAAACTTGGTCCTGAACAAGAACATAAGAACATAGCAGACAAAACCAAATAAGAAATCGGCTATAGTGATAAACACAATAGGTATAACGATGTTCTGTGAAAAGAATACTTCATGAAACTTACCGACAATAAATCCAAGATACATATAGATAAGGGCAAAAAAGCCTATATATGTTCCAAAGAAAATATCTACCAGAAGTCCACTAAAAAAACCCATGATGAGGCCTGACTTATCTCCCTTGATAAATCCTGAGGAAGCAACAACTATCATTAAAAGATTTGGTGCATTGCCACCAAAATCCAGAACTCTGAAAACAGTAGTCTGTAAAACAAATGAAACAAGCACCAAAATAAAATTGGTAATAAATCGCCTAATATTCATTTAATTACCCTTAGTCAGTAACATTTTTCTTAAGTTCAAGTAACACCAAAACAATGTTAAGATGCTCAAAATCAACAGCTGGAGTCATTGTGCCAGACTTGGTCAGGTTGTTTGAATCATCATCAATTGTAGAAATATATCCTACAAGAATACCCGGCAAGTATTTGTCACTAATGTTTGATGTAACAATCTTATCTCCTATGCTAACCTTGTCTACATCATCAACAAGCTTGGAAAATCTGATAAGTCCCTGTTTGTATAGCTCAAGGTCACCAGAAACAATAAGATTATCTGATGATGACAGAACCATTCCACTTACAGATGCGTTATCAGCAATAATAGACTGAACCTTAGCCCAGTCAGGACCTACATCTATAATTCTTCCAACAAGCGCGCCATTAGCCATGACATTCATATCAATAGCAAGTCCGTCGTCAGAACCCTTATCAATTACAAAAGCGTGATACCAGTTACCAGCATCCTTGGCAATAATACGGGCACCGATCTTGTCGTATCTCTCATAAGGATCATCAAGCTGATACATATTACGAAGCTCTATCAGCTCATATTTTTCCTGTTCAAGTGTTGTATTAGCTATAGTAAGCTCATCGATCTCATTTTTGAGTCTCTCGTTTTCATCAAGAAGCTGTGTAATAGATGAAAGCTTATCTGTAGTATTCCTAAGGTAAGTCCCAACAGTTGTAATACCCTTCTGAAATGGCACAACAAAAATGCCTGCAAAAGAATTAAGCGGGCCTGTAAACAGATTAGTATTAAACGTTATGATTATCATTCCTGTGCATAGCACTGTTAAAATAAAGAGGAGATATTTACTTGGTAATGTAAAATCTTCTCCTCTTCTCTTGATAATGGGACTCATTATTTATCCTCTTCAATTCCATATGCAAGAGCTTTATACTGGTCTTCCTTGATGATCTTGGCAAGTCCAAGTGCTCCTGATCCCACTGGATTCTCAGCAATATTAACGTTAAGTCCTACGCCATTGCTAAGTCTCTGTGCGAGGTGGCATACCTGTGATGCACCACCAGTAAGATAAAGACCATGCTTAAAGATATCAGCAGCAAGCTCTGGTGGAGTTTTCTCAAGTGCAGCCTTGATGTTATCAAGAATTGCATCAAAGTTCTCAATCAGAGCCTGGTTCAGAAGCTCTGTAGGAATCTTACGCTCAACAGGAAGTCCTGTAACAATGTCTCTTCCATAAACAACAGCGTCCTTACCTTCCTTCTCAAGATCCTTAAGAGAGATCTTAACAGCCTCAGAAGTCTTCTCACCGATGAGAAGTCCAAACTCCTTACGGATAACGTTTCTGATTGACTCATCGAACTTCTTACCACCAACCTTGATAAGCTTACTTACTACGATTCCACGAAGTGAAAGAATAGAAATCTCAGTTGTGTCATAACCAACGTTAACAACAAGAACACCCTGGGAGTTCATAACGTCTACGTTCATTCCAAGACCATCTGCAAGAGGCTTCTTAACCATCATGATCTTCTTGGCCTTGATGCCAGCGTCATTGATAAGGTCATGGAAAGCTCTTCTCTCAACCTCTGTTACATCCTTAGGTACTGCAATATAAACCTCACAAGGCTTAACAGAGCCCTTCATCTGATCTGTCAAAAAGAGCTTAACTAAAGTCTCCATATGCTCAATATCAGCGATAACACCGCTGTTAAGAGGATAAGTTATCTTAATCTTATCTGGAGCCTTCTCATACATCTCATATGCAGAATTGCCATACGCAAAGACATTAGTCTTATTCTCGATAGCAATCATATTCTTCTCAACTGTAAGAGAATCCTCATCCCTGTTGTAAATCTTGATGTTGCTGGTTCCAAGATCGATTCCAAAAATATTACCCAAAACGTCCTCCTTATTGCCACAGCATGCCTTTTTCTTTAAGGCTGCAAAATGACCTGTCTCCTATAATAATATGATCTCTAAGTCTTATATCAAGCATATTGCCTGACTGACTAATTTTATTGGTGATTGAAACATCCGCTCTGCTAGGAGTAGGATCTCCAGTCGGATGATTGTGCAGAAGTATAATGCCTGAAGCTCCGCACTTAAGAGCATGCATAAACACATCTCTTGGTGAAAGACTTGCTGAATTAACGGTTCCCATGGATAAAAGACATTCCTCAATAAGATTAAGTTTATTGTCGAGGCATAAAAGAATTACCTTCTCTCGCTCCTCGTGGCGAAGCCTTTCCATGTAATGCTCTGCAACATCAGCTGGATTATTGCAATTAAATACGCTTTCCCTCTTCTGCGCAGACATTCTCTTGGCAAGCTCAGCGATACATTTGAGTTTGACCGCCTTGACCTGACCGATTCCATGAATGCCCATAAGTTCATCCATGGATAGAGAAAAAAGTGCATTGAGCCCTTTTTCCTTGCCTCTTCCCATCTCCATTATCTGACCGGCTATATCAACCGGTGAGCTTGTGCTACTGCCAGTTCTGATAATGATTGCCAGAAGTTCAGCATCCGTGAGACTCTCAGGTCCATAGGCCAAAAATCTCTCGTAGGGAAGCCCTTCTCTGTACACTGCATTTTCAGCAAGTAGTGTATTAAATGATTTCATGAATCTCCTTCCGATATTAACTCCAGACAATCAGAAAAAGACCACTATATATTTTATCACATATAAAGTTTAGTTTAAACAAGATTCTGACACTATTCCCGCATCAACAAGGCTCTGAAGAGTCTTAAGTATGCCGAGTTTAGCGTGAGGCCATGTAAGACCACCCTGAAAGAACACTGAATAAGGCTCTTTGATAGGGCCATCAGCTGAAAGCTCAATAGATGATCCAGATACAAATGCACCTGCAGCCATAATAACCTGAGCATCATATCCAGGCATATCCCATGGCTCTGGAGCAACGAAGGAATCTACTGGAGCAGCTGCCTGAACGCCCTGACAGAAAGCAATTACGCCGTCTGCTCTTCCAAAAGTCACAGCCTGAATAATATCGTGTCTTGGCTCAGTAGCATTTGGACATACATCAAAGCCAAGCTTCTCATATACATTTGCTGCAAATATAGCTCCCTTAAGAGCAGAAGCAGTTACTGTTGGAGCAAGGAAGAATCCCTGATAGAACTGAGGAAGAATTCCAAGAGAAGCACCAACCTCTTTTCCAAGTCCAGGAGAAGTAAGTCTGAAGGCTGCATTCTCAACACATTCCTTAGTTCCTGCAATATAGCCACCAATAGGAGCAAGTCCGCCGCCTGGATTCTTGATAAGAGATCCAACAACCATATCAGCACCCACATCAGTAGGCTCCTTGATATCAACAAATTCGCCGTAGCAGTTATCTACCATGCAGATAACATCTTTTTTAATTGATTTGATAAAAGAAATAAGCTCGCCAATTCTGTCTACAGAAAGAGTTGGTCTTGTCTGATATCCCTTAGATCTCTGGATAGTACAAAGCTTAATATTGTCATTCTCAAGAAGAGTCTTTTTGATATTGTCAAAATCAAAGGCTCCATCTGGAAGAAGGTCTACCTGAGCATAGATGACACCATATTCAGCAAGAGAACCCTTAGATGGTCTAATACCAATAACCTCTTCAAGCGTATCGTATGGCTTACCAACTGGTGAAAAGAGCATATCACCAGGGCGAAGGTTACTCATAAGCGCAAGTGCAAGAGCATGTGTACCACAAGTGATCTGAGGTCTTACAAGTGCATCCTCTGTATGGAAAACAGATGCATATACAGCCTCAAGCTTCTCTCTACCGATATCATTGTAACCATAACCAGTTGTTCCTAGAAGGCAGGCCTCTGAAACCTTGTTATCCTGCATTGCCTTGAGAACCTTAAGCTGGTTATATTCAGCGTTTTCATCAATCTTCTTAAATCTTTCTTCCAGATCACTTAGAATCTTCTCGCCAAAATCAACTACTGCGTCAGATATTCCAAGTGCTTTATACATTTCCTTCTTCATAAATCCTAATCATCTCTTTCAAAATTAATTCATCATCGTGACCAAATTCATTCTTATCAATCCAGATCACATCCTTCTCACGTCTAAACCACGTGAGCTGTCTCTTGGCAAAATGTCTTGTATTAAGCTTGATAAGGTAAATAGCCCTATCAAGATCATACTCACCATCAAGGTAGCCAATGATTTCTCTGTAGCCAAGACTCTGCATTGATGTAGCTGTCCTTGGGATGTTGTACTGTTCAAGGGATTTAACCTCATCCACAAGACCTTCTTCTATCATCTGATCTACTCTTTTGTCTATGCGAGAGTATAGCGTTTTTCTCTCATCTGTCAATACGAAATATCTAAAATCATAGGGAGAGGTGCGCTGGTGCTGCTCTTCATTGTGCTCAGAAATAGGCTTTCCTGTCTTATGGAAGTATTCCAAAGCTCTTATAACCCTCTTTGAGTTATTCTCATGAATAATCTCAGCAGAAACAGGATCCACTGCCCTAAGCTCCTCATGAAGAACGTGAACGCCTTCAATTCTGGCTCTCTCCTCTAGTAAATGTCTGTAGCTATCGTCCTCATCAGTTTCTGTAAAATCAATATCGTAAAGAACCGCCTGAATATAAAAGCCTGTTCCGCCAACGATGATTGGAACCTTCCCTCTGGATGCTATATCTGCTATAGCCTCTTTTACAAGCTTTTGGAAGGTAAAGACATTAAAGTCCTCTGTAGGCTCCAAAAAGTCTATAAGATGGTGTCTTACTCCTCCCATCTTCTCAGGGCTTATCTTGTCTGTTCCAATATTCATATATTTATAGACCTGCATAGAATCAGCGGAGATTATCTCTCCGCCAAGTCTCTTTGCAAGTTCTATAGATAGTTTTGATTTTCCAACGGCCGTAGGCCCTGTGAGAACAATAAGTTTTTGCATATTATTCAACTACTCTCTTAAACTTCTTATCAATCTCATATTTGCTCATTGAGATAATCGTAGGTCTGCCATGTGGGCAGTTATACGGATTATCAAGTTCTAAAAGCTCATCCAAAAGAGCTTCCATCTCTTCTCTTGTCATTCTGGTATTACCCTTAACAGAAGCCTTGCACGCCATGCTGGCAATCTTATAGTTGATTACATCTGGTGTTCTGTCAAGGTTGGTCTCTCGTGACAATTCATCCAGAATCTCCTGGAACATCTCTTTTTCACTGTCACAGCCAAAAAGATCTATCGGAATAGCTCTCATGGCATATTCATGACCACCAAAATTCTCAATATTAAAGCCAAGCTTTTCAAAATACTGCCTGTACTCAAGGAATACTTCTTCTTCAGCAGCCGATAAAGTTACAATAACAGGAGGATTGACCATCTGAGAAAGGATGTCTCCCGCCTTGTATCTCTTCATCATTCTCTCATAGTTGACCTTCTCGTGAGCAGCATGCTGATCAACCATGAACATCTTATCCTTAAAGCCAATGATCCAGTAGGTTCCAAAAATCTGTCCAAGAATCTCATATTCCTTGACATTTTCTTTAGTAAGAACCTTTTCATCAAAGAGATTAAGCTGAACTGGCTTTTTCTCAACAACAATCGCATCCTGATGCTTGATTATTGGTGATGGGCGCTCGTTCTTCTCTGCCTTGGAGCCATCAAGGTCTCCAAATATCCTTGTCCAGACTGCTGATTTGTTAACGTCCTCAATCTTGATTGGTTTTTCCTTTACTCCAGTAGCATAAACTGGTTCGCTCTCAGCTACCTTATTTTCTTCGAAACGAACTCGCTCAAAAGGCTGTGGTGCTGTCTTCTTAACGACCTTTTCTTCAGTATCAGTATCTATTGACGCCTGAACAGATACCTTTTCGCTGCCATCTACTCTTTCAGCTGCTGCATTAACATTAACAGGCTCTACAGTAGCTTCTTTGGCAGCTTTCTTAGTAGCCTCATCATCCTTACTGGATAACAGAGCATCCGGGATCATTTCCTGCGCGCTCAGAACATTCTCAACACTTGTCTTGATGAAATCATACAAAAGAGCCTGATTATTGAATCTTACTTCAAGCTTGGCAGGGTGCACGTTAACATCAACCATTGAAGGGTCCATTCTGATGTGAAGGATGGCAAAAGGGAACTTGTGCATCATAAGATACTGCTTGTAGCCCTCTTCAAGAGCCTTTGAAATGATCTTGTCCTTAACGTATCTACCATTAACAAAGAAAATCTCAAAGTTCCTATTTGATCTGTTAAGCGTAGGCTCGCCAAGATATCCCTCAACAGTGATCCCGTGATCAGATACGTTTATCGGACGAACGCTTACGCTCACATCTCTTCCAAAGATTCTATAGATAAGCTCCTTGAGATCGCCATTTCCTGAAGTTGAGAACTTATCATCCTTATTATTGATGTAGTGAAAAGAAATAGTGGGATTATCAAGAGCAAGATGCTCCATAACATCCCCTATATAGCTTCCTTCTGTCTGAGGAGTCTTGAGGAACTTCTTCCTGGCTGGAGTATTGTAAAAGAGATTCCTGATGATAAAGCTTGTTCCATCAGGAGCTCCAATCTCCTCCATTCCTACCTCTTCGCCACCATTTATTGAATATCTGGTGCCTGTAAGGTCATCTTTTGTCTTGGTGATGCAATCCACCTGAGCAACAGATGAAATACTGGAAAGCGCTTCACCTCTAAAGCCCAGAGAATGAATACTGAACAGATCATCTATATTCTTGAGCTTACTGGTTGCATGTCTCTTAAAAGCTTTACGAATCTGGCTCTTCTCGATACCGCTTCCATTGTCAGTAACGCGGATCATATCGATTCCGCCGCCCTTAATCTCAACAGTAACTGCTGTAGCGCCTGAATCTATGGCGTTTTCAACCAGCTCTTTTACAACGCTGGCAGGTCTTTCTACAACCTCACCAGCAGCAATCTGATCTATAGTATTTTTATCCAGCTCATTTATAAAGGCCATTTAGCTTTTCCACCTGTTCTTTAAGTCACTTTGTAATTTGTAAAGCGTATTTAAAGCATCCATTGGCGTCAGTGTTGTAATATCAATCTCCTGAAGCCTCTTAAGTACATCTTCGTCTGTCACAGTATCAAACAGTGACATCTGATGAGTATCAACCTCATCGTAGTGCTTAACCTTAACCTTTTTATCACCTTTGTTTTCCTTGGCGATACTCTGAACCTTTTCGGTAATATCGTTATCTGTAAGCTCAGTAACAATCTCTTTGGCTCTGTCTATTACCATGTCAGGAACGCCTGCAAGCTTGGCTACCTGAATACCATAGCTCTTATCAGCGCCGCCCTTAACAATCTTACGTAAAAAGACAATGTCGTCGCCATTTTCCTTAACTGCAATACAGTAGTTATTGACGTTATCCATTTTACCTTCAAGCTCTGTAAGCTCGTGATAGTGAGTAGCAAACAGTGTCTTGGCTCCAAGAATCTTCCTGTTAGAGATATGCTCTGTTACAGCCCAGGCAATTGCAAGTCCGTCATAGGTACTTGTTCCTCTTCCTATCTCATCAAGGATAAGAAGTGAATCCGGGGTTGCGTTCCTGAGGATATTGGCTACCTCATTCATCTCTACCATGAAGGTTGACTGTCCACTTCCGAGATCGTCGCTGGCTCCAACTCTTGTAAATATCCTGTCTACTACGCACATATCAGCCTTGGTAGCAGGAACAAAACTTCCTATCTGAGCCATCAGAACAATAAGTGCTGTCTGTCGCATGTATGTGGACTTACCAGCCATGTTAGGTCCTGTGATAATAGAGATACAATGCTTTTTATTATCAAGATATGTGTCATTAGAAATGAACATATCAGATGTATCAAGCATCTTCTCAACTACTGGGTGTCTGCCTTCCTTGATGTTGATAATACCCTCTTCATTTATTGATGGCTTAACATAGTGATTCTTTTCGGCAACATATGCAAGGGAAGAATATACATCAAGAAGGGCTATAGCCTTGGCAGTAGTCTGTATTCTGTCGATCTCAAGAGCTATTGAATCTCTTATCTTACAGAACATCTCGTACTCAAGGTTATTGAGCTTATCCTGAGCATTTAGGATTGTATCTTCAAGCTCTTTTAATTCAGGTGTTGTATATCTCTCGCAGTTTGTGAGTGTCTGCTTACGTATAAAGTAATCAGGAACCTTATCCTTAAAGGAGTTTGTAACCTCAAAGGAGTAGCCAAATACATTACTGTACTTGATCCTGAGGTTCTTGATTCCTGTCTTATCTCTTTCCTTTTCTTCCATCTCAGCAAGCCAGGTCTTACCATTGGTTCCAGCTTCTCTGAAATGATCTATATCTGCATCAAAGCCTTCCTTGATGATTCCACTCTCTTTAATTGCAAGAGGTGGCTCTTCAACGATTGCCTGATCGATGAGCTCATAAATATCTCTAAGAGCATCGAGTCTTTCCTGAAGCGCAGAAAGTTCTGCATTATCCTGTACATCCAAAAGAGCTGTCTTAATTGCAGGAATCATGCTGATAGAATTCCTGAATGCCAGAAGATCTCTTGGATTGGCAGTCTTATATACAATCTTGGACATAAGTCTCTCTAGGTCATAGATAGGTCCAAGGTATTCTCTGATCTCTTCTCTTGAAACTACGTTCTTAACAAGGCTCTCAACAGCGCTCTGTCTCTTTAATATCTCTTCTCTGTCAATAAGAGGCTGCTCAATAAAGCTCCTGAGAGTTCTGGCTCCCATGGCTGTCTTGGTCTTATCAAGCACCCACAAAAGAGTTCCTCTCTTTTGCTTATCTCGCATTGTCTCTACAAGCTCAAGGTTACGTCTTGTAGAGCTATCAAGAAGCATGAACTTACTTGCAAGGTATGGATAAATATGGGTGATGTTGTTGACATCAGACTTCTGCATATCGATCAGATACTGCAAAAGCGCACCAGCAGCAACTACGCCGTTAGGGAAGTCATCAACACCAAGGCCGATAAGAGATGACACCTTAAAGTGCTTCATCAGAAGTCTCTTGCTGCTATCCTCATCAAAGTATCTTGCATCCAGTGGATTGACGAAGATCTGCATTCTGTTACGTAAATCTTCCATATCCACGCCGCTAACAGAAAAAGACTCATTGCAGATGATCTCAGAAGGCACATATTTGCCAATTTCATCAAGCGCTTCTCTTAAGGAATCAACCTCAGTCAGATAATAATCACCAGTTGTAACATCAGCTATGGAAATACCGATATTATCAGGTGAATACAATATGCTCATGATGTAATTGTTCTTAGTCTCTTCAAGAGCCTGCATATTAAGGTTTGTTCCAGGAGTTACGATTCTGGTAACTTCTCTTTTAACAATTCCCTTAGCAAGCTTGGGATCCTCAGTCTGCTCGCAGATAGCGACCTTATAGCCTCTGCCAACGAGCTTGGTCAGATAAGAATCCACAGCATGAAAAGGAACTCCGCACATCGGAGCTCTCTCTTCAAGGCCACAGGCCTTACCTGTAAGTGTTAATTCAAGCTCTTTAGATGCAACCTGTGCATCGTCAAAAAAGAGCTCATAAAAATCCCCTAATCTGTAAAAAAGGATACAGTCTTTGTTTTCCTTTTTGGTCTGCAGATAATGCTGCATCATAGGTGATACTTTTTCTATATCAACCGTATCAAAAGTAGCGCTGCTCTCCACAACAAAAATTCCCCTTGTAACTCATTTTAAATAAAATAGATCAGATTCAGACTCTTTCCCCTGTAAAGTAGAATCCGTGGCATTCCACAAGCTTAACATCAACAAGCTCGCCAATAAGTGACTCATCACCTGGGAAGTGAACCAGTGTGTTATTGCTAAGTCTGCCTGTAACGAGGCTGTTATCCTGCTCGTTAACACTCTCAACGAGAACCTTCTCGGTTACTCCTGTAAGCTTTTCAGACTGTGTTCTTGCTGTTTTCTGAACAACCTTAAGAAGTCTGTCGAAGTTCTCTTTAACCTCTGCCTCTGGCACCTGATCTGGGAAGCCGGCAGCAGGTGTTCCTGTTCTCTTGGAATAGATAAATGTAAAGGCATTATCAAAAGAAGCCTTCTTAACTACATCTATAGTCTCGTCCACGTCAGCTGGTGTCTCACCAGGGAAGCCAACGATAATATCAGTTGTAATAGCAACATCAGGAAGCTTAGTCCTGATCTTATCTACAAGTGCAAGATATGAATCCTTGGTATACTTACGGTTCATACGGCGAAGGATTTCTGTACTTCCTGACTGAAGTGGCAGATGGATATGTCTTGCAAGTTTAGGATTTCTCTCGATTACATCAAGAAGCTCATCAGAGAAGTCCTTGGGATGAGGAGTCATAAATCTGATTCTCTCAAGTCCCTGTACCTTGCAAACCTCTTCAAGAAGCTCTGGGAAGCTTATCTTATTAGGATCATCATCCTTGAAATCAAGACCATAAGAGTTAACGTTCTGACCAAGGAGCATAACCTCTTTAACTCCATCAGCAACGAGCTTCTCACACTCTCTTACGATATCCTTAGGAGATCTGGATCTCTCACGACCTCTAACATAAGGAACAATACAGTAAGTACAGAAGTTGTTGCAGCCAAACATAATGTTTACGCCTGACTTAAATGGGTACTTACGAAGAACTGGAAGGTCTTCAACAATCTTGTCTGTCTCTTTCCAAATATCGATTATCATTCTGTCTGACTCAAGACAAGTGCAAAGTAGCTCAGCAAATTTATAGATATTATGTGTTCCGAAAATAAGATCAACAAATCTGTAGCTCTTCTGAATCTTCTCAACTGCTGTCTGCTCCTGCATCATGCAGCCACAAAGAGCTATCTTCATATCAGGATTCTTTTTCTTGAAATTACTACATGCACCAAGACGTCCATACACTCTCTGATCTGCGTTATCTCTTACTGTGCAGGTGTTGTAAATTACAAAGTCAGCATTCTCAGACTCAGACTCTTCGTAGCCTACAAGACGAAGGATTGCTAGAAGCTTCTCAGAATCTCTTGCATTCATCTGACAACCAAAGGTTACAACGCAGGCTGTAAGCTTTCTGCCAAGCTCTTTTTCCTTGTCAGCAACATAAGCTTTGGCCTTCTCGATAAACTCAAGCTGTCTAAGGCTCTCTGCATCTGTGATCTCATTTTTATTACTATTTAAAACATTTATTTCTTTACTCATTACCAAAAACTCTTTCTAAAAAAAAACATATTAAAACTTAGTACCATACGCATCAACGATTCCAAGAAGGATATCTACAACCTTCCTCATTTCCTGGATTGAAGCGTACTCATACTTGCCATGATAGTTATAGCCGCCTGTGCAGAGGTTAGGACATGGAAGTCCCTTGTAAGACAACGCTGCACCATCTGTGCCGCCTCTGATAGGAGAATCAATAGGTGTGATTCCAAGCTCTGTCATAACCTTCTTGGCATTATCAACAAGGTGCATGTGAGGACGGATCTTATCGATCATGTTGTAGTACTGATCGTGAACCTCGACTTCTACTGTGCCCTCTCCATATTTCTTGTTAAGATATTCAGCAGCAGCCACAAACAGTTCTTTCTTCTGAGCAAAAAGAGCTTCATCATGGTCTCTTATAATATATGATGCGCTAGCCTTCTCTGTTCCGCCATTAACCTCAGTAAGGTGGAAGAAGCCTTCTCTTTTCTCTGTATACATAGGATTCTGGAATGCAGGTAAAAGAGCATGGAACTCATAGCAAAGAAGCGCTGCATTTATCATCTTGTTCTTGGCATCGCCAGGATGAACGCTTCTACCGTTAACCTTGATATTACCCTCAGCAGCATTGAAGTTCTCGTACTCGAGTTCTCCAAGCTTGCCACCATCAACTGTATATGCGTACTTGGCACCAAATCTATCAATATCAAAGAAAGCTGTTCCAGCGCCAATCTCCTCATCCGGAGTAAAGGCGATCTTAATATCGCCATGCCTTAAATCAGGATTAGTCAAAAGAGTCTCAGCCATAGTCATGATCTCAGAAACTCCGGCCTTATCGTCAGCACCAAGAAGTGTTGTACCATCTGTAACAATGAGGTCTTCTCCGATGTGATTAAGAAGCTCAGGGAAATCCTTAGGTGATAAAACAACCTTCTCCTCAGCATTGAGAACTATGTCTGTTCCCTCGTAGTTATCAACAATACGAGGCTTAACATCCTTGCCGCTTACTTCATCAGAAGTATCCATATGTGCCACAAAGCCAATTGCTGGTCTGTCCTTGCCATCATCAATGTTAGATGGAATACTGGCATATACATAGCAGTGCTCCTTGTCATAGAAAACGTCAGAAGCACCAATCTGTGTAAGCTCGTCAGCAAGAAGTTTAGCCAGATCATGCTGTTTCATTGTAGATGGTGATGTGCCAGTTGTGTCATCAGACTGAGTGTCGATTTTAACATACCTAAGAAATTTTTCGATTACGTCAATTTTTGCCATTTTTCTTTCTCTTTGTTTCCTTTTTCTTTTTATAATCTGGATCGATTTCGCTTATATAAATCCTAGCGCTTCTCTCGTCCAGAACATTAAACTCTGGGTCCTGTACCCCGAGCGTCTTACCATTCAAATCCCCAGTATCCATCAGAAGACTCCAGCGAAGCCCATCAGGAAGCTTAGGAAGAGCAAATTCATTTTTTGCCCAGTGCATGTTGTAACAAGCATAAATAAATGGCTTGTCAGCTGCTTTTTTATCGTATAAACCACAGTACAGCATGCCAAGAATATGGCTATATCCAGATAAATCAGGTCTCCATGCCTCTTTGCCATGACAGGAAAGATCAGGGTAACCACAGGATATATAGTCCATAAGCTTATAAGGCTTATGATTATGCAAAAAGCTATGCGCAAATCTAAGATTCACAATACTCTTAACATACTCAAAAACATCTCTGTTCTTATCAAGAGCACGCCAGTCAACCCAGCCAATTTCGTTGTCCTGGCAATAAGGATTGTTATTACCTGACTGTGAATTACCAAATTCATCACCGCTAAAGAGCATCGGTGTTCCCTGAGCCATAAAGAGCATGGTCAGGATGTTCTTCATCTGCTTCTTACGAAGCTCTAATATATTGTGCTTCCTTGTACGGCCCTCGATACCACAGTTCCAGCTGAGATTGTTGTCTGTGCCGTCCTTGTTGTTCTCACCGTTTTCCTCGTTGTGCTTGTGCTCATAGGTCACAAGGTCAGCAAGTCTGAAGCCCTCGTAATCACATATATAATTGATAACGCCGTTGTCGCAGCCATTATTTATCATAGCTTTGAGGAAATCATTAGCTGTATTATCGTCGCTCTTTAAGAATCTACGGCTCGCATACATAAATGAGTGGTTATATATAGCAAGAACGCGCTCATCAGGCGTTTTGCCACCATAGATATCTCCTGTATCAAACCAGTCGTACCATATCTTGGCATCTGTAAATAAAGGCTCCTTAACTATCTGTCTGATAGGAACTCTTGAGCCCTTGAGATGGAATCCATCAACGTGATAGGTGCATCTCCAGAATCTAAGAGCATCGATTATAAGAGATTCGTTCTCGTTCTCCTCGAAAAAGAACTGCATAATAACTTCAAGTCCGTTTTCATGAAGTGTCTTAACAAAACTCTTAAACTCATTTTCTGCATCACAAGGATTCTCGCAGAAAGCAGTTCTTGGAGCAAAATAATAGCCCTTTTTATAGCCCCAGAAGTTTACTTTTCTGGTAATCTCGTTTTCATTTAAAAGGCTTCCATCCTTGGAATAGATGACTTTATTGCCTATAGCCTTAACCTTTTTAACAGGGTTCTCAACCTCATTCATCTCATAAGCAGGCATCAGCTCTATAGTTGTAACACCAAGCTCCTTGAGATATGGGATTTTCTCAATTATTCCGCCAAAGGTTCCTCTCTTGGAACTTGTAACACCACTACTGGCGCTCTTAGTAAAACCTCTGACATTCAAAAGATATACAAAGCTATTCTCATACGGAATATGAGGATTAGCATCGCTTCCCCAGTCAAAACATACTTCAGAATGTGAATGAAGGGACTTATTATCAAGCTTGGCTCTGATCTCATTATCAGGAACATCTGTCCCGAACTTCTCAAGACCTATAACATGCTTGGCATAGGAATCACAAAAATATGAATCATCCGCAAAATAATTGTAGGAGTCATATTCATCAATGTTCTCTATTCCTCTAATCCTCGCAGAATAAATAGCCCCTCTCTTAAAGGACTTAGGAAAAGAAATAGACAGAATATCTACAATCTTGCTCCCCTCCGACTTATACAGCGTAATTCCGCACTTCTTGTTATCCCCGAAAATAGTGCGAACTACCAGACTCTTGTCGTAATCGATATAACAGCCGAGAGGATATGGCTTCTCATTGCAAATCTCAAATTTCCCACGCATTTTTCATACTCCCAATCTTTCACATATGCCGTAATATTTTACCACAAAAAAGCTTTATATGCTAATAAACTATGCTATAATCGACATATACGAGAACAAATTCCACAAGGAGGCATAAAATATGGAATTTTCTAAGATTGCAACCGAAATGAACACCAGAATCGAGAATGGCGAGCAGGAAACAGTTGAAATCGAGCTTGATCACGGCGAAATCGTTAATTGCGCCATTATGATCGTGCTTACTGTTAACGATAAAGATTACATAGTTCTTTTACCACTTGATAAAAATGGTCAGAATCATGATGGAAATGTCTGGTTCTATGAATTTATCTGGGATGGATCAGATAAAGAGCCTGAACTTGGCTATATAAGTGATGATGCTGAGTACGAGGCTGTATCAGAAGCTTTTGACCTCTATCTTGACGATGTTGAGTTCGATGAGCTCGTAGAGCTCCCAGAAGAAGGACTTGACGGAGAAGAATAATTTTTTTCCCATAAATGCCTGAGGGGCCTTAGGAACCTTGAAGGTAGCATCGGATTCTCACTATTTCCGGTACAATACGACATTATGAGCGCTGATTTAGCCCTTGTCATTCCGACATAGAGCATTCGGCGCTCTTCTTCTATCTGCTCCTTTGTAACTGAGCTTCTGCTTGGAATAACGCCTTCATTCAGACCTGGGAGCCATACTATATCAAACTCAAGCCCCTTAGATCCGTGCATTGTTAGGAGTCTTACACACTTTCCTTTATTTACAGCCTTGCCCTTTGAGTCTGTATCAATACTTTCTTCCTTTATCCTGTCCAGTTCTTTTAATAAAAGCGTATTATCAGGAATCTTTTTTGACAGCTCGCTCAGCTCATCAAGTGCGCTTATCTCCTTTGAAAAGAGCTTATCTATACCAATCTCATTTCTCAGAAACCTTATGGAAAGAGCTGGTCTCATATGAGCTATCATGTTTATCTGTCTGAATAGCTTTTCAATTTCTTTTATCCTCTCATGATTACCACGATAATACTTTAATAGCTCAGCTTCGCTTACCGCATCCTTGGATAACGCACTTCTGCTGATATATCTGTTGGGGTTATTCATAATCCGTAAAAAGAACTCCCTCTTTTTGCCCTCATATGCAAACCTTAGGTAGCTCTCGCATAGCTTAACAGCTGGAGAATCGGTAAAAGACTTAGCGTAATTATCAAGATTAGTAGGAATCCCGTACATCTTACACTCTCCAGCCAGTGCAAGAGCTTCTGAATTAGTCCTGAAAATAAAAGCTATGGTATCAAGTTTATCCATATTATCCTTGAGAAACTTGATAATGGCTGCGCTTTGATGCTTTTTATTTATATACTTTCTGGGATAAACAAAGCCATTAGGGCTTGCTGTGTCAGGCCTTAGCTCCTTATTAAGTCGTATGATGTTTTCTTTTATAAGATCATTCGATGCGTATAATATTATTTTTGCGCATCTATAGTTGATATTTAAATTTATGATTTTAGGACTCTGCCCTTCAAACTGCTCTGTGAACTTCTGCATTATTCCAGGGTCAGAGCCTCTAAAGCCATATATAGACTGGTCATCATCTCCTACAACAAAGAGATTATTAGTCCTGCACAGAAGCCTTATAACCTTATACTGCATGAGATTTATATCCTGATACTCATCGATTAGAACATACTTAAATCTCCTGCTCCACATATCAAGAAGGCTTTTATCTTTTTGTAAAAGCTCGTAGCAGCGAAGAATCATGTCATCAAAATCAATCAGACCAAACTCTCTAAGTAGCTCATTATATTCATTGTAAATAGCTGTAAAATATTTAGATAATGGAACGCTTTCCTGATGCTTATCAGGTGCTTCTCCAGTATTCTTGATCCTGGAAATTTCAGAGATAATATCCCCTATCATTTCAACAGCATCAGTACATTCCTGTTTATCAATATCATGCACAGACGATAATTTGAGGATAATATCCTTAACAAATCTGTACTTATCTTTCTCACTGGCTATTTTAAGTTTATTAGATGGATTCGATTGACGAATTATCTGATAAAAAACAGAATGAAATGTGCCAAAACACACCTCAGGATAAAGAGAATCTGTAATCTTATAGAATCTGTGCTGCATCTCTATTGCTGCAGCTTTCGTGAAGGTTATTACTAAAACTGATGAAGGATCTACTGAACACTCCTCGATCAAATGCTTTAGTCTTTGTACTATAACAAAGGTTTTGCCGCTCCCTGGCCCTGCAAGAACCATTGCAGGGCCATCTTTATGGAGAATAGCCTCCATCTGAGCGGCATTACCATTTATATTATTTCTCAAGAAGTGCAATACTCTTCTTAATTCTGGCGATTGTCTCGTCCTTACCGATAACTTCCATGAGTTCAGTAGCTCCACATGGAGTCATCTCCTTACCACATACAGCAATTCTTACTGGCCAGAGAACGTAACCATTCTTGTACTCGTGAGACTTGATGTAATCTGACAAAAGAGCAAACAGAGAATCGTTAGTGTAATCATCATGTGCCTCAAGAAGTGGAAGTACCTCTTTGAGAACTGCAAGTGATGTCTCCTCGTTAGTCTTCATCTTCTTGTGAGCAAAGATAGCTGTATCATACTCAGGCATCTCCTCAAAGAAATCTACCATACCCTCGATATCAGGGAAGATCTCGATACGAGTCTTAACCATGTTAGAAATTTTCTTAAGATCAAGAGGCTTCTTGATAACTTTCTCAAGATAAGGCTTAGCCATCTCAAAGAACTTATCCTCATCCATAGCCTTGAGATACTCACCGTTCATCCATTTGAGCTTAGTATAGTCAAATACAGCAGGTGACTTGTTGATACGTGTATAATCAAACTTCTCAATAAGCTCCTGAAGGCTCATGATCTCCTGGTTGTCATCTGGTGACCATCCAAGAAGAGCTACAAAGTTAACAACTGCCTCTGCAATAAAGCCCTGCTCGATAAGATCCTCGAATGAAGAATGTCCGCTTCTCTTAGAGAGCTTGTGGTGCTCCTCATCAGTGATAAGTGGGCAGTGAATATACTTAGGAACTTCCCATCCAAATGCATCATAAAGTCTGTTGTACTTAGGTGATGAAGAAATATACTCGTTACCACGAACAACGTGTGTGATTCCCATAAGGTGATCATCAACAACGTTAGCAAAGTTATATGTTGGATAACCATCTGACTTGATAAGGATCATGTCATCAAGCTCTTTGTTCTCAACTGTTACATCTCCGTAAAGTTCATCATGGAATGTAGTTGTACCCTCTGTTGGGTTATTCTGTCTGATAACAAATGGCTTACCCTCAGCAAGGTTCTTCTCAACCTCTTCCTTGGATAAGTGGAGGCAGTGCTTGTCATAAACACTGATCTGCTTCTTGCCACCGTTGCCATCATCTATCTCCTGTACAAGAGTAGCAAGTCTCTCCTCATCACAGAAACAGTAATAAGCCTCGCCCTTGTCTACAAGCTCCTTGGCATACTGCATGTAAATACCGGCCTTCTGTCTCTCACTCTGAACATAAGGACCTACTGGGCCACCGATATCTGGACCTTCATCATGAACAAGTCCTGTATCCTTAAGTGTCTGATAGATAATCTCAGTTGCGCCCTCTACAAAACGCTCCTGGTCAGTATCCTCAATTCTAAGGATATAGTCTCCACCCTCATGCTTGGAAATAAGGTAAGCATAAAGAGCTGTTCTAAGATTTCCTACATGCATACGGCCTGTTGGGCTTGGTGCATATCTTGTACGAATTTTCATTGTTTTCTCCTATATAAAATAAAATTTAAGTTTATACCAATTTATACATATCTAAACAGGTAATTCAAATATGCCGCAAGTTTCTTTTATAGCACAATCTTATACAAGTGTCAAAAGAACTATTAACAAAATATCAGTTCTTGCCTGTTGAACCAAAACCGCCTCTATCAGCGCCTTCAAGGTGATCACATTCCTCAAAATCAATGTGAGGCTGATTCTCCATAATGCGGAACTGGCAAATACGATCATTAAAGCTGATATGTGTATCGCGCATAGCAATTACAGGCATAAACCACTGATCATTATCTCCGCAATATGAGTGATCGATAACGCCCATGCTGTTGGCCTGTATTACTCCAAAGTTCTTGAAGGTTGAGCTTCTAGGCACTACATGTGCTTCATAGCCCTCTGGAATCTCCATTGCTATTCCAAGTGGAACAAGCTTAAATTCTCCCTGCTTGAGGTCAATATCCTCAGCGCTCCTAAGGTCTATCCAGTCAGATTTGCCATCTATATACTGAAGTTTCTCAATCTTGTCGTTAAAATATTTGATCTTTATTGTTTTGTTCATGTTACTCCCCAGTTTCTAATTTAAAATTATGTATTATTTTATCATAAACATTCAATTTCTATTATAGCTTTATAGTATAAAAAGTCACTACATGAAATACCAGCCACTGCGGTGTCCGCAGTGACTGGTACTTTTGAAAGTGTATGAAGAAAAGATATTATCTATAGTAAGCTGTTACTGTCTCACCCTTTGATCCAAGTGGAATCTCATGGTCAAGACCTACAAAATTGCCAGTACGTGAATCTGACCAAAGAGTCTTTTTCATCATGTTGTACTTGGCAGCATCCCATGTTACCCAGTCGCCTTCAAGAAGTCCGCCTGTGTCACCAGAGTTAGGATTGATGCACCAGAAGGTATGATTGATGTGATTCTTGGCAATGAACTCGGCCATAATGTTAAGGTACTTCTCATTGCTGCCGCCATCCATGAATCCGCCCCACTCGCCGATAAGAAGTGGTGCAATGTCTTTGTCCTGAAGATAGAACCAGCTGTCATACCAAACGTCATTGAGAAGAGTCTTTTCAGAGAAGTCCTTCTTGAACCATGACTGCTCATATACAAGTGGGCCGTAGTCATGAGGTGAATATACGAGCTGACTCTGGTATGCACCGAGGTCTACAGGATATTCGCCAGCATTTCTGAGGTTTCCACCCCACCAGCCGCCGTAATACTTGAGCTGATCTTCTGTAGCGTTAGGATCCTGTGTGCCGGAATTATAGTCATATCCTGCTCTTGGAGTCTCCTCAATACCTTCTACCATGATAAGAAGCTTAGGATTAACTGCAAGGATTGCCTTACCGCAACGGCTTGCTGCATATCTCCAGTTGTTCTCATCTGTAGAATCATCCCACTTAGCAGATACTGCTTCAGACTGTGAGAATTTGCCGTGAGGCTCGTTCTTAAGGTCGCAAGCGATGATTGTATCATCATTCTTGTACTCATTAACAAACCATGTCCATCCCTCGATCCAATCCGCTGTTGTAAAGCCCTTAGGGCCATACCATACATTGTAATTGTGACCTGAGTTATTGGCATCTGCACTGTGGCAGTCCATCATTACCTTGATACCATTTTCTTTGCAAAGAGCAAGGAAAACATCAAAGATTTCTCTTGAGCCCATGTCAGAGCCGTCAGCTCTTTTAAGCTCAGGATTTGCATAAGTGTTTACGTTAACTTTAACGTTCTTGCCTGACTTCCACTCAAATAAAAGCTCTGTAGAAATAGGTACTCTCACAAGGTTAATACCGTGATCAGCCATACCTTCTACAACTGTTTTCATGTTAGCGCTCCAAAGTCCATGGAATACTCTCTCTGAGCAGTTAAAGCCAAACCAGTTAGCACCTGTAAGATATACTTCGTTACCATACTGATCAAGGATTCTATGTCCATCTGTATGAAGCCAGTCATCACCAACAATAGCATCACCGTGCTCAATTGGAGTTGGGTCTGGAACTGGATCAGGATCAGGAACAACGATAATTGGTTCATCAGGATCAACTGGATCTGGATCAGGCTCAACGATGATTGGCTCATCTGGCTCTGATGCAGAAGCCTGTCCATTTACAAGAATTTCTACCTTAGAACCAATATGGCTAGAACCCTGAATACCGAATTCTACAGCCTGTCCTGGCTCAATTACACTGTTCCACTCCATAGGAGTGATAACATAATAATTTCCATCTTCTTTAATCTTTACATTCCAGCTAGAATCTATTCCAACATCATTTTTGCTTACGTTAAGAGTCCAGCTATCAGCTCTCTTAGTTGTATCATTTTTAACCTTGATAAGAACTTGATAACCTGAGCCCCAGTTATTGATGGTATATTCAGTTGTTAAATTTGTAGCTGCTGAGCTAGCATAGTTGCTAGTTTCTGCTGCATTTGCTCCAATAGTTAAGCCGCCAAAGCCTGTAAGTACAAGTACAGCTGACAGTGCTCCAATCAATGCTTTTTTGCCATAAGATTTAGTGCTCTTATGCATTGACTAACCCTCCATATAATTTGTTACCATCCACAGCCCTAAGGCTGTGGACGATAACTGTAAGTTTTTTATTTTGCTTCTGCAATAATCTCAACAGTGTTGTTAAGATGGCTTGATCCCTGAATACCAAATTCAGTTGATCCGCCTGGCTCAAGTGATGCGTTCCATGACATTGGTGTAATGATGTAGTAATTAGCATCTTCATCAACGTTTACGCACCAGCTTGAATCGATACCAACATCCTTCTTGTTAACCTTAAGTACCCAAGAATTTGTTCTCTTATCTGTATCGTTCTTAACCTTGATAAGAACCTGATAACCTGAACCCCAGTTATTGAGTGTGTACTCAGCCTTGAAGTCGCCTGTAACAACAGGATCTGGAACGATGATTGGATCATCTGGCTCTACTGGATCGTCTGGCTCGATAGGATCATCCGGCTCTACTGGATCAACTGGATCTGGATCTACTGGATCATCTGGCTCGATAGGATCAACAGGATCTGGATCTACTGGATCAGGATCTACGATAACGATTGGATCTGGAATTACAACAGGCTCTGGAGCATATCCTTCGCCAAGTACAAGCTTTGATCCCTCAAAGAGCTGCATTCCGTTAGGTGTAGCCATCTGATTGTTGCTTGTGCCGCCAAGTCCCTTTACGCAAGGGCTATTAGAATAATCCCACTTACCAGGAGCTGTGAATCTGAGCTGAAGCTCGCACTTGCACTCGCTCTGTCCGCCTGGATAGATCTGAGCGCCTGTAAGGTCAACATCTACGTAGTAGATACCTGCCTGATCAGAAGGCTGGAAGTCAGAAATTCTAACCTTATGCTGCATGTATGTTGTAGAAACAGTCATGTCTGAAGCCTTGTAGCCCTGTGCGATAACGTCGCTAAGGTCAAAGAACAGACGAAGTGTAAGGTTATCTGAAAGTCTTGCTGGCCAAGCTGTATGGTTCTCGATAACAGCCTTGATCTCAACAAAGTTGATCTTGTTGTTCTTATCCTGAGCATTGATGCCAGCCTTAAGAACGAACTCTCCTCCATCAGTCTGCTCAATAGCAGTTGGAGTTGCTACAGCGCCGTAACCATTCTTCTCATAGAGATATGCACATGCGCCTGTGAAGCCTGCATTATAATCGCAAGCAACTTCGTTAGCGATATAATCGCTACGATCGTCAACGTAACTGTCGTTAGCACCACTTGGTCCACCTACAACAGCACCAACAAGTGTATGTCTTGATGTCTTAGGCTCAGCATTGAGGTTGTTTGACCAGCAACCATGAGCTGCTCTGTGGTGAGGATTCTTAGGTGACTGTGAGTTGTAACCAACCATGAAGTTCTGTCCTGAACTTCCAAGTGTGTAGTTAACAGTTCTCTCGATGTAAGCATTAGCATCAGCAATGTGCTGGCTGTCAGCCTTATCAAGTCCTACATAGATTGCATCTATGAAAGCCTGGTTGTTAGCATAACGAACTGATCCCCACTGGCTGAGGAATGAAAGTCCGCCAGGGCTGATTGTAATAGGATTTGATCCTGCAAGCTTACCATTCCAGCAATCGATACTGTTCTCGATAGCTGTGTAGTACTTATCTTTTCCTGTAAGTTCTGCAAGAAGAAGGCAAGCGCCCATGTGAGTATCATCCCATGACATTGTCCATGAGTAAGCCATTTCTGTGCCGCCCTGGAACTCTGTACCAAAGTTCTCAGCATACTGCTCAGCCTTTGTAAGGTAAGTCTTGTCGCCTGTAGCCTTGTATAACCAGCAGCCTGCAAGTGCAAGCTCATCATAGAATCCACTATAGGATGTATAGAATCCGCTAGCAGCCGTATATCCTGCATCACTCTTAGCTCTTTCTGCCATTCCGAAAAGAGTCTTAGCGTGTGCTAAATATGTAGCGCTAAGTGAAGGATCAGAGTTCTTGAATACAAGAGAAGCAACTGCAAGAGATGCTGCAGCTTCACCTGTAACACATGAACCACCATTAGCTGAAGTGTCATCTACCTTGTATGAAGGTCTGTCCATCTTGAGCTCAACAAGTTCTGGAGCTCCCCAGAAGCCGTGATCCTTGCCGCCGTCACCTACCTGATAGTAGTAAGTACTTGAATCTGGATTACATTTTACAAAATAGTCATTGGCCCACTGAATGTCGTGGAGCATCCACTTTTCCTGGCCTGACTGGGTATATGCCTTAGGATTGTTAAGATATGACCATCCAAGGATCATAGATGAATATGCCATAGGCAGATTGAACTTAACGTTATCACCTGCATCATACCATCCGCCTGTAAGATCAAGGCCATTATCTCTACCATCGTTTAATCCTGAGTCAGCTCTCCAGTTAGTTCTTGATAAGGTTTCCTCTGAAAGCTTACCTGACTCCTGAAGCTGATAGAACAACAATGATTTCGCCAACGCATCCCCATAATTGTAGTTGCCAGCAGCCTTTACATTTACTGAAGGAAGACTAAGTCCTCCAACCACCATAAAAGCTGATAACGAACATACCAATGCCTTTTTGCAAAAAGTTTTTGTTACTTTATGCATAAAACACATTCCCTCCTTAAATTGTTATGTTATTTAAACGATATCTGCGCGCTAGATATCATCAAAATCAAGAACTAGTTTCCGAGAAAATGGCTTAAATACTTCATTTCGAAATTGTTACAATATTCGTAGTATTCTGAAAGCTTTTACATTTTTGTAATATTCAGATACATCTGGCATAATTGTCAGTAAATTTCAATACTTATATTAACTTAAACGTTTTAGCTTGTAAATGTTTTTTAATATATTTTTAATTGTTTTTTAAATTTTGTTACATTTTACTTAACACTTTTTTGCTTTAAGTATCACTAATTTATTAACGAAAAAAGGATATCAGTTTTCGTAAACTGATATCCTTCATTAAATCTTTTTTCGTATTAGCCCTGATTCTGTTTCTCAACAAGGTGGTCTCCGCAGTATTTCTCGCGAAGTTTCGGTTTATCTATCTTACCTGTAGCGTTTCGAATAACGTGATCAAAAATGATTTTTCTAGGTCTCTTATACCTTGGAAGATCAACACAGAAAGCATTGACCTCTTCCTCAGTAAGAGTCATACCCTCTTTTACCTGAATGATGGCTGCAGCAATTTCACCAAGTCTGGCATCTGAAAGACCTATTACAGCAGCGTCATGAATCTTATCATTCTTCATGAGGAAGTTCTCAATCTGAACTGGATACAGGTTCTCACCACCAGAAATAATAACATCCTTTTTACGATCTACAAGGAATATGAAACCGTCCTCATCCTGACGAGCCATATCTCCTGTAAAGAGCCAGCCATCCTTGAGGATTTCATCTGTAGCTTCTTTATTCTTGTAATAGCATACCATTACACCAGGTCCCTTAACACAAAGCTCTCCGATCTCGCCCTGGGTAACAGGCTTGCCTTCCTCGTCAACAATTTTGGTCTTCCAGCCGTAGCCTGGAACTCCGATAGCTCCAACCTTATGAACATTTTCCATTCCAAGGTGCACACAGCCAGGACCAGTTGATTCAGATAATCCGTAGTTGGTGTCATACTTATGATCTGGGAAGTACTCAAGCCAGTGTCTTACAAGACTTGGTGGAATTGGCTGAGCACCTATGTGCATGAGTCTCCACTGAGACAGCTTGTAATCTTCTATTTTGAGCTTACCACTATCAAGTGCAGCCAGAATGTCCTGTGCCCACGGAACAAGGAGCCAGACTATTGTACAATGCTCCTCAGAAACAGCTCTGAAAACCGCCTCTGGAGAATTACCTTTCAAAAGAACTGCTCTGCTTCCTGTAAAGAGTGAGCCAAACCAGTGCATCTTGGCACCAGTGTGGTACAGCGGAGGTATGCAAAGAAAACAATCATTATGAGTTGTCTCGTGATGCATAGCTTCCATCTTGGCAGACTGCATAAGAGCTGTATGTATATGTAAAATAGCCTTAGGAAATCCTGTTGTACCTGATGAGAAGTAAATTGCAGCATCGTCGCTATCTTCTATTAAAACTCTAGGTGCAACAGATGAAGCATTTGATGCCTGCCTGAAGTAGTCCTCAGCATAGGATGGACACTGATCTCCTACGTAATATAGAAGCATTTCCTTTTTAAGCTTCTGAGCGATATCCTCAATACGTCCAATGAATTCTGGACCATAGAATAAAACGTCGGAGTCAGAAGCCTTTAAACAATAGTCAATTTCCTCTGAATCAAATCTGAAGTTAAGCGGAACAGCTATTGCTCCTGATTTAAGAATTCCAAAGTATATTGGTAACCACTCAAGGCAGTTCATTAGAAGAATCGCACATTTCTGCCCCTTCTTGATTCCTCTTTCCATGAGCATGTTGGCTACTCTGTTAGCCTTTTCATCAAATACAGACCAGGTGATCTGTCTCCTGTAATATGCTGTTGATGTAGGCTGGATCAGTTCATATTCTTTCCAAGTAACTCTCTGTTCCTCCCTGATCTCGGGATTGATCTCAACAAGAGCAACCTCTTCCCCATAAAGTTTGCTGTTTCGTTCTAGTAAATCTGTAATCGGCATAATATTGTAATCCCCTTCTTGTACGCTTTAAAGTACTAAAGTACAGTATATCGAATTTAAATTAAAAGGTCAAACACTCTTACGAATTTAACTTGATTTTATTGACCAATTTTATTATTCTGTTATAAGGGTTTACTTTATCGCTTTAAACCATAAACTTGTTTTGCAGTTTAATGCGCTAAAAAAGAAGTTTTGTAGGAGGTATTTTAATGAGTTTGTCAAACACTAAGCAGCTCATGCTGGGCAATAAGGCTGTTGCCCGTGGTCTCTATGAGGCCGGCGTCTGTTTTATCTCAAGTTATCCTGGAACTCCCAGTACTGAGGTAACAGAAGAAGCTGCTAAATATGAAGAAATCTATTGTGAATGGGCACCTAACGAGAAGGTTGCTATGGAGTCAGCCTTTGGTGCATCACTCGCTGGTCGAAGAGCATTCTGTGCTCAGAAGCACGTTGGTCTCAATGTGGCAGCAGATCCACTTTATACAATGTCATATACAGGAGTTAACGCTGGTCTCGTTATCGTTGTAGCTGATGATGCAGGTATGCACTCTTCACAGAACGAGCAGGATTCTAGGCATCATGCAATTGCAGCCAAGGTTCCTATGATAGAGCCTTCAGATTCTGCAGAAGCTCTTGAATTTACTAAACTTGCTTATGAATTATCCGAGAAGTTCGATACTCCTGTTCTTCTCAAGATGTGCACAAGAGTTGCTCATTCACAGTCTATCGTAGAAACAGGCGAAAGAACTGTACCTGATAAGCCATATGAGAAGAACATTGCCAAGTACGTTATGATGCCAGGTAATGCCAAAAAGCGTCATCCTATCGTTGAGCAGCGTACCAAGGATCTCATTGCATATGCTGAGAACTGCCCTCTTAACAGAGTTGAAATGGGCGATACCAAGATTGGTATCATCACCTGCTCCACTTCATATCAGTACGTAAAAGAGGTATTTGGTGACAGCGTAAGCGTTCTCAAGCTAGGAATGACCAATCCTCTTCCAGAGAACCTTATTAAGGACTTCGCTGCCAAAGTAGATAAGCTCTACGTTGTAGAGGAGCTTGATCCTATCATCGAAAATCACGTTAAGTCTCTTGGGCTTGAAGTTACAGGCAAAGACCTTCTTCCTATCTGTGATGAGTTTTCACAAACACTCATTGCCAAATCCTTTGATAAGGAAGTCGCTAGTTCTTTTACCCTTGAAGAAAATATACCTAACAGACCTCCAGTAATGTGCGCAGGCTGCCCTCACAGAGGTTTGTTCTACACTCTTAAAAAGAATAACTGCACTGTTCTTGGTGATATCGGATGCTATACACTTGGTGCTGTTCCACCACTTGGTGCAATTGAAATGACACTTTGCATGGGCGCTTCTATTGGTGCTCTTCACGGCTTTAATAAGGTTCGCGGCGCAGAAAGCGAGCATAAGACTGTAGCTGTTATCGGTGATTCAACCTTTATGCATTCCGGTATGACAGGGCTTGCTAACGTTGCTTATAACCAGTCTAATTCCACAATAGTTATCGTAGATAACTCTATTACAGGTATGACAGGCCATCAGCAGAACCCTACAACAGGCTACAACATCAAGGGTGATCCAGCTGGTAAAATCGATCTCGAGGCACTTTGCAAGGCTATGGGCTTTGAGCGCGTAAGAGTTGTTGATCCATATAACCTTGATGAATGTGACAAGGTAATAAAGGAAGAACTTGCAGTTGATGCTCCTTCTGTAATTATTTCCAGAAGACCATGTGCTCTTCTTAAATATGTTAAGCACAACAAACCACTTAAGGTTAACACCGACAAGTGCGTTGGCTGTAAGTCATGTATGAGAATTGGCTGCCCTGCTATTTCCATGAAGGATGGCAAGGCTAGCATTGATACAACACTTTGCGTTGGCTGCAACGTATGTAGTCAGCTTTGTCCAGTAGGAGCCCTTGAAGCTCCAGAAAGGGAGGCATGATTACTATGGAAACTAAGAATATTATGATTGTTGGCGTTGGAGGACAGGGTTCTCTTCTTGCCAGCAAATTACTGGGTCACCTTCTTCTCAATCAGGGCTATGATGTTAAGGTTTCAGAAGTCCACGGAATGAGCCAAAGAGGTGGCAGCGTTGTAACATACGTAAGATATGGAGATAAGGTTTACTCTCCTGTCATTGATAAAGGAGAAGCTGATTTCATCGTATCCTTCGAGGCATTAGAGGCTGCCAGATGGCTTCCATTCCTCAAAAAGGATGGACAGATCGTAACTAATACTCAGCAGATCGATCCAATGCCTGTTATTACAGGTGCAGCTGAATATCCTGCTGATCTTGTGAGCAAGTTAAAGGCTACAGGTGCCAAGGTAGATGCTCTTGACTGTCTCTCACTTGCAGAGGAAGCTGGTTCAGCCAAGGCTGTTAACATCGTTCTTCTTGGAAGACTCTCTCACTACTTCGATCTTCCAGAGGATGCATGGATGAAATCACTTGAAGCCAATGTTCCAGCCAAGTTCCTCGAGATGAACAAAAAGGCCTTTGAGCTTGGCAAAAATCACGCTTGAAAAATGTAACTAATTAACGTTTATAAATGGGAAAAGTTAGCTTGGGAGAAAACTTATGGAGCAATACTATCAGAAAGAAATAGAAACTGCCTCCGTCGATGAACTTAGGAGGATTCAGAGCGAAAAGCTTGTTAAACAGGTTAAGCGTGTATGGGATAATGTCCCATACTACCGCAAAAAAATGGAAGAAAAAGGTGTAACGCCTGACGACATTAAGTCAGTAGATGACCTTCATAAGCTCCCATTTTTATCCAAAAAGGATTTAAGAGATGCATATCCTACAGGACTTCTTGGAGCTCCTATGAAGGACTGCGTACGTATCCACTCAACTTCAGGAACTACTGGCAAGCGTGTTGTAGCTTTTTATACTCAGCATGATATTGACCTCTGGGAAGACTGCTGCGCAAGAGCAATCGTAGCTGCTGGTGGAACTAATGAAGATATTTGTCAGGTTGCATACGGCTTTGGTCTGTTCACAGGCGGCGCTGGTCTTAACGGCGGTTCTCACAAGGTAGGCTGCCTTACAGTTCCTATCAGCTCCGGTAACACTGACAGACAGATGATGTTCATTCAGGATCTTGGTGCAACCATCATCTGCTGCACTCCTAGCTACGCTGCTTATATTTCAGAGAGATACAAAGAAGAAGGCTATGCTCCTGAGGATATTCCTCTTAAGGCTGGTATCTTCGGTGCTGAGGCATGGAGTGAAGAAATGCGTCAGGAAATTGAGTCTTCTCTTGGAATCAAGGCTTATGACATCTATGGTCTTACAGAATTATCTGGTCCTGGTGTTGCTTATGAGTGCTCTGCTCAGGATGGTATGCACATCAATGAGGACCACTTCATTGCAGAGATCATTGATCCAGATACAGAAGAAGTTCTTCCAGAAGGTTCACAGGGTGAGCTTGTCTTCACAGCTGTAGACAAGGAAGCCTTCCCAATGATCAGATATCGTACAAGAGACATCTGTAAACTCACAAGGGGTAAATGCTCCTGCGGAAGAACCTTTATCAAGATGGCTAAGCCTATGGGCCGCTCAGATGATATGCTCATCGTCAGAGGCGTTAACGTATTCCCTAGCCAGATCGAAACTGTTCTTCTCAACAATGGTTATGCTGCAAATTACCAGATTGTTGTAGACCGTCAGAATAATACAGACTCTTTGGATGTACAGGTTGAGATGACTCCTGAGATGTTCACAGATAACGTTGGTGAAATCGAGGAACGTCAGAAAAAGCTTGCAACAGACATGCATTCAATGCTTGGTATCAAGGTTCGTATCTCACTCCTTGCTCCTAAGTCAATTGCCAGATCAGAAGGCAAAGCTGTCCGTGTAATAGACAAGCGTAAGATTTAATATCTGTTTAATTGCACAAACACACACGTAAAGAGTAAACTATAGTTAGATACTTTATAGGAGGCAAATATGAGTATAAAACAGATATCCGTCTTTCTTGAAAACAAACCTGGAACTCTCAAAAAGCTCACCAGTGTTATGGCCAAAAACAATATAGATATGCGTGCTACCTCTCTTGCCGAGACCAAGGATTTTGGTATTGCAAGAATCATTGTAGATGATGCTCTTGAGGCAGTTAACACCTTAAAGGAAAATGACTTTGTCGCAAGCCTCACTCCTGTTCTTGCAGTTGAGATCCCTGATGAAGCAGGCGGACTTGATAAGCTTCTTGATGTATTTGCCAATGCTGATGTCAATATCGAGTACATGTATGCTTTCCCAGGAAGAGGCACAGAGGGCCATGCTTACATGATCTTCCGTGTAGGTGATACTAAGGCTGCTGAAGCTAAGCTCACAGGTAAGGGCCTTAAGATCCTCTCACAGGAAGATATCGCAAATATCTGATTCATATATCTATTATCAAAAATAAGGATTGCTTCGTTGCAGTATTTACTGTATCGAAACAATCCTTTTTTATTCTCTATGAAAATAACTACTGTATATAGATAAATGTATTCTTCCTGAATACATTGACAATATTACCGAGGGCTGAATAAATAAGACCAAAGCAATATATCAGCACAACTGTATTATGCTTGGAGCTAAAGGCAATACATGCTATTGCAAGGAAAATATCAAAAAGGCCATGGGCAAATTTAAACTTCCAGGTAGTAGCACCATACTTCCTTGTCTCATTAACTCTTAATATCTCCACAAGGCCAGCAAAGCCATGTATAAGTGCAAGGTACATCAGTATATAACCCCTTGGAAGGTCATACAAAGTACCTGTAAAAAGACCTATATCCAAGAGGAAAACTCCCTTATATAGAGCTCTTTTACCACCAACCATAAATCTTGTGAGAGTAAAAAAATCATATAGCTCTTTAATTCCGCTTACTAAAAGTATAAGTGAAATCAAAATAACTATCAGGCTATAGCCAAGCTCAGGCATTCTCATAATTATTATTGCCAGCGCTATGGTAGCCAGCGAATATATTAGCACTGATATTTTCTGAAATGTTGTCATGCAGTCTCCTCTTTTTTAGGAATACGGATTTCTTTGGTAAATCCTGTCAGTATATTACCAGATTTAAATATCTCATTAGTTACCATTCCCTTGTGAGAAATAGCTCCCATAATGAATTTAGCTAGAAAAGTCCTACTTCTGTTTCGTCTATTGGAGTTATTAAACTCCTCTATATACTTATCTGAGTCAAAAGCAGGTATTTCTTTTCCCGAAAGGCTTTCTCCAAATGCCTTCCAGTCATCTGAAGCATCTGGCTGCTTTTTCCTAAGTATGGAATCTATCTGGTCTTTGAACTGACTAATATCGTCAAAGGCGTAAGTATCTTTCTCAAATACTTCTATTTCACCTCTAAGGTACTTCATCGCCTGAACCATCTGAGCAAAGGCCATCATATAGTCAGATGGATTGTCTTTTACTATGTCCTTGTAATCATTCCAGGCTGGAACATACCTATACTTCATATAAGAGTAATCAGGTAAATGCCCTGCTCTTCCATGTCCCAGATTCATTATGGAGTGTTCATTCCCCTGAAAAAGACTGTTTGTAAATAAGCCTTTCTCAAGATCGTCAGGAGCTGTAGCACTATGTCTGAATTTGATACTCCTCTCACACTCTGTGCCATCATCAGAAGTATAAATTTCAGTAAATTCGTTAGTAGTATTATTTATTACAAGCGAAGGAGTCCCGGCAAAATTCATATGTGCCCAGGTATCAGCAAGTACATGCATTGCTATTCCAACAGATTGAAGTGGCTTATTTTTGGCAAGTTCAACTGTCTTAACTACAAGATCGCCATTAGGCCCACAGATGAGTCTGTATTTATGCATGTATCTCTTAGTTCTATGAGGCTTTTGGACGTACAGATCACGAGGAAGGAAATGGAAGGATGCCCATATCCTGGTTATCTCCTGAAGTCCCAAAATATCAGTTCTTGCATCCATCATCTCAAGCTGTAGCTGAGTTGTCGCAGCAATATGAGGCGCTTTTATTCTGTTTAAAAAGGTTTTTGAGCATAGATCCACAAGCTGCGCACTATAAGCAATATCAAGCGCTTCTTCATGCTCGTAGCCAGCTATGATTGCCGCGCAGTAGGTGGCATAATAATGAAAATCTATCTGCATATCAGCTATTTAGCTCCTTTTTAATCTTAAGAACTTTAAATGAGGAATAGATCATATCAAGCAAAAGAAATATGAGTGTCATATCAAGTACCACAGCAACAATAATAGTATCTATGGTATCTGAATCAGAAAATTTGTCGTTATAGTTAAACAGTCCAAGGATTGAAAAAAAGGCATAGATAATTGCCCATACCAGAAAGCCTTTTCTGATTCTCTTTTTGCTCGTAATATCAACCTTGCTAAATTTAACAGCCCCAAGTCCAATCCTTACATGAAAAAGAATTGATATTAAAAACACAAGCATTACAGCACCAATCAGAAAATATTTGAATCCATCATAAACAGATTCATCTACGCCGACAATATCATAGATGTTATCTGCTCCATACGCGATCGATAAAAAGAATTTAAAGGTGATCCAAATGGAATACAAGATAACGTAAACACCGCTGATTGATATATTAGATTTATATTTTCTAAGAAGTGATTTTACCTCTTCGTCCATACTAATCTCCAGAAAAGAAATAGTTATTATTTCGTTAATACATTAATTATATCACAATCATAATGCATAAAAAATGGAGCTCATAAAATGAGCTCCATCTGTGTTTCTTTAACTCGCATTCCCATCTTGTCATAGAACTTTCTGGCACTTTCATTGCCTTCCCAGACATTTAAGCTAACTTCATAGCAGCCAAGTTTTCTAGCCTCCTCTTTGACGAATTCAAAGAGCCTGGTTCCAACATGCTGATCTCTGAAATGTTGATCCACACACAGATCATCAACAAAAAGAGATGTGAACGGAACCATTGTACTGGCAAAAGGCTGCTCCTTTAGGATGCAGAATGCATATCCCATTACAGTATCGTTTTTGTCTACTGCAACATATATGGGTCTTTTATTATCTATAAGTATTTCTTTTAACTCTTCTCTACTGTACTTAGTAGTACCTGATACAAAAACATCCGGACGTATATGGGCATGTAGCTCAAGTACCTGTCCAAGTAAATTCAAAATGCTGTCAATATCTCGTACCTTAGCTCGTCTGATGTCCATATTATCCTCCCTTATCCAATAGCTTCAGGCAACTCCCTCGTTCTCATCAGAAAGTGATGTGCTCTGATGAACAAGAACTTCTTTATTGTAGCATGCAAATGCGCCGTCAACCAGTGCCTTATCAGGCTTTTTGGTAAATGCTGATACAGCAGGAACAATCACAAGACCAGCGATCATGCAGAATGCACCAGCGTTAATAGGTGACTGTAAAAGAGCTGGGAAGCTGCTACGAACAAGCATGTTGGCAAGCATAACTACAGTTGAGAACACAAAGCTGCACCATACGCCTGCCTTGGTTGTGCCCTTCCAATATAAGCCATAAAGGAATGGTGCAAGGAAAGCTCCTGCAAGTGCGCCCCATGAAACACCCATGAGCTGAGCAATAAATGTAACGTTCTGCTTGTACTGAACAATTGCGATAACTACTGAAATAGCAACGAATACAACGATCAAAAATCTCATGATAAAGAGCTGCTTCTTTTCATCCATATCTTTTACCACATGGCCCTTTAAAAGATCCAGTGTAAGAGTTGAGCTACTTGTAAGAACAAGTGATGAAAGTGTTGACATAGAAGCCGATAAAACAAGGACAACAACTACTGCAATGAGAATATCAGGAAGTCCTGAAAGCATTGCAGGAATGATGCTGTCATATCCGCCTGCTGCAATGTCTACTCTGTCTGAGAAAAGACGTCCAAAGCCGCCAAGGAAGTAGCATCCACCAGCAACTATAAACGCAAACATTGTTGAAACGATAGTTCCCTTTGAAATAGACTTCTCACTCTTAATTGCATAGAATTTCTGAACCATCTGAGGAAGTCCCCAGGTTCCAAGAGATGTAAGGATTACAACACCTAGAAGGTTAAGTGGATCTGGTCCAAAGAAAGAAGCGAAAATACCAGGAGTTGTTGATACTGTCTCGTCAGAAATTCTTGCAAGTCCGTCAAGAGAAGCAAGAAATCCGCCCTTACTGCCAAGAACAGAAAGAACAACCGCTGTGATACCAACCAGCATGATGATACCCTGAATGAAATCGTTGATAGCTGTAGCCATGTATCCGCCTGCGATTACGTAGATACCTGTCAGAACAGCCATAACAATAACACATACAGAATAGTCAATGTTGAAGGCCATTCCAAAAAGTCTTGAAAGACCATTATAAAGAGATGCTGTGTAAGGAATAAGGAAAATGAATGTGATGATTGAAGCAGCTATCTTAAGAGAATTACCGCCAAATCTTGCAGCAAAGAACTGTGGCATTGTAGCAGAATTAAGATGTTGAGTCATGATTCTGGTACGTCTTCCAAGGATACGCCATGCAAGAAGTGAACCAATAAGCGCATTACCGATTCCTACCCATGTAGCTGCGATACCATATTTCCAGCCAAACTGTCCAGCGTAACCTACGAAGATAACAGCTGAAAAATAAGATGTTCCATAAGCAAATGCTGTAACCCATGGACCAACAGATCTTCCACCAAGAACAAATCCGTTTACATCAGTAGAATTCTTCCTACAGATAAAACCGATTGCCAGCATAGTGGCGAAGAAAACTAGAAGTAACAAAACTTTGATGATCATAAATACCCTCCATAACCCCTTTTTATTCATGTTTTTGACTAAAAGATGTCGTCTTTAATACTTTAACGCTTTAAATCGTGTTAGTCAATCATATTTTCATATTTATTAGCACTAAATAATAAAAAATAAGCAAAAAAAGATAACAAATACCTAAACATCCGTGTTATTATATGTCTGTTGTTTATTACATCTTATAAAAGGAGCAAAGGTTATGAAATTATTTGTTGACACAGCCAATATTGAAGAAATTAGAAAAGCTAATGACATGGGGGTTATCTGCGGCGTTACTACTAACCCATCACTTATCGCTAAGGAAGGAAGAGACGTTTACGAAGTAGTTAAAGAGATCGCTTCTATCGTAGATGGTCCTATCTCAGGTGAGGTTAAGGCTACAACAACTGATGCTGAGGGCATGATCGCTGAGGGACGTGAGATTGCTAAGCTTCACAAGAACATGGTAGTTAAGATTCCTATGACTGTAGAAGGTCTTAAGGCTTGTAAGGTTCTTTCAAGCGAAGGCATCAAGGTTAACATGACTCTTATCTTCACAGCTAACCAGGCTCTTCTTTGCGCTAGAGCAGGTGCTGCATTCGTTAGCCCATTCCTTGGAAGACTTGATGACATCAGCGTTCGTGGTACAGATCTTATTTCAGAAGTTGCTGAGATCTTCAGCATCCACGGAATTGAGACAGAGATCATCGCTGCTTCTATCCGTCATCCTATGCACGTTACAGACTGCGCTCTTGCAGGTGCTGACATCGCTACAGTTCCTTACAAGGTAATCGAGCAGATGACACATCACCCTCTTACAGATGCTGGTATCGAGAAGTTCCAGAAGGACTATCTTGCAGTATTTGGTGAGTAATTGATTAACTGATTGAATATAATAAAAGCTTAGAAAAATCAAATCGATTTTTCTAAGCTTTTTTTATTACAGTCACTCTTATTGAAGAAGCTTTTTTATCTCCTTCTCATTGTTCCTAGTAAGCTCACTAAGTTCGTAAGATCTGATTCTTTCTTTTACTAGAATTGGAACCACAAATCCGTTCTTTACAAGAACTGAAAGACGATTAATGACGGTTTTGTTCGTAACACCGAGCTCTTTGCTTACCTCCATAGGTGTAAACTCACGTTTATATTTCTTCATCAGAAAAAGAAGCAGCTCCTTCTCTTTACCTTTTAGATAAGATACACTTCCGCTTATTTCATCTGCATTTGATTCTTCTGATAATTCGCATATCCTATTGGAGTAGAGCTGCACCATTCTGAGGAAATAATTAATCCATATTTCAGGATGTGGTGGATTATCTCTTCCAGAATAATATAACGCCGGTAGTCCCATCTGTATCGACTCATAATACTCATTTATGTCGTAAGCGAAGTACTCCTCCAAAGATCCAATTCCGTTAAAACCAAAACCATTCAAATCAAGGATGTACCCAGACAACAGTCGTGCTGTTCTTCCATTTCCATCTTCAAAAGGATGGATTGTTACCAATTGATAATGGACCACCGCTGCTATAATAAGTGGATGGTCATCAGTAGTATTTACATACTCTACAAGTTCATCTAATAATTCCGGAATATCGCAGTATTCTGGCGGAATGTAATCTGGATTTCCACTTTGTGAATCATATACAGCAAAAAGAACTCCTGGTGGCATAGGACCTCGAAGTCCAATCTTCTCCTTTGAAGCGCCTTTTTCTACATACTTTTGGACATCCAAAATAAGTTTTTTTGAAAACCTTTCCTTCTCCTTAGCCTTTTCTTCAAGGTAATTTAGAGCCAAGAAATAATTACGAACTTCCTGCTCTGGTCTCAGGTAATGCTTTCTCTCATCGCTCTCGATTACTTCATCAACTTGCTTTTCAGAAAGTGGATTACCTTCAATTTTATTTGATGCATATGAGCTTTTCTTTTTGGAATTTTTGCGAAGCTTATTCGCAACTGATTTGGAAAGTTTTACTGTAGAAACCTTGTAACGATTCTTCTCTATTTCAGTTATATATTTTAGAATTTCATTGGTCAAAGTTACTTTTATCATGCGTTTTCCCTCTATATGATTATAGCAAAAGCCCTCAATTCATTCCACTAAAATTACACTATTTTTCCACTATTTTTCACAATGATACAATGACTTTCCAAATGTGACACTCACATCATCTTCCGATCCGCTGCAATACATCAAGAAACTACGTTCGAATCGAAACTTAAACCAAGAATTATTGAGTTGCCATTATTACTTTATAAATATTTTCTCTGGCGACGTTATAGTCACATCGCTAATTAGCTCAAACACAGATAGAATGTGGACTGCCTTAATGACTCTAACTTTTGACACCCCTGAAACCCGCATATTTTGTATTGATTTTGCAAGTTACTGCGCTGCAGGGGGATTAACATCATACCCCCACGATCTGAGTATATCTTCAGCTTCATCATCGGATATCGTCTCAAGATTTTCCCAACAACCCTGGCCTAGATAGACAGCCCTTGCATATGATTCATCCTTATGATCTGGCCTTGGGATAAGCTCGCTCCATTTAGTATCGCCTTTATGCAATATCTCGGGTGTTAACCCATTCCCTCTTTTTCTTATAAGAACATCTTTATACCTAAAATCATATTCGTATCTCATAATATGCTCCAGTTCTCATCAATAAATCTTCAACACATAACTAGTATACCATGTATACATAATAGCTTATCAAAGTATAATCATTAGTCACTGTAAACTCATTTTCATATCTGTAAATTTTGTAAAATTCCGCAATTATTGACATACGCTTAATAAGAATTGCGTAGCAAAAATCCGTTCAAAATACTATATTTTATGTGGGGTTATGCGTGCATTTGTTTGCATGCAAAAATAGACAAAAAAATGTATTTTGGAGGTATGGTATGAAACAACTAATTTATTCAGTCTATGTAATTCTACCGATTATTTTGTTATGGGGAGCGAAGTTTTCTGGGTTTAAGAATTTCAACGAAGAATTCTTATCACTTAAGCAGACTAAGGCAGTTCAGGGATTCCTTGCTATCTGCATCATGCTCCACCACATCGCACAGAAGACCTGCGCATCATGGATCCAGCCACAGAGCAGAATCGTTCATGGTCTCGATATCTTTGTAAATGCAGGATTTCTTCTCGTTTCTGTTTTCCTTTTCTTCAATGGTTATGGTGTATACAAGAGCTTCCATTCCAAGGAGAACTACTTAAATGGCTTCATCAAGAAGCGTATCTTACCTGTTGTTCTTGCTCTTTACACAACTACACTTATCTTCTTTGTAGCAAGACTTCTTATTGGTGAGAAGATGGATGGCAAGCAGATTGCTCTTTATCTTACAAGCATTGATCTCTGCAATCCTAATACCTGGTATGTTATCGTTCTTCCATTCTTCTATCTGGCATTCTATCTGTCATTTAAGTTCATCAAGAAGGATGGCCTTGCAGTATTTGCTACTACTGCATTCGTTATAGCTTATATCGTTCTGGGTACAAATATTGATCATAACGACTACTGGCTCAGAGGCGAATGGTGGTACAACTGTGTAATTCTTTTCCCTGTTGGAATCATCTTTGCTAAGTTTGAGAACAAGATTGTTCCTCATCTTCAGAAGTTCTACTGGGTATATTTTGCAGTTGCATTTATTGGTTACTATCCTGTTTATCGTTGGTCACAGGGAGTATGCGGCAGATTTGGATACTATGGAGAAGAATGGCTTCCTCATAACATAGTTGTTATGAACAGACTTATCAGCGTTTCATCACAGGCAGTTGTTACAACCCTTTTCGTATTATGCGTTCTCCTTCTTAGCATGAAACTCAAGGTTGGCAACAAGTTCATCAACTTCATGGGAACAATCACACTTGAGTTCTATCTCATCCATGGCTTATTCGTAGAGCTCTTTGGATGGCAGTTTGACGGTGGTGTTCGTTCACCTCACCACATCAAGTATGTAATCGTATATGTTCTTGTTGTATTTGCTCTTGGTGTTCCATCCGCTATCCTTCTCAAGCATATCCACGAGATTATTCTTGGGAAAAGAAAAGTATCAGCAAAAGCATCACTTAAAATTTCAGCATAAATAAAGATAATAAAGGAAATACTATGGGAGCATTTGAAAACAAAAATTACAGAAATCTTCTCAAGGAAATTGGAATTCCAGAGGAGGAAATTCAGGCTCGTATCAAGGAAGCTGTTCAGACTTTCTTTTACGATGAGAATGAGCGCATCTATCACGAAACCGGTGCAGATATGGGATATCTGTGCGATACAGGTAATAACGACGCCAGAACTGAGGGTATGTCCTATGGTATGATGATGTGCGTTCAGCTTGATATGAAGGAAGAATTTGACCGTATCTGGAAATGGTCCAAGACCTATATGTTCATGGACGAGGGCGAGAATGAAGGCTACTTTGCATGGTCATGCCAGACAAATGGAACCAAGAACGCCTACGGTCCTGCTCCTGACGGAGAAGAATTCTATGCTATGGCTCTTTTCTTTGCTTCCCATAGATGGGGCGACGGCGAAGGAATCTTTGAATATAGCCGCGAGGCAAAAGAAATCCTGAGTGCCTGCATACATAAGGGTGAAAACGGACGTGTTGGCTATCCTATGTGGAATAGAGACAATCATCAGATTCTCTTTGTTCCAGGCATCGATTTTACTGATCCTTCCTATCATCTCCCACAATTCTACGAGCTCTTTGCTCTTTGGGCTAATGAGGAAGACCGCGATTTCTTTAAAAAGGCAGCAGCTGCTAGTAGAGACTATCTTGTTACAGCCTGCCATAAGGAAACTGGACTTAGCGCCGAGTATGCTAATTTTGATGGCACTCCTATGGATAAAGAGCTTGCATGGGGCTACTATGGTAACTTCTATAGCGATGCATATAGAACAGCCGCTAATATCGGTCTTGATAGCGTATGGTTCTCAGATGACCACGGTCAGCAGTCAGCACCAATCCGTATGATGAAGTTCTTTGGAACAGATCTTGAGGCAGTCAGATGCGAATACAAGATAGACGGAACACCTACAGACAGACCTGTTCTTCATCCTCTTGGTCTTGTTTCTACAATTGCTCAGGGCGCTCTTGTAGCTAAGACTCCAGAAGAGATGGAGCTTGCCACCAAGTGGATTAAGTGGTTCTGGAATCAGCCAATGAGAAAAGGCGTTCGCCGCTACTATGATAACTGCCTGTACATGTTCGCTCTTCTTGCGTTGTCAGGAAATTATAGAATTTATTAATTGCGTATTATTCCACTTCATATTTATAATCCATATTAAAAGGATGACTGTTACATAACAGTCATCCTTTTACATTCTTATTATTTATTATTTTTGAGCTCCTGATCAAGTCTGATCCACTCAGAAAGCGTAAGTGGTGTGTAGTCAGATTTCTTACAGAAGCAGTTGATCATATTACATGGAATCGTACTCTCATGTTCACTTCCAATTGGATAATACGGTGTTTCTTTTATCAGATCGATGATCTTCTGCATCAAGAGCTCGTCTCTTGTCTCATGGACATGACCATACAGCATAAAGGTTTTAGGATCACCATTGTGGCGCTTACGATACTGGCCCTCATAGAAAGGAATTGGATAATGGCTGCAGATTACTTTTTTCTGAGAATCAGTAATCTCGCGGTAATTATCAATCCATTCAAAACGGTCTGCATCAAAGTCAGGCTTTCCCACAAACTTATCGTGATTACCTGTGATAAGGCATAACTTACCATTAAGACGATGGATAAGTTCATTGGTCTCATCCACAGTTCCAAGGGACAAGTCCCCAAGGATAACCACCGTATCAGTCTTACTGACCTTACTATTCCATTTTTCTATCATGTATTCATTCATTTCTGTAACATCAGCGAAACCTCTTTTATCCATCTTGGTATTAAGAGCTCCGTGATAGAAATGACAGTCAGCTATGTAATGTATCAAATATATAACCTCATAATTATCAATGTGTACCCATGACAATACACAAATCACTTCAAATCTCCGCCATCATCATGAAGAAGCATATCTGGATCCTGATCTGCTGCAGCTGTTGCAAGCTGATCGCACCTCTCATTCTCTGAATGTCCAGCATGTCCCTTAACCCAGTTCCATCTGATGCCATGTGGCTCAGCAGCAGCCAGAAGTCTCTTCCACAGCTCAACATTTTTAACTGGCTTATTACCTGCTGTCTTCCAGCCCTTCTTGATCCAGCCATCGATCCACTTGTCATTAAATGCCTTGATAACGTACTGTGAATCAGAGAACATCTCAACATCACAGGGTCTGTTCAGAGCTTCAAGTCCAACTATTGCGCCCATAAGCTCCATTCTGTTATTGGTAGTCTTGTCATAGCCTGCGCTAAGTTCCTTCTCATGAACTTCACCCTTGGCATCCACATATCTGAGTATTGTACCATACCCACCCGGTCCATCTGGGTTTCCTCTTGCTGATCCGTCTGAATATATTTCTACTCTCATTTTATTTCTCCTTATCACAAATTGGCGTAGCCGCCTTTTCTAATGATATCTGCATGCATCTTATCTGCATCTCCAAAGCCTTTTTCGCCAAGCTCAGTACTAGCCCTGGATAAAGCATCTTCAAACCCTTCTGCTGTTTCATCGAATATCTTCATAGCAAGTCTTTCTGGTATTCCGACAGTTGCTGCTGCACTTGAAAAGCTTGCTCTGTTAAGACGTTCTATATCAAGTTCTCCGCCGATATAAAAACTCATTTCCTTTGTCATATTATAAATCCTGGTGCTGACAATGTCATATGCAGGTGACAATTTAATATTCTTAAGATTATCATTATACACCAGCGAATAGTTCTTAATATGGCAATCAGTATTACCAATGATAAAATTGAAACATATCCTCTTCCAAAGTTTGTTCTGTTCCATAATAGGATCACTACAATAAAAGCGTACCAGATCAAACATCCTGCGAATATAACCAGAATCCTCTTTTTCATATTTGTCACTGGCTGATATTCCCATGGCCTGTGCAAAGTCTTCCTGATGAAGCCTGATAGGCACTTTAAGTCCATCTATGACTTTTTTATCACTGATCACTCTGTCATATCGCTTAGTAGCATAAAGAATATCTGAATCAGCGCCGCTTCCTGTATCTACAATGAATGTTTCAGGAATATCGATTCCAAGATTATGAGCTGTCAGCATACACAGCTGCTCATTAAGTACTATTCTCTCAAGTCTCACATGGCTCTGTTTGACAATATGAGTACTGGGAGCATCTCCTGTTGGTAAATACCAGTCATCATTAGCATCATCATAATATAAACCAACCTTACCAGTTGCTCCGGTCAGAGATAAATGCGTCTCCAAAAGAACCTGAGTAGATTTGGACGCGCCTTCCTCAGCAAGAGCCTTCACCTGCTCAACAGAGAGTTTCTCATAGTCAGATGTACTCTTATCCTGTAATCCGGACAAATCATCATCAACAACCTTGATGGCACCAAGGCACTCACTTCCAAGAGTTGCAAGAATCGTCATATAGTCATTCTCATCCGTCTTGATCCAGTTTGCTACAGCCTTTCTGGAAAAGCCTTCCGGTAAAAGACCTTCAAAAAAATTCCTGGTCACAGATGAAGAAAATGCTTCCTCCTGCAAAGGCAGTGAAATAGATATTGGCGCAGCATATACTGAATCAAGATATTCTCTGGAATACTGAAAACAGGCATCGTTATAAGACTCACCAACAATACTGCCTACAAATTTCTGTTCACCGGTTATCTCTATAAATATAGACAAATGCCTCATTTATATACCTCTCTCATTAAGCTCAATATCAATTCCCAATAGATTAGCCAGATAAATAGCCTTACCTAGTTCTATTGAAGCCTTGCCATTTTCCAGGTCAGAAATAAAGCTGGCACTGATACCACTTACTTCACATACATACTTCTGTGTGTATCCCATTTTCTTTCTTCTCTTTTTGATCATTTCACCAAAAGATTTAGAATCCGTAATTTTCATGGCATTCCCTCTGTTCATGCACATCACGACTTTATTACCATACATTATAGCCGTACGGCTATATACTCATCTCAGATAATAAAAAATAGCCGTTCGACTATATTAATATAATATGATTATAAATATAGCCGTACGACTATGTCAATAGCAATAATAACTATTTAGTTATGCCCAAACTCCATCTTTAAGGAAGTGCTCAGCAAGGTTCTGGGCATCATCAACGATCGTCTTATCATAACCAAGAACACTTAAGAGTTTAATGGCATTACGCGTTGTAGCCGGTCCCTCTTTTATCTGATAATCAAACTGGACGTCATTGTCAGTTACATTTCCCTCAAAGTGATAGATATCAAACTCATTCCTAAGAAGAGATGTAAGCTCTATATCGTGAGTAGCTGCAAAACACATTACTCCGTTATCAGCGCAGCACTTGAGAATCTGAGTTGATGCTGCAATTCTCTCAACTGTGTTAGTTCCGCGAAGCACCTCATCAACAAAGCAAAGTACAGGAGCACCCTCCTCTTTATTGGCATCAAGAATTCTCTTAATAGACTTGATCTCTACAATGTAGTAGGAATCTCCTCCAAAGATATCATCCTTGAGCGCCATTGATGAGTAAATTCTGTAAATAGGAGCCATGTAGCTCTTACCAAGGACAGTATGAATAGACTGCGCCATTACTGCGTTTATTGCACAAGTCTTAAGGAATGTGGATTTACCAGAAGCATTGGATCCGGTAATAAGAAGGCCTTTTCCTGTTTCAATACTATTAGCAACCGCATCAGCAATAAGAGGATGATAAAGCTCTTCTCCAGCATAACTGCCCTCTGCAAATTCAGGAATACAATATCCGCCTTCAAAAGACTTTCTAAAGCATGCTATAGATATCTCAGCTTCTAATCTTCCGAGGATAGTGATTATCTCATCAAGGTCATCCTTTTTATCCAGAACCAGCTTATACATGTTATTAAACTTAATAAGATCAAGATGAAGCGCCATCTTTATATATTCCAGTATAATTTCAAGCGGATTTCCAGAAGAATTATACTTACTACTTCCCATAAGTATAAAAGAGCCTCTGGTAAAGGACTTAAAATTCTTGGCTAAAGAAGTAAGTCTGTCTACATCCTCTGAAATCTCAGAAATCTTTACTTTTTCAAAGTATCCAGCAGCATATATTGCCCTTAGAATATAAGCAAAAGATGCAAGATATGGCTCTATTTTATTCTTTATCCCAAAATAGTTAATAATATTAGTAAGTGAGATTGCTACCAGTGCAAGAAAGCCAACAGTAAAATTAACAAACATTAAACCGGCAGCTACAGCCATAAGTGCAATCATCAGAAAATGTCTGGCATTTGATAAATCAGGAGCATTATCAAGATATCCTATATAGTCATAAATTGAATATCTGATTCTTCTGCCAATATTTGAATAAATAACCTGACATTTTCTTCTTTCTTCATCATTATTCATGAAGAAATCAACATGCCTCTCAAGCTTATCAAAATCGTCTTTTTGCTTGGGTGATCTGAGCATATAGTAAAGATACTCTTCACCAGAAGCGCTAAGACAGTAATTCATTCTGGCAAATACGCCGTCCATATTAAGGTCATTCCAGGTTGTATCATCAATCTGAAACTCTTCCTTGTGCTTGGAATAATAACCTGGCAAATGGTCAAGATCGTCAGCCTTATACTCTCTGTTTGGAGCCTGACCGAAATTGTCCTTGAGCCTTTTAATCAGATACTTTTCCTGAATTTTCTTATCACGAAGCCCCAGCAGGTAAGCAATAAGGCAAATTCCTGCTAAAACGGCTAATAATATTAGTGCTTCCATAAATTTCCTTCTCTATTATGTCTGACTCAAGTTAGTTTCCGTAAATTCTAGCCTTGATCTCTTCTGCCTTGGCATAAACCTCTGAAGGTGTTACGCCAATATTGAATTTACCATTCTCGTAGCGGATGATACCACCGATCATAGTCATGATTACGTTGCTCTTACTGCCACTATAAACGATGTTCTTGACGATATTGTTGATAGGCTGCATATTAGGCTGCTGCAGATCAAGCATGATGATATCAGCAAGTTTCCCCTCTGCAAGTACGTCTGCATCATTAAGTCCCATAGCGTGGGCTCCGTTAACTGTCGCCATCTTGAGAACTTCTGCAGCATCTACGCTTGATGCATCCATATCCTTGAGCTTGGCAAGACCAGTAACCAGGAACATCTCCCTGAACATATCAAGGCAGTTGTTGCTGGCAGGTCCATCAGTACCAATGGCAACAGGAATACCGCATTCAAGATATTTGGCAATAGGGGCAATACCGCTTGCAAGCTTAGTGTTAGAACCTGGATTAGTCACAACATAGAGACCTCTCTTTTTCATGATCTCCCTGTCTCTGTCATTAGTCCAGACAACGTGATAGCCGCCACCGCCATATTCAAAAAGACCTAAACTGTCAAAGAACTCTATAGGAGTCATGCCATATCTCTCAACACACTCTTTTGTCTCAGTCTCTGTCTCCTGGATATGTGCCCAGAAAGGAGCCTTGTACTTCTGAACGAGCTTAGCGCACTCTTCTAAGAGCTCTTTTGAGCAGGTGTACTCTGCGTGAACGCCGAGGATAAAAGAGTTATATGGGTCTTTTCCATTGATATCTGTATAGTACTTCTCAAGAAGCTCTACAGACTGGCTGAAATTGTTGACGCAGCTGGTCTGAACGCATCTCATTCCGCAGTCTCTAAAGACATCTGCCACCGTAAATGGTGTCAGGTACATTTCAAATACAGATGTAATTCCGCTTGTGAGATATTCCAGAATAGAAATCTTGGATAAATGATAGATATCCTCTCCAGTCATCTTGGCTTCTACAGGAAAGATCTGTGTTCCAAGCCAGTCCTGAAGTGGCAGATCATCAGCCTTGGACCTCATAAGAGTCATAGCTGAATGAGTGTGAGCATTCTTAAAACCAGGCATAAGGAGATTGCCATGGCAGTCAATCTCCCTATCCCAGATAAGAATCGTATCTTTATGTTCATTGCAGTAGTTTCGGCCCTCTTCCTCTGTACCTACGAAGATGATTCTGTCCTCAACTACCCAAACTTCCCCAAAGAAAATGTCTCGTCCTGACTCCATAGTCAGTACTCTTGCATTATAGAATCTTGTTCTCATACCCGCTCCCGATAAACAAACAATTTATTATAATGTAAAGCCCTTAATAGCCTCTGTTACAAGCTTTGTGAAAAGAGGTGCTACCTTATCAGCAGCTTCCTGAACTTCTTCATGACAAAGAGGCTGCTCGCTGATACCAGCAGCAAGGTTACTGATGCAGGAAACGCCACAGATTCTCATACCCATGTGGTTAGCAGCAATAGCCTCGATAACAGTACTCATGCCAACTGCAGAAACTCCGAGCTTGCCAAGAAGTCTGATTTCAGCAGGACTCTCGAAAGATGGTCCTGTAAGCTGGCAGTAAACACCTTCCTTAAGGTCAATACCCTCAGCCTTAGCAGCTTTTCTGATAACTTCCTGAAGATCCTTGTCATAAACCTCTGACATATCAGCAAAACGAGGTCCCAATTCGTCAACGTTTGGTCCGATAAGTGGATTAGGAGCAAAGATAGAAACATGATCTGTTATGAGCATCAGATCGCCAGCCTTAAAGCCTTCTCCAAGTCCACCAGCCGCATTTGTTAGGAACAGGATCTTAGCTCCCAGCATCTTCATCAGTCTAGCTGGAAGTACAGCATCTGTTACATCGTAGCCTTCATAGAAGTGAACTCTTCCCTTCATGCATACAACCTTAACATCTCCAACATATCCAAAGATAAACTTTCCAGCGTGTCCTGGAACAGTAGATACAGGGAAGCCTGGAATATCGCTGTAGCTGATCTCTGTCTCAATCTTGATATTATCAGCATAGTTACCAAGTCCTGAACCAAGAACAAGAGCAACATCTGGCACAAAATCAGTCTTCTCTCTTACTGCCTTTACACAACTTTCAAGTTTTTCATAAATTGCATTTGACATAAAAACACCTCATCTTATATATGTTTATTTCATTTCCACGAGTTACGTTTTAATTATAAAAAAGAAACTCCATGAACTATAATACCATAATTCATGGAGCCTTTGATAGCTTGAAAATCAACTAATATTCTCTGAATTCTCTATTTCTTCTACTGTTTTTTCTGCGGTTTCTTCCGCCGTTTCTTCCAGCTGTCCTTCAGTAATACCCGGTTCTGGAGTAGAAGGAAGAGATAACACACCGCTCAGCACCGGCTGAATCGTGTTATTAGCCGCGTGCTCAATTGCCTCTTTGATTCCACCCTTATAGAATTTATTGACGAACTTGCCCTGCATTCCAGAAAGCGCCTCGGGTCCCATGGTCTTCATGGTTGTAATCAGCATACTGGTACCAGGCGTTTCCATAAGCCTTATCTCAATCCTTGCAGGAACAGATGGATGGATAAAAGTTCCTTTCCTGTCATCCCTGTCAGCAGCGTCATCGTAAAAGAAAATGTTAAACGTGCGAAGACATGCTTCTTCGAGGAAATTTATCTCATTTCTGATTACAAGCCTGTTGTATTCATCAGTTGTTACATACGAACAAAGCGATACCTCGTATATTTCCCCATGCATGTTGATCTTGCTGGTATATCTTTTACCGCCAAATCCGCATCTTAAGCTATATACTTCAATTCCTTCATATATATCGATATAAAAAGAATTATCATCGCTTATTCTAAAGCCTATCTTGTTCATACCATCTGTAAAGTTGTTATGAACAATCTGCATCATAATAGGGAAAATGCCAACGCCCTTTTGCTCGATGTCATATGTCTTACCGTCAAGTCTTGTGAGCCACTCCTGGATCAGGTGGTTCTCTTTTCTTATGTTAAAAGACCTGACTTCTGACTTAAAGTAACCTCTCTTATCGCCGTAGCTGGTCGTCTTGGTTCTAGGTGAACCTGTTGTCATCCTGACAGCTTTGTTCTTCCAGCCGCCTGAATATATAACAGGGAAATTATTATTCCTGCCACTAACTGATTTACAGATAGCCTTGAGAGAATTAAGCGCCGCAAAGTCCTCAGGAAGCGCATTGTCATGAACTTCAATCCTGGACTTCATGGCTTCTCTGATCATTATAGCCATCTTGCTGGTCTGAAAAATGTCAGTGTTACCAGCATTTGTGACCACAACCATATCAATATCAGGATATATGAACACGTTCTGCCCCAGCATTCCGTTATAGGCAAAAGAGCCAGGTCTGTCATCATTTATCCATAGCTGATAGCCATAGTGTGAGTTATCATCTTTGCCTGTTTCTATCTGCCAGGACGTAGACTCTTTTACCCAGTCAGCAGGAACAATCTGCTTGCCATCCCACATACCATTCTGCAGATACAGCTGACCTAGCTTGGCCATATCCTCAGCTCTGATAAATAGGCCCCATCCGCCCTTTGTGATACTCTGAGGACAGCTCTCCCAGAATATTCTCTGAATTCCCATAGGGACAAAGATCTTCACTTTGCAGTATTCAAAGCAGGACATTCCTGTTTTCTCTGTAATTATTGCTGACAGCATATAGGTATTCATGCTGTTATATTCAAATGTAGTTCCAGGATCTGTTTTAAATCCAGCCTCCAGAAAGCTCTTTCTCCAGTCATTACCACTAATCGAGCCAGATTCGTAGAATTCAACGCCGCTGGTCATATTAAGTAGATTCTTAACAGTTACGTTCTTTCTCAGAAAACCAAATGGACTCATCCTAGAGCTGAAAATATCGCTAAGCTTATCATCAATCGAGAGCTTTCCCTCATCAATGAGTATTCCAATAGCCATTCCCACTATGCTCTTGCACATGGAATAGGAAACATGCCAGGTATCCATATCGAAAGGTTCAAAGGCACATTCTGCGATGACATTTCCATGCCTTAAGGCCATGAATTTATGAATATTGCACTCTTTGGTCTCAGAAAGTTCTCTGATAAGATCAACAAAAAAAACAGAACTTACGCCCTGAGATTCTGGTGACTTACGCGGAAGCCTCGTCTCGCCGATCACAGTATCATGCGAAAACTCAGGCTTCTGAGGATGATAGTCCACCTTGCTGATTTCACCAGTTTCCCTGGCAACCAGCTTCATTAAAAGCTCTCCAACGTCTAGTTCTGCTCTTGCCATTATTTATTTCCCCCGATATTTGAGTGCCCTCATGGAATTCAGGATAGCTATAACAGCAACACCTACATCTCCAAATACTGCAAGCCACATGGTAGTAAGACCAAGTGCGCCAAGTACCAGGATTATAAGCTTAACTCCTAGGGCAAATACAATATTTTCTTTTACAATACGCATTGTCTTTCTGGCGATTGCTACAACTAATGCTATCTTGGAAATATCATCGTCCATAATGACAACGTCTGCAGCCTCAATAGCTGCGTCACTTCCAAGTGATCCCATTGCGATACCAACATCAGCACGCATCAATACAGGTGCATCATTGATGCCATCTCCGACAAACGCTAGTTTATTATCATTATCTAATGAAGAAAGCATTTTTTCAACCCTGCTGACCTTGTCCGCAGGAAGAAGCTCAGCAATTACCTGATCTACGCCGATTTTTTCAGCCACTTCCTTAGCAGCCTTTTCTCTATCACCTGTCAGCATAACTGTGTTCTTAACACCGCAAGCTTTGAGAGCTCTGATAGCATCTGCAGCAGATTCTTTTATCACATCTGAAATAATAACTGCTCCAAGATACTTGCCATCATAAGCTACATACACGATTGTTCCGCCGCTTTCAACCTGGTCAAACTTAATACCATAATCAGTTAAAAGAGCTGCATTGCCCAAAAGAAGCTCTTTTCCCTCATATACAGATGCAATACCGTGGCCGGAAACCTCTTTGGTCTGTGTCTCATCGACGAGCGTGTTATCAATGATCTGAGGGCCATTTTGATACATACCCTCCTGATAAGCCTGACAAACTGATCTTGCGATAGGATGGTTAGATAAAGACTCGCCATGAGCTGCAACCTTTAAAAGCTGTGCTTTATCTATGCCAGCATCAGGATTTACATAAGTTTCTGTAACCTTGAACTCGCCCTTAGTGATAGTTCCTGTCTTATCGAAGACAACTGTATTTATCTTGGATACTGACTCGAGATAGTTACTGCCCTTAACAAGTACACCAATCTTGGATGAAGCACCGATTCCTCCAAAGAATCCCAGAGGTACAGAGATTACAAGTGCACAAGGACATGAAACAATGAGAAAGATACATGCTCTTCTGATACTGTCAGCCCATGGAAGAATTCCTGTAACACCTGGAATAATAGCAAGTAAAAGAGCTCCGATAGTAACTACAGGAGTATAGTATCTAGCAAATCTTGTGATGAAATTCTCCATTCTGGACTTCTTATTGCTTGCGTTCTCCACGAGCTCAAGGATCTTGGAAACAGTAGAATCCTCATAGGCTTTTTCTACCCTAACCTTGAGAATTCCTTCGCCGTTAACGCATCCGCTAATTACGCTATCTCCACTGACAACCTTTCTAGGAACAGACTCTCCAGTAAGAGCAGCTGTATCAATAAAGCTCTCGCCTTCTACAACAACAGCGTCAACGGGAATCTTCTCGCCTGCACGAACAAGAAGCATATCTCCTACACTTACTTCCTCAGGATCAACCTCAGTAGCATTTCCTTCGTCATCCAACAGGTTAGCGCTTTCTGGTGCAATGCTCATCAGATCAGAGATAGACTGTCTTGATTTACCAACAGCTACGCTCTGGAACAATTCTCCAATCTGGTAAAAGAGCATAACTGCAAGAGCCTCTGTATATTCCTGAATTCCAAAAGCACCAAAGGTTGCTATCATCATCAGGAAGTTTTCATCAAAAACCTGTCCGTGACTAATATTGATAGCAGCTTTCTTGATAACGTCATAGCCAATGATGATATATGGAACCAGATATATTGCAAAAGTCACAAACCAAGGAAGTGGCTCAAATACTCCAGCTTTATCAAGTGCCAGCAGTACTACAAATATTACAAGTACAGCTATTATTCTATTTCTGTTCTTCTTCTGTTTCTTTGTCATGTCTTTTTTCCTCATATTTTATGCGATAACGCATGCCTTCGTGCCAAAGCACTTCCGTCATGCTATAGCTCAATTTCACAGTCTGGCTCAACCTTCTTGCAGGCCTTAACAGCAGCATCAAGAACTGAATCAAATACATCATCAGCTGCCTCAAGCATAAGCTTCTGAGTCATGAAATTAACTCTAACGCTTTCTACTCCATCAATTTTCTTAACAGCTTCTTCCATCTTAGCAGCACAGTTTGCACAATCAACTTCACACTTAAATGTCTTCTTCATAGTTTTTCCCTCTTTTCCTTTTCTTTTTATCTTTAATTTAATTATTCACTTTATTTACGATTCACCAGGTTATTCTTTGATATGGTTCATGCCCTGATCAATAATAGTTCTGACATGATCATCAGCAAGGAAATAGATAATTGATTTGCCTTCTCTTCTATTACTTACCAGCTTACTTTGCTTTAATATCTTAAGCTGATGAGAAATAGCTGACTGAGTCATTCCAAGTGTTTCTGCTATATCGCATACACACATTTCTGATTCAAATAATGCAAATAAGATTTTTATTCTGGTCGAATCACCAAACACCTTAAACAGCTCAGCGAGATCATAAAGATCATCATCCTCAGGCATCTCATGATTGATTTTATTAACAAGCTTTATATGAACTGCATGTTCATCACAGAGCTCAACATCATTCAAAGCCATCTCAGAACCTCCTTGTCTTATACATATGAATATCTGTTCATATGTTTAAACTATCACTAAGTTATTTATTTGTCAACACCACTTTGCTTTGTTTTTTATCTTTTTTTATCTTTGTTTCTTGCTTTGTTTTTTGCTTTTTTCCTGCCCCCGTCTGCTGAAATCTTCATCTTTGAAATTTAAGCAGGCTCTTTTATCACTATAGCATTTATGCAGACGCACTTTTCGCTGACCAATTCTCGATTATATGCATTTCTTGCAGCATCAATAATTTTCTTATGTTAATGCGTTAATAATTTGCCATTTTAGTCTGCCTATTTTCCATTTTCTTGAGTTTCAGCAGGTCGATTATCAAAATATCGACAACAAATTAAAAAGCACATCCCAGGTTACTAGATATATACCTTTTTTCCAGAATAACCAGAAAAAATAGGATATACCAGCACCTGTAGATGTGCTTCGTTATGTTGTTATATTGTTATATTTATTAAATTAAGCTGTTACCTTCTTGTAAGACTTCTTACCCTTACGAACCATTACGCCATCGCCGAATACGTCCTTAGTATAAGTTGTCTTAACATCTGTAACCTTCTCTTCGTTGAAGGTTACGCCGCCCTGCTCAACGGCACGTCTAGCCTCGCTTCTTGTAGCACAAAGACCAGCTGAAACAAGTACCTGAAGGATATCTACAACACCATCTCTGAAGTCCTCTTCCTTAAGAGCTACAGCCGGAACATTGCTCATATCTCCGCCACCTGCGAAAAGAGCTCTAGCTGCGTCCTGAGCCTTCTGAGCTTCCTCTTTACCATGAACAAGAGCTGTAAGCTCAAATGCGAGGATTTCCTTCTTCTCGTTGATTCTGGAATCATCCCACTTCTCCATCTCGAGAATCTCTTCGATAGGAATGAATGTGAGCATCTTGATGCACTTATCTACGTCAGCATCGCCAACATTTCTCCAGTACTGATAGAAATCAAATGGTGATGTCTTGTTAGGATCAAGCCATACAGCGTTACCAGCTGTCTTACCCATCTTCTTACCCTGTGAGTCTGTAAGAAGTGTGATTGTCATAGCGTGAGCATCCTTACCAAGCTTACGACGGATAAGCTCTGTACCACCGAGCATGTTGCTCCACTGATCGTCGCCACCAAACTCAAGGTTACAGTTGTACTTCTGGAACATGTAATAGAAGTCGTATGACTGCATGATCATGTAGTTAAACTCAAGGAATGAAAGTCCCTTCTCCATACGCTGCTTGTAGCACTCAGCACGGAGCATGTTGTTAACTGAAAAGCATGCGCCAACCTCACGAAGAAGCTCGATGTAGTTAAGGTTCATGAGCCAGTCAGCATTGTTAACCATCATAGCCTTGCCTTCGCCAAAGTCGATGAATTTCTCCATCTGCTTTTTGAAGCACTCAGCGTTGTGATCGATGTCTTCTCTTGTGAGCATCTTACGCATATCAGTTCTGCCTGATGGATCACCGATCATTGTTGTACCACCGCCGATAAGAGCGATAGGCTTGTTACCAGCCATCTGAAGTCTCTTCATAAGTGTAAGAGCCATGAAATGACCAGCTGTAAGAGAATCTGCTGTACAGTCAAAGCCAATGTAGAATGTAGCCTTACCTGCATTAACAAGGTCTCTTATCTGTTCCTCATCTGTTACCTGGGCAATAAGTCCTCTTGCCTTAAGTTCGTCAAAAATCTGCATAAAGCACCTCCAAAATATTATCCGGATCGTGTAAGAACAAATAAAAAAGTCCTTCACAATCCACAAAAGATCGTGAAGGACGAATTAATCGTGTTACCACCTTCATTCACACACAGCTCGCACTATGTGCCTCAGTAAGTACGACATCTCAGATAAAAAATATCAATCTGATCAGCGATACTCTTTTGATATAACGGTCAATCCCGTCCAAGTCTAGTATTCAAAATTTCCTGAAATTCAACCTGGCAGCTCACGGAGGTATTCATCATCGCTCTTAACATACGCCTCTCACCAACCGGCAATTCTCTGTTGTCAGAATTCGATTCTTACTTGATCCGATCATAGCCTTTTCAATATATAGCAATTTTAGTTAACAGGTTAAAAAATGTCAATATGGTTATACTATAAAGATAATTTTATCCCTCCTGTATTTTAACAATGTCCGTTGCTATTTTCTCTTGGAATCTGACATCATGTTCCACAATTAGCATTGTAGGCTCAAATTCAAGTATCAGCTTTTCAATCTGCATTCTGGAGAATACATCGATGTAGTTAAGTGGTTCATCCCAGATATACAGATGTGCAGGTGTTATGAGACTTGCTGCGATCAGCACTTTTTTCTTTTGCCCTTCAGAATAATCCTCCATATTCTTGTAAAACTGAGCCCTACCAAAATCAAGTTGTCGAAGGATTGCAAGGAACAGGCTGTAATCAAAGCCTCTCTTTTCACAGAAATCCTTAAGTGAGCCTACTAAAAAAGATGTATCCTGATTGACATAGGAAACGATAAGCCCCGAGCCTACGTTAAGAGTTCCATCAACAATGAGAGGTTCTTTGTTTTCGCCAAGTTTTTGGAAAATAGCCTTAATTATGCTGGATTTACCGCATCCGTTTTCTCCGGAAATAATTACTCTGTCTCCTTGCTTTACCTGAAATCTCAAGTTTTCAAATAGAGGCTGTGCTGCATCTTCGTATCTAAGTGTCAGATCCTTGGCATCAATCAGCACATTCTTGTGATATTTAAGAGGACAGAGTTTTAAATCCACTACAGTCTCTATATCCTGCAAAAGGCCCTCTTTTTCTTCGATCTCTCTATCTATCCTGTTTTCGAAAGCTTTGACTCTGGCCTCCATTTTCTTGGTCTTTGCCCCAATAAATGATCTTGACGATATGCTTCTGTCATGTTCCTTAACTGGATCAAAGCCAATCTTGGAATTCTCACTCTTATCAGCCCACCTGCTGTTTCTGTCGGCAGCAGCCTTAAGTTTTCCAATTTCTTTGAGATGCTTTTCGTTTTCTGCCTTGGCAAAAGAATCGCTCTTTTCCTTATTATCCCACCAGGAAGAGAAATTTCCCGCCTGCACTTCTACCGTCTGCCTGTTAAGCACTAGAACGTGGTCGCATACAGCATCCAGAAGATCTCTGTCATGTGAAACAAGGATAAACCCTTTTTTCTTTGACAGATACTCTTTTACAATCCTTCGAGCTTCCTGGTCCAGATGATTTGTTGGCTCGTCGATCAGCAAGAATTCATTCTCTGTAGCAAATAAAACTGCCAGCATGATTCTTGTCTTTTCCCCATGGCTAAGGCTAATAAATGGTCTGTACAAGCACTCTGCATCCATCGAAAGCTGATTCATCTGAACCATTACCTGCCAGGATTCAACTTGAGGTTTCCACTCTCCTATCATTTCATCTGCTGTCACCTGCTGATTCGTATCATCGTAAGGATAGGGAAAATAGTCAAACTTTGTCGAAGCACTTATGCTGCCCTTGTACTCATATTTTCCCATCAGGAGATTTAAAAGAGTTGTTTTGCCTTTGCCATTTCTGCCAATAAAACCAAGTTTCCAGTCTGTATCTATGTTAAAAGAAACATTTGTTAATACATCGTCCGCACTGTTATCATATGCAAATGTAAGATCACTAACTCTGATCTGAGACATTTATATCACCTGCTCTCAAGAGCCAATAGGTGGCTCAATTAATATTTTTTGAACATCTTATTTCTTTCTTTTCTCCATTTTGACACCTCCTTCTTCATTGCATAATTCCGTTTATTTTCTGAGCCAAGATTCTTATATAACTGATACCTATCTAGTGATAATTCACCGCTCTCTATAGCCTTTTTTATCGCACAGCCAGGCTCTGTCTCATGTTTGCAGTCACTGAATCTGCACTGCATCTCAAGCTCTTTGATGTCAGAAAAAGTATCATCTATTCCTTCTGCGACGTTAGCCATCCCAACTTCTCTCATGCCTGGCGTATCTATTATTGATACGCCATTAGGAAGTTCGATAAGCTGCCTATGCGTCGTTGTATGCCGGCCGGTAGAATCAGACTCTCTTATTTCAGACGTTTTCATGATTTCCTTACCAGATATAGCATTTATAAGTGTTGATTTACCAGCGCCAGAAGAGCCCATAAGGCATATGGTCGTTCCACTAATCATGTACTCTTTTAACTCATCAAGTCCAATTTCATAAATTGCAGAAATGGCATGAACTCTCACTTTGTCAGATATCGTTTCAACCTCTCTAATGTATCTGCCGGTGTTATTGCACAGGTCAGACTTGGTCAATACTACTACAGGAATCGAGCCTCCCTGAAGAACAATGCTGACATATCGCGCAATTCTATTGTAGCTGTAATCTTCATTTAAAGAAGTAATTATAAAGGTGTAATCCACATTGGCAACCATATACTGCATTACGCCTGTTTTGGCCTGATCAGGTCTTTGCAGCATGTTTTTCCTGTTGCATACTGCCTCTATAATCGAGTCTCCAACTGGATTTAGACTAAAATCAACATAATCCCCAACTACAGGAAAGCATTCTGCATCCTTTTCATAAAAGCTTCCCTTTAGCTTTCCAGGAATGTCTGTACCCTCGTATCTAATGGTGTAACTATTCTTCTGTATTTCAGAAATTCTACCTGTAACTACTGTATTATTCATTTCTATCATCTCTCCATTTTATTGTTTATTTGCAAGTTCAAACATATGGAGATCAACGGGGAATACTAATTGAAAAATCTAGAAAAATCTTGCAGGAAGTAGTTCGCAAACAAAAAGAAAAGCCGCGACAAAAAATGCCACGGCTCATAAATCAATATAATATATCTGCCCAATCAGAATTAAAGGGCATAAACCGAGGTCTCCATATAATATTCAGTTACAATCTCTATTCTCATTGCACTCATTATTATGATTACCTCGCTTTCTTAATATTTACTACTTCTTGAGTCTAACAGTATATATGTACTGCGTCAAGTATTAATCTAAGCAAACAGAGACATTTCTTGCTGACTCAGATTGCAATCTTCCAGGAATTCCTGTCCATATTGAAATATAGCCTCACAGTTCTATACATATCAAGTATCAACACCCTGCACTCGAAGACTTTGTCCTTACTACAGACATAGACTCCATCTGGAGTTGTATACGTCTCTTTATTAAAGAGCTGCCTGTATCCCTTTATTGTATAGGCCTCATAAACGCCATCATCATTCAAGAGCCTGAATCTCATTGGAATCAAACTCCCATCCGCCTTATATTCACATATAACATCAACTTTATCTATAATCCTGCTCATAAACTCACCTGCCCCAAATGCAAACATTTGTTTGGTAATTATATTATATGAACAGGTGTTCTATTTTGCAACCACTAAATTAATTGGCGCCTCCCCCACGTCATAGGACTTTTGTTCGTTCGCAAATTTGTGAATAGTAAATCAGCAGGTAGCTATAGGGGTTGCTACCTGCTGATCTATGGAGGTGATGTATATTAGGGAGAACGCGTTACATCATTACTAATAATGCTGATATAATTCCTGCTCCTATGAGAAGGAAGGCTGAAACTATACTCTTAATAATTATTTCAAAGGTTCGTGAATCAATATACTTACCGCCAAGCAACATTGCATTGATCGTTTTAGGGCCTCTTACAATAGCTGTTTCTTTTGTATATATTCGCTGCATATTGTCATCCCCCTTTACTTTTTAACTCCCAAACACAATATCTTGTAGTTCTTGAAAATATTATATACTAGATATTCTAAAAAATGGATAAACTGAATATGAAATTTTGATAACTAAATATTGATATAATGTTTCAAAATACCACAATATATAGAAAAGCCAGAATTTACCTAAGTAAACTCCGGCTTTTCACACGTCTCATGTATTCATTATATAAGTCTTATTCTATAACTACATTTCCAAGATTACACTGTATCTTGATTGCCCCAGCATTTCCAGTCTGAACATAATTATTCTTGTACTTCTCAGAACCAATCTTAAGTTCCCCAAGAGTGGTGCTTGCACTGATTCCATAATCCTTAAGATCTGATGCTATACCAATATCGACACTTCCCATATTAGCAACAACTGTAATATCTTTGCTATCGCACTCATCAATATTGACGTCTCCTAGATTAGCCTCAATCTTAAGCTCATCAGTTGTAATCTTATCAGCTTTTATGGTACCAATGTCTGCAATGATTACTATCTGATCTGCTGAAAGCTCACCAAGGTCAACATCTCCAATATTATTAACAAGTTTGAATTGTGAAAGTCTGGTCCCTTCTGGCATATACAATATAAGCTCATTCTCGTTAGAAGTCTTGCTCTTCTTAGGCTTATACTCAGGTTGTGTAATACTAAGCTTTTTGCTGTTCTCATCATAAGTAGAGGTTGGGCAGAGCTTTTCAGATCCATCATATTCTACTGCAAAAGAACTACCCTCTTTTACCTTAATCTGTAGCAGCGAAGCTTCAATTGCAACAACACTTACATCCTGGCCAAAGTCCTCATTAAGAGTTGTCCTGCTGTCACTTGGTAAAATATATTTATATACTCCATAGCAAACCGCAGCTATAGTTGCAATAGAAAGAATAAATGAGAAAAACTTTTTCATGACTCTTCCCTCCTATCTCCTGTTAAAATATGCTCAAGTGGTTTTCTGATGATTCCAGCTATTGGCCATATCAACCATGTCTTACCCCAGTCAAATGTTGTAAAGCTTGCTATGAAATAAATGCAGGTAACGATTTTCCAATACATTGACAGAAAGTCTTTGGCAGCATTACTTACATAATGCTTTCTCTCTTTAACTACAGGTTCATAATTGCCTGCAATTGTATTTGCATCGTTAAGTGAGAGAATCTTGTTATAAGCTGCATCCTTGGCTGAAGACATAAGTATCAGCATAACTCCGATTCCTGCTCCTACAAAGATAAGTGCAGGTCCTAAGCCATCTGAAAGAATGCTAATGCTTGAGGAAAAAATAGTATCAAGAACAATAACAGGAATGATGCTGATAATGCAGAGCATAATGCCTATTGTAAGATACAGGCCTCTACTTACCTGATTCTCATCCTTGGATCTTGCTACGGCCTCTGCAGTAGCCAGGTCAATGCTGCACAGTTCCTTATCGAGGAACTTCCAATCATTATTCATAAAAGTAGAAAAAACTATTGCTCCAACTCCAAGAGCTGCTAAAACAAACATCAGAATCACACCGATTGCTGTGAAACTGCCAATTCCAATTGAATCGCCTATTGCCTCGAACATTATTGGTCCGACAGGAGAAAGGATACAAAGTAGTACTCCAATAGCAAGGATGAATCTGCGATGTGTACAGTCAGCTACATAGTTGATAACTTCCTGAGTAGTAAGCATTCTCCTATCTGTAGCATCACTTTCCTGATTAACAACTGTTCCGATTCCAAGGCTCTCAGCAAGCTCATCCAGATTACCAAATTCTGATATTACAATCCCCACAGCTTCGTTTTCAGGCTTACCTTCTGCGATGAGCTCTGAATATTTATCTTCCATCATTGAAAGAAGTTCATCCTTAGCATTCTTAACCTCAACTGTATTCGGAAGATTTGCAAACATTGTCTCCAAATAATTTTTAATTGTTTCCATAATCACCTATCTCCTCTGATAAATTTTTCTATAACCTCTTTGGTTAAATTCCACTCCGCACATTTCTCCGAGTAATAATCTCGCCCCAACTGTGTAATGCGGTAGTACGTTCGTTTCTTGCCATTCTCTGCATTCTGACTATAGGATTCTATGTATCCGTTTTTCTCCATCCTGGTAAAGGCTGAATATAACGTGGTCTCCTTGATGATGTATTTATCTTCTGATAATGACCTGATCTTCTTGGAGATTTCATAGCCGTAGGATGGTTCCTCTAGCAGAATAAAGAGAATGATTGTGTCATTATAGCCTCTAATGACATCACTACTGATCTCTATCATTCTGTAGATATCTCCTTTCCTTCGATATTCCTTCAATACTTTCTAACTAATCATATGTCTGTCGTACTATGTCTGACATACTATGTCTGTCGTAGTACATCTGACGTAGTAAATATACCACGGCAGTCGTAGTATGTCAACAGTATTTGTAAAAAAATTTACGAAATAAAAAGCACCTATTTCCATAGCGGTTTGAAACGCTTGAAAATAGGCACTTTTAGCTTATTTGTATTCAATTATATTTAAGATTATTACTTCTCAAAATAAGGTTTGATAGCAGATTTTACAACTGTAAGCATAATAAACATGATGGCTGTATCAACTGGAAGCATAACAGCGTTAGAAACAATTCTTCCTGGAAGAATAGCTGCTATAGCCTGTCCATAGAGCATATTGAGCCATAATGTATTAAGAACAAGATTACAGATAACCTTAACAGTCAGCTGAGCTGCAATTACTCTCCACAGCTTAAGTGGCTGGTTATAAAGGAACATACCATAAATAACTGCACCGAGCATTGCTGTAATGGTAAAGCCAGGGAAGAAATCTCCATCTCCTGAAAGAAACCACTTAACAATGTCCATTGTTCCACCAAATATAGCACCGATCCATGGTCCAAAGAGATAATCAACTACCTGATTAGGAAGTCCTGAAAATCCAATTCTGATATATGGGCCAAACTTGATAGTTGCCACATATCCTAGAACAATTGCAAGTGCTCCCATCATTCCACAGAAAGTGAGGACCTTGGTTTCCTTGAGTCTTCTGATTGATGAAAATGTGTTACTTCCGATTACTTCTACTGAATCTCTAGACATAAAAATACCTCCTTTGCAGTTTTCCTTTAACCACATCAGAGGCATAAATATCTCATCTTTGATGTAGCAGCGGGATGCGACACTAGAACCGCGGACCTGAATCCTTCGTCCAAATAGCAACTCCCTGTCTATCTGGCACTTAACGCTGTAGCGTCTACTCTGCGTAAACATTTTTTATTTGAGTAAATAATACATTAGAAACAATATAATTGCAATGATTCTTTTATCGAATATATCTATTACCAGTCAAGGTTACTACTCTCTATTTTCTTATCTCTGATCATAAGATCATTGAGAGCTTCTTCTGGTGTCTTGCCTTCGAATAAAACCTGATTAACAACAGTAACTATAGGCATTTCAACCTCGTACTTCTCAGCAAGAAGTCTGGCTGCCTTGGCACTATATACACCCTCTACTACCATCTTAACTTCGTCCATGGCTTCCTGTGTGGATTTGCCCTGTCCGATAAGTATTCCTGCTCTTCTGTTTCTGGAATGCATGGAAGCACAAGTAACAATAAGATCGCCTATACCTGACAAGCCACTGAAGGTCTCAAACTTACCACCCATAGCCATACCAAGTCTTCCGATTTCTGCAATACCTCTTGTAATAAGAGCAGCCTTGGCATTATCGCCAAGTCCATAACCATCAGCAATACCAGCTGCAAGAGCAATGACATTCTTAAGAGCAGCACCAATTTCTATTCCCTGCATATCAGGACTGATGTATACTCTGAAAACACTGCTCATAAATACGTTCTGAACAAATCTCGCTGTATCTTTATCAAAAGCACCTACAACAATTGAAGTAGGCATGCCTTTTCCAACCTCTTCTGCATGTGAAGGTCCAGACATAACGCATACCTGACAGCCTGGAATCTCATCCAGAATAACGTCAGACATAACCATAAGCGTATCTTCCTCAATACCCTTGGAACAGTTAACAATAATCTGAGGATGTTCCTCAGTGCCATCGATATATGGCGCCATTATTTTAACGGTCTCTCTCATGTGAGCAGAAGGAACAACAAGTACTATAAGGTCCTTGTCCTTGACAGCCTCTTCCATGTTACAGGTGAACTTAACAGAATCATCCAGAATAACTCCCGGAAGCTTGTCTTCATTACCATGATAAGCACTGAGCTTATCAACTGTTTCCTGTCTCCTTGACCATACAATGACATTATGTCCGTTATTGCTAAGCAAATATGCAAGTGCGATGCCCCAACTGCCCGCGCCTACTATGCCTATATCTTTTCCCAAAATAGTCTCTCCTAATCAGTCAATCTTATTTTTCTTGAAAATGTATGTCTTTCTCTCCTGACCAGCAAAGAGCTTCTTGATATTGCCCCTGTGCTGATAAAAAGCAAGGAAAGTAAGAATTGCTAAAATAACATAAACTTCAATGAGTTCTCCCTGAGGAATAGCTCCAAAAAGCCCCATCTGACCATAAATAACAGTCATTATAAGAAGTGCAGAATAATAGAAAAGGCTGCACACTGATACAATATGGAAAAGGTTAAATGGAAGGAAGAAGGATACTACACCCATAAGGATAAACAGCCATGTAAACTGAATTCCAAGGTAAATAGTATATCCTGCTGTACAAGCAATTCCCTTGCCACCCTTGAAATGAAGGTTAACTGGGAAATCATGTCCAAGTACAGCTCCTGCCGCTGTATATGTCATATACAGAATAATGTAATCAGGATTGCTCCTGCCAAAGAGAAGGTAGGTAATAAAAATAGCTGCCATACACTTAAGCATATCACCAAGAAGAACAATTCCTCCCGCCTTAGGTCCAAGGACTCTGAGTGTATTGGTTGTTCCAGCGTTACCACTTCCAACCTTTCTGATATCAACACCCTTCATTCTGCCGTAAAATACTGCAGTCTGAATCATTCCAAATACATATCCAACAGCAATACAAATAACTCTCTCCACCAACAAACTAAGTCCCATGTTATTTGTCCTCTTTTCTCTCCCTGATTATGAATCTAAGAGGAGTTCCCTTAAATCCAAAGGCCTCTCTGATCTGATTTTCGATATATCTGGTATAACTAAAGTGCATAAGCTTCTTGTCGTTAACGAAAATAACAAATGTCGGTGGCTTAACAGATGCCTGTGTAATATAGTAAAGCTTGAGCATCTTGCCTTTGTCACTTGGTGGCTGCTGCATTACTACAGCCTGTGTCATGATCTCATTCAGGACACCAGTAGAAACTCTGAGTGCATGGTTCTCTGATACCATATCAATCATGTCATAGAGCTTAACAAGTCTCTGTCCAGTCTCAGCAGAAACAAATATGATCTCAGCATAGTTCATGAACGCAAGAGTATTTCTGATATCCTTGGTGAACTCTTTAACTGAGTGATTGTCTTTTTCGATAAGATCCCATTTATTAACAGCAATGATAACAGCCTTACCACTCTCGTGAGCGATACCTGCAATCTTGGCATCCTGCTCTGTTACGCCGTCCTCAGCGTTGATAACAAGGATAGCTACATCAGCTCTCTCTACAGCACCTACAGTTCTGACGATCATATAGTGCTCAAGTTCATCCTTGACCTTGTTCTTCCTACGAAGACCGGCTGTATCAATAAAGGTATACTTCTTGCCGTTATATTTGACCTGAGTATCGATTGCGTCACGTGTTGTACCAGCAATATCAGATACAATAAGTCTGTTCTCACCGATAAGCTTATTGATGATTGAAGACTTACCAACGTTAGGCTTACCAATAATGGCAATCTTGACGCTGTCATCTTCCTCTTCATCGGTTGAGCTCTTGCTGAAATGGCTGACTACTTCCTCAAGAAGGTCGCCGATTCCCTGCTTGTTAACTGCGGAAATAGGGAATGGCTCACCAATTCCAAGATTATAGAACTCATAAACATCCATTGAGTCTCTGTTATAGTTATCAACCTTGTTAACACAAAGAACTATTGGCTTACCAGATTTTCTGAGCATATCGGCTACCTTGGAATCTGAATCTGTAAGTCCCTGCTTAACATCAACCATGAAGATAATGACATCAGCAGTATCAATAGCAATCTGCGCCTGGTCTCTCATCTGTGCAAGGATAATATCCTTGGAATCAGGCTCGATACCGCCAGTATCAATAAGAGTAAAGCTATGATTAAGCCACTCTACATCCTGGTATATTCTATCTCTTGTTACGCCTGGTGTATCCTGTACGATAGCGATTCTGCTACCAGCAAGCGCATTAAAAAGTGTAGATTTACCTACGTTTGGTCTTCCAACCACCGCTACAATATTTCTTTTACTCATAAATCATCCTTATCTAAAAAACTATAGTGTCCGTTTACAGCTAATATCTGTTAAAAGAGCTCCTCAACAGGAATATCAAATAATAACGAAACAAGCTCATGTCCATCGCACTTGGATATTCCTACATTAACGCCAAGTTCTCTTTCTATATCACCTATTCTCACATCATCGAGAAGGTAATCTTCGCCGCTTCGAAGGAGATTCTCTGGAAGGAACAGTTCATCTCCTAGATCCTTGCCTTTGAGCTGTTTGATTATATCCTGACCAGTCAAAAGACCTGATACAGTAATCCTCTCGCCAAAAAACTCATTGATTATCTCATAAACTGTTACTGTAAGTCCAGGGCAAACTTCCATTGCCTTATCAGCAAGCTCCTTAATACTAGGATAAACAAGCTTACCAGTAGCAAGAGAAATATGCCTTTTAAGACCATCAATGTGTTCCTTGTGGTTCTCAAGCGCAGCCTCGAAGGCTTCATTATACTCATTGATGAGAAGCCTCATCATGCCAACGCCGTTCTCAAGCTGAATATATCCGTCATATCTTTCTTCCTCAGGGAAATCTCTTCCAGCAAGGAAGTACCATTCATCACTGGCATGTATGAAATGAATGCCATGCTCGTCGTATATCTTGCGCTGCCAGCTCTCGATTTCATCTATAACCTTGGCAGCATCCTCACCGTTAAATGGCTCAAGAGGATAAAGACCGTCTCTAAACTTAGAAAGACCTACCGGGACAACTGATACGCTCTGAAGGTTAGGAATATACTTGGTAAGATCAGTGATTGACCTTGTAAGCTCCGCACCATCGTTGACTCCCTTGCACAGAACAATCTGTCCGTTTATCTCGATTCCTGTTCCTGGAGCACAGAGTCTGTCTACCTTTTTGAGGGCTTCTCCTGCAAATCTGTTACCCAGCATCTTGCATCGAAGCTCAGGATTAGTTGTCTGGAAAGATACGTTGATCGGGGATAAATGATATTTGAGAATCCTGTCTATATCTTTATCCGACATATTAGTAAGTGTAACGTAATTGCCCTGAAGGAAAGAAAGTCTGGAGTCATCATCCTTGAAGTACAGAGTTTCTCTCATGCCCTTAGGCATCTGATCAATAAAGCAGAAAATACATTTATTACTACAGGACCTGTAATTGTCCATAAGTCCGTTTTCAAATTCTATTCCAAGGTCTTCATCAAAGTCCTTGTCAATATCAAGAAGCCACTCTTCCCCATCAGCTTTTTTGATGAGAACATCGAGATGCTCATCCTGAACAAGATACTGATAATCAAATACATCTTCCAGTTCCTGATCATTGATTTTGAGAAGAATGTCGCCTTTTTCTATATTTAGTTCTTCAGCAATGCTACCTGGCTCAACACTGCCTATTAGATGTCCATTATATTTATTCATAGCCTTTTTATTATACAATAATATCCTTGACGTGTCAGTAATACAGATGGTAAAACTGTATTTGGAGAAATGCGTTATTCGCATGGCCGCATAATAATATAATACAAAGGGGACAAAAATGCCAGATTTTCACAAGCTTGAAGGAACAATTCCTGTAGCTCCACTTAATCTTATTGTTATGGAATCTGCTAAGGAGCTCGGAGATAGCGTAGATAAGTATATCTCTCAGTTCAGGCATGAACTCTACAAGATGCCTGAGAACGATCCTGCTTTCCACGGATATGTCAAAGACAGCTATCAGATCAAGATCAATCTTAACAGATTTTCAAGTGGTGAAGCTAAAGCTACTATTTCTGAAAGTGTTCGTGGTAATGACGTTTACATTCTTACTGATGTTTGTAACTACAGCATTACTTACAAGATGTACAATTACCTCAATCACAAATCTCCTGACGATCATTATCAGGATCTTAAGAGAGTTATTGGTGCCATCACAGGCAAAGCTAAGAGAATCAACGTTATCATGCCATTCCTCTATGAAGGAAGACAGCATAAGCGTAACGGCATGGAATCTCTTGATGCAGCCCAGATGTTCAAAGAGCTGCATGATATGGGTATTTCCAACTTCATAACCTTTGATGCACATGATCCTAGAATTTCGAATGCCAAGCCACTTGGCGGCTTTGATAACTTCCTTGCATCCTATCAGTTTATGAAGGCTCTTTTATCACATATTGATGACCTTATTGTAGACAAGGATCATCTCACAGTTATCTCTCCTGATGAAGGTGCTCTCGACAGAGCCGTATATTTTGCTAACGTTATCGGCGCTGATACAGGTATGTTCTACAAGAGACGTGATTATGCTCACGTTGTAAACGGTACTAACCCTATTGTTGCTCACGAATTCCTTGGTTCAGATATTCAGGGCCGCGATGTTATCATCATTGACGATATGATTTCCTCCGGTTCCAGTATGATTGATACAGCCAAGCAGCTCAAGAACATGGGTGCCAAGAGAGTATTTATCTGCACAACCTTCGGTCTTTTCACAGATGGTATGAGCAAATTCGATGAAGGTTACAAGAATGGCTACTTTGATGCAGTCATCACTACTAACCTCACATATATGAATGAGGAAGTTACATCAAGAGAATATATCTTTATCGCTGATATGGGTAAATTCATTGCAACTATCATTGATTTCCTTAATCACGATGCATCTATGTCAACGGTTAATATGCCAACTGACAAGATTCATGAGATTGTAGGCAAGTACAATTCAGGCTGCAAGACTCCTGCAGAGCTATTTGATTGATCAACAGACTCGTATATAAACATTTTTGATTCATAAAATTGCGGCTTAGGAAAAGCTTCTTCATCTTCTTCCTAAGCCGTTTTTATTTACTCTTCTACTGCATCAAAGGTCAGAATAACCTTGAAAAGGTCTCCATCAAGCCTGATTTTAAAGTCGCCCTTCTGGGCAATTGTAAGGTTCTTGGCTATAGATAATCCAAGGCCGCTTCCCTCTGTAGTCCTGGATTCATCGCCACGGATAAATCTCTCAGACAGATCATCTCCATCAAGGTCCAGTTCTTTGGCTGAGATATTCTTGATAGAAAATACAGCCTTTTTATGTCCATCCTCTCCGTCTACCAGCTTAAGATCCATATATACTCTGGTTCCGGTAAGAGCATATTTGCAGGTATTGCTAAAGAGGTTCTCAATAACTCTCCACAGGTGTCTTGGATCAGCCATTATCTGTATATTAGGCTGTACAGATCTGAAAATTGGCTGAAGGTTTGCTTTTTCAAACTTCTCGTAGAACTCGCCTATATTCTGGTTAACCATCTCAACAAAGTTGATCTTGCTCATCTGAATGCTAATGTTACCAGAACTAATCTTGGAGGCTTCCAGCAAATCTTCTATCAGCTGTTTCAATTTAGCAGACTTAACATCAAGAACGTCCACATATTCATTAACCTTAGGGTTATCAATGTTCTCTCGCTTGATAAGCCCGATATAATTGATGATAGAAGTAAGCGGAGTCTTGATATCATGAGAGACATTAGTAATAAGATCAGCCTTAAGCTTCTCATCCTTCATGCTAGTATCAACTGCCTTTTCAATTCCTTCGCCAATAGAATTAACAGCGTCTGCCAAAAGAATATTATCTGCATGAAGATCTCTTACATCCACCTTGGCTTTAACATCGCCATTTTTGATGTTCTCAATTACATGAATGATCTTGTCTCTATCAGTGTTCTGTCTATATATAAACACACCGATCAGAAAATCCATGAAAGCTGCTATCACAACTCCTGCAATGCCAATTCTGAAAAGTAACAGGTTAATGACCACAAATGTGACATAAGGAATCCAGGTTCTGATAAACACACTTCCGTTATCCGTTGTATTAATGATCAAGTCTCTTGCACCAAAGCTTATTTTTCTGGTAAAGCTGTTTTTCCATAAGCTCTTACCAGTAATTCTACTAACGTACTCATAAACAATGTATGTAAGTCCTACATCAGCTACTACTACGCAGATTCCAAGAATATATGGAAAAGCCGTAAGCTGCGTCAGCTTAAGAAGTGTAGTACCTTTTACATAACTTGCAATGATAAGTACAGCTATAGGGAAAAGAATAAGCAGCGCTCCAAGCAGGAATACGACTTCGGAATCTATTACGTTTCTATTGTCATCCACAGGAGGAAGTCCCTGGGCAGCAAGCTCTAAGTTCTTATCTTTTCTGGCATCTTTAAACAGGATCATGAAAATAGCAAGATAAGCTACCGCTGCTATAACACCCAGAATATAGAGCTGAGTTCTGTAAGGCATATATTTGGTAAAGCTGCTCTTACCCTGCGCAAAATCATCTGAACATGGATAATTGTTGGTATCTACAGCAATATATACCTTAGTCTGGTCAGGGAATGCATATCCATAAGAACGAAGTAGTGACCTGAATACATTTTCTTTTATCTTGGTATTAGTCTCATATCTAAGTTCATAAGGGCAATAATAAATATATCTGCCAAATTCCTTAAACATAGAGCCTATATCCACGCCAACAGTATCCTTAGAAAGCTCATCAACGTTTGTAAATACTTCTGTCTGGCCATTAATTGTTCTGGATACGTAGTATCTGACGTTACTATTCTGGTAGGTGTAATAGTTTAAAAGAGATCCATAATCCTTGTAGTTCGAAGAAAGATCTCCAATTGCCTCCTGAATATAGCTGCACAAAAGAATATATTCATCCCAGTTCGAAACGATATCCTCAATATTCTTGCCATCTACAGTCTGATATCTGGAAATAAGAATATTGTGATTACCTGCTTCATAAATACCATTGCCAGCAACTGTAAATGTAAGTGTGTTATCATCCAGCTGAGAGTTAAGGTACGAATTCATGCCACCTGAGACATTATTATTCTTAAGATGGGTGTAGGTTGTAGACTGGTTCAGGAACTTGGCACTCTCTGTCTCTGAAAAGCTTCTGTTCTCTACTGCAATACCGCTCTGTCCCCATTTGAGGATATCAGAAAGATAATAAACGGCAGTTATATAATCTCCAGGGAGCATTGATGCCCTGTTGACATAAGCTGTAACATCAATTTTCTTGTTACTGTCATAGGAGCCACTTGTCTCCATCTGTGATCTAATGGCTACGAGCCTTAGTATATTGGCTGCATTATTGCCAAGAATATTATTAAATAAAAGAGAATCTTCATAGACTCTTGATCTGTCAGACTTATAAAGATTATAGGAATAATCTCCATCTGCGCCGGTAATAACTATGCCAGAACTTGATATAGAATATGCCAGTACAAAGGCGATAAATCCTGCCAATAGATGTTGTGAAATTTTAAGTATCCTTTTAAGCCTAACATTTAACTGCATTTTTTAAACCTCATCTTCAATCTTGTAGCCAACTCCCCAGACAACCTTAAGGAACTTGGGATCCTTGGGATTTATTTCTATCTTTTCCCTGATATGTCTGATATGAACTGCGATAGTGTTATCCGCTCTGCCTTCTACCGTTTCATGCCATATCTGCTCATATATCTTCTCTATTGAATATACCTTGCCTTTGTTCTTAACAAGGAAAGATAAGATATTATATTCAACAGGTGTAAGCTTGATATTCTCACCAAAAACAAAGCACTCTCTGGAGCTATCGTCTATTACAAGGCCTCCAGCTGTGTAGATATTATCATTAACTATTTCAGAACCTAGTGATGTATATCTTCTAAGATTGGATTTAACTCTCGCCACAAGCTCTAGCGGATTAAATGGCTTAGTAATATAATCATCCGCGCCTATATTAAGGCCAAATATCTTATCTGAATCTTCTGATTTAGCTGATAAAAAGATAACCGGAATAGTACTGAATCTTCTGAGTTCTTTAACAAGTCTGATGCCATCCATTTTGGGCATCATGATATCTATTATCGCTAATTGTATTCTGGCTTTCTGAAGTATCTCCAGGGCTTCAACCCCATCATATGCCTTAAAAACTCTAAAGCCCTCTTCCTCAAGATATATCTCTATCGCTTCAACTATCTGTTTATCATCATCACATACAAGAATATTTTCCATTTCTTCCACCTTTAACAACTAATATATTAATTAAATCAGTAAATTCTTAAGATTTACCATCGAAATTTCTTAATTTTTTGACCTGTTTTCTTAAGAAATTAACGTTTATACGTTTACTGCATTTATTTTAAGCATAAAAAAGCCGCTAAATTACCACGTTCTTCATGGTGAACTCTATGAGAGAACAAAATATCGGAATTACATTTAGTACATACATCTGTAACTAAAATATTTTCCTCTTTTACACCGCTATCTAGTAATGTCTGCTTGATCGCATTCCAAAGATATAATCTGTACTTACCATTTGGGTAAGGCACAAGAATACCTTTTTCATTGAGCTCATCCCTTGAAAAGCTCTCAGCAAACTGACTTGCCACATCTTCTCCGATTTCGTAGCAAGGTCCGCAGATAGATGGTCCTATAGCGCAGACAAGGTCTTCAGCTCTTGTACCATAATTATCAGCCATAGCTTCTATAGTCTTCTTGGAAATCTTGCCCTTTGTTCCCTTCCAGCCTGAATGTGAAAGACCTATTGCCTTATGAACAGGATCAACAAAGTAAACAGGAGGACAATCTGCATGGAAGGTAGACAGAATGATACCTGGAACATTTGTGATAAGGCCATCAATATCCATGTAATCTCTAGGTCTTTGAGGGCCTTTTCCCCTGTCATCTTCTGTAACAACTCTTATGTTTGTTGTATGAGTCTGAAAGGTTGAAACAAAGTCATCAAGCTTATGTCCATGCCCCATAACTTCAGATATTCTCATATAGTTCTCATCTACAGCTTCTTTTTCATCTCCTCTTGTATAGCTAAGGTTCATCTCGCTGTAGTAGCCCTTACTTACACCGCCTATTCTTGTACTGAATAAGTGCTCAACAACTCCCAGCTTTTCTAGTTCTGGAAAAACAAGGTAATATACTCCGTTTGTTTCTCTGAGTTCAAGCTGTCTTTTATCACCAGTTCTTTTAATTTGAATTTTATCGTTCATAATTCCTCTTTCCAGGTTTATCCCACATAATCAAACGCATTCTTATGCCATCTGATCACGGGCACATTGTCATCATCAGTAATTGCAATAACATCATATCTAATTGGAACATCAATGGATTTATTCTTGGAATAAAGATAAAGCTTGGATAGCTTACAGATCTGTCTTTGTTTAGAAATAGTGACGGCTCCTTCAGGGGCGCCGAACCTGTTATCTTTCCTGTATTTCACTTCGATAAAGCATAGATATCTGCCGTCGCGGGCGATGATATCAATCTCTCCCCTAAGTGCCCTGTAGTTTCTATCAACGATACAGGCTCCCTGGTTTCGAAGATGAGTACAGGCTAGATTCTCGTAGTAATCTCCCACCTGTCGTTTATTCATCTATGTTAATTCCTATCTATAAAAAACATAAATGGAATAATATCACATAGAAATCCATTTGTCTAATATTGTTTTTATTTCTTTTTCTCTTTGGCCTTAATCTTATCCATAGCATCAACAAAAACAAGAACTTCTGCCACAACCTCATAGAGCTCTGGAGGAATCATCTCCCCAATCTCCAGTCTCGACAAGGTATCAGCAAGCTTATCATCCTCGTGAACAGGAATCTTATTATCCTTAGCCTGCTCAATGATCTTTTCAGCAAGCGCTCCTTTTCCAGAAGCAATTACCTTAGGCGCGCCATCCTCATTAGGATCATAGCCAAGAGCTACCGCAGTTTTTATTTTGTCTTTTTTGTTCTGATCTGCCATAACTACGCCCTCGCATCAAAGGCTGTGGTTGACAAAAGAGGGGTTCTGGTCACAGCCAATAGCTCATCTACGGCATCATTCTCGCCCTCTTTGCCAGCATCAGAATGAAGCATCATATTAGCCTGCATAGTGTATCCACGCTTCTCAAGCCTTTCATTAAGAATGTGTATGTTGTCATTCAAAAGATCAATCACAGAATCATCAGCCACATAGAAATTTGTAGTTACCCTGGTGTCTTTGAGCTTAACATAAACATCTACAGGCCCAAGACTTTCCATATCAAGATGAAGGATAGCGCTAACAGAGCCATCCTCGCTCATTCTTTTATTCTTGTTCCTATATACATAAAGATCCCCATTAGCATTCTGACCAGCCATCTGAAGAGGAAGCTGAACATATTGGAACATCTGATTTAGCTGGTTCATAAAATCCAGATTATTGCTAAGATTGTTAGCCGACTGGGCAAGCTTGGATTCTGAGCCAAGAGTATTGGTGATAGACTCTGCAAGTGCCTTAGCCTGAACTCCCAGCCTTTGATACAGGTTATCTATGTTTTCTTTTTTCTCAACATCAAGAGGCTTTAATAGCCACTGATTTGTAATGTTATCCTTCTGTAGCTTGTTATACTCTTCAGATGTAAAGAGCTTTTTCCAGGATGCCATTTCTACAGGATTGGACATATCAGCATTTTCAAAGGCCTTAGCCAGTTCTTTGAACAATTCCTTTTGAGCATCCATGCCACCAGTAGATGTTTCTTTCAAAAGATTCTGTATAGTTTTCTCTGAAACACCAATATTCTCCAGGTTATTAACAAAGTTCGTAGATAGCTTAACTCCCTGCTCGCCTTGCTGAAGCTTATTGCCATCCGCTTCGCCTATTATTTTCTGGCCATCCTCTGCATTAGCTATGATTGTTCCATCTTTGGAGGCAGCAGCCAAAGTCTCGCCTTCAACTCCAATCTGAGCGCCTGTCTGGCCTACTATCTGACCATCTGCCTTACCTTCAACCTGAGTTTCAGCTTGTGCTACCGTTTGCATGTCTGCCTGGGTCTGTGGTTGAGCCTGTGTCTGCATATCTACTTCACCCGGCGTCTGAGGCTGTGCCTGAACTTCACCGCCTTCAGCAAACGCCTTCAAAACCTCACCATAGAGGTTAATTGCAGCATTTGTATTACCATTTTGCATAAGGGAATCAAAGGCCTTGGGGAGTTCGTCCATGATCTGTGTCATCTCCATGGTCACCTGATGCTCGTAGTTTTTGTAATTACTGTACTGTTCTATATTTGTTTCGTTTATTGGAATATTAAGACTCTTCATTTCAACAAGCGTTGACACACTTGTATCTGAATATGTATTAAGATTTTTGCTCATTTCCAGAAGAGATGATTTATCGATAGGAAGTCCTGCTTCCATCATCTCTTTTACCATCTGAAGTGAAGAATTATTTATTTCAAGGCCAGCTGCTGTCAAGGCCTTCATTGTGCTCTGATAGATTGAAGTATTTTCCAGAAGTGGAGTGATTGTAATGCCATTAGGACCGGTTCCTCTGACAGAAAAGTTCAGTATCTGTCCTTCCTTAAGCCCCATTCCCTCTGACAATTTGGCAGAGATCGTAGCATTACCCAGATCGATATTAGCTATTCTCTCGCCATCAGTATCAGTAATAGACATAACTTTACCAGTAAGTGTAGTGCCACTTTTGACTTCTATGGGCGCTTCTTTGGAAGGAACATTTGTCTGCTCCCTTCCATCAATGATTATATTATTACCAGATCCGGCTATGCCTGAAATATTACTCATACAAAATTACCTATAAAAGATCTGCGATGAATAGGACATGGCCCATACTTTTTGAGTGCAGCTATGTGATCTGCACTTCCGTATCCCTTATTGGAATCAAATCCATACTCAGGATACTCCTTGGCATAGTCCTTCATTATCCTGTCTCTTGTAACTTTGGCAATAATACTTGCTGCTGCAATAGAAGCGCTCTTGGCGTCTCCCTTTATGATTGAAATCTGCTTGTACTCCTCCAGTTGAGGAATATGTACAGCATCAATCAAAAGACCTCCCGGCTTAACAGAAAGACTGTTAACAGCCTTGGTCATAGCTTCATAAGTAGCCTGAAGAATATTGATCTCATCAATTCTCTCACAGGTGTTCGATCCAATGCCTACAGCAACTGCCTTTTCCATGATGACATCATAAAGCTCTTCCCTCTTTTTTTCGGATAATTTCTTGGAATCATTTAGATAAAGAATATCTGAATCTTCAGGAAGAATAACGGCCGCAGCATAAACAGGACCTGCAAGAGGGCCTCTTCCTACCTCATCAATCCCGCACAACAATCCCAGTCCCGCGTTTTCGCGTTCGTACTTTTTCATTTCCCAGGTTCGCTGTATCTCTTTATACAATAGATCCAGCTTCTTGCCGGCATTCTCTACAAGCTTCTGAACGCCTGCTCTCTCATCACTCTTATATGTCTCTATAAAAAGCTTAAGCGCATCCTCGCTTTGAGAGTTCCCCAACGTCTCTTTAATCTGTGATATTGCCTCCATTACTTAATACCCCCAAAACTGTCAAATGGGTAAATCCTAACGAAAGCATGTCCTAAAATATCTTTCTTTTTAATATTACCTACAGAAGGATCTCTGCTGTCCATACTGTGGTTTCTGTTATCTCCCATGACAAAATATTCATCAGTACCCAGCTTGATGCCATTTATGGCAACACCTGGATCAATAATAACCTCTGCGCCATAGTTTTCCTTAAGAAGCTGTTCATTGATATAGACATTACCTTCTGTATCAATTCTGACTGTCTCACCTGGAAGACCTATAACACGCTTTATAAAGTACTCATCTTCTCCATATCTGTATGGAAAAACGATGATATCATATCTTTTTACATCACCAAATCTATAAGTTACCTTCTCTATCAAAAGAGAATCCTGGTCGATCAGAGTTGGATTCATGGAATTACCACTAACCTCTGTTCTCTGCATAACAAAAGTAATAAACAAAAATGTAAGAAGGAATACTATTCCAAGATAAACAATTGTGCTTAATACTTCTTTAAGTACATTTTTCATGTCAAAACCAGCCTATCTGTGCCCGTAAGCACTTGTTTTATTCATTAGTTGGACGTTCAAGAGAAAGCTTGCCAAGTCTTCCATTTCTAAAATCATCCAAAAGAAGCGCTGCTGCTCTGTCCATATCAGGCTGTGCTCCCTGTTTGAAGCATTTTCTATTAATAGCAATAGCAGATAATACAGCACTGGCAGGAGTCGCATACTGATCTTCTAAAAGCTCGGCAATCTGCTCCTCACTTATATTATACTTCTCTATTATCGCATTTGGATATGATTCTTTCAGTATTTTGATAAGTTCACATGCAAGCTCTGTAGTATCAAGATTCTCATCATTCATAGAACCTATAAGCGCAAGGTGAAGTCCAACCTCCTCATCCTCAAACTTAGGCCACAAGATACCTGGAGTATCAAGAAGCTGCATATTCTTGCCAAGTGAAATCCACTGTTTACCCTTAGTAACACCAGGCTTATTACCAGTCTTGGCAGATGCTTTGCCAGCAAGTTTATTTATAAATGTGGACTTACCAACATTAGGAATACCTGCAACCATAGCTCTGATAGGTCTTCCAACGATTCCACGTTTCTTGTCACGCTCTATTTTCTCAGCACAAGCCTTGGTAATAAGATCCTTGACCTTACCAGCTTCATTACCAGTCTTGGAGTTCATTTCCATAACAAAAGCTCCACTCTTCTGGTAATACTCCTTCCACATTTTGGTAACCTGTGGATCAGCCAGATCAGCCTTATTTAGAATGATCAGCCTGTATTTATTCTTACCAAGTTCATCAATATCTGGATTTCTGCCAGCAGCTGGAATGCGTGCATCTGTAAGCTCAATAATAATATCTATAAGCTTGATATTCTCTTGCATCATTCTGACAGCTTTGGTCATATGACCTGGATACCACTGAAAATTCATCCAATCACCACTTTCTTAATTCAAAATAAAACCGCCTGCGTGATCTTCAAGTCCAAGCTTGAACCACGCTTTACCAATCATCATATTGGTAGAAACAATTCCAATATTGGCGCTTCGGGAGTCCTCACTACTATTTCTGTTGTCTCCCAAAACAAAATATTCTCCACTCTTAAGGGAAATCTCATTAGATGCAATCCCTGCATCTTCCATTTTATCATATTTATCCTGATCTTCCGTTTGAACTTCCCCGTTTATATACAAAAGACCATCTACTATCTGAATCTTGTCTCCAGGCCCAGCTACAACTCTTTTCACATAGTAATGAGAGTTAACATTTCCATTAGGCAAAAACACAACAATATCGCCTGTGGATGGTCCAAAAATCTTAAATATAAGTCTGTTTACAAGTACCGTCTGTCCATTATAGGCAGATGGCTCCATAGAATCACCGATAACCTTGACCTGCATGCCAAAAGAAAATACAAATACTGCTGCAAGCAAAACAGCAAATATTGTTACAGTGATCCACGAAAAGATCTCCTTTATCAACTTGGGTGTAATAATCTTCTTTTTCTGACTGAAAGATAAAGTATTCTTTTTTCTGCGACGCATTAGAAATGCTCCCTTTTAATTATTTGTCTATAATAATTATCCTAGAAAAGAAAAAAAGAGGCAATTACTAAAAAGTAACTGCCTCTAGCAAACAAATTATCTGGTAACAAGTTCCTTAACCTTAGCTTTCTTACCTGTAAGTCCCTTAAGGTAGTTCAGCTTAGCTCTTCTTACCTTACCTCTTCTAACAACCTCTACCTTCTCAACGATAGGTGAGTGAAGTGGCCATGTCTTCTCAACGCCAACACCGTAAGACTCTTTTCTTACTGTGAAAGTTGTACGGTTGCTACCGCCCTGGATCTTCTTAACAGTTCCCTCGAAAACCTGAACTCTTTCACGGTTTCCTTCCTTGATCTTAGCGTGTACTCTTACAGTATCACCTGTGTTGAACTGAGGCGCATTAGCGTTCAGCTGCTCTTTCTCGAGCTCTGCGATAATTGTACTCATAATTTTTCTCCTATTCTATGGACGTTCTTGCCGTAAACGAAATAGTAATTTGGGTTAATGTTACAGCAGAGGACCGTCTGATTGTCACAACGTACTATACTATACCACACCCCCTAAGGAGAAGTCAATACAATTATCGTTTTTATGATTTTATTAAATTAGAAGGTCCAAATCTGAAAGGCAAAACCTCACTAAGTGTAGATACCGTATAGTCATCCACAGACTTAGCACAGATAACAGTAAAGTCATCTGTACAGAATTCGCTCATTACCTGTCTGCAAACACCACATGGACTGCAATCATCAAGAACTTCTGCTCCTTCTGCACCACCGCAGATAGCAATAGCCTTGAACTCTTTAACGCCCTCACTTACAGCCTTAAAAAATGCAGTTCTCTCCGCACAATTAGTAGGAGTAAATGAAGCATTTTCAATATTACAGCCTGTGTACACCTTGCCATTAGCAGCAAGAAGTGCAGCTCCAACATTATAGTGTGAATATGGAGTATATGAATAGTTTCGCATATCCAGCGCTTTTTCTATGAGGTTTCTTATTTCTTCATTAGTCATAAATTATCTTGACCCCTTATCGTATGGAATACCTTCAGCCTTAGGAGCTCTTGACTTCTGTGAAGTGAATGCAAGAACTATAAGTGAAACAATGTATGGGAACATGTTATAAACAGTTCCAGGAATCTTAAGTGCATGAAGGAAATCAATTCCCATGTAAACATTAGACAATGATCTAAATACAGCGAATAATACTGCAGACCATGCAATTCTCTCAGGCTTCCACTGACCAAAGATCATAACAGCCAGTGCCAGGAATCCCGCTCCTGCTACACCATAATCAAAGTGCCAGGTTGAGTTGGCAGCAGCGATATAAATAATACCACCAAGTCCAGCAAGAAATCCAGATAAAAGTACTCCTGAGTATCTCATAACATATACGTTGATACCTACAGAGTCAGCAGCCTGAGGATGTTCGCCGCAGGCACGAAGTCTAAGTGCAAACTTGGTCTTATAGAAGAATACAATTGCAGCTACAAGAAGAGCTGCAGCAACTACTATAAACCAGCTGAGCTGCAGAGATCCTACATTAAACATGAATGCATCATGTCCTCTTACATAGTCAAGCTTGGCAGAAAAGTCTGTTCCCTTAGAACGGCTTGTATTAAATGCCTTAACAATAACTGTTGCAGCTGCTGTAGCAAGCATATTTACAGCTGTTCCGATAAGAGTCTGATCTGCTTTGAAGTAGATACATGCAACACCAATAAGGAGTGATGAAAGCATTCCTGCTATTGCTGCTGCTAAAAGTGTAAGAATTACAATAGTTGCATTAGAAGCTGTCTCTGGTAAAAGGACCATAACCATAGCTCCTGCCATAGCTCCAAATACCATAATACCTTCAAGTCCCAGATTGATAATACCGCTTCGCTCTGAGAACATACCGCCCAAAGCAACAAGAATAAGTACTGCTGAGAAGATGAGTGTGTATTGAATCAGTAGTATCATCTCTGCACCTCCTTCTTAGCTGACGCATTTTTATCAGCTTCAGCATTACTTTTTTGTACCTTTTTAGGCTTATTGATAATAGTTTTAAAGAAAAGTACAAAGCCGCAGAGATAAATGATGATAGCGATCATAAGATCTGCAACCTGTGGGTTGAAATAGTTAGTGTTAAGATACTGACCGCCAAGGGTAATATACTCAACGAAAAGTCCTGCAACAATTGCTCCAATAGGATGAAGACCACCAAGGAATGCAACAGCAATACCAGAGAAGCCCATACCAGGAACAGATGATGCGATCTTGTAATGCTCAATACTTGTAAGGTAATAAAGTGAAGCTGCAAGTCCTGAAATAGCGCCAGAAATAACAAGTGTAAGAATGATATTTCTCTTAGCGTTCATTCCGGCATATTTAGCAGCATCCTTATTATGACCTGTAGCCTTAAGCTCATAACCAAAAGTTGTCTTACTAAGGATGACAAGAATAACCACAGCGACAATAACAGTAATAGGTACAGCAATTGTCATATACTGGTTATTACCAAATACTCCCTGTAAGAATCCAGGAAGAATTCCTGAAGGATTCTTGGCAGCAATATCATATGTCTCAGACTTGGTTGTATTCATGCAAGTCTCATTACCAAGAACGATGTTACAAATGTAAAGAGATATCCAGTTGAGCATGATACCTGCAATAACTTCATTAACATTACAGAAAGCCTTGAAGAATCCGCAGATAGCGCCCCAAAGTGCACCAGCACAAACAGCTGCAAGAAGACAGAAGAACCAGTTCCATCCAAGTGCAAGTGATGTGTAAAGGCTGGCAAGGATACCAACTGTATACTGTCCGGCAGCTCCAATATTGAAAAGACCTGCCTTATATGCAAAAAGAATAGCTTCTGAACAAAGTATTACAGGAACAGCCTTAACAAGTGTTGATCCAAGATAATACATAAGCTGCTGAGGCTTGCCACTAAACTTGAAGAAGTTCTTAAGAATAGCAACCATACCCTCTGTCGCATGAGCTGGGTTCATGCAAAGCAAAATTATATAACCTAAAACAATTCCGAGAACGGCACATAAGATAGATGCAAGAATAGTCTGAACTGCAGGCTTTTTAAAGAAACTTGTATTTTCTTTCATCACTTAAATACCTCCTTTCTCTCGTCATGTTTAGCTCCTGACATGTAAAGTCCAAGCTCCTGGAGAGTTGTATTCTTGGGATCAACTTCTCCGGCAATCTCTCCATCGTGCATTACAAGAATTCTGTCTGAAAGGTTCATAACCTCATCCAGTTCAAGTGATACAAGCAAAATAGCACAACCTTCATCACGCTGCTTAACTATTTCTTTGTGAATGTATTCGATAGCGCCAACATCAAGACCTCTTGTAGGCTGAACAGCAACAAGAAGCTTGTGATCTCTGTCCATCTCTCTTGCAATAATGGCCTTCTGCTGGTTACCACCAGACATGGATCTGACTATTGTCTGAGCTCCACGTCCTGATCTTACATCGAAGTCCTCTGTAAGCTTGTCAGAGTACTCTCTCATCTCATTCTTCTTGATGAAGCCATTCTTGGAGAACTCTGGTTCAAAATATCTCTGAAGGATCATATTCTCTTCAAGAGTATAGTCAAGAACAAGACCATGTTTGTGTCTGTCTTCCGGAACATGGCTCATTCCATGTGTATTCTTGTAACGGATTGACTTGTGAGTAATGTCATCCCCCATGAACTTGATAGTACCACTTGAGATATCATCAAGGCCTGTAAGTGCTCCTATAAACTCAGTCTGACCATTTCCATCGATACCGGCGATACAAACGATCTCGCCTTCTCTGACATTGAAGGATACGTTATGAACTGAATCATTCTGATGAATCTTACTCTTAACGCATACATTCTCAACTCTGAGAATCTCTTTACCAGGCTTAGCCTCTTCCTTATCAACCGCAAACTTAACGTCACGGCCAACCATCATAGATGAAAGCTCTTCCTTGGTAGTTTCTGCAACATTAACAGTACCGATATACTTACCTCTTCTAAGGATAGTACAACGATCTGCTACTTCCATGATCTCGTTGAGCTTGTGAGTGATGAACAGGATAGACTTACCTTCTGCAGCAAGATTCTTCATAATCTTCATAAGTTCATCTATTTCCTGAGGTGTAAGCACCGCTGTAGGCTCATCGAAAATAAGAATATCATTATCTCTGTAGAGCATCTTGAGGATTTCAACACGCTGCTGCATACCAACAGTGATATCCTCAATAAGAGCATCAGGATCAACCTTCAGATTATACTTGTCAGAAAGAGCAAGTACCTTTTTCTTGGCTTCTTTCTTGGTCAAAAATCCGAATTTACTAGGCTCAGCTCCAAGAATAATATTATCGAGAACTGAAAAGATATCTACCAGCATGAAATGCTGATGAACCATTCCAATACCAAGATCAGTGGCATCGTTAGGATTCTTGATCGTAACCTCCTTGCCATCTTTCTTGATAACACCCTTCTCAGGTGTATAAAGTCCAAAAAGGACGCTCATAAGAGTCGATTTTCCTGCGCCGTTCTCCCCAAGGAGCGCATGAATCTCACCTTTCTTTAACTGCAAAGTGATATCATCATTTGCAATTATGCCAGGAAACTCTTTTGTGATATGCAACATCTCAATTACATAATCATCCATAATAAAACACCTTCCTAACAAAATTTTTTCATGGCAAAACCATAATAATTCCCACTACACAAGTCAGTAATAGAAATTATTATATTCTTGTTGAAAAAAGGGAAGGAATTAAGTTCCTTCCCTTTTGAAGAACAACACAAATGAATAATATTCAATTAGTGAATGTTATCAAATGTTGTTACCTTGATAGCTGTTGTAGGCTGAACATCGATATTGCTATCTACTGTTACATAGCCATCAGCCATTGACTTAACAAGTGCCTTGTAATCGTCAACTGTGAAGTTTGTCATTGACCATGTCTCTGTTGGAAGCTGAACATAGTTAAGTGATGGGTCATCACCTGAAACGATACCAAGGTTCTCGATCTTACCAGCATGTGCAGCCCAGTTACCAGCAACTACGTCTGTAAGTGTTGCATTAACTGTAGCAGCAAGACCCTTCATAGCAGATGTTACGCAAACACCCTCGCCATAGAGGCCATCAATTGTGCCAGACTGGTCAACGTCTACACCAACAACCTTGCCGTCTACCTTCTTAGCAGCCTCACCAGCTGATGTGAAGATACCGCCACCGCAAGCGAATACGATCTCTGTTCCGTTAGAATACCATGTATCCATTGTAGCTGTAACAGCTTCATCACCGAAGAACTGTCCGCCGTATACATAGTTAACTTCTACGTCAGAAGCAATGCCGAGCTCTGTAGCTGCAGCGTCTGCACCCTGAACGAAACCGTAACCATAACGAACAACAGCAGGAACTGCCATACCGCCAAGGAAACCAAGCTTCTTGTAGCCTTCCTTAACAACAGCATAACCAGCCATGTAACCAGCAAGCTCTTCCTGGTATGTGAAAGAACATACGTTAGAAGGAAGCTCTGTCATACCAGCGCCTTCGAAGTCACCCTGTGAAACGTCAAGAGCGATGATTGTAACCTCTGGGTTAGCATCAGCAACTGAAGCGATCATTCCAGCGAAAAGGTAACCAGGAACAACAACTACATTGTAGCCATCAGCAACAGCGTTGTTGAAAGCTGCTGTACGAGCCTCATCAGAATCCTCTGTTGGCTTGTAGTACTGGAACTCAAGTCCGTTAGCCTTAGCGAAAGCATCAGATGCCTCGTAAGTTGTCTGGTTGAATGACATATCTGTGATGTCACCAGAGTCTGTGATCATAGCGATCTTGAGGTCAGCAGCTGCCTCTGTAGCAGGTGCCTCTGTGTTGTCTGCAGCTGGAGCAGCCTCTGTTGTAGCAGGAGCCTCTGTTGCAGGAGCTTCCTCAGTTGTTGCAGGTGTCTCTGTTGATCCACAAGCTACAAGAGAAGCAACCATTGTCGCAGCCATAAGAACTGCAAAAAGTCTCTTTTTCATAATTTCCCTCCATTTTGAATTGGTTGACTTTTTATAATAAAACCTTTTCAGGCTTTATCCATAGCTATAAGGCGCTTAATTGCACCTATTGTTGTACGGTAAACGTCATCCATCTCGTGAACCTGAGGATTGGACAAACCTTTCTTAGCCCTCTCCTGGTTGGCAACAACGAGCATAACAGCCCCCGTTCTACATCTCAGATAATTACCAACTATAAAAAGTGTAGATGATTCCATCTCAGAGCAAAGAGCTCCGCACTTGATCCATGCATCCCATTTGTAAAGAAGCTCTGGTCCAACTGGCTTGGTCTCCGGTTCATGCTGACCAAAGAAAGAATCCTTACACTGTACTACACCAACATGATACTTGGCGCCTGCTTCCTTGGCTCCCTCTACAAGAGCATTGACAACGTCAAAAGAAGCAACTGCAGGATACTCAATAGGAGCATATTCCTTGGAAGTACCCTCTGCACGGATAGCGCCATTGGCAATAACTATATCACCACCAATAACATCATCCTGCATACCGCCTGATGTGCCCATTCTAATAAAAGTATCGGCGCCACAACGAGCAAGCTCCTCAACAGCAATAGCTGTTGACGCGCCACCGATACCATGAGACATAACAGTAACCATCTCTCCATCGATAGTTCCTGTATATGTATTATATTCTCTGTTATATGCTACAAATCTTGGATTATCAAATAGACGTGAAATAGTCTCGCATCTTCCAGGATCACCTGTAAGGATGACATAACGACCTACATCACCTTTTTTAACATGAGTATGATACTGATATCCAGCACCTTCAGTATAATCAACCATAATAGAATTCCCCAAAAAAATTACATTTTCACACTAACATAACAATTATATGTCATTTTGACATAAATGTCACCAGCACTCAATTATATCTAAATTATAATAAACCTTCAAGTACATGAATGGTAATTTTTCCACCATCTATGTCTATATTTTTGATGCAGTCTTTGATAACCGGAATATAAACTTTCTCCTCAGAGCCTTCTCTTGTCATTTCATAGACATCATTAGCTCCAGTCTGAATAATATCAGATACAACACCAAGCTTGTTGCCGTCTTCATCAACAATATCAAGCCCCATAAGGTCTGCACAATAATACTCCCCTGGTTCAAGCTTGATAGCATCCTTACGATCGATTGTAAGCTCACAGCCTCTGAATTTCTCTACGTCATTGATATTGTTGTACTGCTTGAACTTAACAATAACAAATTTCTTGAAAAATCTGGCGCTCTGAACATCAAGTTCAATCTCTTCTCCTCTCTGAGTATGAAGAGTTACCTTTTTAAGCTTCTTAAATCTGTTTGGGTCCTCTGTTGTAGGAAAAACGTTAACTTCTCCCTGAAGGCCATGTGTAGATGCAATTACTCCTACCTGAAATCTATCTGTCATTTATTTCTCCATTATTTATCTTCAATCTGTTCCTTGTTACTATCTTCCCTTACTGTCTCGGCAGATTCAATATTTTCAACCGGTTTCTTTTTCCTGCGCTTTTTCTTTTCTGGTTTAGGTGGATTCTCCGCCAGCCAAATTTCATACAGATCTGGTCTTCTCTCTTTGGTTCTCTCTATAGACTTCTCAAGCCTCCACTCATCAACCTTCTTGTGGTCTCCGGAAAGAAGGATGGCAGGCACTTTTTTGCCCATCCACTCCTCAGGCCTTGAATACTGAGGATATTCCAAAAGATTATTATTAAAGCTCTCAGTCATAGCTGATTCATCATTATTAAGAACTCCCGGAACAAGTCTTGATATAGCATCTATCATGACCATAGCAGGAAGTTCGCCGCCAGTCAGTACATAGTCACCAATTGAAACATAATCAGTAACAATCTCTTCTAATACTCTCTCGTCAACGCCTTCATAGTGACCACAAAGGAAAACAAGGTCCTCTTCCTGTGCCAGTTCCTGAGCCATTTTCTGGTTAAAAACTGAGCCCTGAGGCGTTACATAAACTACTCTTGGAGCTTTACCACCCTTATCAAGTATATCTTTTTCTATAGATTTATAGCAATCATAAATAGGCTGTGCCTGCATAAGCATACCAGCACCGCCTCCATATGTATAATCGTCAACCTTATGATGTTTGTCAGTAGAATAATCTCTTATATTTACTGCGTTAAATGAAATATATCCCTTATCACTTGCTCTTCCAGTAATACTACTGGATAAGCTACCCATGATCATCTCCGGGAAAAGAGTCATAATATGAAAATTCATGTATTCGTCTCGTATATTTATTGTAATACATTAAGAGTCGAATAAAGCTAAACGCCCTATTCGACTCATTAACTGGCAAATTGAGGTCTAATCAAACTATCTCAACATCAACCTTGAGGTTCTCTCTGGTAGATGCAGCCTTAACAACAGCTCTGATTGCCTTAGCAATACGTCCCTGTTTGCCAATAACCTTGCCCATGTCTGAAGGTGCTACATGAAGCTCGATCATAATATTACGCCCGTCTGTCTTCTCGGAAACAACGACTTCATCCGGATTATCAACTAGCGCTTTTGCGATAACTTCAACTAATTCTTTCATTGATTAACCCCCGGCATTTGTATTTTTACAATAAAGCCTTGATTATCTGATGCCGGCCTGCTTAAGAAGCTTAGCAACTGACTCAGTTGGCTGTGCACCGTTAGCGAGCCACTTCTTAGCGAGCTCCTCGTTGATCTTTACTGTGCTAGGATCTGTGTTAGGATCGTATGTTCCGATCTCATCGATGAACTTACCCTGTACAGGAGCCTTTGAATCAGAAACGATAATTCTGTAGAAAGGAACCTTCTTCTTACCAATTCTCTTTAATCTCATTTTTACTGCCATTTTAAATTTCCTCCATTTAAAAAAATTAAGATAGATATTATTTGCTTATATGTGTAAAACAGCCATTATAGCCATTAGACATATCAAAAAGGGAACTTACCGCCTGGGAAACCACCAAAGCCTCCAAGGCCACCAAACTTACCAAAGCCGCGCTTACCGCCCATAAGTCCAGGCATCTGCTTCATCATCTTCTGCATCTGCTCAAACTGCTTGATAAATCTGTTAACATCAGCAATGTCGTTACCTGAGCCCTTAGCAATTCTGAACTTTCTCTGTGGACTCATAAGCTTAGGATTCTTACGCTCCTCAGGAGTCATGGAAAGAACAATTGCCTCGATCCTTGCGAGCTGCTTCTCATCTGGAAGCATGTCATCGCTCATCTTGCCCATTCCTGGAAGCATGCCCATGATGGATGAAAGACCACCCATATTACGCATTGCCTTCATACTCTCAAGATACATTTCAAAATCGATCTTGCCCTTCTTCATCTTCTGGGCCATTTCACGATCTTTTTCTGCATCTCTCTCGGCATTAGCTTCTACAGCCTTGTCGATAAGGCTCAGCACATCACCCATTCCAAGGATACGGCTCGCCATTCTGTCAGGATAGAACTGTTCCAGATCAGAAAGCTTCTCGCCCATACCTACATATAAAATAGGCTTGCCTGTAACTGCCTTGGTTGAAAGAGCTGCACCACCTCTTGAATCACCATCCATCTTGGAAAGGATGATTCCATCAACTCCTACCTTGTCATTGAACTCAGAAGCAACATTAACTGCTTCCTGACCAGTCATGGCATCAACAACAAGAAGTGTCTGGTGAACGCCAACTGCATTCTTTATATCAACGAGCTCCTGCATCATGATATCATCAATCTGCAGACGGCCGGCTGTATCAATGATTACAACGTTATTGCCGTTCTTCTTGGCTTCATCTATAGAAGCCTTGGCAATATCAACTGGATCAGCATGTGATCCAAGTGTAAAGAAATCTACTTCCTGCTTGTTTGCATTGATCTGTAACTGATCAATAGCCGCAGGTCTGTAAATATCGCAGGCTACAAGAAGTGGCTTTCTACCTTTCATCTTGAGCTTGCCAGCGATCTTGGCTGCTGTTGTTGTCTTACCAGCACCCTGAAGACCACACATCATGAGGACTGTAACCTCATTTATAGGCTGAAGTTTGATCTCTGTGGTCTCAGAACCCATAAGAGAGATCATTTCTTCATTAACGATCTTGATAACCATCTGTCCAGGATTAAGACCATTTAAAACATCTTCTCCAACGGCTCTTTCCTGAACTGCAGAAATGAACTGCTTAACTACCTTAAAGCTTACATCAGCTTCCAGAAGCGCCATCTTAACTTCTTTTAAAGCAAGCTTAACGTCTTCTTCAGTCAAGCGTCCCTTACCGCGAAGGTTCTTGAATACATTTTGTAATTTATCTGTAAGACTCTCAAAAGCCATCTATTAAGTCAGCTCCTCAATTAGTTTTCCTGAAATGGACCTCAGTCTCTCTCTCAGCTCATCACTAAGAGCATTCTCTGTATCCTCAGCTATACTGTCCAAAGCCATAGCCTCGGCCTTAATAGCCTCAAAACGTCTGATCATATGAAGCCTGTCTTCATATCCCTGAAGAGTATTGGTACACCTCTTGATAAGATCATGTACGCCCTGTTTGCTGATACCATTCTCATCAGCAATCTCGGTAAGAGACATATCATTATAAACAGCGGCCTCATATATTTCCTTCTGATGTTCAGTTAGAAGCTCGCCATAAAAATCATACAACAAGCCTTGCTCTACGATTTTCTTCATATGTATCCTCTTTACCTTTAAACACAAATGATATAATAACTAAAAACAAAATAAGTGTCAAGTATTTTTTCTTGACACTCATTTTCTGTATTTTTTTATTATCATTTTAGTTCTTAATATCAGATGGCAGGATTCCCAGCTGATTCTTAAAGGCTCTGCTAAAAGAGGAATAATCCTTAAAGCCGCAGTTAAGACAGGCTGTTGTCGCGGGAACTCCAGACATGATCATATTCTTGGCAAAAAGAATTCTCTTTTCAGAAATATACTGATGAATGGAATACCCAGTCTCATTCTTGAAAACTCGCATCATATGATACTTACTCATGTAGAAATGGTCAGCAAGATAATCAATAGAAAGATTTCCCGAAAGATTCTCAGAAATATAGTTAATTATCTCAATGACCTTACGATTATATCTGGCCTCAGGCTTAAACCCAAAGTCCTCTTTAATACAGGCTTTGTTAAAACAAATAAGCGCCTTAAGTACATCTATCCTTGTAAGAAGTTCTCCAGCATACTCTTCCTTTTCTTTATGGATATCCTGCTCTATTCTGCTGAACTGCTCATAGATACTTGTACTCACATCACCAGGAAATCTCACTACATAGCTGCCTATCTCTTTAGCTTTATCAAAGGCATCAAGAAGATTATAGCTCCTTAGAAAATCATCACTAAGATACAGAATCACTCTGTCATAGCTATCTCCCATCTCGATAACAGGCCTGTGAATAAGATATCTGTTTACAAGCACAAAATCGAAGGGCAAGAGCTCGTACTCTCGTCCTTCGATCAGGTATTTAACATTGCCACCAAGAATCAGGACTACTTTGTGAAAGTCATGATAATGGTATGGAATATCAACATTCGTATGATCTTTTATATGAAAGAACCTGAAATCCTGTTCCAGATATCCCTTCTGCTCATATGCAGAATAAGGAAGTGTTTCATCAAATTCTCTAATCATCATGCTCTTCTCAATAGTCAGTTATGCATATATCAAGGTCAACATTGCCATCAATTCCGTTTACAGAACCAGATGATGTAAACTGCCAAACATCAAAATGATATGGATAATACAGTGGTGTTCCGTAATATGCGATCCAGATATCGTAGTCGTCAACATCCTGAGCATCCATCAATAGCGTGTATGACTTAACATTGCCATATATCATTGGCTTGTATCCGGCACTTCTGACAGTATCACAGAAAACATGAACAACCTCTTCATACTGATCAGATGTAAGATCAACGGTTCTGGCTGTATCTGAGTCGGCGGACTCTATATCGATAACCACAGGATATTTAACATCGTATGGTTCGATCATATCAAGAACAAGCTGAACCTCTTCAAGGGCTTCTTCCTTATTAACAGCCTGTGAGTAGAAATACACTCCCACATCTATGCCATTTTCAGTTGCGCCCTTCATGTTATCTTCGAAGTAGTCATCAACTAAGATCTTACCCTCTGTAGTACCACGAAGGCCAACTCTTATAAATGCAAAATCAATTCCGTCATCTGCAACCTTCTTCCAGTCAATCTTGCCCTGGAATCTGGATACATCGACACCTTTTTTGACATTGACAGAAGGATCAGTTCCAACATATTCAAGGAAGCCGTCATCTCCAACTTCGAAATCTTCAGAAGCAAATCCATGATGAGCTATAGAATCCAGAATAGGGAAGAAATAGTATCTTCCTGAGCTTGCAACAACCATCTGATCTGGAAAAAGAGATCTGATAGTACTGGTAGTACCTTCACCAGCTTCAAGCTTTTCCTGAATCATGTCTCTGATAGAGTTTGTAGTCTCTACCTTGGCTTCTTCCCTGGCATTCTCAATGAGCTTATCAGCTTCAGTAAGCGTATAATATCCTTCCTCATTAAGAGCTTCCAGCTCACTTCTGACTGCCTCTTCTTCTCTTTTCAGGGAGGCATTCTTAATAAGCAGCATGACACTAAAAGATAGTGCCAGCAGCGCTACAAGACTCAAAAAGATAATTGAAATGATATTATGCGAATTTCTAATGCCGATACGTTCTCTGGTATCCTGGGAAGTATTATTCATGCTCACATTCTCTCGTCAAAATAACTTTTATAACCTTCTCCGAATATCTCACTTGCACTTGTAACTATCATGAATGCATTTGGATCTTCTTCTCTAACGATATCCTCAGCCATAGGTGATAATCTCTTCTTAATAGCACACATGATGACTTTTTTCTTCTCACCACTGTATGCACCCTGCGCAAAAACATGTGTTGCGCCAATGTCAAGCTCATCAAGAAGTCTAGCTGTAATAATATCCGGATGGTCTGAAATAATATAAATAAGCTTGGCTCCATCTCTTCCGTACAGTACAAGATCAAGTACCGATGATGTAACCATTACAGAAAGAAATGAATAAAGTGCTGCTGTAATATCCTGAAATACAATACCTGCTACAACAAGAACTACTATATCAGTAAGAATATAGAGCATTCCTGTCTTGATATGAGGATATTTAAGTCTTAATAGTTTAATTATAACATCTGTTCCGCCACTTGTAGCATGAGATTTGAACACAAGTCCCATGGCTATCGCAGAAAGTGAACTACCTATTGTCACACCCAGAATAATATCGTGAATAAAGAATGCTGATAAATAGGTGCTAAAAAAGTCTGTAGTGACAGAAATAACTGATGTCGCGTAAATAGTTGAAACAGTAAATCTGATGCCGAATTTCCAGATTGCCACGATCAAAATAGGTATGTTCATAATAAGGAACCACATACCCGTTCCGATAGGAATAAGTCTGTTAAGTACGATGGCAAGACCTGTAATTCCGCCGGGAGCAATGTTATTAGGATCGATCAAAAGAGCTGTTGCAAAGCCGTAAAGTGATGCTGCAAAAGTGATCACCAGGTAATCCATTACTCTCTTCTTAATGCTTATTGTCTGTGTACTGCTCATATTAAATATTTGTCCTTACAATCCTTGGTTTATATCCTTCTCTATTAAGAGCCTCCATGATCTGCTCTTTGTGCTCGCTTCCAAAAGCTTCGAGTGTGATTCTAAGCTCAACAGCAGCGTTTCTGTTAATAGAAACAAACTGATTATGCTCAAGCTTGATAACATTACCACTTACTTCTGCAATTACGCCAGCAACTCTTGATAATTCTCCCGGCTTGTCAGGAAGGAGTACAGAAACAGTAAAGATTCTGTCTCTCATGATAAGTCCCTGCTGAACAACAGAAGACATTGTGATAATATCCATGTTACCGCCAGAAAGAACACAAGCGATCTTCTTGTCCTTGCAGTCAAGCTGCTTAAGCGCAGCAACTGATAAAAGACCTGAATTCTCAACTACCATCTTGTGGTTCTCAACCATATCAAGGAATGAAACAACGAGATCCTCATCAGGAACTGTGATTATCTCATCAATGTTCTCAGAAAGATATGGGAATATCTTCTCACCTGGCTTCTTAACAGCTGTACCATCAGCAATTGTATTAACTGATGGAAGTGCAACTACATGACCAGCCTTGAGAGATTCCTGCATACAGTTAGCTCCAGCTGGTTCAACACCGATTACCTTAACCTTAGGATTAAGGAGCTTGGCAAGTGTTGATACACCAGTAGCAAGTCCGCCTCCACCAATAGGAACAAGGATATAGTCTACTGTTGGAAGCTCCTTGATAATCTCCATTGCTATAGTTCCCTGACCAGTAGCAACATCAAGATCATCAAATGGATGTACCATGGTGTAGCCATATTCCTGAGACAGCTCTACAGCCTTCTCATAAGCCTCATCATATACATTTCCATAAAGAACAACCTCAGCTCCAAGAGCTTTGGTTCTATTAACTTTAATAAGAGGAGTAGATGTAGGCATGACAATCGTAGCCTTCACCCCATAGCATTTAGCAGCGTAAGCAACACCCTGGGCATGGTTACCAGCAGAAGCTGTGATGAGCCCTTTCTTACGCTCTTCATCTGAAAGAGTTGTAATCTTATAATATGCACCCCTAACCTTGTATGCTCCAGTTCTCTGAAGATTCTCAGGTTTGAGATAAACCTTATTTCCAGTTGTATTACTCCAGTAATCACTGTAAATAAGCTTAGTTTCAAGGGTTACTTTCTTGACGTCTTCATAAGCCTCTTCGAACTTATCGAGGGTCATCTTTTTCTCATCAGCCATTTTCTCATCTCCTCCAAAAACTTATAATCTATATCACTTAAAAAGTGCGTCTACAAATTCATCCGAGTTAAAGCGTTCCAAGTCATCGAGCCCCTCACCGACGCCTATATACTTAACCGGAATGTTAAGCTCTGAAACGATAGCTACAGCAATTCCCCCTTTGGCTGTTCCATCAAGCTTGGTCAGAACTATACCTGTAAGCTGAGCTGCTTCTCCAAACTCTCTGGCCTGATTAAGCGCGTTCTGTCCTGTTGTTCCATCAAGAACAATAAAGTTCTCTCTGCAAACATCACCAAGCTCTTTATCAATGATTCTATTCATCTTGGCAAGTTCTTCCATAAGATTCTTCTTATTATGAAGTCTTCCTGCCGTATCAACTATAAGAATATCAATATCTCTTGCCTTGAAAGCTCCTACAGCGTCATAAATAACACTGGCTGGATCTGCTCCTTCTCTTCCGGAGACAAGAGGTGTTCCTGCTCTGTCTGCCCAGGACTGAAGCTGCTCTGTTGCAGCTGCTCTGTATGTATCTGCAGCAGCAATGAGTACCTTCTTGCCTTTTCTCTTGTAGATAGATGCAAGTTTACCTACGGAGGTAGTCTTACCCACTCCGTTAACACCGATAACGAAAATAACTGTCTTCTTATCTTCGAAGTCATATGCATTCTCATCTGTAAGCATCTGCTCTCGGATATCTTCTATGAGAAGTTCCTTACACTCAGCAGGATCCTTGATATGCTTCTCCTTGACCTGAGCCCTCAGTTCATCCATGATCTTGCTGGTAGCATTGATACCAATATCTCCCATGATCAGAGTCTCTTCAAGCTCCTCATAGAAATCATCATCAATATTGGAATAACCACTAAAGACATTATCAAAGCCTTTAACTATATTATCACGGGTCTTGGAAAGTCCCTGCTGTAGTTTAGAAAAAAATCCATTTGCCATTAATTCGTGAGCTCCTTATCAATCAGGTTGACACTAACAAGCGTAGATACGCCCTTTTCCTGCATTGTAATACCATAGAGTCTGTCAGCACTTTCCATTGTACCACGCCTGTGTGTAATTACAATGAACTGTGTACTAGACAATTTGTGGAGATACTTGGCAAAACGTACTACGTTATTCTCATCAAGAGCCGCCTCGATCTCATCAAGCAGACAGAATGGTGAAGGTTTGAGGTTCTGAATCGCAAACAAAAGAGCTATTGCAGTAAGAGCCTTCTCACCACCGGACATCTGCATCATATTGACAAGCTTCTTTCCTGGTGGCTGAGCATTAATTCTGATTCCTGCCTCAAGAACATCCTCTTCCTCATTGAGTTCAAGGGTTCCCTTACCACCTCCGAACATCTCCTTGAATACTTTATCGAATTCGACATTGATCCTGTGGAACTGTTCAATAAACTGTTTACGCATTGATTCATCAAGATCCTTGATGATTCCCTTAAGCTGCTCCTCAGCCTCTATAAGGTCATCGTGCTGTGTCTTCATGAATGTATATCTCTCCATGAGGTTCTTGTAGTCCTCAATAGCGTTTACATTTACATCGCCAAGCTTTCTGATAGAGTCCTTGAGAGAAGATGTTTCTCTTCTCATAGCTGGAACATCCGTCATATCCTCATCGCGAAGCTGTGCTGCATCAGAAAGAGTGATCTCATACTCATCCCACATGTAGTTGATCTGAGTTTCGATGGCTTCCTTGCATTTCTCTTTCTTGGATGAAAGTCTTGTAACTTCCTTATCAAGACTGTTCATCTGATTATTAAGTTCCTCGGTCTTACCAAAGAATTCCTTCTGAGATTCTGTCAGCTCACCCTTCTGCTTCTTCTTTTCCTCGAGCTCTTTACTTGTCTCATCGTGAACATTAGTAGAAGCTTCAATTGTAAGCTTGATCTCTTCTATATCCTTTTTGCTCTGCTCAAGTGAGAGAGCGTTGCTGTTGAGATTTTCTACGATCTCATCCAGGGATTTCTGCTCATTTTCAATATCATCACTTATACGATCAATGTTGAGCTGCGCAAATTCCTGCTTCTGAGCAATCTTCTCAAATTCAATATCCCATTTGGAAGCTTTCTCATTCTCTGTCTCTTCTATTTCGTGGAGACCTTCCAGTTCTTTCTGGAATTTCTCTACCTTTTCAGTACACTGCTTCTCGAGTTCTTCTGATTCTAAAAGAGCTGCCTCTGACTTCTCTTTATCTTCTGCAATCTCTTTGAGCTTAGCTTCGATATCGTCATTCTCAGTCTTAAGGTCTGTATAATTGCCCTTCTGCTCTTCCTGACGCTTCTCTTCGTTCTCAACATTAAGTCTTGCAGTATTCTGCTCAATAAACTTGCCCTGAAGCTCTGTTCTAAGCTCTTCAGCAAGTGTTCTGAGTTCATTTCTCTTTTCTCTGTCTTCTTCGATCTCTTTTTTGAGTTCGTCTATTCTGTCCTTGTACTTCTTGACGTTGGCTTCAAGCTCGTCCATCTCACGTCTTCTACCAAGGAGATTACTGTTATTCTTGAAAGCACCACCACTGATAGCTCCTCCAGGAACAAGAAGTTCACCCTCAAGAGTTACCATTCTGACAGTGTATTTGTATTTTCTGGCAATCTTAACAGCGGTATCGATATTATCAACTGCCACAATTCTGCCCAGCATTGCCTTGGCAACACTTCTATACTTGGGATCAGTTGTAACAAGTTCATCTGCCATGCCAAGAACACCAGGCTCCTCAAGGGCTTCCTTAGCCTTGAGTTCTGGTGGATTATCCAGTGATGTAAGAGGTAAAAATGTAGCACGACCAGCCTTGGAATCCTTGAGGTATTTGATCATCTTCTTGGCTGTTTCTTCATCATCAGTAACGATGTTCTGAATATTACCGCCAAGAGCAACCTCGATAGCTGTCTCGTACTTAGGCTCAGTCTTAATAATGTCAGCAACAACACCGATAATACCCTTAGTATCATCCTTGCGCTCCATTACCTTCTTGACACTACCACCGTAGCCTTCATATCTCTCAGTAAGATTAGCCAGCGCTTCAAGTCTTGACTTCTCCTGCTGATACTTCTCAGTAGTCTTACGAAGTTCAGTATCCTTAAGGCTCATACCCTCTCTGATACGAACAACTTCCTGCTCAGTCTCTTTCTGCTTTTTGTTCATCTCAGAAATAGTGGCAGTTATAGCATCAAACTCATCTCTGAGTTTCTTGATGATTTCTTCCTGTCTGGATTCATCAGATCTGGCACGAACAAGCTTACTGGTAAGTTCAGCCTTTCTGATGTTAACCTGTTCCTTCATTGTCTCAAGGGAACTAAGCTTGGACTTGATAGTAGCTCTTGTACCGAGAGTCTCAATGATTGTGTTCTTGCACTCTTCGATTTCATCATTAACATTAGAAATCTTGGTAATAACACTATCGAGCTCTTTTCTTGCTTCATTTCTCTTAACAGAAAGCTCTTCTACTTCCTTGTCTATTTCAGCCTTGTCAGCAAGATATTTCTCTTTTTCTGTATTCTTCTCATCAATCTTGGCCTGCTCATCCTTCATTCTCTGCTGGAAATGCGCATCATTAGCAGAGGCAGCCTTGATCTTCTCGTTGAGAATACCAATCTGACCTTCTAACTTCTCACGCTTAACAGATGAGTCAGTGATCTTAGCTCTTGCTTCGTCAATCTCCGCATCCAATACCTCAAGTCTTTTCTGAATTTCCTCATACTCAGCCTTGGTATTGTCATAGGACTCTCTAGCTTCCTCAAGGGATTTCTGTGCAATCTCAAGGTTCTTCTCAGCATCCTCGAGCTGCTGCTTCTGGTTCTTGTTCTCAACCAGGAACATATTTACATCAAGAGTTTTAAGTCTCTCTCTGTATTTGAGATACTCTTTGGCAACCTCTGACTGTTTCTCCAAAGGTCCGATCTGTTTCTCAAGCTCTGAGAGAATATCACTAAGTCTTGTGAGGTTTATCTTTTCCTCTTCAAGCTTCTTGATTGCTGTTTCCTTACGGGATTTGAACTTAACGATACCAGCGGCCTCGTCGAAAAGATTTCTCCTGTCCTCAGGCTTACTGGAAAGAATCTGATCGATCTGACCCTGTCCGATAATGGAATAGCCCTCTTTACCGATACCTGTATCCATAAAGAGCTCGTTGACGTCCTTAAGACGACAAGAAGAGCCATTGATCATGTACTCACTCTCACCAGAACGATACAATCTTCTGGAAACAGTAACTTCATCATAATCAATAGCCAGTGAATGATCTGAATTATCAAGAGTAATGGCAACATAAGCATAGCCAAGAGGCTTACGAAGCTCAGTTCCTGAGAAAATAACATCCTGCATGGAACCGCCTCGAAGCTGCTTGATACGCTGCTCACCCAGAACCCATCTGACAGCATCAGCTACGTTACTCTTACCTGAGCCGTTAGGTCCTACGATACCTGTAATACCATTGTGGAAATCAAATTTTATTTTATTGGCAAAAGACTTAAAGCCATGAATCTCAATACTTTTTAAATACATTATTACTTATTTTTTAATACAAGAAGAGCCTGATAAGCAGCTTTCTGTTCAGCAGCTTTTTTGGTTTTTCCTGTCCCCTCTCCCATATTCTTGTCACCAATTAAAACGCGGACATCAAATATTTTATCATGTTCAGGACCACTTTCGCCACATATTTCATATTTAATCTGGCCAAGTCCCCCAGCCTGAACAAATTCCTGCAAAATAGATTTACTATCGCTAAACATCGCCATACTATCAGCATTTGTCAGCACATAGGTATCTATAAAACGCTTGGACTGTTCGATTCCACCATCCAGGAAAAGAGCTCCAATTACCGCTTCCATAACATCAGCGATAATGGATTCCTTATTTCTGCCACCTGTGGCCTCTTCACCCTTACCAAGCTGTATATATTTCTTAAGCTCAAGCTGCTCAGCGCAAAAAGCAAGAGCTGGTTCACATACAAGTGATGCCCTTATTTTAGACATCTCGCCTTCTTTTTTATCAGGATATTTCTTAAAAAGAAACTCACTTGAGATCATCTCAAGAATAGCATCGCCCAAAAACTCAAGTCTCTCATAATCAGGCTTTTTGTTGATCTTCTGTTCATTGACAAAAGAGCTGTGTGTAAGCGCCTGAATAAGAAGATCTGTATTCTTGAATTCGTATCCAATAATCTGCTGGAAGTTTCTAATTTCCTGCTCGTTTAACATAGTTTACCTCACTACAAATTGAAAAAAAGAGGCAGTTATTAACTGCCTCATCCATTCATTGTATTTATTACAATTATTTGCCAGAAATTGCAGCCTTAAGAAGCTCAACAGCCTCTCCTACAGTAGAGATATTCTCTGTCTTCTCAGGATCGATCTGTACATCAAATTCATCCTCAAGTCCCATGATGATCTGGAAAAGGTCAAGAGAATCAGCCCCAAGATCCTCTGTAAAAGTTGTATCCATTGTGATCTCCTCAGGATCAACATTGAGTACATTAGCAATAACTTCTTTCATCTTCTCAAATTCCATAATAAACCTTCCTTTTACCGCCTAGCAGTTTAGTAAATATTTATTCGAAAAGCGCATTTCTCACTGTGAGATCTTCTCGCTAATCTTTTCACTTATTTTCTGTTCTGTAAATGTTACGCACTGAAGAATAGAATTCTTAACTTCTATGTCATTGGCACTTCCATGAGTCTTGACTACAAGGCCCTTAAGTCCCAGCATAGGTGCTCCGCCATACTGATCCATGCTATAGTTCCCAAGAGATTTCTTGAGATCATCCTTGATGAGAAGTGCACCAATCTTGGTCTTAAGATTACTCATAAGGCTCTTCTTGATGACATGCATCATTGACTTAGCAACACCTTCGTACATCTTGAGAATTACATTACCTGTAAATGCCTCACATACGATAATATCAGCACCGCCAGCAGGGATATCCCTTGCCTCTATACTTCCAATAAAGTTAATGTCAGGACAATTCTTAAGAAGTGGAAATGTCTCCTTAACAAGAGCATTGCCCTTCTCTTCCTCAGCTCCAATGTTAACAATGGCAACTGTAGGGTTCTTCTTGCCCATTACATTTTCCATGTACACTGTACCCATCTTGGCAAACTGAACAAGATGATTGGATCTGGCATCAACATTAGCTCCACAGTCTATTAAAAGTGAGCTACCCTTCTCTGTAGGAATAAGTGGAGCAAGTGGTGCTCTGTCTACACCCTTGAGTCTTCCGACAATTACCTGTCCTCCAACAAGTGTAGCACCTGTGCTTCCTGCAGAAACATATGCATCGGCCTCTCCGTGATTGACCATGTACATAGCCTTAACTATAGATGAATCCTTCTTGGTTCTGATAGCCATTACAGGAGGTTCAGCCATCTCAATTATCTCAGTGGCATTAACCACTTCGATTCTGGCCTTGTCGTAGTCATACTTGGAAAGTTCCTCGTTAACTACAGCTTCCTGTCCTACCAGAAAGACCTTAAGGTTATCTGACTCTTTGATGGCATCGACTGCGCCCTTAACTGTAACAAAAGGAGCGTTATCTCCACCCATTGCATCTACTGCAACTCTTACAAGTTCTGACATTGCTCAGTCCCCCATTTAAAATTCGACTTATTCTAATATACTAGAGTGATATGCAAAAATCAAGGCTTTCCGAAGTATTCGGAAAGCCTTTAAATTCGAACTAAATGAAGTTGTACTAAAACTTATCAAGCCTCAGTTTCAACAATGTTCTTCTTATTGTAGTAGCCACACTTCTTGCAAACCTGATGAGGCTGCATAAGAGCTCCACAATGACTGCACTTTACAAGAGTTGGAGCTGTCATTTTCCAGTTAGCTCTTCTCTGATCTCTATGGCCTTTTGATGACTTATTCTTTGGGCAGATTGACATTTCAGTAACACCTCCTTACAGTAACCGTATAAGAAACTGCCTGTGTTGTAGGCAATTGTTTACGTTTATTCATTAGCATACCTAAGTAGTATATCCGCAGTGTATGTTTTTGTCAACATTTTTTTATTTATAAAATGAAGCTGTTTTGTAAACCACGTGATATCCTTCATAATCCTCAACGGTATATGAGGTATCCTCTCCGATCATAGCAAGGTCGTTACTGGATAAAACAAACACATCATTATAATAAGAAGTATCTGTAATATTCTCTGGCAATCTAAAATCAAAATTACCGAAAGCATCTGCTACTCTGAACTCATCAAGTTCATTTCTGTATTCTACAGAAGAAACAAATTTATGCGGATCATACTCTGTATAATACAGTGCCAGCATAAATGGTGATGATAAGCCATCATATGTAGAATAGATCATGTTATCATCCCCTGTCAGCTCATAAGCTCTTTTTATGGCATCTCCATATCCAGGCATGAATATGCTTGTGGCATATACGTTGTAATCTCCAAAATAGTCCTTGGCAAAAGACATAGCTCCGAGAAGTAGAAGTCCTAAAAGACATATCAGAAGCTTGCCTGACTTTGTCATTATAAATCCCATGCCTTTTATAAAGAAGTAAATAAATGGAACATAAATAAGCACCAATCTGTTAGTGTCAGGAACTATCACCATGCTAAGGATAATATTCGAAAGAACAAGAAATCCAAATACTGCATCAGAAAGGTCTCTAAATCTATCCTTGAAAGCGAGAATAAGTCCCAGTAATGTCACAGGGAATGTGAACTTATAAAGCGTAGCATAACCCGGATAGAAATGGGCCAATGTATGCTGTTCATCTCCCACTGAAACAGACAACATAACAGATCTAAGGTTTGATAATAACGTCTTTGGAAGATCTGAAAAAGCTATAAGTGCTTCGCCGGTTCTTGCCGATGTAAATCTGTTTACTGTAAGGCTCCTTGAAAAGAATTCCGGAAGGCCACAGTAGTTAACCATGTAAAACCATAAAAGAGGTGCAAAAACTATCACAAAAGCGCCTACAGAAATTGCAAGTTGCCCCCAGGTAATTTCCTTCTTACAAATACAATAAATGCTGATAAAAACAAGGAATATCGGAATTACAATTGTGGCTGCTCCGTAGCTGTACATGCAGATTGCAAAGGCTGCAGAACTAAGAGCATAAAGAATCGTGCTCTTTTTCTTATTTGCAAGCATAAACAGATATACAGCAAATATCATATTAAAAGGCATTATATTACAGTCAAGGCTCCATCTGGACAGAATAATATGCCATTGACAGATTGCAAGAAATCCTGCACCAAGGAGTGAGAGTTCATTCCTATAGTTTTTTTTCTCAAATGCTATTCTAAGCGTCAGATAAAAGAATAAAACTGTAAGTACTCCGCAGGTAGCAGGTATCATTCTGAGCTTGACTATACCAGTCCCAAACAATCTGATAGATAATACATTTAAATAGATTAGAAGTGGACTTCCGCCGCCACATCCCCAGGTAATTGGATAAACAGGCCATGTATATCCATTCCTATCTATTCCGTATTTAGCCAGAATATAAGCTTCATATCCTATAGACGCCTCATCCTGCTGAAGTCCAAGTGGAATACTGCCAAGCTGATAGAAACGAAGCACACTTGCTAAGACCAAAATAAGCAAAAACAAAGCGTTTGCCTTTTTATCGGAAACAAACGCTTTACTATTTTTCTTTTTCCCCATGATAGCTACTATCACTATGACAGCATAGATAAAAGTAGCCACATAATTAAAGTAATCAATAATACGCATTTATAAAGCTTCCCCAACAATTAAGAATCATAGAGATTATAGCATATTCTCACTTATTGCAATACTGAGAATACTTCTTGGGCGAAATACCTACAGACTTGGTAAAAGCCTTGAGGAAATTACTATAATCGCTAAAGCCGCACTTATCGCATACTTCACTGACTCCAGTGCCCTCTGCAAGAAGTGACTTGGCTATGGAAATACGTCTGGCTGTCATATATTTATTGATTGTAGTTCCTGTAGCAGCCTTGAAAATCCTGCAAATATAAGATTCGCTGATATAGAAATGCTTGGCCAGATCTCCGATGCTGATTGGATACTGAATATTGTTATTAAGATATGAAAGGATAGCATCTACCTGCTCGTTATAGGTTGCAGTCTTCTCTGTAGCCTTGTTATTCTTCTTGTCATTGATGATCTGATTGATCATGACAAAGAGCTCTGTAAATGTAGCTCTCTCCAAAAGATCATGACCATAGCCATTACTTGTAATTATCTTATTGATAAAATAAAGAAATCTTCCCTGCTGTTCCTGGGATAGATTGAGCTTGTGAGAGAACTTCTCTCCCCTGTCCTGGAAACATGCATCAAGATTAGTCTCCTCGCTGGAAATACTGCGCATGTACTCTGGATCGATCATGATAACTATTCTCTCATGAAGCTCTTTATCAATTTGTGTAAGATAGTGAGAATCATACTGATTGATCAGGAAAAGATCTCCTGGCTCAATATCATAGACCTTGTTGTCGATAAGGAACTGCTTGCCACCAGAAATAGAAAAATACACCTCATAGCAGTCATGAATGTGCATCTCCATGGCCTTCTCGTCCTTATAAAGATGTGCCACTGCAAAGTACTTGTTCTCAATACTCTGCGCCATTGCTTCCTTACATGAATTTAATTCTTTCATTACTACATAACCCCATAAAACAAAACTAATACATTAAACACCCAATAGTCTCCTCCCAAACATGTAAAAAGAGACAATATATATAATATATTGTCTCTTCAAAATTTGCAATATTTTTAATCCGTTTTATTACGAATATGAAAATTTTGACTTTAGATTTAATTATTTGCAAAGAGCATATGTATCACGGGCAATTGCAAGCTCCTCGTTAGTAGGAACTACAAGAAGTGTTACCTTGCTGTCTGGAGTAGAAATTGTTTTCTCCTCGCCGCGAACCTTATTAGCCTCAGCATCGATCTTGGCACCAATGAATCCAAGTCTGTCGCAGATAAGCTTACGAACGAATCCGCTATTCTCACCAACACCAGCTGTGAAGCAGATAACGTCTACTCCGCCCATTGCTGCTGTGTAAGAACCGATGTACTTAACTACTCTGTATACGAATGCATCTACAGCGCGCTTTGCACCAGCATGTCCGTTGTTGTAGCCATCCTCAAGATCTCTGAAGTCAGATGAAAGCTCATCTGAAAGACCGAATACACCAGACTTCTTGTTGAGAAGGTTAGTAACATCAGCTACTGTAGAATTCTCTTTCTTCATAACAAACTCAACAACTGAAGGATCGATATCTCCAGTTCTTGTTCCCATGATAAGTCCCTCAAGAGGTGTAAGACCCATTGAAGTATCTACGCACTTACCACCGTCAACAGCTGAAAGTGAAGCACCGTTTCCAAGGTGGCAAACGATCATCTTGAGATCTGCAGGGTTCTTGCCAAGGATCTCAGCTGCGCGTTTGCTAACAAATGAATGGCTTGTGCCATGGAAGCCGTATCTTCTGATACCGTACTTCTCATAGTATGAATATGGAAGACCATACAGGTATGCATCCTGAGGCATTGTCTGATGGAAAGCTGTATCAAATACTGCAACCATAGGAACACCAGGCATAACCTTCTGGCAAGCTCTGATACCGATGAGGTTAGCTGGGTTGTGGAGAGGCGCAAGATCGCTTACATCCTCGATAGCCTTGATAACTTCATCTGTGATGATAACTGACTTAGTAAATTTCTCACCGCCGTGAACGATACGGTGTCCAACTGCTCCGATCTCCTCAAGAGATACAACACCATTCTCACTGTTAGTAAGAGCCTCGATAACAAGCTCGATTGCTCTGTTGTGATCTGGCATAGGCTCAACCTTAGTGATCTTGTCCTTACCTGTTGGAGTATAAACAATCTGGCTGCCCTCAATACCAATTCTCTCGCAAAGTCCCTTGCAGATTACTGCCTCAGAATCAGAATCGATGAGCTGGAATTTCAGTGAAGAACTACCGCAATTGATTACTAGAATTTTCATAAATAACCTCTTTTCACTATATTGATATTGTTGTGTAAAACTTATAAGATGAATCCAATAAGTTCTAGAAATAATAGAATTCTGACTTAACAAATTAGAGTCGTCATAATAATTGTATCAGTGTAAAATATATAAGCAAGGGTAATATTGTACAAAAATAGGCAAAAACTGAAAGCGCTTACATCCACATGAAAACAACAGGTATAATAGCAGAATTTAATCCATTCCATAACGGTCATTTACATTTACTTGATTATTGCAGAAAAGAACTTGCTTCTGACCATATCGTAATCGTAATGAGTGGTGATTTCGTTCAGCGTGGCACTCCTGCCATGGTGGATAAATTTGTGCGGACTAAAATGGCCCTTGAATGTGGCGCCGACCTTGTTCTCGAGCTTCCAGTATGCTACTCAACAGGAAGCGCTGAATACTTTGCCAGTGGTGCTGTTTCTATTCTTGATAAGCTTGGATGTGTTGACCAGCTCGTATTTGGAAGCGAATGTGGAGATACTGCTCTTCTCACCCAGATAGCTCAGATTCTGGCCAAAGAGCCATCGCAGTATAAAGAAACGCTTGCTTCTTACATTAAGCAAGGTGACTCTTTCCCCGTAGCAAGGCAAAAGGCTCTTATCAGCTATTTATCAGATGCTGATGGTTTTTCCATGGATGAAGCTCTTCTTAAATCAGTTCTTAGTAGCCCTAATAACATCCTTGGAATTGAATATATCAAGGCAATCCTTACCCGTGGCAGCAGTATTACACCTGTCACTATCAAAAGAATCGGAGAAGGCTATAATTCTACAGAAATCACACCTCTTTCAAGTGCCTCTGGAATCCGAAGTGCAATCGCAGATAATGACTTATCTTTCGATGACTTAGGCAAAGCTATGCCTGCACCTAGTCTATCTCTTTTAAAAGAAAACGCTGGTCGCATGGCTGATATTAAGCGTTTTTCTGATCTTGTTTACTATAAATTATTATTGGAAAAAGATAATGGCTATACCAAATACCTTGATGTGACAGAGGATCTTTCTAACAAAATAGCCTCTAACCTTGAGAAATATCAGGATTTTGACCAGTTCTGCTCTCTCCTTAAATCCAAGGATATCGCTTATTCACGCATCTGCAGATGTCTGACACATATAGTTCTTGGAATTACTTCTGCTGCAATGGATGAGTATAAGGCTAACAATTACACTTCTTTTGTGAGAGTCCTTGGAATGAAGGCTGATTCCTCAGTACTCCTTAGGCCAATAGGCGATAGTGAAGGCTCTAGTGCACTTACAAATATCAAGAACGCCGCAAAAGAGCTGACTACAGCAGAGTATAGTCAGTTTAAGGAAACTCTTTTTGCAACAGAAATATATAACTCTATCTGTCCTGTCAAAAATGCCAACGAATACCGCTTAAAACAGATAATCTACTCCTTTACATAAATTTAAGATTTACAGCCCACATGCGGATTGAAGTAAACTTTTTGACGTGATAACATTATTATGAGTAGGTATCTGGCGATCATCCGGAGGCATAATATGGGTCTTATCAAACTTGAAAAAGGGCAAATTCTTCATAAAGCAGGCACAGATATTGTTGAAACCATCGAGGTTGTTGTAAAGGGAAGTCTGAAGATTTCTAATCAATATACTTCTATTGTTATGTCTGTGGGCGGATTTATAGGCATAGTAGAAACTCCTGGCTCTACCTACAAATACAACATAGAAGCCCTGGATGAAGCTGCTGTCTATTCCTACCCTTTCGAATCAGAAAATGATATTCCAAACGTTGTTAAATCAAATCCCAAGATTGCCCCTATTCTTGCTGCTCAGTCTGTTGAAGCAGCTATTAAGTGCTGTGATGTCTACGAAAAAGAATACGAAGATGCCACTTCCGAATACGATCAGGTTATTACAGATTACACTGATTATCCCAACCTTTGCATAAAGGTAGGCGAAGTTCCCAAAGAATTCCCAGAAATAAAAGAAATCATAGCGCCCGAACAGAGCGATGATATAACTGAATGGTCCTTTGAATTTATCAGAAGCCTTAAGAAAAATGAGGCTTCCCTTAAGAGAACCTTCTATCCTCTTAGCATTGAGATTGCTACCGGTGTCGTAATGTGCACCTACGAGATATATACCAAAATTTCCAGAGAATCCCAGCTTCTTATCGAATACAGAAATACGCTCAAAAAGAAAACTGCAGCTTTTGCTACAACGATGAAGGCCATACGTGCTAAGCTAAATAACCTTGAGAACAACAATGGTACTGGAGAAGGCTCTGTTACAGTTGTTAATGCCCTTAGCACAATTCTTCAGTATGCAAATGTCGCTCCTGAAATCTCTGTAAAGTTCGAGGAGCAGCTATCTCAGTTCAAGGCCATGAACAATCGCTATGACTCTGCCGATGAAGCCAGAGCTCTCCGTAGAAACATAGCCACAACCTTCTACGAGGTATACACTCCTGCTTTCTTAAAGAGTCTTGGGGATGACAATGTTCCTATGGAAGTTCGTATGTTCTTCATGTTTGGCTTTGTAGATGAAGAACTTGCCGGAGAAAAAAATACAGCCATACTCTACAACATGGCCAAAGCCTATGTCTCAGATCCTGAAGGCAAGGTATTGACCTGCTACGAATGGCTTAAAAAAGTATACAACCTTGAAGTCGAGCCTTCACGAAATGAATTTGACCAGGACTGGCCTACCTACCTTAGAGAACAAAAGGCAAGTGGTCAGCTCAATCAGGCACAGGTAGAGCTCATGACAAATGATCCTACCAGCAAGCTTAATTTCGAGGTTCACAATCTATTTGCTCTTGGAAACAGAATGACCTTTGGACGAATCTCATCCTTCGTTCCTGTTTTTGATGCACAAAACGTCCTAAGACCGCTTGATATGGCTTATCTTAACGTTGCCAAGATCAATGAGTATTACGCAATGATCAGAAGTGTCGACTACGGTGTATTCTGCAGAACAGCTCTTTTCTCTAATCCTGAGATTGGTGTTCCACAGCTCCACTACGCAGACGACATTACTCCATATATGATTCTTATGCCTAACGTAGGCTCAAGAGCATCCCTTTGGCAGGAAATCGAAGGTAAAAACAGAAGAACTCCAGCCAGAATGCTGGTTTCAATATTCAACACTGAAAACACTGAAGAATGCATGATAAGACTCTTTGCTGAGTTCAGATGGGAAATGTGTAAGACTGAACAGGGTATTCACTGGAATGATGTAACAGATCCGTCTCTTACATCCATGTACTGCGATTATCTGCAGTTCTACAAGAAGAATCCTGCTCTTTCTACAGAGAATAAAGAAAAGCTTCGTACAGATCTTAAGAAATTCAGCAATAACTATAAGAACGTATTTATCGCTGATTATCTTGCTTACGTTAAATTCGAGGCAGCAGGCTCACCAAGACTTAACAAGGTTGTCAGGGAAATCATGTTCACCTTCTGTCCATTTGCCAAAGAGCTACGTGAAAAAGTGGCCGATAATCCTCAGTACACTGAGCTTATCAACCACTACAATACCAGAATATCTAATCAGACCAAACCTGTCGTCAATATAATCAATAAGCTCAGAAAAGAAGAAATTCCTGTTCCTGAGGAGCTTATGACTCAGTACGAACATCTTAAGAAATAAATTATGCAACAATCCTTGCAGATGCTATAAGTTCGTTATAAACTGCATCAGCAAATTTCCTGTGTGCTTCTGCATCCATATGTTCATCGTCTATAGGGCTAGCCTTGACCACATCTGATGCAGCAAGGAAATTAACTCCGTGCTTATCTGCAATAGACCTGTACACCTCTTTTAATTTAATGCTAACATTAACGGACTCCTTGCTAAACTCGGGGTCCTTTTCTTCGTGCCATACATCTTCTCCAAGTGCCATTGGAGAAACAAGTAGGATATTCTGTGGCTCTAAATATCTTTCCAGAATATCAAGGCACTTCTCAATACCCTTACCTATTGTTCTCGCCGAAACATTGTAATAACTCTTACAGTCATTTGTTCCCAGCATAATGATCGCATAATCAACCGGGTAATGGCTTTCCAGCATGACCTGAAGGCTGTCAACACCTTTTCTGCCAGGCCTGAGTTCATCTTCGAACACTGTTGTTCTTCCACATAAACCCTCTTCTATAACCCTGACATCACTGAATTTCTTTTGAAGAAGACTAGTCCATCTAACTCCCCATGGATATCTCTCATATGGAGTTGATCCAGGAATAAGCCCCCATGTATTTGAATCTCCAAAAGCTAATATCTGCTTCATAATCCCTCTTTTCCAAGAAACCATCTTAACAAACTGACAATACGTTTTATCTGTATTTATCATAATTCCAAACAGAAACTCTTGTAAAAGAACTAAAATTTATAGGCAGATATAAATCCTACTTAATATTCTGTTATCTTGCTGATCATGTCCATCTGATCACCTGCATATTTCTCATATACAAGGCTCATGGCATTTCTAAATCTCTTTTTCTCGCTATCAGGCAGGGTAATAACCGTTGTACCTCTCTTTTCTGCGATTTCCTTTGAGGTCTTTTCTCTCTCCTGCCAAAGGCGCCTCTCTAAAAGAGCTGACTCCCTGGCGCACTCCATAATTATCTTCTGATCTTCTACTGAGAGCTTATCCCATATTACCTTGGAGCATATCTGAAGCTCTGGTACTCTCGTATGCTCATCAAGCGTGTAGTACCTAGCCACATCACAGTGTCTCATGGCTTCATAGGAAGGCCAGTTATTCTCAGCACAGTCAACAATTCCCTGCTCCAGCGCTGAGTATACATCAGCATAGACAATCTTCATAGGATTGGCGCCCAGTGCAGAAACCATATCAGCCATCATATCTGATTCCTGAACTCTTATATTCATGCCTTCCAAATCTTCCAGTTTGGAAATTGGCTTTGTACTATAGAAGTTTCTCGCGCCAGCGTCATACCAGGAAAGACCAACAATGCACTCTTTTAACGTCTCCTCAAGGAAAAAGTCACCAATTTCACCATCCAGAACTCTCCACATGTGCTCAGAATCGCTGTACAGATATGGCAGCTGCAAAACGTTCATCTCAGGAATATACTCAGCAATCTGAGAAAGAGATACTCTGGCAAAAGCAATTCCGCCAAACTGCATCTGTTGAATAACCTGCATCTCACTGCCAAGCTCAGCTTCGCATTTAACTATAATCTTGATTCTACCATCAGTACATTCATATACTCTGTCAGCAAATTTCTGTGCCCCGAGTGTTGTAGGATAGTCCTCAACCTGATTCTCAGCATAGAAAAGTACATATTCAGGTGTAGTCTCATTTTTCCCCTTATTGACCCAGAAAAAAATCCTGATGCCAAGCAGTACCACAACTATTATTGAAATAAAAATAGCGATACCGTATCCCCATTTCTTATTCATCAGCCTAAAACTCCACTCCTGTACTCACTAGGCGTAACGCCTGTCATACGTTTGAACAGTCTTGTAAAATAGTTGGCATCCCTATAGCCAACCTCCTGTCCCACATCCTTGATATTTATCAAAGGGTCAGACAAAAGCTCTTTAGCCTTATTCATCCTGTATTCATTAAGATAAGTAATGAAATTCTTGCCAAAGTTATGTTTAAAAAGCTTGCAGAAGTAAACATCTGAATAATCAAGAAAGCCTGCAATATCCTGAAGTGCTATATCCTCTGTGTAGTGCTCATCAATATATTTCTGAACAATTCCGATCAGGGTGTTATCCTGCCCATCATGTAAACAGTTTTCGCTTCCCATAAAAGCAGAGCAATTCTCATTTGCCACTTCATTTATATGCTCTAATTCCTCTGTAACCTTAGCTGCTCGCTGCTCAGATTCGTCACAGATTCTAAAGGCTTCCTCCATTACATTTACAAGCTCTTCATCGGAACCAGGCTTAAGCAGATAATCAAGAGCCCTTACTCCGATAGCTTTTTTGGCATAACCAAATTCCTCAAAAGCCGTCAGAAAAACTATGCTGCAGTCCTTGTCATAGCTTCTGATCTTCTCTGCAGCCTCAAGGCCATTCATTCCAGGCATCTCAATATCAAGAATGGCTATCTGACACTCTTTTTCCTCAAATAATCTGGATGCTTCAATTCCATTTTCGGCAGTTATTATCTGAACCTTCTCTGGAAAAAAACTATTCAGTTTCTTGAAAATAACCTGTCTCTCTATAGGTTCATCATCTGCTACAAGTATTTTGTACATAAAAATCCCCCAATCACTCTTTTCCATGGAACGGAATATTTATGGTAATAACCGTTCCTTCCTCTAATTTACTGTCTATCTCAAAGCTCGCACTTTCGTACATAGCCTTTATACGCCTACTGATATTGCCTATTCCGATGCCAACAGCACCGTCATTTTTGGTCAGGTTTCCGCCCTCAGAGATGCTCTTTCTGATCTCAAGGAGCTTATCATCACTTATTCCAACGCCTGTATCGCCTATGTCTATGTTAAGCCAGTTACCAGAATGCTGAACCCGAACATATACCTTTCCTCCATCAACCTTGGGCGAAATACCATGGATAACACAGTTCTCAAGAAGGGGCTGGAACGTAAAGGTCGGTACTATTACAGAATTCTCATCCACATCTGACTCTATTTCAAATTCAAGTCTGCTTCCAAAACGCATCTTCTGAAGATACATATAATCTCTGGAAATCTTAAGCTCCTGGGACAAAAGTGTCTCTTTTGCCTGATTCTTGAGATTATACCGAAACAGAGAGCTAAGAGCCTCTATCATCTGCTCAGTTGTGTGCGCATCCTCAAGGTTTGCAGTACCTGCTATAACATTTAAGGTATTAAAAAGAAAATGCGGATTTATCTGGCTCTTTAAAAGCTCAAGATTCATGGTCTCAAGCTGCTTTTCTATTTCAAGGTTTTCAAGCTCCTGTGCATGGAGCTGATCCAGCGCTTCCCTCTTTTCCTCAAGGGCTCTGATGTACTCGCCTGTTGCAAACTTCATCTTATTAAAAGCTGTGATAAGATCGCCAATTTCATCACCGCTGTCCATAGCCACATCATCTATATAAAAATCATTGGCAGCTATCTTCCTGGAAGCGCTGGCAAGCTTTAAAACCGGCACAGTAATAGATCTGTCCATCATTCTGGAAATATAATATATCAAAATAAAAACTATGATTCCAACTGCTGCAACAAGAAACGGAACAGTGACAATAACAGGCATAAGCTCCTGGTATCTGAGGTTCCCTTCCTTGGTTGTGGTATCTATAAATTTCTCTGCATACTGTACCAGATAATTCTGCATGCTGTATACGTTGTATAGCTGATTGATATACATAGCATCAGACTGATAATCAGCAATCACCTGATCTCTTGACTTGCAATACTCTTCATAGGCTGTTTTAAGCGAAAAAAGCTGAGCATATCTCTCATCTCCAAGGCGGTCATAATCAAGTGAAACCTTGGATAGTACAGCCTTGGTATCCTTGGAGACTTCCTGCCAATCGGCGTCATCTAAAGGATCCATGCTATGAACATAAATATCAAACGCATCTATCTCTTTATTAATTGCGCTTATCATCTCTCCACTCTTGGAGTTATCTTCCATGATTATGTTAAAATCCACCATGAACAGCTTGATGATCCATACGTCAAACAAAAGAGCAGCCAAAATAGCAACAAATACGCTTCCCGTAAAGAACTTTATTTTGTTTTTTATTGTGAGGTTTTTCCAGAAGTTTTTTACTTTTTCCATACGTATAAATAAAAAGAGGCAACGTTATATTATTTATAAATTATAACGCGGCCTCTTTTAAATATCTATTTCCTACTAGCCTTTAATTTTGCTGCAAAGATATTCGTAGAAATCTTCCTTTTCGTCTCCAAGTGTCCTGTTTGTAAGCATATATCCGTGTCTGTCATCCGACATAACGATTATCATGTTCTTTCTCTTGATGGCATTGGCTATTTTCTTCCAGCCAAGAAGCTGTGTCTGTCCCTTAGCATCAATATGAACGCCCTTATCATTAAAGGTTAGAACCATATCCCTTGGCATGTCCTCCAGCTGCTTGATACACATCAGATAAGTGCAAAGCGGCTGAATAACTGGGAAAAGAACGCATCCAAATATTAAAAGCCCCTGAATGAGCGAATTAGATTCGTTCCAGAATCTGGCAAGCAAAAGAATCATCGCCACCGTAAATACAATATTGATAACCCCGACTACAGATCTGTAAGTGCGCTTCATTGCCATTATCCATAGGTCATACGCCTTAACATCACAGATATACTTGTATTCCATAAATACCCCTACAAACTTATTTCATTAAAAGATTTGGCAGGAACATACTGATCTCCGGAATAAATGTAAGGAGCATGAGTACTAAGATCATGCAGATATAGAATGGAAGTGTTGCCTTAACAACTCTCTCCATCTTAACCTTACCAACAGCAGAGCCTATGAAAAGAACTGCTCCAACAGGAGGTGTCAGAAGTCCAATACCACAGTTAAGCACTATCATTATACCAAACTGTACAGGATCAATTCCAATAGAAGTTGCTATTGGAAGAAGGATAGGTGTCGCGATCAGAATGATTGGAGCCATATCCATAATACATCCGAGTACCAGAAGTATAAGGTTAAGAAGAAGTGCTATAAGAACTGGATTTCTTGTAATTCCAATGATTGTTCTGGCTGCAAGATCAGGAACATGGAGTGTTGTGAGACAGTATCCAAAAATACTCGATGTTGCAATAAGGATAAGTACTATGGACAATGTGTCTACACACTGCTCAAGTGTCTTCCATACACCCTTCCAGTCAAGTCCCTTATAGATAAATACGCTGACAATAAGGCTGTAGATTACAGCAATAGCTGCTGACTCTGTAGCAGTGAAAACACCACCTACAACGCCAACTACAACGATAATTACCGCAGCAAGTGCCCAGAAAGATATTCCAAGCTGCTTGATAAAGGTCTTAAAGCTGAATGCATCTCCCTTAGGATAATGGCGCTTCTTGGAAATAATGTAAGAGCCAATCATCAGAGAAAGAGCAAGCAGGGCTCCTGGAATATATCCAGCCAGGAACAGACTTCCTACAGAAACTCCACCAGCACTCATAGCGTAGATTACCATGTTATGACTGGGAGGAACAAGGAGTCCTTCGCATGAGGAAGTGATTGTTACTGCAGTTGAGAAGTCATCATCATAGCCCTGCTCAACCATCATAGGAATCAGGATACTTCCAAGTGAAGCTGTGTCTGCTGCTGCAGATCCTGATATTCCACCAAAGAAGTAAGATGCTACAATGTTAACCATCGCCATGCCACCTGTCATCCAGCCAACACAGGCATCCGCCAGTGCTATAAGCTTTTCCGATATACCTCCTTTTCCCATGATACAGCCCATAGTGATAAAGAATGGAACTGCCATCAATGAAAAAGAACTGATTCCCTTAACCATCTGCTGGCAGACAGTTGTAAGTGGAAGTCCCTGATAAAGAAGGCAAAGGATTGATGAAAGTGCTACAGCATAAGCAATCTGAAATCTAAGAAAAATCATTACAAGGAAGCTAATAAGCAAAATAGCGATCGCAGTAGTATTTGTATCTATCACTTATTCTCCTCCTTTACAAAAAATCCCTTTATGTGGTTGTAGATAGCTTCAAGTTCGAAGATGATCATAGCAAAGCCTGCAACAGGAATTGGGAAATACATCCAGAATCTTGAAAGCTTAGGAAGTGAAACATAAACTCCCTTACTGCCAATAGTGCTTGCGTACTTCCATCCTACGATCAGCATAACGAAAGCAAGACACATAACGCAGGCATCTGATAGCAGATCCAGTATCTTAATTAGCTTTTTAGGCAGATAAATATCCAGAGCCGTCATACGGATATGCGCTCCGCGCCTGATAGCAAGTGCTGCAGACAGCACTGCCATATAGGACATGAGTGTTAATACAACCTCCTCGCTCCAGGATGGATCAGGAACAAAAGACACATATCTTCCAAGTACGCTCATGCTGGTGATCAGAATATCTGCCACCAGCAAGAGCTTACATATAAATAGTGTTATTTTATAGGCCACATCATATACAGGCTTGATTCTATCCACCGTATCAAAAAAATTATTCATACGGCTCCTCTACTCAATATTATTAATGATATACGGATTGCATCCATCTATCATTTCATGTCTACGATCTTCTGATAGTAGTCCTCAAGACCCTTGATGTTCTCTTCGATTACAGGCTTAACAGCTTCCTGCCAAGGTGTAATGTCCTCAACCTCGATGATTGTTACGCCATCAGCCTTGAGCTCTTCAAGAACCTGATTCTCTTTTTCCTCAGAGATTGAACGATTGTACTCAGAAGCAACCTTACCAGCTTCTACGAGGATGTTCTGCTGCTCTGCTGAAAGCTTGTTCCATGCCTCATCAGTAATGATAACCTGGATAGCACCAAGTGTATGTCCGTCAAGGATCATGTAAGGTGCAACCTCTGGGAATGCGTTTGACTTGTAGTTAGCGATAGGCTGCTCAGCACCATCAACAACACCAGTCTGAAGAGCTGAATAAAGCTCACCAAAGCTTACAACTGTAGGAGAAGCGCCAAGGCCCTCTACAAGACCATTCATGATAGGGTCATTAGAAACACGGATCTTCTTGCCCTTGAATGAGTTAATATCTGAAATTTCATATGATGTGAAGAAATGACGGAAACCTTCTTCTCCATAATAGAGACCTCTTACACCACTACCATTCTCTGATGGCTCCTGGAGGAATTCCTGAGCGAGATCAGATGTAGCAAAGTTCCAGAAGTGCTCACGGCTTGTGAAGATATATGGAAGTGAAAGAAGCATTGACTTCTGTCCGCCATAGCTTGTAAGAGCGAAAGCAGAAATACGAGACATATCGATTGTTCCGCCGCCACCAAGCATTGTATCAAGAACGTCATTCTCTGATCCGAGAACGCCACTAGCCTGAAGGTCGATAATGATAGATCCGTTAGATCTAGCCTCAACCTCTTCCTTAAACTTCTGGTCTGTCATACCAACAATAGTATCCAGTGGGTTAACCTCAGCCATAACCAGCTTGATAGCATCTGCTGCTGGAGCTGTTTCTGTAGCTGTTTCTGTCTTGGTCTCCTCAGTTTTTGTTTCCTGAGTAGCCTCTGTCTGCTGACTTCCAGTATCAACTGATTCTGGAGCAGTAACACCACAAGCTGCAAGAGATGCGATCATGGTTGCTGTCATCAGTACTGCAATAAGTTTTTTCTTCATTTTGTAACCTCCCTTTTTCGTAAAAAAATAATGACATTACCTCTCGATAATGTCATTATAGTTTCACTTTCAGTTCCAAATAAATCGGACATTCTTAGCATTTGATAGCATATTTTTAACACATAGTTAACATCTCGTTTACATGATGTTCATTTTTGTTATGAGATCTTAACTAAATTTTTTCTCGATATTCTGAATAAATTCTCTTGCAGCTACAGCGTTATCAGGCTTGGTATCCTCAAGTGTAGCATGTATAAATGGCTTCTTCTCAAGAGCAAACTTAACGATTGTATCGTAGTTGATCTCTCCAAGACCGCAAGCCATACTCTTAACACTATCGCCCTCTACCACAGCATCCTTTAAGTGGATCATGCAGATATCCTTGGCAAGAAGGTCTATAGCCTCTTCAAAAACCTCCTGTCTCTGATCAAAGTTATCAGTCCAAAGAAGGTTAACAGGATCAAAAATGATCTGAAGGTTAGGTGATTCTATTCTATCAAGAACCTCTCTTGCTCTCTTAGGATTCCATACAATATGTCTGTATACAGGCTCAATTGCGAGGATTACACCCATCTTCTCAGCATAGTCAACTACAGGGCGAAGATTTGTAATGAAGGTATCAAGAGCCTCCTGTGAATGGCATGCTTCCTTGTCATAGTGATAGTCAACATTAGGAGCGCCAGTCTCTGTTCCAACCATGCCAGCTCCCATAAGTGAAGCAAAACGAAGGTGTGCCATATATTTGTCCTGATTAGCCTTAAGGGCAGCAGCATCTGGAGTTGCCAAGTTAAGGTAACAGCCTAGAACAGCTACATCAAGATCTGCTCTTCTAAAGGCATCTCTCATATACATTGCATATCCAGGTGTAAGTGCATCAGTATTGGCTGTAAAGCCTGGCACCTTGGAAAGCGCAATGTGTGTGCAGCTAAAGCCCTGTCTCTTTATCTCCTGAAGTCTCTCCTCAAAAGGGAGCTCTACTGTATCGTGAAATCTGATTCCTATCTGCATAATATTTCCTTCCTTAAAAACCTTATTTATCTCATTGAATATTGTACTACAGTCATTACTTATCAATGTAAACAGAATCCATAAAGCTTACATACAAAGAATTGTTAACTCCACCAACTGCATACATTCCAACAAGCGCACCTGTAAATCTCTTACCTTTATCATACCCTTCATCACATAGATAATAAACATTTGATAATGTAGTAAATATAGTTAATTCTGAATCAGTAACTGTACTAGTTATATTTACTACATCTGTATTATCATCTGATATCAGTCTATATGAAAGCATACGCTCAAGATATTCTGTGTTCATGCACAAGTAGATTTTCTTTATGGAGCAAGAAATTTCTTCATTCCCATAAATATACCTGTCCTCTTCTCCAATATGTTCTCTGGAATATACTGTTAATCTGCCATTTCTTCTGCAGATACCAAATTCTAAAAATGTATTCTCGTCGTAATAACCTGTTATTCCAGCGCACTGTCCATCTGAAATTGCAGGTATATCCATAAAGACGCTATACTCAAAAGCAAAGCTATTCTGTCTTCTCAGAACAATATTCCTGCTACTAATATCGCTAAGAGGATATTCACTTGCATGAATTACAAATGTTCCATCACTACTTATTTTAACATCTCCATCCTTAAAGGCTCTTGGAGTCATATAATCTAATGTATTGTTGTAGCTACCAGTTATCTCAGGATAGGGCTTAACCTGCATACAGGATGGTCCCTTTAATCCATTAACTATTGGCCAGCCATCTGCTGTCCAGGTAACAGGGTCAAGTGCAGTCTCTCTTCCAAGAATGCTATAGCCATCACCTATTTTCCTGCCACACAGATACACCATGTACCATCTGCCATCAGGAGTTTCTACCATATCTCCATGTCCGCACCTTTGTATGGTAGCACCCTCGTCGTTCTGCCTCATAATAGGATTATATGGACATGGCTCATACACTCCCATTAGTTCCCTACTGCGAGATACAGTTACTCTGTGGCCTGGACCTGTCCCCCCCTCAGCCTGAAGCAAATAGTAATAGCCATCTTTCTTATAGATGTGAGGCCCTTCCGGCGCTCTTTTGTTACTGCCATAGTATAAAAGAGTTGGCTCAGAAATCTTCTTAGTTCCAGTTTTATCAAGCTCAAATATTCTGGCTCCTCTGTTTAGAAGCATGTATCTGCGACCATCGTCATCATTAAAAAGACCTGGATCTATACCATCTTCGTCAATAAACACCGGCTCAGAATATGGCCCCTCAGGCTTATCTGAACTAACCACCATCTGCCTTCTATACACTGTTCCTGTATCATTAAGTCTATATGTCGCAGCGATATAAAATCTTCCATCATAAAATGAAATATCCGGAGCCCAGTAGCCTCTTCCGCCCTCAAGTTCCTCGAGCCTTGCCCACTCCGGGTTAGTGATAGCATGGCCGATTATCTCCCAGTGTATCAGATCTCTTGAATGCGAAATCGGTATGCATGGGAAAAAGATAAATGAGGAGTTGACCATATAGTAGTCTTCCCCAACTCTGCATATGGAAGGATCTGGAAAAAAGCCTGTTCTTATCGGATTTCTATAGAAATCTTCATATCGATGTCCATATCTTTGAGTCAGATAATCATCAATTTCCTTATGTTCATTTTCTCTTACAATATCCCAAGGAGTTACAAGATCAATATCTCCCTGAAGAGGGTCAAGGCCACATCTTTCCACCAGATATTTGAACATATCCAGTTTCCCGGACATAGCAGCAAAATGAAGCGCAGTCCTGTGATTATCTGCAAATTCATTGAGACTAGACCTTGAATATTCAACTATCCATTTAACAAGCGCAAAATCTCCATTTTGCGCAGCTTCGTAGATACTAATCTTACCAACATCCATCTAAGCACCTCATATAACAGTTACAAGTCATTTATCCAATTGCCTTATATACTAATTATTTAATTATATTTCCTGAATATCAGCATACAGGAAATCTGCATAGCCTTCACATTCAGATTTTTTATCCATATCACAGGAAAGCGCAAATAGTCCTAGCTTGGCTCCAACCCAGGTATGGTCAGATGGTGTATATGCCACCTTTAGATCTAATGCCCTTCGTAAATCCTTATCATCATCAAGTGATAAATACATTTTTAGTATTGGAGTATTATCCTTGTCCTCTACATTTTTGAAGTAAAGCTCTTTGGATGTTACTCTCTTGTCATCGCATTCAAAAGAAAGAATAAATCTAATATTCTTAAGACCTTCCTCTATAGATAAACCATAGTCATAGCACAGCTTACCAAATTCGTATTCGCCTAAGACCTTTTCTTTCTTATCATTATCTCCGCCATAGGATTCAATAACTCTGACAGTGTATTTATTCTCAGCTTCTCGCTGCAAGTATGCCGCCATATACTGGCCACCTGTCATGCAAACACCTGCTCTATCCCCTGGCAAAAGACCTGTCGCATCAACTCCTATTTCACTTCTAAAAAGAGGATATATTATCTTCTGCGTAAGAATATTTGAGCATTTCCAGATAATAGGTTCACTTTCATTTGAAAGGTTAATGGCACGAAGCCTCAAGCAGTTCTGAGAAGTTTCTTTTGATACATCATTATCTCGAATTCCATAGAAGCGATTACTGTGATTACCCAGCCATTGCCACATAAGACCATATTGGCCATCTTCAAATGAATCCGATGCCTCAAGATATGAAGGTTCATCTGATATACCAGTATTTGGCTTCTCCATCTCTTCAACAGGCTCTCCAATATTGTTCTCATCAGGATTTACTCCAACAATTGGCCAGCCATCATGCCAGTTGACAGGCTGAAGGTGGCAGATTCTGCCGTAAAGGCCTCTGTCCTGAAAATGTATAAACCATTCATCACCATTTACGGTATCTATTAGTCCCCCTTGGTGAGGTCCGTTTATCTCGGTATTTCCCGTATGCATAACCTCTTTTATTTCATAAGGTCCATGAATATCTCTACTACGAAGTACTACCTGATAGCCAAATTTCACTCCGCCAGCAGGCGCCCATACATAGTAATAGCCATCCCTTTTATATACCTTGGGACCTTCAATAGTAACTGCAGGATTCTGAGGATCATTACCATCAAAGATAAAGTGATCCTCAGAAATTGCCTTGAGTCCATCACTACTCAACTCGAATATTCCAAGAATACTCTTAAAGCCGATTCTGCTCTTAGCATAGCCATGAATAACATAGGCCTTACCATCCTCATCCCAGAAAGGACATGGATCAATAAGCCCTTTTCCTTCCAGGATACATATTGGTTCCTCCCACTTTCCAAGAGGATCAGTAGTCCTTACAACATAGTACCCCTCATCTGGCATACCATAATAAATGTAGAACATTCCATCATGATAGCGAATAGCTGGAGCCCATACTCCCTCAGAATGTCTTGGTATCTTGTATCTGTCTTCCTGTATATTATTAAGAGCATAGTTAACAAGCTTCCAGTTCACAAGATCATGAGATATCAATATTGGAAGTCCTGGTGTATAGTTAAAGCTACTAGCCGTCATGTAATATGTATCGCCAACTCTGATAACATCAGGATCAGAATAATCCGCAAAGAGAATTGGATTTCTAAATCTGCCGTTTCCTAAATCTGATAAATTTTTCATAATATCCTCATTACCACCAGTCATAAATGACTTACTATTCATCAATATATATTTCTACCCGTTAATTTCAATATTATATGTATCTTTTAAATAATCCTTGTCTGCGATGAGTGTTGCGTAAGGCTCACCGATCATTTCAATGCTCTTTGCTATCATACCTGCGTATAACATTGCTCCCTCATATTTGAGGTGGGAATTATCTGTAAGTCCATCCGGAAGCCAGTCATAAATACCTGGCTCAACGTTCATGTAGTATTTCTTAGCTTCCTCCGGTCCTACTTTCTGAAGGAACTCTCTACTAGCTGTATACAGATCCACAACAGGGACATCAAACTTCTCTCCTGCTTCTTTCATACCCAGCACATACTCTTCGTGACCAGAGAATTTCAGGTTCCCATCTTCATCAAAGAGTTTTCTCTCTACAGGAGTAATAAAAAGTGGATATGCCCCCTTGTTCCTTGCTACATTTACAAACTTACCAAGATTAACAATGAACTCCCCATGAGGATCAGTGTACCTTTTAGGGTCATTTATCTTCTCATCGTTGTGTCCAAACTGGATAAATAAGTAGTCCCCTTTAGTAATGTCGTTATAGATAGGTGCAAGTCTGCTCTCATCTATAAAGCTCTTAGTGCTGCGTCCATTAAATGCATGGTTTACAACAACCACATCCGTTCTGGTATATCTGTCAAAAGCCTGTGCAATACCTGTCTGCGGATAGGTTACATATTTATTAGATGCTGCGGTAGAATCTCCCGCCCAGAATATATGTCTCATTAGTATTTCCTTTCCAATTGAATAAAAAAGAGAGAAATTCAAATTGAATTTCTCTCTCGTAAATTTTCAAAGTAATTACAAATTACTCCTTAACAGCTCCTACATTAACACCCTGTACGAAGTACTTCTGAAGGAATGGATAAGCTGCCATGAAAGGAAGGATAGCAACAACGATAGCTGCGTAATACAGAGTATTCTGTGATACCTTATAAGCTGTCGTAGGTGTATCACCATCCATGATCATAACTCTCAGCTTATACTGGAAGTTAACCTGATCTGGGTTTGTAATATAAATCTGAACTGTGCTGTAATCATTCCAAACAGTTACTGCATACATAAGACCGATTGATGCAAGAGCTGCCTTGGAAAGAGGAAGCACGATCTTGAAGAAGATTCCCATTGGTGAGCATCCGTCAATCTTAGCTGCCTCAAAAAGAGACTCAGGAATACCCTCGAAGAAATTCTTCATAAGTACCAGGTTGTATACGTTCATACCATGCTTGATAACAAGGATCCACATTGTATCTACAAGGTGAAGCTGTTTCATAACAAGGTATTCAGGAATCATACCACCAGAGAAGATCATTGTGAACAGGAGGAAAAATGAAAGTGCATTTCTTCCTGGCATATCCTTCTGAGTAAGTACATATCCACCAAGTGTTGAAAGAATAAGACCAAGCAATGTTCCTAAAACTGTTGTGATAACTGAGTTAAGGAAAGGTCTGTAAAGTCTTACAGTTGTAAAGATTGTGAGGTATCCGTTAAATGTGAAGTCCTCTGGCCATAACATGAATCTGTAAACGCCAACTGAGTTGAATGAATCAACTAAAACCTTCCAAATAGGAATAAGAACTATCAGAGCAATTATAACGAATACTATGTAGTTAACAATATCAAATACATGTACTTTATTCTTCTTAGCCTGCACACGCATTGAGCCTGCTTTAACCTGTGCCATAATGTTCCCTCCTTAAATAATTCCGCGTCCACGAATCTTCTTACTAGCCCAGTTACATACAAGAACAAGTACGCAACCAACAATAGACTTGAACAAACCAACGGCTGTTGTGTATCCATAGTCAGGGATTGCTGTAAGGAAGGTCTGACGGTATACATAAGTTGAAATAACATCAGAAACATCAAATACACGGTTGTTATATAAAACGAATACTGATTCAAAAAGGTTAAGAACCTTAGCAAGATTAAGGATCAGTACGATAATTACCGTATTCATAAGAGCTGGTACTGTAACATACCAAATTTTCTGAAGTCTTGAAGCGCCATCGATATCAGCTGCTTCATAGAGTTCCGGGTTGATTCCGGAAAGTGTTGCCAGGAAGATAACTGTTCCCCAACCTGTTTCCTTCCAAATATTGATAATATAGAAAATAGGTCTCCATAATTGCTTGGAGTGAAGGAAGTCAATACTCTTAGCGATAAGTCCCATTGACTTAAGTGTTTCATTGACGAAACCAGTTGAAGATGTAGAAAGGAACAACTGGAAAATAGCTGCTACTACTGCCCATGACATAAAGTGAGGCAGGTAAATAATTGTCTGCAGTGATTTCTTAGCAAACAAATTATGCATCTCGTTTAAGAAAACTGATACAAGAACTGATGTAAATGTTGTGATAAGCAATTTAGTAATAGATATTTGCAACGTATTGGTAAAGGCTGACCAGAACTCCTTTTTACCAAACATAGTCTCAAAGTTTTTAAGACCAACCCATGTGATGTTCTTCAGTTTATACTGATAGAAAGCATAGCGTACGCCGAGCATAGGCCAATAATAAATTATGATTACGAAAACCAGTACTGGAAGAAACATCAAATAGTATCCACGGTTGTTCCAGATACGTGTACCAAGAGGTTTCTGATTGATAGGAGCACCAGTGGATGTAGTAGTAACATTTTGTTTCTTACTCATTGCATCCTCATCCTTTCACAAAAAATCGTTAATTATTATCTAGTAAATTATAACAAAAACCGGAATTTTTTTCATAAAAATCCCACCCTCCGAAAGCGTTTTTCCCTCGGAGGATGGGAAAAAGTCAAATCATATAATAGCTAGTAGCTAATTACTGAGCGTTAAGCTCATCAAGAATCTGCTGAGCGATATCGCCAAAGTCAGCCTGATACTGAGCAATTGCTTCTTCAGGTGTGATCTCACCAGCAACAGCCTGCTTCATAAGAGTTGTCTTCTCTTCTACAAGTGCCTCGTTGTTCTCAGCAAGTGTATCGCAAGAAGCTGCAGCAGGAGCATCTACACAGTTCTCTGTGAAGAACTTGTTACCAGCCTGTACAAGCTCATCGTTATCAACGTATCCGTTTGTAAGAGGAGCAATTACAAGTACAGCGTCAAGGTGATTCTTCTTCCATACAGAGTTAGGGTCGTTAGGAGACTGCTTAAGGTGGAACTGACCCTCTTCATATGAATAATCCTTCTTCTTCTCTGGATCATCAGCGTTTGTTGAGAACTCTTCAGCGTGGATTGACCAGTGAACATCCTCTGCACCATATGTCCAAAGTGTCTGTACTCTGTCGCCATCAAGCATTGTCTCAAGAAGTGCATCGAAGATAGCCTGCTCACGAGCTGAGTTGCCATCCTGATCATCTGTGATTACCCATACTGGAGCTTCTCTGTTGAGGTATCCGCCCCATGTATCCTTGATCTCCTGGATAGGAGCAAGCTGAACAAGTCTGTTGTCGCCAAGGTCGTTGTCAACTTCCTGCTTTTCCATGTTTGTTGTAAGTGTTCTAAGCCATGTACCAGCCCAATATGTGAATACACCTTCAGATGTTGTCTGATCGTTTGAGAAGAACTTCTCACGAGCCTGCTTTGTTCCAGCATCCTCTGTATCAGGATCGATAACACCATCAGCTACACCCTGTGCAAGTCTTGCAAGAGCATCAACAGTAGCCTGCTCCTGGAAACCATCAACCCAAACGCCGTCCTTCTGATAGAATGAAGGATATGCGCCCTGCCAGAACTCTGGCATGTAGTTGATGTATGGAGCCTCGTCAAGCTTACCAAAACCAGCTGCGATAACACCATATGTGCCTGCGCTGCCGTTTCCATCAGGATCGTTCTCTGTGAATGCCTTAAGCATTGCATAGTAATCATCGAAAGTCTTGATATCGTCAGCCTTCATGCCAACTGCATCAAGCCAAGACTGCTTAACATAAGTAACACATCCGTTACCATATGTAGGAGCAAATCCATAAAGGTGACCTTCGCTGTCCTTCATGTTCTCGTTAACTGTAGGAAGTGTTACACGAGACTGGAACTCTGCGTTTGCATAAGCATCAGCCATATCCCAAAGGAGACCTGTTGTCTGATACTGTCTAAGCATTGTAGCGCTCATGATAAGAGCATCTGGATATGATCCGTCACCTGGCTCACCAGTTGTAAGAAGACGAGATACTGTTCCAGCGTAATCTGAATGGTCGAGCTGATTGATAACAAGATCAACTGGATGGCCGAGCTTCTCAGCTACAGCAGCTTCCCACTGCTCTTCGAATTCTTTCTGTCCGCTCTCAACTGTAGCTGTAACTGTACCATCAACTACGATGTTAAGAGTCTCAAGTGTGTAGTCTTCAGCAGCAGCTGTGTCTGCAGGAGCAGCCTCTGTAGCTGTGTCTGCAGGAGCTGTCTCTGTAGCTGTTGTGTCAGCAGGTGCTGTTTCAGAACCGCAAGCTGCAAGAGAAGCTACCATTGCTGTTGAAAGAAGTAATGATAAAACTTTCTTTTTCATTATTTTTGTTCCTCCCAAAATAATTTTTGAAAAATAAAATGTAAGCGTTTTCACTTGCTTATGAACGTACTTTATCACGTATCAAATAGCTTTGCAAGCATGAATTTTGTAGGATTTGTAACAAAGTTGTACACTTTTTTCGGAAAGCGGCGTTTTTACTGGGTTTCCGAAAGTGCTTACATGTAAATAATTACAAGAAATTTTTTAACAAATTTTGAACAGATTTTAATCGTCATGTAATTACGCACAATTTTGGTTGCCCTCGCAAAGCATCCTTTAGTGCACTTTGTATACTCATCTTTAAATAATTTACACTTCTTGCTAACCCAAAATCATTAATTGCTTTCATTTTTTACATTTTACTTATTCGCATCAGAAACGTATCTGCTATGAAACTCCTTACATTTAAGTATCAAAGAGTTACGCCTCTCTTCCAAATAGCCATATCATGGAAACCAGCTTCTTCGCTCTTGAGCTTCTCTCCAGACGCTGCTCTGAGAATCTTATCAAACAGCTCATCTGTAAGCTCGTCAAAAGTCTTACCTTCAAGAATCTGTCCAGCTCTGAAATCGATCCAATTGCTCTTCTTGTCAGCGATTGTATTATTGCTGGCAATCTTCATAGTAGGAACAGGACATGCAAATGGTGTTCCTCTTCCTGTTGTGAACAGTACAATCTGAGCACCTGCAGATGCAAGAGCTGTAGCTGCGCAAAGGTCGTTACCAGGTGCACACAGAAGGTTAAGTCCTGTAACATCTGTTCTCTCACCATATTCCATAACGTTCATTACTGGGTAATCACCTGACTTCTGAGTACATCCAAGTGACTTGTCCTCGAGAGTTGTGATTCCGCCAGCCTTATTTCCTGGTGAAGGATTCTCATAAATAGGTTCCCCCTGCTTGGTGAAGTAATCCTTAAAGCCATTTATCATATTTACAGTATCAGTAAATGTAGCTTCATCTTTACATCTATTCATAAGAATAGTCTCGGCTCCAAACATTTCTGGAACCTCTGTAAGAATTGATGTACCACCACACTCAATGATTCTGTCTGAAATTCTACCTACAAGTGGATTAGCTGTGATTCCTGAGAAGCCATCACTTCCACCACACTTAAGGCCAATTATAAGTTTGGAGCTGTCAACTTCTTCTCTCTCGTCATTGGAAGCTACCTCAATAATCTCTTTTAAAAGATTAAGACCATCTTCCATCTCATCATCTGACTTCTGACAAACAAGGAACTTAATTCTTGATTCGTCAACCTCACCAATATATGGCTTAAGAACATCGATATTACTGTTCTCACAGCCAAGGCCAAGAACAAGCACACCACCAGCGTTTGGATGATTGATAAGATCAGAAAGGATAACTCTTGTATGCTCCTGATCATCTCCTGTCTGAGAGCATCCATAGTTATGTGTAAATGCAACAACCTCATCTACGCTTCCCTTAACGAATGCGTTAGCCTGCTTGGCAAGTGCTGTTGCTATATTATTAACACATCCGACCGTTGGGATGATCCATACTTCATTTCTGATTCCAACCTTGCCATTTGCTCTTACAAAGCCTTTGAATGAAGCCTTCTTGGTGCCCATCTGAGAAATCTTCTTATCAATGTCTTCCTTATCAGGTTCATACTTATATTCAAGAATTCCCTCAAGATTAGTCTTGATGTCATGAGTATGTACCCATCTTCCAATTGTAATATCCTCTGTTGCATGACCAATAGCATAGCCATATTTGATTACATTATTATTAGTAGAAATATCTTTGATTGCAATTTTATGACCAGCAGGAATCTCTTCTTTTGCAACGATTTCTCTGCCGTCTGAAAGCTGTATTTTCTCGCCTTCTTTTAATGTCTCCAGACATACAACAACATTGTCTTCTGGATGGATCTGTAAAAATCTGCTCATATAACCTACCCCTTTTATCTCTTAATCACTAGATGTAAGCGTTTACATTTTTAACTATATTATTACGGACGGATTTCGTCAACAAAATTTTCAACCCCGCATAAAATCTAAAATGTTTATAAATTTAGCTTTAACGTTAAACTTTTTTCTATTGTATTTGATTTCTCGGTCTTGTATAATACTTTTGAAAAAATATATGAAATCGCTTACATATTTTTTACATTTCTATTTTTGTAGGGTCTAGTTTCACTTGCTAAGGACTACTAAAAAATCTTTCTGCGGAGGGAAAATGGATGAAAAAGTTCATGGACAAAGACTTCTTGCTTCAGAGCGAACCAGCAAAAAAGTTATATCATGATTATGCTGAGAACATGCCTATTTTGGACTATCACTGCCATATCAGCCCTAGAGAAATCGCTGAGGATCGTCATTTTGAGACAATCACTCAGGTATGGCTTGGCGGCGATCATTACAAATGGCGTCTCATGAGAGCTTTTGGTCTCGATGAAAAATATATGACAGGTGATGCGTCAGATAAGGAGAAATTCCTTATGTTTGCTAAGTGTCTTGGTAAGGCAGTTGGCAATCCTCTTTATCATTGGGCTCATCTCGAGTTAAAGAAGTATTTCGGTTACGATGGTGTTCTCAATGAGAAGACAGCTGAGGAAGTTTACGAGCTTTGCAATAAAGTTCTTCAGTCACCTGATATGAGTGTACGTAAGCTTATCAAGATGAGTAACGTAACTCTTATCTGCACTACTGACGATCCAGTAGATACACTTGAATGGCACGACAAGATCAAGGAAGATGCATCATTCGATGTTAAGGTTCTTCCAGCTTGGCGTCCTGATAAGGCCAAGAATATCAGAAAGCCTGAGTTTGTTTCTTACCTTGCTACTCTTTCAGAGGTAAGCGGAGTTAAGATTGACTCTTTTGCTTCTCTTAAAGAGGCTCTTAGAGTAAGACTTGATTACTTTGCTTCTAAGGGATGTAATGTAACAGACCACGCTCTTGAGTATGTAATGTACAGACCAGCTACAGAGGAAGAAATCGAGAAGATTTTTGCCAAGAGACTTGCTGGTGAGGAACTTACATACGAAGAAGACCTCAAGTATCAGACAGCCTTCATGCTCTTCGAGGGTGAAGAAATCGCTAAGAGAGATTGGGTAATGCAGCTCCACTTCGGATGCAAGCGTGACAACAATACTCCTATGTTCGAGAAGCTTGGTCCTGATACAGGATTTGATACAATCGATGCTTATTATCCAATGGGTGAGCTTGCAGATTTCCTTGATGCTCTTCATTCTAAGAAGATGCTTCCTAAGACAATTCTTTACAGCCTTAACCCTAACGATAACAAGATTATCAATACAACTCTCAACGCATTTAATGAAGGTCCTGTTGTTGCCAAGATTCAGCAGGGAAGCGCTTGGTGGTTCAATGATACTAAGCTTGGTATGGAACAGCAGCTTGCATCTGTAGCTGAGTCTGGAAACCTTTCTGGTTTCGTAGGAATGCTTACAGATTCCAGAAGTTTCACATCATACACAAGACATGATTATTTCCGTAGGATCCTTTGCAATTATCTTGGTTCTCTTGTTGAGAACGGTGAATATCCAGAGGAAGATCTTGATATTCTCGGAGAGATTGCTGCAGATATCTCCTACAACAATGCAGTAAGATATTTCAAATTTCCTTTAGAAACGAGATAATAGCTTATGAGTAACCAGATGACAATATATGATATATCCAAAAAGGCTGGCGTTTCCATTGCTACAGTTTCAAGAGTATTGAACGGCAGCACAAATGTTAAACCTCGTACCAGAAAAAAGGTAATGGATATTATCGAGCAGTATGGCTACAAACCTAATGCCTTTGCCAGAGGACTTGGTCTTAATTCTATGAAGACTATCGGCATTTTGTGTGCTGATGCTTCTGACCTTTATCTTGCGAAAGCCATCTATTATATCGAGCAGAATTTGAGAGAAAACGGTTATCATTCCGTATTATGTTGTACTGGTTACGAAATGGCCTCCAGGAAAGATTCACTTAATCTTCTCCTATCTCAGCATGTAGACAGCGTTGTAATGGTAGGTTCCAACTTTATTATGAACAATGCTGAGGATAACCAGTATGTTAAGGATGCTGCAGCTTCAGTGCCAATCATGCTACTAAATGCAGACTTTGATTGTTCTAATGTTTATTGCACTCTGTGTGATGACTACAAGGCAACTCAGGATGCTACAGAGAAGATGCTTGATGCAGGCATGCAGAATATTCTTTATCTGTACAACTCAAACTCATATTCAGGACTCAAGAAGCTCGCTGGATATCAGAATGCTCTTCTGACACACGATATTCCTCTTAAAAAGGAAATGCAGCAGTGTTTCAAGGGTAGTCACGAGGATATAGATGGTGTTAAGAATTTTGTAGAGTCAATCTACAAAAAGGGAATTAAGTTTGATGGCATTGTTACAAGTGATGATTTCCTTGCAGTTGGTGCTATGAACTTCGCAAGAGCCAATAATATCAGTGTACCTGGTGATCTTCAGATCATCGGCTATAACAACTCTATTTTGACTCTTTGTTCTGAGCCTGACATTTCTTCTGTTGATAACAGACTTGAAGACATGTGCATTCAGCTTGTTAAGACTCTTATTGGTACTCTCTCTCAGAACGAGATGCCACAGAAGACTATCTTCTCAGGCGAACTTGTTAAACGTGGTTCAACATCATTCTAAAATGTGATCTATATATTAAAAAGACCGACTCCTAAATACTAGGAATCGGTCTTTTTAGTTGTCATAATTATTCTTCTTATTCTTCCAAAAGTCCACTTAATGCGAATACAAGTGGTGAGTTCCAGTAAATTGTAATCTCATTAAGAGAATAACAATCTATATGGTCAAGGTAGCACTTCATTGGAGGAAGTCCCTGTCCACGAAGTGACTGTGCTCTCTCATCCTGAAGCCCTACGTTAGGTCCTCCTGATACAAGACCTGGCCAAGGCTGTTCGATATCATCTACAGCTGTAGGTCGAAGATGAGGATTCATGTAAGCCTTCTCTCCGTTTCCAGTTACATAGCTGACATCCATACTATTGCAGCCAAGTACATAATCAAGGCCTGCTTCCAGCGCCTTCTTATACTCATCCTTGGAATCAAGCTTGTAAGCTACGCTTAATACCATCATGTACTTGAGAAGTTCCATGTTACTGCCCCAAATGAAATCTTTGGCCAGCATACATAGACCGAAGCCGTTTTCACCAGATACCTTAACAAGTCTGTCTGCCTCTGAAAGGAAACTTGTTCTAGCCAAAGTGCAAAGAGCATTATCTTCTCTCTTAAGCAAAAGAGAAAGTGAGCCAAGTCCTGCTACTTCTGCCCAGCCAAGGCATGTAAATACATTGCCCTGATACCCCTTCTTCTGAGCATTCTTATCAAACTCTTCAACCTTTGCTTTGAGTTCTAAGGCATCGCTGTAATACTTGCCATCAGATGTAGCTTCATACAGTGCACATGCTGCCCAGAATCTGTTAGAAAGATCTTCTGCCTCATCATACTGGCCAGTATTAGAACCCTCTGGATTGAAGAATAAGAGCTCATCAGGATTTTCCTTAAGCCACTTATAAGCAAGAAGTGACTTCTCCATAAGCTTATCAGCATAGGCCTTGTCGTAATCCTTGTAAATTGTATAGGCAAGCGCAAATACAGCTGCTATATCTGCTGTTGCAAGAGCTGAAACAGCAAAGAGGAACAACTCTTCCTTATCATCCTCAGGCATTACAAATGGCGCGTGGTTAAAGGTAGTAACCTTATGCCATACGCTTCCATTTTCTCTCTGCATTTTCATAAGGAAATCAAGCTCAACCTTGACCTCAGCAAGAATCTCAGGAAGGTTACCATTATCTCCAGAAACCTTAGGAATGTCATAATGAACATCTAAAAGTCCCTTAAAGAAACGTACTCCATATAATAAATGAGCTACAGCAACTGCTCCTGCAGTTGAATATCTGCCGTAATCTCCAGCATCATGCCATCCGCCTGTAACATCAACAGGCTCTACATCCTCGCCATAAACTGTAGCCTTAGACATATGACATGGCTCATGATAATACTCTCCAGCAAACTCTTTGGTAAGTGCATCGCCACATCTAAGATAATAAAAGCATTTGCAGATATCCTTCATAAGCTTGTCATAAACATTATCTGACACCTCAAAAGATACGCTTTCATTTCCATCAGCTACAACCTTGTATTTTCCTTTTTCTGTAAGAGCACTAAAATCAGCAACGTAGGTATCCTCCCCAGATATCTCATCTGTGCCAAAATGCTCAACTTCTCCGCCAAAAACCTTTTTGCCGTTTTCATCAATTACTTCAAACTCAGAAGCAGCAAAATTCAGAACAGCTTTTTTAGGAGCACTGCTCAAAAATCCCACCTGATTAACAAATACTTTTTTCACGGTAAGCCCTCCAAAATACGATATTTATCATATTATAGCAATATTCTGACCGTATATATACTCATTTATTGCTTATAAGCCAACTTTTTTCGTGTAAATATGGGCCTTTTCGACTTTACAAGCTCTTTGGTTTGGAGTACTTTTATTAGAGAGTCTATTTATCTATTGTTTAGGGGGATTTCAAATTGATTTCACAGTTATTGGAAACTATTAATTCTAAATATCCGCTTCAGAGTCGTGGCTCAGCTGGTTTTGATGGAATAAAAGTAAAAGGAATGACCTTTAACATCAGTTCCTATGAAGCAGCAGGTCTTGGCCATGTATCAACCATGAGTGCAAAAGGTTTCTTTGGTCTGATGCAGATGGACACTCTGATCATCACACCTATAGATACTGATCTTCCGATCTATTCTTACGACCGCATCAAGGCTATGGGCAACGATAAGCTCTACGTCGAAATGTACGATACTATGATCAACACTCCATCTTTTGCTCCTATGGACAGGGTAAAAGAAAAATATAAGGACTTACCAACTATAACACCAGGGCCACAGTGGTACGATGACATCAAGCTTCCTCAGACTGTTACCTACGCAGGCAAGAAAACAGATTCAGAGAAATTTGATGAAATGGCTATAGAATACATGAAGGCATTCATCAGTATCAACGGTGCTACCATCGATGATCCAGAAGCCAAGAAAAAGAAAACTGACTACTATGTGGATGGTCTTCTTAATAATGGAGGCCCAGCAACAGATGTATTTCTTAAGTCTATAGGAAAAGACAGAACAACTCAGCTGTTCAAAGAAGTATTATTCTAAATCAGATAAACAGGTACATAAAAGAGCTTTATCCAGCCGGATAAAGCTCTTATTATTTATAATCTAATATTTAATTACTCTGCATCTATAGCAAGCTTGATTGCACCCATAATGCCCTGGTCATCATTAAGGCTAGCTGGAACAATGTATTCATCAAGATTATCAAGTGTCTTGGTATTGATATATCCAGCCATCTTCTCCTTAAACACTTTTCTAATAAGCGGGAATAACTGCATCTGATGCATTACTCCGCCGCCAAGGATAATCTTCTGTGGGCTGAGAGTCATACAGTAGTTAACCAGTGCAGTGCCGATATAGTCAGCTTCAAGCTCCCAAACAGCTTCATTGTCAACAAGCTCTTTAGCACTTCTACCCCATCTCTTCTCAATGGATGGACCAGCTGCAAGACCTTCAAGACAACTCTCATGATATGGACAAACACATTCACCTTTATCATCTGCTCTTTTATTGATGATCACATGTCCAAGCTCAGGATGCATCATTCCATGAAGAAGTTTACCATTAGTCATGACTCCGCCACCAATGCCAGTTCCTATTGTCAGGTAAATGGCATCTGTAAGGCCCTTGGCACAACCATAGGTAATCTCTCCAAGAAGAGATCCGTTAACATCAGTATCAAATCCAACAGGAATACCTAATGCCTTTTTCACGCAGCCTACAATGTCAAAATTCTTCCAGGCAGTCTTGGGGGTTGATGTGATATAGCCATAGGTCTCTGATTTCTTATCAAGATCAATAGGTCCAAAGCATGCAATTCCAATTGCTTTAATACCTTTGTCCTTGAAATAGTCTATGATCTGAGCCATAGTCTCATCTGGTGTTGTAGTAGGAATAGAAACCTGCTCATGAATCTTACCAGTCTCATCTCCAATCGCACACACCATCTTGGTTCCGCCAGCTTCCAAAGCACCGTAAAGCATATTGTATCCTCCAACTAATACATTATTCACTAAACATACATATATAAATGATTATTGCACAATACTCATTTAATCAAGCACACTGTCAATAATTCCGCCACCAAGAACAATGTCGCCATCGTACAAAACAGCTGACTGTCCTGCGGTAATGGCCCTCTGTGGTTCATCAAATACCACTTTGGCTCTTCCATCACCAAGAGGTGTTACTGTCGCAGGCTGCTCTTTGTGTTTGTACCTGATTTTGGCCTGACATCTGAACTCTGAAGTCGGCTCTTCTCCTGTGATCCAGTGGAAGCCCCTGATTATAAGTTCTCTTTTGAAAAGATCTATGTTGTCAGCAAGAATAACCTTATTGTTCTCTACATCAAGCTTGGTAACATACAATCTTCTGTCAGCTGGAATTCCAAGGCCGCGCCTCTGTCCTATAGTGTAATTTATTATGCCGTCGTGCGTTCCAAGTACATTTCCATCCTTGTCAACGAAATCACCCTTAGGATAATCCTTGCCTCTGTATCTGTGTATCATCCCAACGTAGTCACCATCTGGAACAAAACAGATATCCTGACTCTCACTCTTATGTGATGTTACAAACTGATATTCATCAGCAATCTCCCTGACCTCTGGCTTGGTAAACTCGCCAAGTGGGAAAAGAGTGTGCGCCAGCTGCTCCTCAGACAAATCATATAGAACATAGCTCTGATCCTTGTTAAGATCCTTAGCTTTCAGAAGATAGAAATGACCATCTCTCTCCTCTATTCTGGCATAATGACCTGTAACTATATAATCGCAGCCGAGCTCTCTTGCTCTCTTATAAAGGCTGTCAAATTTAAGGTACTTGTTACATCTGATGCAGGGATTAGGTGTCTCTCCCTTCTCATAGCTACATACAAATGGCTCTATTACCTTATCTTTAAACTCAGCCTCATAATGATATATGTTATATTCTATGCCAAGCCTATCACACACAGCTCTGGCATCCTTAGTATCTTCGATACTGCAGCAGGTTCCAAGAAGATCCAGGCCAACCATGTCGTTCTCATAAAGACGCATGGTGCATCCAATACAGTTATAGCCTTTTTTTAATGTAAGAGCCGCAGCAACACTACTATCTACGCCTCCACTCATTGCTATAAGAGCTGTATTAGCTTCCTTCTTATCATCTTGTACCGGCTTAAACTCAATTCCATCCATTCAAATAAACCTATTTTATCTAACAATAGCAAACACAATCTGTGCCACATAAATAAGGATCATGATAATACCTTCTGGCCTGTTGAGCTCTTTTTTGCTCACAAGGAAGAGGTATGTAATAATACTCATAAAAATGAGTACGATAAGATCAAAGAATGATGCAAAGTTAACTGCTACTGGATGAAGCACTGCTGATACGCCAAGTATGAGCATCAGATTAAAGATGTTTGATCCAATAACATTACCAACTGCAAGACCAGTCTCATTCTTACGAGCGGCAACAACTGATGTAACAAGCTCTGGAAGTGATGTTCCAAAAGCAACTACTGTAAGACCAATGAGTGTCTCCGTCATTCCAAAAAATCTTGCAATTTCCTTGGCGCTATATACAACTGCCTGTCCTCCGGCAACAATGGCGATAATACCGCCAACAATAAAAATAATGCATTTCCAAACAGGCATAAGCTCATCTTCTGATTCTTCAGTCTTGTTATTCTTGGCAGCTCTTATAAGCCAAAGAATATAGCCAACAAAAATAACAATAAGTGCTGCGCCCTCTACTCTTCCAATTACGCCTGCAGCATCTGCCATGTTATGTGAAAAGATTCCACCAGCGAATACGCTGCTTGAAAGTGTAAAAATGAAAGCAAGCACTGTAACAATAATTGAAAATGGGAAATCTCTTTTAAAAATTTCTTTGCTGCCTGGAACTGTGCAGAACAAAGCACATGCTCCAAGTACAACAAGAAGATTAAACATATTGGAGCCCACAACATTACTAAGGGCAATCTCGTTAGAGCCCTGAAGCGCAGCTGTTGAACTAACTGCAAGCTCAGGAGCACTTGTTCCCAGTGCAACGATTGTAAGACCAATAATAAGACTTGGTACTCTGAACACCTTGGCAAGTGTAGCAGAGCCATCAACAAAGTAGTCAGCTCCCTTAACAAGGGCAACAAAGCCAACGATTAACAGTAACAGATTTAGTAACATATTTTTCCTCCTTAAAAATATGCAGAAAAAAAGAGACCTTTTTTCCACAAAAAAATTGTGGTAAAAGTCTCGCTAATTATAACATATCCCGAGGATAAATCCTGTGCTGACGATATATGTTACATGCTAAAAAGCATGCCAGCTACTCCCTATTACCTAGAGAAATTATAGCACCATATAAATCAGAATGCCAACTATATTTTTACAGGTGTTATAAGCAGGATACGGGAATCTATGGTATAATTTCATGAGGAATTAAAACTCTGATTCCAGTAATCAACAGACTTTTTGGGGAACACAAACTTGATTTGTGTAGAAAGCAGGAGAAATGACAGAGAAAATGAAAAAAGCAGCAGGCAAGGGCAAGAGCCTTGCGGGGGAATTCCGTGAGTTTATCATGCGCGGCAACGTAATGGATATGGCAGTCGGTGTTATCATCGGTGGCGCTTTCCAGAAAATCATTTCATCACTTGTAGATGACATCATTATGCCAGTTATCAGTCTTCTTACAGGCGGAATTGATTTCAACAACAAATTCGTAGTTCTTGATGGCGGAAGCTATGCTACGCTCGAAGCAGCCAAGGAAGCTGGCGCAGCTACACTTAACTATGGAACCTTTATCACAGTTGTCATCAACTTTATTCTGATGGCTCTTGTAATCTTCCTTCTTATTAAGTTCATGAACAACGTATCTAATAAGTTTGCAAAGGAAGAGGCTGAGGCACCTGCAACAACTAAGATCTGTCCTAAGTGTAAGAGCGAGATCAACATCGAGGCAACAAAGTGCCCATGCTGTACATCAGATCTTTGATCAGCTGATACTTTATAAACATAGCAATACGGCTACCACTTATATAATGATAAGTGATAGCCGTATTTTTTATGACTATAAAGGAATATTTATAGTATTACTCAAGTGTGTAATCTAATGTTGCTGTTGTAACGCCAGAGCCCTGAACTCCGAAATAAGCGCCGTCACCAGCGTTTACTACGCTATTCCATGACTCAGGAGTGATTACATAGTAGTCACCTACTACAGCTACCTTTACGCACCAGAAATTATCAATAGTGATCTGGCTCTTCTTAAGCTTAAGTGTCCAGCCATTAACTGCAGCTTTGCCATTATTGGCAACTTTGAAGTTAATTGTAGCGGATCCCTGGCCATTGATTGTATATTCAAGTGCAAGGCCATCATTAACTACTGGATCATCTGGCTCAATGATGATAGGATCATCAGGATCTACTGGATCTGGATCGACTGGGTCTGGATCCACAGGATCAGGATCAACCGGATCTGGATCAACGATGATTGGCTCGTCTGGATCTGGCTCTACAACTGGATCATCCTTAACTTCTCCAACTGCAAAGAGCTCAATCTTGTCATTTACATGAGATGAACCCTGGAATCCGAATTCAACTGACTTACCTGCTTCAATTACTGAGTTCCACTCTACAGGAGTGATCACATAGTAATTGCCATCTTCCTTAATATTTACATTCCAGCTTGCATCAATGCCAACATCATCTTTTTTAACCTTAACAGTCCAGCCTTCTACTCTCTGAGAAGACTCGTTAGTTACCTTTACCTGTACCTGATAGCCTGATCCCCAGTTGTTAAGTGTATACTCTGTTGTAACACCCTTATTAACAGGTTCTGGATCTGGATCAACGATTATAGGATCATCAGGATCTACTGGGTCTGGATCTACTGGATCAGGATCTACTGGGTCTGGATCTACGATGATAGGCTCATCTCCGCTCTTAAGGATTGACCATGAATCAAAATCGATTACGCCAAACTTAGGAACAAAGTAAAGATCATATACGCCATGAAGATCTGGGAAATTCAGATAAATTGTAGCCCACTCATAATCTGAGTTAGGAATGTTCAGGAAAGCAAGTCTTGGTCCATTTGTTGCACCATCATGAATCTCGAGAACATGAGCTGAATCTGACTTATAAGTAATAGCAATCTTCTCAGAGCCGTCGAATTCAACATTCTTAACGATATATGTTACGCGAGGTCTAAGTCTCTCAACATAAGTCCTGCTACCATCTATCTTGATATCAAGGCCTTCCATAACAGTAGCATCCTCAGCCTCTACAGTTACATAAGGATTAACTGTCTCTGTAACGATTGGATCTGGCTCGTCAATTGGCTCATCTGGATCTGGATTAGGCTTAACAGGAGCTATAATTGCCTTCCATGAATCAAACTGTACTGTTGTTCCTGATACTGTCGCTACATAGTAGATGTCATGAGTACCTGTAACACTGGTATCAGCTTTGGTATAGGTCTGTACGAAGCTATCTGATGGGTTGATCTTATAGCTTGCAAGAACATCTCCATCATAAGAATCTAATCTAAGTTCAAGAACTGCAGCTTTACTTGCCTTTACGCTAAGTTCAATTGCTGCAAGACCCTGATAGAAGTTAACGTTCTTAGCTACTGCATAGCCACCATCTGCCCTGATTGCAAGGAAGGTTGTGCCATTATCAGTAATTTCAGCAGCGAATTTTCTGCTAACTGCATTCTCTGCCTCTACTGTAACATAAGGATCAACCTCTTCAGTCACAACCGGATCAGGATCTGGGACAACAACTGCTGTCTCAGACTTCTGTGCTACCCAGTAATCTACGGATGCATTTCCGCGAACACCTACAAAAACAATTGTGTTCATACCTTCAAGGTTCTTCATCTTGCCAGTAAAGGTCTTGAACTCACCGTTAGTGGTATTAATCTTGATATTTCCGAGAGTCTCACCATCAACGCTGTCTTTTCTAACTTCGATAAGTGATGCTTCATCAGCTCTTGCTGTAAGGGATAACTTAGAAAGCCCTTCACTAAAGTCAAGGTCCTTAACTATCCAGTAATCACCAGCCTCCACGCTGTTCAGAACAGTAATCTTCTTGTCGTTATATACCTCTGGTGTCTTCTCTACGCCTTCACTGCCGAAATTGGTCTCAGCCTGTACAGTGTTGTAAGGATTGAGCTTAGGAGCTGCCAGTGCTGTGACACTTGTAGCAGATGCAACGCTTGTCGCTACCAACAAACTACAAATAAGCATTGAAATACTCTTCTTCATTCGCAAAAAACCCCCTATAGTTTTTATGCACGTTATTCAGTTGTCAAAGCGCTTAAACGTTTTCGTTGCCCGAGCATGTAAATTGTAACAATTAACGTAATAAATGGCATGCAAGATATTGCTATCCACATGCCATTTATTGCTATTTGTCTGAATTTTCGTATTTTAGGCGGTTTAGACAGTTTATTATATGTCTAATTGTGCATTATTCAGATTATTCTGAAATAATAAACTATATTATTAGACAATTATTATCTATTAACTGTTCTCATTAACAAAAATAGATAATCTGCTCTGAATAATGTCCGCTACCTCCTTGGCACTCTTCTGACCGCTGAAATATGCAGAAGCTTCCTCAAAGATAATATTGTTAACATTTTCGTTATAATTGCTTACAAGAGTAAGTGATTTAATAAAGTTGTTGATCTCAAGAACTTCATCCTTGGTAAGAGGCTGCATTACTACTTCCTCTCCGCCAAAATAGTAGCTATCATCATACTCTACCTTCTTATCACCATCCATATAAAAAGATTTATGAGTAATATCTTCAGCCTTTTTATCATAGCTGGACTTTCTGATAGGGAAGCAGTAGGTGTCATTCTGATATTCCTCTGAAAGGAAGGACTTAACATACTCCCAGGCAGCATCCTTATTCTTACTCTGAGAACTGATAGCAATTCGTTTAGTAGGATAAATAATAGAGTTATTTATTCCCATATCATTAGGATAGCCGACAAAAGATATATCGGTTCCAAACATTCCTTGTTTCCAGTACTGGTAATCCCTAAAATCGCTTAGTGACATTATACAGAAAAGAGCATCATCAGTTCTATACAGAGTGTCTTTGTAATCTTCCCAAACATTATCAGGGAATTCCTCAATAAATCCATTACTAAATTCGAGGAACTGTATAAAGGAATCGCTGTCAAAGTGACAAGTCTTGTTCTCCCAGTCTATATATGTGTTTCCAGAATACCTGATTCCCTGCTCAAGGAAATCATTTCTTGTTTCAAGACCAAAAGCGGTCTGTTTGGTTGCTCCCTTAGCATCCATTAGTTCCTGACAGTCTTTGAAAGTCAGGAATTCTTTGCCATCTGTATATTTGGTCTTCATGATCATAGTTGAGATATAAAAGCTTGGAACCAGCTGATATAGCTTATCTCCAGTTTTGAAAGCATCAACTATATTGGTAATAAGGTCACTTTCGGATATATCAGGATCGTTTTCCAGATAATATGAAAGGTCAGTAAAGAGTCCTTTGTTTATATAGCTGTCCACTGGAAGACCATCGGATATTATCAGAATATCAGGTGTATTTCCTGATACTATATCCATATTAAGCCTCTCAGCGCCAGCACCATAATTATCATCTGTATCATAGGATGAGTAATCAACGAATTTGATCTTATATTCGTTGTTATTCTTGTTAAAAGCAAAGGCCTGCTTTCTGATCTCATAGTCAAGATAATATCCGCCAAGAGTAATGATCTTTTTATCCTTAACATCTTCTGGCGCAACCTTGGTGAGTCTTGCAAGATAGTAGTTAAACTCAGAATCAGGAATACATGCAATAAACTCATTGTCACTGATAGCTATAGCCGCTGCAACTGAGCCACTTGATTCTATATCAGAATCTATATAATCAAGGAGCTTAATCATGGAATCACTGGCAAGATCGTATCCATAGAAGCCTACAGAATCACTCATATACAGATCATAGCCATTGCCACCAAAGAAGGATCTGTCGCCATACTTGGCAAGTGCCTTAGATGGAGTTCCAATAGCACCCGTAGCTGGATCAAAAGTACAGAGATTATTGCCATTATCATCATAATAAGATATAAACATCTTACCGTTGAAGCCCTTGTACACCTGATAGTACAGATAATTATTTGCATTATCTATCAGCATCTTGAAGCCTTTATCTGAGGAATAGCTTACAATTCCCTGATCAAGACTTAAGATACATACACCATCATCTGTTACAGTAAAGCTGTTAACAGACAAATAGCCATCCACAGCATAATCGGCCATAAGGTCTATCTTCTCAATAAGATTTCCCTCCTTATCAAACTTAACAAGGTAGGTTTCATCCCCTTCAGAATTATATTCTGCTACCATACCATCGTCTGTGATCATATCCTCAGGTTCAGCCATTCCCTCTGTACCTTCTTCAGAAGAAGCTTCTTCACTTGCAGCCTCTTCTGCAGAACTTCCCTCAGTCGCAGCTTCATCATCAGAAAAGATATGCATCTGGCCATCATCATTATTCCCAGAGTTCTCAGAGCCATCCGATTCCTCAGAGTCTCCTGCGTCCTCATCCTCATCTTCGTAGCTCCAGTTATACTTATATTCTATTCCGTAAATATTCCCCTCTGCATCGTAGCTGACGTATGAAACATTATCATTATCAGCAGCTGGAATCTGTATATTCTTAACATCAGAGCCATCAGGATTAAAGCTGTAAATATCCATATGGTCTCCAGAAGAATATGTCGATGCATATACTCTGTCACCCACATATGCCACTCTGTTGATATTCTGTACATTGTCACAGATATCAAGCATCTCTACAGCAAATACATACTCCTTGGATGATTTGGTCACATTACCTATTAAACTGTCATCGTCTTTCTTTTTGCCGCATCCTGCAGCACTCACAGCTAATACTACAGCAAGTGACAGACACATACTCTTTTTCACGATTTTTCTCATTTCATAATCTCCTCTCCAGACTCACCAGCCTGTTTATTGTCAGCTAGTCTCTCTTTATGTCTGGCCTCTATCTCATACTTCTTATCAGCTGCATATGTCAAAAGACCTTCAATAGTCCATTTCTTGTTCCTATATGCAGAAATAATAAGTGAGCACACCATGATCACACATGCAACGTCGCAGATAAGTCTAATCATATTAAGGAGTGCAAGAACATCTTCGTAGCCTCTTGCCACATTCTCCCAATATGGGTAAAAAATTGGCTTATCCCACATACTTCTGATACCAAAATTCACACTGATACCAAGCAGATTTAGAAAAGAAAATCTGTCTGTATTATCAATTACATTGACATACTTATCGTCAAAACCAGCGCTTTCCTTGGTAATCTTGGCAAGAAGTCCATCAACAGGATTAGGGCATACTATCTCATAGCAGTTTATCCCACCGATTTTAGCATTTACTCCATCTTCAGAAATCTCTTTATCAGTAGTCTTGCCACTTAAAATCTCACCATATTTGGAAAGAGAATCATAGGACATGTAAACAATACTCTCAGATAATCCGGCAGCTTCGTTAAATCTGCCTTCCTGTCTTCTTACTACACCGGACACATAATGGTTGATCCCACCAATAGTAACGCACTGTCCAATAATGTCGTCAGAACCAAAAAGCTGCCATGCAAGGTCCTCGTCGATGACGATCTTATCCTTCATTACATCGTCAGCCATAAAATAAGAACCCGTCACAAGCTCCAGTGGATGAAAAAAGAAAAAGTCTCCATCCGCACCAATTGTGCTGACATTTTCAGCTTTTCTGTTCTCAAAGACTATAGTAGATATCCCCTGAGCACTATAGCAGCTGTTATAGACCTTTATCTCCTCACTGGCTGATGCTATATCAGAACCGCTATTGTTTCCTTTGCCAGTTCCAAGGTCTACAGTATCGACAATCTCTTTACCGCTCTTTAAAGAACTGTCCCCATCTTCTACAGCTATAACACCTGCATCTCCCAGCTTCTTTTTAAGGTTATACTCAAGCCTTTTTATATCATCTGGCGTAACAGATCTGTCTTCTGTAAAAAAGAGACTAACCTGCGCTACTTTTCCATCGTAGTCCCACCTGTTTGCCGCAAGCTGATCAGGCAGTTTGGAAATAAAAACTCTGCAAATGATACCGAGAATAATATCTATCAAAAGAAGTGCTGCAACGATTATAAGAACAATATTTCTTTTTTTATTTGAAAAAAACTTCTTAATATATCCCCAAATCTTTTCAAAAACCATTATTCGTTTGCAAGCCTCACCTGTTCTCCTGCCTTGACAGGCTTATTGGATGTTGTAATAACATATTCATCACCGTCTAATGCTGCTGTAATAGCTGAATAATTATCATCTGAAGCTATTACATCTACATCAACCTTGGCTGCTGTATATCTATTGCCAAGAGGGCTTGATTTGAACTTGACCACAAGCACAAATTTAGATGTTGAGCCAGTCTTGATAGCACTGTTAGGAACTACCATATCGTAATCTATTGCCCTCTCCCCAATAGAAAGAGCTATGTTCTGACCAGGTGTAACCTCTGTGCTTTCTATCTTGAAAGTAAGAAGCTTTTTACCTGATGGATCTGATTTGTCATTCTTGATGGATGTGAGTGTTGCTTTAAACTCATTGCTAAACATCCAGGAATTCTGTGGCTTAGCAGCATCTCCAACGTGTAATTTCTGAGCCTGTGAGTTAGTAACAGAAAAGCTTGTAGTCATATCTTTTCCATCAATCTGGATAACTGCTATTGTCTCATCAGCTGAGATAGATTCACCTGAAGCCTTATTTACTGCAGATACAATTCCGGCTACTGGAGACTTTACTGATGCTCCAACAGAATCCTTCTCAAGCTCTGCTATCTTTTCCTTCTGCTCCTTGATGCTGTCTCTCTGATTGCAAAGAGAAATCTCAGCATTTATACTCTTAACCTGTTTGTTTTTCTCTTCTTCAGCCTTTTCAAGCTCTTTTTTGGCTGCAGTCTCATTAGCCTTAGCCTCTATAAGCTTCTGATCATAACCAATACCAACCTGGCTCTTGTAGGTTTCAAGCTCTGTGGTCTCACGCTTATTCTCATCCTCAACATGAGTCCATTCCTTCTTGGCCTTCTCTATGGCTTCCTGATCATTAGGGTCATAGGTATAGTCAATGAGCTTTTTCTGATAATCAGCGTTGGCATTCTCATAGTTATATGTAAGTGTCTGATACTCAATCTCATTCTTATCATGATTCTGCAGATCAGTCAGGTATTCAACAGCTTTGGTTGCTGCATCTGCTACAGCTTTGGCAGCATCGTATCTGTCATTTACAGCCTTGAGCTTTATCTGATAAGAATCATAGGATGTAGTATTACCACTTCTGACCTTGGAAATAACATCATCTGGAACATCTCCTGAGAAAAGGGCCTGCTCATATGAAAGCTCCAGTTTTTCAAGATTCTCTCTTGCTGTCTTAAGCTCCTCGGATTCTCTGTCCTCAAGATAAAAGAGAACATCTCCGATCTCAACATGAGAGCCTTCCTTGACAGCAACTCCAGACACCTTTCTGGTCTCTTTGAGAGTTACATTATATGGATCTTCAGCAGAAACTGTTCCAGCGCCTCTTATCTGCGGGCTGACTGAACCTCTCATAACCTGCTGTGTTGCCACCTGAGGAAGTGAGTAATTCATAATAGTATTAGAAAAGAATGTAAGAACCAGCATCACTGACAAAAAGGCAATCGCTATATTCTTGATCATGTCCTTTTTATCAACCGGCTTCTTGCCATTATCACTGACAGAAACCACACTGCCCTCAACTACCTCTACAACATCGTTATCTTTTGTAAATAAATCTGACATTTCCCAATTACTCCTAACCTTAAACTAATTGACCTATAAAGGTCACCCCTTTATTCCTCCCTGGTAAGAGATACCCTCTACCAGATAGTCCTCGCCGTACAGGAAAATCAGAAGCGGCGGAACCAGATATATAACTGCAACTGCAAAAGCAAGGCTTATTTCACCTGCATTTATCTTGGATAAGAACACCGATAGTGGATGCATATCCGAATCAGGTAAAAGAATCAGCGGCTGTTCTACCATATTCCAGTAATCAAAGAACACCAGAATAGCAATTGAAGCAATTCCTCCCTTGCAGAGCGGCAAACAGACCCTGGTAAAGATATACCATTCATCTGCCCCATCTATAGAAGCAGCCTCCATAACTTCCGTTGGAATTCTCCTCATAAACTTGGTGAGAAGATAAACAGCAAAGGGAGAAAAAATACCCGGAAGCCATATTGCCCATTTTGTACCATATATCCCAATAGCCTTGGATACCAGGAAATTAGGAACCAGCGTAACCTGATATGGCATCAGCATCATAATGATATAGGCAAAGAAAATAGCATTCTTGACTTTACCCTGATACCTTGCAAAGCCATAACTCGTTAGTGTTGCTATAGCCAACTGAAAAGCAACGATAGGCACAACATATATAATAGAATTCCAGAATTTAAACAAATACTCCGGACTCTTTAATAGCACTGTAAAATACTGGGAAAAGGTAACCATATCCGGTATAAACTTAAGGTTAACCGTCTTGGAAATAAATACCTTACCACCCTTTTCTGTAGTAGCAAATATGCTGCCATAATTGGCATTTATCTCAGATGCTGACATAAAGGAATTAGTTATTGTCAGTATCGTTGGCAAAAGAAATATGATAGCAAAAACAACTGCTGCTACAGTTACCAGTATTGTCTTTAGATTATTTATCTGTATTTTTTTCTTTTTATCACGTGTTTTGAAATTAACCTGTGCGCTCATATGCTCATCCCTCCAGATCTTTTCCAAACCAGTTCTCTATTGCATACATTGCATATACGAGAATGGTAACTACGATGAACATTATGATCGCTGCTGCAGAAAGCTTCTGATAATCCAGCGAAGCAAAGGTATTATTCATAAAGTGCTGCAAAAGATATAGTGTCTGATACGGATAATCTCCTGTCATCAGATAAACCTCCCTGAAAACCTTGAAGGAACTGATGAGTGACATTATCGCTACAAATAATATTGTCGAAGACATATATCTTACTTTGACGATCCAGAAAACCTGGAATTTGTTGGCATTCTCAAGAGCCGCTACCTCCAAGAGGTCCTTGGGAATACTGGCAAGAGCTGACATAAAAAGGATCATGTTATAACCAAGATTCTTCCATAGAAAAAGAGCTACGATTACGATGTAGGCCTTATCCGATTTAAGCCAGTCTATTCTGCCACCGCCAAACACAGAGACAATATTATTAACTATACCATTCTGATGAAACATAACCTGCCAAATCAGAACAACTGAGGCTGTAGGAACCATCAGAGGGCTTAAGAAAAATGTCCTGAAATAGCTCTTAAAAGGGATTCTCGACTCCATAACAGCTGCCAGAAAAAGAGACAGCAAAACGGCCAGCGGAACAGCCATAAGTGAAAAAATAAAAGTATTGGAACCCGCCTGCTGAAAGGCTGCATTTTTCCAAACATTGACATAGTTACGAAATCCTACAAATTCCTTCTGAATAGGGTTATTTATAAGTGAATAATAAATAACTACCATAAATGGTGCCACAAAAAATAATGTGACACCGATGAGTGAAGGCAGAAGAAAAAGCCAGGAAACCAGCTTTTTCTTCTGTAGTGCTGAAAGCTTATGTAAAGAACGATTATTGCGTATCTGTGTAAACAAAATCGGGTACCTTCCCCATTTCAAATGAATAGTATCCAGTGATGGAATGTGCTGTGCTGATATAGCTTCTGGCATTTACAACAATACTAAACTGAGTATTCTGAAGCTCTTTGGATCTGTACCATCTGCTATAGTAATCATTATTGATCACATTTTCCATTATATCCCTAATCTGGTCCTTATCGGTATATACAAATGACTTAGAATCAACATTTGTATCTATCTCTTCCATACTCTGCTTCTCAACATCATATCCAGGATAATAATTTGTCACTTCTATGCTATCGATCATTTCAACGGCAAGCTCGCTATCCATATAGATATCGTATTTCTTTAGAAGTGCTATTGTGTTTGTGTAACACTCATAGACATTAAGAGTGCATGAGCTATAGCCATTATAGGTATTATTGTCATATTCTATCTGGCCTATAGGACTAGTCGTACTTGCCATTTCAAATGTGAAACTAGCTTCTACATCCTTCCTGTATGCATCAGATAACTCAGCGTAAGTAATATCAGATGAAGATAGTCTGTCTCCCGCCGATATATAACTAACTGAACGTGTCTTTGGATTTCGATTATCATAATCCCTCATCATGTCATCATGATAAACTTCGAAGTAACCTTCTCTGTACTCTTTGGAATCAATTATCGCAGAGATTACATTTTCATCTATGTCATAAGGTATCATGATTGTTCTGTAGACTTTTTTACCATTCTTAAGTCTGTACAGAACAGTATCTTGCCATCCAAGATCCTGATAATTTCCTTCGCTGTCGAGCTTTTTCCATTTCTTCTGATTAGCCATTCCAGCTTTTACCAGCTTATTGAAGTTATCAATATCTGTAATATACATATACTCTTCAGGGCTATCCTCAAAGTCTTTATAGCTGTTCTCACGATAGATTCTGTAGCCATAGCCGGTACTAAGAAGTGCGCAGCTCTCTACCTTGGAAGCATCTGGAATATAACTGTCATAACCAACAAGATCGCCACTGAAAATCACAAATATAAGTGAAACAATAGCAAGGGCCATAACGGTCTGAGCCTTACCATTTATGAAGCTTCTGATATTACCATCAAGGATAGCTTCAATAATACATCCACTCAGAATAGTAGCCAGAACCATAATGATAAACATGAATACAAAGAATTTGGTTCCTGTCCATACATATTCGTTCATGCTGTAAAAAATAAATCCGCAGCCAAGTCCGATCACGATACAGGAAACAATCTTAAGGAGCCATCTAAAAGGTCTGTATATAACTGTCTTACTGTTATCCTCCGCCTTTCTGAATCTGCTGAAAACAAGCACAAACACAAATGCTATGATTCCAGTAATAAGAGTATCAAGCTCATATGAAAATACTCGAGACAGGCCCTCCCAGACTGAAGCTACCGTTGTATTATAGATAGACTCCTGACTATAGGTGTAAAGAATTCTAAGTGACATCAACCTGTCGTATATTGGAGAACCTATTATTCCAAAGCCGCCTCTGCTAGCAAATGTGGCAAAAAAGATTGATTTATAAGCAGCAAGTTCATAACCAAATATGCCAGATATTGCTGCAAAAAATGAAAGTACGATCAGTGCAATAAGCATATTGCCACAGAGCATAATTGCCAGAACACTTATGTTATAAACTGTGAAGAACAGAATGATCACTCTGACAAACTCAAGTGCAACTGACAGAAGAACTGCTCCATTAACAGCTCCCATGCATGCTGCAATCAAAAGAGCTATAACATTTACTATAAAGTACATAATAATAAATGTTGAGAAAGCATTAAAATAGTTCTTCCTGATTCGCTCTGCTCTTGTAGTTGGCTGACTTAAGTAAAAGTCAATTTTCTTGGTGTCAAAAAGATAAGCAAAGCCCTGGAAAGCAAAAGCAACAGCAATAGCGACAATAATTAGCCATCCAACCTGATCAAGCCCCATAATTCTCGTAACAGCATTATGCATCTCATGCCGCATATACTCTGTTGTCTGATGATTAACTTTTCCATAGTTGATAGCTCTTGAAACATAAAGTATAGTTCCAAGGATATAGTAAATTGCCATTACAAGAAAGCCAAGAATTGATGACCAAAGCGTTCTTGTAATATATTTTTTATGATTAGATATTCTGTTACTCAAGGATAAATTTGCGTATGTCATACCCAACTACCTCCGTTTCACTGATAAATATCTCCTCAAGGGAAAGTGGCAATACTTCAAAGAATACTGGATTACCTCTCTTAAAGGCTTCTTCCACCTCTTCTCTTTCACCTCTCATTGTAATGGTGTGAAGTCTTCCCCTCTTTTCATGAAGCAGAATATCAAGGCCTTCCAGTGCTCTCTCTTCATCCCCGTCTGTAGCAAACACGCACTGAACTTTCTGCATCCTGAGCTTCATATCACTGAGGTCCTCAGAAAGAATAACTCCGCCCTGATGTAACAGGCCGATATGATCGCATATATCCTCAAGCTCTCTAAGGTTATGTGAAGCGATAACCGGTGTAAGTCCTCTGTCTGCCATCTCAGCTGCAAACAAACTCTTAACTCCCTGTCTTACTACAGGGTCAAGGCCATCAAAGGTCTCATCGCAGAGCAGATACTTGGTTCCAGCGCATATTCCAAGAAGAATTGAAACCTGCTTCTTCATGCCCTTGGAAAAAGAGCTGATCCTACGCTTAATATCAAGGCCAAAACCGCCGCACAGCTTAAAGAATCTGAGCTTATCAAACTTATCATAGATTTCTTCATAGTAATCAGCCATCTCTTCCGGAGTACTGTTAGGAAGAAAATACTGATCATCAGAAATATAGAATATGTCTTTTTTGACATCAGGATTATCATAAACTGGCCTGTTGTCTACGCAGACAATACCCTTATCAGGCTTAATGATGCCTGAAATAATTCTCAGAATCGTACTCTTACCTGCACCATTTGTTCCAACAAGGCCAAACACTTCACCATCTCTTATAGACAATGAAACACGATTGACTGCCTTGATGTCGTCAAATGATTTGTATAACTCTAGTAACTCAATCATGCCAAGCCTCCCTTTAATACTCTTTTCTTGATCTCTGTAATCAGTTCCTCGATAGGAATACCGATGTCCTCAGCTTCCATGAATAGTTTGGTGATGGCTTCAATAAGCTCATTCTTCTTATTGTCCATCATTGAGGCATTTCCTTTTACAAAGTTCCCCCTGCCCTTGACTGTATAGATGAAGCCCTGACGTTCAAGCTCTGCATAAGCCTTCTGTACAGTGTTAGGGTTCGTAGAAAGTTCCATAGCAAGGCTTCTAACTGACGGCATCTGTTCATCTGCCTGCAAAATACCTTTGTACATCTGTAACTTGAAATTCTCTACAATCTGTTCGTAGATAGGTCTACTGTCCTGATAATCAATTAGGTTCATATCATCCCCACCATAAATACGCAACTGTCTACAGTTACAAAAAACTATTGTTACATTCTATGCTGACTGACCAGGTGTATATTAACTGTACTAGCATTACTAATACACTTATACAATACTACCACGAGCCCTATTATTCAAGCCCTTTATTTTGTATCTGGTATTTTTTTACTGGAAGACAATAAAAAATCATCAAGGATCTGCATTCAAATCCTTGATGACCTCAAGTACTTATTAGTTTTTGAAGCTGTGAACAGGTGCAGGAATTCTGCCACCTCTATTAACAAAGGCATCACAGGCGAACTGGTTAACCGGCATAATTGGTGCATAGCCAAGAAGGCCACCAAACTCAACAGTCTCGCCTACTCCCTTACCAATTACAGGTATAAGCCTAACTGCCGTTGTCTTCTGGTTGATCATACCAATTGCCATCTCATCGGCGATGATACCAGCAATTGTAGTATCCTTGGTATCTCCAGGAATAGCTATCATATCAAGACCAACTGAACATACACAGGTCATAGCTTCAAGCTTTTCAAGTGTAAGAGCTCCAGCCTCTACTGCATTGATCATACCCTGATCTTCACTTACAGGAATGAAAGCACCTGACAATCCTCCAACATAGGAAGAAGCCATAACACCGCCCTTTTTAACCTGATCATTTAAAAGAGCAAGTGCTGCTGTTGTTCCAGGTGCACCAGCGTGCTCAACGCCAATCTCATGAAGAATGTCAGCTACGCTATCACCAATAGCAGGTGTAGGTGCAAGTGAGAGATCAATGATACCAAATGGAACTCCAAGTCTCTTGGAAGCCTCGCCAGCAACAAGTTGTCCTACTCTTGTAACCTTAAACGCAGTCTTCTTGATGGTCTCGCAGAGAACCTCAAAGCTCTCTCCTCTAACCTTCTCAAGAGCTGTCTTAACTACGCCAGGGCCGGATACACCGACATTGATGATCTTATCCGCTTCTGTAACACCATGGAAAGCACCTGCCATAAATGGATTATCATCAGGTGCATTACAGAAGATTACAAGCTTAGCACAGCCAAGCGAGTCATTTTCCTTGGTAGCTTCTGCAGTCTCTTTTACAATTGAGCCCATAAGCCTTACAGCGTCCATGTTGATACCAGTCTTGGTGGAGCCCACATTGATTGATGAGCATACAACATCTGTTGTAGAAAGAGCCAGTGGAATTGACTCGATAAGGAGCTTATCTGCAGGTGTCATTCCCTTGCTAACAAGAGCTGAATAACCCCCTATGAAGTTAACTCCAACTTTTTTGGCAACCTTATCAAGAGTCTGAGCAATGCTTGCAAAGTCCTCTTTGGTCTTGCAGGCAGCGCCTCCTACAAGAGCTATAGGTGTTACAGATATTCTCTTATTAACAATAGGAATACCAAATTCCCTTGATATCTGTTCGCCTGTAGCAACCAGGTCCTTGGCTGCCTCGTAGATCTTGTTGTAAATATTCTTATTAAGCTGATCTAAATCAGTACTGATACAATCGAGAAGACTGATACCAAGAGTAATAGTCCTGACATCCAGGTTCTCTTTTTCAATCATCTCATTGGTTTCTACTACTTCATTAACATTAATCATAACTGGTCTCCTAATACGCAAACGACTCTGCAACACCATGCAGATACATGGTGCTACAGAGTCGAATTATTAAATTCTATGCATAGAGTCAAAGATTTCTTCCCTCTGACACTTGATAACAACGCCAATACTCTTGCCAAGTTCATCCAGATCATCCGCAACAGCGTTAAACTCCTTGGATGTGCCAGCCATATCAACGATCATCATCATATTAAAATAGCCACTTACGATAGTCTGAGAAATATCAAGAATGTTAATGCCTGCATCAGCCAGATATGTACATACCTTGGCAATAATACCCACTGTATCCTTACCAACAACTGTGATAATAGTCTTGTTCATATACTCCTCCCACGTGTGCGTCATTAGTTAAAAAAATACCAATATATTACTCAAATGTCAATTACAAAAATGAATGCCTCAGAAAGATAAAATCGGTGATAATTCAGACCTGTTGGCAACCATGAGCCTGAAGTCACTGGCATGATATGGATTATCGTTCATATCAATCTCAACACGAACCGTCTCATAAGCAAGCTCAGGAAGATTGTTTTCCTTGGATAAGTGACCAAGGAATATACCCTGCATTTTATCATTTAAAAGCTTGCAAAGAAGTTCTCCGCTCTTCTCATTTGATAAGTGACCGGAATCGCCAAGGATACGCCTTTTAAGCTGATATGGATAAGGTCCCGTCTGTAGCATCCTTATGTCATGATTAGCCTCCAAAAGAAGCGCATCACAGTCCTTAAGAGCCTCAACAGTATAATCTGTGTAGCAGCCAAGGTCAGTTGCTACCCCAATCTTCTTATCCCCGCAGAAAACCCTGTACCCACAAGGCTCGTTGGCATCATGGGATATTGTCATAGGATTGATTCTCATATCTCCCACTGATACTTCCTTGTCTACAGTAACCGGAATAAATGTAGAATCTACCATCTCGCATTTCTTATCGCTATTTCTGATGCCTGCTATAGTACCGTTTGTTGCATAAATAGGTATATCAAACTTCTTAAGAATTGTATGAAGAGCTGCAATATGATCAACATGCTCATGTGTAACAAAGATTGCGCTTATATCACTAAGACCAAGATCTAATCCTCTTAGCCCCTCTTCAATTCTTTTCTTGCTAACACCTGCGTCTATCAAAATGTGTGTATTATCTGAACCTATATAAGTACAGTTACCACTACTACCACTTGCAATACTTGTAAATCTCATTAAAAAACTCCAAACTAAACTTTTTTCTTAATAGCTAATCATTAGCACAAAGTAAATTATAGCATAAAAACAGCTATCATCCATTGCTGAATGATAGCTGATATTTCATGATGTTTTCCAATATACTTCGATCTTGTCCCCTTCGCTTATAGGCTGCATGTAATCAGGTGTTCCACCATTTAAGGTAGTAACGATTGCCCTTCCATTTGGTTTGGACAGATCAAAGTCTATAGCATCAAATATGTCTACAAAGATGTAATCAGCCTTTCCATGAAGAGTTGTAGGCTCATTGTTGACCACCACATGAAGATCGTGAGCCAGAATATTTCTGATTGGCTCCTGAGGCTTGTCGTAGGCCTCTCCCTCTGCATCAGTAGCCTCATCTCCACTTGGAAGATCGTCAAAGCTAAGCTGTCCGTCCTTTCCTTCTACAATCTTGACATTATCTTCGCTCTCGTAGGCTTCTTCATTCTCCAGCTTAATAGCTTCTTCGTCAGCATCAGGGAAATCCTCATAATAATCCATGATCATCTCTTCCTGATCCTTGAACTCCACCTTAAAGTTCTCGTAAACAGGAGTATTGGCATCACCGCGCTCATTATTAACGATAATAACTGTATCTTCTGTAATGGTGATATCCATAAGCTCAGCAATCTGAGCTGCAGTATTATAATCAAGTACCTTGACCTCGTCTCCAGGCTGAATGCTATAGAATCCAGTCTGTGCCTCACCATTAACAGTCGCATATCTGGATGCTTCTACACTCTTACCATTTACATTGACGCTGAACTTGGTCTTAAATTCAGGAATACTCTCGATAGTAGCCTTACCTGGTTCACCAGCTGTAGAAGGCTTAACATTAATTATATCGTTGGCATGAATCTTACTATGAATATCAGCAGGCTTACCATTAAGAGAAATAACAGCAGCTTCTCCAGGCTCACCACGAGATGTTCTCTCCTTGCCATTTACAGTAAACTTAAGCTCTTCGCCTCTCTTTGGGAAAAGATCTTCATTAGGAAATGCCACCTGCATAGCAGCATCTACAATCTGAAGCTTACCATTGTCATAGAGCTTGGTCTGTGTTCCATTAAAGGAAACAAAGATAAAGTTGTTGGCTTCTTCATAGTAGCTAAAGCAGATACCAAGCGGTGTAACAAGAAGTGAGTCTCGTTCAATACCATCATTATTAAGGAAGGTAATGCCCTTCATTACTTCCTCGCCTCGAAGAGCTACTCTCTCTTCAGCAATTCCCATCTCCTTGGCAATTGCCTCTGTGTAGCCTGGAACGCATCCGCCACCACCAACTACGAATACAGCACTAACAGGATTATCGCCATTGAGCTTCTTGATCTCTTCAACAGCCTTCTGAGCCATCATCTGAACCTGTGGCTCAATTATCTTGCCAATCTCCTTGGCAGTAATGACCTTATCAAGGCCCATGATATCAACATATTTAACTTCATCCTGATGGCTTGCCTTGATCTTGATCTCGTCGGCTGTATTAAAGTCTACAAGACATTTCTTGGTAATAATCTCAGTAATATCATCACCAGCTATAGGAAGCATACCATAAGCTGTAATTGATCCATCATCTGTTACGCAGATATCGGATGTACCGGCACCTACGTCAACAAGTGCAAGATTCAGCATCCTGAATCTGTCTGGAATAGCAACCATCATGGCTGCAATAGGCTCGAGAGTTAAGTTCGCAACATTAAGACCTGCTCTCTCACATGCCTTATAAAGTCCGTCTACACAGTCATCTGGAAGGAAGGTTGCAATCAGCTCAACGCTAACCTTACCAGCATTATGTCCCTCAAGATTAGCTATCTGATAGCCATCCAGGAAGTAATGCATTACTGAATATCCAACCAGATAGAATTTAAGCCCGGAACTGTTCTCTGAAAGGAACTGAGAATAAGCCTTCTCAACCGCAGAGGAATCCAGATTGTAGATATCTTCATCTGTAATCTCGTGTTCATCAGGATATTCATAGTCATACATGATCCTGACAGTTTTGAGCACACGACCAGCTGCAGCAATACATACATCTGTCAGATGAATGTCTGTCTGCTGTTCCAGCTTTTCTTTGACTATGCGGATTGTCATGCCAACCTTGCCGATGTCGTGAATCTGTCCATCCAGCATGGCTCTGGTCTGATGCTTCTCAACCGCCTGAGCAATTACATTGAACTGCCCATCCTTCATGTACCCAACAGTACCTACAACGCTTCTTGTTCCAATATCAAGTCCAAAAACAACCTTCTGATCAACTTGCTCTAAACTAGGCATACTATAGTCCCCTCAATACTAATTGTGTTACCTGTTATCTAGTCTCAAATTCTGATAGTCTTTGGTCGATTTGAGCTGCAGCATCCTGCAAGCTCCCACTGTTGTCGATCACAAACTGGCAATGCTCCCTGAAGGAGGCATCATCCAGCTGCTTTTCCAGGATACTCGTTATCTTCTCATCAGAATATCCTCTTGAGTCCCGAAGCCTCTGCCTTCTGACATCCTCTGATGCATATACATACCAGAGTTCATCAGTTATTTTGTCGTAGCCATTCTCTATCAAAAGAGCTGCCTCAACAAAAACGAAGTCAAGTTCCCCGCGAGCCTTCTCGTCCTCTATAATATTAATAATAAATGTATTTACTGCAGGATGCAAAATATTATTAACATTTTTTAGCATATTTTTATTATTGAATATAGCCAAAGCCATCTTGCCTCTGTCTATTTCGCCGTCGTCCCCCAGAATATCCTCTCCAAGCAGTTCTACAAGCTGATTGTAAGCTGGATATCCCTTCTTTTTGATGTCATTGGCAACATCATCCGACAAAATGATCCGACAGTTATAATGCTCACCTATATACCCAAGGACAGTGCTCTTCCCCGCACCAACTCCTCCGGTTATGCCTATTATATTTGTCTTACCGGGATGAATTTCTCCCATTTGCGCTCTCCATCTATATTATTCCTGTAATCAGGTGATCACTTGGCCTCGTACCAGTCTGTTCCTGTATGACACTCTGCAAGAAGCGGAACAGAAAGATCAGCCGCCCTCTCCATCTCCTGTGTCAAAAGAGCTGTAACCTTCTCTACTTCATCCGGAGCTGTCTCAATAACAAGCTCATCGTGGATCTGCAGGATAAGCCTTGATAAAAGCTGTTCTTTTTTAAGCCTGAAATACACATTTATCATGGCAATCTTCATGATGTCAGCAGCTGTTCCCTGAATTGGAGCGTTCATGGCAACTCTTTCGCCAAACTGCCTCAAATTGAAGTTGCTAGCCTTAAGCTCTGGAATAGGCCTGCGTCTTCCAAACATTGTAAGAGAATAGCCTTTTTCTTTGGCATCTGAGATAACTCTGTCCTGATATGCCTTAACTCCTGGATAAGTCTCAAAATACTTATCCATGTACTCCTTAGCCTCTTTTACAGAGATAGACAGATCCTGTGAAAGGCCAAAAGAGCTGATTCCATATACAATTCCAAAGTTAACTGCCTTGGCATTACGTCTCTGGAGAGGTGTTACCTCCTCAAAAGGAACGTGGACTACCTTGGAAGCAGTAATTCCGTGAATATCCTTACCCTCATGATATGCTGCTATAAGCTCCTGATCCTCAGACATATGTGCCAGGATACGAAGCTCAATCTGTGAATAGTCTGCATCTGCAAACACATAGCCATCCTTAGGAACAAATACCTTACGGATAAGCCTTCCCAGCTCAGTTCTCATAGGAATATTCTGAAGGTTAGGCTCTGTTGAGCTGATACGGCCAGTAGCTGTAATTGTCTGATTAAAGCTTGTATGAATCCTGTTATCTTCCTCGATGTAGGCAGCAAGTCCATCAGCGTAGGTTGACTTTAATTTGGCAAGGCCTCTGTACTCCAGAATATCTGCAACTATTGGATAGTCCGGAGCAAGCTTTTCAAGAACATCTGCTGCTGTTGAATATCCTGACTTGGTCTTCTTTTCAGCAGGAAATCCCAACTTTTCAAATAATATCTCTCCAAGCTGCTTGGGAGAATTGATATTAAACTCTACTCCGGCAGCATCATATATAGCTTTTTCAAGCTCTGTGATCCTTACCTGTAGCTTATCTCCATAAGCCTTAAGTTCTTCTCTTCTGGCAATGATACCCTCTTTTTCCATGGAAAAAAGCACATAGGAAAGAGGCATCTCAATATTGTAAAAGAGCTCCTCCATCTGGAGCTTCTCAAGTTTCTTTCTGATAAGTGGTGTAGCCTTAAGACATACAAAAGCACACTTACAAGCATATTGGAATACAGTCTTTTCTTCTGCTTCTCTTATGCTCTTCTTACCAAAAAGATCAGCCTTTTTCTCAAGGGTAAGACTCAGATACTCCTTGGCTACGTCAAATACCTCGTAGTCGTTCTTGTTAGGATTAACAAGGTATGCAGCGATCAGATTATCAAAGCATCTTGGCTTATTCTTGTAAGCAGTAGCTTCTGCGCTGCCTTCCTTACTCTCATATCCGTAGTCTCTGTCAGCGATTTCATTAGGAGTAAATACTCTATAGCTTTCCTTGATATCAAAGGTCACAAGGCTTACAGTCTGGCTAAGCTCTGTGAGCTTCTTGCCAAGGTAATCTGCGGTAATGAAGTTCTCAACGGGGATATATACTGCCTCATTTTCATCAAAGCAGATAGCCAGTCCCAGAATATCTTTATACTTGGAATCACCTGCAGCTACGGTATCTGTAAGGAAATAGTAAGCTACATAGTTAGTTACTTCCTTTGCTCCATATTCTGCAGCGCTTCTGAAAATTCCTTCAACCTCATTAAGGTCAGCTGTGGACTTCATTGTAAGGTTGAATGAAGGCGCTGCCTTAACCTGCCCATTTGGAGATAAAACCGAAAGCTTATCCGAAAATGAATTAAGAACTGTATCATTAACAGCAAAAGAAAATCCATTCTCTGTATCTCTTGCATCTCCAGCAGCCTCTTTTACCAAAGTGCTAAGAAGCTCTATCTGATCTACAACTGCGCCAACTTTCTCAGAAGCATCAGTACATACAACATCAACCTCTCTGGCATTTTCATTTCTGATAGTGCCGATCAGTTTAAAAAGCGCACCATAAGCACCGCTTACAACTCTTCCCTCAGAGTCAGTAAATACGGGTATGCTATAGTACGCACCACTTACATATTCATCTAAATTAACAATTATCTTATCCAAAGCAAAATTCCCCAGGTTTATAAATATTTATCCTATTGTCAGTGCAAGAACAACCGTAGCTGCAGCAAGTGCTACAACCAATAGCTCCAGAACTATACTGGCCATAAAAAGATATCTCCTGCCATTTAGTTTCTTTCTGGCATCTCGCAAAAGGCCATCAAGCTCTGCCTTGAGGTTAAAAGTATTACCATCCTCAAGTCTCTGCATTCCGACCTTGACCAGAAATTGTATTGTCAGCTCCTCTTTGCACTCAGGACATGTCTCTATGTGGTTTAAGAAATCGGCCAGCTGCCGATTATCGAGGTCATCATCCAAAAATAGCGCTATGACCTTATCTGCATCTTTACATGTCATATTTTCCACCAAATATTGTATATAAATATTGGATTTAAATATATAATCCTACAACATATAGGATACAATAAATCCCAGTAAATTAAAAGAAAAAAAGACTATCTTCCGAGGTTATCAGAAGATAGTCTTATATGTTTTATCAATTAGTTCTTGTGCTCTTCGATGCCCTTAAGGATCTTCTTTTCGTTGTAGCTAAAGAAGATAACTGCGCCGATAAAGCATGTGATGAAAGCAAATACAGCTGTTGTTCTGTAGCTCTCTGGAGTCTTGGAAACAGTAAGTGATGTGAATACTACCATTGCAAGAGCCTGTCCCATCTTGAACGCAAAGGTACGAGCTGCAAAGAACATACCACTTCTATCCTCTCCTGTCTCAAGTCTTGTAAGCTCTGCTACGTCAGCAACGCAAGCCTGAGGAAGGATACCAAGAATAGCCATAGGAACAGCTGCTGTTACAGCAACGATGAATCCCCAGTGAATACCCTGTCCACAAATAGCTGTGATAGCAAATACTACGCTGTAAGCAAAGAATCCAACAATGATAAGACTCTTTTTGCCAATCTTCTTGGCAAGGATGTTAACTACAGGATAGAGACATACGCTGATAAATGTCATTGTAGCTGTAAGTGTAAATGTCATTGTATCAGGAATTCCCATGAGCTTAGTCTCATAGAAAGCAAGTCCTGTCTGGAAAAGTGTAAGAGCGAAGAAATAAATAACATCGCTGTATACAAAGTGTCTGAACTGTACATTTGAAAATGTTCTGATAAGAGAAGCAAAAGGCTTGGTCTCACTTGGCTTGGAGTCAATGTAATCTCTCTCCTTGATGTAGAATGCTGGGAACAGCATTGCAAGGCAAGCGACTGTAGCCATGATTGCTACTGCAAATCTGATTGAGTTCTGCTGACCTACAGATGGCTCAAGTGCGCCAGCTACGTTAGGAAGCAGGAATGAAATACTCTGTCCAACAATGAATGTGAATGAAATGTATGTTGAAACATTGATTCTGTGCTGCTGTGTATCACCAAGCTCAGCGATAAGTGCATTGTAAGGTGTGCAGAACATTGTCATGAACAGATAGAATACCATCAGAAGAACGAATAACAATGTGTCATTAAGTCTGATGTTCATTGTCTGAGGTACAGTAAACAGTGCAATTGTACAAAGAGCAAAAGGAACAGCCATAGCACGCATGAATGGGATTCTTCTGCCGCCCTTGTAATTACTTCTGTCTGACCAGCCAGCGATAAGAGGATCTGTGATAGCATCAAAGATTCTTCCTGCTGCAAGTACAAGTCCGAAAAGTGTCAGTTTGAATAAAATAGGTTCCTGTGTAATACCTGAAGCGAAAAGTCCTGTGTTAGGGTTCTGTGCGTCAGGGCTTCCAGTGTAGTAATACACCATCCAGTTAGATACTACTCCAGACAGAAGACTCCATCCGAACTGTCCAAGAGCAAAGACCCATAAAAGTCCATTTGTGATTGGTTTAAGTGTTTTCTTTTGTTCCATTTCTTAGTTTTCCTCCTTAAGCTTCATAGCAAGCTCTACTACTTTCTTCGCCCCGTCATAGATTCCCATATTCTTATTGAGAATAATTGATTCACACATCTCATCCAGAAGTCTTGTGTTAAGGAACTGATCAAGCATCTGAATAGTATGTGGAATGTCTCTGCACTCGAGTGTTCCATCTCCGATCTCAGCAGAATGGATTGCCCCCCACATCTCGTGCTTACCAACTCTCTTGATGAAGAGCTTAGGAACTGGATAGAAAGCAAGTTCACTAGGCTTAGTAACCAGTACGTCGCAGCTTCTCATAAGAAGGTTAGTTGTATATACTGCCTCAAAGATATCCTTGTGATAGAAACCATGGATACCTGTGATTTCCTCGTTAGGATCAAGTGCCTTCTCAGTAAAGGCAAGTGTATCCTCCCAATTATCCATATGCTCTGTCTTAAGAGCAGCCATGTCAGGAATTTCAAAAACAAGCTGATCCCAGACATTTCTGTAATCACCAACATTCACATATAACATAGCCTTGTTTTCCTTGATATAAGGAATAAGGTATTTGATGATCTCAGCAAAGATTTCCTTCTGAGCACCAGCTCCACCAATTGTGAGAAGGAAACGCATTGGCTTGCAGTTCTTCTTACGGTTAAGTCTTGCCTCGCAGTCTTTCTCGATGTTGCTGACAAGCTCGTAATCAATGTAATGACCTGTATAAACAAGTGATTCCTGTGGCATTGGGTTACATACATTTTTCTTGTTCATACCATTAAGGATACGATATCCCATGTATGCATTCTTGCACTGAATAGTATGAAGACTACCTTCAGAAAGGTGAAGTGCCATTGGCCAGTTATCAGGGATTGCATTAACAACATGCTTCATGCCTGCGTGGATAGCTGCCTGTGCAGGCCATACGTGAGTTGCAATTACAGGTATATCCTTAGGCACATTCTTGTAAACAGGTGCCATAAGTTCTGCGTTCTTCTGATCCTTGGCATTATATGTAAGTGATCTGAATCCTTCGTAGTTAGTAGGCTCCCATACAAGCTTATTAAAAATAGGATTCTTGGAAAGTCTTGATCCAAGTGAATATAGATCATTCTGATGACCAATAACCTTGGTACATGTGGTCTCCGGATATGAATTAAGATCCATCCAATATGGTGTATAGCCTAAATGTCTGGCATAAGATGCCATTGCCATTGAAATTCTATAGTGGCCAAAGCCCATTCTGATATTACCTACGATAATACCCTTACTGGTGTCCATCTCTCCCTCTGATGAACCAGCAGAACTTACTACAACATTCTTTACACCAAGCAAAGGTCCTATTACCTTGTTGTCTGTAACCTTAATCTTGTAATCTGTAGCAGAATCATCGCCAAATTTCTTGATATAGCTCTTCTTGGACTTAAGAGCACTCTTATAATCCTTATCGCTTATCTTGTTACCAAAAATGATCTTTGATTTATCCATTATAGCCTCTTTTCGTTCTGCCATCAGATAATATAGAAAAAAGTATTATCGCTCTGGCCAAGTAAATATTTTTGGAAACGCATAATTATATTTTTAGTTTCCGTTTAAATAATAGCATTTTGCGCACAAAAACATCAAGAAACGCTTTTTACAAAATTCGTTTCCCGCTTTTGTGCATTTTTACTTAGAAAATTTTCAGACTACTGAAATAATGGATAGTTCTCTTTTAGATGCTAAATCAATAAATTCCATTCCACACTTGATCACAGGTCTGGATAGGTGATCCGGGTTGATAAATATAATATCACCTGACTTACCATTGCTCAAAAGAACCCTGTTAGAAATAAAAGTATTAACTATATTAGTAAGAAATGTCATTATGACATGAGGATCAAATTTACCGATGCCTTCTTTTTCGAAGTTCTCAATAACAGTAAATGGGCAGATTGCGTCCCTGTATTCTCTCTTAGAAGTCATCTCATCATACACGTTTGCTACAGTAACTATAGATGCTATAGGATCAATCTTGTCATTCTTAAGAGCAAGCGGATATCCGGAACCATCTCTCATCTCATGGTGCATGAGAACACAGTTTTTAATATGAACATCAATGTCTTTTCCCTTGATAAGCTCATATCCCTTGACAACATGATCCTTCATGGCCTTCTGTTCATATTCTGTAAGAGGAGTAGTCTTGTTGATAAGCTCAGATGGCATAAGCATTTTGCCTATATCATGAATAAGTCCGCCTGCTGTAGCAAGCTGTATCTCATCATTAGAAAGTCTCATCCAGGTTGCGATCGTGTTACTTATAAGTGAAACATTAAGTGAATGCATATAAACAGCATCACTATTATCCCTAAGATTATGAAGCATATCAAAGATGCCTGAGGTTCCACCAGCTTCTACAAAAAGATTATAAACAGGCTCTGTAAGCTTATCTATATCCAGAGGCATAGTATCATTAGCTATCATCCTGAAGGACTCTTCAAGCCTTTCTGCGTTTTCCTCAATATGCTGCTTAAACTTAATAAACTCCTCTGTCTGCCTAAGCTTTTCTGCATAAGAAAGCTCACCCTTAGGAGTTTGCTTATTGGGTGCTACAGCCTTTTTCTGATCTTCTACAAAAATGTTATAAAGAGAATGAGCCTTAACACGGGCAATATCCTTTTCCTCAAGGACAGTGCCTTTAGGCAGAACCAAACGATCGTCTATGGTATAGATATTTTCAGATACAACCATTCCTGGTTCCAGTTTATCAACAGATACCAGTTTCATGCGTTTTCCCCGTTATTATTATAAGCGTACACAAACAATATTACGCATATATTATACCACTAAAATGGCTATTTTGTGCAGATTACAGAAAAAAGCAACATTCTTTATAAATATACAATTTTATTTCAAAACTGATTGCAAAATATGAATTTTATTTTCACTATATTTCGTTAATTTTGACGAATATTTTTTCTCCTAAAAACAAGATGTTGTGCTTATTTATGATAAATGTATAGAATTTGTGAATTGGGTTAAAACCATAAACAATTTGTGCTATAACAGTAAAGCACTAAACAATACGACTAGCAAATGAGGAGACATTAAAAATGGCTAACAGAGCTGATTTAATCAATCAACTTGCCGCATCCATGGGGGCAGGATCATTATCACCAACAAAATACGTGGACAATAGATATGATTCAGAAACAGGAACTCTTTACTGTAACGGGAAAGTATCAAAGAGTGTTGCTGATGTTTCACTTAAGCACTTCACACTTATGAAAGCCAGATGTAAAGGTGATTCACTTGAAGCAAGACAGATGGCTGATATCTATCAGTGTGCTATAGAAGCAATCAAGATAATGCAGGATCCAGATGTTAAGGCATTTCTTGAGACACGCGATGCAAACAAAGCTGCAGGCTAATTTTAATTAAAACTATTGAACATAGATAGTATCTGTGTTATATTAAATAAGCTGTTCGTCACATGGCGAACAGCTTATATATTTCTTATCTGCCGGCATGTCGGAATGGCAGACGATGCAGACTCAAAATCTGTTGTGGGTAACCACGTGTGGGTTCAAGTCCCACTGCCGGCACTGCTCTTAGCTATTTAGCTAAGAGCTTTTTTGTTCTCTTTAAAAAGATAATAGGCAAGAACATGTATTGATTGCTTAAAATCACCGCCGTGAATTCTTTTAACAAGTTCTTCCTCTGGAAGGCGCTTAACATACAAGAATTCCGTGTCATCAAGCTCCTGTTCTGTAACCTTTTTGCAGTTTGTAGCAGCATAGATATGTACTCTGCTATTTGACAAGGTTGCATGGGCAGGAAGTGTCAGAAGATGCTTCCAGTTATCAGAAACGTATCCTGTCTCTTCCTGAAGCTCTCTTCTTGCAGCCTCAAAGGCCTCATCCTCAGTAGCAATGATGTTATCTCTTGTGATGTAAGGAACATCGCTCTTATCCTTAAACTCTATTCCGCCAGCTGGGAACTCAGTAGTAATCTCATCTATGCCATGTCTATACTGTCTAACGCAGATAAAATCTCCATTTTCATCTGTTGCTACTACAACAGCAAAGCTGTGCTTGGAATAGTTATATACAGGTCCGATTACCTCCCCATTTGGAAGCTCATAGTCGCACTTCCGGAAATCAATCCAGGCGTCCTGACAAACATGCTCTACATTAACTTCTCTCCAGCCAAGGCTCTCATTTTTGATGAGTCTTCTCATCTCGTGATCAGAAATCCTGATGATTCCGCCATGTCTTTTCTTACGTAGGCCAAGGTCATACTCATCTTCTGGCAGTACCTCAAAAACGCCGCTCTCAAGCTTATCTGTTAAAAGAGGCATATATCCGCTGTTTGTAGCATATCTATCTACAATAAGACACCATTTATGCTGATTTTCAAGGTAGTATGCTTCAGGTCCCTCTACTCCAAAGGTCTCAGAAAGAGTCTTGGAATATACATCCTCAAATGGCCCGTTAACAAGATCCTTACTCTTTTCAAGAATAATAACCTTATTGGTCTCATCCTTGGAGAATCTGTAGTAATAGCCATCCTCCCAGACGATATCGGTGTCTATAACGTTAGTATCTCTTTCTATGTATTTAAACGCAGGTGTAAACTCTCTGAAATCCTTGGTAAAAGAACCATAGATGCGCTGCTTAGCCTGCTCCTCTCCTTCTTCTTTTACATTAGAGGCCCAGAATACAAACCATGCTTGTCTTTCTCTACAATAAACAGCTTCAGGAGCCCATACGCAGCCAGCGCCTTCTACTCCTACTTCGATAAGTCTCTCATCTGTCCAGTTAATTAGATCTTCTGACTCCCAGACAAAAAGTGACCTGCTTCCTCTATTAGCTGCTCTGTCCCAGTCTCCATCTGATGTATTAAGGTCAGTAGCAATGATGAAGTATTTCTTTTCATTCTCATCATAGACAATAAATGGATCTCTGATGCCTTTAGAGCCCAGCTCTGTCTTAACAATCGGCTTCTTGCCACCAATATCTCTAAAGTGAAGGCCATCCTCACTTACAGCAAAATAAATGCTCTCAGAATCCTTCTCTCCACTTGTAAAATGTACAAATAAATATGCCATATTCCCTCCGTGTGGTTACTCAAACTCAATCCACATTATATTATTCTCAAGACTTCCGTTCTCGATACCTATTTCCTTGTAGCAGTCCATAAGCCGCTCCTCATCCTTAAAATGAAGACCGCAGTCAGATGGGAAGTTGGTCTTGCCGCACTGCATAAGCTTCTCGTCCAAAACCACCATTTTCTTATTGGCAGTTATTTCATCAAGCAGATCTTCTGAATTGTCGGACAGCGATATCATAACGCTCTTCTGCGCTGCGTAGTCATAGTCGTCAACAATCAGTTTCATGCTAAATAATGGCCCATTCTTGCCATTATGCTTCATAAGTGAACTATCATCACTTAAAAGATATATTTCCTTGAGTACATGGGTCTCTGAATCAAAAACATATACAGCTCTGGTAGGTTCTATAACATTACCCACAAGTGAATTGGCAGCCTTCACTATATGACTGATATCTCCTGTTACAACCACCTGATAGGCAACAGTATCCGGATACATTCCATTGCTCTTATTCTTACTCTCAAAACTTAGATTACAGTTGCTGACATCAGGAAAAAGAATTGTCTCGATATCAGGGTTAGTGATTCCCTCTGATCCGCACCAGCCATCCTTATCAAACTTGCGAAAATCCCTGGTATCGATCTTACCTTCGCTGCATCTGTAGATATATCTCCAGTTCACGCCTTCTGTACCGTCATTGGTAAGATTACTGATATCCACATTCAGGTTACTTAAGTAATTATCCCTGTCGGTGTAATCCCTGGAATACCTGATCTCGGCCTTCCTGGTCTCAAAGCCTGTAGAATACATCTTGAAACCAAGTACACTACCTGTGATATCTATATGACCAGCATACTCAAGCGTTTCATTGGACTGTTCAAAGAGCTGCTGCGGATTAAAGTCTCCTGTATCATCTGTCAATACAGGCTCCGTGTATTCATACTCCAGCTCGCGATTATCATCAACAATAGAATAGATTACTCCGCTAAGCGTCCCCACCAGTATGACAGCAACTATAATTCCCAAAACTTTATTACTACTATTCATCCCCGTTAAAGTATTATCTCCACTTATTAATATCATCCTTTTCAATGATGACCATCAAAAGATTGTCCTCACTAAGCTTTCTGTTAGGATCTACATAAGCCCAGTTGCCGCCCATACTCTTAATACCAGCAACGTTCATGTTGTATTTCTGACGAAGATTAAGTTCAATGAGATTCTTTCCTATCCAGGCCTTCTTGGGCTGAAGTTCGATCATGCAAAGATTCTCATCAATCTCGATATAATCATGAATATACTGTGATGTAAGTATTCTGGCAGAGCGAACGCCACCTTCCTCCTCAGGACAGATGATCTTATCAACTCCAACTCTGTCAAGAATCTTCTTCATTCTGTCTGTAGAAGCCTTGGCAATAACTAAAGGAACACCCTTTTCCTTGGAAATTGAAACACAAAGGATACTTGCTGAGAGATTGCCTCCCATACAGGTTATAACTATGTCATAGTTCTGAAGTCCAAGAGCCAAAACCTCATCCTCATTATCAAGGTTGGCGCATACAGCAGATGTAACCTTGGGAGAAATATCTCTAATAAGGTTCTCATTTTTGTCTACTACAAGGACATCCTCTCCCAGGTCATAAAGAGTCTGTGCAAGACTCATACCATATTTTCCAAGTCCAAGAACTGCTATTGATTTTTTCATATTCACACACCCTTCTCAGCCGACATAGAAAATGCCTTCTGAATAGTTTAATTTATTAGCTTCTGTACTACTGCGTGAGAAGAACGCAACCAGTGAAATAGGTCCGATTCTTCCAAGATACATCGCAATTATTACTATCACACGTCCATAAGAATTAAGCGAAGGCGTAAGTCCTCTTGAAAGACCTACTGTTCCGCAGGCACTTACTATTTCAAAAAGCGCATCCTCCATTGGAACCGGGTTTACTAATAATAACAATATAGACATTATAAATATCGCAACCACTCCTACAAAAGCTACAGCTGAAGCTTTTCTCATGGATTCCTCAGATACTCTTTTGTTAAAAATGATCTTGGCATCCTGATGACGTACATAGGATCTGAGGTTCATGATAAGAAGAAACATGGTAACTGTCTTGATACCGCCGGCTGTTCCTATTGGAGAGCCTCCAATAAACATGAGAATATATGACACAAGGCATGATGGAAGCGTCAACTTATCCTGCGGAATTGTGGTAAATCCGGCAGTTCTAAGTGTAACCGACTGGAACAAGCTGTTCACAAGCTTACTGCCAATCCCCATATTTCCTATGGTGTCAGGGTTGTTATATTCAAATAACAGGAAAATCAGCATTCCCCCAAATAAAAGAGCAAAGGAAAAACTAAGTACCAGCTTGGTATGCTCTGATAATCTCTCAAATACAGTTATTGGAGAAAAGCGCTTTTTAAATCCCTCTTTTGTCCTGTCCATTACATCAAACCAAACGACAAAGCCTATACCACCAAGAATGATAAGCAGCATTGTCACCGTCATGACCATGGGGTTATCTCTGTAATTGCCCATACTGTTAGGGCCAATTACATCCATTCCTGCATTGCAGAAAGCAGAAACTGAATTAAATACCGCGCTCCATATGCCTTTTTTAACACCAAATTCAGGAATAAATACAGTGGCATATAATACTGCTCCAATTCCCTCAACCAGAAATGTTCCCTTCAGCATCTTTACAAGAAAAGATAAAAGCTTGGAATTAGTATTAAGATTAAATGCATCCTGAAGGAGCATTCTGTCTGTAAGTGAGAATTTTCTCCTGGTGAGAACCATAAGCATTGAAGCGACTGTTATCATTCCAAGGCCGCCTATCTGAACCAGAATAAGGATGATGAGCTGTCCCACAAAACTCCAGTGCATGTAAGTATCTACTACCACAAGGCCCGTTACACAGACAGAGGTTGTAGCTGTAAAAAGAGCTGTCAAAAAAGGTGTTGGCTGCCCTGTAGCCGAAGCAATAGGAAGCATCAAAAGAAGTGCACCAACAATGATTGCAATTAAAAAGCTGGCCGGAATAATCTGTACCGGAGACAGCTTAACATTTAACTTTTTCATACCACTAATACCACTTATCCCATTTATTATTCATATCATGACATTAAAAACAGCGAAGAGGCAATAAACGCTCTTCGCTGCTTATTACTACGTCTTGCGACTATAGTATATCACATTATCTTTTCTTATAGACCCATTACTTCTCCGTAGATCATGACTGCATTTCTGACACACTCTTCGCATGGACATAATGGCTTGCCATCTGTAACTGTCTTAAGCTCCTTACATTTGATTGAGCCACATCTATCGCAGAATGCCTCCTGTATCTGTCTTGTTTTACTAAGCGTTCCCTGTCCCTGTGTCTTAAGACCTGCAACCATTCCGGCACCAATAAGTGCGCCACAGGTTGCTTCCATATTTCCCATTCCTGCACAGAAGCCAGCGGAAATCTGCCTTAGCTGCTCCTCTGGCAGGTCTGTCTGATCAGCAAGGGCAACTGTTACAGACTGTGCACAGTTGTACATGCCTGATGTTTTCATGTCTACTGCCTTTTGAGCTCTTTCTTCTAATGTCATTTTTTCTCCATACCTTTCTTTGCCTTGATAGTGCATATTCCCTGAGTCATTGTACCCATTGGGCAGAATGAACACCAGGTACGTTCCTTGTACAAAACCATAACTATAAGACCTATAAGGGTTGATGTCAGCATAAGGCTATAGAATCCAAAGCCAAACTGAGCAACCCAGTCCGGAAATACACTTCCATTATACGCCCATTGCCATGGCACTTTAAATGTCCAAAATAACTTAATAGCTTTTCTAAGGGATTCTGCTCCTGAGAACACCAGATATGTCTGGAATATCATAGTTCCAAACATTGTCATAAAAAATGTTAAGAATCCATACCTGAACCACTTGGATGACAACCACTTAGGAGCCTGTTTTCTCCTGGAGCACTTCATATTCCTTCCAAGTACCCAGAAAAGCTGACCTCTTCCGCACATGTGATTACAAAACCACTTATTACCGCCAACTATAGCAAATATTAGTGGCAGGATAAAATCTATAAGTCCCAGCCATGCAAAAAGGATATTAAAAAATCCCAATGCAAAATAAATAATTGACCATATCCATAAATAGTCGTACCAATGGCTTTTCTTTTTAGCTGTTTTCATTTCCCTGCATCCTCCAAATCCTGAACTCTGATAGATCCTGCAGGGCACGCCTTCTCGCATATGCCACAGCCAACGCACTTAGAAATATCTACAACTGCATAGCAGCCCCTGTAGATATCTATTGCCTGTCGTGGACACTGTAATGCGCAGACTCCGCAGGCAACACATCTCTTAATGTCATTAGCTGCCTTTTTCATTTGAATAATCTCTCTATACTTTCTTATATATTTTGCACAAAAGAACCAGTATTTAAGCCCTATGTGCAATTGGTTAATAAGTTACAAACAATGATAAGCAATAAATAATGGGCGAAAACTATGTCATTTCAGGTACAATGCATATGTGT
>NZ_JAFRGN010000012.1 GCF_017433805.1 Butyrivibrio sp. | reverse complement strand
TCCGGTGAGAACCAGTACCAAAAAATCAGCATCGATATTATTGCAAAAACGCATACACCTATGTTCCCTGCATTTTCTGAAATTGCATTACCTATAGAACCTCCTATTCCAGCTAAAAGCGACGGAAATAGTATGCTGAGTATAATGGCGATATAGGGCATCTTTTCGCATATCGAATGCTTTCTTGTTTTTTTATCCAAGCGTAACCTCCCGATTAGCTATCATGAAAAACATGACAAAATATTGCGCTTAGTTGCATAGATACTCTATTTCCATTGTATTAGATTTAGACTGCCAAAGTCTACTTCGCAAGAAGATTTTCGACTTTTTTTAGAAAATCTTTGTATTGTATTGCGCCTACTTTTTAAGATATTTCTCTATCCCAGGAATTCTTCCTGTCCAAAGAGATTGGCTGTCATTCCAAAATGAGCCAGGAACCCCGTCCCCCTGGTCCACTTTCAGCACACAAAAAAGACTCGGTACAATGTACCGAGTCTTCTGAAATCTGCAATAGCAGATTGATTATCTCTTTGAGAACTTTTTCATTGCCTTAAGTGCCTTGTTTTGGGCATTCCTAGGGCGAGTTGCTGTTTACCTGCTGCGTACGCAAGAAAGCTCAGGGCTGCTGTATGCGGCTGGTGGCAACTCTGTTATTTTTTTATAAACTGTCAATTCGCTTTCTTCCAAACGCTCTTACTTATTTCATATACTCCGTCATGATATGGACCTTCTCCGGTAAAAAAGGTTTCGAATCCACATTTTTCCAGAACTCTGCCTGATGCTTTATTCTCTAGAAGGCGAATACCATAAACTTCTGAAATACCAACTCTATCTGTTATCACTGGAAGAAAAGCACTTACTGCCTCTGTAGCATATCCCTTTCCGGTGTATTGTTTTGCTACATGATATCCAATTTCCCATTTACCATCACCGATAGGAACTAGCTGCACATAGCCAATATTTGTGCCTTCTTCCTTTGTAATCAGTGCGTAGATAAGAGGTCCTTCAGTAGAATTATACTGTGATATTATGAACTCTATAGTTTCCTTGGCTTCTTCAAGTGTCTCAAAAACTTCATCAGGGACGAATCTCCTAATATCCTCGTCCAATGAGTTTTTGTGAACATCCATTGCCATATCCATCGTCATTTCTGTAATTTTTAATCTATCTGTTTCCAATAAAATATTCATCTTGTTCCTTTCTGGTCTCGCAACACTCTGTAAATAGTTTTTTCTGACAAAGAATACCTCTTCGATAATTCTGTTACCGGAATACCAGCTTTGTGCTCATTGCATATATCATGGTTTCTTTTTCTATAATACTGTCTTGAATGAGTATAGCTTCCCCAGGTCTGCTTTTCTGTACAAGGGATATAAATACTTTTCCCGCATACATACTGTTGTATAACCTCAATAAGTTCTTTTGGCAGAATTTCTTCTGCTTTAATATAGCTCATAAATCCTCCTATTCTTTTTTCGGATTCATCTGAGCTTAATTATTTTGTTTTATTTTAAGCTCAGATTACTGAGCAATTACATATCTTTTCATACTATTTCTCCTTTCAAGTACCACATTGTTTATAATAGCACTACTGCCTGTAAATTACACTCTCAACTTTAATTCTAGTCAAATATGAGAAAACGGCATTTAGCTTCAGTTTGCCCGCTCCAATCCTTTTCGAGTTGGAGCGTTTTACTGAAATATTTATGCATGTGTTATCTCTTGCATCATAAATTCATCATGGCAACTATTCTCAAAAAATTTTCCTTTTACAAAGAAAGTAGTGTCTTCCTCATGAAGTTCGCTTTTTTCAAAGCCAATGGCATCTTTGGGTGTAAAGCAAAGGATAACTTTCTTCACTTGTGATCCAAAAGCCTTGATAACTTCATCTACAGTACCATCTCCTATAATTGTATGAAGAATTAGTGTATCATCTTCTATTTCTGCAATAGCGTAGCTCCTGCAATCAGCAATAAAGAACAAATTCTCCGTCATAAACTGCGATAGGTAAAACATATATAATCCGGTATTATCCACCATATACAATTGTGCATTCTGACCTGTTTTTTCTAAGATTTCGACTATTCTGTCAAAATCACTTTTACCTTTCAGTGGAACCATCTCAGCTTTACATTCATCTGATATTATCACTTCTTTTGAATACTGATATTCCTTTGCTTCCCTAAATCCAAATTTAGGATAAAACTCAAGTACAGAATCATTAGCGAAGAGATATATTCCATCCACTTTTCCTTCATAATCTCTCATGATTTCTTCCATAAGAGCTCTGGCATATCCCTTTCCTCTATGGCCATTGTCTGTCATAATCGTTCCAAGCTGTATCAGATTAACAATCTCACCTTTATAATTCATGTTACAGGTGTTGACTGAAACATTTGAAACAACTTCACCATCTATCACGACAGAATAAGGAATGTAGTTATCCTTCCAAAATCCATTTTGATACCAGTTTTCAAAATTAAGACCAAAAGTCTTTTCAGCCAATCTGTTAAAAGACGCCCTAAGATTTTCGTTATTTCTATAATTCTTTTCTATGCAAAATTTCATAATATTGCTCCTTTTTTGCAATCATTTAATCCCTCAATCATGCACTTAACTGGAATATAATATGTTGTTAATAGACTCTGTGATTGAATTTATAACCACTTTGTTATTCTATCCAATGTATATCCGTAAAACAAGGGCGTTTTCACGCCCCTGCCTACTGCTATCATAGCATTCATCTTTCTGGACTGAGATTGTTCCTATTGAGATTTGGACCTTGCTGTTCCTTCCTCTGATCTACGATTGTCTGGTTCTCTCTTAGCTTTTGTAAGAGACTTGTCCTAGCCTTTTCAGCTACCTCCTGCTTCTTGGTCTTATCCCACCATTCTTTGAATGTTTTGAAGGCTTTTGAGACCAGTTTTCCAAGTGTAGTCTTAGGATTTTCAAGTGTTGCGTATCTCATGAATTCCTTTTTCATTTCCGTATTTACCACTGAGTCCACATATTGATTAACTGTGCTTTCGATGTCCTCCTTCATTTCTTTAGCCGTTCCATCCAGAGCTTCAATCTGTGTTTCCTTCTCTTGGCACTTATCTTCTAGCTTTTCATATTCTTGCTGCTTTAGCCTTAAGTAGAACTCTTTTGAGAAGTCACTGTTCCTGCCCTTTTCTTTTGGCTTAAGTGTTTCATCTCCAAAGATCTCCGGATGGTCTTTCATCTGATGTTCTACAAATTCGTGCATCTGATCCTGTATCATTTCCAGTCTTTTCTGATCGAATACTTTTGTTTTTGCCACCTGCTTGCTTAGTCCTCGTTTGTATCCTGTTGCTACCGGAACTCCTACTACGTGCATATGAGGTGAATCCTCATCCAAATGTATTACTGCCGATGCGATTTTGAATTCCGGAACTATTTCTTTTACATATTCAAGCTGTTCCCTTAACAGTGGCTTCATTTCATTCCACTGTTCTCTCGTCTTATCAGCCCAGAACTCCTTATCTCCTACTTGGAGAATTACTTCTGTAGCCACATCGTTCTTTTTGCTTTCGGATACATACTCCAGATAGTCCGGAATTTGTCTGTCGCTTCTCTTATCTTTGTTGTATTCCGCAAGAGCTTCGGAGAATTCCCTTTCGTAAATCTCTTTTACATCGTCGAGAATATTTACTTCACTCCCGACTTCCACTTCGATCATTTCTTCGTTATACTCTTCACTTTGAAATAATCGAAGATTGTGTTTGCTCACCGATACCACATCTCTTGTTTTGGTGAGCGAATGTTTCTTACATGAGATGTGAAATGTTACTGTTATCATAAACTAAATCCTTTCGTATTTTTTTGCCGCCGGCAGGCCCCTCGGAGAGCCCCCGGATAATGATGTGTAATGTCATTATCCATAGGGGGTTACCCATAACGCCACGTTATGGGGAAGCTCGCTCCGCTCGCCTGCCAAATCATTCATTCCTTGGCTGATTATTACCGGAGCGTGTCACGCTCCCGTTCAATCCATCAAAGGAAATCACCATCTAAAATCCTTGTGCATTCCCACCATGTCGAGGTAGTCCTGACGAGCTTTTTCCTTCTCCTCTTCTGTGGGTGCTGTCTTGAACTTTGAATAGATTTCATGCCTCGCTAGTTTTTCCATCTTGTCCTCAAGTTCTTTTTTGATCAGATCAGTATCTTCGTCGAACTCAAAGACCAGTAATCGTATCAGCCTTATAAATAATTCCTGTGATATCTGTACGTTTTTCATTCGTCCCTTTCTTCTAGTCCGCAACAATGCAGTGTCTTTGTCTTTTTACAACCTTACAATCTTAAGAGTGTAACTTTAGGCACCTTACATTGTTGCGGTCTTGATTATCATTCGATTTCTTTTAATATCCAGTACCAGGTATTGTTGATTCTCCTGGCTTTTATTCCAAGTTCGTTTTTGGCTATTTCCAGAGTTCTTTTTGATATATCCTCTTCTTTAGCCAGTTCTACTGCCTCGTTACTTGGGATCATATTATGGTCTTCAGCCAATTCTCTCAGAAGAGCTATCGCCTTTTCCTGCTTATTCGCTTTCGGTGCGATTCCTCCGAGAACTTCGTCTGCGGTTATTTCATAATCTCCAATCCACTCGAATCCCTTTTCTGATAATCTGAAGGCCTTGGAATGTCCAAATGCTGATAAGTTGTTCTTTATTTGGACTATTGCTCTTAGTTCCGGTTCTCCTTCTATCCTTCCTACCAGCAGGACACTTCTTGCTACTGCGTAGAAGTCAATTGATCCCATCCCTCGATAAGCTGCCTTGTTTCCGGAAGCTTTGTTCATGTGTCCGATTAGGATGATTGCACATTTGTACTTCTCCGCTAGAGCTCCCAGCTTCTTAGTCATATCTCTTGCTTCGTTAGCTCTATTCATATCCATTCCGCCTCCGAGATATGCCTGTAGTGGATCAAGGATCAGGAGTTTTGCTCCAGTCCTTATGATTGCCTGTTCAACTCTCTCATCTACCATTGATAGCGATTTATCACTCTCATCTATCACATGGATTTTGGAGCAGTCAGCCCCGGCACCTTCAAGTCTTGGCTTTACCGTATCAGCCAGTCCGTCTTCTGCTGTCTGATATATGATGTTTATTGGTTCCTCACTGTGCAGACCTGTATCTAACGAAATTCCTTTTGATAACTTCGCTGCTGCATTTAGTACAAAAGTTGTTTTTCCATCTCCGGGATCTCCCTGAATGATGGTAAGCTTTCCATATGGTATAAACGGATACCATAGCCAGGAAACTTCTTCAGCTTCTACATCTGACATCTGGATAAGCTTTAATTCTGGTTTGCTTGTTTCCATTTAGATTCCTCCAATCTTACTTTTTTGTTGAACTTGGCCGGAACCCTTGCTATACTTTATTTAATCGAATTTACAAAAGCTCCGGCTTTTCATTTACTCTCTTGTTACCAGCAAGAGAGTTTTTTCTTTTTAGACTGCTTCTGGACTAAAGTATCCAATCTCTTCCCACACCTTTCTGTCTGGACAATAGTAGTTGTATTCACTGGAATTTTCTTTCTTCATGGCATATCCAAATTTGAATATCCCCTGCTGGATTCCAATTCTTACGAACTGTGCATCCTTGTGCATTGCCTCGGCAACCTCAGTTATAGGAACATTTCTACCGGTAAATCTTGGTAGTTCTACATATAACTTTTTGTCTTCCATACTTTTCACCTCCCTTCTTTCAAAATGCGAATTATCAGTTCGTATTTTGATAATACGTCTTCATAATTCATTTGTCAACAATAAATATGTATTTTCAATTCGTAATACGCTCTTGTAATTCGTGTTACTACGTGTTACAATTCACACAAGGAGGTCAGTACAATGAATAATGGATCTGATATAGGAAATAGAATTAAAGAAGCCAGAAAAGCTCAGCACCTCAGTCAAACTGAACTGGCTAACAGACTAGGTAAAACCATGCGTACAGTACAGAAATATGAAAGCGGTGAAATAGAGCCTTCAATAGGTGTACTGAATGAGATAGCAAATATTCTTAATATCTCTCCTGCTGAACTTATTGGATATCAAAAGAAGAACATCACTTTAGATACTCTCTCAGATGTCCTCTATGTTCTTAACGAACTAAATAAAAAAGCAGGGATTAACTTCAATATAGACGTAAATCGTCCACCCAAAACCGAAGAATGGAGCTGCAGTCTTAAATTCATGGGAAACGATGAAGCAGCAGAAAACAACTCAGATCTCTGCCTCTTTCTGGAAAGATATGCAGATGAGCGAGAGAGCCTTGAACAAGGCCTATCAAATGAAGATAGATTTAATCACTGGTTTGAAACAGAACTTGCATACTACGCAAATGTAGCATTGCCCGATAAGAAAGGTGATTAAGGGACTATCCCCTTTTTCATAAATTACCTGAGCATCAAAGGAGGTCGATATTATTTGAAATTACCAAACGGATATGGAAGTGTTATGAAAATGTCCGGGAAACGCAGAAAGCCCTATATGGTAAGAGTAACCACCGGATGGACCATTGATCCGGAAAAAGGTACCAAAAAGCAGACGTACAATGTCATAGGATATGCTGAAACCAAGCAGGAAGGCTTGCAAATGCTATCAGATTATCATCAGAATCCATTTGATACAAAAGCAGCCAAAATGACATTCACAGACGTATATAATGCCTGGTCTGAAGCAAAGTATCCTGCCATCTCTAAATCCAACGTACATGGGTATACAGCCTCATATAACGTATGTGGCACCCTTTACAACAAAACTTTTAGAGATATAAGGCTGGCAGAGCTTCAAAATGTCATTGATACCTGCGGAAAAAATTATCCTACACTCCGTAAGATCAAAGTCCTTTTCAATCAGCTTTACGATTACGCCCTTAAGAACGATATCTGTAACAAGGACTATTCCGAATTTGTAGATATCCTCAAGTATAAGGACAAAAATCCAAATAAGGTTGAGAGAGATATCTTCTCAAAAGCTGAGATTGACAGGCTATGGGAACTCAAGGATGATCCGTTCTACCAGACAGTACTGATGCTGATTTACAACGGCTGTAGAATATCTGAACTACTGGATTTGGAAAAGAAAAATGTTCATCTTGAAGAACAGTATTTCGATGTGATACTAAGTAAGACTGAAAATGGTATCAGAAAGGTTCCTATAGCAGATAAGGTTCTACCATTCTACAAAGCCTGGTATGAATCCTCTGATTGTGAATACCTTCTTCACACAGATGACAACAAAAAATTCACCTACAGGAACTATAAAGACAGCTACTGGACACCACTAATAGAAAACCTTGGTATGGAGCACAATCCTCATGATACTAGGCACACCTGCATATCAATGCTGGCGGAAGCTCATGTGGATCCTACAATGATCAAGAAAATCGTAGGACACTCCGGAGCAATGTCTCTGACAGAGAAAGTGTACACACACCTTGATATCCAGTCTCTGGTAGAAGCAATTAACAAGATCTAAGGCTTGAGAATTTTGCTGTCTACCTGCTGTTTACTCGCTGTTTACGGTACAAAATTTTCTGCGTTTCACCACAACTGAATACAATTATAGATAAAAGAAAAACCCCAGAAACACTGAGTTTCTGAGGTTTGTAAATTCTTTTTGAATCTCGAAAGATTATCTCTTTGAGAACTGAGGTGCTCTACGAGCCTTCTTGAGACCGTATTTCTTTCTTTCCTTCATACGAGGATCTCTTGTAAGGTATCCAGCCTTCTTAAGTGTAGGTCTGTACTCATCTGAATCAGCCTGAAGAAGAGCTCTTGAAATACCATGTCTGATAGCACCAGCCTGACCTGTTGTGCCGCCGCCTCTTACTGTAACTACAACGTCAAACTTATCTGCTGTCTCTGTAGCTACGAGTGGCTGTCTAACGATAACCTTGAGTGTCTCAAGTCCGAAATACTCATCGATAGGTCTCTTGTTGATTGTTATATTTCCATTTCCGGATACAAGGTATACTCTTGCGATTGACTTCTTTCTTCTACCTGTTCCGTAGTAACTTGCTGACTTTGCCATTTTATGTTCTCCTTTCAACTACCCGATTAAAATGTTAATACTTCAGGCTTCTGAGCTGCATGTGGGTGCTCAGCTCCTGCGTATACATGGAGTTTTGTGTACATCTCTCTACCAAGAGATCCCTTAGGAAGCATTCCCTTAACGGCATGCTCGATAACTCTCTCAGGCTTGTCCTGGAGCATCTGACGAAGTGAGTACTCCTTGTGATGTCCAACGTAATCTGTGTGGTGCCAATACATCTTCTGATCAAGCTTCTTACCAGAAACCTTAATCTTCTCTGCATTGATAACGATTACATAATCTCCTGTGTCGATGTTAGGAGTGTAGATTGGCTTGTTCTTTCCTCTAAGTACGTTTGCAACGTTAGAAGCAAGACGTCCAAGTGTCATATCTGTAGCATCAACTACATACCACTTCTTCTCAACTGTAGTTGCACTAGGCATATAAGTTTTCATTGTGTTTCCTCCAGTAAATAATTGCTCATTAAAATTGATACATTGCAAAGACCCTTCACCTGATCTATGCATTTATAACGATGTACATATTGAAGCTTACCGGGACAACAATATGACATTACCGCGTTATATCAGTCACGTGGACTGACAAATGTGCAAACGGACATACCGTCACACAGTAAGATATTATATGACCTTCAAGTCCATATTGTCAAGGTCAAAATCACCATTTCAGCAAGAAATTTACCAAAATTTTAGTACTATTTATCGTTTGTTTTTAGGAATTATGCTTCCTCATCAGTAGCTTTCGGTCCAGGAATGCCATCAAGGAATTTATATTCTATGAGGAAAAGACCTTCTGCAGGTGCTGTAGGTCCAGCTGCTGCCCTGTTTTTCTTCTCGAGGATGGTCTTAACCTCTGATGGATCGCCTCTTCCGCGTCCTATCTGCATAAGAGTTCCAGCTATTATGCGGACCATATTGTACAAAAAGCCATTACCAGTAACAGAAATAACTACTTCATCGCCATTTCTGGTAACTGTTATGTCCTTGATAGTCCTCACATGGCTCAGAGCCTGGGATTCCACATTACAAAAGCTTGTAAAATCATGCTCTCCAACAAGGTGATGAGCCGCAGCATTCATCAGATCAATATCGAGTGGCATGCTGAAGTGACAAGCATAAAATCTTCTGGTCGGATCCATGATCTGAGAATTGACTATCCTATATTCGTAAGTCTTCTCAGTATCACAATGCCTTGGATGAAAATCCAACGCTACTTCTCTTGATTCCACAATTCGAATATCCTGTGGAAGCTCATGGTTAAGGGCAAAAATAAATCTATCTCCCGGAATTGTACTGGTTGTATCAAACACAGCAACATTGCCATAGGCGTGAACTCCGGCATCAGTCCTGCTGGCGCCGATAACCTGAACCTGCTCACCAGTAAGCCTCTCAATAGCCCTGTTAAGCTCGCCCTCTATAGTGTTGGGAGTACTGCTCTGCAGCGCCCAGCCACTATAAGCTGTTCCGTCATATGAAACTGTCAGCATAATCCTGCGGATATCGCCCATAAACAATCCTTATCTAAATATCATAGTAAACGCTGCCTATATCAACTGATATATTCCGATCATCAGAACAGTATCCTGCCCATAACAACGATAAGTACCAGGTACAGTATTATAACAAGATACGCAAGTCTGTCTCTCTTTTCATAAATAAGAGGCTTCATCTTGGTCCTGCCATCGCCGCCCTTGTAGCATCTGGCTTCCATAGCCATAGCAAGGTCGTTGGCTCTTCTAAATGCAGATATGAAAAGAGGCACCAGAAGTGGAACAAGACTCTTAGCTCTTTTAATAAGTGAGCCACTCTCAAAATCAGCTCCTCTGGCCATCTGCGCCTTCATGATCTTGTCAGTCTCTTCCATGAGGATTGGAATGAATCTGAGTGCTATAGACATCATCATGGAAATCTCATGAACAGGCACCTTGAACAGACGAAGTGGTCTAAGAAGTCTCTCAAGCCCGTCTGTCAGATGATTAGGAGTTGTGGTAAGTGTCATCAGTGATGATCCTGTAATGAGGAACACAAGCCTTACAGCCATCATAGCTGCCATCTTAAGACCTTCTTGAGTGATAGTAAATTTCCATACGCTCACGATCGGTGTTCCAGGAGTAAGGAATAAGTTGAACACCATAGTCAGGAGCAGCAGGAAAAAGATTGTCTTCATTCCCCTGAAGATAAACTTAGGCGGAACCTTGGATAAATAGATAACCATAGCCAGGAAAAGAGCTGCTATCACATATCCTATGAAATTGTTGGCAACAAACAAGGATACTATGAACGCAAATGTTGCTACCAGCTTGACTCTTGGGTCAAGGGAGTGTATCACAGATTCAGTTCTATAGTATTGACCTAAAGTAATATCTCTTAGCATTTTCCAAACGCCTTTAATATCTCATTTTTTGCATCTTCCAGTGTTGTTACATCAGTATCCACTGGGAAGCCGGCCTCATGCAGTTCCTGCATCACGTATGTAACCTGTGGCGCAGCAAGGCCTATCTCTTCTAACTCTTTGTAATGCTTGAATACTTCCTTGGGCTCATCGTCAAAAGCAACACGGCCCTTATTCATAACTATGATTCTCTGAACATAATTAGCCACGTCATCCATGCTATGGCTCACCAGAATAATAGTGATGCCCATTTCCTCATGAAGCTTGGAGATCAGATTCAGAATATCCTCACGGCCCTTAGGATCAAGACCAGCTGTTGGCTCATCAAGAATGAGAACCTCTGGCTTCATGGCAAGAACGCCTGCTATAGCCACTCTTCTCTTCTGACCACCAGACAGATCAAATGGTGACTGGTAAAAATATTCATCATCAAATCCAACCTGCTTGAGGGCTTCATAAGCACGAAGCTCTACTTCTTTCTGTGGAAGACCCAGATTCTTGGGGCCAAAGCACACATCCTTAAAGCAATCTGTCTCAAAAAGCTGATGCTCAGGATACTGGAAAACAAGTCCTACCTTGGCTCTCAGGCTCTTTTTATCATAATCAGAATCGTTGATATCCTTGCCATCATAGAAAACACAGCCGCTGGTTGGCTTCTCAAGGCCGTTCATGTGTTGGATCAGCGTAGACTTGCCAGAACCTGTATGTCCGATAAGGCCCACAAACTGGCCATCCGGAATATTCAGGCAAACGTCGATCAGCGCAGCATGCGCCATAGCTGTATCTTCGTCATATATGTAATTAACGTGATCAAGTATTATTGACATATCTATTCCTACGTTATCTCTTAATCTTCTTGAGTTCCTCTACGAACTCTTCTCTTGTAAGAACGCCATCTGGAAGTGGAAGTCCAGCCTTCTTGAGTTCATGTGCAAGAAGTGTAACCTGTGGAACGCCGAGTCTTAGCTCTTTTAACCTATCAACCTGGGAAAAGATCTCACGAGGAGTTCCAGTCATCTCAACATGTCCCTTGTCCATAACGAAGACTCTGTCCGCGTAAATAACCTCTTCCATGTAATGGGTGATGAGAATGATCGTGATATTCTCTACCTGGTTAAGGGCTCTTGCTGCCCTGATTACTTCCTTACGTCCATTTGGATCAAGCATGGCTGTTGGCTCATCGAAAATAATGCACTTAGGATGCATCGCGATTACGCCAGCAATTGATACCCTCTGCTTCTGTCCACCAGAAAGGTGGTTAGGTGAAGACTTCCTGAACTGTAGCATTCCTACAGTCTTAAGACTCTCTTCAACTCTTTCCCAAATCTCCTGAGTTGGAACGCCCATGTTCTCTGGGCCAAAGCCGACGTCTTCCTCTACAACCTGACCAATGATCTGGTTGTCCGGATTCTGAAATACCATTCCAGCTTCCTGTCTGATATCCCAAAGGTGGCTGTCATCCTCAGTATTCATGCCGTCCACAAAAACTTCGCCCTCCGTAGGATACAAAAGAGCGTTAAAATGCTTGGCAAGTGTGGACTTACCTGAGCCGTTATGTCCCAGAATAGCAATGAATTCGCCAGGCTTAACATCGAGGTTCACATTATCTACTGCCCTTGTGATACCCTCTACGTTGCCTTCTTCATCGCGTCTGATATATTCAAATACAAGTTTATCTGTACGAAGCATATTCTTATCCTTAAAAAGAGCTGTCAAACTCTCTGTAGCTCTTATCTGGCATGTATTTATTACCCGATACTGCATAATTTTACTAGAGTTTACGGGCAAATACAAGCTATTAGTGGTATTATAGTTATGTTCAAATCACGTAAATTATATAAGACCAATTTGGGGGAAAAGAAAAATTGAATAACAAATATACCAAAGACTTAGTTCTGCTAGGTGCGCTTATTTTCGGCTGTTCTATACTGGCCAGATACATGGCACGCGGGGAAACTCTGGCAGAGTATGATAAAGCCAAGGCAGAAAGTAGTATTGAGGCGACTGTGCTAGCATCTGATCAAGCGTCAGCAAATGTATCTAAGGAAGCGGCTTCATCATATGCAACAAGTACAAATGAGTCCGTTGCATCTGCATCTATAGAATCATCCAATAATGATGCATCAACATCTGCATCTTACGCAAGTACTACCAACGATGCTTCCACAGATACCTCAAATAGCGAAATAATTGCCGTTTATGACAGGGTAAACTATATGGATGGATTTTATCACGAATCTCTTACACAGGACGTTATAGACAAAATTACAGGCATTTCGTATGTAGAGAATGATAACGTAAGTCTGGATGACTTAAGATACTGTAGTCTCTTATATAACGATTTTGATGGAAACACTCAGACAGGTGAGATGATATGCAATAAAAAGATTGCACAGGACGTAATAGAAATCTTCGCAGAGCTATATTCAAGCGGATATCAGATTGAGAGTATCAAGCTGATTGATGAGTTCGGTGGCGATGACACAGCCTCTATGCTGGCTAATAATACTTCCTGCTTTAATTACAGAGTTGTGGATGGCACAACCAAGTTATCCAATCATGCTTATGGCCTTGCTATCGACCTTAATCCTTTCTACAACCCTTATATCACCTACAATAAAGATGGCACAACTAATGTATCACCTGAAGGAAGCTTACCTTATGCAGACAGATCAGCAGCCTTCCCTTACAAGATTGATGAAAATGATCTGGCTTACAAGCTCTTCAAGGAACATGGTTTTAAATGGGGTGGCGACTGGAATTCAGTAAAGGACTACCAACACTTTGAGCGTCCAAATTGAGCCATGCGCTTGCATGAAAAATATATGCGTTGGAAGCTCGCTTACATAAGCATATATGTTTCTATGCAAGGATACGGCGAATGCCGTACAACGAGGAATTTGCATCGCAAATTTCGAGTAGAGCGCATGTAATAAAAAAAGGGATGAGGCATGGCCTCATCCCTTTATCTTTAGCTATTAAACGAGCTCGAGAACAACCATCATAGCTGCATCGCCTTTTCTCTGGCCGATCTTGATCATACGAGTGTAACCACCCTTACGATCTGCATACTTAGGACCGTACTCATCGAAAAGCTTTGCTACAAGGTCAACTTCCTTTGTGTTCTTCTTTCTTCCAGCCTTCTCAGTAGGAACTTCAACTACTGGATAAAGAGTCTTAAGAAGCTGTCTTCTTGCGTGCATTCTTGAAGGAAGATCCTTCTTGATTTCCTTCTTAACAGTTGTGTACTTTGTAACCTTCTTGCCGTCAACAACTTCCTTTACTCTCTTACCGTCTTTGTCCTTCTCAGGAACCTTGCAATCAACTGTAAGTGTCTCGAAGTTGTCCTTCTCCTTAGCTGCAAGAGTGATCATAGGCTCTACGATCTTCTTGATTTCCTTAGCTCTTGCCTCTGTAGTAACGATCTTTCCATTGTAAAGAAGTGCTGTTACCTGGTTACGAAGAAGTGCTCTTCTAGGTTTTGTAGCTTTTCCAAGCTTTCTGTACATTGCCATAATGTTTTACATCCTTTCTCATCTGCAGGATTCCTCCTGCTGTGGTACATCATGAAATGCGCTTTGGACTTACTTGCATGATGTTGTTAGTGTTAACCATGAGAATCCGCCTCAGTACACATCGGCTTTACCTTCAGCGGATAATTGTCTCACTAGTATGATTACTGTTCGCCGTCCTGTCTAAGTGAGAGACCGAGCTCATCAAGCTTAGCAAGAACTTCCTCAAGTGACTTACGTCCAAGGTTACGAACCTTCATCATATCGTCAGAAGTCTTGTTTGCAAGCTCCTGAACGGTATTGATACCAGCTCTCTTAAGGCAGTTGAATGAACGAACTGAAAGCTCAAGTTCATCAATTGACATCTCGAGAACCTTACCCTTCTCGTCATCTTCCTTCTCTACCATAACTTCTGCAGTCTTAGCATTCTCGGAAAGATCGATGAAGAGGCTGAGATGCTCACTAAGGACCTTAGCTGCAAGGCTTACAGCCTCGTCTGGAGCAAGTGTTCCGTCTGTGTGAACATCAAGTGTTAATTTATCAAAGTCAGTAACCTGACCTACACGAGTATTCTCTACTGTTACGTTTACTCTCTCTACAGGTGTGTAGATAGAATCGATAGCGATAACTCCGATTGGAAGATCGCCAGCCTTATTCTTATCAGAGCTTACATAACCTCTTCCCTTTGTGATAGTAAGCTCCATGTAAAGCTTAGCATCCTTGCCGGAAAGTGTAGCGATAACCTGATCTGGATTCATGATCTCTATATCCTGGTCAACCTGGATATCAGAAGCCTTTACAACACCCTCGCCATTGAACTCAATGTATGCAGTCTTAGGCTCGTTTGTATCAGAAGAATTCTTGATAGAAAGGTTCTTGATATTCATGATGATCTCAGTTACATCTTCCTTTACGCCAGGAATTGAACTGAACTCATGCAGTACGCCTTCGATTTTGACCTGACTTACTGCTGCTCCAGGTAAAGAAGAGAGCATAATCCTGCGAAGGGACTTGCCCAGTGTAATACCGTAACCTCTCTCAAGAGGCTCAACTACGAATTTACCATACTTCTTATCATCTGAGATTTCAGCAACTTCAATATTTGGTCTTTCAAAATCAAACACTGATATACCCTCCTTATGTGGTTTGTTAACAAGTTATATTATATATGATAATGAATTGCCACGCAATTTCATATATTATACATTACTTAGAATACAACTCGACGATAAGCATTTCGTCAACTGGTACATCAATAACTTCTCTTGAAGGAAGTTCCTTAACTGTACCCTGGAGATTGTCCTTGTTAACATCAATCCACTCAGGAACGAGTCTGCCAGCTGTGATCTCTGAGATATCCTTGAATCTCTGGATATTCTTAGCAGCTTCCTTGATTTCGATTGTATCGCCAGCCTTTACAAGATATGAAGGAACGTTGATCTGCTTGCCATTTACAAGAACGAACTTGTGAAGGACAACCTGTCTAGCCTCTCTTCTTGTTCTAGCGAATCCCATTCTGAATACTACGTTGTCAAGTCTTGACTCAAGAATTGTCATAAGGTTTGAACCTGTCTGACCCTTCATTCTGTCTGCTCTGTCATAGTAGTTTCTGAAAGGCTTCTCAAGTACGCCATAGATGAACTTAGCCTTCTGCTTCTCGCGGAGCTGAAGTCCGTACTCGCTCATCTTCTTACCAGCTCTAGCTGATGTTCTCTTGGACTTCTTATCATATCCAAGGAATGTTGGATCTAAATCAAGTGATCTGCATCTCTTTAAAACGGGAACTCTGTTTACTGCCATTTTAGGCTCCTTTCTTTTTCTCAAAATGAATCTTGTCCATTTTGATGTTGTTTACAATGTTTGCTGAATAATCAGCATTCGCACCTTCATCCAACGAGTTAAATTTCACATAATATATATGCACATGTAACTACATTGTTGAGTATATAAGCTATAAGCTTACGATTATACTCTACGGCGCTTAGGTGGGCGGCATCCGTTATGTGGTACAGGTGTTACGTCTGTGATAGATGTAACTGTAAGACCGCTTGCAGCAAGAGCTCTGATTGCAGCTTCTCTTCCTGAACCTGGTCCCTTAACGAATACATCAACAGTCTTAAGGCCATGAATAAGAGCAGCCTTAGTTGCTGTCTCTGCAGCTACCTGTGCAGCATAAGGAGTAGATTTCCTTGAACCCTTAAATCCCAGACCGCCAGCACTTGCCCAGCTAAGAGCGTTACCTGCAGCATCTGTCAATGTAACGATTGTGTTATTGAAAGATGACTGGATATGTGCCTGTCCGTGTTCAACGTTTTTCTTGACACGCTTCTTTGCAGCTGCCTTCTTTGCAGCTGATGCTTTCTGATTTGCCATTTTAAACTAACCTACTTTCTTCCTAATAAATCTATTTATATTGTTACTTTTTTGAACCTGCCATGCACAAGCTCAACATGATACAAAAGCTATATTAAAAGAAATTATTTCTTCTTGTTAGCGATTGTTCTCTTTGGTCCTTTTCTTGTTCTTGCATTTGTCTTTGTTCTCTGACCACGGCAAGGAAGTCCTCTTCTGTGACGCATTCCTCTGAAGCATCCGATCTCTGTGAGTCTCTTGATGTTCATAGCAACTTCTCTTCTAAGGTCACCCTCTACATCGTAGTCGTTACCGATAATCTCGGCGATTTTCTTAACTTCTTCGTCTGTAAGATCACGAACACGTGTGTCCGGATTTACTTTTGCAGCCTCAAGAATCTTGTTTGAGCTTGTTCTACCGATTCCGTAGATGTATGTCAAACCGATCTCTACTCGCTTATCTCTAGGTAAATCTACACCTGCAATACGAGCCATTTTAATTCCTCCATTTACAAATAAAAAATTGTTTCTAATCGAGAAGCTTTACTCCTCTTGCTCCAACCTATTTCGTCAGAGCTGTTACTTGTTTGATTGGGGTCATTTCTAATAAAGACCCAACCGGACAAAGTATAATCCGATCTTTCCAATACACATTGGTATCAAAAAGTAATCCGAAAACGGCTCGAATTATCCCTGTCTCTGTTTGTGCTTAGGGTTGTCACAGATAACTCTGATAACACCCTTTCTCTTAATAACCTTGCACTTTTCGCACATAGGCTTAACAGAAGACCTAACTTTCATCGTTACTCCTTTCCTGCATGGTAAAAACAGCATAATGCTTAAAGAAGGGCATAATTATCCCCTCTCCTAAAAAGACCATTTAGCATCATAACACATACAAAATCAATTATCAACTATTTTTTTACAAAATTTCATTATTGATTTGTCGTTGGCGATTTGGCATATTTTTTCCCATTACATGCAGGCAGATACTGGGAATTAAACATGCGGATATGCCTGTGAAAATCCTTGTCGGATTGATTGAAATAATTATAGTTAACGGGATCTTGATCATCCCATGTAACATCTACATTATAATAATCGTCTCCAAGCTTTATTATATTCCAAGCGTGCATATCACCAGAAATAAGGCCGCCACCCCATCCAACTGACAGATATGTAGGAACGTCCAGCTGTTGCATGAGAAGCTGGAAAGCCTTTGAATATCCGGCGCACACTGTCTCTTTTTCCACGATCGCACTATAAGCGCTCTGATCAAGTGGTGTATCCTTATAAGTCAGTCTTTCAACCAGCGTATTATGAACATATACTTCCTTATCATAATCGGTCTTGAAAGTCTGCTCTGCTGCGCCTGCCAGGAAGCTGTCGATCATTGTATCAAATGTATTACGTGCCTGAGCAATATCGCCCAGCTCATCCTCATAGAAATAGAGCTGCAGCTTAACAACATTTCCTTTATAGTCGTACTCTGTGTACATCTTGGTATTGAGCCAGAACAGCTCAGGATGGTCGTAGATTACGCTCATAAGGGCATTATTGCACTCCTGAGGAGTTGCCTTAGTAACTGGTAAAAAAGTAGTTCTCTCAGCCAGAGTATTTGCATAAATCTGCTTATAGAGCTGCTTGCACTTATCTGTGAGCATGTTGTAATAAGGGTAGTAGGTACTTCCAAAGGTATAGTCTATGCCCGTACTTCCCATGCTTATTTCGCTTATAGCCTGTTTAACATCATCTGCAGTTTCGAGCTCGATCACGTTGCTTTCTGGCTGCACAAGACCAGTCATATCATCCGTGATGTTGTAATAGGTTGTATCGTCAGTAGGATCTTCGCTAAGGTCCTGATTAACCAATGGCTCTTCTGCTTCTTTTACTACATCTTTATCTATTCCGGAGCTGCTCCAGTTGCCCTCATATTCAGAGAATTCTTTTTCCTGTTTTTCAGACACGGTAAAAGAGCTGACATAAGAGGCTGCATCTGCAACATCGCCTATTATGTCCGCCAGCGCATTTTCTTTTCCCGTCTCGTCTTCAGCTGTTGTTGCCGCCATAGCTGCGCCTTCTTCAGCCTCTTCCGGATTCTGGGATCTGATATATTCACTTAATCCTTTTGACGCATCGGATGCTCCTTTGGCTACTTCCGGATTAATTCCACACAGGACAATAAAGCCACACGCAGCAATCACGATGGCCAAAATCAAAGCTAATAGTTTGCCCAATAGTTTCTTCATAGCGATTCCTTCCTTGTCTATGCGCACATGAATTCAATATCTATATCGGCAGGTTTTGCCATAATATTAACGGCTCGAAACATACAATTTCATTTATATTTAATTTTCTATACTATGTAAAAATTGCTGACTTGAACGTTTATATACGAATATAGTTGACCGTTATAACCACATAGCTTACGCTTATTTTAAGGGATAACCATATATTTCCGATTTCCTATAATTCAAATTTTCAATCAAATACTAATGGAGAAAACTATGTACACAGCAAGCGAAAACAGATATGAAAAAATGCAGTTTAATCGTTGTGGTAAAAGTGGACTTAAGCTCCCAGCTGTTTCTTTAGGCCTTTGGCACAATTTCGGAGACACTGGTGACTTCGCCAACATGGAACAGATGTGTTTTACCGCTTTTGATAACGGAATCACACATTTTGATCTTGCTAACAACTATGGTCCAATGGAAGGCTCTGCTGAGATCAACTTTGGTAAGATCCTGAAAGAGAGCATGCATCGCTATAGAGACGAGATGATAATCTCTACAAAAGCTGGTTACTATATGTGGCCAGGCCCTTATGGTGACTGGGGAAGTCGCAAGTATCTGATAGCCAGCCTTGATCAGTCTCTTCAGAGAATGGGACTTGATTATGTGGATATCTTTTACCATCACAGAATGGATCCTGAAACTCCTCTTGAGGAAACTATGGAAGCACTTGCGCAGATCGTCAGAAGTGGCAAGGCGCTCTATGTTGGTATTTCCAACTACGATGGGCCAACTCTCGAGAAAGCTACAGCTATCCTGAATGAACTCCGCGTTCCATTTATCATCAACCAGAATCGCTACAATATTTTTGACAGAACTATTGAGAAGAATGGGTTAAAAGAGAAAGCAAAAGAGCTGGGTAAAGGTATAATCTGTTTCTCACCGCTTGAGCAGGGTCTTTTGACAAACAGATATCTTAATGGAATTCCTGAAGACAGTAGAATCCGCACTGATGGCAGATTCCTTAAAGAAAATCAGCTTAGCAAAGAAAAGCTTGATAGTATAAGAGCGCTTAACGATATTGCAGGTCAGCGTGGACAGACTCTTGCTGAAATGGCTCTTGCATGGCTTTTGAAAGATGAGTATATTACATCAGTCATAATCGGTGCATCCAAGCCATCTCAGATTCTTGACAACATAAAGGCAATTGAGAACACGACCTTCACAGAATCAGAGCTTGCTGAGATTGATAAGATCGCTGCTTCATTCTAATAAATAAAAAAAGAAGTCAGGTCGCAAGGAATGAACAGGGGTCTGTCAAGTAAACAAGTTAAATAAACAAATTAAGCATAGAAAAAAGGTGATCACTTCATAGGATGTGGTCACCCTTTTTGATTATCGAGATTATATTCAGCTTGCAATGATGACGGCCTTAGCTGTCAC
>NZ_JAFRGN010000011.1 GCF_017433805.1 Butyrivibrio sp. | reverse complement strand
GGAGGTGCTGCATCTGATTCACAGGAAGTTGCTGTGCAGAAAGCGCTTAACCAGGCTATGGCAAGGATGAATGAGAACAAAGACAACTAAATAGGCATTAACTATAATTGGCTTGTTTATAAACGGATATTAGTCTAAAATATATAATGTAGACTAGTATCCGTTTTTTCATCTCACTGAGGTAGAATATGCTGGATAGATTGCTTGGCAATTACATGCTAGAGAAAGGTCTTTTAACCAAACAGCAATTGCTGCAGGTATATAAGGCACAGGATAATAACAGAGCAAAGCTTGGTGTTATAGCTGTTTCTGAAAAGCTTATGACGATAGCTCAGGCTGAGCAGGTTAATGGCTTGCAGGCTTCAATGAATATGAAGTTTGGTGATATTGCAATAGACAAAGGATATCTGTCTCAGGCTCAGCTTGGTAGATTATTAGAGCTTCAGGGCAATGATTATCTTGCGTTTTTGCAGGCTATTGTTGACGAGAACATTATGTCCATGGAGCAGATACATAATGCAGAAGTGGAGTATCAGAGGGAATTTGGATATACAGAGACTGATCTGGTGGAGCTTAAGTCGAACAACATTGACAGAATAGTTCCTATTTTCGTGCGCGAAGAATTTGCAGCCCACAAAGAACTAATCACCATTGCGGTTAAGACTATGTACAGACTTATAGATAATCATGTATCTATAGGCAACGCCTATAAGATAGAATCCCTCAGAAGCGAAGTAATAGGCTATCAGAAATTCCATGGCGATGAAAAGGCTACATTAGCCATCTGTGGTAAATATCAGGATGTGGAGAAGCTGGCTGTTTCATACACCAAGGAGGAGTTCATCGAGACCGAAGAAGATGCTCTTGATGCAACCTGTGAATTTATCAACTGTATTAACGGACTATATGCCACAGAAAAGAGCAGGACTGGATCCAAGGTGGAACTTGAACCGCCGGAGTTTTCAGTAACGTACACAGAGACAAGAGGAAGCTCTATCGTAGCTTTACCTGTTTGCATAAGCGGTGGAGAGATTATTTTGCTCAGTGGTATAGGTGACGATGTTAACATAGGTTGATAAAACTATTTATGAATAATTGAATGGGCCGGAGGTAAGTCATGAAGAGAGTACTGATTGTAGATGATTCCAGAACATCTCGAAGAGTATTAAAAGACATTTTGGATAGAGCTGGCTATGAGGTAATAGGAGAGGCTGTAAATGGTCAGGAAGGATATGATCTGTATGTTAAGATGCAGCCTGATATCGTGACTATGGATATTACAATGCCTGTCATTGATGGCTTAGAGTCACTTAAGCTTATCAGAAAGTTTGATCCAAATGCCAAGGTTATAATGATAACTGCAGCTGGACAGAAAGAGAAGATGGTTGAGGCCGTTAAGTTCGGTGCTACCGAGTTTATTGCCAAGCCATTTTTGGAGGAAAGCGTATTAACGGCACTTGAGCATTGCTAATAAGCGTAATATTTGCGACAATAGTAACCGAGGAGTTTTTGCTCCTCGGTTTTGTTATAAATGTGCCTGGCGGCATATTTTTTATCGAGAGGTTTTTATGAAAAGAAAGGTTTTGATAACTGGCGCATCAAGAGGTATAGGACGAGGTATAGCACAGGCTTTTGCAGAGTCTGGGGATGACCTTATTTTGTTGTGTCAGAATAATATAGATGCGCTGGAAGCTTTTTGCCGGGAGATAGCTGATAAGAACGGGATAACAGCCAGAGCATTTAAATGTGATGTAGGGAATTTTCAGGCTGTAAAAGAAGTATTTGAGCAGATAGATGATATAGATATTGTAGTAAATAATGCCGGAGTAGCGTGGATGGGGCTTCTCACAGATATGGAAGTGGCTGATTGGGACAGGCTTATGTCTACTAACCTGGACTCTCTTTTTTATATCAGTAAGCTCGCTGTTCCTATGATGGTCAAAAAACACAGTGGAAGAATAATCAATATTTCTTCAGTCTGGGGAAATGTTGGAGCATCCTGTGAAGTTGCGTATTCAGCTTCTAAGGGCGGCGTTAATTCTTTTACCAAGGCACTTGCAAAAGAACTGGCGCCAAGCGGAATTAGTGTCAATGCAGTAGCCTGTGGAGTGATAGATACGGATATGAACAGGCAGCACCTGAGTGATGAGGATATGGAGGAGCTTAGGGGAGAGATTCCAATGGACAGGCTGGGAACCACTGATGATGTGGCACAGCTCGCACTCAAGGTTGCAGAAGCGCCTTCATATATGACCGGACAGGTAATAACCATCGATGGTGGATGGATATAGAATAAGTTAATTATCTTTTTAGAATTAATGTATTTACAAAATATCAAAATGTGTTACTATAAAATTAAATTGTACACAATCAATATAAAAGTTTCATATACAAAAAGGTTTTTTGAAGGAGGTTATTATGTACGATCTTGTAATTATAGGTTCTGGCCCTGCAGGCCTTTCAGCTGCTGTCTATGCTAAAAGAGCTGGACTTAATATGATAATTATTGAAAAAAACCCAGTTAGTGGTGGTCAGATCATTGATACTTACGAGGTAGACAATTATCTTGGAATTCCAGGAGTGAATGGATTTGACCTTGGTATGAAGTTCAGGGAGCATGCTGATAAGCTTGGAGCAGAATTTGTAGATGCGACTGTAACAGGTGTTGAGTGCGTAGATAAGGGTTCTGATACAAATGCTCCAGTATATAAGGTAGTTACAGATAATGGTGAGTTTGAGACACATACAGTTATTCTTGCTACAGGAGCACACCATTCCAAGTTACAGATTCCTGGAGAAGAGGAATACATTGGTAAGGGAGTTTCATATTGCGCTACCTGTGATGGCGCGTTCTATAGAGGAAAGGTAACAGCTGTAAATGGCGGCGGAGATGTTGCTGTTGAGGATGCAATCTTCCTTTCAAGATTCTGCAGCAAGGTATATCTTATCCACAGAAGAGATGAGCTTAGAGCAACCAAGATATTACAGGAAGAGCTCTTTGGTCTTGATAATGTAGAAGTTATCTGGGATAGCGTTGTTAAGGAAATCAAGGGCGAGGATAAGGTTACTCACCTAGTTGTAGAAAACGTTAAGAACAAAGAAATAAATGACGTGAACGTCGATGGTATTTTTGTAGCGATTGGTATTGTTCCATCAACAGATTTATTCGAAAATCTGATAGAGTGTGACGAAAAAGGTTACGTAATTGCGAATGAAGACGGAGCAACTTCTGCACCAGGAATTTTCGTTGCTGGTGATTCTAGAAAAAAGAGACTTCGTCAGATTGTAACAGCTGTTGCAGATGGCGCTAATGCTGTAACTTCTGTTCAGGACTTCCTTGTTGGAAAAGAAAAATAACACCTTAATATAGAAGAAAAAGAAACGCAATAAAACGTTTAAGAAGGCTAAGAAGTGGCGAAAATAACGGTTTTTCGTCACTTCTTAAATTATTTTAGGGTTGACAAAAATTTAGAATTAGTTTATATTCTAAAAAGATGTAACAAATTTCGTAACAATTTGGAGGTCAGTTTTGAGAAAAGCGAAAATGCAGCTTGTCGCATTATCAGTTACAGCTGCTCTTACTTTTTTTGGTTCAGATATAGACGCTTTTGCTGCATCAAATAACAAGGTGTCAGATGTAATGCCTCAGGCTGGTATTACTTTTGCACTTGGTAATAACCAGGTGTCATTGTCATCTTTGCAGCAGTCAGTTGAAGCCGAAAAGACTCAATCAGAAACTTCATCTACCAGCAGCACTTCAAGTGACAAGGTGGATTTATCAGATGCAGTAACAGATGTAACACCACTTGCTTCTACAGTAACAGACAGCGTTCTGACAGATATTCAGAATGCAACAGGTGCTGTTATTAAGAACACTCAGGAGTTAGCTACAGAGGCTACAGCTGAGAGTTCAGAGGAATCAGAAGAGGAACTCTTCAAGTCTCTTGTTATCGCTAAGGTTACTAATTACGTTAATGTAAGAGATATTCCTAGTGAAGAAGGCGAGATCGTTGGTAAGCTCTATGATAAGTCAGTTGGTACTTATATAGAGGAGCAGGATGGATGGTACAAGATCCAGTCAGGTTCTGTAGAAGGCTTTGTTAAGGCGGAGTTTTGTGTCACAGGTGATGATGCAGTTGAACTTGCCAAGGAAGTTGGAACCAGAATCGCTACTGTTACTACTACAACCCTTAAGGTTAGAAATGGTGCAGGACTTGATGCAGAAGTTATCGGTCTTGTTCCTATCGAGGACGAACTTGTTGTTGAGGAAGAGCTCGATGGATGGGTTAAGGTTAGTATCGAGGAAGGTGACGGATACGTATCTACTGATTACGTAACTCTTTCTACTGAATTCGTTAAGGCTGAGTCCAAGGCTGAAGAGGAAGCTCGTCTTGCTAAGGAAGCTGCAGCAAGAGCAGCAGCTAACAAGGCGGCTAAGAGCAATACTTCCAAGTCTTCAAGCTCTTCAGGATCAAGCAGCTACAATTCAGCTAGTTCTTATACTACAGCTACAAGCTCTATCGGTTCTGCAGTTGCTCAGTTTGCACTTCAGTTCGTTGGTAATCCATATGTATATGGTGGAACCAGCTTGACAAACGGTGCTGACTGTTCAGGATTTGTAATGAGTGTTTATAACAATTTTGGTGTTAGTCTTCCTCATAGCTCTGGTGCTGACAGATCAGTTGGCGCAGCTGTTGATGGACTTGCTAATGCACAGCCTGGTGATATCGTATGCTACTCTGGTCACGTTGCTATCTATATTGGTAATGGTCAGATCGTACACGCTAGTACAGCCAAGACTGGTATCAAGGTTTCAAATGCGGACTACAGAACAGTACTTGCGGTTAGAAGGATTTTCTAAAAGTGAGAAATGTGTAAATAATAATACAGGTTATCGGGAATTTATTCTTGATAACCTGTATTTTTTTATTTACATATGGCGAACGCCATGAAACGAGGAATTGCGCAGCAATTTCGAGTTTACATTTCTCACATTTGCACATAAAACCAAAAGTCAACATGAAATTAATATTTTTTTTTCACATTTTCTTTATAAGTTATCCACAATCCACAGGATAAGAATGCCGATTTTAACAACTTATACACGAAGTTATCCACATTGTCCACAAATAGGGTTGAAAACAAACGAGTTTTGCACAATTGAAAGCAATAGCTATTTATTGTGCATATTGCACAAAAACAACTTGTTAATAAAAAGATTATGTTTAGCATTACTCTAATAAATTGCATCTGTGCTTTATTCAATGGTATAATAGCGTATAGACAAAAACTGCATAGAGCGCTGAATTGTCTTAAATAATGGCTGAAGATATTTCTTTTTTCAGAAATTATTGTAGGCTATCGAAAAGGGGATGATTGCATGAAATTTACAATCGTAGGAAAGAACATCGAAGTAACACCTGGCCTTCGTTCCGCAGTCGAGGAAAAGATAGGCAAGCTGGAGAAGTATTTCACTCCCGATACTAACGCAAATGTCACTCTTAATGTGGATAAAGAGAGACATAAAATCGAAGTTACCATTCCCGTAAAAGGAAAAATTATCCGTGCAGAGCAGATCAGCAATGATATGTATGTATCAATCGATCTCGTAGAGGAGGTTATTGAGAGACAGCTCAAGAAGTATAAGAGCAAACTGGTAGACAAACAGCAGGCAGAAGCCAGCAACTTCAAGAAGGAATACATTGAGACTGATTATATGGACGATGAGGACATCCGCATCGAGCGCATGAAGAAGTTTGATCCTAAGCCTATGTATGCTGAGGATGCATGTGTTCAGATGGAGCTTCTGGGACATAATTTCTTTGTATTTGTAAATGCAGAAACTGATCAGGTTAATGTAGTTTATAAGAGAAAGGGAAATACATACGGACTTATTGAACCAGAAGTATGATAAAGCCCTTGGTTATCAAACTTAATTAAATGATTGAAATAACAGTGTTGTAGGAATACGGCACTGTTATTTTTTTAACAACAAATTGATAAATAAATATCAATTTTATGGCTTTTAAATAAAAATCTAACGGAAGATTGATAGTTTTTGTTGCATTTGCCTAATGTGTGTGCTACAATTATTCTGTTCTGATAAAAATTTAACGAGTTATATGGAGGAAAACTTTATGGCACAGAAAGTAGTTATAGCAGGCGCTTGTAGAACAGCTATTGGTAAGATGGGCGGAGCTCTCAGCAATACTCCTGCAGCAGAACTTGGTTCAATCGTAATCAAGGAGGCACTTAACAGAGCAGGTGTTAAGCCTGAGATGGTAGATGAAGTACTTATGGGATGCGTTATCCAGGCAGGTCTTGGACAGAACGTAGCTAGACAGGCTTCTATCAAGGCTGGCCTTCCAATCGAGACTCCTGCAGTTACTCTTAACGTAGTTTGTGGATCTGGTCTTAACTGTGTCAATATGGCAGCTGACCTCATCAAGGCTGGCGAGGCTGATATCGTAGTTGCCGGTGGTATGGAGAACATGTCTATGGCTCCTTACGCACTTCCTAATGCACGTTTTGGATATCGTATGAACAACGGAACTGTTGTAGATACAATGGTTAACGATGCTCTTACAGACGCTTTCAATCATTATCACATGATGATCACAGCAGAGAATATCTGCGACAGATGGAATCTTACAAGAGAAGAGCTTGACGAGTTCTCAGCTAATTCTCAGCAGAAGTGCGAGAAGGCTATGGCTGATGGCAAGTTCAACGACGAGATCGTTCCTGTTCCAGTTAAGGTTAAGAAGGAAATCGTTGAGTTTAAGACAGATGAGGGCCCTCGTGCTGGTACAACTGTTGAGACTCTTGCAAAGCTTAAATGCTGCTCTGGTAAAGAGGGCGGTCTTGTAACAGCTGGTAACGCATCAGGTATCAACGATGGCGCTGCTGCAGTAGTTGTTATGAGCGAAGAAAAAGCTAAGGAGCTTGGTGTTAAGCCTATGGCTACATGGGTTGGCGGAGCTCTTGCTGGTGTTGAGCCAGAAGTTATGGGTATTGGCCCTGTTGCTGCTACCAAGAAGGTTCTTAAGAAGACAGAGCTTTCGCTTGATGACATCGACCTTATCGAGGCTAACGAGGCATTTGCAGCTCAGTCAGTTGCAGTTGCTAAGGATCTTGGCTTTGACATGAGCAAGGTTAACGTAAATGGTGGTGCTATTGCACTTGGACATCCAGTTGGAGCATCAGGATGTCGTATCCTTGTTACTCTTCTTCATGAGATGGCTAAGAGAAACGATGCTAAGAAGGGTCTTGCTACTCTTTGCATCGGTGGTGGAATGGGCTGCGCTACTATAGTAGAGAAGTACGAAGCATAAGATTTTTAGTAGCCTGCTGCTTTTTTAGTGGCAGGCTATTATCACAATATATTACAGGAGGAAATAGTAATGGGTTTTGTTAATTGCGAAGTAAAAGAAAACATCGCTGTTGTTACAATCAACAGACCAGAAGCACTCAATGCTCTCAATTCACAGGTTCTTGATGATCTTGCAGCTGCTTTTGACAGCATTGATACAAACGTTGTAAGAGCAGTTGTTCTTACAGGTGCTGGCGAGAAGTCATTTGTTGCTGGTGCTGATATCGGAGAGATGAGCACACTTACAAAGGCTGAGGGTGAGGCTTTTGGTAAGAAGGGTAATGATATATTCCGTAAGATCGAGCAGTTCCCACTTCCAGTAATCGCTGCAATCAATGGATTTGCACTTGGCGGTGGATGTGAGATTTCAATGAGCTGCGATATTCGTATCTGCTCAGAGAACGCTATGTTTGGCCAGCCTGAGGTAGGTCTTGGAATTACTCCTGGCTTTGGTGGAACACAGAGACTTGCAAGACTTATCGGCGCTGGAATGGCTAAGCAGCTTATCTACACAGCACGTAACATCAAGGCTGACGAGGCTCTTAGAATTGGTCTTGTTAATGCAGTTTATCCACAGGAAGAGCTCCTTGCTGCTGCTGAGAAGATGGCATCACAGATTGCTGCAAACGCACCTATCGCTGTACGTGCTTGCAAGAAGGCAATCAACGATGGTCTTCAGACAGACATCGACAATGCACTTGTAATCGAAGAGAAGCTCTTTGGCTCATGCTTCGAGACAGAGGATCAGAGAGAGGGAATGGCTAACTTCCTCAGAAAGAAAGATGATCCAGCTAAGGTTAAGGTAGTGGCTTTTAAAAATGCGTAATCGCGCTAACAACGATAATAATAAATATATTAGGAGGACAACAAAATGAAGGTAGCTGTTATTGGTGCAGGTACAATGGGATCAGGTATTGCACAGACATTTGCTCAGGCTGAGAGCGTTGAGAAGGTATATCTTTGCGATATCAAGACAGAGTTTGCAGAGGGTGGCTTTGCTAAGATCAAGAAGGGTCTTGATAAGCAGGTTGCTAAGGGAAAGAAGACTCAGGAAGAGGCTGACAAGATTACAGGTAAGATTCAGACAGGTCTTAACGACATCTGTGCTGATGCTGATCTTGTAGTAGAGGCTGCTCTTGAGGTTATGGATATCAAGAAGAATCTTTTCAAGGAGCTTCAGGACAACATCGTTAAGAACCCTGATTGCATCTTTGCTTCAAACACATCATCTCTTTCAATCACAGAGATCGGCTCAGGCCTTTCAAAGCCTATCATCGGTATGCACTTCTTCAACCCAGCTCCTGTTATGAAGCTTGTTGAGGTTATCCAGGGTGCTAACACACCAGACGATATGGTAGAGAAGATCAAGAAGATTTCTGAGGATCTTGGCAAGACTCCAGTTCAGGTTAACGAGGCTGCTGGTTTCGTTGTTAACAGAATTCTTGTTCCTATGATCAACGAAGGTATCTTCGTATATTCAGAAGGTGTTTCAGATATCCAGGGTATCGACACAGCTATGAAGCTTGGATGTAACCATCCAATGGGACCACTTGAGCTCGGTGACTACATCGGACTTGATATCGTTCTTGCTATCATGGATGTTCTTTACTCAGAGACAGGCGATTCCAAGTATCGTGCTTGCCCTCTTCTTAGAAAGATGGTTCGTGGTAAGAAGCTTGGTGTTAAGACTGGTATCGGTTTCTACAACTACGCTGATGGTAATAAAGTGCCTACAGATAAATAACTCTTTTAAATAAATTTCAAAAGAAGCAACGGAGGAAAATATAATGGATTTTCAGCTTGATCAGCAACATGAAATGGCCAGATCTCTTTTCAAGGATTTCGCAGAAAAAGAAGTAAAGCCACATGCAATTGACGTTGACGAGACAGAGGAGTTCCCAAGAGAGACTGTAGCTAAGATGCAGAAGTATGGTTTCATGGGTATTCCAGTTCCAAAGGAATATGGCGGACAGGGTTGTGATCCTCTTACATACGTTATGTGTGTAGAGGAGCTTGCAAAGGTTTGTGGTACAACAGCAGTTATCGTATCTGCTCACACATCACTTTGCTGCGATCCTATTCTTACATACGGTACAGAAGAGCAGAAGCAGAAGTACCTTGTACCTCTTGCAAAGGGCGAGAAGCTCGGCGCATTTGGTCTTACAGAGCCTATGGCTGGTACAGATGCTCAGGGTGTTCAGACTAAGGCTGTTCTTACAGAAGATGGTAAGGAGTGGGTTCTTAACGGATCTAAGTGCTTTATCACAAACGGTAAGGAAGCTGATGTTTACATCATCTTCGCATACACAGATGTTGTAGAGGATAAGAAGGGTAGAAAGCAGAAGAAGTTCTCAGCATTCATCGTTGAGAAGGATACTCCTGGTTTCACATTCGGAACAAAGGAGAATAAGATGGGTATCCGTGGTTCATCCACATACGAGCTTATTTTCCAGGATTGCCACATCCCAGCAGAGAACCTTCTTGGCGCAAGAGGAAAGGGCTTCGCAATCGCTATGCACACACTTGATGGTGGACGTATCGGTATCGCTGCTCAGGCTCTTGGTATCGCAGAGGGCGCTCTTGACAGAACAGTTGAGTATGTAAAAGAGAGAAAGCAGTTCGGTAGAGCAATCGGCGCTTTCCAGAACACACAGTTCCAGCTTGCAAACATGGCTACACAGTGTGAAGCTGCAAGACTCCTTGTATATCAGGCTGCTGATGCAAAGAAGAATAAAGACTATTACGGAATTGAAGCTGCAAAGGCTAAGCTTTTCGCTGCTGAGGTTGCAATGGATGTTACAACTAAGGCTGTTCAGCTCCATGGTGGTTATGGTTACATCAGAGAGTACGAAGTAGAGAGAATGATGCGTGATGCTAAGATCACAGAGATCTACGAGGGTACATCTGAGGTTCAGAGAATGGTTATCTCTGGCGCATTACTTAAGTAATCACATCTAATTTGAGAATAGAAGGAGAATAAAAATGAAAGTTGTAGTTTGCATTAAGCAGGTCCCTGATACAAAGGGCGGCGTTAAGTTCAAACCCGATGGAACATTGGATAGAGGTGCAATGCTTGCTATCATGAATCCTGATGATAAGGCAGGACTTGAGGCAGCACTTAGATTAAAGGATCAGTATGGCGCAGAGGTTACAGTTCTTACAATGGGACTTCCTAAGGCTGATGCTGTACTGAGAGAAGCTCTTGCTATGGGCGCTGACAAGGCAATCCTTGTAACAGACAGAGTACTCGGCGGCGCTGATACATGGGCAACATCTTCTACAATCGCTGGCGCACTTAGAAATATTGAGTATGATCTGATCATCACAGGCCGTCAGGCTATCGATGGTGATACAGCTCAGGTTGGTCCTCAGATTTCTGAGCACCTTCATATTCCTGTAATTTCCTATGCTGAGGAAATCAAGGTAGATGAGAAGGCTAAGACAGTAGAAGTTAAGAGACAGTTCGAAGACAGATATCACATCGTTAAGGCTAAGATGCCTTGCCTTGTAACAGCTCTTTCAGAGCTCAATGAGCCTAGATATATGACTCCAGGCGGAATCTTCGATGCTTTCGAGCAGGAAGTTACAGTTTGGGGCAGAGCTGATCTTAAGGACGTTGACGATTCAAACCTTGGTCTTAAGGGATCACCTACACAGATTGCTAAGGCTTCTGACAAGGTTAAGAAGGGTCAGGGCGAAAAGGTTACTCCTGATTCAGCTGATGAAGCAGTAGAGTATCTTGTAGGAAAATTAACTGAGAAACATGTTATTTAATCTTGAAATGTAAAGGAGAAGAGTCATGTCTTTAGAAGAATATAAGGGTGTATTTATATTTGCTCAGCAGGTAGACAATGAACTTTCAAGCATTGCACTTGAGCTTCTGGGCAAAGCCAAGAATCTTGCAGAAGATCTTGATGAGAAAAAAGTAACAGCTGTACTTCTTGGAAGCGATGTTAAGGGTCTTGTTGACAAGCTTGCAGAGTATGGTGCTGATAGAGTAATCGTAGTTGATGATCCTGCACTTAAGGATTACAGAACAGAGCCTTACACACACGCTCTTGCATCAGTAATCAATGAGTTCAAGCCTGAGATCCTCCTTGTTGGTGCTACAGCAATCGGTAGAGATCTTGGCCCTAGAGTATCATCAAGAGTACACACAGGTCTTACAGCTGACTGTACAAGTCTTGATATCGGTGATTTCCCTCTTGAACCATCACCAGCTAGAGAGACAAAGCACAAACAGCTCCTTATGACAAGACCTGCATTCGGTGGTAACACAATCGCTACAATCGCTTGCCCAGACTTCCGTCCTCAGATGGCTACAGTTCGTCCAGGCGTTATGCAGAAGATCGATCCTATCAAGGGTGCTAAGGCAGAGGTTGTTGATTACAATCCTGGTTTCGAAGAGAATGATTGCTATACAGAGATCGTTAAGATCGTTAAGGAAGCATCAGCAGTAGCTGATATCCAGGCTGCTAAGATTCTTGTATCTGGTGGTCGTGGAGTTGGTTCACCTGAGAACTTCAAGATTCTTGAGGATCTTGCAGAGGCTCTTAACGGAACAGTTTCCTGCTCACGTGCTGTTGTAGATTCAGGCTGGAAGCCAAAGGATCTCCAGGTAGGTCAGACAGGTAAGACAGTTAGACCTCAGCTCTACTTCGCAATCGGTATTTCTGGAGCTATCCAGCACGTTGCAGGTATGGAAGAGTCTGATATCATCATCGCTATCAACAAGGATGAGAATGCTCCTATCTTTGATGTAGCTGATTATGGTGTAGTAGGAGATCTTAACAAGATCGTTCCAGCTCTTACCAAGAAGATCAAAGAAGCTCTTGCAGCTAAAGGTTGATTCATAAAATGTAGATAGGACGCTGCCCTGGCATTTGCTGGGGCAGTTTTAATTTGTTCGAATAACGCATACATGGTATTATATGAAAGCGGAAAAACGTAACAAGTTTTAAATGAATGGAGTTATTTGTAGTGGATAAGAAACAGAAATTATTAGACCTCATAGATAAGGCTGGCAAGGGTAGTATTGAGGCGGCAGAAGAGATTGCTGTCGGATATTTTAAGGGTGATTTTGGTGAAAAGAATCCAGCTAAGGCCAAGAAGTGGGCTTCATATGCTGCCAAGCATGGAAGCGAAGTTGCTGCAGAACTGATGACAAGGATTTAACCGCAATATGAGAAATAGTAAACTGTCAAAAATTTTATTATTGCCTGTGCTGGTTACATCACTTGTTGGATGTGGCATTACAACAGATAATGCAGGAAATGGTGATTCTGTGGCTTCAGAGGAAGCGGGGGCACTAAATGCCTCTGAGTCTTCGAACGAAGCAAGTGCATCAAAGATAAGTGCAGCTGATAATGGCGAGATTTCATGGATAATTGGAGAGCCCTATGCACTCGACACTAAGAGTGTACCTGATGTGGATGAATATGACTCTGGTATGAGCAAGGCTCATTTCATCAGCGCTCCTGACTGGATAGATGAAAGAGCTGCGGAGAGGGCTACTGAGTACGAAGCATCTTTTAGAATGCTGATTGGTGGTACAGAAGCAAGCTTTGTCTTGGGAGATGCCAGAGGTGAGTACGGCAGATTGTCCCTTTATGGAATAAGAGCTACTGGGGCAGGAGAATTTTTTACCTTCAGAAGTTTTGAAGGCGGCGTGGAAGATGAAGAATATAAGCTGGAGATTCCGATCGGCGAAGCAAATGATGATACCATTGCCGGAAGAGTCTACAGTATGAATATAAAAGTTACTGGTGATAAGGCGCAGATTTTTGTAGATGATAATAGTCTTGGAGAAATTTCAGTTCCTGAATTTGGCCTTGGATGCGTTGGTACCTATAAGTCAAGGGGAACAGATGTAGCTTCTGTTGATGATATCGTAGTTACAGCTGGCGACCAGGAACTGTTTGCAGAAGATTTTGATGGAAACTTTGTCAATAATCTTCACGAGAATGATTATGCTAATTCTAAGGAAAGTGCATTTTCACCTTTTTACTATAAGACCAATTATGACACAAAGGGCAGGAGTCTTGTGGTATCCTCAGGCTTTTTGTTGTCTGAGACAGACAGTGATGCTGCACCTGTGTTCAAAAGGGAGTTTAACGTAGATAAGGCTAGCGTAGAGAGTGCATATCTATATATGACAGCACTGGGAAGCTTTGATGCCAGCATCAATGGACAGGCTGTTTCAGAACATTTTTTTGATCCTGGTAAGATGGTGTTTGATCAGTATCTAAGCTATGTTTCCTATGATGTAACTGAGCTTATAGCTGATACAAACGAGCTGGAAATAGGTCTTTTCCATGGCTTTTTTGACAGAGGCGTTGGATATCCTGAGGTTGCAAGTCCCTGGGGTGACAAGCTGGCAGTTAAGGGCGAGCTTGTAATTAATTACAGGGATGGCAGCAGGGAGATAATTCCAACAGATGAGTCGTTCCTGGTGTCAAAAGAGAGCAGATACAGATTTAATGATATTTATCAGGGCGAGATAATCGATGATAGATATGATATCGCCGAGGCTGAGGATTTCCAGGCACCACTTGTTGATGCGGTAGAAGAAAAGTTCCTGAATGTAGCATGCAGGCATAAGGAGAATGATTCAATTTCTGTTTGGAACAGATTAAATGTTGTCAGCGTAAAAGAACCAGAGCCAGGCCATTTTGTATACGACTTTGGCCAGAATGTGGCAGGCACGATCAGGATTGATAAAGACCTGCTATGTGATGCAGTTATGCTAAAAGACGGCGATGTTTTGACCTTCAGATTTGGAGAGTTCCTGAATGATAATAATCTCGTCAATTCTGATGATGTGACTGGAACAGTTTGGACGAGAGGGCTTTTGTCTGCAAGAAATACAGATTATTACGTGTATGGAACGAAGGCTTCTCAGAAGGATATATGCTTTTCACATACCTATCATGGTTTCAGATACATGGAAGTTACTGGACTTGACGTGGCAATACCTGAAGAAGCCATTACAGCGCTTGCTCTTTCATCTGGAATGGAGCAGACAGGAGAGTTCCACTGCTCAAACGAGACGATAAACGCGTTATATCAGAATTCAGTGTATAGCCTTAGATCTAATTTGATGGATAACCCTACAGACTGTGCTCAGAGAGATGAAAGACTTGGATGGAGCGGTGATGCGCAGGCTGTATCAGGCTTTGCAATGTACCAGTATGATTCAGAAGCTTTTTATCGCAACTATCTAAGAGAATTAAGAGTTCAACAGGAAGAAAACGGCGCCATAAGTGATGTGGCACCAAGACGCAATCCGTTCGGCGGACACAGCTGTTGGGGTGATAGTATAACTCAGATTACCTGGAATGCTTATCTGCAATATGGCGATGAGACAATAATCGCTGAAAATGTGGATGCGGCCGAGAGATGGGTGAATTACCTTGTTGCTACCGCAGATGATTTTCTTTTATCATCCGGAGGTTATGGTGATCATTTATCTGGACAGTCTACACCTGAGACCCTTACAGATACTGCGTGGGCAGCTCATTCAGCAAGACTTGTGGCCAACATGCACAGAGTAAGAGAAGATGAGGCGCTGACAGAGATCTATGACGGATATGCTAATGAGTTCACAAGAAAGTGGCAGGAGACCTTTATCAGAGAAGACGGCTCTGTGGCAGCAGGTATTCTGAATTCTGACGTGGAATCAGAAACTGCCTATGCTCTTGGCATTGCGTTTGATCTTTTCCCTGAGGAAATGAAGCAGGATGCAGCAGAGAGACTAAATATTCTGAGTGAGTATGGTGCATACCTCTTTTATCCAGGATACGCGGGAATGGCTAATTATCTGCCGGCGCTTTCTCAGAATGGCTATGTGGATACAGCGATCAAGGTAATGACTAACGAAGCACCTGGAGGACTTGCACATCCACTTTCTCTGGGACTTACTACTAATCCTGAGGATCTTATGGCATTCAGATATCAGGACAGCGCAGGGAATGATTATCCTGGAGATCAGTATGAACTGACAGGCTCGCTTAACCATGCAGCGTATTCAAGCGTTTGTGCTTTTTGTTACAGCGATATTCTGGGAATCAGACCAGATGAAAACGCAGCTGGATACGAGCACTTTTTTGTAAAACCAATGATGGGACAGGGCGTGAACAAAGCTGAGGGCGCCTATAAGTCAAGACGTGGTATTATCAGAGTGTCATGGGATTCTGAAGCAAGGCAGATTTCATGTACTGTTCCCGAGGGAACAACCTGCACACTTACTCTTCCAACAGGCGAGGAAAAGGAACTTGAGGCTGGCAGGCACGAAATTAACTGGTGAATACGGTTTGGTATGAATAATTATCAGATTTATGGATAAAAAGGAGCAGCACAGTATGAGCAACATTTTGGATTATGAAACAGTGGCACTTGTAGATGAGGTTGATGCCATAGAGATAATTGATCAGACTCTTCTTCCTGGCAAGACAGAGATGATAAGACTCCATACAGGTAAAGAGATATGGGATGCGATATATCTTTTGCAGGTAAGAGGAGCTCCAGCTATTGGCGTAACAGCTGGCTTTGGAATTTACCTTCTCATGAAGCATTCTGAGGCAGATAGCTACGAGGCGTTCATGACAGAGTTTAGGGAAAAGAGTGATTATCTCAACTCTTCAAGACCTACTGCAGTTAATCTTTCATGGGCTCTTAAGAGAATGGAAGCTCATGTAAAAGAATTCTGTGAGGAAGGAAAGAGCTTTGACAGAGCGGCAGTTATCGCGGAGATGAAGGCAGAGTCAGAGCGCATCAAAGCTGAGGATATCGATGTCTGCAGAAGAATTGGAGAAAATGGTCTTACTCTTATTGAGGATGGCTATGGACTTCTGACACACTGTAACGCTGGACAGCTTGCAACCTGTAAGTATGGTACAGCTACAGCACCAATGTATCTTGCTCACGAAAAAGGAATGAAGATCAAAGTCTACTGCGATGAGACAAGACCTCTTTTGCAGGGAGCCAGACTTACAGCTTATGAGCTTCATTCTGCAGGAATAGATACTACTCTTTTGTGCGATAATATGTCTGCGTCACTTATGAAGAGCGGCGCTATCAATGCTATCTTTGTTGGCTGCGACAGAGTTGCTGCTAACGGAGATGCTGCCAATAAGATTGGAACAAGCGTAGTTGCCACAGTTGCTAAGCGTTACAATATTCCATTCTATGTGTGCGCACCTACATCAACTATTGATATCAACACTCCAACAGGTGATGAAATCAAGATTGAGCAGCGCAAGCCTGAAGAGGTTACTGAGATGTGGTACAAGGAGCGCATGGCTCCAGAGGGGGTTAAGGTGTATAATCCTGCGTTCGATGTAACAGATAATGAACTTATCACAGGAATTGTTACTGAGTATGGGGTTCTGCGCGCACCTTATGATGTTGCAATTCGAAAATTATTTGAACAGGTTAAAGCCTGAGCTTTCGGGATGTGATGCTTCTGTAAGGTAGATAATTACTACAAAAAAACAACCCCCTAGGGGGCTTGTGGATAAATATGGGCCTCTATTATACTAGTTGCTGATAGAGAGACCAAGGTCGACTCTTACAGTCGGCCTTATTATTTGGTTATATAGAGGAGGCATTTTTATGCACATGGCAGACGCCCTTGTGGCACCAGCAGTTGCTGGAACAATGTATGTTTTATCTACAGGAGCAGCAGGTGTTTCTGTAAAGAAAGTTAGAGAGGAAAATGATCCTAAGAAAATCCCTGTAATGGGTGTAATGGGAGCTTTTGTATTTGCTACACAGATGCTCAACTTTACTATTCCTGGAACAGGTTCATCAGGACATCTTTGCGGAGGTATGATGCTTTCAGCTATGCTCGGACCTTGCGCAGGATTCCTTACTATGATAGGAGTGCTTCTGGTTCAGTGCCTGTTATTTGCTGACGGAGGACTTCTTGCACTTGGATGTAATATATGGAATATGGCCTTTTACGGGTGTTTTGTGGGTGCCCTGCTTATTTGGAAGCCAATTATGAAAAAGGGAGCAACCAGAGCTAAGATTATTCTTGCGTCAATTTTGGGATGTGTGCTTACACTTCAGATGGGCGCATTCTCAGTTACTCTTGAGACACTTCTTTCAGGTGTAACAGAGCTTCCATTCTCAGTATTCGTAGCAACAATGCAGCCTATTCACCTTGCAATCGGTCTTGTTGAAGGCCTTATTACAGCAGCAGTTCTTGTATTTGTTCACGAAGCAAGACCTGAACTTCTTTGGGGTATTGGAGAAGGCAAAGCTAAGGAAGGAAAGCTTTCCTTCAAGGGAACAATCGTTGCTCTTGCAGTGGCAGCAGCTATCTGCGGCGGCGCTATTTCTCTTTTCGCATCATCTTTCCCAGATGGACTTGAGTGGTCTATGGAGCAGGTTGCTGGAACATCAGAGCTTGAGGCTGAGGGCGGTGCTTACGAGACAGCAGCAGGTATCCAGGAGACAACATCTCTTTTACCTGACTATGCATTCAAGGACAGCGAATCAGCTGTAGGAACAAGCTTCTCAGGTATTGTTGGAGCACTTGTGGTTGTTGGCGTTTGCGTTGGTGCTTCCTATGCATTCAGATTCTTTAGGAAAAAAGATAAGAGCGCAACATAAAAGTCTAAAATATGCTAAGCTGTCTATATGAATTCAATTGAGAAAAATATAAACGAATTAAATAAATTACAAAATCTGCAGCAGCGTTCCCACTGGATGAATGAACTTCATCCTCTAGGGAAGCTGCTGCTTAGTGTTTTATACATTTTTATCGTAGTATCTTTTGACAAGTACAAAGTGGTTCCACTTATCGTGATGTCAGTTTATCCATTCTTTGGCTTCATTGCTGGCGAATTATCTTTTAAAGAAGGCATTTACAGAATGAGGCTCATACTGCCACTGGTTTTATTTGTTGGCATTTTCAATCCATTTTTCGACAAACAGATTGTGGGGATGATAGGTAGTGTCCCAGTGACGGGCGGAGTGCTGTCAATGTTCACTGTGATGCTTAAGGGCTTTTACAGTGTGCTGGCGGTGTACATTCTGATAGCGACTACATCAATAGACGATATCTGCTACGCCTTAAGGATTTTGCATCTGCCTAAGGTGCTGGCAATAGTAATTTTGCTGATCTACAGATACTTTGGAATCATGGCGATAGAGGCTGACAGAATCATGACGGCTTATAAGCTAAGAGCCCCTCACCAGAACGGAATTCATTACAAGGCCTGGGGCACACTGGTCGGTCAATGGCTTCTTCGCAGCATGGACAGGGCTGAGAATGTCTATGAGAGTATGCTCCTTAGAGGCTTTACCGGAGATTTCAGGATCAGGAAAAAGAAAGTGCGCATTGCGGATATTCTGTATCCGATAATATGGCTACTTGCTTTTGCCTTTGTCAGGTATTCCGGGTTCTTTGGATGATCTGACAGATTGTTGTAATGAGTTTTTGATAAATAAAAGAGGATGATATGCATACAGGTGTTAGTGGAGAACTACTGAAAATTGAACATTTGAGCTTTGCTTATGAGAAGGATGAGCAGGTTCTTAATGATATAAATTTTGTGGCACATGATGGCGAGAGCATAGGAATAATAGGCGCCAACGGGATTGGGAAGTCCACGCTTATGAAGCTCCTTGTGGGGCTTAACCTCAATTACAAGGGAACACTCGAGGTGGCAGGCCATTCTGTGAATAAAAAGAACTTAAATCATGTGAGAGAGCATATTGGCTATGTATTCCAGGATTCTGACAGCCAGCTGTTCTTATCAACTATAGAGGACGACGTGGCTTTTGGACCACAGAACTACGGGCTTTCAGACGAAGAAGTTGAGAAAAGAGTAGCAGAAGCGCTTGAGAAGGTTCACATCACAGAGCTTCGCAAGAAACATACCTACAAGCTCTCTGGCGGCGAAAAGAAGCTTGCATCCATCGCCACAATCCTGGCAATGGAACCAGACATCATCATAATGGATGAGCCATCAATCGCCCTGGACCCACGCAACAGAAAGAACCTCATCAAGATCCTTAATGAAATCAAGTCTCTCAAACTCATCACCTCTCACGACCTTGATTTCATCATGGACACCTGCGAGAGAACAGTTCTTCTCGACGATGGACACATCATAGCTGATGGCCCCAGCACCGACATCCTCTCCAACGAAGCTCTTTTAACCCGGCACGGCCTCGAGCTTCCGCTTCGCCTCCAAAAATAAAACGTGAGGCACCCTTGGCGGCCCCAGATGCGGAAGGCGGGGGTGAGATTTATTTCTGCGGAGGGGAGGAAAAGTATTTATACAATGTTTCGTTGAGTATAAATCAATATAGTGATAAAATAATATATGAGTATCCGTGGGGATTTTTGCGGATATGGGAATGATGGTTTGTTAGTAAAAAAGATATAGATGGAGGGCGTTATGGCAAGAAAAGTAGTTTTGGCGGGAGCATGTAGAACAGCGATTGGAACAATGGGTGGAACACTTTCCACAACTCCAGCACCAGCACTTGGTGCAATTGTTATTAAGGAAGCTCTGAAAAGAGCTGGTGTTAAGCCTGAGCAGGTTGATGAAGTTTATATGGGCTGCGTTATTCAGGCAGGATTGGGACAGAACCCAGCAAGACAGTCAGCTATCAATGCGGGAATTCCTGTGGAAGTTCCTGCAACTACTATAAATGTACTCTGTGGATCAGGCCTTCACTGCGTTAACCTCGCAGCCAAGCTTATTGGTATGGGAGATGCAGATATTATTGTTGCTGGTGGTATGGAGAACATGTCAATGGCTCCTTATCTTATGCAGCAGGGCCGTTACGGTTATAGAATGGGTTCTGGAGAGCTTCAGGATGCCATGATCAAGGATGCTCTTACAGATGCATTTGGTGGATATCACATGGGTATCACAGCTGAGAATATTGCAGAGCAGTGGCACCTTACAAGACAGCAGCTCGATGAGTTTGCTGCATGGTCACAGAATAAGGCTGAAAAGGCTATTGCTGAGGGCAAGTTCAAGGAAGAAATCGTTCCTGTTGAGATAAAGAAAAAGAAAGAGACAATCATTTTTGATACAGATGAAGGCCCAAGAAAGGGCGTTACTGTTGAGGGTATATCAGGACTTAAGCCAGCGTTTAAGAAGGACGGCGGTGTTGTTACAGCTGCTAACTCTTCAGGTATCAATGACGCTGCATCAGCAATCATTGTAATGAGTGAAGAGAAGGCAAAAGAGCTCGGCGTTAAGCCTCTTGGAACATGGATCGCAGGTGAGCTTGCTGGCGTAGAGCCTAGCATCATGGGAATCGGACCTGTTGCTGCAACTCAGAAGGTAATGAAGAAGGCTGGATACTCAATTGGTGATTTCGATCTCATCGAGGCAAACGAAGCTTTTGCAGCTCAGTCAGTGGCTGTTCAGCATGACCTTGGCTTTAGCAATGATGTACTTAACGTAAACGGTGGTGCTATTGCACTTGGACATCCGGTAGGATGCTCTGGAAATAGAATCCTGGTATCTCTTTTATATGAAATGCAGAGAAGAGATGTACATAAAGGACTTGCAACGCTGTGTGTAGGCGGTGGAATGGGATGCGCAGCTATAGTAGAAAGATAAATTCTGTGCTGTACTGATTACAGGAGGAACAGATGGCAGATCGATCAATTCTAGTAGTTGATGATAATGAAATCAACAGAGGAATTCTTGGTGAGATCTTCAAGGACAAGTACGAGATACTTGAAGCTGGCGATGGTAAGGAAGCTATAAGTATGATAGAAGCCCATGAAGATGAGCTTGCTGCGATTCTTCTTGACATTGTCATGCCTGAAATGGATGGATACGCTGTTCTTGAGGCTATGCAAAGGAAAGATAACCTCAACGATTCCATCCCTGTCCTCATGATCACGGCTGATACTTCGACTGAAGCAGAGCGTACCAGTTATCAGAAGGGCGCAGCGGACGTAATACACAAGCCTTTTGACCCAGTTATTGTTGATAAAAGAGTTTCCAGAACTGTAGAACTTTTTGATTCCAAGAATAATCTGGAGATTCAGGTTGATGATCAGACCAGAGTACTTAAGAAGCAGTTCCTGTATCTCAAAAAACAGGAAGAACGCCTTAAGAATAGTAATGAAAGGGTAATCGATACCATAGCAACGATAGTTGAGTTCAGAAGTATGGAGTCAAGCTATCACCTTAAGAGAATAAAAGGCTTCGTGAGAATCCTGGCGCTTACAGCCATGAATAACTATCCTGAGCTTGGGCTGAATCCGCATCTTATAGATGTCATTACCCAGGCTTCGGCTATGCATGATATAGGAAAGATATCTGTGCCTGACTCTGTTCTTCTCAAGCCAGGCAGACTGACTAATGAAGAGTTTGAGGTTATGAAATCTCATACTACCAGAGGCAGTGAAGTTATTGAGATGATCAAGGATGTACAGGATAAAGAGTATTATGATGTATGTCTTGATATCTGCAGACATCATCATGAGAGATATGATGGCGGTGGTTATCCTGACGGATTAAAAGGCGAGGAGAACTCCATTGCCGCACAGCTCACAGCACTGGCAGATGTATATGATGCCCTAGTATGTGACAGAGTATATAAATCTGCATATCCTGTGGATAAAGCTTATGAGATGATCAAGAATGGTGAGTGCGGTGTATTCTCACCCAAGATCCTTGCCTGTTTTGAATTTGCAAGACCAGATATGGAGAAACTGGTTGCGCAGACCAAGGCTGCTGAAGAAGCTGAAAAAGGTTATTCGGCAGGAGCAAAATAATAAAAAATATTTATTGACAAGAGTGGCTCTCGTGCATATAATATATTTTGTTGCGAAAGCGACTTGTGCGTGTAGCTCAGCTGGATAGAGCGTCTGGCTACGGACCAGAAGGTCGTGGGTTCGAATCCTGTCACGCACACTTAGATAGCATTCAGATTTTATCTGGATGCTATTTTTTTTATTCTTTGTACTTTTTCTTTTCTGATTCTGGAGCAATTATTCCATTTTGTATTATTTGATTTATCCATGAAACCGCATACATAAATTTGGGGCGAATTTTTACTTCCTAATATATTAATCGAAATAATGATAATTGATGCAAAGTGCACAAAATTACCCCATGAAATTTTGTTTAGTTTTGAGCTAAATTAATGAAATATTCTTACGTTTTTATATTGTTTTCGTCAAACTGATTATGCTAAGATAAAGGCACATTTCAATAGGTAATGTAAGCGTTTACATTCTTAAAAATGTATAAACTTACATGTGTTGTTTGGGAGGATAAGTATGATCAGAAAGATGAAATGGCACAAGGCAAGCGCTTTGGTTATGTCTGTTGCTATGGGATTTTCATCTTTTTCTGCAGCTCTGCCAGGAGGCGTAGTATATGCAGAAAATGGTGATCCTGTTGTGACTGCTACCGAGGCCAGTGCAGAGGCATCTTCTGAGAGCAGTACCGTTGAGGCTTCAGAAGCTTCAAGCGCTGCTTCAGTAGATAATGCAACTGCAGAAGATTCACGGGGGTCAGAAGTTGTTGACGAAGCGTCTACAGCAGATACTTCTGATGTTGCATCAGAGGAAAGCACAGTAGATGTTAGTCAGGATAAAGAAGAAGTGTCAGATGAAGCTTCTTTGGGCGATACTGTTACATTGCCTGTAGAGGAAGAAACATCCGACAGAAATTTTGATGAATCCAAGACAGACGTTTGGGATTTCGGCGCCGAGAACCTTGGGGATGCTTACAACAACAGACTTGATGAAGAAACTATCAATGGTTTCTACTCTGTTGCAGCAGGTTCTACAGGCGTGAACATCGCATCATTCTCAGTAGATAATGGGGATTTTGTATTTGAGGATGGTGGATTTCCTGCTACACATAGACTTAGAACTATGAATACAGCTCTTACTCGTTATGACGAGAAGAGCAAGAAGGATTCCGATGGAAACGTATACAACGGATTCATTTATTCTAATAAGGGCAGCACAGACGCAGTTTATGTAGCTCTTGAGTGTCAGGCAGATGATACAATTACTGCTTATATAGGAAGTAACGGAGCAGATTCACAGGTTCACTTCCAGAACACAAGCGATGCTACAGATGATTCTGTAGTTCTTTTCACAGAAGGTAGCAATGTATCCAAGATGGTTTTCTATCCATCACAGACAGCTAAGTATAAATTCTTCTCTGCTACTGAGAAGCTTGTTGTAGCAAGAGTTTTTCGTGAGCATGCCAAATATGGATACCTTACAGGTTCGGTAGAGGGCTTTACAGGAACAGGCTCTTTTGACCTTGTATTTACTAATGTTCAGAATGGTAACGTAGTTAAGGCTACTGTAGCTGATGGCAAGTATACAGCTCAGCTTGCAGAAGGCTTTGATTATACTATCACTCTTGAGGGAACTGATGAGTACGTAATTACTTCTGACAAGAAGGTTAATATCTCTGATGATACAGAGATGGACATGACAGTATCAGGAGTTACTCTTGTTGAGGTTTCTGGTAAGGTAACAGGAATTGCTGATGAGCATGTAAAAGCTTTCGTCGATGCTGCTGACTTTACTTTTGCTCCACAGGATGAGAACTCTGTTTATGTTCCTAAGATTTCTCTTTATCCTACAGAGGATGGCATTGAGTATGATGTTAAACTTCAGAAGGATGTTACATATGATGTTTCTGTAGTAGATAAGGAAGATACTGCTACTGACAGTTATGCAGCTGTAGAAGATTACATTCTTCTTACTACAGAACTTACAGTTGCTAATGATGATGCTGATGTAGCTATCGAGTTTGAGGCTAAGCCTGTATATAAGGTAACAATTGCACCAAATGGAGCTACACTTTCAGATCTCGCAGAGGCTGTGTTCAAGTTCACAAGACTTGATGTAGAAAACGGCTTTGTAGCAGATGGATATGTATACGAGTTTACTGGTGCTGACAATATCGTGCTCAGAGATGGCCAGTACGTTGTAGAGGTTACAAATTCAGGCGCATTTGTTCAGAAGCGCACAACTGATCTTGTTGTTAATGGCGCTGATGTAACAAAAGAGATCAGCTTCTCATCTGATATTACAGAGTGGGATTTCAGCGATCCAGCATTTGCAGTTAAGTTTTCAAACGTAGTAGAAGGCACATACAATGGCCTTTCATGGACAAATGGTAGATCACACCAGGGTACATACCTTTATAGCGGTGCAGGAATTATTTCTGTTCCAGTTAAGGGCGCATGCCAGATTCAGGTAACTGGTAATTATCAGTATTCTTACTATTTTGAGGATGAGAATGAGCCATCAGTAAATGTTAAGACTGGTTCAACTTCTGTAAATGATACATTTACTTATAACTATAAGGGTGGCGCTGGAATGGTTGATATAACTGTTCTTGGCACATCATATCTTACAAAGATAGCACTTGTTTATCAGACAGAATACAAGTCAGAGCTTCTTGTAGGTTCATCTGATAAGGCAGATTTTGCAACAATAGGTGAGGCTCTTGAGGCAGTTCGTCTTATGGACAGAGCAGAGGGCCAGAGAGTAACAATTAACATCGAGCCAGGCAACTATGAAGAAATGCTCGTTGTTGATGTTGCTGATGTAACACTTGCTAACGCAAGCAGCACACCTACAAATACACTTAAGAACAGCGGCGTTGATATTGATGACAATGCAGTTCGTGTAACATGGTACTATGGCCACGGCTATACATACTACAGTATGGGTAGCGATTACAAGTACGATGCAGATGTACTTGCAACAAATAAGACTAATGGATATCCATCAGTTATCAATCCTGGTTCAGGAACAGGTACTTTCTGGAATGCTACAGTAGTAGTTAGCGCAACAGGATTTGAAGCTAAGGATATTATTTTCGAGAACTCTTTTAACCAGTATATGTCACAGAAGGCTACAGAAGATGTTATCGTTCCTCAGTCAGTTGTCAAGGAAGGCAGCGTAGCCAGAAACACTATGACCGTTGGTGATACAACAGTTCAGGATAAGAAGTATGTAGAAAGAGCTGCTGCTCTTGCACTTACAGGATCAGCTAAGGAGTCATATTTCGAGAACTGCCGTTTCATTGGACGTCAGGATACACTTTACGGACACGAGGGAATCAAGGCTGCATTCTATAACTGCGCAGTATATGGTGGAACAGACTATATCTTCGGCGGAATGGCAGCAGTATTTGCTAAGTGTGATCTTGTATTTAATACAAGCGAAGACAAGAATGATGTAGGGTACATCACAGCTGCACAGCAGAAGACAACTTCAGCACGTGGATATCTTATGTACAACTGTACAGTTAAGAGCACAACACCAGGTGTTGATACAGCTTCTAAATATGTTTCTAAGCCAGGATTGTTGGGAAGACCATGGCAGGCTAATACTGCAGAGGTTGCTTTCTATAACACAGTAATTGAGGCAACACATTGGGCTAACGGAGCATATGACGCAACTGTTAATACATCACTCATTCAGCCAGCAGGCTGGAACACAAGTCTTGGTGGACAGTCAGCAAGATGCGTTGAGTATGGTACATTCGAAGTTTCTGGAGAAAACAACAGCAAGAATCGTGCTACATGGGCACAGCAGCCAGAGACAGCAGTTCTTTCAGATGGAACAGCTATTTCTGTAGGCGCTTTCCTTGGAGATTTTGATCCATTTACAGCTAATGGCAAGGATATGACAATTGTATTCCCTAATGGAACAAGTCAGGATCAGCCAGTAGCACCAACACCAGAGTCAGGCGAGACATCTAGCCAGACAACAGAATTTACATTCGAGTCTTCAGACCTTGAAGCATTTGCTGCAGGGGCTAAGGCTGATGGTGATACACAGAAGGTTGGAACAGAAGACTACTTCACACTTATTTACAGTGCTAAGACTAAGGTAGATAGCTCTACCAAGACATGGGAAGATGAATACACATCAAGCCAGAGAGTAAACTTTGGTGGTGTAGCATCAACTGAGAAGAATTCAATTAAGTTTACAACATCCAATTCATCAACAGTTAAGGTATGGTGGGCATGTGGAGATGCAGGCCGTCAGATTACAATCCTCAACGGAGCTGGAGAGGCAGTAGTTACAACAGAAGAGGCTTCAACCAAGAATACACCTTATCTTTCAACACTTAAGCTTGATGCAGCTGGCACTTATTATCTTGGAAATGCTGTTAACAATAACTATATCTTCAAGGTTGTTGTAACTGAGGATGAAGTAGCTGAGCCAGTTGTTTCTACTCTTGAATCTGCAGATCTTACAGCATTTGCTGCAGGAGCTAAGGCAGACGGAGAGACAGAGAAGGCTGGTACAGATGAGTACTTTACAATTGTATACAGTGCTAAGTCTAAGGTAGATTCTTCTACTATGACATGGGACGATGGATACACATCAAGCCAGAGAATCAACTTTGGTGGAGCAGCATCAACAGAAAAGAACGCAGTTAAGTTCACTACATCTGCTGATGAAGCAACAGTTAAGGTATGGTGGGCATGTGGAGACACAGGTCGCCAGATGGCAATTCTTGATTCTAAGGGAAGTCAGGTTGCAGTTTCAGAAGAAGCTGCAGTTAAGAATGCAACATATATATCAACTCTTAAGGCCGGCGCAGCTGGAACATATTATCTTGGCGGTGCTACAGGTAACAACTACATCTTCAAGGTAGAAGTTACAGATGGCGCTCCTGTAGAAGTTAAGAGAGCTGATTGGGCAGAGGTTAAGGCTCCAGTTATCAAGAACGTAGCACTTAATTCTTCTGATGCAGGTAAGATTGATGTGACTGTAGATGCGGTTATCGGACTTAATGGTGGAGATTCTCTTGTAGTTAAGATGCTCGATGCTGATGACAAGGAAATATCTTCAGCTAAGTCACTTGCTGAAAAAGATGAGTTTACATTCTCATTTGCTCCTACAAAGAGTGGTGATTACCACTTTGTTGCTGAACTTAGTCGTGATGACGAGGAAGCGGTTAAGACAAGCGATGCATCAAGTGCATTTTCATTTGTTCTTCCACTTGAAGCACCTGGATTTAAGAATGCTACAAATAAGGGAGAAGGAACTGTAACAGTTAAGTTCTATTCAGTACCAGAAGCAACTGCTTATGTGCTTGTAGCTACTGATAAGACAGATGCTTCATCCATGGCTAAGACTACTATTGAGACAGAAGCAGTTGATAACTCAGAGACAGAGTATTCATACACATTTGTTGGACTTAATGTTGGACATAAATACGAGCTTTCACTTGTGGCAACACGTGGTGAGGATTCTTCCAAAAAGAGCACTATGGAGATTGAAGTTACAGATGAAGGCGAGCGTGAGTGGGTATTCTCAGCATTTGGTCAGGGCGTAGCTAAGGGTTCAAATACTGGCTACAAGGCTAATGATGATGGTTCTGTAACTGTATGGAATACAGGTAACAAGGGTAAGATCGTTCCTGCTTCTACAGATGGACTTTCATTCTATTACACAGCAATACCTGCTGATAAGAACTTTACTCTTACAGCAACAGCAACAATTGATACATGGGCATTTACAAACGGTCAGGAAGGCTTTGGCCTTATGGCTGCCGACAGAGTTGGTGTAAACGGAAACAGCGCTGTATTCTGGAACAACTCTTACATGGCATCAGGCACTAAGGTTGAGTACTACTACGATGCTGATAAGCAGATTGCTACTCTTGACGAGACACCTAACAAGATCACAATGAAGCTTGGCCTTGGTGCTCAGGAGAAGGTTGGTGTTACACCAGAGAACCTTGCTCGTCTCGAGGCTAATGATACAGCAACTGTTACAGGCGAGTTCTCAACTCACATGTATTCTCTTGAGACAAGCTGTGGCCCTAACGGAACAGGCACATATAATCTGTTTGGTAAGGAGAGTTCAGGAACAGTTGTTGGTACAGTAGCTAATCCTCTTACTCAGATAAGACTTCGTATCCAGAAGAACAATACAGGATACTTTGTAAGCTATCTTGATGAGAATGACAATGTTCTTTCAGTTAAGAAGTTCTATGATACAGAGGCTCTTAACAAGCTTGATTCAGGCAATGTATATGTTGGATTCTTTGCATCAAGAACATTTAAGGCAACATTTAGTAATATCGAACTTACAGTGATCGATCCTTCTGAGGATGCTCCTGCAGAGGAGAGACCTGTAACATACGTAGCTCCAAGCTATAAGGTAATTTCAGCAACATATTCAAATACTGCCAAGTATACTCTTCAGTATGCAGGTAACGCTGATGGTGTTCTTACAATTACAGATGCTAAGGGTAAGGCAGTAGTTGATAATCAGTCAGTAGCCGCTAATGAGGTTGTAAGCGCGGTTGTTAAGCTTGCTAAGGGTGATAACACATTTAATGTAAGCTTCAAGCCAAATGAGGACTTCTGCCCAGACGGAGACCAGTATCAGAGACTTTCATCTTATGATGCAGCTGAATTTGTTCATACAGTAAGATATGACACAATCAGCGATGATGAGAAGATTTATGTAAGTGTAGACGGTAAGTTTGATGCTGCAGGAACAGAAAATGACCCTGTAGATATCTACACAGCTGTTAAGTATGTTCAGCCAGGCCAGACAATCGTTGTTAAGGCTGGTACATACAGCTTGAATAAGACAGTAACTATCGAAAGAGGCATCGACGGAACACCTTCTAAGCCAATCAAGCTTGTAACAGATGGTGGCAGAGCAATCTTTGATTTCAATAAGAAGTGCGCTGGATTCATCTTTGCTGGTAACTACTGGTATGTAAATGGTATTGACTGTACACATTCTGGAAACTCACTCAAGGGTATTCAGGTATCAGGAAGTCATATCACAATAGAAGATGTTCGTACATACGAGAACGGTAACACAGGTCTTCAGGTTAGCAGATACCTTGGCTCTGATGCTAGAAGTGAGTGGCCAAGCTATGATCTGATCCTCAACTGTACATCATACAGCAACGCTGATGCTGGTTATGAGGATGCAGACGGATTTGCTGCTAAGCTTACAGTTGGCGATGGCGTTGTATTTGATGGATGTATCGCATACAACAATGCAGATGATGGATGGGATCTCTTTGCTAAGGTTGAGACTGGTTCTATCGGTCAGGTTACAATCCAGAACTCAGTAGCATTTGCAAATGGTTACGGAGTAGATGGAACTAACGAAGGAAATGGTAACGGCTTTAAGATGGGTGGATCCAGCATGGCTGGCCCTCACAAGCTTATCAATTCTGTAGCATGGGGTAACAAGGCTAAGGGTATTGATTCTAACTCTGGTCCTGATATCCAGGTTTACAACTCAATGTCATTCAATAATGGTGCTAACAACGTAGCTCTTTATACAAATGACACAGCTAATACTAACTACTATGTAGATGGTGTTATCTCATATCGTACAACAGGAACAGGCACAAACGAGAACATTAAGGCTAAGGGAACACAGGACAAGAACAACATCTATGGTAAGAAGAACTTCTTCTGGAACGATGGAGCTTCTGCAAACAGCGAAGGCGTTAAGGTTGCAGATAACTGGTTCGTATCTCTTGACGCTCCTTATGCAAATGCTTCTGATCCTTATGCAGTAGCAGCTTCTCTTCGTGCAGCAGATGGTTCTATTGACCTTGGAAACTTCTTAAAGCTTAGCGATACAGGTGTTGCAGCTCTTGCAGCAGCAGGCCTTGAGTCATCAGAAGTTGCAGCAGGCCTTGACGGTTCATATGAAGCAGTTAAGGATGAGAGAGAAATCTCTGGTTCTGCAGATGCAGCCAAGGAAGATGAAGAGACAGAAGAGCCTGAGGAAGAAATCAAGGGCGAATTTGTTACTAAGTATCACAGAGTATACTTCGTTACAGAGGAAGGCGAAAAGCTTAAAGGCCTCCAGAAGATTGGCGGAAATTACTACTTCTTCAAGGAAGATGGTGTAATGATCACAAATGCATATACTACTGTAGATGGCTATACTTACTACATGAACGGAGAAGGTAAGGCTATCAAGGGCTTCCTTGAAAAGTATGGTTCAATCTATTTCTTTGATGATGAATGCCATAAGGTAACTGATAGAATCTTCGAAGCAAATGGAGATAAGTATCGTGCTAATGAAAAGGGACAGATCCTTCGCGGAAACTTCTCTACTGTAGATGATAACAGATACTATTTTGGCACTGATGGCAAGATGGTAACAAATACATTTGTCAGCCAGTATGGATCAACATATTATCTTGGCGAAGATGGTGCTATGCTCAAGGAGTGCAAGTACGAAGCTAATGGTAAGTACTATTACTCCAATGCTAAGGGCCAGGTTATCAGTAAGAAGTTTGCTACAGTTGGTAATGACAGATTCTTCTTTGGAGCTGATGGAGCGATGGTAACAAACACATTCGTCAGCCAGTATGGATCAACATACTACATGGGCGAAGATGGCGCTATGTATAAGAGTGTTGTATTCACAGTAGATGGTGTTACATATTCTGCAAATGCATCCGGTAAGGTAAAAGTAAAAAAATAATCATATAAGTATTTCCATGAATGAGGGCTTGCCACTAAACTGGCAGGCCCTTATTTATTGCGGCGGTTCGCGGACGAGTTTACAATACACCAATACCATTGATATAATAAATCTGCTGTTATTGTGGCTTAGATAAAGAGGTTATATTAGTATTTTATGAAAAAAATGGAATTGATAGCTCCATGTCATTTTGGCCTGGAAGCGGTTTTGAAAAAAGAAATTATCGATTTGGGATATGATATCACTGAATCAGTTGACGGAAGGATTACTTTTGCCGGAGATGCTGATGCTGTATGCAGGGCTAATATTTGCCTTCGAACAGCTGAGAGAATTCTAATAAAGGTTGGAAGCTTTCATGCGGAATCCTTTGAAGAGCTCTTCCAGGGAGTCAAGAATCTTCCTTGGGAAGAATATATCCCTGAGAGAGGCAAATTCTGGGTTAAAAAGGCATCTAGTGTTAAGAGTAAGCTCTTTAGCCCGTCAGATATACAGTCTATTGTTAAAAAGGCTATCGTTGAGCGTATGAAGCAGAGCTATCATACAGATTGGTTTAAAGAGGATGCAGAGAGCTTTCCTATCAGAGTGTTCATTATGAAAGATGAAGTTACTGTAGCCCTTGATACTACAGGTGATTCTCTTCATAAGAGAGGCTATCGTAAGCTTGAATCCAAGGCTCCTATTGCAGAGAACCTTGCTGCTGCTCTTATTATGTTGACTCCATGGCATGCGGACAGAATTCTTGTGGATCCTTTCTGCGGTAGTGGAACTATTCCCATTGAAGCGGCTATGATGGCTGCTAATATAGCGCCAGGAATGAACAGACATTTCACAGCTGAGAGCTGGACTCACATCATTACTCCGCAGAACTGGCAGGATGTACGTGATGAGGCCAGAGATGATATTGATTTAAGTGTTGAGACGGATATTCAGGGCTATGACCTTGATCCTGAGATGGTGGATATTGCGCGTATCAACGCCAAGAAAGCAGGCGTAGAGAATATGATCCACTTCCAGGCAAGAGATATAGCTGACCTTAGCCATAGAAAGAAATATGGCTTTATCATTACAAATCCTCCTTATGGAGAAAGAATTGGTGAGCAGAATGAACTTCCTGCTCTTTATAAGACAATTGGTGCAAGGTACAAGGAGCTTGATGCCTGGTCAATGTATCTGATAACAGGCTTTGAACAGGCTGAGAAATATATCGGTAAAAAAGCTGACAAGAACCGTAAGATCTATAACGGTATGATCAAGACATATTTTTACCAGTTCATGGGACCTAAGCCACCTAAGAGAAATGGATGAGAATAGATGAATAACGCAGAAATGAAAAAGATGTTGATCAGGGCATCTGTTTTTACTGTCGTAAGTATTGCTGTAATGCTGCACAGATCTGCTACCAAGCATATTCTCATTACCGACGCTGCAGGCCAGAACCTGGATAGAGAATACAGTAGTGAGTCCTATAACCTTCTTGTGGATAAGAATACTTCAGGCAGACAGGTAGGTAAGCTTACTATTCCGCTATCCAAGAGCGTCAGTTCGGATGATATTGTTATGGAAGACAGATATGTGGACCACGAGCTTCGAATCTACATTGACTGTAGAGAAGAAGGCTTTTACCTGGATAATGCTGTTATTTCTGACCTTGATATCATTGATGAAGCAATTTGCATTACTGAAAACGATACGGGAAGTGTGTGCCTTGATTTTAAGCTTGACGGCCTATATGCCAATGAGAGCTCTTTAACCGAATCCAGCACCATAGAAGTCAGATTTTTTAAACCATACGAAGAGTATGATCAGATTGTTGTAGTGGATCCTGCCTGCGGTGGAAGCGATGCAGGTGCTTCTTTTGATGTATATTCGGAAAAAGATATAGCGCTGGATGTAGCTCTTGCTCTCAGAACGGAAGTAGAAAAAACTGAGAACAACACGATCAAATTCTATTATACGAGGCTTTCTGATACTGACGTTGATGATGCCAAGAGACTTCAGCTTATAGAGGATTCCCAGGCGGATCTCGTTGTCAGAATTGGTGCTGATATAAGCCAGGATGGTCAGGATGGCATCAGAGCATATTATAACGATGAATTCTTTTTGCGTAAGATGAATAATGCCCAGTTTGCTGGCGCGCTTGTAAATGGATGCGCTGGTAAATCAGGCACTAATGTCATCGGGGTATATCCTGAATATGAGGATGATGCAGTGCTTGCAGCTTCTAAGGCTCCATCTGCCAAGATATCAGTTGGGGAATTGAACGTAGAGGAAGATCAGAACAGACTTAAAGATAAATTATATATAGGAAAAATGGCATCTGGAATATATCAGGGAATAACGGATGCATTTGAGGAGATGAAATGAGAATAGTTTTTGCTACGGGAAATAAGGGTAAGCTTAAAGAAATACACAGAATTCTGGGCGATTTAGGGATGGATATTCTGTCTATGGCAGAAGCTGGTGTTCAGGATGATATTGATGAGACAGGCACTACTTTTGCTGAGAATTCTATGATCAAGGCTGTATCAGTTTCTGAGAGTCTCAAGAAGATGAACCCGGAAGATGATAGTATCGTTCTTGCTGATGATTCAGGACTTGAAGTGGATTATCTTGGCGGAGAACCAGGTATTTACTCTGCTAGATATATGGGAAAAGATACATCCTATGACATCAAGAATCAGGCTATTATCGATAAATTGGACGGCGTTCCAGAAGAAGAGAGAACAGCAAGGTTTGTTTGTGCTATTTCAGCCGTTTTTCCTGACGGAAGAAAGTTTAGCTTCCTTGGCAAGATGGAAGGCCATATAGCTCATGAAATAGCCGGCAGCAATGGTTTTGGCTATGATCCTATTTTCTTTTTACCTGAATACGGTAAGACAAGCGCTGAGCTTACAGAAGATGAGAAGAATGCCATCAGCCACAGGGGTAAGGCACTTAGAGAGATGGAAGAGGTGCTTCGCGCTGAGCTTGCTTAATAGAGCATTGTTGGCTTGGTGTCTGATGATATCAGATTTGGAAATATTTGAAAGGTTTTGTTTGGTTGTATGCATAAGTATCTTGTGGTAAGCGATACACATGGGAGAGATCAGAATTTCTATGATGTGCTGGATATAGAAGAACCATTGAATGGAATTATCCATTGCGGCGATTTTGAGGGCTCTGAGGGCAAATTTGCCCTTGCAGCCAATTGCCCTGTTTATTTTGTGGCAGGTAATAACGACTTTTTTTCTGATCTGAACAGAGAACTTGAATTTGAACTTGATGGACATACTTTTTTTGTAACTCATGGTCATCATTATTATGTGAGCATGGATTATGAGAGTATCAGAAGCGAAGGAATTGCCAGAGGGGCAGATGTTATTATTTTTGGACACAGTCATAAACCTGTTGCCAAAAAAATAGATGATGTATATTTGTTTAATCCTGGCAGCTTATCCTATCCGAGACAAGAAGGTCGAAGACCTAGTTATTTAGTGCTTTTTATCGATGATGACGGTCAAATAAATCATGAAATAAAGTACTTATAATTACGAAAAAAAACTTGTAAAAATAGTGTTGACATTTCCTTTCAAATCGTTATATAATACTTCTTGCGTTACGGCAAAAGGCAACACAACGAATCGGGGTGTGGCTCAGTTTGGCTAGAGCACCTGCTTTGGGAGCAGGGGGTCGCAGGTTCGAATCCTGTCACCCCGACTAAGTCGTAACGTAACACTTGCGGGTGTAGTTCAATGGTAGAACACCAGCCTTCCAAGCTGGATACGTGGGTTCGATTCCCATCACCCGCTTCGAGTTTTTTATAACTCGTTTTGACGTGTGTCCGTAGCTCAGCTGGATAGAGCAACGGCCTTCTAAGCCGTGGGTCGGGGGTTCGAATCCCTTCGGGCACACTTATTTTTTTGAAATCAAACCGTAATATGGTGGCTATAGCGTAGTTGGTTAACGCGCCAGATTGTGGTTCTGGAGATCGAGGGTTCGAGTCCCTCTAGCCACCCTTCAGAAATTAGTGCCGATGAGAATCGGCGTTTTTTCTTGAATATGCTATTTAAATAGCATAGAATTATAATTGTAGAAGCTCCAGCTAAATGTGGCTTAAGCTCTTACGATCTTGGGCTATCGCCAAGCGGTAAGGCACAGCACTTTGACTGCTGCATACGACGGTTCGAATCCGGCTAGCCCAGCTAAGCGATGGATTTACTACGTCGCTATTTTACAATGAAATATGGGATACTAGCTCAGGTGGTAGAGCACTTGACTTTTAATCAAGTTGTCGGGGGTTCGAATCCCCCGTGTCTCAGTAATAATCCTTAGCTTCATGAGAGGTTAGGGATTTTATTATTTTAAGCGGGTGTGGCGGAATTGGCAGACGCGCCAGATTTAGGTTCTGGTGGGCGACCGTGCAGGTTCAAGTCCTGTCACCCGCAGGATAAAGAAGGCTTTCCATGGTTCCATGGAAAGCCTTTTTTGATCTTAAGTAGATGCTCTTTCTATTATTCTACATGGAAGTCTGATTTCACCGCGTAGAACATTGGGTTTATTTTCAATACGCGCGATTAAGCTTTCTGCAGCAGTGTAACCGATGTCATAGAGTGGTGGCTCTATTGTAGAAAGCTGTGGCCGGCATACAGTAGAAAGCTCTCTGTTATCGAAGCCGATAAGAGATAGATCTTTTCCTACTATGATATTTGCCTCAGAACAGGCATCCATTATTCCCATTGCCATCTCGTCGTTTTGAGAGAATATGGCGGTCACGTTAAGCTTTAAAAGCTCCTTGGCTGCGTTATAGCCGCTGTCTCTGGACCAATCCCCTTTCATACATAACTTTGGATTATATGGAATATTATTATCGTAGAGGGCTTCCTGGTATCCGGTAAGACGCCATCTCGCGTGAGCGCTGCCTGTTTTACCGGTTACAGTGCCTATTTTTTTGTGACCTTTTTTGATCAGTAGAGTTACTGCATCATAAGCTGAGTGTTCATCATCATACAGAATGGATGGTATAGCAAGCGAAGATGATATGCAGTATGCACATACAAATGGCAGGTCGTTGTCATAGACGCTAGGAATAATACGATGAGAATGACAACCTACATATATAATACCGTCAACCTGCATGGATTCCATGTGTGAGATGGCGTTATTTTTGATTTTATTATAGGTGTCCTGATCTACGTCGGGATCGATTTTCAACTGGTTGATTCGAAGGTTTTCAAAAATATACCTATAATCATGCTCTTCGCAGAAAGCACCTATGCCATCGACTACAGGAGGGGTATTAAAAACAGTAAGGTCTTCAGCCAAAATGCCAATTGTTCTGCTATTCCCTTTTTTGAGTGTTCGGGCATAAAGATTTGGATGATAATTAAGATCTGATGCTATGTCCAAAATCCTTTTGGCGGTTTCTTCGCTGATGTTGCCAGTCCCGTTTAGAACTTTTGAAACTGTGGCCACAGAAACATTAGCTCTAGTGGCGATTTCTTTCATATTTGCCAAGGTATTTCCTCATTTCTTTGAGACAACATAAATAATTACATATTGATGGTAAACGTTTTCTTCTAAAAAAACAACCAAAAATATTGCTGAATTATTATTAAAAATAGCTATTTACAGAAAAATAGTCGAGCTATAGAATTTATTTAAGGTAAACGTTTACCTTAAGAAAAATAAACGATGCTCGTATATTATTGGGGATATTTGGATGTTATAAGAGAAAGGAAAACGTTAACCCATGAATGTGGTTCATGAAAAAAGGTAAAGGGGATTTACATGGGAAGAGATATTCGACCAATTAAGCTTCAGCATATTACAATTACTGACCCCTTGTTTGGCCATTACATCAAGAAAGTTGGAGATGTGATGTTGGAACATCAATGGAAAATCCTCAACGATGAAGTGGAGGATATGGAGCCTACAGGATGTTTGCGGAATTTTAAGATTGCTGCCGGTCTAGAAAATGGTGAAAGAATAGGGGTTGTATTTCAGGACACTGATCTCTACAAATGGATTGAATCAGCTTCATATTGTATTGCTAGTGGCGTTAGAAAAGAATTTGAAAAGAATATTGATGAGGTGGTAGAAATACTTGAAAAAGCCCAGGATGATGATGGGTACCTTAACACCTTTTTTCAGATCAACAATCCTGAAGGAAAATGGACAAATCTTGTTGAAGGACACGAATTATATACCTCTGGACATATGATAGAAGCGGCAGTTGCTTATTATCAGGCAACTGGAAAGGACAGATTCCTTAATGTGGTAATTAAAAATGCGAATCTCATATGCAGAATTTTTGGTAATGAAAATGGTCAAATTCACGGAGTTCCTGGGCATGAGGAAATAGAACTAGCCCTAGTTAAACTGTATTATTTAACAGGTGATGATAAATATAAAAAGCAGGCAGATTATTTTGTAAGACAAAGAGGGCAGGAGCCCAATTATCTGCAAGGAGAAATTGCTTCCAGAAAAAAACCGCAGTTTTTTCCTGAGTTTAGTAATTACTCGATGATTTATGCTCAGGCGGATAAGCCTCCGGTCGAGCAGTCCGATGCTGAGGGACACGCAGTTAGAGCAACTTACCTGTATAGTGCCATGGCAGATCTGGCGATGATTGAAGAAGATATGGAAATGGAAAAAGCCTGTGATGCACTTTGGAATAGCATGGTTAATCGTAGAATGTATATAACAGGCGGAATTGGAAGCAGTGGATTTTTGGAGTGTTTTACGACTGATTATGACCTGCCAAATGCTACAAATTATTGTGAAACTTGTGCATCCGTTGGGGTGATGATGTTTGGTCAAAGAATGGCAGCTCTTAAGGGCAATGCTTTATATTATGACACTGTGGAGAGGGCGCTGTATAACACAATACTTGCAGCTATGAATCTGGATGGGGATAGATACTTTTATGTAAATCCGCTGGAAATGATTCCTGAGTTTTGTACCAAAGATACATACATGAATCATGTAAAGCCAGAGAGACAAAAATGGTTTAGCGTAGCCTGCTGTCCTCCGAACCTGGCAAGAACATTGGCCTCATTGGGACAGTACATATATGCGATGGATGATGAAGAGATTATAATAAATCAATTTATATCGTCAAACATAGAGCTAGCGATAAATGGGTCAGATATGAAATTGGAGCTTTCGTCAGCTCTTTTACAAAAAGGAGAGGTATACATTAGGAGTGAAGGAAAGGAGGGAATAAAGCTTAAGATAAGAATTCCAGGTTATGCTAATAATCCAGAGCTTAAGCTTGATGGAAAAAAAGTATCCTTGGAAGAGCTTAATAATTATGCGGTATTAGATATCCCAAGTGGGATGCATGAAATTACTCTTTACTTGAATAACCATCCCAAGCTGTTAGCGGCAAATTCGAGAGTACGGGCTGATGTAGGGAAGGTTGCAATGGTAAATGGTCCGATGGTCTACTGCCTTGAGGAAATAGACAATGGGAAAAATCTGACTGAATTATATGTAAATGCTGATACTGTATTTGAAGAAATGAAGCCGCTTGATCGTTTTCCGGGAGAAGTGCCGATTTTCTGCTATGAAGGAGCAAGAGTCGACACACCAAAGGTAAAAGATGATGTGCTATATGGAGAGGCTCTTTTTGAGAAGAAACCGGTAAAGATAAAAGCGGTCCCATATGCATTTTGGAACAACAGGGGCATAGGCGAAATGAAGGTTTGGCAAAATGTTTTAGTGTAACTAAAAATGTAAGCATAAAAAGGAGGATTTAAGGGGATGCAAAAGAAAAGATTGTTCAGCGCAGCGTTAACAATGGTTACTACGACAGTTATACTATTGTCAGGATGCGGCGCGACTAGCGAAACTAGTGTGATGGAAGAAGGACAGAGTACTACATCTACTATTGAGTCCGCTTCTACACCAACTGCTTCGTCAACTGAGGAGGCAAAATCAGAGAAAGTTCATATTACCTACGCACAGTGGGGAAATGAGACAGAAACAGCAGCTACACAGGCAGTAGCAGATAAGTTTAACCAGTCACAGGATGAGATTGAAGTTGAAGTTATCAAAATTGATCATGATATCTATGTTACCAAGCTTAATGCTATGGCAACTGCAGGAGAGCTTCCTGATACAGCTATCATGAGTGAAGCAGGAGTTCTTAAATTTGCAGAGAATGGTCTTCTTGCAGATATCAGTTCGATGTACGGGGAAGGCGATTCTAAGCCACTTGATTCTATTACATTTAAGTATCAGGGAACACCTGTAGCATATTCTGCAGCCAATGAAGTACTGAACCTTTGGTACAATATAGATCTTCTTGAAGAGGTATGTACAGCTCAGGGACTTGATATTTCTGAATTTACACCTCCTGCAAGTGCTGATGATGCATGGGATTGGGATACATTTGTAAAGGTCGCACAGACACTTACAGTTGATATCAACGGAAATAATGCGCTTAGTCCCGATTTTGATCCATCAAATGTTGATATTTATGGATGTACTGTTAACACTCTCCCATGGCAGCTTGAAGTGTGGGCAAAGAGTAATGGCGGTGGATACTTTAGTGCCGATGGTTCTGCATGTACGATCAATGATGCAGCTACAGTTGAAGCACTTCAGAAAATAGCTGACCTGTCAGAGGTTTATCACTGTGCACCTCCAGTAACAAGCGCAGCAAATGCACTTGAATCATCACTTGGATCCAAGAAGGTTGTTATGGCAACAGATGGTACCTGGAATGTTGGTACCTTCCTTGGCCCATCTGCTGACTTTAGATATGGTGTAGGAGTTCTTCCATACATGAAAGAGAAAGTAACAATCTGCACAGGAGGCCCAAATGTTGTGTTTGCAACAACCGAGCATCCTGAAGAAGCTATGACATGGCTTAAGTGGTATTATCAGGAAGAAAACAGCTGGTCACTTATAGAGGCTGGAACATGGATGCCTATTCTGGATAAGTGGTATACAGATGCTGAGTATACTGATAAATGGATCAAGAATCCTAACTATCCTGAGTATGAAATGTACAAGAATGCTGTAGTTGAATATGCCAAGAATAATTCACAGTCAACAGCATGGTATTATGTAAATGCAACAGATGAATTCAATGCGACACTTGATTCTGCTTTTTCAGCTGTTTGGTCAGGGGATCAGACAATGCAGGAAGCTATTGATGAGTATTATGAAGAGTTGAATGATATATTCTCAAGCAATAACTAATTATGGAGTCCTGCGGGGGGAATCCCCGCAGGATTATCCAAGGGGGGATCACGATGGACGCTGCAAGCTTATATGAGATTGGGGAAAAGAGAAAGATGGCTAAGAACAGCGAAAAGGTAAAGAGAAAGAATACCAGATCTGCTTACAACAAAAGTGAAGAAAGATGCGCATATCTTTGCCTTATTCCTGCGTTTATGGGAATTACATTTATAAGCTATCTTCCTACTATAGCGGTTTTTGCTCTGAGTCTTTTTAATTACAATGGTCTATCAACTCCTGAATTTGTAGGAATAGATAATTATGCGCGTATATTTACCAAGGATGTGTATTTTGTCAGCGCGGTAAAAGCAACGCTGCAATATGCATTTTATGCCGTTATAAGCGCAGTCGTTTATTCTCTTATAATTGCCCTTTTACTTAACTCGAAAATATTTGGAAGAACCATTTTCCGTTCTATTTTCTTTATACCATATCTGCTCCCAGCTATAGGTGTTTTCAAGGGATGGCAGTGACTATATGAGCAGAATTATGGACTCTTTAATTTTATCTTTAGAATGCTAGGAATCCCGCCTCAGAGATTTCTCGATAGTCCTAGCCAGGTAATCCCGTCACTTGTTCTGATAGCAGTTTGGGCAAGCGGAAACCTGATAGTTATTTTTCTTGCGGGGCTTCAAAATGTGCCGACAGTTTATATGGAGGCTGCGCAGATTGATGGAGCAAACTCATGGCAGAGATTTTGGAATATTACGATTCCATGTATCAAACCTATTATATTTTATAATGTTCTGACTGCGCTGATAACGCACTTGCAGGTTGTAAATCCGGCGCTAGCTCTTACAAATGGTGGCCCTGCCAAGAAGTCTATGTTTTTGTCTTATGTAATTTATATGTATGGATTTGAAAAAACCAAGCTTGGCTATGCCGCTGCATATTCAGTAATATTCTTTGTGCTAGTGGGAATTTTTACAGCGATTTTATTTATTACACAAAAAGATAGTATTTTTAGCGATGAAAACTAAGGTTTCCTGGAGAGATGATTATGACTGGAAAAGAAAAAAGACAACTATTTCAAAAAGCAATAGTTACGATAATTGCTATGTTTTTTGCATTTCTCACGCTGCTTCCAATCTGGTGGATCTTTAGATCATCGCTTATGAGTGTAGCACAGGTTAATGCATATCCACCGGCATTTATTCCTTCTGAATGGCTGTGGTCTAATTACGAAAAAACTTTGGAAACGTTTAAATACTGGACGTACTTTTATAATACATTTCTCATAATTATTCCTGCAGTTACATTTGGCGTGGTAACAGCTATTTTTTGCGGATATGCCTTTGCAAGACTCAGATTCAGGGGGAAAAATTTAATATTCAAAATATGTGTAAGCACAATTCTTTTGCCAGGAATGGTAACGCTTATTCCGCTTTATATAATGTGGACTAAGATATTTGGCCTTGGGGACACCTATTGGCCACTAATTTTACCATATTTAACTGGTGGCGGTTTCTTTAATATCTTTTTGATAAGACAGTTTCTTATGACTATTCCAAGAGATCTTGATGAAGCGGCTTCAATTGATGGAGCAAGCCGTATGCGCATTTTATGGACCATACTTGTTCCGGCCATAAAACCAGCGGTTGTAGTGGTTGGAATGATGCTTTTTATTCAGATCTGGAATGATATGCTTCAACAGATTATATACATTAACAGCATGAGTAAGTTTACTTTTGCAATCGCTCTTACGAATTTTACCGGATCTTTTGGAACCAACTGGCCAATGGCAATGGCTGCTACCTTTATGACAATTTTGCCGGGTATAGTTATATATATATTCGGGCAAAAGAGCTTTGTAGAAGGAATTGTTTTAACAGGAATGAAAAACTAGTATTAAGTTAAAAGACTATGTTTCCACTTGCCGGAGTAGTATCTGATTGTGGGAACAAGGCAGCCACAGGCCCAGGAAAATGGAGTTGATATCCATATGCCTGTGGGACCAAGGAATGGAACGGTTATGTAGGCAAAGAGAATTTTCCCACTAAGCTCAGCAATACCTGCAATCATACAAGTATTAACATCGCCGGCTCCGCGTATTACATTTTGATAGCTTTGCATTATAGCGCAGATAAGATAGGCTATGCAGACAATTGAAAGATACTCTGCACCTGTCTTGGCTGCGTTTTTATTTGCGTTTGTATCGATGAATATGTTTATTATTGAGAATCTGTAATAATATGCGCAGATAGCAATAATGGCTGCACTTGTCACCATGATGAACATCGACCTAAGCAATGCTTTCTTTATCCGTTCATAATCTGGTTTTCCCATGTTCTGTCCGGTAAATACGCATAGGGCATTTCCAACAGAAAGAATTACCTGTATAGCAAGGGAATCGACCTTAGATGCAGCAACATATCCTGCCATGGTATCTGCGCCAAAGGAGTTGATGAGTCTTTGGACGCTGATTCCTCCGAGGGTTATCATGCACGACTGTAATACAGAAGGGAGTGAAGTCTTTGCTATAAGTATGCAGATTTCTAATTCTGGAAGGAGCTTTGCTTTTTGGGTAAACCCAAGAAGCTTTCTGTTTTTATATAATACAAAAAGACATATTAATCCTGAAACGTACTGCGAGATAACTGTAGCAAAGGCGGCACCGGAGACCCCTAAATGGAGCACAATAATAAAGAAAAGATCAAGCCCAGTATTTATAAAAGATGCAGCAATCAGGGCATATAAAGGAGTCTTGGAATCTCCTGTGCTACGTAAGATAGATGATGCATAATTAAACAATACGGTGCCAGTTGAAAAAACAAAAATGATTCTGATATAGGATATAGAATATGGTAGTATATCATTTGGTACATTTAAGAAAAGAAGCATTTTTTCTAAAAAAACTAAGCCTAATGCTGACATCGTAAGCGCAAGTGCAAGCATGCTGTAAGCCATAGAGATTATGACGCGCTTTAATTTCTCGAAGTTTTTGCTGCCAAAGCATTGCGAAATAATAAGCCCTCCGCCATTTCCCATTCCAAGGGCTATGCAGAGTAATAAAAAAGTAGGTTGACCTGTTGCGCCAACTCCGGCCAGAGCGTCTGAACCGAGAGTTCTTGAGACAATTATTGTATCCACTATTGAATATAACTGCTGAAAAATACTGGCTATAAATAATGGTATTGCGAAAAAAATGATATTTTGAGTAATATTACCCTTAGTCATATCTCTCATTTTTTTATGCTCCTTGGTTGACGTATTCAAGTTTTTTAACACATATATCGTATAAAATTTTGAATATTTAAGATGATGCATAGTGATATAATTATGTCTATAAGCGATTTATATTTTGGAAAACATCTTATTTTACGTGAGAGAAAATGATTGATAGTGATAAAAATGAGGGACATGGAATGGGAGAGATTTATTATGTACTAAACACTAACGCCTTGCCTCAGGTATCGGCGCTTGATAGCTGTGGTCAGCGTCCTCCCTATGTTCATTTCAAAAGAAAGTATCATGAATATATTCTCTACGTGATTACTTCAGGGGAGCTTTTTTTGGATGAGGAGGGAATAGAGTATCATTTAGAGGAAAATGACTGTATTTTACTCGATCCTACCAGAACTCATGTGGGCATCAGGACGTCATCGTATACTTTTTGCTATTTTCACTTTCTTCCTGGGTATGCAGGCAACAGGTATATGGAAGTGGACAAAAATTACCTGTTAAATCAGGGAGAAGTGCTTTTTCCCAAGATACATAGGATTTCAAATGATGAAACTATAAAGATCTGCCGAGAGCTTTGTGATAGAGTTCATGATATCAGCGTTGAAGGAGGTTTTCTAAAAAGGCAGAAGGCATCAGCTCTTTTGCATATGATAATGCTGGAAATTTCAGAGGATGCCAGGAATCAGGAGCATGGCCAAAAATATAATTCTAAGGGTTACCTTCTTACAGCAAAGGAGCTTGAAAGGTATATTAAAAGGCATTACATGGATGATTTTGATTCGGAGGGGTTAGGGGATAAGTTTGGATATAATTATGATCATTTGAACAGGCTCTTCAAAAAGGAAACGGGAAGTACCATATATCGTTATCTTGTTCAGGTCAGGTGTGAAGAAGCCCAAAAACTACTACAGACAGGATATTATTCTAATGAAGAGATTGCGGCAAGAGTTGGGTTTGCCGGAAGTGATCATTTGTCTCATGTATATAAAAAAATATGGGGCTATCCACCAAGCTATGAGAATCGCAAAACTAATAGTAAATGATAAGGTACATAGAGAGAAGAGAAAACTAATTAAAGAATGGGAAATGAAGTTCAAATGCAAAACAATAAGATAATAGAAGGATCTATATGGAAGAATATGCTGGGATATTTCTGGGCGCTTCTTTTGGGTGCTTTTTTTCAGCAGTTCTATAATACAGTAGATGCTATTATCGTAGGTAAAGCTGTGGGCAGTGATGCTCTTGCAGCTGTTGGTGGATCTGCAGCGATGGTAGTCAATCTTTTTGTGGGCTTTTTTATGGGGCTTTCATCAGGTGCTACCGTTGTTATAGCGCAGTTCTATGGCGCTGGAAGGAAAGATGAGGTCAATAAGGCTGTTCACACTGCTATAGCCATGTCCATCGCTGGTGGCGCTCTGATAACCATTATTGGCATTTGGATGTCGAGCTGGATCATCCATGCCATGAAGACACCTACCGAGGTAATAGAGGCCTCTACGATCTATTTGAGGATATATTTCATAGGGATGATAGCCAATCTGGTCTACAACATGGGAGCAGGTATATTAAGAGCTATAGGCGACTCCAAGAGACCGCTCTATGTTCTTATAGTCAGTTGCTTTGTAAATATCTTTTTGGATATCTTTTTTGTAATCTGGATGGGACTAGGCAAAATGGGCATCAACCAGGGCGTTATGGGCGTTGCTATAGCTACTGTTATCTGCCAGGTTATAAGTGCGGTTATAGTTGTGATTATTCTGATGCGAAGTGATGATTCCTATAAACTGATCCTTAGAGAAATCAGAATGGATACTGGAATGCTCTCCAGGATTATCAGAATAGGCTTTCCTGCAGGCGTACAGACTACAATGTATACCCTGTCCAACATCCTGATCCAGGCTTCGATAAACGAGTTCGGTAAAGATGCTACGGCCGCCTGGGCTGCTTACGGTAAGATAGACGTTCTTTTCTGGATGACTATAGGATCGCTGGGAACAGCAGTAACTACCTTTGCTGGCCAGAATTATGGCGCCGGAAAATATGACCGCGTTCGCAGCAGTGCAAGGCAGGCGTTTATAATAGCGGCTTCAATAACTATTCCTCTCAGCACTGTGCTCTACTTCTGGGGAGAGGGATTCTTATACATCTTTGTAAATGACAGTAATGTTATTCAGATTGGAATCCAGATGATCAAATTCCTGGCGCCTTTCTACTGTCTTTATATCGGAGTAGAAGTGTTCTCTGGAGTGCTCAGAGGAATGGGCTCAGCGCTTCTTCCTATGCTTATCACATTAAGTGGTATTTGCCTTTTGAGAGTGACGTGGATTTTGACAGTGTTCCCACTTCACAGGACTATAGAGACGGTGGAAATGAGCTATCCAATTACCTGGGGAACTACGACAGTTCTTTTCCTGATCTATTATCTGTACTATGTGAGAAGGCATAACATTAAAGGAACTGTTAATGCAGACAGTGAATGATATCAGAGATTTGGAGTAAAGTTTTATTGTGAAGCAAGGTGAAGATTATTTACTGGAATATAGGAATTGCCAGCTGTGCCCCAGGAAATGCGGAGTTGACCGGACTACCACCATGGGCTTTTGTAGGGAAAAGAGTGATCTGCATGTGAGCAGGGCTGCGCTTCATCAATGGGAAGAACCATGTATTTCTGGAACTAATGGTTCTGGGACAGTCTTTTTTTCTGGTTGCAACATGGGCTGTGTCTTTTGCCAGAACAGGGCCATCAGTAGAGGCCAGGTGGGCAAGTATATTACTGTAGACAGGCTTGTGGATATCTTTTTTGAACTGGAGGATAAGGGAGCTAATAACATAAATCTGGTGACGGGAGATATGTTCGTCCCTACTATCAGAGTTGCCATAGAAAAGGCCAGAAACAGGGGAATTAAGATCCCATTTCTTTTTAATACATCATCGTATCTGGAGCTGGAGACAGTAAAGAGTCTGGATGGGCTCATTGACATTTATCTTCCTGATTTCAAATATATCAGGGAAGAGGATGCGGTTAGATTCAGTAAGGCACATGGATATGTGGATGCTGCCAAAAGAGCTATAGATGAGATGGTAAGGCAGTGCCCTGTGTGCGAGTTCGAGCCAGAGAAATGTTTGGAATTATCTACGGATAAAGGGACTAAGAAGGATACGGCTGATGGGCTTGATATTATGAAGAAGGGCGTAGTTGTAAGGCATCTTTTGATGCCTGGAATGCTGATTCAGGCCAAGATGATTGTTCGTTATCTCTATGAGAGATATGGGGATGGAATTTTTATCAGTTTGATGAATCAGTACACCCCCAACGGAGAACTGTCAGAATACCCCGAAATTGACCGGAGAGTATCTGATAGGGACTATGTCAGCCTGATAGATTATGCGGCCCAAATTGGAGTCGTAAATGGCTTTATGCAGGTTGGAGAGACAGCCAAGGAAAGTTTTATTCCGGAATTTGATTGTTTTGGAGTTTAAGACAGAAGCATATTATATAGAGAGTGTAGCTGATCATAGAATTAAAAAGGGCTTAGAGACTGGGATATTTCCATTTCTCTAAGCCCTATATTATTGCTTTTATCTATGATTCCTTAGTTGCCGGCAGAAACATCGGCAGGAACTTCGTTTACTACTGATTCTGTTGACTGAGCTGGAGCAGCTTGTGCAGCTGCATCTCCACCTGCTGCGGCAGCGGCTTCAGCGGCAGCAGCTTCTGCAGCGGCCTGAGCAGCCTGTGCTGCGGCAACAGCAGCGGCCTGTTCAGCAGCGATGATTCCCTCTATTCCAGGCTGAGTCATGAACTCAACTGTATGGTGACAAGTATTCAGAACTCGTGTCTGGTTACCTTCTTCGTCAGTAACTGTTGTGTATGCTGAGTTAGTAGGTGTGTAGTTGACAAAGCCTGACTGAAGAGCAGCTGGAACCTCTGGAGTGAGTTCAAATACGCCGGCAGCTTTAAATGGACAAAGTTCTGTTGCAGGGCATCCATCGATAGCGCACATTGTGCCTGAATAGTGAACATCACAACTTTCAGAAGGAACAGTTCCCTCTTCAAAATACTCTTGCATAAGAGTTCCGTTACACAAACCTTCAATAGGCTGTTTGCCTGATCTTGAGCAGACAGTAGCAACAACTATTCCTGAAGGCATTGAGAAGTTAGAAGCAGGAAGATTCTCGTGAATTCTTGCCATAACCTTTTTCCACATGGTCTTGGAGAGGTTCTTTTCTGCTGAGTCCTTCATGCTGACATTATTGTCATAACCTGTCCATGTTGTAGCTGTATAGTAGTTGGTGTATCCGGCAAACCATACATCCTTATAATCTGTTGTAGTACCTGTTTTACCAGCGATTGCTGTTGTTCCGAAGTTAACGGAAGTAGCAGTACCAGCTGTTACAACATCCTGCATTGCGCTTGTGAGAAGGAATGCAGTAGTTTCTTTTAATACTCTCTTGGACTTGGCTTCTGTGTTGTCCAAAATAACATTTCCATCATGATCAACAACCTTGGTATAGAGCTTAGGCTCTACATATACACCGCCGTTAGCAATTGATGCATAAGCTGCGTTAAGCTCAATGTTCTTGACACCATAGGTCAGACCACCTAGAGCGGTTGACTGCTGAATGTCAGAATATACCTTGCCATTGATTGTTGTTCCGTCAGTGATAGTCGTAAATCCAAAGTTCTTGAGGTAATCATAGCCGAGCTGAGGTGTAATGAGTGTAAATGCCTCAACAGCGATTACGTTCATGGAATCCTTGATAGCAGTTCTAACGGTGTTGAGTCCTCTGTATTCAGATCCCCACCAGTTCTTAACAAGTGTTCCGTTGTCGTAAGCAAATGGAGCATCATTAAATACTGTAGCAAGTGTAAGGCCTGCGCTGTCGATGCCAGGAGCGTAGGTTGAAAGAACCTTGAAGGTTGAACCAGGCTGACGATAAGAGTCTGTTGCTCTGTTAAGGGTTCTGCTGGCTGTCTTCTGACCACGGCCACCGACCATGGCAACAACATAACCTGTACTCTGCTCCTCGACGGTAATTGATACCTGAGGCTGTGGAACAAGGTTATATTTCTCACCAAGGACAGTATCGCCCTCTTTCATAACAGCTGCCTTATAATTCTCAATAGCTTCTTCTGCGGCTTCCTGTGAGGAATAGAGCATGTTGAAGCCTGTAATACTCTGTTTGTAGTATGCCTGGAACATCTCACTACTGTGATTTGTTACAGTTCCATCTGCTGACTGAACTGAAAGCTCATAAGTAAGGAGCCACTTTGTTCCAGATGGATAGTTCTCCTCGTTCTGGAAAACATCATCACAGATTGCCTGAATATCAGGATCCTGTGTTGAATAAATCTTAAGACCACCACTATAAAGAAGTGTGTAAGCCTGAGTCTCGTTGTAGCCAGCCTCGATGAGGTCATCAAGAATATCATTGGTAAGGGCGTCAACAAAGTAGGAGTTGATGGTTGTATCACCGCCTGTTTCCTGGTTGACGTTCTGGATTCTGGAATAAACATCATCAGTCATGGCTGCATCATACTCAATCTGAGTGATGAACTCGTGCTTAAGCATGTTCTTGAGAACCTTCATACGTCTCTCAGCGTTTTTGTCTGGATGAGTAATAGGATTGAAACGGCTTGGGTTCTGAGTAATAGCAGCAATAACAGCTGCCTCTGAAATGTTGAGCTCACTACAGGACTTGTTAAAGTAACGAAGAGAAGCTGCCTGTACACCAAGCGTACTCTGACCGAGGTTGATGGTGTTGAGGTAGTTGAGGAGGATGTCCTCTTTACTCATGCTCTTTTCGAGCTGAACTGCAAGGTACTGCTCCTGAATCTTACGTTTAACCTGCTGAATCTTACTCTCGTCTGTCCATCCTGAGAATACGTTGTTCTTAAGAAGCTGCTGTGTAATGGTACTGGCACCCTGTGAGAAATTACCGGATGTAATACCTACAACACCAGCTCTGATGATACCCTGAATATCAATTCCGTTGTGCTCGTAGAATCTCTCGTCCTCGATAGCTACGAAGGCCTTGGCAAGATGATCAGGGATCATATCCCAGGTTACAGGAATACGGTTGGAATCAGTTGAAACCAGCTTGGCTATCTGATTGCCGTCTGTATCATATACAAAGGTTGAAAATCCTTTTGGTGTAACGCTGATGTTACCAATATCTGGAGCTGTATCACGGATTCCATTGAAAACACCGATTCCGGCGCTGGCTCCGATGATCACTCCTCCGATGATCATCGCTAATATAATATAGAAGCCAAAAAGACTTATCTTTTTGCCCCACTTATTAGTACCGGAGTTCAGGGCTCTTGCCTGTTCAACGATACCTCTTTTTCCATAATTCATATGTATCCCTCGCTGTAATAATGTGCTGTCGAAATGGATCACCTGGTTCATGCCCTAGTAACCCATCTTTGCATGATATAACATCTTATTATAGCACGCCTAGAAGGAAATGGAAAATATGGCTGCCATTCATATCGTTGCGCCCGCCCACATAACAGAACTTCAGCTCGTTCATAAAGATTTTTTCGTCGCCTCCAGTTTCGGATATTCATGGTCTTCGTAAAGCGGCTAAGAATTCTACGGGTCAAAACTCGCACCCACAGCAGCCGCTGCCGCCCCAGCCAATTTTCCAAGGCGAGTCTGAGATGGCAAATGCGATTTTCTAATGTTTCCATAGCAGCTTTTCCCGCGCATGCGAAACGTTGTCTGAAGCAGGACGGTTGTAGCCGTATATTCAAGAAAATGCCATTGCTCGCAAAGCGAGCGTTAATAAAAAGGAGAAATCAACTTCTTCATGCTAGCATGAAAGATTGATTTCTCCTTTTTTATTAGGTGCTACGCACCGTAATGGCATTTTCGGTTATCTATCTTGTTTCCGTCCTGCGAGTTGCAGTTGAGCATGCGTATTAAAAGAAAAGCTGCGGAAACATCTGAGAAAATCTGCATTTGTCAGTGACGAGCAAGGGAAAATGGCGGGAGGTAAAAGGCTGCCATAGGTGCTCAAACATGTTGACCCGTGGCAGAATTCTTATTGCCGCTTTCCGAAGTCTCATGAATATACCTCACTTACACAGACGAAAAAATCTTCATTGAACTTCGCTTTGTTCTGTTATGTGGGCGGGCGCTTTTGTTGTGAATGGCAACTTGGGATTGTGCTATAATAGCTTCTATGAGTGAAAGAGAATCTTATAAAGTATTAATTTCAAATGGAACTGGCGAGATTGTGGAAAAGAAATCCAGATTCATTGCCAATGTATATGCTGTTGAGAATCAGCAGGAAGCAGAAGCGAGGATTGCTGAGATTTCCAAGAAATATTGGGATGCAAGGCACAACTGCTATGCTTATGTGATAGGAGTTAACAGCGAGATATCCAAGTGCAGTGATAATGGAGAACCTTCAGGCACAGCTGGGAAGCCTATCCTTGAAGTTATTAATGGCGCAGGTCTTACCAATACGCTGATCATCGTAACAAGATATTTTGGCGGAGTGCTGTTGGGAACTGGCGGACTTGTGAGAGCATATACCCAGTCAGCTCAGGCAGGTCTAGCCAACTGCCAGATAGGAGAGAAGGTTTTATCTCAGAAGTTGACGCTCAAGGTTGGCTACAACATGATCAACAATGTTCAATATTATTTGTCTCAGAATGAGATCACTATTGCCGACTCCCGCTACGAAGCAGATGTTCAGTTTGATATCTGTGTTCGCGACGCCGACAAACAGCGCATCTGCGATGGCCTCATCCAGAAATGTGAGGGCCAGATTGAAATCGCCGAGGGCGACAAGGGGTATTATATATTGTGAGAATTGATTTTTAGCCGAGAATGGCCTAATACTTAATATGCGTATGATAATAGTAATAGTTGAGCGCTGAAATTACTAAATGAAAAAAGAGAGCCAAGGCTCTCTTTTACTATATTATTTCTTAAAGCTTGCGCGCTTTCTAAGTGTAGGATCAAGAATTCTCTTACGAATACGAAGGCTTGTAGGTGTTACCTCAAGGAGCTCGTCTGTGTCGATGAATTCGATACACTGCTCAAGTGACATTACTCTAGGTGGAACAAGTCTAAGAGCTTCATCTGATGATGATGTTCTTGTGTTTGTGAGGTGCTTGGTCTTACATACGTTAACCTCAACGTCCTCACTCTTACCACTGGTTCCGATTACCATTCCTGAGTAAACCTTGTCGCCAGTCTTAATGAAGAGTGTACCACGGTCCTGAGCATTGAAAAGACCATAAGCTGTAGCTTCACCAGTCTCGAATGCGATAACAGAACCAGTCTTACGGTAGTTCATATCTCCCTTGTATGGAGCATATCCGTCAAAAATAGTATTGATGATACCGTTACCCTTTGTATCTGTCATGAACTCACCTCTGTAACCGATAAGTCCACGTGATGGGATGTTGAACTCAAGACGAGTATAACCGCCGTTACCAGCACCCATGTTTACAAGCTCACCTTTTCTCTCACCGAGCTTCTGGATAACTGAACCTGAGAACTCATCAGGAACATCGATGTAGCACTTCTCCATAGGCTCAAGCTTGTGGCCAGCTTCATCTGTGTGGTAGATAACCTCAGCCTTGCTGACTGCGAACTCAAAGCCTTCACGACGCATTGTCTCAATAAGAACTGAGAGGTGAAGCTCACCACGTCCTGATACCTTGAAGGTCTCTGTTGTATCTGTATCCTCAACACGAAGTGATACGTCTGTGTTGAGCTCTCTATATAATCTGTCACGAAGGTGACGGCTTGTTACATACTTACCTTCCTGACCAGCAAGAGGAGAGTCGTTAACAATGAAGTTCATTGATATTGTAGGCTCAGAAATCTTCTGGAAAGGAATAGCAACCTGATTATCAACTGAGCAAAGTGTGTCACCGATCTTGAGATCTTCGATACCAGAAATAGCAACGATAGAACCAATCTTGGCTTCCTGAACTTCAACTCTTCCAAGTCCATCATACTCATAGAGTTTGCTGATCTTGGTCTTAATACGTCTCTCAGGCTCGTGGTGGTTAACAACAACAACCTCCTGGTTAACCTTAACAACACCGTTATCAACCTTACCTACACCGATACGTCCAACGTACTCGTTGTAGTCGATTGTGCTGATGAGTACCTGTGTGCTTGACTCAGGATCTCCAACAGGAGCTGGAATGTAGTTGATGATTGTATCGAGAAGAGGCTTCATATCTGTGCCCTGCTCTTCGATAGAAAGAGATGATGTTCCAGCCTTGGCTGAGGCAAATACGAATGGGCAATCAAGCTGATTGTCATCTGCTCCAAGATCCATGAGAAGCTCGAGAACTTCATCAATAACTTCCTTAGGTCTGGCCTCTGGTCTGTCAATCTTGTTAACACAAACGATAACTGGAAGTCCAAGATCCATTGCCTTACCAAGAACGAACTTGGTCTGTGGCATAGGGCCTTCGAATGCGTCAACTACAAGAATAACGCCATTAACCATCTTGAGAACTCGCTCAACCTCACCACCGAAATCAGCGTGGCCTGGAGTATCGATGACGTTGATCTTGATATCCTTATATGTGATAGCTGTATTCTTAGACATGATGGTGATTCCACGCTCTTTTTCGATATCGCCGGAATCCATTACACGCTCAACAACTTCCTGGCCTGCACGGAAAACACCGCTCTGTCTCAGAAGGCCATCTACAAGAGTTGTTTTACCATGGTCAACGTGCGCAATAATAGCTACGTTTCTTACATCATTTCTAGTCTGCTTCATAAATCTTTTGTCTCCTTAATATAGAAAAAACACCATTACTTTTCAAACTATGGCATTATAGCACGCGATATTTTGTTATTCAATATCTTTTTATAATGGGAAAATTAAATTAAGATAAAAAATCACAGAAAATATGTAGATTCTGAGAGCGTTTTCCCTTGTTTAGCATGCTGGCGCATTATATAATGTAGAAGTTCGATTACTTTGGTGGTTTAAATCGGTAAACGAATGAAAAGTTATGTTGGAAAGGGGAAAATATGAAGGCGAAGTTTTCAGAATACTTAACATCTATAGCTCCAGGCCTTAAGGAGCTGATTGCTGAGCTGGGAAAGAGCTACGACTATGTAAGCGTTCTTTCTACAGATTCAGTGGGATTTAGCATTAGTGCATCTCAGAGAGTTAAGAGCATCTACGGTGATACCCTCATGGTAGAAAGAGGAAATGTTGTCAGAGTATACAAGGATGGGCTTTACAGCGAATATGCTTTTAACCTGTTTGACACTGACAATGTGGGAGAGAAGGCAACTAAGATCAAGGAGGTTCTTGATAAGCAGCTTGCTGTTCTCAAGGCTACAAACACTAAGGTTTATGACACTGGCAAGCTTTCAGATGAGCCAGAACAGCTCTTTGTAGAGATGGATACAACAGATCTTCCGGAGGAGACTGATCTTGATGCACTTATGAATAAGCTTAAGAGCTTTAGCGATAAGGGCAAGTCTCTTTCAGAGGAAATCATCGACTGCACAGTTTCAGGAGAGTCAACTCATGTCTGCAAGATGTTCCTTACAGCAAACAGAGACCTCAGACAGAGCTATGTACAGTCAACTGGTTCAGTTCTCATGCTTACTGCAAGAGGTGACAAGACAGAGTATGCCTACGAGTCTCTCTCTGACAGAGAAGGTCCAGCTATATTCGATGGACTTGAGGAGCTTCTTGAGAAGGGACTTGAGAGTGTCCAGGCTAATCTTGGAGCTGAGAGAATTATTCCAGGTGAGTACGAGGTTATCACAACTCCAGAGGTTTCGGGACTTATCGCTCACGAGGCATTTGGCCATGGCGTTGAGATGGATATGTTTGTTAAAAAGAGAGCTCTCGGACAGGAATATATTGGCAAACGCGTAGGCTCTGACCTTGTTACAATGCACGAGGGAGCTAAGGTATGCAAGAACACATCAAGCTATGCCTTTGATGATGAGGGAACTCTTGCAGGAGATGTAATTGAGATCGACAAGGGAATTCTTAAGACTGGCGTATGCGATGCTCTTGCAGCGCTCAGACTTGGCACAGTAGCTACAGGAAATGGTAAAAGACAGAACTTCGAGCATAAGGTTTACACCAGAATGACAAACACTATGTTCGACAGCGGCAATAGCACTAAGGAAGAGATGATTGCTTCTATCAAGAAGGGATATCTTTTGTCCGGATTCTTCTCAGGAATGGAAGATCCCAAGCATTGGGGTATTCAGTGCATCATTGCAAGAGGCTATGAGATCATTGATGGCAAACTGACTGGAAAGGTAGTAGCACCTGTAGTTCTTACAGGTTATGTGCCAGATCTTTTGAACTCAATTTCAATGGCTAGTACAGACTATGTACCATTTGGTGCCGGACAGTGTGGTAAGGGCCACAAGGAATGGGTTAAGACTGTTGATGGCGGTCCATACCTTAAGTGTGTGGCAAGACTTGGTTGATACTGGGGGTTAATATGACAGATAAAATAATAGAATTATTAAAACAGTCCAGTGCAGATTTCTGGAGTGTAGAAGATATAGTAACAGAGGGCTGGGAGTTCTACTTTATTAAGCACCAGCTCGATCAGAACAGAGTCCGTGACGTAGAGCACATTACAGTTGAGGTATATCGTAAGCTTGAGGACGGCAAATTAGTTGGAAGAGCTTCAGAGGAGATTGCTCCAACAGCATCTGTAGAGGAAGCTAAGAAGATCATCGATGCTCTCTGTGAAAGAGCTACCTTTGCACCTAACCCATATTACGAACTGAACAAGGAACAGGCTCAGGTTGAGAACAAGGAATACGATGTTCAGAAGATGGCTCAGGAGTTCATCGAAGCTATGCAGGAGGTCCCTGAGACTTCAGGAGAAGACATCAACTCCTACGAAATATTTGCAGAGAGATGCAAGAGAAGATTTGTTAACTCTGAGGGTATCGATGTGACTATTACTTATCCTAATTCCATGGTAGAGGTAGTAGTCAATGCCAGAAATGATGAGCACGAGATCGAGCTCTATAGAATGTACAAGGCTGGAACCTGTGACAAGGCTTCTTTGGTAAAAGATATTTCGGATACTCTTAAGTTTGGTAAGGACAGACTTCATACTGTTCCTACTCCTAATCTCGGCAAGGCTACAGTTCTTTTATCGACAGAGGATTCTAAGCAGCTCTTCACATGGGCGGCTACTCACATGCACGCTGCCTACAAGTACATGGGTTACTCAGATTGGGAGGCTGGTCAGCCTGCTATTAAGGATGTTAAAGGCGATAAGCTCACAATCAAGGCGGTAAAAGAGCTTCCTAATTCAGCTAACAACAGAGCTGTGGACTCAGAAGGTGCTATAGCACGCGATATGTACATTATCAAAGACAACATTACCGAGAATTTCTGGGGAGATGTACAGTTCCGTTACTACCTCGGTGTTAAGGATTCCTATAATGCAGGAAACTTCGTGACTGAGGGTGGCAGTAAGACAGAGGCTGAGCTTAGATGCGGCAAGTATCTTGAGCCAGTTGAGTTCTCTGATTTCTCAGTTAATCCTATTACTGGAGATATTGCTGGCGAAATCCGTCTTGCTTATCTTCATGATGGAGACGAGGTTACAGTTGTAAGTGGAGGCTCTGTCTCTGGTAATGTCAATGAGCTTTTCCAGAATGTTGGTTTCTCCAAGGAACTCAGACAGTATAACAACGCAGTAGTTCCTGCAGTAGTAAGACTTGAGAATGTTACTATTTCAGGTGCTGAGTAAAGCTAAACACACAAATTGCTCACTTCATAGGAAAACGTGCAATTGTATTGACAAAAACTTGACACTGGTTGTACTATTTAAAAAACAACATAAGACTTTAGATAGAGGTTGCGTATTCAATGAGTAATTCTGCGGATGTGTCAGGCACAGGAGAAGCAGGATGGAAGGTGAATATGCCGAAAGGTTTGGTTTCCTGAAGACCAGATGCTTGGGCATATAGTTAAGAGCTATATGACTGTCATCGCAAGATGGGGCGCTATCAAGTTCATTCTTATTTTGTATTCAATTGGGAATGGAATAGTATTTGCGGCTCATCAGATTAATCTGTTGAGCCTTTTTTATTCTGTCGAATAAAAAAAGAATTGCGCAACTCGCGGAAATGATATTATTGCTTACGCAATCCGCTCGTGCGCAGAAGCGTCGCAAGCGACTCTTCATTTGAAGGTCTGAATTATTAAGGAGGATATCATGGCAATATTTAAGGGAGCAGGAGTAGCAATCGCAACTCCATTCAAGGAAAACGGTGATGTTAATTATGAGGAGTTTGCAAGACTCATAGAGTTCCAGATTGAGAATGGAACAGACGCTATCATCGTGTGTGGTACTACAGGTGAGGCAGCAACCATGTCAGAGAAAGAGCACATGGAAGTTGTTAAGTTCTGTATCGACAAGGTTAACAAGAGAATTCCTGTAATTGCAGGAACAGGCTCTAATTGCACACAGACAGCAATTGAACTCTCCAAGCTTGCTGAAGAATACGGCGCAGACGGCGTACTTTCTGTAACTCCATATTACAATAAGGCAACACAGGAAGGTCTTTATGCTCACTTTGGCGCTATTGCAGATGCTATTAACATTCCTATCATTCTTTACAATGTTCCTAGCAGAACAGGCTGCAATATCCTTCCAGAGACAGCAGTAAGACTTTGCCGTGACAAGAAGAATATCGTAGGTATCAAGGATGCTACAGGAAATATTGCTCAGACATCCAGAATGATGCAGCTTGCAGAAGGATGCATTGATCTGTACTCAGGAAATGACGATGAGATCGTTCCAATCATGTCACTTGGCGGACTTGGTGTTATCTCAGTTCTTTCAAATGTTGCTCCACAGCAGACTCACGAGATCTGTCAGAAGTGCCTTGATGGCGACTATGCAGCAGCAAGGGAGCTTCAGTTCAAGGCGATTCCCCTTGTGAAAGCTCTTTTCTCAGAGGTTAATCCTATCCCAGTTAAGAGCGCACTCAAGATGATCGGTATCCAGGCAGGCCCTCTTCGTCTTCCTCTTACAGAGATGGAGCCAGCTCACCAGGAAGTTTTAAGAGATGAGATGAAGAAGTTCGGACTTATTAAATAATAGACTTGCACATAATGGGAAGGAGCACAATGGCTATGACAAAAATGATTATGCACGGCTGCAATGGCCGTATGGGACATGTAATTATTGATCTGGTTAAAGAGGATGCTGACATCGAAGTAGTAGCAGGTGTTGATGCCTTTGGTGAGAACAACTACGATTTTCCAGTTTTTAAGAGCCTTTCAGATTGTAATGTAGAAGCTGATGTTATCGTTGATTTCTCTAATGCTTCTGCAGTTGAGGGACTTCTTGACTATGCTGCCAACAAGAATACTCCAGTTGTATTGTGTTCAACAGGCCTTTCAGAGGATCAGCTTGCTAAGGTAAAAGAGGCATCTACTAAGGTGGCGGTTCTTAGATCTGCAAATATGTCAGTTGGTGTTAATGCACTTCTCAAAGTTCTTAAGGAAGTAGCACCTCTTTTTGCAGAGGCTGGATTTGATATTGAAATAGTAGAAAAACATCACAATCAGAAGCTTGATGCACCAAGCGGAACAGCTATTGCTCTTGCAGATGCTATAAACGATGCTTTTGATGAGAAGTATGAATATACTTATGACAGAAGCCAGAGAAGAGAAAAGAGACGTCAGAAGGAAATCGGAATCTCTGCAGTTAGGGGCGGAACAATCGTAGGTGACCATGACGTTATCTTTGCTGGACACGACGAAGTTGTAACACTTTCTCACAGAGCTTATTCACGGGCAATCTTTGGAAAGGGTGCCATCCAAGCAGCCAAGTACCTGGCAGGTAAGGGTGCTGGCATGTATGACATGGCAGATGTACTGGCATGAGGTTCAGACCTTGTATTGATGTTCACAACGGAAAAGTTAAACAGATAATAGGCAGCAGCCTTGTAGATGCAGGTGATCAGGCAAAAGAGAACTTTGCATCTGCTAAGGGTGCTGATTTTTATGCCAGAATGTACAGGGAGAGGGGATTGAACGGTGGTCACGTTATAATGCTCAATCCTGTAGAGAGTCCATATTATGACATAACCAAAAAGCAGGCTATGATGGCGCTTTCTGCTACTCCTGGACTTCTTCAGATTGGCGGTGGCATAAATGCAGATAATGCAAAAGAGTTCCTTGATGCAGGTGCTTCACATGTGATCGTAACCTCTTTTGTATTCAAGAATGGTAAGATCAGTATGACGAATCTTAAAAAGCTGGTTAAGGCTGTAGGCAAGGAAAAGATAGTTCTTGATCTGTCCTGTAAGGCCGATGAGAATGGCAGGTATATGGTGGTTACTGACAGATGGCAGCAGATGACAGATGTAGAGCTTTCTGCTGAGAATCTGGAAAAGTTATCTGAGTACTGCGATGAGATTCTGGTTCATGCTGCTGACGTTGAAGGTAAGCAGAATGGAATAGAAGAGAATGTCGCGAGAATCCTCGGTGACTGGGGCAAAATGCCAATTACCTACGCCGGTGGTGTTCATTCTCTTGAAGATATTGATAAGCTAAGGAAGCTTGGAAAAGGTAAGATAGACGTCACTGTAGGAAGTGCACTGGATATATTCGGTGGAAAGCTTAGAATGGATGACGTTATAAAATGCTGTGAATAACAGAATGTATAGAATCTAAAAGATTATTCTATGTGATTTCGAAAATTTGCGGATTAGCTCAAAAAATCCATCTGGTAAAACCAGATGGATTTTGTTGATTAATCATTGTTACAATCTTGCGAATTCAAAATATATATCTATATTAGAATAAGGCACTATGTAGTCTGATTAATTAGCCTTTAACTCACTTGTGAATCAAAGCTTGTTTACGTTTACGGCCTGAGGTCCCTTTTCGCCCTGGATTACATCATACTCTACAGAAGCGCCCTCTTCGAGAGACTTGAAACCTTCCATGTTGAGTCCTGAATAATGTACGAATACATCATTTCCAGCCTCGTCAGAGATGAAGCCGTAACCCTTCTGGTTGTTGAACCACTTAACAGTACCTTTGTTCATTGTAATACCTCCACTAAAAATAAAAAAATAATCGTTCTGTTGTCCACGACAACATATTAATGCTAACACATAAAAAAACAAAAGTAAAGGCAATTTATTGTTTTGAAGTGGAAGTTTTACGCAAATATTGAACATTGTTCGGTAATATTTCGAAATACAGAATAGAGTTCTTTACTTTACTAGTTCAGAGTGATAAAATATTTAAGCATGAAAGTATTATTGACGAAATATAGTATAGTAATTGAGTAAAATATGATTTAAGGAGACTTACAATATGAACAAAAAGATTAGGACAGATGCAGTTGATCACCTGTTTAATGCGATACTTTGCCTCCAGAACAAAGAGGAGTGCTATAGCTTTTTCGAAGATCTTTGTACTGTAAATGAACTTCTTTCTCTTTCACAGAGATTTGAGGTTGCTTCTATGCTCAGAGACCACAAGACTTATCTTGAGATTGCTGAGAAGACTGGCGCTTCTACTGCTACTATCAGTAGAGTTAATCGTTCACTTAACTATGGTGACGACGGATATGAGCTTGTATTCGAGAGAATGCAGGATTGATTTGGGTAGGGCAGATAGCCCACGGATATATTATTGATTTCTGTGAATATAATACTTTGTAATAAAAGCCGAATGCATCAATGCATTCGGCTTTATTGCGCTTATCTTTATTTCTTATCTGAATCCTTTTTATCAGCGTTTTCTTCTGTCTTGTTCTCAGCAGCTTTGTTTTCCTCAGCAGCTTTGTCTGCTGCAGCTCTTTCCTTGGCTACCTTGGCTGAATTCTTATCAAGGTTAGTCATTTCACATTTGCCCTGGAATACAGCGTTCTCATCAATGATGATACCCTTACAGGTTACATCGCCGATAACCTTACCAGTATCACTGATCTCAACCTTGCCCTGAGGTGAAGAAACATTACCGTTTATTTCGCCTGCAATATAAGCATTGAGACAGGAAACAGTTCCTACGATCTTGGCTTCCTGACCAACGATGAGTGCGCCACTTATGGTTACATTACCCTTTACAGTTCCGTCGATTCTGGCAGAATCTTTAGTTGTAAGAGGTCCTTCGATTACAGCACCTGGTCCGATGATGGTTCCTACCTGTTCCAGAGACGGATCAAGCGTTGTATCTTTTTTGCTTCCAAACATATACTTTCCCTCCGTTTATCCGTTAATCTCAATTAGTGTTTCTGGATTAATAAAGTTCTCATCCTGTTGAATCTGATATCCAAGGGAAGTGTTATCCTCACCGACTACAAAGAGGATATCTCCCCTGTCGATTGAATCACCTTCTGAAACCAGTGGATTACCAGAATTTCTATATATAGAAACGTAGCCGTTCCCATGATCTATAGTTATAACATTGCCAAACTTGGCATCGGTTGTAACGCTTGTAACTGTTCCGGATCCGGATGCTATGACATTACTGCCTTCTCCAGCGGTAAATACCACAATAGGATTGCCAGTAGCTGTATCCTTGTTATCATCAGTGAGAGTAGTGACAGTAGTAGAATTGGTATCATCTACTGCGTTAGTCATAGAAGCTGTTCCAGATAAAGGGAAACCGGATGGAATTGCAAGAGCTTCTGCTTCTTCAGCAACTACCTGTTCGTCTTCTATTCTCTTATTGATAGCAGCGGAGAGCTGCTCGTTTTCTGTTTGAAGTTTCTCATTGGCAGCTGTAAGCTGATCATTGTCAGTAATGAGCTGCTCAAGCTGTTCTTTCTGCTGCACTTCAATGTTTCTCAGAGTATCAATCGTTATTGCAGTATAAATAATGTAGCAAACAATAGCCAGAGCTATTGCAAAGCATGTATATGCCAGTAATTGAGTCTTGAAATGATTTAAGTGTAGGCGTTTTGTACTGCCGTCTGAATCCCCCGAGATTATCATAAAAGTATAATGCCTTTTATGTCTGTGCTTTTTAGGCTTTGCTACTTTTCCCATATTAACCTCTCGATATATAGTTTCACCCTCAAGGCCTAATTTTATCATAACGAGTGTCATTTATGCAACTATGCTACATTTTACCTTGATTTCTGTGATATTTTTGTTAACAAACTATGTTTATCAGAGCGAATGTGCTATTATGACTTTATAATTGAATAAAGCGGAAGGTGTCTGCAGGCAGTTTAGCGCTGCTGTGCAGGTGAAAAGGGAAGCAGGTGCAAGTCCTGCGCGATCTCGTCACCGTAATTCGTAAGGCCATGTGCCAGTTGTTCTTCATAACCACTGGGGTGTTGAATGCCCTGGGAAGGGAAGAATGGTGAATGTCTCTTATTGAGATATTGTACGATCAGTCGGGAGACCTGCCTGTCGCTGTACTAAGGTGTATGATTCAATTTATCATAACTCCCAGGTCACGAGGAATTGACTGTACGAAGCCATTTAGCAAAAGATATATGTCTTTTGCTATTAATAGTGTGCTATTAAGGATATTGACTACAGATGAGAACTCGTGATCAGAAGTTTATGCTTCTATCGGAGTTCTCATTTTTTTATTTTACAGGAGGAATATTATGAAGAAGAAACTGTTAACAATGGTTCTGGCATGCTCCATGGCTTTTGCGCTGTGTGTAGGCTGTGGTCAGACAGCGCCTGTTGCAACAAACGAGAATGCTACAGAGGAAGTCAGTGAAGTGACAGCGGAGGAAAATGTGAGCACAGCTAATGAAGAGGCAAACGCTCAGGTACTTGAGGACGGCGTATATGATGCCAAATTTACAACAGACAGCAATATGTTCCATATTAATGAAATGCTGGATGATATGGGAACTCTTACAGTTGAGAATGGCGAGATGACAATTCATATTACGCTGCCTTCCAAGAGCATTGTAAATCTTTTCCCAGGAACAGCAGAAGATGCCCAGAAGGAAGGTGCAGTACTTCTTGAGCCAACAGTAGATAAGGTTACTTATGAAGATGGTACAACAGAAGAGGTTCACGGTTTCGATGTTCCAGTTCCTGTTATTGATGAGGAATTTGACCTTGCTCTTATAGGAACAAAAGAAAAATGGTATAACCACAAGGTAATGGTTTCAGAGGTTAAGCCTCATGAGACAGATACTGACAAGGAAGCTGCTGATGAGGTAGCTGAGCTGATCGATCAGATCTATGTTCAGAATTGGACAGAAGATACAGAGGCTCAGTGCGCAGCTGCCAAGGCTGGCTGGGATGCTCTTACAGATGAGCAGAAAGAGCTGGTTGAGGGCGATGATGCTGATCCAGATTACTTTGGCAGAGATACAGGTGATGCTTCCAAGGATGATCCTTTAAATGGAGATGAGATCGGAGATAAGGAGATTCTTGTAGTAAGCTTTGGTACTTCTTTTAACGACAGCAGAGCTGAGGACATCGGCGGAATTGAGAAGGCAATTGCCAAGGCTTATCCTGACTGGTCTGTAAGAAGAGCCTTTACTGCACAGATCATCATCAACCATGTAATGGCAAGAGATGGAGAGAAGATCGATAACGTAGATCAGGCCCTTCAGAGAGCAATAGATAACGGTGTCAGCACACTTGTTATTCAGCCAACACATCTCATGCATGGTGCTGAGTATGACGAACTTGTTGAAACATTAAAAGACTACGAAGACAAAATTGAGAACGTTGCAATTGCTGAGCCACTTCTTGGAGAAGTAGGAAAAGATGCAAGTGTTATTAACGAGGATAAAGAAGCAGTAGCTAAGGCTATTACAGCAGCTGCAGTTAAGGAAGCAGGCTTTGACAGTCTTGATGCTGCTAAGGATGCAAGCACAGCATTTGTTTTCATGGGACATGGAACATCACATACAGCTAAGGTTACATATTCACAGATGCAGACTCAGATGGACGAGCTTGGTTATGAGAATGTGTTTATTGGAACTGTTGAGGGTGAGCCTGAAGAGACAGAGCTTTCAGAAGTTATTAATAAGGTAAAAGAAGCTGGTTACAAGAACGTAATTCTCAGACCTCTTATGGTTGTTGCAGGTGACCACGCTAACAACGATATGGCTGGTGATGACGAGGATTCATGGAAGAGTGGATTCCTTGCAGATGGTTCTTTTGACAGCGTAGAATGCCAGATTTCCGGACTTGGCAGAATTGAAGATGTTCAGAAGTTATATGTGGAGCATACAGGAAGTGTACTTAAGTAATAAGAAGATTAAGCAGATCATATTGATTTTGACCATGCTTGTTTGCTTGTGGGGATGCGGCAGAATTCCAGATGGGGAATATGCCGCATCTGTTACACTTACGGGCGGAAGTGGCAGGGCATATATTGAAAGCCCCTGCAAGGTCATGGTAGAAAACGGCAAATTAACAGCGGATATTACATGGAGTAGTCCCAACTATGACTACATGGTTGTGGATGGTAAGACCTATAAGCCTGTTAATACAGAGGGTAATTCTGAGTTTATCATTCCTATCAGACTCGATAAGGAAATGGCGGTTCAGGCTGACACTACAGCTATGAGTACGCCACATTTGATTGATTATACATTGGTGTTCTCGCTGGATAGTACTGGCGAAGGCGAAAAAGAGGCAGGAAGTCAGGAAGCAATAAATGATTCTGGAGAGAATATTGAAGACGCAAGTCAGACATCTGCGGGAAAAGAGATGGCGGCTCCATCTATTCCAGGACTTACCTATATTTCTACAGATGAGAATGCATACGCAGGCTGCTATAAGGTTCATAGATATGAATGTGATGTAACAGTCATAGCGGTGGATGATGGAAGAACATATCTGGTTATGCCGGAGAATACGGAAACACCCGAAAATCTGCCATCAGATATCACAGTGATAAGGAAGCCTGTTTTAAATGTGTATCTGGCTGCATCCGGAGCAATGTGTCACTTCGACAGTCTTGATGCGGTGGGCAGTATAACTTTGTCAGGTACTGACAGAGACAACTGGTATATAGATTCTGCAATAGAAGCTATGGATCAGGGAACACTTATATATGGCGGCAAGTACAGTGCGCCGGACTACGAGATGATGGTTGATAAAGACATTCATCTTGCTATAGAAAATATGATGATACTTCATTCTCCCAAGGTGCTTGAGAGGCTTGAAGATTTAGGAATACCTGTTTTTATAGACAGGTCTAGTTATGAAAATGAGCCGCTCGGAAGACTTGAGTGGATTAAGATATATGGAATTCTTACGGATAGAGAGAAGCAGGCCGGTAGCTTTTTTGACCAACAAAAGAGCCTTGTGGACGCTATAGATACCGGTAACCTGCAAGAAAAGAAGGTTGCCATATTTGCAGTTAATTCAAACCACCAGATAGTAACAAGGAAAAGTAACGACTACCTGGCCAAGATGATAACTGAGGCAGGCGGAATATATCTTTCACCAGAAGAAACTGATAGTGACAGTTCATCAACGCAGATGACGATAAGCATCGAGGCGTTCTATGCCTACGCTCTTGATGCGGACATCCTTATCTACAACGGAACTATACAGGATGCACCGCAAACTCTTGATGAGCTCTTGGCTATAGATAAGCTCTTTGGAAGTTTATCAGCTGTTCAAAATGGGAAAGTCTGGTATACAGATAAATCTCTTTATCAGTTTGCCAACAAGACAGGAACAATAATAGAGAACTTAAACGCAGTTATTAGCAGAGAGGAAAAAGAGACACTCTTTTTCCACGGACTTAATTAACTGCATTTATCAGATAGAAACAAGGAGACTTGATTTGGCTAAAAATCTCATGATACAGGGCACCATGTCCGGAGCCGGAAAGAGCATTTTGACGGCGGGAATACTCAGGGCCTTAAGTCAGGATGGATACAGGGTTGCGCCCTTTAAATCTCAGAATATGGCACTTAATTCCTACGTGACGATCGAGGGAAAAGAGATAGGAAGAGCCCAGGCGTTGCAGGCCTTTGCGTCATACCTTGAGCCAAATGCGGATATGAACCCGATACTCCTTAAACCTATGGGAGATACTACTTCTCAGGTTATCGTAGGCGGGGAGCCTGTGAGCAACATGAGGGCTGCAGATTACTTTAAGATCAAGAAGGATTTTATACCTGATATTCTCAGATCTTATGAGCGACTGGCTGATGAGTCTGATGTAATAGTAATTGAAGGGGCCGGAAGTCCTGTTGAGATAAACCTTAGGGAAAACGACATAGTAAATATGGGTCTGGCAGAGCTTCTTGATGCACCGGTATTACTTGCTGGAAATATAGATCCCGGCGGCGTTTTTGCGCAGCTCCTTGGAACAGTAAGTCTGATGCCTCAAAATGAGCGAGACAGGATTAAGGGACTTATCATCAATAAGTTCAGGGGTGACGTATCTCTTTTGGAACCTGGTCTTGATATGTTCAAGGCATATTGTGACATTCCTTTTGCGGGAGTTGTACCATATGTGAAACTTCAGCTTGATGAGGAGGACAGCGTTTCTGATAAGCTTAAGCTAAAGTCCGGCTTTGATGCTGGCAGTATTGTTAAGATAGCAGTGATCCGTCTTCCGTACATCAGTAATTACACGGACTTTACGGTGTTTGATAAGGCTGAAGGCGTTGAGGTTATCTTTACGGATTCCAGAGAAGCGCTAAGAGAAGCTGACCTTATCATTATCCCAGGAACCAAGAATACAATGGGTGATGTGAAGTGGCTTAAGGAGACAGGCCTTTATAAGGAAATACAGGGGCGTGGAAGTGCCGGAGCCATGGTAATAGGAATCTGCGGCGGTTTTCAGATGCTGGGTATGACTATTGATGACGAGGTCGGAGCTGAGAAAAAGGGAAGCGAAGAAGGACTTGGACTTCTTCATGTCAGCACTTCATTTGGAAGTGAGAAGACTCTTAAGCAGGTAGCAGGAACTATCGAGGGAGCGGATGGAATATATGCTTCTCTAAATGGTTGTAGTATCAAGGGCTACGAGATTCACATGGGAAAGAGTGTACGCCATGACGACCATAGCAGCAGATATGTTGTTACAAAAGACAATATTCTGGGATCCTATGTCCATGGAATTTTTGACAACAAGGATTTTGCAGAGAGGATTTTGCAGATCATCACTGAGAGAAAAGGAATAAGTGCACATAGCTTTGAGCTTGAAAGTAAGAGTGATGTTCAGGAAAGAGAATTAAATAAGCTGGCAGACACCTTAAGGGAGAACCTTGACTGGAAGCTTATTTATAAGGCTATTGGCCTGTGATAGGAGAAATATGGAAATTAAGCGCATATTGCCATCAGAAATAGAGGGTGAGAGCTTCAGGATCATAAGACAGGAACTATCAGAAATGGGTAAGGTTGTGCCAGCGGATGTGGAACCAACCGTTGTCAGAGTTATTCACACCACGGCGGATTTTGAATATGCTGATACCCTTGCATTTTCTGATGGAGCTATAGATAAAGCCAAGGATGCCATCAGAAGGGGAGCACATATAGTAACCGATACCAACATGGCACTGGCAGGCATTAAAAAAGCCATACTCCAGAAATTTGGAGGAGAAGCTCACTGCTTTATGGCTGATAGCGAAGTGGCAAGACTTGCTAGCGAGCAGAAGGTTACAAGAGCCTATGTGAGTATGGAAGTCGCTACAAAGACAATAGATAAACCTTTGATCTTTGCTGTTGGAAACGCACCGACAGCTCTTATAAGGCTTCGTGAGTTATATGATGAGACAGGCTATAAGCCAGAACTTATCATTGGTGTTCCTGTTGGCTTTGTAAATGTGGTGGAAGCCAAGAAGCTCATTATGGAAATGGATGTTCCCTATATAGTAAATGTGGGACGAAAGGGCGGAAGCGGCGTTGCAGCGGCTATCTGCAATTCTCTTTTGGTAAACATGTAAGCTATGGACAATAACATTTATATAGAAAAAGGTGGTCAGAAGTTAAGATGCGGATTTACGACTGGAAGCTGCGCGGCTGCAGCTGCGAAAGCCGCACTTGTGATGCTCCTTGATAAAAAAGATATCTTCTCTGTCAGTATAGTCACTCCGAAGGGACCTACTTTTCTGGCAGAGCTTATAGATATAAAAAGGTCAGATACATCAGTGAGCTGCGCTGTTATTAAGGATGGCGGAGATGATCCTGATGTGACCAGTGGAATGAGGATATATGCTGAGGTTTCTTGTAGTGAGGATGGGAATGGAGTAGAGATAGATGGCGGCGAAGGTATCGGACGGGTTACCAAGCCAGGGCTTGACCAGCCGGTTGGAGAGGCTGCCATCAATTCTGTTCCGAGAAAGATGATCAGGGAGAATATTATAGAAGTTCTACGTGATCACGGAATGGAAGATAAGAGTGTAAGAGTAGTAATAAGTGCGCCGGAAGGAAAAGAGGTTGCGACCAAAACCTTTAATCCAAAGCTTGGAATCGTGGGTGGTATATCAATTCTTGGTACAACGGGAATTGTTGAGCCTATGAGTGATGAAGCAATTGTTGCCACCATTAAGACTGAGATAAGTGTCAGAGCGGCAGAAGGTGCAGAGGTGCTACTGGTAGCTCCAGGTAACTATGGACTTAAGTTCCTTCAGGTTGAATATGGCTTTGATGAGAAAAAAGCTATCATGTGTTCTAATTTTGTATATGAAACTGTAAGGCTTGCAAAGAAAGCTGGCTTTAAGAAGATGCTCTTTTGCGGACACCTAGGCAAGCTTGTTAAGGTTGCAGGCGGAATAAAAAATACTCATTCAGCTTACGGTGATCACAGAATGGAAATTCTGTGCGAACTTGTGAGATGGGCTGCAGCTAGTGAAAGCGATGTTGGTGAGTTATGCACTAAACTCATGGAATGTGTAATGACTGATGAGGCTGTAAGGCTGATAACGGAAGCGGGCTATAAAGATAGGGTTTTTGATGAGCTTGCTGTCAGGATCAAGAGTTACATGGAAGAGTGGGGCGATGGAGAATTGACAGTGGAAACTGTTGTCTTTTCCAATGACTACACTAAGCTTGTGACTACAACAGGAGCTGAAGAGTTTTTGAGAGGTATATAAAATGGTACATTTTGTTGGAGCGGGGCCGGGGGCTCCTGATCTTATCACAATCAGAGGGCGTGATCTTATAGAAAAGTGCGACGTTCTGATATATGCAGGATCTTTGGTTAATCCAGAGTTACTACAGTATGCAAAAGAGGGGTGCGAGATACATAACAGCGCCTATCTTAATCTGGATGAAGTTATAGATATTATGAAAAAGGCCGATGCGGAAGGGAAGACTGTTGTGAGACTTCACACGGGAGATCCAAGTATTTATGGCGCCATCAGGGAGCAGATGGATGAGCTTAACCGTCTTGGCATAGAATTTGATGACACGCCTGGAGTCAGCTCTTTTTGCGGAGCGGCAGCAGCTCTTAATTTGGAATATACACTTCCTGGAGTCAGCCAGAGCGTGATCATAACAAGAATGGAAGGAAGAACCAAGGTTCCGGAAAAAGAATCAGTTGAGGCGCTGGCAAGCCATGACTCAACCATGGTTTTCTTCCTGTCAGCAGGAAATATAGAGGGACTTGCAAATAAGCTTATGGAAGCTGGAAGACCAGCAGAGACGCCTTGCGCCATCGTGTATAAGGCAACCTGGCCTGATGAGAAGAAAATAGTCTGTACCCTTAGGGATGCAGCTCAAATGGCTGAAAAAGAGGGTATTAGTAAAACAGCTCTTATTATTGTTGGAGATGTGGTCGAGGCTGGAAATTACGAGAAATCCAAGCTATATGACAAGGATTTTGAGACAGAATACCGAAAAGCCCATGGGGATAAGTAATGGAAGAAACTAGAAAGATTAGAAGAATAGTGATATTTACAGCGCTGGTCATACTGTCGCTTCTGGCTTTCACACTTAACGTATGCATCGGAAATGTTGATATATCCCCAGCTCAGGTGCTAGGTATTGTGTTTGGGCGAAGCGGCGATCTGGCGAGTAGCACTATCGTCATGGATATAAGACTTCCAAGAGCGCTGATGGCATTTGTTTTAGGCGGTGGCCTTGCTGTTTCAGGATTTCTTTTACAGACATACTTTTCAAATCCTATAGCTGGCCCTTATATTTTGGGAATTTCCTCAGGAGCCAAGATGATGGTTGCACTGGCACTCATATTTATTGTAGGAAGCACGGGGCGCAGCTCAAGCCTGCTTCTCGTACTTGCGGCTTTTATTGGAGCGATCATCACTACTTTTTTTATAATACTGATTTCGAGAGTAGTACAGAATATGGCGGTTCTATTGGCAGCAGGCATTATGGTGGGATATATCTGCAGTGCTGTTACAGACTTTCTCATAGCCTTTGCAGATGATTCTGATATCGTCAATCTCCATAGCTGGTCTCAGGGAAGCTTTTCTGGAATTGATATGGGAAGTGTAAGATACGGCTTTGTGATAGTAGGTGTTTCAGTGATCCTTGTGATGCTTCTTAGTAAGCCACTGGATGCGCTGAGACTATCTGAAACCTACGCAAGGAGCGTTGGAATAAATGTTAAGGCATCGAGAATGGCGGTAATACTCTTATCAAGCGTACTGTCCGCATGCGTAACAGCTTTTGTCGGCCCGATTTCTTTTATCGGAATTGCAGTACCATTTCTTATGAGAGAGCTTCTTGTAACCTCCAAGCCAATAGTGCTGATTCCTGCATCGTTTCTTGCAGGATCAGTATTCTGCCTGTTCAGTGACCTACTGGCAAGGCAGATGTTTGCACCAACAGAGCTTAATATATCTGCGGTGACGTCGCTATTTGGCGCACCCATCGTTATATACATGATTATCAGGAGACATAGTAGAAATGAAGCTTGAGAAGGTTTCAGCGGGCTATGGCCAAAGAGTCGTAGTAAGAGACGCCAGTATCGACATACAAAAAGGCGAGATAATCTGCCTCATAGGACCAAACGGTGGTGGAAAATCCACTCTTTTAAAGAGCATAAACGGAACCCTTGGGATAAAGGGCGGAAATATTTTTCTTGGAAAAAGAGATTTATCACAGCTATCTGCCAAGGAAATAGCAAAAGAGCTCTCTATAGTCACCACTGAACGCATCAGGCCTCAGCTTATGACCTGTAAGGATATTGTCATGTCAGGAAGGCTCCCTTTTTCAGGCGGTTTTGGAAGATATGGCAGGGAAGATGAAGAGATTGCTCACAGGTCCATGGAGACCATGAAGGTGGATAAGCTTGCAGATACTTCCTATGAGTCTCTTAGTGATGGCCAGAAGCAGAGGACACTTATAGCAAGAGCGATATGTCAATCGCCGCGAGTTCTGGTGATGGATGAACCAACCTCATACATGGATATCAAGCACAGACTTGAGCTTATGGAGGTTGTAAGACAGATGGCAGCATCAGAAGTAACTGTCATCATGTCTCTTCACGAGATAGAGCTGGCACTTGGAGTTGCAGACAGGCTGCTTCTCGTCTACGATGACGGCCATGTGCTTGTGAAGACTCCCGCGGAAGTTATAGAAAATTCAATGATTCAGGAACTGTATGGTCTTGATGATGCTATGTATCAGAAAATTGAGGGGACATTAACCCTATGGAGCAGGTAAGTATTGGTAAATACAAAATAATATGTTTTACAGACAAGGGAAAAGAACTGATGAAAAAGCTTTTCCTTGCTCTTTCTGTGAGCGGAGAGGTGGCAGAGAGTGGATCTGTAGCTTCGCTACGTGACTGGTGCAGGGATAAATTTGCAAAGGGAAATGTCCTTGTGTTCATCGGAGCCTGCGGAATTGCTGTCAGGACAATAGCTCCATTTATTAAAGATAAGACAACGGATCCAGCTGTGCTTGTCATGGATGAAAAGGGTGAGTACGTTATCCCAATCCTGTCAGGGCACCTTGGTGGTGCTGTTGATGCAGGAAAAGAGATAGCTCTTTTGACAGGGGCTGTATGTGTTCAAACTACAGCAACTGACGTTGAGGGGGAGTTTGCAGTAGATGTTTATGCTGCTCAGAATGACCTTGTTATATCAGATATGAAGAAGGCCAAGAACTACACGGCAGAGCTGTTAAGGACTGGCGAGAGTTCCTATTATATCGATGAAAGGTTTGAAGAATATCTGGGGCTTTCGGGCATTCCAGGCAATATAAAAAGAACTTCTAAGGGCGAGGCTAAGCTTATCATTTCGCCTGCGACCATAGAGGAGTCGGCTCTTTACCTTATTCCCAAATGCATTGTAGTGGGAATGGGATGCAGAAAGGGAAAGAGTTGTAGTGAGTTAAAGACAGTTCTTTTGCAGAAGCTTGATGAGTTAGGCATTGATGCAAGGGCAGTAAGAGCTATCGCTTCCGCGGATATCAAAAAAGCTGAAGCGGGACTTGTGGAATTGTGTAAAGAACTTGGATGTGAGTTCGCTACCTTTGGCAGTGACACGCTTATGGCTCAGGAAGGGGATTTTACAGCTTCTGACTATGTGAAAAAGGTTACTGGCAGCGATAACGTATGTGAGAGAGCAGTTGCAGCTTATGGTGCTAAGAGTTTTCTATCCAGAAAAAAAGCCAAGGATGGAATCACCTTTTCTGCAGGAATAATAGATTTGAGGAAATAAAATGGGAAAACTTTATGTGGTCGGAATCGGCCCTGGAAGCTATGAGAATATGACAATAAGAGCCGTGAAGGCTATGGAAGAGAGCACTGTGATCGCTGGTTACACTGTGTACTGCGATCTTGTAAGACCTCATTTTCCAGACAAGGAGTACCTTAGTACACCAATGATGGGTGAGGAAAAGAGAGTGCGAATGGCTCTTGAAAAGTCAGCAGGAGGAGAAACAGTAGCTCTTGTCTGCAGCGGAGATGCGGGAGTATACGGCCTTGCAGGACTTGCTTTTGAGCTTGAGAAGGAATTTAATGGCGTAGAAGTTGAGGTTATTCCAGGAGTGACAGCAGCAATAAGTGGTGGTGCACTTCTTGGAGCACCTCTTATTCATGATTTCTGTCTTATCAGCTTAAGCGACAGGTTAACCCCAATAGAGACTATTGAAAAGAGACTTCGCGCAGCAGCGGCAGCTGATATGGTGATAGTTCTCTATAACCCAGAGAGCAAGAGTAGAAGCGGTTATCTTAAAAGAGCTGCAGAAGTGCTGCTTGAAACAATAGATGGCAGCAGGATATGTGGTATTGCCAGCAATATTGCAAGAGAAGGTGAAGGCTACAGAGTAATGACACTGGAGGATTTACTTACCGCGCAGGCTGACATGTTCTGTACTGTGTTTATAGGTAACTCCAGTACTACAGTAATAGATGGACATATGGTAACACCAAGAGGATACAAGAGTGAGAGATAAAGTTCTTATCTTTGGAGGGACTACAGAAGGGCGTGTCTTGGCAGATATCCTGCGAGAGTCCGGAGTTCCTCATGAAGTAAGTGTGGCAACAGAATATGGTAAAAGAATCGAGGCTGGCAGCGGAGAATGTAGTATCCGCACGGGCCGTCTTTCCAGTGCTCAGATTGTGAAGCTTTTGAAAAGCGACGAATACCTTGTGGTAGTTGATGCCACACATCCATTTGCTATCAAAGCTTCAGAGGATATTAAGATGGCCTGTAAAGAGGCTGGGGTTGAGTATCTGAGATTGTCCAGAGATACCGGTGATGACAGATTTGCAGGTGCTACTGGGAGTGATGTTACAGAAAAAAGTGCTGATGACATTGTATATGTTGGTAATATGGCTGAGGCAGGAGAAACGCTGGATAAAATCGAGGGAAATATCCTGCTTATGACTGGAAGTAAGGACCTTGCGGAGATTGTTTCCAAGATAAGTGATATTGAGAGAATCTATGTAAGAGTTCTTCCAAGTGTAGAGAGCATCAGTCTTTGCGAGAAGGCTGGTATTACGGGTAAGCATATTATTGCCATGCAGGGACCTTTTTCTACAGAAATGAACAAGGCTCTCATAAATGAGTGTAGTGCAAAAGTAATACTGACAAAAGAGAGCGGCAGGAACGGAGGTTACTACGAGAAGCTTGAGGCAGCAGGTGAATGCGACATAAAGGCGGTTGTTGTAAGAAATCCTGAAAGACTTGTAGATGAAACAAATCATCTTGGAATGAGGCAGGTGTTGGAGAAACTTGTCAGTGACTACCATCTGAAGGCTGATGCTGTCAGTGAAACAGATATTTGCCTAAATCAGGATAATGCAGAAGTGATCGAATTTACGGCGGCTGGTACAAAAAAAGAGCCGGTGGTTGTCCTTGCGGGAATTGGTCCTGGAAATAAAAACTATAGAACACTGGAAGTAGAAAGAGCGTTACAGGCAGCAGATATTATCTTTGGAGCTGAGTCCGTGGTAAACAGAGTGACAGGGGTAACGGCTAGTCTTCATCCATTTTATGATGCCGGAAGGATAATAGAATATCTAAAGGAACATAGAGAATATGTTAGCCCAGTAGTTGTCTACTCTGGGGATGTGTCTCTTTCAAGTGGTGCAAACAAAGCAGCTGACAGGTTTAAAGAGGCTGGATATAAGGTTATTAAGATGTCTGGAATATCTTCGGCAGCTCTTTTGGCAAACAGGCTTGGCCTAAGGCTTGAAGATGTTCGTGTGATCAGTGCTCATGGCAGAGAATGCAATGTTTCAGGTTATGTAAGGCGATACGAGAAGCTTATAGTCCTTCCTTCTGATGCTGCGGATGCCAAGAGGATATGCAGTGAGATCTGTGCAATAGAGAAAGAAATCAGGATAATAGCCGGATGTGATCTTGGCTCTGATACAGAAAAAGTGATCGAAATTAGCGGCGACGAGGCTATAAAAGACGGTGCCAAGGTGCTTCTATATATAGAAAATGCTAAGGCGAATAAGTCAAAGGCAGTTCAAACCCTTAGGGATGATGAGATCATAAGGGGCAATGTCCCTATGACCAAGGAAGAGATCAGAGCACTGACCATCAGGAGACTTGAGCTTACACCGGACTCGGTATTTTTTGATATTGGAGCTGGTACAGGTTCTATATCCCTTGAAACAGCTCTTTTACATCCTGAAATAGAAGTCTATTCCTATGAAAAAGAGGCAGATGCCATCGAGCTTCTTGAAAAAAACCGTGATAAATATGGACTTTCAAATATGACCATAATTTCTGGGGAAGCACCTGATACTCTGAGTGATGGTGTAATTCCAAGCCACGTCTTTATTGGCGGAAGTGGCAGGAAGTTAAAGGGGATAATCGAGACAGTGGTAAGGATAAACCCTAAGGTGAGGGTTGTGCTAAACTGCGTAACACTTGAGACACTTTCTGAAGTAACAGAGCTTGTTAAGGCTATGGGACTTGGAGATGCAGAGGTTACTCAGGTTTCTGTAACAAGATATAACAAAAAGGGCAGCTACCATTTGGCAGATGCTATAAATCCAGTGTTCATCGTATCTTTTGGCGGGTGAGTAATGGCGGATAATAACACTAAGAAAATTCCAAGAGTGCTGATATGTGCGCCTTGCAGTGGAAGTGGCAAGACACTTATTACCTGCGCCCTGATGCACCTGCTCAAGAAAAGAGGTAATAAGGTTGCAGCCTTTAAGTGCGGACCTGACTATATAGATCCAATGTTCCACAAAAAGGTATTAAATGTGCCTTCCAGAAACCTTGATCTCTTTCTGGCTGGAACAGAGGGGGTAAAGCGAAGCCTGGTGGCGGGCTCAGATGGAAGTGATATTGCTGTTATAGAAGGCGTTATGGGATTTTATGATGGCATGGGAGCTACGAGCATGGAAGGTTCCTCCTATGACCTGTGCCTTCAGACAGAGACGCCGGCAGTTCTCGTTGTTAACTGTAAGGGCATGAGCAGGTCAATTATTCCAATGATAAAGGGCTATGCCGAATATGGAAATCCGGTAGTGATCAGGGGTGTGATCCTAAATAACATCTCTCCAATGATTGCCAGGGAGATTTCTGCAGAGATAGAAAAAGAGCTGGGGCTTCCTGTAATAGGTTTCCTTCCAAAGGTTGAAGGCGACATTTTTACTTCAAGACATCTTGGGCTTGTGATGCCTGATGAGATTCCGGATATCCTGCAAAAGATAGATGAAGTTGCGGAGAAACTTGCAGAGAATCTGAAGCTGGAGAAGCTGATGGAGATTGCTTCCAGGGCAGAGGAGGTTACGCTGGAGAATCTGTCAAAAGCAGGATGCCTTGCTACCGATGAAAAATGCACTAGGGACAAGATTACAGTAGGTGTTGCCCTTGATGAAGCCTTCTGTTTTTACTACGAGGACAATCTGGAATTATTGCAGGAGATGGGAGCAGAGCTTAAGTTCTTTTCACCAATACATGACAGTGGGATTCCAGAGGTGGATAGGCTCCTGATAGGTGGTGGATACCCGGAACTGTTTGCAAGAGAGCTTTCAGAGAATAAGACAATGATTGAGAGCATCAGAAAGGCTGCATCGAATGGAATGCCAATCCTTGCTGAGTGCGGCGGATTTCTTTATCTGCAAAAAGAACTGACGGATACTGAAGGAAACACCTATGAAATGGCGGGAGTTTTGGAAGGTAAGTCGCATATGACTGGAAAACTTGGTCACTTTGGATATGTGAATGTGACTGCTAATGAGGATAATCCGTATCTTCCGCTTGGGGAGTGCATCAGGGGACATGAGTTTCACTACTATGACACTTCAGAGAATGGACAGGTCTGCAGGATGAATAAGCCTTCGGGAAAACGTTTCTGGGAAGGATATCAGTGCGCAGGTAATATATTTGCAGGCTTTGCACATTTGTATTATCCGTCTGATCCGGAGTTTGCACAGCGATTTATTAGAGGTTAAGAGGAATTAGAATGATAGATAATAAGATGGCGCTGTTTTCCATGGTGCCTGATGAAGTTGATATGGAAGTTTACCAGAAGGTTAAACAGAACTGGGATGGACTGTCCAAGCCTATTGACGGACTTGGGGATTTTGAGACGCTTATCTGCCGCATTGCTGCAATAAAAGGGCAGGTCATGCCAAGACTCCACAAGAGAATACTGGTTGTCATGTGCTCAGACAATGGGATCGTCGAAGAGGGAGTATCCCAGAGTGGCAAGGAAATCACCAAGGCGGTGGCAACAGCTCTTGGTAAAAGAATAAGTTCTGCCTGCAGCCTTGGAAGGGCAGCAGGAGTGGAAGTCCTTCCGGTGGATATCGGAATCGATGATGAGGAAGAAATTGCAGGTGTCCTGAATTGTAAGGTTTCAAAGGGAACCAGGAATTTCTTAAAGGAACCTGCCATGACCGAAGAGGAAACTCTGAGAGCCATAAATCATGGAATAGAAATTGTAAAAGATCTGGCAGAGAATGAAACGAATATCTTAGCGTGCGGTGAGATGGGTATTGGCAATACTACAACAGCAGCAGCGGTTCTGACAGCTATTTTGAATGGAGATACTCAGGAATTTGTTGGAAGAGGAGCAGGCCTTAGTGATGAGGGACTTGCAAGGAAAAGAGAAGTCATCAGAAAGGCTCTTGATATCTACAAGTTTAATGACATCGATGACCCAAAAGAAAGAGCTTTTCATATTTTGAGAACGGTAGGAGGCCTTGATATTGCCGGAATGACAGGACTCTTTATCGGAGCAGCTATGAACCATATGCCTGTTATCATAGACGGTGTCATCAGTTCCACTGCAGCTCTTTTGGCAGAAATTATGGTGCCTGGGGCCAGGCAATACATGATACCTTCTCATAAGGGCAGAGAAAAAGGAAATGAGGCAGCACTTAATGCACTTGGACTCGAGCCATTCATAAATGGTAATATGGCGCTTGGAGAAGGAACAGGTGCGGTGATGCTGGTTCCGCTTTTGGATACAGTGATGGATTTCTATCTTCACGGTGCCAGCTTTTCTGATTATGAGATAGAAGAATATAAGAGGTTTAAGTAATGGTAGTTCTTATCATTGGTGTCCCTGACAGCGGCAAATCTCAGATGGCTGAAGATAGGGCTATGGAGCTCTCACAAGGGGAAAAGAAATACTATATCGCCACTATGATTCCCTTTGGAGAAGAGGGAAAGAGGCGCATTCAAAAGCACAGGGCAATGAGAGAAGGAAAAGGCTTTGAGACTATAGAATGTCCCGTAAATCTTGGGAAAATGCTCTCTGGGATCAATGACCTTTCAGAGGCTACATGTCTTGTGGAGTGCATGTCGAATCTTGTTGGAAACGAGATGCACGGGGATGTTAAGTATGGCGAAAATGAGCTGGTGGAGCACATCGCTGGTGATATGAGTAGGCTGTGTGAGGCTGCCAGAAATGTGGTGATAGTATCTAATTCTTTTGCCAAAGATGATGAGGGCTACGACGAAGATACCAGAAACTATGTAAGAGCTATGGACCTGGTGAATGGCAGGTTAAAAAAACTGTCGGATGAGACTTATGAATTTGTGGATGGTAATTGGACCAGGACCAAATGATGAAAATATGTAATGGGGAATTTTGCTCATGAAGATACTAAAACGTATTGCAATTGCATTTTCGATGTATTCAAGAATACCAATGCCCATTTTCGAATGGGAGGATGATGACTACAAAAAGGCCATAGCTTTTTTGCCTCTTGTGGGCCTTGTAATAGGGCTTATAGAGATTCTTGTTATGGTCTGTGGCGGTTTTCTGGAAGTATCAAGGATAGTGATGGTGCCACTTCTTGCTGTTGTTCCGATCATTGTAACCGGCGGCTTTCATCTTGATGGTTACATGGATGTTAACGACGCACTATCATCTTATCAGGGACCGGAAAAGAGTCTCGAGATAATGAAGGATCCGCATATTGGGGCTTTTGCGGTTATTGGACTTGCGAGGTATGGACTTATATATCTTGCGGCGCTTTTGGCATTGCCGTTATATTACATGGATGACATGGACATGTGGGCCATTAAGTTTTTTGCTGCGTGCTTCGTGATAGTCAGGGCTATGTGCGGTATAACATGTCTTCAGATGAAAAAAGCCAAAAAGGACGGAATGCTTAATAACGAGACCAGGGATTCTGGAAAAGGCACTTTGGCTATATTGTATGGTTTTCTTGTGGCTGGAGTTGTGTACACTGTAGTTATCAGACCGGTAGCAGGAATTGTATGCATTGCTGCGGTTTTACTTTATACCTGGTATTATGGAAGACTTTGTGACAAGCGATTTGGTGGAGTGACAGGCGATACTGCCGGCTTTTATGTCTGCCAGGGAGAGCTTGTGTATCTGATAGTAATGGTACTTTGTGAGTACGCATATATTTTGTTGTGATATTTGTAAGAGGATTTTGGATTTAGATGTTTAATCATTTGATAGCTTTTTTGCTGGGCTTTGTGCTGGATCAGATAATTGGGGATCCCTATAATGTGCCACATCCCATCAGGCTTATAGGAAGTCTTATAGGTTTTCTTGATAGAAAACTTATGGGGCCTAAAGATAAAGAGAAAGCGCCTGATGAAAGGAATGGTGTTGCCGAGTTTTATAAAGGTGTACTGATGTGTGTGATAGTACTACTGGCTACGCTTTTGGTGACGCTCGCTGTAGTGCTTGTGGCCTACAGGATTCATCAGATTGCAGGTATAGCCTTAGAAGCAGTGCTTACCTGCTATATTCTGGCAGCCAAGAGTCTCAAGGATGAGAGTATGAAGGTCTATGATGCGCTAAGGACAGGGACTATTGAGGATGCAAGATTTGCAGTTTCCATGATTGTTGGACGAGACACACAGTGCCTTGATGAGACTGGAGTTGCCAAGGCAGCAGTAGAAACAGTTGCAGAGAATGCTTCTGACGGCGTAATAGCTCCTCTTATATATACCTTTATAGGTGGGCCGGTTCTGGGACTTTTCTACAAGGCTGTTAATACAATGGATTCCATGGTTGGGTATCACAACGACAGATATGAATATTTTGGAAAAGCTGCAGCGAAGCTTGATGATATATTTAATTATCTTCCTTCGAGGATAAGCGCACTATTCATGATACTTGCAGCTTATTGCTGCGGAAAAGAGTTTTCCGGGGCAAGAGCATTTGCTATTTGGAAAAGAGACAGATACAATCACAAGAGTCCTAATTCTGCACAGACAGAGAGTGCCTGCGCTGGTGCTCTTGGAGTAAGACTTGCTGGAGATGCCAGCTATTTTGGCAAGCTTGTCAGTAAGCCTTATATAGGAGATGAGACCAGAGCAGTAGAAGTTGAGGATATAAAAAGAGCTAATAAACTGATGTATGGAACGGCCTATCTATGTATGACGTTTCTGCTGCTGATAGGGGTGGCCATCATATTGATGATTTAATGGATGCTGCTATATTCGAATAAGTATTCAGTGCAAATGTGTGAAATTATGGAAATGTGAGTTTATAGAAATGATTCATGGCGGCGAGGTTTATGATAAGAAAATTGAATATGATTTCTCTGTAAATCTTAATCCGATGCCATGTCCGGAAACGGTAACCAAGGCTTTGAAAGACGCGATTTCCCATGTGGATAAGTATCCTGATATTGACCAGAGAGAATTTAGAAGTGCAGTTGCTGATTCTTTTAACAGAAGAGTGATGCGAGATGGCAGATCTTTTGCGCCGGAAATGGTCATTGGTGGAAACGGTGCATCAGAGTTGCTTGCAGCTGTTGTAAGAATGATCGCTCCGAAGAGAGTTCTTTTACCTGTTCCAAGCTTTTATGGATATGTTCATGCTCTTAAGATGCTTGATGAGTGCGAGATTGTAAGTTATGAGCTTAGAACTGAGAATGAGTTTGAATTAGAATCTGAGTTTGCTGACAGAATTACTGATGACATTGATGCCGTAATCCTTGCTAACCCCAACAACCCTACGGGGAAGTGCATTAAGAGGGATGTGCTTGAGAGAATAATTGCTAAATGCAAGGATACTGATACGGCGCTTATTGTGGATGAATGTTTTTATTCTCTTTCAGATTCAGTGGAAAGTGCTTCGGCAAGAGATTATATATGCGATTATTCAAGGCTTTATGTGGCTGATGCTTACACAAAACTCTTTTCAATTCCCGGGGTAAGGGCAGGATATCTTTTGTCTCAGAGTCAGAATATTACTGAACTAAGGAGGTTTCTTCCTGAATGGAATATGTCTGCGTTTGCATTGGCAGCAGGAGTGGCCTGTGCAAATGAATGTACTGATGAATTTATAGATGCATCGAGAGAAGTTATCAGAAAAGAGAGAGGATATCTGTCTGAGGAGCTAGCGAAACTTGGCATAAAAGTGTTCTCTTCCGATTCGAATTATCTTTTAATATATAGTAAGTATGACCTTTATGAGTTATTATTGCAGAAGGGTATACTTATAAGAGATTGCTCAAACTATGAGGGGCTTGAGAAAGGCTTTTACAGAGTTGCTATCAAAAGTCACGGCGAGAATGAGAGCTTGATTAAGGCACTACGTACTATATTCATGGAGTAAACAAAAAAGGCTACAACACGAAAAGTGTTTAGTATATAAACGAGAGGAGAATAGTTATGAAAAACAACAAGAAACCTATTATTATCGGAGTAGCTGTTCTGGTAGCACTTATCGCTATCTTTGCAGTAGTATTCTTCGTAAACAAGCCACAGACAAGTAAGGGTGGCAAGAACATCACTATCGAAGTTACAGGAAGTAACGGAGAGACAGCTGATTACGAACTTTCAACAGATGCTGAGTTCCTCAAACAGGCAATGGATGAGCTTGCTGCTGATAATGAGCAGTTCTCATATTCAGGAACAGACAGTGAGTATGGAATGATGGTTGAGTATGTGAACGATGAGAGAGCTCTTTATGCAGAAGATGGCGCTTACTGGGCACTCTATGTAAATGGTGAGTATGGTCAGTATGGCGTAGATTCTCAGCCAGTTACAGATGGTGATACATATACTTGGACATATGAAAAAGCTCAGTAATAAACAGATCTTTTCAATTAAAGATATAGCGCAGATTGGCATTATGGTAGCTGTGATAGAGGCTTCTAAGTTTGCTCTTAGCAGTTTTCCAAATATCGAGCTGACAAGCTTCTGGATGATAATGTTCACTCTTTATTTTGGCTGGAAGGTTGTTGCAGTTGTGCCAGTATTCATTCTGATAGAAGGTGCGGTCTATGGAGTGCATCTATGGTGGATTATGTATCTGTATGCATGGCCACTGCTGGTACTGATAGCATGGCTGTTTAGGAAAAATACCTCGGCAGTTTTGTGGGCTGTTATTTCTGGAATCTTTGGACTGTGTTTTGGAGCACTGTGTTCCATTCCTTATTTTGTGATAGGAGCCAGTACGGGGGGATTTGCAGCAGGGATCAGGGCAGCAGTTACCTGGTGGATAGCAGGGCTTCCCTTTGATTTTATCCACTGCGCAGGAAATTTTGTCATAATGCTGGTTCTGTATAAGCCGATCAGTGAGGCTATGAAATTGACTTTTAAAACAAATATATAACGAAAAGCGAGCCATGGAATTTGATTATTCCATGGCTCTTTTTCCACCCCTCATAATATGTTAATTCGCAGGCGTATGCACCCCGTCGGCACATTTGCGACATTAACCGTTATCAGCCCATTTCAGCAACAACAGTGTACTCTTTTACACCTGACTCGTAAGGAATAACGTTGCCTGAAACCTCTGTTCAGTTTACTGTGAGCTTCTTGATACCCTTCTGAGTACCGTTCTGTTTAACACTGATGTGATATACAGCATCTCTGTATTTTCTTGTGATCTCGAAATCGCCAAAGTCAGCAGGAACACAAGGATTGATTGAAAGACCGTTGTGTGTAGGATATACACCCAGGATGTACTGGGAGATATTAACAAAGGTCCATGCAGCTGTACCTGTGAGCCAGCTGTTCTTGCCCTGTCCAAAGAACTTAGCGTCTCTACCTGCAACCATCTGTGAATATACATATGGCTCTGTGCAGTGAATCTCACTGATGTCCTCGATGTAAGCAGGACATGTTTTTCTATAGATCTCGAAAGCTCTGTCGCCGTGACCAAGAACTGTCTCAGCAATTGATACCCAAGGATTGTTGTGGCAGAAGATACCTGCGTTCTCCTTGTATCCTGGTGGATAAGAAGAAACCTCACCGAGTTCAAGGTGATACTTGGTGTATGCAGGCTGAAGGATCATTACGCCATACTTGGTATCAAGTCTCTCTTCAACACTCTTAAGTGCTTTCTCTGCAAGACCTTCCTTAACACCGATGCCTGCAAGTACGCAGAAGCCCTGAGGCTCGATGAAGATCTGGCCTTCCTCACACTCTTTTGAACCAACCTTGTTGGAATATGCGTCATAAGCACGAACGAACCATTCACCGTCCCAACCAGCTGTGATAGCTGCCTCGTAAACCTTGGCAATCTCTTCACGTGCTCTCTTAGCTTCAGCATCGTCTCCAAGGAGCTCTGCAAGCTGAGCGTACTCCTCACCGTACTTAACAAACATACCAGCGATGAATACTGATTCAGCTACAGGACCTTCTGAAGGACCAAAGGTCTGGAAGGATTCGCCTGGGTGCTCTGAGAAGCAGTTAAGGTTCAGACAGTCATTCCAGTCAGCACGTCCGATAAGAGGAAGTCCATGAGGACCCTTGTGAGTAGCTGTGAAATCAAATGAGCACTTAAGGTGACCCATAAGAGTCTTAGCTACACTCATATCGTTATCGAAAGGAACCATTTCTTTTAAGATAGAAAGGTCGCCTGTCTCTCTTACATAAGCACTTGTACCAGCGATGAGCCATAATGGATCATCATTGAAGCCAGAACCGATGTCGGAGTTACCCTTCTTGGTAAGTGGCTGATACTGGTGGTATGCGCTACCATCCTGGAACTGAGTAGAAGCGATATCAATGATACGCTGTCTTGCTCTGTCTGGAATCAGGTGAACGAAACCAAGAAGATCCTGGCAGGAATCTCTAAAGCCCATTCCACGGCCGATACCTGACTCGTAGTAGGAAGCAGAACGTGACATGTTGAATGTAACCATACACTGATACTGGTTCCAGATGTTGACCATACGATCAACCTTCTCGTTAGAAGAAGAAATATGGTAATTGGAAAGGAGCTCTTTCCAGTAGTTCTTGAGTTCTACAAGAGCAGCATCAACAGCAGCCTCTGTCTTGTATGCTTCGAGCATCTTAAGAGCAGGCTTCTTGTTAACTACGCCTGGAGCCTCCCACTTGTCATCCTCTGGGTTCTCGATATAACCAAGAACGAAGATGAATGTCTTGGACTCGCCAGCAGCAAGCTCAAGATTGATCTGCTGAGAAGCGATTGGAGACCATCCACTTGCCACAGAGTTTGTGCACTTGCCCTCTGCAACTACGTCAGGACTATCTGGTCCGTTGTAAGCGCCAAGGAAAGCATCTCTGCTGGTATCAAAACCATCAACAGCTGTGTTAACGCTGTAAATAGCATAGTGATTACGTCTCTCTCTGTACTCAGTCTTGTGGTAGATTGTAGAGCCATTATCTGTAACTTCTACTTCACCTGTGCTTAAGTTTCTCTGGAAGTTCTTCATATCATCATCTGCATTCCAGAGACACCATTCTACATATGAGAAAAGAGAAAGCTTAGCAGCGGTTTCTTTATTATTGGTAATAGTTACCTTGGAAATCTCACAGTTATCGTTCATAGGTACAAAAGTGAGAACCTTGGCTTCTACATTATTCTTGGTAGATGTAAATGTGCTGTAGCCAAGACCATGACGGCACTCATATTTATCAAGTGCAGTCTTAACAGGCTGCCAGCCTGGATTCCATACAACAGTATTAGCGGAATCAGTATTGTCCTTAATATAGAAATACTTACCGTTGTTATCATATGGAACATTGTTGTAACGATATCTGGTGAGGCGGAGCAGTTTCGCATCCTTATAGAATGTGTATCCACCGCATGTGTTAGATATCAGTGAAAAGAACTCTTTGTTGCCGAGGTAGTTGATCCATGGCAATGGAGTTTTGGGTGTGGTGATGACATACTCTAAGGCTGCATCATCAAAGAAACCGTATTTCATTATTAAACCTCCCATTTGATTATAAATAAACTTAAACGTTTTCGGAATTTCTAGTGACATTATATATGCTAAATCCATATATTGCAACAAGAAAAAAATAAAGTTTAAAAGCGCATAAACACTGGCTTTAAGACAATAGTTTCCTATGAAACCGGTATCATGGAAACGGAATGTAAGGGGTTACGAAAATGCTCCGAAAACGTTTAATAATTTGTTTAGAATTATTAAGAGGAATTTATAAAAATGAATGAAAAACCGACAAAGATTTTATAAAAAAGTACCAAAAGTATAAAACATGCACAAAAAAATATAAAAAGATATTGATTTTGGGGTAATAATGTTGTACATTGAAACTACGAAAACGATTTAGTAGATTTTGAAAAGCAAACGGTAAACAGAATGGTATCACTAAAAGACATTTCAAAGGCTTGTGGGGTATCGGTTGCTACAGTATCCAAGGCACTTAACGATCATAGCGATATCAGCCAGGAGACCAAGAAACATGTAAGAGAGGTGGCTGATAAGCTTGGATACAGACCAAACGCAGCAGCACAGGCTCTTAAGACAAATAGAACAAATAATATAGGAGTCCTCTTTGTAGATGAAGCAAACAGCGGACTTACACATGACTATTTCAATCATGTGCTGGACAGTTTCAAGAGAACAGCAGAGGAAAATGGCTACGATATAACATTCATCAACAGTGGTAATAAGAGACTTAACAACATGTCCTATTTATCACATGCAATTTACAGAGGCTTTGATGGAATTGTTATAGCCTGTGTGGATTTTTCAGATCCTCAGGTAGATGAACTTATTAAGAGTGAAATCCCGGTGGTCACAATTGACCATCTGTTTTATAACAGAACGGCTATCATGTCTGACAATGTCAATGGAATAAATGAACTTGCTACTTATGTATATGAGCAGGGTCACAGGAAAATCGCTTACATCCATGGCAAAGAGTCAGGAATGGAATCTTCAGTAACAAAGAGCAGATTATCAAGCTTTTACAAGACTCTTCAGGATTTGGGAGTAGATATCCCAGATGAGTATGTTCCTGCAGTTCCATACAGAGATACAGATGCAGCTTACGAAGCAACTATTAAGCTTCTTGATTTAAAAGAACCGCCAACATGTATTTTTTACCCAGATGATTTTGCTGCGTTTGGCGGAATAAATGCTATTAGAAAAAGAGGTCTTCGAATTCCGGAAGATGTCTCGGTTGTAGGCTATGACGGAATTGAGCTTGCGAGAAAGATCAGCCCTATACTGACAACAATGGTACAGGATACTGAACAGATCGGCTCCGTAGCAGCTTCTAAGCTGATAGATCTTATCAATAATCCCAAGGGGACAATCGTAGAACAGGTTGTAGTAAAAGGGAATATTGAGAGGGGAGAGTCGGTAGCTCGCATAAGCTAGTAATTAAAAGGGAGAGTAGAGGTATGAAAGATTTCTTAAAAAACACCTGGAAGCACAGAGCTCATGTAATTATGGCGCTGCCTGTTTTCCTAATTTTGTTCTTTATCATGTACGTGCCTATGGCCGGCTTGGTAATGGCTTTCAAGAACTTCAACTATGTTGATGGTATTTGGAAGAGCCCATGGAACGGACTTGACAACTTCAAGTTCCTGTTGGCTTCAAAGGCAACATTCATTTCAATCACCAAGAACACAATTTTATACTACTTGCTGTTCACAATCGTTGGTACATTCCTCAATGTAACACTTGCGATCATGATCGATAAGCTGGTGTTCAAGAAAATGGCCAAGACAATGCAGACACTGATGATCATTCCAGTTTTCATTTCTTATGCAGCTGTTCAGTTCATCGTATATGCATTCATTAGTTCAGACACAGGTATCATCAATCACATGCTTGGCACAACAACAAGATTCTATTCACAGGCTAAGCTGTGGCCATACATCTTACTTGTAGTTAAGATCTGGAAGGATACCGGATACGGCTCAGTTCTTTATATGTCAGTACTTGCTGGTATTGATTCAGAGCTGTACGAGGCAGCAGATATCGATGGTGCGAACTCATGGCAGAAGATCCTCCATATTACTATTCCATCACTTATTCCAATGGTAACAGTAATGCTTCTTCTCTCAGTTGGTTCAGTAATGCACTCTGATACAGGTCTTTTCTATCAGGTAACACGTAACAACGGTATGCTCTATTCAACAACTCAGGTTATCGACTCCTACGTTCTGAATGCTATCTTTAGTAGTTCGAACTTCGGATTTGTAGCCGCAACGTCCTTCTTCCAGTCAATTGTAGGACTCTTGCTGATGTTGTTTGCTAATACAACAGTCCGCAAGATCGCACCAGAGAACGCTTTGTTCTAATTATTGACCAGAAAGGGGAAAGAGATGGCTAAGTTAAAAAGAGATAACAAACTTGATATAGCTCCTTCTAAAGAGGAGAAGGTTACAGTAGGACAGGTTATCCTGGCAATCATACTTCTTGCATGTACATTGTTTGCATTCCTTCCTGTAGAACTTACTTTTGTAGCTGCGTTTACAGATGAAAAGAGTATCGCAGTAAACGGATTTAGATTCTGGCCCAAGGACTGGTCACTGGCTGGTATGTCAGCAGTTCTAAAATATGGTAAGCAGCTTGCTCAGTCTTACCTTGTAACTATCTTTGTTACAGTAGCCGGAACATTTATGGGACTTTTGTTCATGAGTATGTTCGCATATTCAATCAGCCGTAAGGATTTCAGACTTTCAAGATTTTTATCAATCTATCTGCTGATTCCTATGCTGTTCAACGGAGGAACACTTTCAGGATATATCGTATTCACAAGTTACTACGGATTAAAAGATAGCTTGTGGCTCCTGATCCTTCCACTTTGCGTATCTACTATGAACGTAATTATTCTTAGAACATATATAGCTAACAGTATTCCTGGAGAGCTTATGGAAGCTGCCAAGATTGACGGAGCTGGTGAGTACAGAACCTTCTTCCAGATCACACTTCCACTTCTTAAGCCTTCACTTGCAGCCGTAGGTTTCATGATGGCTACAGCTTACTGGAATGACTGGCAGAATGCACTTCTTTATATTGATTCAGATGCCAAGAAGCCTTTGCAGCTCCTGCTCATCAATATCCAGAAGAGTATTGAGTTCCTTCTTAACAACGCAAACGTTCCTGCATCTGCAAGAGCGGCCATGGGTGGTACTATTCCACAGTACTCATCAACAATGGCAACAGTTCTGGTAGTTATTGGACCTATTATGGTAGTATATCCATTCTTCCAGAAGTACTTCATCAAAGGTCTTACTGTTGGATCAGTAAAGGGCTAAGAGAACTTGTTATTTTTAGTTTTACCAAACCTATCAACCTAACGAATATTCATCCCGTGGGGGATTGAATATAAAAACACTAACCAATCATAAAGGGAGGTAAATATGAAGAAAAAAGTTATATCAATGCTCATGGTATCAGCAATGACACTTTCATTGCTTGCCGGCTGCGGAAGCTCAACACCAGCTACAACTGAGACTCCTGCAGACACAACTGCTACAGAGACACCTGCAGCAGACACAAACACAGACACAGCAGCTGCTACAGAGGCACCAGCTGCAAGCGGAGATGCTACAGAGATCAGCCTCTACAGATGCTCATTCAACGTTGCTAACCCTGATTCAGCTCAGGTTCAGAAGGTTGAAGATGCAATCAACGCTTACATCGCTGACAAGATCAATGTAAAGATCAAACTTACAGATATCGGTTCTGGTGAGTACACAGAGAAGGCTAACCTTGCTCTTGCAAACAACGAGATCAACCTTCTTTGGACAGCATCTTGGGAAGGCACAATCGGAACAAACGATCTTTATCCAGCTAAGGCTGTTTACGATCTTACAGATCTTCTTCCAGGCACACCTCTTTATGGCTCAATGGCTGAAGGACAGTGGGAAGCAGCAAAGTATGATGGCAAGATTTACTTCGTACCTGTATACAAGGACAATGTAGAAGGTTATGACTTCATGTTCCGTAAGGACGTTGTTGACGCTCATGGTTGGGACATCACATCAGTTAAGAAGCTTGCAGACCTCGAGCCAATGCTCGCAGATGCTAAGGCTGATGGACTTAAGTATCCTTTCCTTACACAGAAGACAGCTATGTTCTACAGATGGTACATCGACAGCTTTGATTTCTTCACAGCTGATGCTGGTGCAAACTTCGTAGCAGTTGATCGTAAGACAGATGAAGTTGTAGATACAATCCTTACACCTGAATACCTTGAGTTCGCTAAGCTTATGGCTGATTGGGCTGAAAAAGGCTATGTATCAGAGGATGACGCTACAAAGACAACTAACGACCAGACAACTCAGACACAGGATTGGGCTGTAACATGGTGGACAGATATCCCAGTTAACGACGAAGCTAACGCTCGTTATGGTCAGGAAGTTGTAATGCAGCCTGCAACAAGCAGATGGGCTCATTCAACATCAGCTCTTGGTTCTTGCTACTGCGTAACAGCAAACTCAACACCTGAGCAGGCTCAGGCTTGTGTAGATTTCCTTGGACTTCTTTACACAGATTCAACACTCGCTGATATGTATACATTCGGTATCGAGGGTGAGGACTTCACATACGATGCTAACCATCAGGTTGAGCAGAACTCAGATAAGTACAACCACTCAATGTGGGAGTCAGCTAACGCTACTATCGTTACTCCACTTTCAAACGAGCCAGCTAACAAGGCTGATCTCTATGATGCATTCAACGGTGGTGCTAACACATCTTCAGCAGCTGGATTCAGATTCGACAAGTCTCCTGTAGAGGCTCAGTACACAGCATGTGCAAACGTAGCTGGTGAGTACGGATTCGCTCTTGAGAACGGTGGTGTTGCTTCTGCAGACGTTGAGTCTACAATCGAAGCTTATCAGGCAGCTCTTGACGGCGCTGGATATCAGGACGTTCTTGCTGAGTTCCAGAACCAGTACAACACATGGAAGGCTTCTAAGTAATTGATATAGGGAATAAGTAAACTTGGTGCAGGGCTTGCACTTAGCGCCAAGTTTATGAAATGACCGAACATATATGAGGAAAAAAGCCGAAAGGCGATTTCCGAATATATGTAGAATTGCGAGAATGACATTAGTCATGGAGCAATTCGTATATCACATGAATTGCATATTTATATAAGGAATAAACAAGCAGGGTACATCTAGTATGTACCCTGTGTACATAAATGAGTATCACCAGGATACACGGGAATTTGATATCCTCCTTTCTTTATCCTTGGCCATACCTCCAGGATAAAGGTTACTCTTTCCTTTTATAAGCGTTATGGAAACCACGGCATTCCCCGATGTCGTGGTTTTCGCATGTCGTTAATTTATATAATTACGCTCCCGTTTTTTGGTGGGGAACTACGGACTTTTGCTAAGAATAAGTGCGGGAATACTGATGTATTAGTGATAAGTGGGGGCAACCGAGAATGAGTTGCTGCATCGACAATAAATATGTTTAATAACGCTAACTCTTTACTGCTAATATTCGCATTCTTGAAAATAGAACGTAGTCAATTTTTTTCTTTACGGCTTATATCTGATTTTTATGATTATATTAGTAATGAAGAATCAAAAAGTGGCCTAAAATATTAGTGTGCCTACGTCTATAAAAATGTTTTCTATATTTCAGTAGTAATTTTGATGATTTCATCAGGATATTCTTGATTATAATCAAATTTTCAAGATGATTCCTTACTGCTTGAAATGAGATTTTTTACTTATAGCGGTAACGAAAAAAATATGCTACTGCTGCGAAACAAATATTTGAAAGCAAGACGTAAAAAGACTCTATAAATGGTCAAAACATAGACATATAAACGTTTACATACTAAAGAACACCTGAGACAGATGATGAATCATACTTGTTTAGTTGAACTTTCTAGTAGAATAGTCATTATATACAAAAATAATGTATAGGACGCGTATATATTGGTAATAATAATGATTGCCTTTATAACTTTACTGTGCTAAACTCTTTGTATCGCACACAGATGTCCGTGATAGAAATACAAAATACGCATATTGCATACATGTGTATGCGAGAGATGGACAAGTTCGTTTGTGATAGAAAATTACGTATTTTATGCACTGATAGTGTATAAAATCTGAGGAGAGTTATCCGAAAATGCAGCAGGATACAGGTTACTATGTTATAAAAAGACAGGCTGTGCCAGAAGTGCTTCTTAAGGTTGTAGAGGCCAAAAAGCTCCTTGAATCTGGCAAGGTCAAGACAGCTGCTGAGGCGGCAGCTAAGCTTGGAATCAGTCGCAGCTCTTTTTATAAATATAAGGAAGATATATACGAATTTCATGATAGTCTACAGGGAACTACACTGACGCTTACGTTTCAGATGAATGATGAGGTAGGACTTTTATCATACGTGCTGAACCTCATTGCTGAATTTGGAGCGAACATTCTGACGATCCATCAGTCGATTCCGCTTAATGGTGTAGCTTCACTTTCTATTACTATTCAGGTTTTACCAACTACAAGAGATATTATGGAAATGATCTCCAAGATGGAGAATGCAGAAGGCGTGCACAAGGTTCATATTACGGGACGCAGTGCGACGTTGACATAAAAAGGAGCAATGGAGGACAACATGGCAAAGGTAGCAGTTTTGGGATATGGTACAGTAGGAAGCGGAGTGGTTGAGGTTCTCGACACTAACGCTGCTGAGGTTGCAAAGAGCGCTGGAGAAGCGTTGGAGCTCAAGTATATTCTTGACCTTCGTGATTTTCCTGGCGATAAGCATGAAGCACAGGTAGTGCATGATATTGATATTATCTTGAATGACCCTGAGGTTGAAGTTATCTGCGAGACAATGGGCGGCATTGAGCCTGCTCTTACATTTGAGAAAAGAGCTCTCGAGGCAGGCAAGAGTGTCTGCACTTCCAATAAAGAGCTTGTTGCTGCGCATGGACCAGAGCTTGTTGAGCTCGCCAAGAAAAACAATGTAAGCTATCTGTTCGAGGCTAGTGTTGGCGGAGGAATTCCTGTTCTTCGTTCTCTCAATGATTCACTCAAGCACGAGAAGGTTGATGCTATCACAGGTATCCTCAATGGAACAACCAACTACATCCTCACCAAGATGGATAAAGAGGGCGCTGCATTCGAGACAGTCCTCAAACAGGCTCAGGAAAAGGGTTATGCAGAGAGAAATCCAGAGGCTGACGTAGAAGGCTATGATGCATGCCGTAAGATCGCTATCCTTGCCAGCCTTATGAGTGGCAAGCACGTTCAGTATGAGGATATCTATACTGAAGGAATTTCCAAGATCAACATCCATGATTTTGAATATGCAAGAGCACTCAACATGTCAATCAAACTTCTTGCAATGTGTAAGAAAAATGAGAATGGCTTTTTTACCATCGTTGCACCATTCCTTGTGCCATATGAGAATCCACTTGCCAGCGTAAACGGCGTATTCAATGCAATCGACGTTCATGGAAATATGCTGGGCGACGTAATGTTCTATGGTAAGGGCGCTGGTAAGAATGCCACAGCAAGCGCAGTAGTAGCCGATGTTATTGACATCGTTAAGCATAAGGGCAAACATATTGAAGTCAACATGAAGGCTGAGAAGGCAGTTCTTTCACCTAAGGATAATGCTGTAAGGAACTTCTTCGTAAGAGTTTCTGAGGATCTTGAGGATCAGGCAAAAGAGGTATTTGGAAATGATGTTGAGGTTGTTAAGAGAAACAGCATTCCTGGAGAATTTGCTTTTGTGACAGAGTCTATTTCAGAGAAAGACTTCGAGGAAAAGCTCTGGAAAATGGACAGCGTTAAGGGCTACATCAGATTGTATTAATTAGCGAATATCAATTATCTATATGAAAAAATGAAAAGAGAGTGAGTATTATTATGAAAAAGGTAGTTAAATTCGGTGGCAGTTCTCTTGCAAGTGCAGAGCAGTTCAAGAAGGTTGGAGAGATCATCAAGGCTGACCCAGACAGAGTATATGTTGTTCCTTCTGCTCCTGGTAAAAGAAATTCCAAGGACACTAAGGTTACAGATATGCTGTATAAGACCTATGCTCTTGCTGAGGCAGACAAGGATTTCAAAAAGCAGCTCGCTGATATCAAGGCCCGCTACGATGAGATCATCAAGGGACTTGGACTTAAGCTCAGCCTTGCTGATGAGTTCAAGATAATTGAGAAGAACTTCAAGGACAAGGCAGGAAAAGATTACGCTGCAAGCCGTGGAGAGTACTTAAATGGTATCATTATGGCTGCGTATTTGGGTTATGAGTTTGTTGATGCAGCTACAGTAGTAGCTTTTGATAAAAACGGTGAATTTGACGGCGAGAAGACCAATAAGCTTATGGCCAAGAAGCTTGAGAAGACACCTAAGGCTGTTGTACCTGGTTTCTATGGTGCTTATCCAGATGGAAGCGTTAAGACCTTCTCAAGAGGTGGCTCTGACATTACAGGATCTATCGTATCAAGAGCTATCAAGGCAGATGTTTACGAGAACTGGACAGACGTTTCTGGCTTCCTTGTAACAGATCCTCGTATCATCGACAAGCCACCACACATCGAGACTATCACATATACTGAGCTTAGAGAGCTTGCATACATTGGCGCTGGAGTTCTTCATGAGGATGCTATTTTCCCTGTTCGTAAGGAAGGTATCCCGATCAATATCAGAAATACCAACAAGCCAGAGGATCCTGGCACATGGATCGTTGAGTCTACAGCCAAGAAGTCCAAGTATGTTATCACGGGTATTGCTGGTAAAAAAGGCTTCTGCTGCGTAAACGTCCTCAAGGATCAGATGAACTCAGAGGTTGGCTTTGTTCGTAAGGTTCTGCAGGCATTTGAGGATCAGAATATTTCAATCGAGCATGTTCCTTCTGGAATCGATACTATGACAGTATTCGTTCAGCAGGATGAATTCATAGAAAAAGAGCAGGCTGTAGTATCAGAGATTCACAGACTAGCACATCCAGATATGCTGGAGATCGAGTCAGATCTCGCACTTATCGCAGTTGTAGGTCGTGGAATGAAGTCTACACGTGGTACTGCTGGAAGAATCTTCTCAGCACTTGCACATGCCAGTGTCAACGTTCGTATGATCGATCAGGGATCATCAGAGCTTAACATCATCATCGGTGTTGAGACACGTGACTTCGAGAAGGCTATTCGTGCCATCTACGACATTTTCGTAACTACACAGATTTAAAAGATAATTACTAGACGAGTCTGCATAAATGCTTGTTTTCGTCTGTGTCGTGTTTTTCTATAACAAAAAAGAAGAAATACCTTTCCTGGGGCAAAACTCGGTGCAAAGCACCTCAAACATGTTGCCCCAATACAGAAAGGTAGTTCTTCTTTTTTTACTATGAAAAACATCTCCTCGTCCGAGAACTGCACATTTATGCAGACTTGTCCAGCATCTAATTATATGACAGCTTCTGCTTACAATGAAAAGTAGTTTTGATGGTTTGACTTAGTTTAGCAGATACTCCAGGAATGCTACAGCTAGCTCAGGTCTTTTTGTGTTTACTACAACTCCTGCAACAGGAATTGTATTGGTCATTGTGTAGGCACCTGACTCTGCGAGTTTAGCAGAACCGTCAAGTCTTATACCAACAGGAACAGGGTTTTCCATCTTGGATGGATCTGTATTTGGTGTTGTGAAGTTCTTGTTGTATGCGTCTGCCATGACAGCGTATTTATTAGAAGAATCAAATTCGCCGGTGCTGACATAAGTCTGATATGCTTCTGAATTAAGGTAATCAATATAGGACTGATCGATATAAACAAATAGGTCCTCGTATTTAGCAAGCTGTTCAGCTGTAAGAATATCTCTGAGGTCATTGAAAACCTGCTGATTAGCATAGTAAGTGAAAATATCGCTGTTGGCAGTAAGGATATCAAGGTCTCCGCCTGCGATGTTGGCCATGATCTTCTGGCTGGTAGCTATTGTGGTCTCCGAGATGATGCTCAGATCGAAGCTGGCAGATGTATCAATAAAGCAGCTGTACTTACTGGTATCAATCTGTCCATATTCAGCAAAGCCCTGTTCAAGGGTGTCCTCTGCGCTGGACATTCCGGCGTTTAGCATTTCAGCATAGAATCCATACGGCTTGTTATTTCTGATGTCGTGGATAAGCATTGATAAAAGAATGATTATAAAAATAGCTACAAGAGTGTGAATCTTATAATATTCCCAAAAGTATTCCAGGTGAGCCTTGAAGCCCTGCCCTTTTAATTTCTTTTGCTGTTCTCTAATTTCTTCATGTACTGACATAAGTAAATTCTCCTTGTAATAGTTAACAGAAAAATAATATTATTTTGTCAATAAAACATATATAATGGTATTAGGCTTTTTATGACCAAAACATAATAAAAACAATAATAGAAATAAAGAAGAAAAGTGTCAATTATCAATTTTTTGAAAAAAGTGTGACGTACAAAAAATACCTTGAAAGATTAGGCAAAGTAATATAAGATAGTCGATAAAATGGCTATTCTTTATTGGCCGGAATTACAGGAGGCTATTGTTACAAATGGTTAGTGATAACAGTTATGTAGAATGTCTTGTCTCTAGTAAAGCGTCTCCACTCTTAGTTGTTCTTAAGGGAGTGTCGCTTACACTCGCAGTTATTTCCTTTTTAACTTCATTTTTCATGGGCACAGGTATTGTTGGAATGATTCTTGCAATTGCGTTTGGTGCAGGTTATTATTTCGCTTCACTTAATGCCAGCATTGAATTTGAGTATCAGTACTGCGACAGAGAGATCACAGTTGATAAGGTCCTCAACAAGCAGAGACGTAAGAACATTGGCAAGTATGATGTGGGCAGAATCGAAGCTATGGCTCCATCCCGTTCATATCACCTTGATGAGTACAAGAACAAGACTTACAAGGTATTGGATTTTTCAGCTAGAGAGAAGAATCCTCAGCCAGATCCAACTTATACAATATATTATGACGGCAAAGAAAAAATAATTCTTGAGCCCACAAGAGAGTTTGTGGACGCTGTTAAGAACGTAGCACCGAGAAAAGTTTTTGTAGACTAAGTTATTCTTATATAAATACATAAATAGAAATAAACTTATAATGTATGGGGATACATTGATAATAAAATATTTTGATTTGTAAGAATGGGAGTAGAAAATGGGACAGATTATCGGCGAAGGAATTACTTTTGATGACGTACTTTTGGTACCTGCTTATTCACAGGTTATACCTAATCAGGTAGACGTAGGTACTTATTTGACCAAGAAGATCAGACTTAACATTCCTATGATGAGTGCAGGAATGGACACCGTTACTGAGCACAGAATGGCAATTGCCATGGCTAGACAGGGCGGTATTGGTATTATCCACAAGAACATGTCAATCGAGGCTCAGGCTGAAGAGGTTGACAAAGTTAAAAGATCAGAGAACGGCGTCATCACAGACCCATTTTCACTTTCTCCAGAGCATACACTGGCTGATGCTGATTCTCTTATGGCTAAGTTCCGCATCTCTGGTGTTCCTATCACAGAGGGCAGAAAGCTTGTTGGTATCATTACAAACCGTGATCTTAAGTTTGAAAAGGATTTCTCACAGAAGATCAAGGATGTTATGACAAGCGAGAATCTTATCACAGCTAAGGCTGGTATTACTTTAGAGGAGGCTAAGAGCATTCTTGCCAAGTCTAAAAAGGAAAAGCTCCCAATCGTTGATGATGACTACAATCTTGTAGGTCTCATTACTATTAAAGATATAGAGAAGACAATCAAGTATCCACTTGCTGCCAAGGATGATCAGGGCAGACTTCTTTGCGGCGCTGGTGTTGGTATTTCATCTAACTGCCTTGAGAGAGTTGCAGCACTTGTTGATGCTAAGGTTGATGTAATCGTACTTGATTCAGCACACGGACACTCTGAGAATGTTCTTAAGTGCCTTAGAATGATCAAGGAGAAGTTCCCAGATCTTCAGGTTATTGCTGGTAACGTGGCAACAGGAGAGGCTACAAAGGCTCTTATCGAAGCTGGTGCTGATGCTGTTAAGGTTGGTATTGGACCTGGTTCTATCTGTACAACACGAGTTGTTGCAGGTATTGGTGTTCCTCAGATCACAGCTATTATGGACTGCTACAAGGTTGCCAAGGAGTATGGTATTCCGATCATCGCTGATGGTGGTATCAAGTATTCAGGAGATATTACTAAGGCTATCGCTGCAGGTGGTAACCTCGTAATGATGGGATCAATGTTTGCAGGTTGCGACGAGGCTCCAGGTGAGTTCGAGCTCTTCCAGGGTAGAAAGTACAAGGTATATCGTGGAATGGGATCTATCGCTGCTATGGAGAATGGTTCCAAGGATCGTTATTTCCAGGAAGATGCCAAGAAGCTTGTTCCAGAGGGTGTAGAGGGACGAGTTGCTTATAAGGGAACTGTAGAGGATACAGTATTCCAGCTCATGGGTGGTCTCAGATCTGGTATGGGCTACTGCGGATGCCAGACTATCGATGAACTCAAGGAGAATGGCAGATTTATCAAGATGACATCTGCAGCTCTTCGTGAATCTCATCCACATGATATTCAGATCACCAAGGAAGCACCTAACTACAGCGTTGATAACAACTAATAATATTAACTAATGATCTAACTACATTTTCCTTGAGGGGGGACAATGCAGGAGACATTTACCAAAGTGGAATTAGAAAATACCACAGAAATGGGCTCTTTAGTAGAAGAAAAAAGAGGCCCTGGTAATGATGCGCTTAATAGGCTGGCAAACATGCAATCCTGGCAGGACAAATTCTGTGAGATGTCAGGTGTGTATGCTATGTGCCTTGATGCAAAAGGTATGCCACTTAGTGAGTTTTCCGGCAATCCCCACGAAATAGAAGTAATCAAGAAATATGTAACAGATATTCGTATTCACAATATTTTCAAAAGAGTATCAGAGAGCGAGCTGGAGGATCAGGCTGTTGAGATAACAGAGATACCTAACCTCAGGCTCGCTGCTGTTGCTGTTAAGAGTGGAAAAAAGACATCTGCTGTCTGGATCGTCTGCGGCGTATTTACTGACGCAGAATATGAGCCAGAGTTTTTCCATGTCCCGCCAATAGATTCTTTTGGCTATCAGATTTCCGAAGACAAATTTTATAGAGTTTTAGATCTCCTCAGGGCATCTTTAAATGTCTTTATTTCTATCGAGACGTCAAGAAATCAGGCTGTTGCAAAGAGTGAGGCATCAAAGATTCAGGAACTTGAGATGACTACCTCATTCCACAGAGCTGAGACAATGACTGAGATCGTATCTCTCCTTGATAGTGATGAGGGCATCGAGTCTATCATGGTTGATGTTTTGACCAAGCTTTGTGGCTATTTGCAGATCAGTAATGGCTTTACATGTAGGATTCATCACAATACACTTATGGATATTGTGGTTCAGTGGACAGCTCAGGGTAGCACCAAGATGTTCACTGAGACAACAGACCAGGAGGTATGCTGGTTCCTTGGAACAGAAAAAGCCATAGTTATTTCAAGTGATACCCAGATGAATGCCGGCGAACGCGAGCAGCTGGATATGCTTGGAATAAAGGCACTTGTATCCATGCCGATCGTTATTAACGGTGCTCCGAGATTCTATGCTTGTATTACTGAGAACCGTGAGAATCGTATCTGGTCTATTGATGATGTTAAGTTTATCAATGATACTATCAGGATTCTGCAGAGTATCATTACCAAGAGAATACAGACTAACTCACTAGCCAGCTCTTTTGCCTCATTGGAAGCGGTTCTTGATAACGTGGGAAGTTCGATATATGTAAGAGATATAGGCACAGGAGTGCTTCTGTTCGCCAATAGAAGCTTTAAAAAGAACTTCACGAAAGAACTTGCAGAGAATAAGCTGACAGAGATTTTTGAGTCTAATATACCGTCCAGAAGCCATAGCGGAAACTATGAGGTTAACCATAAGGCCAGATCAAAGTGGTATGACGTCTACTACACCAGAATCAAGTGGGTAGACGGAAGGCCTGTTTCGCTGTGCGCTATTTACGACATTACAGAGAAAAAGCTGTATCAAAAGAGAATTGAGCAGCAGGCATATACTGACTTCCTGACAGGTCTTTATAACAGAATGTGCTGTGAAAAGGATCTTGCCAAGTATGTGGATGAAGCCAGAACTACAGGCAGGACCGGAGCTTTGATGTATCTGGATCTGGATGACTTTAAGCATATTAATGATAGCCTGGGCCATCAGTACGGCGATGTTCTTTTGCAGGATATTTCAAAGGCCATGAGCAGGATCGAGGGAATAAGCGATTCCTGTTACAGAATGGGCGGTGATGAGTTCGTTATCATCGTTCCACCTGACAGCTATCATCGCATGGACAAGATAGTAGAAGAGATAAAAGATGCCTTTGCTACTCCGTGGTATCTCAAGGATACAGACTATTACTGCACTATGAGTATGGGACTAGTAAGGTTCCCGGAAAATGGTGACAATGTTTCTGAGCTTATCAGAAAGTCTGACGTTGCCATGTATGAGGCCAAGAAATCCGGTAAAAACAGGATTGCAGAGTACTCAGACAATATTGATTCATCCTCTATTCACAGGCTTGACCTTGAAAAGAACATGTTTGATGCTATAGGTAAGAGCTGCGAGGAGTTTGAAGTATACTTCCAGCCAATAATTACCAATGAAAAGGGCTCAAAAGGCAAGAAGAAGGTTAAACACATAGGTGCAGAGGCACTGGTAAGATGGAATAGCAGTAAATTGGGCTTCCTTAATCCAGATGAGTTTGTGCCACTTGCAGAGTACCTTGGGCTTATCAATCCAATTGGTAATCATGTACTTCAGAAAGCATGCGAATGCTGCAGACAGTGGAATGAATCAGGAATTGGAGATTTCTCTGTCAGCGTAAATCTGTCTGTTGTTCAGATAATGCAGACGGATATTGTGGATATAATCAAAAAGTGTATCGAGGATAATAATCTAAAGCCTGAGAATCTGGTTCTGGAGCTCACTGAAAGACTTGCTATCAATGATCTTGCAAGAACCAAGCAGACACTTCTTGATATCAAGGATCTGGGAGTGCGCCTTGCGCTTGATGACTTTGGAACAGGCTATTCTGCCCTTAGCAGTATCAGAGCGCTTCCTTTTGATATCATCAAGGTGGACAAGGACTTCGTAAAAGATATAGCGACAGACGACTATTCACAGGCCTTTGTCAGAATGATGGCTCAGCTGGGCGAGACTATAGGTGCTGAGATCTGCGTTGAAGGTATTGAGACCAAAGAACAGATTGAAGCTCTCAAAGATATGGGAGTTAAGTACATTCAGGGCTACTACTATGATAAACCTCTCAGAAGAGCTGCCTTTGAAGAAAAATATGTCTACAACAACTGATGGTTTGTGGCAAGGAACAGATTAGCGATGTTCGTTGTAATTATGGTATAATGTATGATAAGATATTGTGTCACGACTTTATTCGGACATATCATACAAACTATTTAGAAGGTTGGTTTTATTAAGTAATGGCAGATGAAGTAATTAAGAATGTAAATGAGAATGCTGAGGGTGATAACACTCCTTCCAGACATTTCATCGAGCAGGCAATTGACAAAGATCTTGCAGAGGGAGTTTACGACCACGTACATACTCGTTTCCCTCCTGAACCTAATGGATTTTTACATATAGGTCATGCCAAGAGTATTCTTCTTAACTATGGTATGGCTCAGGAATATGGCGGCAAGTTCAATATGAGATTCGACGACACTAATCCTACCAAGGAGAAGGCCGAATTCATGGACTCAATCATCGAGGACGTTAAGTGGCTTGGTGCAGATTATGAGGATCGTCTCTTCCATGCATCAGATTACTTTGATGAGATGTATGAGGATGCTGTTAAGCTCATCAAGAAAGGTAAGGCTTATGTATCAGAGCTTTCAGCTGATGAGATGCGTGAGTATAGAGGAACACTCACAGAACCTGGTAAGGAAGATCCTAACAGAAACAGAAGCGTAGAAGAGAATCTTAAGCTCTTTGAAGATATGAAGAATGGCAAGTTTGAGGACGGTAGCGTTACTCTTCGTGCCAAGATTGATATGGCATCTCCTAATATCAATATGAGAGATCCTATCATTTACAGAGTTGCACACATGACACATGCCAGAACAGGCGATAAGTGGTGCATCTATCCTATGTATGATTTTGCTCATCCTATCGAGGATGCTATTGAGGGAATTACACATTCACTCTGCACACTTGAGTTCGAGGATCACAGACCTCTTTATGACTGGGTCAAGAACGAGTGTGAGTATCAGAATCCTCCTAGACAGATTGAGTTTGCTAAGCTCTACCTCAACAACGTTGTAACAGGTAAGAGATATATCAAGAGACTTGTAGAAGATGGAATTGTTGATGGATGGGATGATCCTAGACTTGTAACTATCGCTTCTCTTCGTAGGAGAGGATTTACACCAGAGTCTATCAAGATGTTCGTTGATATGTGTGGTATCAGTAAGGCTAACTCTACAGCAGAGTATGCAATGCTTGAGTACTGCATCAGAGAAGATCTTAAGCTTAAGGCTAAGAGAATGCTTGCAATCCTTGATCCTGTTAAGCTTATTATCGACAACTATCCAGAGGGACAGACAGAGTACCTTGAGATTGAGAATAACAAGGAAGTTCCTGAGATGGGAACACGTAAGGTTCCATTTGGAAGAGAGCTTTACATTGAGAGAGAAGACTTCATGGAGGAGCCTCCTAAGAAGTACTTCCGTATGTTCCCTGGCAACGAAGTAAGACTTATGAATGCTTACTTTGTAACATGTACAAGCTTTGTTAAGGACGAGAACGGATTAGTGACTGAGATCCACTGCACATATGATCCTGAGACTAAGGGCGGCGACAGCGCTGACGGCAGAAAGGTCAAGGGAACAATCCACTGGGTTGCTGCTCAGGATGCAGTTACAGCAGAGGTTCGTCTCTACGAGAATATTATTGATGAAGAAAAGGGTGTTTACAACGAGGATGGTTCACTTAACCTCAACCCTAACTCTATCAAGGTTATTAAGGACGCTAAGCTTGAGCCTGAACTTGGCAATGCAGTAGCATACGACAAGTTCCAGTTCGTTAGAAATGGTTTCTTTAGCGTAGACAGCAAGGATTCCAAGCCTGGCGCACCTGTATTCAACAGAATAGTTTCACTTAAGAGCTCATTTGTAGTACCTAAGAAGTGATGTCACCCAAACTATATTTCGCTTAAAGAGAGGTTATGTTATGGCTGGTATTTTTTCTGGACTTGAAAAACTCGGACTTGGAAACATTGGTGGGGGAAATCTTTTTGAGGATCCTAAAGAAAAGGAAGCCGCTGTTAAGAAGGATGCGCCCAAGCCTAAACTACAGCTTGTGAACGAAGAGGATTATCTTTTTGCTAAAAAGTATAAATGTCCTGTTTGTGAGAAGGAGTTTGAGACTAAGACCGTCAGAACCGGTAAGGTTAGGATGAAGAATGTAGACATTGATCTTCGTCCTGATTATGATGAGCTTGACCAGAATAAATACGATGTCATAGCCTGCCCGGATTGTGGATATGCTGCCCTTGGCAGATACTTCGCTACTCTTAATAAGCGTCAGATTGATGATATCAGAGTCAAAGTCTGTATGAATTACAGAAAGATAGAATATAAAGAGCCTACTTACAGCTATGAGTATGCCAGAAGTCTTTATCAGCTGGCATTGGCTAACGCGGTAGTTAAAGGGGCCAAGAATAGTGAGAAGGCATATATCTGTCTTAAGACCGCCTGGGTAATCAGAGGAGAAACCCAGCGTCTTGATCCTAACGAGGATACTTACGAACAGAAGAAAGCTGACAATGATGCTCAGGAAAAAGAGCTGTTGTCCAATGCTCTTAATGGTTTTGTAATGGCCAGACAGTCCGAGGAATTCCCTATTGCGGGAATGGATTCATCTACTCTTGATTATCTGATCGCTGCTCTTGCGGTAGAAACTGAGCAGTATGATATCGCCAGCAAGATGGTTTCAGAGCTTCTGACTTCCAGAGTTGCTAACAGCCGTATCAAAGATAAGGCAAGATTCCTTAAGGATCTGATTGCTGAAAAGAAGGGCGAGAGCCCGGAATAATACTGAATAAAAATTAACCCCGCATCGTAAGATGCGGGGTTTTGATTATATTAGTTATTTCTCGTCGTCAAAGAATTCTTCTGACTTCTCTGGAGTTTCATCTTCGCTGTCGTCTGCTTCATCAAGTTCTTCTGCAGATTCCTTGGAATCATCTGAAGGACTGATGTCTACATACTTGCGACCAAACTTGATCTCTGAAGCGTAGTCTTCATCATCTTCGAAATCATCGAAATCCTCGTAGTCATCATCATCGAAATCGTCTGCGATTGCTGCATCTTTCTTGGAAAGATAATAATATACTCCAGCTGCAGCAGCTCCTACGGCAGCACAAAATACAAGAAATTTACCAAAGCTGTTATTTTTGGACATGTGAAAGCCCCTCCTATCAAACGATAAACTAATTTTAATACAATTTAATCACAAATAAAAGCATTATTGATTAAAATTTGATAAATAACGGTAAATCGTTTGAAGTGACTATTCAAAAATGCTATATTATTTATAGACTGGTATGGTCAATTTGCGGCATTATAGGCGGACACGAAGATGAATGAAAAATTTTGGGATCTAAAAAAAGAGAAGCAGGACAGAATGATAAATGCAGCGCTTAAGGTCTTTTCTCAGTATGGTTATTATCATGCCAGTACAGATGAGATCGTAAAAACTGCGGGAATCAGTAAGGGACTGCTTTTTCATTATTTCGGAAGTAAGATCGGTGTGTACGCTTTTTTGTATGACTATGCTACAAGGTTTGTGACGCTGGAGCTTACAGGTAACGTAGAAAAGAACGAGACAGGTTATTTTGAATTGTATAACCAGATACTGTCGGCCAAGGTAGCAGCGATGGCTCAGTATCCATACATATTCCCTTTTCTAAATAAAGCTGATGAAGAGGATTATATGGAAGCTGTTGGTGTGATCAGCGAAAGAAGAGAGAAATACCACAGAATTATGGAAGCGCTTCGCGAGAGGGCTGATATAACGATATTTGCAGACGGAGTAGATTACAAGAAGATTGGGGATGTACTGGACTACACTGTAGATGGACTTTTAGAGAAGAATATTAAAAGTGATAATTTCAGAGCCGATATATTTATGCAGGAAGCTTTAGAATATATTGATATGATCAAAAGAATCTCTGTTAAGGAATGACAAATGTTACAACAAGGAGGCAAAACATGAGCAAGTTCTTAGTAGCAGGAGTTACGCAGATCGAGACAATTGTCAGAGTTGATAAGATTCCGGTCAGCTATTCGCCACTTACCAGTGCCAATGACTCGATATTTACAGCCATGGGCGGTGATGCTTACAATGAATCCCTTGCGCTTGAATGGCTTGGCGATGAGGTCACATTCATGTCGATTGTTGGCAGGAACCAGGATATGGGAATGATCAATCCTCCGGACAGAAAGATAACTCTTTCAACGCAGTATATTGTTCCTCAGATGAAAGAAACTCCTACAGAGGTTGTGCTCTATGATCAGAATCGCAAACAGCAGATTTTCGAGGATATCAAGGATCTTAGAGACAATGTATATGATATGTCGATGGTTGCACCTATCGCTGAAGAATGCGACATGATGGTTCTTGCAAATGCAAACTTCTGCAGACCTTTTGCTAAAGAGGCGGCAGCCAGAAATAAACCTATTGCTGTTAATATCAGAAGCTATAAGCCTGAAAAAGAAAAATACAATACAGATTTCCTTGAGCCAGCCAAAGTACTGTATTTTAGTGATGACACCCTTGCAGAAGATCCATATGATTTTATCGACAGAATGTCTGGTACATATGGAACAGAGATCATTATCTTAGGACAGGGAAGTGAAGGACTTATTCTCTTTGATAAGACTCAGAATCTGCGTGTTCACTATAAGACAGTCAAGACTAATGAAGTTGTAAATACGATCGGTGCAGGTAATGCTTTATTTGCCTGCTTCCTTCACTATTATATGGAAACTGGTGATAGTGTTAATGCTATCAAGAACGCTTTGCTGTTTGCTTCCTACAAGATTGGATACATGGGAACTTCTAATGGCTTCATGACAACGGATCAGCTTGAACAGTGGAGAAATCTTATCTGGGGAATCAAAAAGAGCGAGTTCGAGGCAAACTCATAAGATTAAAACTGTATGCAGGAGGAGATTTATGAGTTTCCTCCTGTATATTTTTTGTCCAAAATAGTTGTTGCGATGGGCTATTAAGAGTGGTAAAGTATAGTTATGGAAACGTTACCGGTAACGGACACAAATTTCCGGAAATATTATAATAAGTAATAGTTACAATTGTGTTTGTATAGAATGAGAGGAAAAGAGATGGCAAATAGTAAAAAGAAACAGACAAGAGCATGTGGCGTTCTGCTTCCTATTTTTTCATTATCATCTGAATATGGCATAGGAGCTTTTTCAAAGGAAGCCTATGAGTTTGTTGACTTTTTGGAGAAGGCAGGACAGAGCTATTGGCAGATTTTGCCGCTTGGACCTACAAGCTATGGAGATTCACCATATCAGTCTTTCTCAACATTTGCTGGAAATCCATATTTTATAGATATAACAGAGCTTATTTCAGAAGGCTTTTTGGCAAAGGAAGAAGCTGACAAATATGACTTTGGTGGATCAGAAGAGTATATTGACTACGAGAGAATGTACAAGTCAAGATATAAGCTTCTTCAGAAGGCTTTTGAGAATTTTGATAAGGCTAAAAATGCCAATGAGCTAAAAAAAGAGTTTGAGGCTTTCAAGAAGAGCCCTGACAACGACTGGCTGCAGGATTATTCTCTTTTTATGGCGCTCAAAAATGCTAATGGTGGAAGAAGCTGGAATACCTGGGAAGAGGATCTAAGGCTCCGTAAGAGCGCTGCTATGAAGGCTGCACTTGTCAAGTATGCAGATGAAGTTGAATTTTACTCATTCCTTCAGTTTGTTTTCTTAAAGCAGTGGACTAAGCTTAAGGCATACGCCAACAGCAAGGGAATAGAGATTATTGGAGATATTCCGATTTATGTTGCCTTTGATAGCGCAGATACATGGGCTAATCCTGAGCTGTTCCAGCTGGATAAAAAGAATACACCTATCGATGTGGCAGGATGCCCTCCAGATGCATTCTCTGCAACAGGCCAGCTCTGGGGAAATCCTCTTTACAGATGGGATTATCACAAGAAAACTGGTTATAAGTGGTGGATGAAGAGAATCGGACATTGCTACAAGCTCTATGATGTAGTAAGAATTGATCACTTCAGAGGATTCGATGAGTATTATGCAATACCATATGGCAATCCTACTGCTGAGATTGGTGAGTGGAGAAAGGGACCAGGTTTTGATCTCTTTGATACTATGAAAAAAGAGCTTGGTGAAAAGAAGGTTATTGCTGAGGACCTCGGATATCTGACACCTTCAGTAATTAAGCTCGTTAAGAGAACTGGTTATCCTGGAATGAAGATATTACAGTTTGCATTTGATTCAAGAGAAGAGAGTGACTACCTTCCTCACAACTATACCAAGAATTGTATCGTATATACTGGAACACATGATAATGAGACTACAAGAGGGTGGTACAACCATCTTCCTAAGGCAGACAAGAAGTTCTGTAAAGAGTATCTCGGCATTCACTATGCCAAGGATGCTGTGTGGGAGTGTATAAGATCCGCTTTTGCTTCAGTTTCAGATACTGCTATTATTCCTATGCAGGATTATCTGGAGCTTGATATGTATGCCAGAATCAATACACCATCAACTCTTGGCGGTAACTGGGTATGGAGAATGAAGAAGGATGCTCTTACAGAAGAGCTATGCAATAAAATGCATGATTACGCCAGAATTTATGGTAGATTAAGATAATATCTGATATTATTAAAGAGTTTCCATGTATGATGAAAAACATACATGGAAACTTATTTTGGATAAAAGGGATATAGCTATGGCAGAGATAACAATCAGAGAGATTGCCAAGAGATGCGGCGTCGGGGTTAGTACCGTATCAAGAGCAATCAATAATCATTCAGATATAAATCCAGAAACTAAGCAGCGCATAATGGATGTGATCAAGGAGACAGGATACATCCCTAATAACAGTGCCCGTAACCTTAAGAGGACAGATGCCAAGTGTATTGGCGTTATGGTCAAGGGTATCACGAACCCTTTCTTTACTCCTATCATAGAGAAGATTGAACAGGAGACAGAGAAAAAAGGATATGCACTGGTTCTGAGACATGTAGAGGCCTATGAGAATGAGGTTAATGTGGCGCTTGAGCTTGAAAAGGAGAAGAGGCTTCGCGGCATTATTTTCCTTGGTGGTAGTTCCAAGCATGATGCTGATAAGCTTAGACAGCTCAATGTTCCTGTAATCTTTGCTACAATAGGCTCTGATATTTCCGATAATCTTGGAAGAAATGCTTATTCTACTGTATCTGTCGATGATGCTGTAGAGAGCCGCAAAATGGTTGAATATCTGATTGGCCTTGGACACAAGAAGATTGCTATCTTAACTGAAGGTAATGATCAGCCATCTGTAGTAAGACTTCGTTATGATGGATACTGTGACGCCCTTAGGAAGCATGGAATAGATATAGATGAGAAGCTGGTCAAATACGTTGACCGTAGGATTTATGCCATGCAGAACGGATATGAGACTACCAAGTCTTTGATTGATTCAGGTGCAGAATTTACAGCTATTTTCTGTATCTCTGATGTACTTGCCGTAGGCGCGCTCAGAGCGCTTGCTGATGCTGGCATAAGAGTTCCTGAGGATGTTTCTGTTGCGGGATTTGACGGTCAGGATATAGCTGATTTCTGTATTCCAAGACTTACAACTATACGTCAGCCTCTTGCTGATATTTCCGAGGAGACAATGAGACTTATCTTTGATCTCATCGAGGAAAAGAGAGGACATAAGCATCTGATTTTCCCTGGAGAGCTTATAGAGGCTGAGTCTACCAGGAAAATATAACGTTAATTTGATAAAGTAATTGTCTGAAAATTCATAAAATTATTATTAATTTAATAGCCCTTCGATTGTTTTGAACCAAAATATGTAGATATAATTATGATATTACATCAGATTGGAGGGCTTATTTTTAGATGAAACTAGTTAGTAGGACACTTGCTTTTTTACTTGTAGGAACCGTTACTTTTGGAAGCCTTCAGACTCCCGCTAAAGCTGCCGACACATCGTCAGAAATTTCTAGTGATTTATCTTCGGTGATAGATGATGAAGAAATTTTATTTGACATCGAAGATGAAGCAGAAACAACTGAGGACTATGAAGACAAGGAATTAGATTCTGACGACGATGTTACTGATAAGGTAATTGTTGATGATGAATTTATAGAAGAAGAGCCTATAGAGGAAGAATCAACTAATGAAGAGTTATCTGATGAAGTAATACCTAAAGAGGAAGATGATCTACCGGAAGATTTCTATACAGAATATCCAATTGGTGGAGTTATTGATGAAGAACCCGCCGCTGAGATAGAGAGCGTTTCGGTTGGTCAGAGACGATTATTCAGAGCTGCCCCTCTGGCAGCCGAGTATATTACTCCTGATTTACCCCCACTTAGATGTCAAAATCCATATGGTACATGTTGGTCATTCGCAGCCACGGCTTTAGCAGAGATTAATCTGATGAAGAATGGCTATATGTCTGATCCAGATATGTCTGAGCTGCATCTTGCATATTTTGCTTATAATACGGAAACTGATCCTCTTGGCGGAACTGCAGGGGATGTGATTAGCAAAGGCCCTTCAAATGTCCTGAATTTCGGTGGTAAGGCAGAATGGGGGCTTAATACATTTGCAAGATGGATGGGCGTTGCAGATGAATCTACTGCAGAATATTCTCTTGGCTCTGTGGCCAACAGTACAGGACTTGATAGTTCGCTGGCTTATGCAAGTGATGCACATATTGTAAATATGTTTGAGGAGCCGATCGAACATGATGTGGATGCAATAGCATCAGGTATGCACTCAAATATTAAAAAGCTCATAGTTAATTGCGGCGCTGTAGCAATTGAGTATTACGCCTATAATTCTATAAGTGCTGCGACTAAAGATAAAATCTATAAAATCTCAACAAACGCTTATTACAATCCTAATAAGCCTCAAACTGTAAATCATGCTGTAGTAGTTGTTGGATGGGATGATAATTTTCCTGCCAGTAATTTTGCAACTGAGGCTCCAGGAGATGGAGCGTTTCTTGTAAGAAACAGCTGGAAAGATGGAACTGGCACTGATGATGACTATACTTTTGCTGGATATTTCTGGATGTCTTACTACGAGAGCGGATTAGGTAATTACGCATACGCCGCTGAATTTGCGCCTTCTGATAATTATGATAATAACTATCAGTATGATGGAGGCCTTTCACATGGAGCAGTTAATCTGACAAAAGCGGCTAATGTTTTTACAACTCATGCAAAGGGTGGAGAGAATGGTGAGATATTAAGAGCTGTTTCGTTCTATACTGTTTCATCAAATGTTAATTACACAATAGAAGTTTATATTGATCTTAAGGATCCAACAAACCCAGTAAGTGGAACGCTTGTAGAAGATGTCACTGTCAGCGGAACTACAAGCTATGCTGGAATGTACACTATTGAGCTGTATGATGAAGTTCCAATGGCACCTGATACTACCTTCTCTGTAGTTATAACAATGCAGAAAAATGGCGCTAACGCTGGAATAGGTGTAGAGCATAACTATTCTTATGGTAGTGTAACTGCTGAGCCTGGGCAAAGCTTTATCTATTCAGGCGGTAGATGGAAAGATCTTACAAATGTATTCCCTTGTGGTAACTTTTCTATTAAGGCGTATACTCAAAACGCTGAAGTTGAGGCAATGGGTGGTGTGCGTAAAATAGATATAAATAATGTTTCGATGATCAATTTCAGGGAATCTTTTGAATATAATGGATCGGAATTAAAGCAGGTATATTTAAAATTCTATACGATGTCAGAAAAGGGGAAGGTATACCTTACCGAGGGAATAGACTACATAGCTACCTATGATGATGATATTACTAATATCGGAACTAAGACAGTAACCTTTACTGGAATAGGGGATTATACAGGAACGATTACCAGGACTTATTGGGTAAGATCATATAATTTTAGTAGGGATGCAGATTTAGAAACGCCGTGTTTATCTGTTTCTTTTGAAGATGGTAGTAAACCAGATGAAAACGGAATTTATTCTTTTGAATATGTAGATGGTGGAGTTTTCCCGGAACCACAGATCACATTTACTTCCGGTAATTATAGCAAAGTTCTGGAAAAGAATGTGGATTATTCCATAAAATATTACAACAATACAGAAATCTATACAGGAGATGATTTATCATCTCTTCCAAGGATTGCTGTAACTGGAAAAGGCAATTATCTTAGATCCTTTTATATATACTTTAATATATATCCTAAACTACAGTCCAAACCGCAAAAAGTAATAGTATTTTTCGATGGAAATGGTTCTACGGGCGGTAGTATAGCTGATGAAGAATATGGCATCGGTGAATGTAAGGAGCTGAACAACAATAGATATCTCAAAAAGGGATGTGTTTTCATGGGATGGGCTCTTAGCAAAGAAAATGCAGATGCGGGAATTGTAGATTATCAGAATAAAGAAGTTGTTGATGATAACATTATGCTATATTGCGATGAGTCGAATAAAGTTATTCTTTATGCAGTATGGCGATCTGAATTTTATATAAACTATAATCCAAATGGTGGTAACTTACCAGAAGGCGTTGCAGAGAAGGATACTTATGTGTATGGATCAGTTAAGGCGATTCCTAAACCAGTAAGATTAGGCTACAGATTTGCAGGATGGTTTACCGATGATACCTTTCAAACTCAAATAGCTGAAATAAAATCCAGAACTTATGGTGATTTCAATCTCATAGCAAAATGGGAACCATATAGTTACTATATTACTTATAAAGGAAATGGTAGTACATCTGGTTCAATGGCGACGGAGGTTCATGAATCTGGAACGCCGGTTACATTGAGTGCAAATAAGTTTGAACGAAAGGGATATAGATTTGTAGGCTGGAATACAGTACAAACGCCAAGTGTTTCTGAATCTGGAACAAGCTATACTGATAAAGAAACAATTATAAATTATGCTCCCAATAAGGGCTATCGATATACGCTCTATGCTCAATGGGAAAAAGAAAACTAAAATATCAAATTATAAAACTCCGTGGATATATGTCCACGGAGTTTTATTAAAAGTATCTTATGATTTAGATGGTAGTTCCAACCAATCGCCCATGGTTCTATCCCATTCATCAGTAACAAATGGACTAAAACCAGATGCTGGAAATAGAGTTAGTTCACCAAAATAAATATGACCATTTATGTTATACAAATCCACTCTGAGAAATGGTATATTTGCCGAAAGCTGTTCCGCTATACGAATCATTTCATCCAAATGCTGAGGCTTTTCGATTTTTTGATTAGGATCTGGTGGGCAAAGCTTTTTGCCAAGCGTCATTAGTTCAAAATCTGGAGTATAATAATTGGCCCTGTGATTAGTAAAACGGTTGAAATCGACACTAAAGCATTTAACATTTCCATTAAAGCAGAAAAATTTGTAGTCCTTAAGTTCTGTTCCGCTTTCGTCTACCATGAATTTTTCGATAATTATTCTTGGCTTAACGGAGTAGTAAGGCCATTCTCTTCCTAACATTGCATAGTTAGTTTTTAAAGAACGTTTAATTTTTTTCTTGGCTTTCTTAAAGTCAAACGTTTTTTTATCAGAACAGACAAATGTACTGGCACTGTCATGAGTACATTTGATTACGAACTGGTCAGGTAGCTTATCAAAATCAATGTCTTCATATCTGTCATATATACCAAGTGTTGGAATTATATAATCAGAACCAATTCTTTCAGCTATATAGTCTTTGACTGTGGCTTTGTCAACCATTTGTGGATATTCAGGATTTCGGTTATGGAGCTTGAGCCACTGCATTTTTTCGTTAAAAGTCTTGGGATTATTGAGATCAAGCTCTTTGTGAATCTGATGATTGTATTTTTTTCTGAGATATTCTTCGTCGGACATATAATTAAAGAGACCTTTGCGTCCAAGATAAACCCAACGAAAGTCTGCATCAGTTAATAATTTGATAAGAGTATCTTTTCTTGACATTTTTTCCCCCGCGTTTGAATATTTCAGTTTTTTATTATATTCAAAGGAAAGTAACTCGTAAAGAGTAATTTGAGTTCCGATTATGATGGGAAATATGATTGATAATGTGCTAAAATATCGTGTTTATACGATTGGGGTCAGAATTGCGCGGGTTTTATTTTTTGCGCGCATATGATATAGTATGAAACTGATATTTGTATTTTTTTGTTGGAGTTGGGGACAATGGGAAATAATGTATCAAGAATGAAATATATAGATGCTATGAAGGGGATAGCAATTCTTATGGTTGTTGTGATGCATTCTCTCATGAATGCAGACACTAATGCTGATTCTAATTATGCTGGAATAATCAATTTTATTGCTTATTTAGCTGTTCCGTCTTTCTTTTTCATAAATGGTTATTTATATAATCATAAGTATGCTTTAAATCCGGTGAAGGGTATTATCAAAAAGTTTAAATCATATTACATTCCGTTCGTTGGTTTTAGCTTGTTTTTTTGGTTGTTTCATAATTTGTTTTCTTTAATCCATTTTTCGCAGGAAGCAATGTATGATATCAAGGATTATATCAGCCATTTTTTTCTCATGTTTATAATGCATATGGAGACCGATCTTGGTGGACCAATTTGGTTTTTGAGAGCACTCCTTATTATGTCATGTCTATTTATCGTAATAGAATTTGCCACTTTCAAATTAATACATGATAAGAGACTAAGGTATATAGTTTTATTTATTATAGTTATGGCAATGTATTTTGTGGGAAAGGCCAAGATACTCCCCAATGTATATAATTTGCGTAAAATATTTGTTAACACTTCTTTTTTCTTTATGGGAGTGATTGTAAGAGAATATAAAATAGATGAGTTTATAGATAGATATAAAGTATTAACTATTGTCTTAGGCACTGGAGCTATATTGGCCACTACATATTTCTTCAAAGGAGGAATAGGAAAATATAGCGGATGTATGGATTTGCCTGGAAATTTATTGGGAATTCTTGGAGTATTTGCAATATCTAAGATTGCTATTGTTGAAAAAAGCGGGATACTATCTTTTCTAGGAAAAGCTTCGCTTGACATAATGGCTCTCCATTTTATCGGATTTAAAAGTGTAGAGTATTTTATTATTGTATTTACAGGTCAAAGTCTGGAAAGAATGCAGGAGGGGCCAGTCCTTAGGGGGACTTGTCTGCCAGTTAATTTATTATATGTTGTATGCTCTGTTTGTATGTGTTCATTAGCATACTATTTGAGAATAAATATAAACAATCTAATCAAAAGAAAGATGAAGGTATAAAGGAGTTTTGTTATGTTAAACACTATTTTGGAAAATTTTCATGTGGAAAAAATATTCACAGCACTAAGAAAAAAACTACAGTATATGATTATCGCAGGTGTTTTGGCAGCATTATTATGTGCGGCTTTTGGAAATAGATTTTCTTATACTACTTATCGAGCTGGCGTTTCTTTCTATGTTTATTCAAACCCTAATAATATCAATGATATGGGAGTAAATCAGACAACAACTGAGATTTCACAGGCAAACAGGCTGATTACCTCATACGTACAGGTATTAAAGAGTTCAACATTCTTGTCAGCTGTTGTTGATGAGTTAGGGCTTGAAGGGTATACAGTAGAAAGATTGCAGAGGAGTATCGGTACCAGAGCTGTAAATGACACTGCTATTTTTAATGTATATGTTTATGATGCTAATCCAGCTAATGCGTTTGCTGTTATTAATGTTATAAGCGAACTGGCACCAACACTGATCCCTGCAGTCGTAAAAGCTGGTGGATTCAGAGTCCTTGATGCGGCTGTTCTGCCTACTGAGCCAGATTCTTCATTGGGGATGACACAGATAATAATAGTGGGATTTGCTATTGGATTTATACTATCTTTTATAGTTTTCCTTTTAATGGCTATTTTTGATACTACTATTAAAAGAGTCTATGAAGTAAATGATATATTCAATATCCCTATTTTGGGCACAGTTCCTTTTATTGCAAAGGGTAAAAATGAGAGTGACTATGAAGGGATAGTGCTGAAAGAAGATAGTTCTTTTATTGTTAAGGAGGCTTACAACGATATTCGATCTAACCTTTTATGGAGTAGAAGCAGCGAAAAATGTCCGGTATATGTTGTTACCAGTGCTGACAATCTTGAAGGTAAATCAATAAATGCATATAACATGGCAAAGTCTCTGTCTATGGTAGGCAAAAAGGTTCTTTTGATCGATGCAGATATGAGAAATAGTAAGTTGAGAACAATCTTCCCAAATAAAGAGAAGAAGGGATTAGCAGATTATCTGTCAGATAAGAATGCTAAACCTACATTTGTCAGAAGCGATGATAACTTTGACATTATGTATGCAAGTGAAAATATTAAGGATAGATCAGAATTATTATCTACTCAGAGATGGTATGATTTTATTCTCGAAATGAAAGAAAAATATGATGTATTAGTCGTTGATATGTCTACATTGGGAATCTATTCAGAAGCTCTTTCTATGACTCAATTGGCTGCTCGTTATGTCATTGTTATCAGAGAAGGTATGACAAAATTTGTTAGAACAAAGATGATAGTACGTAAGCTTGAAGAACATAATGCAGATATTTATGGCATTATTTACAACGGAATTTCAATTAAATCTAAGGACTACAATTTTAGAAATTACAAAGAGAATAAACAAGCGTAATGAAAACTTCTGTAGTAGTATGCACGTATAATGGTGCAGATACAATAATTGAACAGCTGGAATCCATAAGGGTGCAGACCAGACAGGTAGATGAGGTGATCATCTGTGATGACAGGTCATCAGATGACACAGTATCTACAATAAATAATTATATTCGTAATTATAATTTGGAAGGCTGGAATGTATTCGTTAATGAAGTAAACCGTGGATACGGGGCTAATTTTTATCATGGCGCACGTAGAGCACATGGTGAATATATTCTTTTCTGCGATCAGGATGATATATGGATGCCTGATAGAGTGGATAGAATAATACAGCAGATGGATAATAATGACCAAATCCTGGTTTTGGGTTCTGAATTTGAACCCTTTACAGTTGGAGAAGGGGCACTTGAAGTTCCTGCCTGGGAATTAGCTACCTTTAAAAATGATGATTCTATTGAGCCTCTGGCTTTTAATGCTGGAAATATTTTCATAGGGTGCCAGGGATGCACGATGTGCGTTAGAAAGTCTTTTTGGGATTCGATAGAAGAGTATTGGTTTGATGGCTGGGCACATGATGAATTTGTATGGAAACTTGCGTTGGTCAAAGGAGGCTTATATTTTTATCATTACAAGTCCCTAAAGAGAAGAGTTCATGCTGGAAATGTTTCTTTACATAAGATGCGTGATGTAAAGAAAAGAATTCAGTTTTTGGAGAATCTTGTAAAGAGCCATGAAGCTACACTTAAGTATTCGCTAGATATCGGTGAGGATAAAAAACAAAAAGAACTTCTTGAAAAGAATATAGAGGCGACAAGACTTAGGATAGGACTGATGCAAAACAGGAAATATTTTAATGTATTTCCTCTTGTTTTAAAGTATATGGATTGCTTTCACAAAAAAAGGGCTTTACCAGTTGAGCTATATATGGCAATCAAACAATAAAGGTATTTATGGAAAACGTAACTAATAGTAAATATTTGATCAATAAAGAACAGCAAGTGTTTTCTGTTTTTACAGCAGTGCTTGTTTTTGTAACAATTATTATGCCACCGTACTTTGGAATACCTGTGCCTGGTTTTGATCTTACTATGATCAGGATCATGCTGATTATCATGGTAGTTATGATCGTGGCTAATAAGGACAGATTATATGGTTTTGTTAATACAACTATATATAACTATGCATTTTGGATACTTGTCCCATACATATTTGTGACTTTTTATACAATGGTGTTTAGGACAGATTTAAAGACTTTTTTGAACCCATTTATAGAAATAGTGATATTTTTTATTACCATATATGCCATTAGAGAGTCGATTGGAATAGAGAAAACAATTTCAATAATTCTGGTGTGCTATTATATTATGGCAATTCAGGGGTTAATAGAGTATGCAAGAGGGGAATCACTTTTTAAACTTTTAAGAACATTAGATGGAGCACTGGTAGGGGGAAGCTTTGTAAGATCTGGACAGTACAGGATTATGGGACCAGCTCCTCATTCGATAGCATATGGAATGATTCTTGATATAGGTATTCCACTATCTGCTTTGGATCTAAAAACCAATAAAATATATTTGTTTCGTAGACCAGTACTTTTAATATTATTGTTTACAAATATTGTTTTTTCAGGATCAAGATCTTCTTTGGCTGTTTTCTTCTTGGAAGTAGGCTTGCTATTTATTCTTTCGAGTAAGTATGAGATGAAGAAAACAATCCTGATAGGAGTAGTGTTCCTGATGGGATTTGGCGTATTCCTAGCAGCGTTTTCTGGGACAAGTGTAGGTAATTACTTCCTTCTTCAGATAGCAAATATTATCGATGAGTTATTTGGGACGGAATATGCAGTGCAATTTGGTGCGACGGCTATTACTCAGCAGAGTTCGGAATATAGAGATGCTTTGTGGTATGTATTTAAAGTTAAATGGCTTAATCCTTTGGTTGGAAGGGGCAGAGCTCAAGGACTTACTATTAAGACTGACAAGGGTATAGTTATTGGATCTTTGGATAATTACTACATTGTAGAATATGTTATGTATGCTTATCCTGGTATGTTTTCATATATTTTTTTCATGATTGTTCCTATGATCATGATGCTTGTCAGGGTTATTAAAGAAAAAGACGGATTTTCAAAGGCGTTTCTTATTCTTTCAATAGGTTATGCATGGGGATTGTATTATGTAGATTCATTAGGAACATTGAAGTTCTTATACCTGATGTATGCCTTATTTGTATGCTATGATATTGAAAAATTTACTATTCATGATAAACGTAAAAAGAGTATGTATTTAAGACAAAAAGTATATGAGAGAGCTTAGTATAGATTTTGATTACTTTATGTACATAGTCAGGCAACAGATGGATGGAATATCCATTGCGCTATTCGTTAAGATGAGTATTATAGCTGTTGCTGCAATCTTCATATTGATTCAAATGTATGAAAGATTATTGGGGGGGAAGATATCTGATAATAAAAAACAGGCATTTGTGCTTATGGCTGTTTATGCTTGTTTTATTTTCCAAATCGCTTTTTACAGAAGGATTGGTACAGAACGAGTTGGAATAAATACACGAATCTATTTGGGATTAAGACGATGGGATGGAAGTATAGACGCTAAACAGGTAGTATACAGTTTTTTGAATGTAGTGTTTTTTATTCCATGGGGCTTTTTGCTTGCATGGGCAATGAATGGTAATGTTCGAAGAATTGTAATGACGATTGTTTATAGTTTTTTGACAAGCTTATCTATAGAGACAATACAGTTTTTAACTAGAACAGGGGCATCGGAAGTGACAGATCTTCTGACAAATGTAAGCGGTGGCTTTATTGGATGCCTGATTTATATCTTTATTTGTTCTGTATCTTCTAGCAGAAGTAACAGAAAGGGGAGAAAATGAAAAAGAATATTTTTGATGAATTCAAAAAAAGAGATTTTATTGTGGCAATAATAGCTATACTTGCCATAGTGGTTCTTGCTGTGACTATTAAGGTTACGAGAAAGCAGGAAAAAACTAGTCAGGAAGAGCTTGTTGAGAGTGGGATTGATACTGAGAATACAGAAAAAAAAGATGTTTTTCAGGAAATGGCTGCGGGACTAGTAATAAATGAAATAAGCAGTGAAGGTGTTATAGAGCTTTATAATGCATCCAAAGAAAGTGTTGATTTAAGCGGATATATAGTAAAAGCTAATGGCGAAGAAATAGTAATTCCAAATGGTTCAATGCTGGATGAGGGAGAGTTATATACTATTGAAACAAATTTAGATTTTAACAGAGATAGTAATGTGGTTACCATATCTAACAGTCAAAATGATCTGGTAAGAGCTGTTAGCTTTGATACTGTCGTTAGTGGCTCAAGTTATGGCTGTCTTACTGATGCCAGCTTTGAAGCTGGCTATATTACATCCACTATTGGAAAAAGCAATAATGGATGTTCTTTTGCTGAAAGGGAAGATTTGACTTTTTCTGTTCCTGCAGGTTTTTACAGTGATAGCTTTATGCTTGAAATGTTTGCGCCAGAGAACTGTAAGATTTATTACACTGTAGATGGTCGTGAGCCAACAGTGGAATCCACTGAGTATACATCACAGATAACTATATCAAGGCCAAGTGGATCTGATTATGTATATGCTGTAAGTGACGGAAATGGATATAGATATGTAGATTCAGGGTCATCTCCCAAAACAATAGATATGGGTGTGGTTGTTAAAGCTATAGCTGTTGATACAGAAGGCAATATTGTATATAAAAAGACAGTTCCATATTTTATTGGGTATAATTCAGATAATAATTATGAAGGCTTTTCTATTATTTCCATAGAAGTTGATCCGGAAGAAATGTTCGGATTTGATCATGGAATATATGTTCCGGGTAAGAGCTATTATGAAGGTTGGGTTCAAAAAAATGGTTCTTTGGGAAATTATCTAAATGGAAAAAAGACAACTGCTCAACTGGAATATTATGAGAGCACCAAGGATGTTACATATTCTTCAAATGTTTCTTTAGGAATTTATAATGATGAAAGACGTGGAGAGGCGCAGAAATCATTTATTATCAGTGCTAAAGGTGAATACCCGGTAGGAACGTCTTTGAATACATATTTAAATAAATCATCTAATACTCTTAAGCTGTTATCTGGCGGATGGGATAATGAGACAAAAATACGTAATTATTTTGTTGATGGACTTTTGGAAGGAACATCAATTGTAAACAAGTATTATAAACCTTGCATCGTGTTTATAAATGGTGAGTATTGGGGATTATATACACTTGAATCTAATTATGATGCTAACTTCTTTAAAGAAAAGCTAGGATTAACAGAAGATGTAATTGCTGTCACAACACCATATAAGGCACCACAGGAATATATTGATTTTTATAATTATGTAATAAGCACGGATTTCTCAGTAAATGAGAATTATCAGGCCCTCAAGAAAATGATGGATATCGATAATTATATCGAGTTTATGAGTGCCAATATATTTATTGGAAACACTGCTATGGGAAGGGACAATTATGCGTGCATTTGGAAAACTGCCAGCAGTAATGGTTCTGGATATAGTGACGGAAGATGGAGATGGGCTATTAATGACGTTACAAGTACATTAGGCAACTCTAATAGCTTTTTGGACCCATATACAAAGGGAAAGTATTCTGACGAAATTATTAATACATATCTTACTTTTGGTATAAAAGATAATGAATTCTTTAATTCACTTTTGAAAAATGATTCATTTTGTGAAGACTATCTGAGTACTATGGACAGGTTGATAGAAAGTAACCTGAATCAGCAGAACGCTGAAGCGGTTATGAATGATGTTAGTGAAAAAATATATTATGGAGTAAGAGCGACTCGAAAGAGATTTTTGGCATCTGATGATGACTATTTTAACGTTGAAGCTAAAAGAATAGTCGGTTATTTCAACAAACGACTTAATTATTTTTTGGGGTACACAGAAGAATATATAGGTTTAAAGGGGGATGTACCTGGAAAACATGTGCACGAAGAAGTCGAGAATAATGTTGAAGAAACAGAAAATGAACAGTTACTTGACGAAGCAGGAAATGAACAGTTACCTGAAGAAACACCCGCTGGGAATTGAAAGCTGATGGTGAGGCTTAATGAATGAATTAATTAGAAAATACGATTATCAATTATATTTTGATATTCTTAGAAAAGTAGATAATCGGAATATAAGGAAAGTATTATATGTGATTCTTGCACCATTGCTAGTGTTGGTTGGACTATTGAATTATTTGTATGAGAATACTATTGATAGAATACTAGTGAATATTGAACTTAAAACTTTTGTAGATAGAAAGTTTGAGAACAAGTTAGCATTTGTTGCTTGTGTTTACAATGAATCCCGCTATATAGAGGAGTGGATAGAATACCATAGAATCGTAGGCGTGGATAAGTTCTATATATTTGATAATGGTAGTACAGATGATACCAGGCTTCGCCTGCAGAAATACATTGATCAGGGAATAGTAGAATATCAGTTTTTTCCAGGAAAAGGAAAGCAATTAGATATGTACTATGCAGGCCTTAAAAAGTGTAAAAAAAATAGTAAATATGTTGGTTTTATTGATCTTGATGAATTTGTAGTTCCTACGGATAGCAGTAAAAGCCTGGTAGAGGTACTCGATGATAGATTTTCTCATTTTCCTGGGATGGCGGTCTTGTCTATGAACTGGCTTGTGTTTGGATCTTCTGGGCATAAGATCAGGCCAGAGGGGTTGGTTATTGAGAATTACCTGAATAGAGCTGAATATGATTCAACGACTAACAGACTTCTCAAATTTATATGTAATCCAAGACTCATTAAGGGCTGTATTACGAGCCCACATTTTGCATATCTTAGAAATAGGCAGATTAAGCAGCTTAATGAGAAAGGTATTGAGATTAATTCGCCATGGAATGACTATCCAAATAATACATATGACTATATTAGAGTTAATCATTATTATGGCAAGTCAGAAGAAGATTGTAGGGCAAAATTTGAGCGTGGGAATGTAAGCCGTCCAGACTATATCAAGAGAAAGTGGGATCAGTTCGAACTTTACGATAGAAATGAAGTGCATGATGAGCGAATGCTGATATATGCTGACGGGATTAAAACATCACTTGGGGAGTGAAGTAATTAATGAAAAAAGAGTACAATGTGTCGGTTATTGGACTTGAAATTGATAATGGAAACCTGGGATGTGTGGCATTGACATTATCATTTATAAACATACTTGAACAAATCGGCATGAAGTTGGGTGTAACTTTAAGTTTAACAGCTGTAGGTTATTCGGATAAAAAGTATGAATGCAACGATATTGTACGCAAGTATGAAGTAATAAGGGTTCATCCTAAGCAATTATCCTTTTGGACAAAATTAAAGCAAAATTTCAAAAATGCTGATATTATCTTTGATTTTACACTTGGAGATAGTTTTTCTGATATCTATGGGGCTGGGAGATATATTAAAACCAATCTGCTTAAAGAAGCTGCAGAAAAATATAACGATAGATTCATTTTAGGGCCACAGACATATGGACCATATAAAAGTACATGGTCTCAGGCATGGGCTACCAAGATTATAAAAAGGGCTTTTAAAGTATATTCAAGAGATATGCAGTCAGCCAATGTTTTGGAAAATATGTGCTCCAAACATGTAAGCGTTGTTACTGACGTGGCATTTGGACTTCCATATAAGACTAAGGAACTTGAACAAAACGGAAAAATAAAAGTTGCCTTTAATCCATCTGGTCTCCTGTGGAAAGGTGGATATACTGGCAATAATCAGTTTGATTTATCGATAGACTATCAGGAGTATTGTAAAAATGTAATATCCAAACTTACAAGTGACTCAAGATATGAGGTTTATCTGATACCTCATGTGGGAGGCGGAAGTGAAAATGGAAGCGAGAATGACTATGGTGTATGCAAAAAGCTACATGAGTTGTTCCCGGATTCTCATGTTGTTGGGGAAATCAATAGCCCTATAGATGCAAAAGATTATATTTCAGCAATGGATGTTCTTATTGCAGCCAGAATGCATGCTACTGTGGCTGGTGTATCTACAGGATGCGCCACTATTCCAGTGGCATATAGCAGAAAATTTATGGGACTATATGAAAATATAGGTTATGATTATGTTCTTGATGTTAAAACGCTTGATACGGAAAGTGCTGTAAATCAGACACTTGAATGGGTTTTGGATTATAAAAAACTTCAGGCGGCAGCAGATAGTTCTCAACGACATGTACAGGACAAGTTACAGGCATTTCAGGAAGATCTTATTGATATATTTAAGGCGATTTGATTTATGAGTAGTAATAGATTCACCGAGTATTGCTCAGCATGCGGTCTTTGCCAAGGCAAGGGCCGTGCTGAGCTTCAATTTAATAAAGGACTTTTGCAGCCGGTTTTAAAGGAAGACAATATTGAATTTCTCGATAAGGTCTGTCCAATTTCTGGTTCGGCATATGAAGTACAGCCTGAATGGGGCTCATACGAGAATGTATATGTAGGATATTCTAATGATCCGCAGGTAAGACACATGGCATCCAGCGGAGGCGTTATTACAGCGCTTGCTTCATATTTGCTTGATGAGAAGCTTATAGATGGAGTTATTCATACTGGTAAGGATATGGATAAGCCATGGAGAACCAGGACTTACTGCAGCACCACAGCCAAAGAGGTTATCGATAGATGTGGTTCCAGATATTCACAGTCCATGCCACTTGCGGACATTTTTGACCTTACAGAAGAAGGCAAAAAATATATCTACATTGGTAAGCCTTGTGACGTTCTTGCACTCATCAATTACTTCAAGATAGATCCTGAGTTTGCATCAAGATTTCTTTGCACAATTTCTTTTTTCTGTGCTGGTGCCCCTAGCGAGAATGCACAGATGAAGCTACTTGGAGAGCTTAAATGTAAGCCTGAGGAATGTGCTGATCTTAGGTACAGAGGTGATGGCTGGCCTGGTTTTGCTACAGCTATCAATAATAATGGAACTAAAACTCAGATGACCTATAATGATTCATGGGGTAAGATCCTTGGCAGAGATATTCGTAAATCCTGCAAGTTCTGTATGAATGGAACGGGTGAGCCAGCTGATATATCCTGTGGAGATGCCTGGTATTCTAAGGCTGATGGAACTCCTGATTTTACAGAGGGAGATGGCAGGAATATTATATTTACCAGATCCAGTATTGGAGAGGAATTGCTTAATAAGGCGGTTCAGGCTGGTTATATTACAGCTGATGATTTTAGCTCAGAAATAGATAACTTCAAGAAAATCCAGCAGTTCCAGTATGAGAGAAAGGCTACTATGCTTGAGAAATGCTTGGCACTTAAGGTAATGCTCAAGCCTGCTCCTGCATATAGTATGAAGTCTTTAAGAAATGTATCACATCAGGCAGAAGGGGTATCTGCCAATAGAAAAATGACCATATTCCTGGGAACTATTAAGAGAATAGTTAAAGGAAAAATATAAAGATTTAAGGAATACTTATACCATGAAATGTATTGAGGTTTACAACCAGTTTTATCACAAAGATCCAGAGGGCATAGCTTTTTGCCCATACAGAATATCTCCGCTTGGAGCACACATTGATCATCAGTATGGTAAGATCAATGGATTTGCTATAGACAAGGGTATTCACATTGCTTATTCAGCAAAGATGAACGGTGTCATAGAAGTTCAGTCTGTGGACTTTCCTAAAAGAGCACAGTTCCATGTAATGTCTATTCCTGATGAGAAAGTAGGCGACTGGGCCGATCATCTTAGAGGCGCAGCCAAGGAACTTTCTGAGAAATATCCGCTTAGAATGGGTTTATCAGCTGTTATTGAAGGATCGCTTCCTATCGGAGGACTTAGCTCTTCTGCAGCAGTAATTATTGCTTTTTTGTCAGCTCTTGCAAAGGTTAATAATATTTCTCTTGATCAGTGGGAAGCTATCATGATGGCCAAGGCTGCGGAGAATAAGTATGTAGGTGTTAACTGTGGCAAACTGGACCAGTCCTGTGAAGTGCTCTGCAAAAAGAATCATCTTCTGTATCTGGATTGCGCGGATGATAGTTATGAGCTGATTCAGACAAATGAGAATATGAAGCCCTTCAAGATAGCTATATTCTTTAGTGGTCTTGAGAGATCTCTTGCTAACAGTGATTACAACCTTCGCCAGGATGAGTGTAAGGCGGCTGCATACAGTCTTTTATCCTATGCGGGACTTCCGTATGGTAAGTTTGCGGACACAAGGCTTAGAGATGTTCCAAGAGAAGTGTTTGACACTTACAAGGACAGACTTCCAGAGAAATTTTATAAGCGAGCTGAGCATTTCTTTACAGAGATAGAAAGAGCAGAAGCTGGAGCTAAAGCATGGAAGAATGGCAATCTTGACGAGTATGGAAATCTTGTTTTTGCAAGTGGAAAGAGCTCAGTTGTAAACTATGAATGCGGATGTCCTGAGCTTATTTCCCTGTATGATATCATGACTGGTACTGATGGTATTTATGGCGGAAGATTTAGCGGCGCTGGATTTAAAGGCTGCTGTATGGCTATTATTGAGCCTGATAAGGCAGAAGAGATCACAAGACATGTAGGTGAACTTTACCTCAAGGAGTATCCAAACCTTGAAGGCAAGTATTCATCATATATTTGTAATATTTCAGATGGAGTAAACTTATGAAGTGTATTATTTTAGCAGCAGGATATGCGACAAGATTATATCCTCTTACAGAGAATTTCCCTAAGCCTTTGTTAAAGGTAGGAGATAAGGCTATTTTAGACTGGCTTATTGATGATATTGAGCCAATGATTGATGAATTTATAGTTGTATCCAATCATAAATTTGCTCAGATTTTTGAAGACTGGGCTAAAGGTAGAAGTGGAAACATTACTATCATAGATGATGGAACTGTTAGTAACGAGACAAGACTTGGCGCAGTTAAGGACATACAGCTTGCTGTAGAAAAGGCTGGCATTAAGGATGACAGCATCGTAATGGCAGGTGATAACCTCCTTGATTTTTCACTCACTAAATTTGTGGAGTTTGCGCAGTCTAAAGACACATCCTGCGTAATGTGTCATCCAGAGGATAGACTTGAAGCTCTCAGAAAGACTGCAGTTATAACAATGGATGATAATGGCAAGATTACTTCCTATGAAGAAAAGCCAATGGAGCCAAAAGGCAACCACGCTGTGCCTCCATTCTATTTCTACAAGGCTGAAGATTTACAGCTTATTCAGAGAGCGTTAGATGCCGGATGCGGATATGATGCGCCAGGAAGCTTTGCAGCTTGGCTGAGCTCTCAGAAGACTATGCACGCTTTTGTAATGCCTGGTAAGAGATATGATATCGGTGATGTAGAGAGCTACGAGAGAGTAAAATCTATTTTCCAGAAATAATAAAAACTCATTAGTCTGTAAATGATACGGACTAATGAGTTTTTTATTTATGCCTTCTTTTTAAGTTTCATTCTTCCTTTGCTAATGAGTTTTAAAAACAGTTCTTTGCAATCTGCATATTCTGGAAGCATCCTATAGGTTATAAATAAAAGCACGTTTGAAATGATAACGCACATAACACCTCTTGTTAAAAATGTTAACCATGGAGAAAGAACTATACTGTTGCATACTAGCCATGATATTAAACATATTATTGTGGTATCTGCAAAATAGAAAAGTATCCTTTTGGCATAGCTTCCCAATGCCTTTGAATCAAATACGTATGTAAAGAGGTTCCTAAGTATCCAAGGAATGGATACAAATAACTGCGCTACTACAGTGGATAAGATGATTCCGTAAATACCCAAAAATTTTACAGATAGTAAATTGAGCGTAAGATTTGTTCCTGCAGCTACCATTGGCCTATATTTGTCATAGGTCCAAATTCCGGCAGCATCCTTATACATGTTGAAAAGTCTTAAAGTTACACTTGTATAAAAGTAAATGCAGAAGCAAATGACTATGCCGAAACTAAATTTTAAGTCAGGACCTACCCAAATATCCATGACTGGCTGTATACATGATAAAATGCCAACAACAAACACAGAAGAGAGCCACATTATTAGCATAGTGAATTTTTTGAGGTCTTTAATGTTTTTTTCGGCAGTTTCTGTAAGAAGGCTATTGCCGAAACCAGCCATTACAGAAGTTAGTAAAACTGACACTAGAGCCGCTAAAGCATGAACGATATAGTAATAGTTTTGGTACATTGCTAAAGCTGTTAATCCCAAAAATGATGAAATAATAATCGGATCAGATGAATTCATTACAACTGTGGAAAATTTTGCTGTGAATACATCTTTTACTCTGCGATTGATGGCTGAAATGTTTTCTTTTGAGAGTTCGCCGACAGGGTGATATTTAGGAAACATCTTGGTGGTAATATATGCTGTGCAAACATTTATGAATAACTGAGAAAGTAGCGATAAAATGAGGTAAATATAGTAGTTTCTGAAGCAAACAAGCACGATTGCCTGCAAAATGTATGTAACAGTATTTACACTCATTGTTACTTTACTGTTAATGTCATTCCTCTGGAAAGATGCTACAAGACAGTTTCTATAGGCAAAAAGGAAATAACTTAATACAGTAGTGGATAAATTCAAAAGATATAGAATGAATACATTTAAATCCTCTGGTACGCTTCCTTTTATAAGCTTGGGAACAAATGGAAGAATTATGAGACCAATAATAGCTATTACGGAACCAATAATTCTGTAATATTTTCTGTACAGTTTCATAAGAGCACAGATTCTGGCTTCATCATCATCAGCTATAGCTCTGTACATGCTATAATTCATGGCGCTTCCAACACCAAGTTCCGTAAGATTCAGCACTTGCAGAATAGATGCAAAAAGACCGTTTAGTCCGGTATATTCTACGCCTAGATAATACAGCATAAGAGTACGCATAATGAAAGGCGCAATGGTAGTATAGACAAAATTGATTCCGCCGTAGAATGAGTTTCTAACAGCATTTTTTGTTCTGTTTAATTTCATGAAATCCCCTTAACAATAACTTTTAAACTTTTTTATACACAAATCGTAATTATATATGATTTGTGTTCATAGGGCAAACTGTCTGGATTTAGCTTTTATATACGATTTTAGATGCCATGTTATTAGCGGCATTTCCATCCATGAAATGACAGATGATGGCAAGTCCGAACTCTATAGCAGTTCCCATTCCACGGCTTGTGATAAAGTGACCATCGACTGTAACAGGTGATGTCTGTACATCTGCACCTGTAAGATCAACCTCATAGCCTGGATAGCAGCAGGCCTTTATGCCCTTTAATATTCCTAATTTTCCGAAAACTGTTGGGGCGGCACATATTGCACAGAGCATCTTGCCCTGCTCGTTGAATTCCAGAATCTTGTCAGTAAGCTCTTTGCATGCACCAAGATTTGTAGTTCCTGGCATTCCTCCTGGGAGAATAAGCATGTGAAGATCATCAAAATTTATCTCATCAATAAGAGCATCAGCTATAACGGTAATGTCGTGGGAACCAGTAACCTCTTTCCTTCCCATGATTGATACTGTAGTTATTGTAATGCCAGCTCTTCTGAGAAGATCAACAACAGTGAGAGCTTCTATTTCTTCAAATCCATCTGCTAAAAAAATCGCCGTATTTGCCATAGTCTTTCCCCTTTGCATGAAATATAAATTTTTACAACAATTTTACCACAGAGATTACCTGAAAGCATGGTTTAAACATAGAAAAATAGTGTATAGTGATATGGTGATCATAAAAACATAATCATGCAATGGAAGGGATATAATATGGGAATCGAAATAGAGAAGAAATATACAGTAAAAGAGATTCCATTTAATCTGGAAGCTTATCCTTATCATGAAATAGAACAAGGGTATCTTAATGTTCATCCGGCTATCAGGGTTAGGAGAGAGGATGATATTTACTATATGACTTATAAAGGGACTCCTTTTGATGATAAAACCCATGATAATGGCATCGGACAGGTTGAGTATAATATGCCACTAGATCAGATAAGCTACGAGCATATGTCTGCTAAGGCAGATGGAAACATGATAAGAAAGAGAAGATATCTTATACCTATCAACGAAGATGCTTTCTCCAAGGAGTATATGGATAAAGATATTAAGTTAAAAGAGGCTGTGAGTAAAGGCGAAATAAAGATAGAGCTTGATGTATTCAAGGCTCCTTTTGAAGGACGAATTCTGGCAGAAGTAGAGTTTCCGTCAGAAGAAGCTGCCAGTAATTATAATCCTGCCAAGTGGTTTTATGAGGATGTAACCGGAGACAGGCGATATTCAAACTCCCAGATGAGTCTTGAAAAAATTCAAGAAAAATAGACATGCATTTATAATAAAAAAGTGTGGTAATTTGTAAACCACTGTGATATAATCTGAAAGCGATTGTGCCCAAATGGGGCAGAGACATTTTTTAGGAGGAAACAATAGTAACATGAGCGTAACAGTAGAAAAGCTCGAGAAGAGCATGGCTAAGCTTAAAATCACAGTTTCTGCAGACCAGCTTGAGAAGGCTATGCAGAGCGCATATGAGAAGAATAAGAACAAGATTCAGCTTCCTGGATTCCGTAAGGGTAAGGCTCCACGTAAGATGATCGAGCAGATGTATGGTAAGGGAGTATTCTATGAGGATGCAGCTAACGAGCTCATCGAGTCAGAATATCCTAAGGCAGTTGAAGAGTGCGGCGAGAGCGTTGTATCTTCACCTAAGATCGACGTTGAGCAGCTTGAGGCTGGTAAGGATTTCATCTTTACAGCAGAAGTAGCTCTTAAGCCACCAGTTAAGCTCGGTAAATATAAGGGCGTAGAAGTTCCTAAGATGGACGTAGACGTAACAGACGCAGATGTTGATGCTGAGATCGACAAGCAGCGCAACACAAACGCTAGAACAGTAGATGTTACAGATAGAGCAGTTCAGAACGGTGATATCGTAACTCTTGATTTTGAAGGATTTGTTGATGGAGTTGCATTCCAGGGCGGTAAGGGAACAGATTATCCTCTTACAATCGGTTCTGGTGCATTCATTCCTGGATTCGAAGAGCAACTCGTTGGATTCGAAGTTGGTAAGGAAGGCGATGTTAACGTAACATTCCCTGAGAATTACCAGGCAGAGGATCTTGCAGGTAAGGCTGCAACATTCAAGTGCACAGTTAAGGCTATCAAGGCTAAGGAACTTCCTGAGCTTAACGATGAGTTCGCTAGCGAGATTTCAGAGTTCGATACACTTGCTGAGTACAAGGAAGATGTTAAGAATAAGCTTGTAGAGCGTAAGACAGCTGATGAGAAGGCTAAGAGAGAGGATCTCGTAGTTAAGGCTGTTATCGAAGATTCAGAGATGGAGCTTCCTGAGGCTATGATCGAGACTCAGCAGAGACAGATCGTTAACGATTTTGCTCAGAGACTTCAGATGCAGGGTATGAACTTCGATCAGTACATGCAGTATACAGGTAACACTGTAGACAAGATGCTTGAGCAGGTTAGACCACAGGCTATCGAGAGAATTCAGGCTAGACTTGTTCTCGAGGCAGTAGCTGAGGCTGAGAAGATCACAGTATCTGATGATGATTTCGATGCAGAGCTTGCTAAGATGGCAGAGCAGTACAAGATGGATGCTGACAAGCTTAAAGGTCTTATGGGCGATGCTGAGCTTAAGACAATGCGTGAGGATCTCACAGTTCAGAAGGCAGCAGACTTCCTTGTAGAGAACGTTAAGGAAGGCGCTAAGAAGGCAGCAGCTAAGAAGACTGTGGCTAAGAAGGCTGCAGCTGACAAGGACGCTGAGGAGAAGCCAGCTAAGAAGACAACAACAAGAAAGACAACTAAGAAGGCAGCTGATGAGACTGCTGAGGAGAAGCCAAAGAGAACAACTAGAAAGAAGAAGACTGAAGAAGAGGCTTAATAAAGTTTATAATAGTCCTACGACAAGTCGTAGGACTATTATTTATTCATGTTATTCTTTTGAGGATTAGGAGGAAAAGTATGGAAGAAACATTGAACCAGGAGATTAAGCCCGATAGATATGTTTTGTGGACAGGGGGATTTGATTCGACCTTTAGAATGATTCAAATACAGAAGGAACATGTTGGAGAACCAGAGGTGGTTCAGCCTGTTTATGTTTCTGGAAATGGCCGTAAGAGTGAGGCTATTGAGATTCAAAGAATGGAAAAAATGATCCCTATGCTCAGGGAAATAGGGGTTAATGAAATATTAGATTTAATGATAGTAGAAAAGGATAGCATACCAGCAAACGAAGAGATTTCTGCAGCTTATAACAGAATTGCTTCTGAAATTATATTAGGAACACAGTATGAATGGCTGGCAAGACTTGCATTAGAATACCCAGGCATAGAAGTTGGCATAGAACAGCCAAATGGAGAATATGGTGGCTGCAGCAAGGCGATTGCTACCATGGGATCTATGGAACATAGGGATAACAACTATTATGTAAATAAAGAGAAATCAAGCCCTGATTTTAGTTTGGTTTTTGGCAATTTTACATTTCCGATTCATGTTATAACAGAAACCAGAATGGTTGAACTTGTTCATGAGTGGAAATGTGAGAATATTATCGAAAACATTTGGTTTTGTTTTGTCCCTATAAATGGAGAGCCATGTGGATATTGCCGTCCTTGCCAACAAAAAATGGAATGTGATATGGAATGGCTCATTCCTGATAATGGTCAAAAAAGATATAAATTGTTCAAAAGAGCTGCCAAGGTAGTAGGAACCAGAAACAGCTATGCTGTTACAGGTTTCTTGTGCAGGAAAATGAGTTTATATAGATAATGCTTTATGAGGTGGACTGTGCACATATGGTGCTCAGTCCTTATTTATAAACTGTATCTCTTTTACAAATGTCAAATATTACATTATAATGTAATTGGTGTGTTTTTTGCTTTGTATCACCATTACTGTAATTGGAAAGGAAGATGGAAATGAGTTTAATACCTTACGTCATTGAACAGACAAGCCGTGGAGAGAGATCCTACGATATCTATTCCAGACTTTTAAAAGAGAGAATTGTATTCCTTGGAGAAGAGGTTAATGCTGCATCAGCTAGTACTATAGTTGCTCAGCTCCTGTTCCTTGAGGCAGAAGATCCTAACAAGGATATCCATATGTACATCAATAGCCCAGGAGGAGAGATTTCTTCCGGAATGGCTATTTATGACACTATGAATTATATTAAGTGCGATGTCAGCACAATCTGTATTGGTATGGCTGCCAGCATGGGCGCTTTCCTTCTCGCAGGCGGTGCTAAGGGCAAGAGAATGGCTCTTCCTAACGCTGAGGTTATGATTCACCAGCCTCTTGGTGGAACACAGGGACAGGCGACAGAGATTGAGATTGCTGCCAAGCATATCCTCAAGACCAAAGAGAAGATGAACAGAATGCTTGCTGCTAATACTGGCAAGACTTATGAGCAGGTAGCAGCAGATACAGAGAGAGATAACTGGCTTTCAGCACAGGAAGCTCTTGATTATGGCCTTATCGATTCTATCATTGAGAATCGTCCTAGTGAGAAGGCAGATAAGTAAAAAGGAGTAATAATGGCAGGAAAAAATTCCGGTGAGATCAGGTGCTCTTTCTGTAATAAGACACAGGATCAGGTTAAAAAGTTAATAGCAGGACCTGCAGGAGTATACATTTGTGATGAATGTGTAGACATCTGTGCAGATATCATCGAGGAAGAATTCGAAGATGAGCCTATGTCTGACAGAACTCAGCAGATCAATCTTTTAAAGCCTGCTGAGATCAGAAACTTCCTTGACGAGTATGTAATCGGACAGGATGAAGCTAAGAAGGTATTGGCAGTTTCTGTTTACAATCATTATAAGAGAGTCCTTGCTCCCAAGAATGATGACAAGAATGATGTAGAGCTTCAGAAGAGTAATATTATTATGATCGGACCTACAGGATCTGGTAAGACATATCTTGCACAGACTTTGGCCAAGATCATCAACGTACCTTTTGCTATTGCAGATGCAACAACTCTTACAGAGGCTGGATACGTAGGTGAGGACGTTGAGAATATTCTTCTCAAGCTCATCCAGAATGCAGATTATGATATTGAGAGAGCTCAGTATGGTATTGTTTATATCGATGAGATAGATAAGATTACCAAGAAGAGCGAGAATGTTTCTATTACACGTGACGTATCAGGTGAAGGCGTTCAGCAGGCACTTCTTAAGATTGTAGAAGGTACTGTTGCAAGTGTTCCTCCTCAGGGCGGACGTAAGCATCCTCATCAGGAGCTTATTCAGATTGATACTAGTAACATTCTCTTTATCTGTGGTGGTGCTTTTGATGGTCTTGATAAGATTGTCGAGGCAAGACTTGACCGTAATTCAATCGGATTTAATGCAGAGATTGCAGACAAATCTGAGAGAGAAATCGGAGAAGTGCTCAAAGAGGTAACACCTCAGGATCTCGTTAAGTTTGGACTTATCCCTGAGTTTGTAGGACGTGTGCCTATCACAGTAACTCTTGAGGGACTTTCCAAGGAAGCTCTTATGAGAATCCTCACAGAGCCCAAGAATGCTCTTGTTAAGCAGTATCAGAAGCTCTTTGATTTTGATGATGTTAAACTTACATTCGAGGATGAGGCTGTTCACAGAATCGCTGAGATGGCTTACGAGAGAGAGACTGGAGCCCGTGGGCTTCGCTCAATCATGGAGAAGACTATGATGGATGTTATGTATGAGATTCCATCAGATGATACTATCAGTGAGTGCGTAATTACAGATGCATCTGTAGATGGAACTAGCAGACCACTCATTGTACACAAGGATCAGAAGAAATTAAAACAGGCTAAATAACATAGGCAATTCGTAGAAATACTTGTTTTCGTCTGTGTCGTAATTACCTTAAATTCAAAAACAGATAAATGTCTCATTTCATGTTATTCAGAGAAATCGACATTTATCTGTTTTTTAATTTGGGTAATTATCTCCTCGTCCGAGAACTGCGTATTTCTACGAACTTGCCATATCTTTTATTCCACCTGTGAGGCTGCCTCACTCAGAAGTTCGTCCATGAAATCATAAATCTCCTGACGACCTTCCTTGGAAAGTGCGGACTAGGGGAAAATCTTGATGTCTTCTGGAAGTCCAAGTGTATTGCGGAGCATATTAAGGTGCTTCTCATGCTGAGACTTCTTGATCTTATCGGATTTGGTAGCAATGATAACTGGCTGGAAGCCCTGATGAACTATCCACTTATACATCTGAACATCATTGGCAGATGGTTCGTGTCTGATATCAATGAGAAGGAAGACACGCAGAAGCTGCCTGGAGGTGTGCAGATAATTTTCAATCATCTTACCCCACTGCTCCTTAACCTTCTCAGGTACTCTTGCAAAGCCATATCCAGGAAGATCCACAAGGTAGAACTCATCGTTGATATTGTAGTAGTTGATGGTCTGAGTCTTGCCAGGTTCCTGTGATGTTCTGGCGTAGTTCTTACGGTTCATGATTCCATTTATAAGGGAGCTCTTACCTACATTACTCTTTCCAGCAAAAGCAAATTCAGGATGAATGTTGTCTGGAAGGGTACTAGTGATTCCACATACTGTCTCTAGATTAACGTTTTTTATTACCATGTCTTAACTCCTTTCGACGATATTATTATATAGGTTTTAAGACGAAAAAAACATAGTGTAATAAGTGAAAAAAAATAGTAAGTATGTTATCTTTTATATATGTGTTTTGCGGGATGACAGTATTATTAAGGAAAGGCTAGGGGAGTCTTTTTGATGAATTATTGTTATGAGGTAAAAGGTGGATTACAAAGGTATGATGAGGTGACCTTTTTAAAGGGAATGTCAATAACTACCATAGTGATAATGCATTTAATACAGAACTATATGAGATATCTGCCTTACGGAATTAAATTGCTGGCTTCTTTTGGGGGAACTGGAGTGCATGTATTTTTTCTTTGTTCTGGTTTTGGGTTATATCTTTCGTATTTGAAAAGACAAACAAATTACTTGGATTTTCTAAGAAAACGTTTCTTCAAAATATATTTTCCATATATTGTTATTGTTATAATTAGCTTCTTTGTACCACTCTTTTATGTAAATGGTAATAGATTAAATGCGTTATTAAGCCATGTGTTTTTATACAAAATGTTTTTTCCGGAATTTGAAGAGACCTTTGGCCCTTTTTGGTTTATATCAACGTTATTTCAGTTGTATTTTTTATTTATACCTCTGTGCGGCTTGAAAAAGAAAATTGGCCGCGTTCCTTTTTGCTTAATTTGCGTACTTAGCAGCATCGTATGGTGGATATTTACTTCGATAGCTGGGATTAATGGAAATAGAATATGGGGAAGCTTTTTTTTACAATACTTATGGGAATTTGCTTTGGGAATGCTGATAGCAGAGTATTTATATGAGGGCAATGATATTAAGATCCCGTTTTGGAAGCTTTCTATTGTATGCATTTTGGGACTCCTTTTAGAAGGTGTGATGGGAATAAAAGGAGGCTGGTTGAAAGTTTTCAATGATATACCTGCACTCTTTGGGTATGGAACACTCGGACTGTTACTATATCAGTGCAAGATGCTTAGGCGGTTATTTATATGGATAGGCAGTATCTCCTATGAATGGTATCTTGTACACATTCTTGTATTTGTGCTGGCTTCGACAATAAATAAGAATGCTCTGATTGCACTAATGGTACTTTTGTGTAGTATTATGGTTGCATATGTATATCATAGATTGATAGCTATAGTTTCTACAAAATTAAAGAGTACGCTATAGAGGACTGGATATATAATGCGTAGTAAAATGAAATTATAGGGGGATATAACCATGAAAACATTAAAGAATATAAGACCAGATTATTTGGTAAGAGCTCTTACACTTATAGTGGTAGGGATTGTTTTAACAATTTGGACAAAGGCGAGCCTGGACGTGATGGCAAGAGCGCTTGCAGTTCTTTTGTTTGTTATCGGTTCGATACTGATCATTGCATATCTGGCACGTAAAGAGAAGAACTTTACAATTTCAGGCGGATTTGTAGCAGGAATAATAATCGCAGCCATAGGAGCTTGGATATTTGTTAATCCAGGTTCATTTACGGATTTTATTCCTAAGCTTTTTGGTATCTTTATAATGGTAAGTGGTCTTAGTAACTTGGGACAGACAATTTCTCTTATTAAATATAAATCAAGTAAATGGTGGGTTTCACTAATTATTGCCATTGTGACTTGCGGACTTGGTGCATTTTTGTTTTTTAATCCTACGGATGCAAAAGAGATCGCTGTAACTATCATTGGAGTTTTCCTGATCGTTGATGGTATAACTAATCTTATAACAGCTTTTTTGGTAGGAAACGCAGCCAAAAGAATGCAGCAGGAAAAAGAAGCTATAGATGTTGAGGCAATGGTTGTGGAAGAAGATCATGTGAAATGAATATAGCTATAATATGAAAATTGCACTACAAAACTGTAATAAAAGGGGAATTCAATTGAGTAATTGTTGCTTTGCTTTTTCGACGGATAAAAACTTTATAGTACCTACATATATAGCCATACACTCTCTTATGCATTATGCTGATCGAGAATCTATGTATAAGGTTTATATGCTGACTCCTTCAAATTTGCCGTCAGAACATATTGGGTTGATAAAGTCTCTTGAGCAAATTTATGATAATTTGGAAATCGAAATAGTCAACATGGGTGATGCTTTTAAAGATTCCAAGCTTGTTATTGGGCATACACCTATAGCGAGTATGTATAGACTGGTTCTATCAGAATTGTTACCGGATTGTGACAGATGCATATATATGGACGGCGATGTTATTGTATGTGACGATATGTCTGAGCTGTTTTCATTGGATATGGATGGATATTATATTGGCGCTGTTCGTGATATAGAAGCAGGGCAATATATGGCTCAATTTGATTATAATTCAAGTAAGCCTGACCCTGAGGGCTATGTCAATTCAGGTTTCCTGGTTATGAATCTTAAAAAAATCAGAGAGGACAATCTGGTATCAAGATTCCTTGAGCTTTCGAAAGAAAGATTTCTTTTCGGGGATCAGGACGTAATTAATATAGCTTGTAAAGATAAGATATTGTATTTGGATTTAAAATATAATGCGCTTGTAAAGTATAGATTTCTTAGTTTTAAAGAGAAAAACTATGCAGATTTTATAACAAAGTATTTCTCTGTGAAAGAGATTCATGAAGCTATTGACAAGCCTGTAGTAATTCATTATGCCCAGCCATTAAAACCATGGCATACACCTTATAATTATAAAGGCAATTACTGGTATGATTATATAAACAAATATATTGGTAAGGATGTAAGAGATAGCTGGATTAAAGACTATATCAATGAAAAAAGGTGTGATACAAAAACATATTATAAAACTCTGTTTCACAGGATATTGTATAAAGCTGGCATTTTGAGGATTATTCTTAAAGCGAAACATGCTATATAAAATGAGCATATTTTTTAGAAAGACATGCGAACATGAATTTTATTCCACTTAAGGTGTCGCTTGATGAAGGATGCATATCGGATTTCATCAGGCGATATCATTTTGAAGAAAAAGATAAAAACGACATATTGCGTCTCTACAGACAGATTGGGCCGAGAGTTCATGCGGAGTTTCACTATGTGATTGATGATGACCGGGCGATTGTTATCGTAACGCTCGGCCAGGCTTTTGATGAGTATCAGGAAAGCCTTTTATCCAAGGGTGATATCCACAGGGGATATATGCTTGATTGCATCGGGCTTGAGCTTTTGTGGGCTGCTTACGACGAGATTGACAGAGAGATTTATGAGCGCACTGGCAAGTATGTTGGAAACTATACTTTTGCAGGAGATAATGATCTTCCTGTAGCAGAAGTGCCAAGACTCATGAATCTTTTGGGACAGAAGGTTATATCTTACAATGAAGCATACGCTCTCATTCCTAAAAAGAGTGTCCTTTTCATGGCACCTCTTTTAGCTGATAAGATACACAAGAATGCACGCTGCGCATCATGTAGTAATACAAAATGTGCTATGAGGCAATCTGCTTAATGGACAAGGAGAAAATATGTCAGAAGAAAAAAGAGGACTGATCCATTTATATACAGGAGACGGAAAAGGCAAGACAACTGCAGCTATAGGACTTGCTGTAAGGGCAGCAGGGGCTGGAATGAAGGTTGTTTTTGCTCAGTTCATGAAAGGTAGAGATACCTCCGAGCTTAAGAGCCTCAGTAGCCTTGAGGGCATTACAATAGTCAGAAATGATAAAGATCTTGGCTGGTTTAAGAAGGATGACAAAGAGCAGGCTGATAGCTACACACAGGTGCACAATAGTATCCTTGATGAAATAGAGACCTTTATCATGAATGGAGAGTGTGATGTTCTGATTCTGGATGAGGTTACTTATCCGTATAATTATGGGATTATTGATAAAGAGAGACTGCAGGCTCTTATCGAGGATAAACCAGAAGACCTTGAAATAATTCTGACAGGACGTAACGCACCGGAATTTATGACTGAGGCAGCAGATTACCTGACAGAAATGAAGTGCCATAAACACCCGTATGAGCAGGGAATACAGGCCAGACGCGGAATCGAATATTAATGATATAGGTGTCAAGATTCAAAATGCTTCATGTTTACAAAAGTATTGACATATGAAAAGAGGGCTGTTATAGTTGTAATAGAACAATACAAACAACCCTTTTTCTTTTTGCTCGGAGGGGAGGCATTATGAATATACAGAAATTTACACAGAAATCTATAGAGGCAGTTAATAGCTGTGAGAAGGTTGCTATGGAATATGGCAACCAGGAGATAGAGCAGGAACATCTTCTCTATGCCCTTATGACCATAGATGACAGTCTTATAGCCAAGCTTGTGGAGAGAATGGGCATTGATACAACAGCTTTTCTGAGTAGGATCGAGCAGGGTCTGGCTAAGAGGACCAAGGTTCAGGGTGGTAATCCATACGTGGGATCAGACCTTAACAAGGCACTTTTGTCTGCTGAGGATGAGGCTAAGGCTCTTGGAGATGAATATGTCTCTGTTGAGCATCTGTTCATGGCAGTTATCAAGAAGCCTAACAGAGAAGTTAAAGAGATACTTAGAGAGTTTGGCATCGACAGGAACAGATTCCTTCAGGTTCTCTCAGAGGTCAGAGGCAATAGAAATGTAACTACTGATAACCCTGAGGCAACCTATGATACTCTCAACAAATACGGAACAGAGCTTGTTGAGAAGGCCAGGAGACAGAAGCTTGATCCTGTAATAGGCCGTGACACCGAGATCAGAAATGTTATCAGGATACTGTCCAGGAAGACCAAGAATAACCCGGTTCTCATTGGTGAACCAGGTGTTGGTAAGACTGCAGTAGTTGAGGCTCTTGCTCAGAGAATAGCTAGTGGCGACGTTCCAACAGCTCTTAAGGACAAGAAGATTTTTTCCCTTGATATGGGAGCCCTTGTGGCTGGTGCCAAGTATAGAGGTGAGTTCGAAGAGAGACTTAAAGCTGTACTTGAGGATGTCAAAGAGTCCGATGGAGAGATCATTCTTTTCATAGATGAATTGCATCTTATCGTTGGCGCAGGTAAGACTGACGGCGCTATGGATGCCGGCAATATGCTCAAGCCTATGCTAGCCAGAGGTGAACTTCACTGTATCGGAGCTACAACTCTTAATGAGTACAGACAGTACATCGAGAAGGATGCGGCTCTTGAGAGACGTTTTCAGCCAGTTATGGTAGATGAACCTACAGTTGAGGATACCATCAGTATTCTTCGTGGCCTCAAGGAGAGATATGAGGTTTATCACGGTGTTAAGATCATGGACAGTGCGCTGGTTAGTGCAGCTGTTCTGTCTAACAGATATATTTCAGACAGATTCCTTCCAGATAAGGCTATAGACCTCGTGGATGAGGCCTGTGCTCTCATCAAGACTGAGATGGATTCCATGCCTGCAGAGCTTGATGAACTGAACCGTAAGATCATGCAGATGCAGATAGAAGAGGCAGCGCTCAAGAAGGAGGATGACTCTCTTAGCAAGGAGAGACTTAATAACCTGCAGAAGGAGCTGGCTGAGCTTCAGGAGGAGTTCGACCTTCGCAAGACTCAGTGGTCCAATGAAAAAGAGGCAGTTGATAAGCTCGCAGCAATGCGTGAGCAGATAGATACCATTAACTCAGAGATAGCGATTGCTCAGAGAGATGGCGATTATGAGAAGGCTGGTGAGCTTCAGTATGGCAAGCTTCCTGCTCTTAAGAAGGAGCTGGAAGAGGCAGAAGCTCTTGTAAGAGAGAAGGAGTCTGAAACAACACTCGTCCACGAGAGAGTATCAGATGAGGAAATTGCAGGAATTATCAGCAGATGGACAGGTATCCCTGTTAACAAGCTTACTGAGAGTGAGAGAAATAAGACTCTTCATCTTCCAGATGAGCTTCATCAGAGAGTTATCGGACAGGACGATGCAGTTGTTAAGGTATCTGAAGCTATTATGAGATCCAAGGCTGGTATCAAGGATCCAACCAAGCCAATTGGTTCCTTCCTGTTCCTGGGCCCTACCGGTGTTGGTAAGACAGAGCTTGCTAAGAGTCTTGCTCAGGCACTGTTTGATGATGAGAACAACATGGTCAGAATCGACATGAGTGAGTACATGGAGAAGTACAGCGTATCCAGACTTATCGGAGCGCCTCCAGGATATGTAGGCTATGATGAAGGCGGCCAGCTCACTGAGGCAGTCAGAAGAAAGCCTTATGCAGTAGTTCTTTTTGATGAGGTTGAGAAGGCGCACCCTGATGTATTCAATATCCTTCTGCAGGTGCTGGATGATGGACGTATTACAGATTCTCAGAGCAGAACTGTAGATTTCAAGAATACCATTCTAATTATGACTTCTAACATAGGTGCTCAGTACCTGCTTGATGGTATCAGAGACGATGGTACAATTAGTGAGGATGCGGAAAAAGAGACTATGGAGGACCTTAGAGCGCACTTCAGGCCAGAGTTCCTCAACAGACTTGATGAGATCATCATGTTCAAGCCTCTCACTAAGGACAACATTGGAGGTATTGTAGACCTTGTAATTGCTGACCTCAACAAGAGACTTGCAGACAGAGAGATAACAGTTAAGCTTACTGATGCTGCCAAGGATTATGTCATTGACAATGCTTATGATCCTATCTATGGTGCTCGTCCGCTTAAGAGATATATTCAGAAGTATGTTGAGACATTGTCAGCTAAGCTTATTTTGGAAGATAGAGTTCAGCCTCATGATGCAATAGAGTTTGATGTAGAAGGTGGCGAGCTCACAGCCAGAGCATCCAAGAACTGATAATTACTGTAAATAGATTGATCATGAAAAGGGAGACGAAATGATACCACAGGATCCAGTGATGTTATTAAGCTTTATCAACATGAAGCTTCGCGATGAATACGGAAGTCTCGATGCCCTGGCAGAAGGACTTGATATCAGTAGCGATGAGATGGAGGCAATTGTTATCAAGTTGCGTGACCTTGGATACGAATACAAGCCGGAATTTAACAAGTTTGCCTAAGCGAATGCAAATAGAAATCGGAGACAGAAAAACTGTCTCCGATTTTTTATCTGATAAATCTCGAGGATGAGCTCTGAGTATTGTACTTGGCAAACTGTTTGGAGAAGAATGCCTTATATTCCTTGAACTCCTCGGGCTTAGCATTGAATTTGTTTTTCTTATCCATATCATCAAATACAAGATTCATGGAGTATTGCATGTTGTACATAGTATTGGCCATGTGCTGCATGATCTGCAATATATCGTGATGATTTGTCTTAATGTATTCGTCTATTTCGGACATGGTAATTCGCTGTACAAGGATATCAGAATAAGCTACCACAGTATATATTGCGGGCTTTTGAGCCAGAAGACCGATCTCACCAAAGTATGAGCCCTTAGACAGGATTCCCAGAATCGATTCATTCTCTGTGCCGTAGCCACAGTAGACTTCTACGCTGCCCTGGATAATCTTATACATATCCATGTTTACTTCATCTTCTCTGATTATTACAGTTCCTTCGGGGATTTGCATCATCATAATAACTACCTCGCAAAAAGAATCCACAAGCAAACGACTTTATGTATATATAATATCATATTTGCGCTCTCTATATGTTGAAACAAGCCTTGATTTTGGCACATCATATTGAAACGGTACATTTTATGGGTGTATAATAAATTTGTAATATCATACACATTTTTATGTAATAGTGTGATGAGATTGCAATAATGAGACAGGGGGAGCGGGATGCTTTCATCTATCGATATTCACTGTCATATTATGCCAGGAGTTGATGACGGGTCTCCGGACGTAGAGACAAGTCTAAATATGCTACAAACAGCAGAAAAAAATGGTGTCGAGAGCATCATCTTAACACCGCATCATAAGCCAATGCACCATAATGTCAGCCCGGAGCATAACAGAGTTTATTGCGAGAGGCTGCAGAAAAAGGCCCAGAAGGCGGGGCTTAATATACGTCTATATTCTGGAAACGAAATATACTACAGCGATGAGACTCAAAGAGAACTTGAAAACGGCAAAATATGTACTCTGGCAGACTCTGACTATGTTCTTGTGGAGTTTCATCCAACTAATCCATATAAAGCAATTCATAATGCCATGTACCAGGTTCAGGCAGCAGGATTTATTCCTATCGTGGCCCATGTAGAAAGATATAGCGACATAGTATCCCATGCTTCTTATGTAGAAGATCTGGTGGACATGGGATGTTATATTCAGGTTAATGCCTCTAGTATTATGGGGAAATATGGATTTGGAATCTCGCATTTTACCAAAAAGCTCTTAAAGAACAGGCTTGTACATTTTGTGGCTACGGATGCGCATGATAACAAGTCGAGAGCACCGGAAATTCTGGACTGCAGAAATTATGTGGCAAAAAAGTTTGGCGAAGGATACAGCAACAAGATTTTTTACGATAATCCAATGTCAGTTATTCAGAACGAGATGCTGTGAAAAATAGTATTGTGGCAACATACAGGGGAATTTGATGAACAACAGAGATGACGTACTAGAAATTAATCTTGGGGAATTATTTGCAGTACTTTTGGGAAGGGCATTCCTTATTATCAGTGCGGGAGTTTTCTTTGCACTGGCAGGTCTTTTCCTGAGCAAATTCGTTATTCACCCTGAATACGAATCGACAACCAAGATATATATCCTGAACAAGGAAGAAAACCAGACTGTAACCTATTCTGATGTGCAGATATCCACGCAGCTCACTCAGGATTATGCTGAGCTTATTAAGTCAAGGCGAGTTCTGGAGGAGGTTATACAAAGACTCCATCTGACAGATATGGAGTACAAGGATCTGTACGATGTGCTTAAGGTGGATACGCCGTCTGATACACGTATCGTTGCTATTACAGTAAGGGACGAAGATCCACTGATGGCAATGAGAATAGCGAACTGTATCAGAGAGGTGGCCAGCGAACATATCACCAACGTTATGGACATCGATGCCATCAATATCGCAGAGACTGCCAATGTGCCTACTGATAAGGCGAGCCCTTCAGTTGCCAGATGGACGGTTATTTCGGGATTTATAGGTGCGGTTGTTGTAGCGTTTTTTGCAATACTTGGATATTTACTGGATGACTCCATAAAGAGCAATGACGACGTTGAGAGATATCTGGGTCTTAGCACCTTAGCTCTTATACCACTTACTACAGACGAAATGGAAGAGAAAAAGAAAAAGGCCAAGGCCAAGAAAACGAAAAAGAAGTAAACACCAGCGTATTTAGGGGGACTAATGCAGAACGCCAAGCTTCATTTCAGCCAATCAGAGAATAATTATCAGATAAAAGAGGCCTACAAGACCCTTAGAAGTAATATCGAATTCAGTGGTCAGAACGTGAAGGTAGTATCTGTAACAAGCTGCACACCAGGCGAAGGAAAAACAACCGTTGCCATGGCTCTTGCAAGAGCTTTTGCCGAGGCAGGTAAAAAGACAGTCCTGGTTGATGCAGATATGCGTAAATCTGTCCTTGTGGGCCGATATAAGACTGGTTCTGTAAGACTTGGACTTACACATTGCCTTGTGGGAAGAGAGAGGCTATCAAGCGTTATATGCGAAACTGACACACCTAATCTCTATGTAATATTCAGCGGACCTGTTCCGCCTAACCCAAGTGAGCTTTTGGGAGGCAGGATTTTTGGTAAGGCCCTTGAGAATATGAAGCAGGTCTTTGACTACATAATCGTGGATACACCTCCTCTTGGAAGTGTAATCGATGCGGCTGTTGTAGCCAAGCAGTGTGACGGTACAGTAATGGTAATTGAGAGCAATGCCATCAGCTACAGATTTGCACAGAGAGTCAAGGATCAGCTCGATAAAGCTGGAGCCAAGATGCTGGGCGTTGTCCTAAATAAGGTTGATATAGCTGGCAAGGGCTATTACGGCCACTATGGAAGCTACTATGGCAAGTATTATGGCAAGTATTACGGCAAGTACTATGGCAAGTACGGCGAAGATAATATAGATATTCCTAAAAAGCCAAGTCAGACCATCGCAGATCCTGAACCGGATGACGATGATATGGACGAGCTTAATTATCTTGCTGGAGTTATGAGAAAAGACTAATACGGGAGCAAACAAAGTGAAGGGAAATATTCTGGGGATATTTTTTACAATACTAAGCGGAGTTCTGATAGCCTTTATCATTATTGCCTATGGCAGAAGTGACAGACAGGCGCCGGAATTCAGATTTTCTGCCCTTAATCTTGTGTATGATTCCAAAACTGAGGAATCTGATCTTATTGCTGGGATAAATGCATATGATTCCAGGGATGGAGATCTTACCAGCAGGATTGTAGTGGAAAAAGTAGTCCTTAACAGGGATGCAGAGACTGCTGTGGTTTATTATGCAGTTGCTGATTACAGCGGAAATGTATCCAAGCAGTCCAGAGTCTTTCCGGCTGATATCGCAGATATAGAAAGCGATGGCGAGGTGGACGAAGAATTTGAGGATGAACAGTTCCCTAATCTGGGGCTATTTGATGGAGCTATGGAATATAGCAGTGCTGAGGGAAGCTCTTTAACTGAAGGTGCAGAAGCAGAGATAACACAGTAAAACTGGATTGGAGAAATGCCTATGCGTAAAGTGGGCACGGTATTCCTCGTGGTCTGGGCCGTTCTGATGACATTTGTCGCAGGTGGTCTTGTTGGTTTTGAGGCTATGAGGTTATTTGGAAAATCGAATCTGGATTCTAAGTCGGCAACCAGCGCACCAATGCTGGATCAGGCTGGCGCGGAATATTCTGTCGATACTACCGGAAAGTGGCAGAGCGACTGGGTCAGATATGATGGTGGTGTCTATGATTACAACGAAGATATCATTACCTTTCTTGTAATGGGCATTGATAAGGATGATGAAGTAGTTAAAGAGGTAAAAGAGGGAGTTGATGGAGGACAGGCAGACGCTCTTTTTCTTTTAGTATTAAATCCACACAATGAGAGCATTAAGATAATTGGCATCAATAGAAATACTATGACTGATGTTGATATCTATGATGAATATGGCAGATATATGACAACAATGATAGCGCAGATTGCTGTTCAGCATGGCTTTGGTAATGGTATGGAGGAGTCCTGTGAGTACCAGGTTAAGGCAGTTTCAAATCTCTTTTACCAGCTTCCAATCCATGGATATGCTGCCATCAATATGAGTGCAATTCCTACTATCAACGACATGGTTGGAGGAGTGGACGTTACAGTACTTGAGGATCTGACCAAGTTTGATAAAAAACTTGTAGAAGGTGAACAGGTACATCTTGAGGGCCAGACAGCTTTCCATTATGTGAAGAGCAGAGATATCAAGCTATATGGCTCAAGTGACAGGAGACTTGAGAGACAAAGACAGTATCTTAATGGCTTTATCAGAGCTGCCAGAGAGGCGAGCTCTGAAAATACTAACGCTGCTGTTCAGATCTTTACAGAGATCAGTGATGCCATGGTCACGAATATATCAGCTGATGAGGTTTCGTATCTTGCTCCGGACATGATCAAATATTCTTTTGATCCGACGGATTTTATGATGATAAATGGTAAAACCACCAGAGGAGAAGACTTGGAGGAGTTCTATGTAGATGAGGATGATCTGTATAGAACCATAATCGAAGTTTTTTATGAAAAAGTTGATAATGTGGACTAAAGTAATGAGACAAAATAGCCGATATATATTTAGCATAGGTATGAAAACACTAAAAAGGGCTTTAGCACTGTGTCTGGCGGCTGTATTGATGTGTGGATGCGCATCTGATGAAGTGCCGATAGATTCCAGTACGGGAAATGAAGAAGATGAGTCCTTTGTAGATTTTCAGAAGCTGGCAGTTACGAACAGTGACATTTTTGCCTGGGTTAGAATTCCCGGAACTATGATAGATTATCCTGTTCTGCAAAATGCAGATGGCGATGATAACTTTTATCAGACGCATGACAGCACAGGAAGGGTTGACCCAAAGGGGGCAATACATATAGAAGCTGCAAATATCGCAGACATGTGTGATTTTAACGAAGTTTTTCTTGGGTCATCACCATCTGATGGAACGATGTTTGCAAGCCTTAATAAGTATTTAGACCGGACATATTTTGATGAGAACCCTTTTATTCATGTATATATGGATGGAAATGCTCTTGCATACTATGTGTTTGCTGCTTATGAAAGGGAAAATACGAGACTTTTAGAGCAATATGATTTCTCGTATGCATCTGGTTGTCAGGCATTTATAGATGAGATATTTGAATCAAGGAGTATGTCCAAACTGATCAGGAATGGATGGGAAGGACAGGTAAAACCTGAGAATTTCCTACTGACACTATCAACTGTTAATCCTGATACAGGGAAGCAGATTGTAGTGATCGGATGTTTGATTGGCGACGTAGCAGGGACGATTGACAGATATGTGGATTACGGAGACCCTGAGGAATATTAAAAACTTGCAACTCAGAATAATGGAGGCGAGGAAAAGATGAAGAAGATTCTGGCTCTTATGTTAGCAGGAACAATGTTAGTATTCTCTACAGTATGTGCGTTTGCATCTGATGGATCGAGCATTCCTGGCACACCTAGTGCGGAGGCATCTTATTGGAGAAGCGTAGCAGAACAGTACGAGAAGGCTGCAGAAGAAGCAAGAAAGGCTGCTTCAGATACTCAGGAAGCCTTGGATAAGGCCGAAAAGGTCATAGAAGACGCTAATAATACTAACAGAGAGATGCAGAAGCAGATTAACAACTATGCTAAGCTTGCATCGCAGCAGAGCGCGCAGATCAGTAAGCTTTCCAAGGAAGCTGGTGAAACGTCCAAGAAACTTGAGATGGTAGCCAACGATAGAAAGAATGCAGCAGGCAGAGGCGGATCATCAGGTAATGATGTGAGAAATCAGGCTCTTATCCGCAACAACGCAGTTTCTTATGGTGGAAACATTGTTGGTCAGGGCGGCCACGTAGAGATAAATGGCGGCAAGAGTAATGTAACATTTATTGTTGGAGTTCCTGATGGCGGAACAATGACATCAGCTAATAGTCTTGCAGCAAACCTTAAGGGATCACTTCTTAACTGCGTAACTGTAACTTCTACAGTAGCATTTAAGAATGCGAAAGTTAACTTCTATGTAACTGGAGTAACTGCTGGTGATAACATCGCTGTATACCAGGTGCAGAATGGCAAATGGGTTCAGCTTCCTACAGCAGAGATCAGGCAGGATCATGTAGTTGTCAACATGACAAGATATGGAACTCTTGCTTTCATCAGAGTGCCTGTACTTGCATCTGTGACCAACTAACATATCAACCCGGAAATGATGATATTTACAGACAGGAAAATGTTTCGGCATTTTCCTGTTTTTGTGTATGGAAATAAATACTTTATTGTGGTAGAGTAAGAAAGTGAAACAAGATTGAGTAAGAGAGGTTGTTATATGAGCTGGGAAAGTAATGTTAGAAAGGTTGTGCCTTATACACCGGGAGAGCAGCCTAAGATTAAGAATATAATCAAATTAAATACAAATGAAAATCCATATCCGCCAGCACCAGCGGTTGCTGAAAGACTTAAGAGCATGGACGTGTCAGACTTTAGAAAGTATCCTGATCCTACATGTTCTGTACTGGTTGATGCAATTGCTGACTACTATAAGGTGGATAAAAAGAATGTTTTTGTAGGTGTTGGCTCTGATGATGTACTGGCTATGGCTTTTATGACCTTCTTTAACTCAGATAAGCCAGTGCTTTTCCCAGATATCACATATTCTTTCTATGATGTGTGGGCAGAGCTTTTCAGGATTCCTTACAGACAGATCCCTCTTAAAGAGGATTTCTCTATTGATACGGAGGACTACCTCACAGAAAATGGCGGAATTGTCATTGCTAACCCTAATGCACCAACGGGAGTTGAGCTGGAAAGAGACTCTGTAGAGAAAATTATTGCTATGAACCCAGATAGTGTTGTTATCGTTGATGAAGCTTATATTGACTTTGGCGGCCATTCTGTCATAGATCTGATCGATAAATATGATAATCTTCTTGTGGTTCAGACTTTCTCCAAATCAAGGTCCATGGCAGGAATGAGAATTGGATATGCCTTTGGCTGTGAAAAGCTGATTAAATACATGTCCGATGTGAAATTCTCTTTTAACTCCTATACAATGAATATGCCAGCTCTTGAGCTTGGAGCTCTTGCAGTTGCAGATAAAGAGTACTTTGAGAAGACCAGGGACAAGGTAGTAGCTACAAGGGAAAGAGCTAAGGTTTCGTTAAGAGAATTAGGATTTGAATTTGCAGATTCCAAGACTAACTTTATCTTTGCCAAGCATCCGAATAAACCAGGTAAAGAGATATTTGATGAGCTTAGAAAAAGAGATATCATCGTAAGACGCTGGGATATTGACAGAATCAAGGAATATCTGAGAATTTCCATAGGAACTGACGAGGAAATGGATAAGCTTGTGGCGGCGCTAAAAGAGATTATTGGTGCCTGAGTTGACTAGTGTCTAATATTTCGATATGATACGTTTTGCTGTGTATTTTATATTTTGAAATATTAGAAGGAGATTAATCCATGTTTTTAAAGTATTTATCAGTATTTTTGTGGGCAATGGTTCCACTTGTAGAGCTTAGAGGTGCTATTCCGATTGCGCATGGAATTCATGCTGTTGATCCTGAATTTAATCTTAAGCTTGCATATGTACTCATAGCTATTGGCAATATGCTCCCAGTGCCGTTTATTTTCTTCTTTGCAAGAAAAGTTCTTGAGTGGGGAAAAGATAAGCCTGTAATTGGTAAGTTCTTTACCTTCTGCCTTGAAAAGGGTGAAAAGGGTGGACGTAAGCTTCAGGCTACAGCTGGAAGAGGCTTATTTGTAGCTCTTTTGTTGTTCGTAGGAATTCCAGTTCCTGGAACAGGTGCATGGACAGGTACTCTTGCTGCATCTATTCTTGATATGGATTTCAAGTCCAGCGTTCTTGCTGTTATCTGCGGCGTTGCGCTTGCTGGAATCATCATGAGCATCGTGAGCTTTGTTATTGTAGGTGTTGTAGTTTAATAGATTACAGAGGTCTTATCTATGGAAGCTTATTCTGATTTTGCAACTGTATATGATACCTTTATGGATGAAACCCCATACGATGTATGGGGTGATTTTGTTGCTGGGCTTATTGAGAAACATGGACTCTCCAAGCCTGTACAAAACATGGTAAATAAAGGCTTAGCCAGCGATGATTCAGAGCAGGGAGAGATAAGCGAGGAAGAGGCCCTTGCCCAGGAGCGTAACCTTGTTGTAGAACTTGGCTGTGGCACTGGTTCTTTTACCCAGGTCATGAAACATAAAGGCTACGACATTATGGGGATAGACATGTCGCCTGATATGCTCAACATAGCAAGGAACAAGGCAGCAGAGGCCGGACTTGATATCATGTACCTGGAACAGGATATGAGAGAGCTGGATCTGTACTGTACTGCTGGAACTATTGTCAGTGTGTGCGATAGTGTCAATTATCTTCTTGAGGACGAGGATGTTATAGAGACCTTTAGGCTGGTCAATAATTTCCTGTATCCCAAGGGAGTATTTATCTTTGATTTCAATACGCTTCACAAGTACAGGGATGTTATCGGAGATGCGACAATAGCTGAGAATCGTGATGACTGCAGCTTTATATGGGATAATTACTATCACGAGGAAGAACATGTCAATGAGTATGATCTGACAATATTTGTTAAGACTTCTGATGATGAAGAGATATTCAGACGTTTCTCTGAGACTCACTACCAAAGGGGCTATACACTTGAGGAAATGCTGGGCTTTGTAAAGGCAGCAGGACTTGAGTTTGTAGAGGCTATTGATGTGGATACCCACCAGGCTCCTGATGAAGAGAGTGAGAGAATATATATCGTAGCTCGTGAGAACGGTAAATAATAAAGATAAAAGGACAAAATCTAGCATATAAGCTAAGTCTTGTCCTTTTTATTTGCTATGCTCTGTGGTGATCAGACGTTGATCTCGCCAGTAAATACTGTTGTAGCAGGGCCTTCCATGATCACAGATGATGCAGGGGCTCCATCCCATGAACAGGTTACGATACCTCCAAGAACGTGGACTGCAACCTTATTGTCTGTGTGGCCGTTTAGAATGCAGGCAACTGTTGTAGCGCAGCATCCTGTACCGCAGGCAAGAGTTTCACCAGTTCCGCGTTCCCATACACGCATATGAACATTTCCGCGGTCATCGACCTTAACAAACTCAGTATTGGTGCGATTAGGGAAAATCTTGTCGTTCTCAAACTTAGGACCAATCTTCTCTATTTCAAAAGTATTAAGATCCACTTCATCAGGAAGAAATACAACTGCGTGAGGATTACCCATTGATACGCAGGTAATTCGCCATTCTGAGCCATCGATAGTTACGGGAACATTTATTATAGCATCTGCCTTTTCCTGACCTTCTATGTTTACTGGAACAAGAGAAGGAGTAAGGATCGGAGCACCCATATCAACCTTAACTGATGTGACAAGATTATCTGCTCCAACTTCAAGATCGATATATTTCTTTTTGCCTGCACTTACGATGACAAGCTTCTTTTTGTCTGTAAGTCTATTATCATAGACGTATTTAGCGACGCATCTGATGCCGTTTCCACACATTTCTGAGCGTGAGCCATCGGCGTTATACATTTCCATTTCAAAGTCTATAGATTCATCATCTACGGGATTTATGAAAATAAGGCCATCAGAGCCAATTCCAAAATGTCTGTCTGAAACTATTTTGGCAAGCTCGGATTTTCTTGCTGATTCAAATATCTCTTTTGACCCATCGACGTAAACATAATCATTTCCACAACCATGCATTTTGGTAAAGATCATATGCTTTTTCCTCCCAATTATATTGTGTAAAGTTAGTTTATTTTACGGCTTTTTACGATTGAATGCAATTGAAGAATTGGAATTTAAAATGCACTTTAAATTGATAATAAAGAATGATATTATAAGTGTGTTTTTGAATTACTATAAAAACGAGAGTTTGTGGGGATATGAATATTATTTACAGCAGAAATTATTCAACGGACAGGTTAAAGGAAACGTATAAGACTATAGATGTATTTAAGTTTGCTTTTTCCTTTTTGGTAATTGCGATTCACACGCGCTTCGTTGATAGTTTTGATAATAATTATTTAACTGAGATATTTAAGCAGATTTTCAGTGTGGCAGTTCCTTTTTTCTTTATGGCTTCAGGATTCTTAATAGAGGCTAAGGTTGAACATTCATCCCAAGAGTATAGTGAAGTTTTAAGAAGGCATCTTTTCAAGATGATTAAGATGTATGTTACATGGAGCATAATATATTCACCATTGGCTATATATGGTTTGATCAAAAAAGGAAATCCTCCTTTAGTCATGATTAGGAGCTATTTTCAACGATTAATATTTGTTGGTGAGCATTATAATACCTGGCATTTATGGTATTTGCTGTCTACTGTATATGCATTTGCGTTGCTGTTTATCTTGTCGCCAAAATTAAAGGTTAATTTCAACCGGATTCTCATAACTGTGGTAATTGTTTTCGCTATTATCGGTACTACTGTTCATTGGATTGCCACTACAACTATGCTTGGCGAGGATGGCGTTGCTAAAACCTTAGTTGCTTCGACTATTGTAGGCGAAAGAGTACTAAATGGACTAATTTTTATACCAATAGGTATGTTGTTGCGTAGATATACTTTTTGTAACAGCTTCAAGATAATAGCATTTATTAGTTGTTTTGCTTTGGATGTAATAGTAAAAAATGATGCTATAAGTAGCATTTTAGCTGCGTTATATTTTGTGCTTCTATTTGAAATACTATTGGAAGTAAAGACAGGGATAGAGAAAACTGTTTTGCTCAGAACAATGAGTACTAATATATATCTGATTCATATGTATGTATGGACTGCTATATGTTTTCTCCTGTATCATAAGCTGGTTTATGGAATACCTGTTTTTATTGTTACAGCACTTTTGTCATTAGCTCTTTCGTGCTTATGGGATGTTATAAAAAAGAAATATCTGGAATCGAGAAAAAATGAAGAATACAAAAGATAGTTATACAGTTTTAGTTTATACAATATTGAAGTGCCTTTTGGCTGCGTTTGTTATTATTGCTATATGTTCAAAGTCTTCTTTTCTTTATCCATTAAATAACTGGGGAGATGCGAATATTTATTTCAATGTAGGAAGAGGAATACTGCATGGTAAGGTACCATACAGGGATATGATCGACCAAAAGGGGCCAATCATTTTTTTTGTTTATGCATTAGGAGAGCTGGTATCTGAAACAAGCTTTATAGGAATTTATATTATTGAAGCTGTATGTGCAACCATCTTTGCCTTTTTTGCATTAAAAACAGTTAGCCTTTTTTATGATACTAAAAGTTATGAGCTAAGCTTAGCTTTTATGATGGCGGCTATTGTATACTCTTGTTTTTCAAATAGACATGGTGGCGGACCTGAGGAAATGAGTGTATGCATCTTTGGCTACCTGTTATATCTGCTTGCCAGATACTTAGAACAAGATGTGTTTCCGAATACAATTGAAACAGTTTTTCTTGGATTAGGTGCCGGAATGCTGTTTTGGACAAAATATAACCTTTGTGCGATATTTATTTCTTCTTTTGTATTTGTCATTATTCATGCGATTAAGCGTAATGAACTGCAATTAGTCTGGAAGGCTTTTGCGTTGGTTCTTTTGGGAGTCATTTTAGTAACTATTCCGATTGTCGGCTATTTTGCAGCGAATGATTCTATAACTATATTTTTCAAGACATATTTCTATGACAACATCTTTTTGTATAGATCAGAGAAGGGCCTTTGGGTGAATCTTCTTTTGGGTTTAAATTCTCTGGTGCAGAAAAGAAATGCTTTGACATTGGCGATGCTGATATTGGGCTTAGGCTGGATGATAAAAAACAAGAGATATATGCTTTTGACATATTTTGTAGTGTCATTTGTTTTTTCATTTGTTATTTTTAATGCAGGCTATCCACAAAAATATAGTAATTTACCTTTATTCGCTTTTTGTGTATTTGGTGTACTTCCTCTTTTTGAAAGGTTGGAAAAGAAAAATATACAATTAAAATTGATTCATTCAGTATGTTCTGTTGTGCTTTTTTCTGTATTGGCCTATGTTTCTTGCATTCATTCATATGACATACTGAGACCTAAAAGTGAGACTGTGCAGTATGTTTTCGCGGATGAAATAAAAAAATCTGGTATAGAAGATTATTCTGTCCTTTATTATGGTCACCTGGATGAAGGCTTTTATGTCGCTGCCAATTATCTTCCTGAGTATAGAGCTTATGTTATGACTAATCAGGTTGGCGATGAGTTTAAAGATTTGCAAAATAGCTATATAAATAATAGAGAACCGGATTTTATTATCACGAGATTAAGGCTTTGCGATTCCAAAGATTACAATGAATATATTGAGAAATTGCCTGAAAAGAAGGTCAAAGAGGTGGTTGCATTTGATGATTTTGGCTATGAGTTAGTAGATGAGGGCTCTTTCTATTTTGAAGAATATGATATAGTTGCCAGATTATATAAGAAAATCGGTTGAAGTGTTGGTAGGGGAAGCAATGAACAAGTTAAATCATTATAGTAAAGATTACGTAGCCATAATGTTAAAATGCCTGATTGCCTCGTTTATAATATTAGCAATCTGTTCAAAATCTTCATTTTTGTATCCACTAAATAGTTGGGGGGATGCAAACGTATATTACAACATAGGAAGAGGAATGCTGCATGGTAAAGTCCCATATAGAGATCTTGCGGATCAAAAAGGACCAATTATTTTCTTTATTTATGCGCTTTCATTGATGTTTAATGAGAAGACATTTTTTGGTGTATTTTTCGTAGAACTTATAAGTGCAACGCTTTTCTTATACTACTCAATAAAAACATTAAAGCTCTTCTGTGACGTTGAAAAAATAGAATCAGGCATTGCGTTTGCTTTGGCTACAGTTACTTTTTCATCACGTCTTTTCGCCGGCGGTGGCGGACCAGAGGAACTTAGTCTGTGCATTTTTTCTTTCCTTGTATATTTGGGAATAAGATATTGGGAAACTGGAATTTTTCCTAATAGAGTGGAGTTGCTTTTCCTTGGCATAGGTGCAGGATTACTCTTTTGGACTAAGTTTAATCTTTGCATTATGTATATTATTATTTTTGTGTTTGTATTAATACATGCCATTAAGCGCAGAGAAGTAACAAGGGTAGGGGAAGCGGTTTTATTTATTGTTATCGGAACGATAATTGTAACCATACCAGTCCTGATCTATTTTGCTGCTAATGATTCTCTTGATATTCTCTTTAGATTATATTTTTATGAGAATGTTTTTATGTATGGAACTGGTCTTGGATTTTTAGGGAATCTGCGTTTTGCGCTATACATGCAGATAGCTAAGCGTAATTTCCCTGCTCTGGCTTTCCTTTTTGTTGGATTTGTCTGGATGTTATATAGCAAGAAAGTTCGCTTGTTCATTTTTTCTATTGTAACATTCGTACTGACTTTCATACTATTGAACTGTGGCCATCCACATGCTTATACTTCAATGCCTGTTATGGTATTTGCTATATTTGGATTTGGTCCCATAGTAGATGTTTTAGCTCGTAAGCATATTGTGGTTAAAAAGCGGCAGGTTGCTTGTATTGCTGTGCTCTTTACTTTAGGAGCATATGTTCTTTGCCAGAATACAAATGAGATGTTAGTTGCTAAAGAGGATACAGTTCAGTACTCTTTTGTAAGAGAGATGGATGAAGGGGATATTAAGGATTATTCTCTTTTGTACTTTGGACCACTTGATACAGGCTTTTACTTTGCTGCTGATTATCTTCCAGAGTGGAGAGCTTATGTGGCTACTAATCAAGGAGGAACAGAACTAACAGATTTACAGTATAGTTATGTTAACAATAAAGAAACCGATTATATTGTGACTAGGATGACATTATGTGATACAGAGCAATATGATCAGATAATCCAGGGGATGACCAAGAATCAGATTGCCAACGTTGTTTCCTTCGATGATTTCTCTTATGAAGTTATCAAAGAGGGCAGTATATATGATAATGGCAAAAAAGTAGCAATCAGACTCTATAAAATAAAAAGCTAATATGTGTATCTTGCGATGAGGTGAGGTTATAGAGCATAAAAAATATGCTTTGTAACCTCCATTTTTTGTCAAATTATGAAAAAATTAGAAAATATAATAATTAATTCGATTTAGCTATTCAAAAATTCTAACAAATATGATAGATTTTATGATTGAAATGAGTATAAAGTAGATATTGTACATGTAGCTTATGGCGTCTCGCATTTGGGGGACAGATATACGTTGTTTTAGGGGGAACCCGTGTATTTGAATGTGGAGGAATGTATGGATAAAGAGGGAACAAAGAAGATCTGCTTTGTTGCATCTTCAGGAGGACATTTAGAGGAAATCTCCAGACTTAAAGGGATTGAGGGGGCATATGATTGCTTTCTTGTCACTGAGAAAAGTGACTTCGTTATAAAGGACTTCTGTGAAAAGAAGTATTATGTTCCTATGATGAACAGAAGGCAGATTAATTTTTTGCCTAAGTTTATTTGGTTGTTCTTTAGGACACTCGTCATCCTTCTTAGAGAAAATCCTGATTTCATTATTACAACTGGTGCTTTAGTAGCATACCCATTTTGCGTGGTGGGCAAGTTTCTAGGTATTAAGGTTATTTATGTTGAGTCTTTTGCAAGAGTCAATGAGCCTTCTCTTACTGGGAAACTTGTGTATAACATGTCAGATCTATTTATGGTACAGTGGGAAGACATGCTTCAGAAATATCCGAAATCGATGCTTGGAGGCGGTATATTTTGATTTTTGTCACTTTAGGCACACAGAAATTTCAAATGAATAGACTTGTTAAGGCGGCAGATGAATTGGCAACGCAAATATCTGAAGAGGTATTTGTGCAAAAGGGATGGTCTGATTATGTGCCTAAGAACTGCGAATATACAGATTTCATGGACGTAGATGAATACAACAAGAAAATAGCTGAGTGTAGTGTATTAGTAACGCACGCAGGAGTTGGAACTATTATTTCCGGGATAAATGCTAAGAAACCGATAATAGTAGTACCACGTAAGAATAAGTATTTAGAACATGTAGATGACCATCAGTGTCAGATAGCGGAGGCTTTCTCATCGAAGGGGTGTGTATTACGGTGTGAGGAAGTGGATGAATTAAAGGATTATATTGAAACAGCAAGGACGTTTGATTTTAAACCATATGAGCTTAAGGGCGGCAACATTGAGGAGACTATAATGAGGTTTATCAATATCTTTGACTAAGACAAGAATTGTTAGGGCAGCATACAGATGAATCGTAGTAATAAAGGAGCAAATACAAATACCATTCAAATGATTGAGGATATACTGGTCCTCTTAATAGTGTATTTTATAGAGCGCAAGGCGTTTGGGAAGGTTATTTTGGAATCGACCAATCTCAAATGCTTCGCGCTTGTTGTTGTTTTTATAGTGATTTATATTTTGTCCAACAAAGAAGCCAGAATTTATAATGTGACATTCTTTTTCTATATAGATAGGTTTTGGAAGATAATCAGTAAGTCCTGGCTTTTGGCAGCTGGTGTTACTATGGGGCTTATGTATGTATATAATCCGCATTATAACGTCAGGAGATTTCATTTGTATTATCTATTGTGGACCTATATCGCCATATGTGTGAATATAGTCATCAGCAGATTTATGCAGATGATATTTACAGATCATCAGGCTCCAAGGGCTGCATTTGTTGGTACTTTCGAGGAGTATGAGAAGTTCAACTATTTCCTGAATAAGACAAGTGTTAAAGTTGATGAAGTGGGATATATATTGGACAGAGAAATGCCTGAAAAGAGGGTATTCAACACTCTTGGAATAATTGGTGATCTTGAACAGATACTCAGGAACAATGAGATAGATCAGGTATATTTCATACAGCATAGTGATGACAATATCGCTCAGATACAGAAATATATAGATATTTGCCTTGAAATGGGTGTTACTGTTAAGGTTGTGCTTGATGTGTCGTATTCTCACAGGATGCATAGATCCAATAGTTATGTGAGCTCAGTTGGAACTTTTCCGCTAATTACTTATCATACGATAGCACTTAATAGCTATGAGCAGGCTATTAAGAGGTTGATGGATCTGGTAATCAGCATTATTGCAACCATAGTTTTATCTCCTGTAATGCTGATAACTGCAATAGCTATTAAGCTTGATTCTCCTGGGCCGGTAATATTTAAACAGGTCAGGGTAGGTCAGAATGGACGAACCTTCAATATATACAAATTCCGCAGCATGTGTGCGGATGCAGAGGACCGTAAGGAAGAACTTTTGGAACAGAATGAAATGGATGGCTTTATGTTCAAAATCAAGAATGATCCAAGAGTAACTAAGGTTGGTAAGTTTATTCGAAAGACCAGTATTGATGAGCTTCCACAGCTGTTTAATGTTATTAAGGGTGATATGAGTCTTGTGGGGACAAGACCACCGACAGTTGATGAGGTTTCTCAGTACAAACGTGGCCAGTGGAGACGTATCAGCATCAAGCCAGGAGTCACGGGCTTATGGCAGATCAGTGGCAGGAACAGCATATCGGACTTTGATGAAGTTGTAGAGCTTGATCTTAGATATATTGATAATTGGTCTTTATACGCAGATATAGCTATTTTGTTTAAGACGGTGGGAGTTCTTTTAACTAAAAAAGGGGCATATTAATTTCTGGAGGAGTTTATAAATGGAAATGAAAGAAGTTGTTAAGCTTAAGAAACAGCTCAATGTCACAGATTTATCTGGGGAAAAGGTTATGATAGATTTTGAGTCTGGCAAATACTTTATGATAAAGGGTGCTGGAAATGACATTTGGGATCTGATTCAGGAAGAAATTACTGTAGAGGACATCATCAAAAAGCTGTTAAGTGAATATGATGTATCTGAAGAGGAGTGTACTACATCTGTAATGGATTTCCTCGGCAAGCTTAAGGAGCTGGATTTTATTTAAACTGATGGTGGGGAGTATGGTAAGTGTAGTTGTTCCAGTGTATAACACTGAGAAGTATTTGAGGAGATGCCTTGATGCGCTTGTTAATCAGACAATTCCTCATTCAGAGATAGAGATTATAGCTGTCAATGATGGCTCAACTGATAGTTCACCTGACATTTTAAGAGAGTATGAGGAGCAGTATCCAGAACTTATCAGAGTTTATCACAAGTTAAATGGTGGGCAGGCAACAGCAAGAAATCTTGGAATCAAGATGGCAAAGGGTGAGTATGTAGGTTTTGCAGATTCTGATGATTATGTTGATGTCACAATGTATGAGAAACTCTGGAATCTGGCAAGAACTCAGGATGCAGACCTCGTAGAATGCCACTATCACAGTATGTTGGAAATTCCTTCAGAAGATGGTGCTTTTCCAACCTACCAGGAAATAGGGACAAGAGGCACAATAAGTGCTCATAGTGATGTCAGGGAGCTTTTTCTTAATCCTCAGGTTTCACCTTGGAATAAGTTATATAAGAAAAGTGCATTGGTTGATAACGATGTATTTTTCCCAGAAGGGATGATCTACGAGGATACTTCTTTTTATATCAAATCACTTCCTTTCATTAAAAAACATGCATATCTTGATGAGAAGCTCGTCTATTATAGTGTCAGACAGAGTTCAACCATGACCAAGAATCTGGGAGCAAAGGTTGGAGACATTTTTAAAGTACTGGATGATATAACTGATTTCTTTAGCAGGAAATGTATTTTTAACCAGTACAAGGATGAGCTTGAGTATTTTTGCGTTAAGATTGCATTCTGTAGTAATTTCAGCAGAATTGGGCGAGTTCCTAATGGTTATTTGAGAAGGGAGCTCTTTGATAAAACTTTTGATTTTGTGAATAAGAAATTCCCATATTACCGCAAGAATAAGTATTTTACAGGCAAGATAGGAATGTATATCAGGTCAGTAGCTAAGTGGAATTGTGGTCCTTATGCTTATATTCTTTCCAAGGTAATGATTGGATGATTGTTCTCCATATATTGGCGTTATAGAAAGGGATTGGATGTCATGTCATTATCTATAAATGTTATTACCGATGTTGAAGTACTGAAAAGAATAAGTGAGCAAAGTAATACCAAAATACCCAAGATAATTCATTATTGCTGGTTTGGCGGGAAACCATTACCGGATGATTTACAGAAGTGCTTTGCAACGTGGGAAAAACTACAGGGCTATACGATAATGCGATGGGATGAATCAAACTGTAGTTTTGATGAGAATGATTTCATAAAAAATGCTTATAAGGATAAGAAGTTCGCTTTCATTAGTGATTTTTACAGAGTAAAGGCGCTTTATGAGTACGGCGGAATATATTTGGACACAGATGTTAAAGTTAATAAAAGCTTTGATGATCTCTTGGACAATGCGGCTTTTTTGAACTTCATATTTGACTGTTCTGTAGGAACTGCAATTATAGGTTCTGAGAAAGGTAATCCTTTAACAAAGGGAATTTTGGATATGTATTATGATACCGTCTTATTGCCAGGGCCTAGAAAAACTAAAGAGAAGGTGTTTGAGTATAAAGACGGCAAATTGTACGTACATGGATACACGACAAATAATTATTATTATACATATTATATTTTGAAGCATTATCCTGAGTTTGTTCTCAACAACAGATACCAGGATTTGAAGGATTTTGTTATTTATCCTAAAGAGTTATTTGAGATAGGAACTATAACGGGTAAACATTATGCCATACATCTGAATTCAGGTAATTGGAGAGTTGGTGCGCAGGATGATGGAGCCAAAGGAAAAATAAAAAAACTGCTTCAGAATAATGATGTAGTTTATGATAAAGTTCAGGTAATTGTTAGAAAAATAAGGTATTGGAAGCTTAATAAAGCAATTCCTTTTTATCAGTATTCGAGAGCTCAAGTGAGTGGGAAGCCACTTCCTGAGCTATAAGGACAGTATAATATAAAAGTTTGAGGTGCATTTAAATGCAAAATAAGGTTCAGACAGATGCATGTATGTCTGCAATTAGAATATATTATAGCGAGCTTGTAAGAGCATGCTTTGAGAAGAGAAAGCCTGCTCCAGTTCCAGATGGGCTGGATATACAAGAGCTTATTAACTATGCTATTAAAGGGCAGATTTACTATCCTATAGTAAGTTCTCTGATTAAGTTGGATGTACCTGAGCCTTTGGCTGAAAGCATGAGGGCGCACCTGAAGATTAGCACGTTCGGTACGTTTATTCAGATGGTTGGAGCCAAAGAAATCACTGATGTATTTGAAAAAGAAGTTATCCGTCATCAGATACTTAAAGGAGCAATCATCAAGAAAGATTATCCATCACCAGAGATACGTGAGATGAGCGATATTGATCTGGTTGTGTATGATGAATCGCTGGATAAAGCTGCCAAGGTTATGGAAAGTCTTGGATACACTAATCATGGCCTTGTTAAGCATCATATGATTTTTTCTAAAGGCAAGGAACTTCATGTGGAAGTTCACTGGTGCCTGTTTGATGAAAATGCAGATCGTAAACAGCATGTTTATTTCAAAAATTTCAGAGCCAAGCTTATGGAAGGCAAGAAGTATACTTATGAGTTTTCTCATGAGGACTTTTATGTATACATGATTGCACATATGGCCAAGCATTTCTTTGAAACTGGCTGTGGTATCAGAAACCTGATGGATATATATATCTACATGAATAAGTATGGATCTCAGATGGATAAAAAATATCTTGAGAACGAACTTGCCAAATGTGGATTAACGGAGTTTGAAGATAATATGAAGAAGCTTGCGTATATCTGGCTTGATAATACGCAGTGCCCGGAGTTTTTTGAGAATCTTTTTGCATACATGGTAGATAGCGGTATCTATGGCAAGAATGAAAATGGAATCTGGGGACAGCTTGCTAAAGAGACTCCAGTAGCTGAAGGGGCATGGATTCACTATTATTTCCCTTCCTATAGCTTCATGGTTGAGAAGTATAAATGGCTTGAGCATAAGCCCTTTCTGCTTCCAGTAGCCTGGATTGTCAGAGGATGTACAGCTGCATGTAGTAAAGAGGCAAGGAAGCACAAAGAGCTATTGAAAGCCACAGGAGATGAGAATACTGCCAAGATGATCGAAATGTATCATAGGCTCAATCTGAATTTTAGAAGATAAGTTGCGGAATAGGGATTTGGAGAATTGATGTATACATATAGTTTATATGGATTAGTTGTAGAATCGAATACTGAATTTCCGCAGCTCCTGGAATGGGATGGACAGGAGGGCAAGGTACCTCCTGCAGATATCCACATTGAGATTACGGAAGAAACATCACTTCAAAAGAAATATGCTTCTTTACTAGAAAAGGGTGTTGTTCATTGCTTTATAGACAATGGAGTGTGGTTCCACAATCAGGCTGGAGATTTCCTTATAGAGACGATAGATGGTAAGACCAGAATGATCTGCGAAAAGTATGCCGATGTTGACATGGGAATCGCTAGATCATTTTTAATGGGAAATTGCATTGCACTGGCAATGACACAGAGGAAAAAGGTTGTTCTTCATGGCAGTACACTTAGCTTTGGAGATAAAACAGTCCTTGTATGCGGTGATAGTGGAACTGGTAAATCAACAACGGCAATGGCTCTTATTGATGAAGGAGCTAAGCTTATGGCGGATGATATTTCTGTCATAGATATAGATTCTTCTGGTAATGCCTACGCATTCCCGGCTTTTCCTGAACAGAAGGTATGCAGAGATGCTGCTGTGAGCAGAGGGCTTGATCTTAATACCCTGAGGTATATAGATGAAGAACGAGATAAGTTTTCATACCTTAGAAAAGATATTTTTGTTAACGAGAAGAGAAAAGTAGACTATATGATTTCACTTCACTTGTCATCAGCAGGTCAGGATGAGAGCGAATTTGAAAATGGAATCAGAATAGTCAATATAGATGGGGCAGAAAAGGTCAATGCTATAACAGACAGATTCTTTTTGGATTGGCTATATGGATATGAATTAAAATTGGAGCCTGCGGAGATGATGAAGTGTGTTGCTCTTGCTGCGCAGATTAAAGTGATAGATGTAACAAGATGTAAGGGCGTTGATACCAAAAAGGCACTTACAAAGGCACTTGTAAAGGAACTGCAGAGGCAGGGATGAGAGATGTCAGCAATTTGGGGATTTATTAAGCTAAAAGGCGACTTGGGGAAGTCAATAGAACAGTTAAAAGAAAAAAGCTCTTTTATGAAGAAACCCTACGAGGAGTGCGTGATAGATCGATTCGAGGATTGCTTCTTTGAAAATGGATTTTTTTCCTGCGGTATACAGTATTTTAACAAGAGGGCTGCAGGCGAGCTGCTTCCATTATATGACAAAGAGTCCGATACTGTTTTTACTGCTGATATAGTTTTAAATGGAAGACCTGAGCTTATAGATGAGCTTCAAGGGTTGGGACATGTGGGCTTGAATGCCGATACGCCTGATGGTGAACTTGCTTATTTGGCTTGGAAAACCTGGCACTGTGATTTTGTAGACCATATACATGGGTTATTTGCTATTGCTGTTTATGACAGAAGGTCTAACGAGTTTTACCTTTTTACAGACCATATGGGCGTGCGGTGTGTAGACTATAGCATATGTGGAGATGAGCTATATTTTTCTACGCTTACTAAACCTATCTTAGCCGCGATGCCTGAAGAGTGCAGGGGATTAGATGAGAAGTTTATGGTTGGCAGTCAGGCATCTTCATCACCTTACATGTATGTATTCCCTGACAGAACACCTTTTGAGTATATAAGACATACACTTCGAGGTAATTATATTAAGATTACCGGAGATAATAGTTGGCATAGTAAAGAGTATGAATATTTTAATCCGGGGAAAAATGTTAGCGATAGGCCTCAAATAAAATGGCCTGATAATCCTGAGGATAAGATATATAGAGAAAAGTTCAGAGAAGTCTTTTTCAGGTGCGTTGAAGATGCAATTGATACTGATGGAGAAATAGCGGCTATGATTAGTAGCGGCCTTGATTCATCTTCTGTAGCGACAGTTGCAGCAAGAAAGCTTGCATCAGAAGGAAAGAAGCTTTATGGCTTCACATCTATTCCACTGAAGGATTTTGAGCGCCCCACAGGTGGTTTTGAAAAACCTGATGAGAGTGAAGGTGTGAAGCGTATTATAGCCGGGTATCCCAATATAGTTCAGGAATTCTGTTCCTGTGAGGGATTAAGCCCGTTTACTGAGATGGATAGGTTCATACATATGTATGAAGTGCCAGGTAAGGCTTGTCTTAATCAGGTCTGGTTTGACTATATTATCAGGTCTGCGGCTGCAAAAGGCTGTAAAGTGTTGCTTAATGGACAGTTTGGTAATTTCACCATATCCAAAGGTGATATGAAGGAACTTTTTTTCCAGAAACTATTATCTGGAAATGTCTTAGGTGCTAAAGAGCAGCTTGCCCGTTTTGGAGAAAGATATGGTATACCAAGAAAGGTGCTTTTTGATGGTATTGTTTCTACTTTGATAGAACGAATTGCTTTCTCTGTTGGGGGGGAATGCAGTTTTAAGTATATTCTTGACAAGAAATACGTAAGGCAGGAGCTTGTCAGGAAATATAAAGTCAAGAGGTTGCTAAAAAAACGTTTTACTTTTTATGGACCAAACAGTGTTATTCCAATCAAAAAGATGTTCCGAAATCTTGGGGATGTGAGTATTACCCAAACTCAAGGATTGTATGATACGAGGTTCAGTCTGTACCATGGAGTTCTTTTAAGAGATCCGACAAGGGATAAGAGAATTGTGGAGTTTATAGCGTCACTTCCACCGGAGCAGTTCGTATACAATGGCCTTGAGAGAAGACTTGTAAGAGAGTATCTCGATGATTATCTTCCTGACTATGATAGATTACAGACTAGATACAAGGGACGACAGTCAGCTGATAAGGTGATGAGATGCCGTGGGTTTGGGGATAATCACAAGGAATTAGAGCTTGTAGATAGTATATCTGACTATATGGATGATCAAAAAGTTAAGGAATTGATGCGCGAGGAAATAACAGAAGAAAATGTTATGGATATTGTCAGGGTTTCTGCTTTAAATGCATTTTTGCTTGAATACACATAAAAAGGAGCCAACACTGACTCCTTTTAGTACAAAATAGTGGATGATAGTTTCATCAAGGTCTAGGATGGATGACTACATCTGCTCCCTGTGCGTCCTTGTCTACGTTTCCGCCGCTGTATGATGCCCAGTTTGTATCTCTTTCTGCATCATAGACGAAGCCATCTATATGGCGCTGATCTGTTCCGTGGAGCTCAGTTCCACTAAGCTTGAGCTCTTTAACTTCTGGTGTGTTCCAAGTTTTCATACGTCTGCCTCCTATTGATGTATATTATCTGACAATTAGGATATCGCGAAAAAATAAACGTTGTAAAGAAATCTAACAAAATTGTAACTTTTTTTCGTTAATTTTTGATTATAATAGGTGACAAATGAGCATTTTGATGAGAGGATATCGATTTATTCGATATAATGAGCATAAAAGTTTAACATTGAAAGCCTGGATTTTATCGGCTCGTTTCAGATTCCAGATGCTGTACGAGAAGACTGGCACCCTTAATAAGAAATGGGGGATAGAGGGTGAGGAATCAGCAGAAGATGTGAGCCTTGATGAATACCGTTTCTGCAAAAAGGTTGCGTATGCTGTTAATCAGGTGTGTAACAAAACCAAATGGGAGAGCAAATGCCTGGTAAGAGCGCTTACAGCCCAGAGACTCTTGGCAGAAAAGAAAATTGAATCTACCATGTATCTTGGCTGTAGAGAAGACAATGGCAAGATGGTTGCTCACTCATGGATACGTGTTGGAAAAATGTATGTGACCGGGGGAAATGGCATAGCCGATGGATATGCTGTAGTAGCTAAATTTAAGTCGAGGATAAAGAAATAACTATGGGGAAAATTGAGAAATTAAAACGTTATTGGCGCAGACGTGATGATGCAAGGGAATATTTTAAGTGGTGCCTTAGTTATACCAAACCATATGTGCCACAACTTTTTTTGATCATGGTTTTTGACCTTCTGGCAACCCTTATGTCTGTTGGTATGGCTGTTATCGGTAAGGAAATGATCGATAGGGCATCAATAGGTAATCTTTCTGATTTTTGGAAAATTATAGTTGTCTATATAGCGGTAATATTGGGGTCTCAGTTTCTGGGAATAATAAGTGGTCTTTTTTCCACTATAGTATATGAGAAATTTGGGTTTGGTATCAGGAAGAATGTTTATAGGAAAATTCTTGATACTTGCTGGATCGATGTTTCTAAATATCATACTGGAGACTTGATGACACGACTTACCAGTGATGTAGGAACAGTTTCTGATGGTATTGCTACCACTATACCTACTATCATCAGACTTATCGTAGAGCTTTTAGTAACATTCTTTACTTTGGCATATTATGATATCAGACTTGCACTTTTTGCACTTATGGTTGCTCCTATTGCACTTCTTTCCAGCGTTATACTGGGTAAGAGGCTTAAAGTTCTTACAGTTAAGGTACAGGAGTCAGAGTCAAGATATCGTTCATTTATGCAGGAGAGTCTTGCCAACATTCTTATAGAAAAGTCTTTTTGTCTTGAGGACTATTCAGAAGACAGACTCACTAAACTTCGTGATGAGCGTATTTATTGGGTGTTTAAGAGAACCAGAACGAATATGTTTGCTTCAGCAGCCATGGGACTTTCTTTCCAGCTTGGATATATTGGAGCATTTACATGGGGTGCTATCTGCATCGCGCGTAATACTATAACTTATGGTACTATGACAGTTTTCCTGCAGTTAGTTAACAGAATACAGTCTCCAATCATCAGCCTTGCACAGTTGGTACCAAGACTTATTTCTATGTTGGCTTCTGCTGGCCGTATCATAGAGATTCAGAATCTTCCTAAGGAAGAATATACTGGAGCCAGAATTGAACCTGAGAAGATTGGGGTCAAGGTAGACACTATTTCTTTTGGTTATACTGATGAACTTGTATTTGAAGATGCAAGTATAGATTTTAAGCCAGGGGAGTTTACAGCTATTGTAGGTAAGTCTGGAATTGGTAAGACTACACTGGTTCGACTTATTATGGCATTTACTAACAAGATGAAGGGCAATATCGAGTTTTATAATGCAGCGGGCGAGACGATGTCTGCAAGTCCTGATGCTAGAAACTTTATCGCCTATGTACCTCAGGGAAATACACTTTTTAGTGGTAGTATCAAGGCAAATATCCTTATGGGTAAAAAAGATGCTACTGATGAGGAAATCATTGAGGCACTTAAGAGTGCTGCAGCATATGACTTTGTAAAGGATTTTCCAGACGGTATTGATACAGTTATTGGTGAAAAGGGTATAGGTATTTCAGAAGGTCAGGCGCAGAGAATTGCCATAGCAAGAGCTCTTGTAAGAAAAGCACCTTTCCTTATTTTGGATGAGGCTACATCATCTCTTGATGAGAGTACTGAGCTTAGCGTGTTAGAAGGAATTAGAAAGTGGAATCCTTCTCCAACATGTCTTTTGATAACTCACAGAAGATCGGTTTTGCAGTATTGTGACAGGGAAATTCAGATTGTGGATAAGAAGATGTCTTCAATCGCGGGGTAAGTTTTATGTACAAGATTTTTATGGTGGATGATGATCTTGAAGTATTGGAGATAAATAAGAAGTTCTTCGAGGAAAAGAACTGCAAAGTGGAGGTTTGTTCCAAATCAAGGAATGCACTTGGAATGATCGAGAAGTTCAAACCAGACTGTATTTTGCTGGATGTAATGATGCCAGAGCTAGATGGATATACGCTTTGCAGACAGATAAGACATATTACAAATGTTCCGGTTCTGTTTCTTTCTGGAAAAGTATCTGAGGATGACAAGATAGAAGGCTTTGAAGCGGGCGGGGATGATTATATCGAAAAGCCTTATAGCCTTAGAGAAGTCTATGTCAGAATTGTAGCTAACATCAAGAGAAATACGCAGAAGTCAGCTAAAAAAGCGGATGATATGATAATTGATCTGGATCCTTTTTATGTAGACAGAGAGCAGCACAAGTTATTCTTTGAAGAAACAGAGATACCTCTTTCCAATAAAGAGTATGACCTTATGCTGTTTCTGGCACAGAATGCCAACAGAGAGATTTCTTTTGAAGAGATTGGAATCAAGCTGTGGGGAACATACATAGAGGCTGACAGAAGGAACGTTATGGTCAATGTATCCAGACTTCGCAAGAAGATTCAGGATCAGAGCGGAATAGATAATCTTATAGAAACTGTGTGGTCTAAGGGCTATAAGCTTGTTAAGCATGAATAATGCATTTTGAGGGGTAAGCCAGTGGCAGATAAAAGAAGATTTGAACAACCAGGGGTAGACAGCAATACTGTTGCAGAGTTATCCAAGAAGTTACTAGAAGCAAATGCTAAATTACAGGAAGCAGAGCTTGAGAGAAAGATTATGCTTGAGAATATCTCACACGATCTGAGGGCCCCTCTTACTGCAATCAGAAGCGCTATAGATTATATCAAGGCCAAAGGAGAGGGCAGTGCTGTTTCTCCGGAGGAACTGGCAGATATGATAAGGCTCATCGATAACAGAGCGCAGACACTGGAAGTACTGGTTCAGGATCTCTACTATCTTACCTGTCTTGAAAATGGCAGAGATGAGCTTAAAGTGCAGAGGATTCCATTGACACAGTTCCTAGAGGAATACTTTTTTGCAGCCCAGATAGATGACAGGTTTGCGAAAAGAGAGCTTGTGTTTAGTGTGCCTGAGGACTATGACAGGGATGTGATGATTGACGTTGGCAAGATGAGCAGAGTACTGGATAATCTTTTTACCAATGCAAGAAAGTATTCTGAAGATGGCGCAGAGATTGAGCTGGGGGTTGATACTACCTCTGATTCAGCTGTGTTTTATGTAAGAGATACAGGCATTGGCATTCCAGAGGATGCAATAGATCATATTTTTGACAGAACCTATAGAGTAAGCGGCGCCAGAACACCTGGCGGAGAGAGTAGCAGTGGACTTGGACTTTCCATAGTGAAGAGCATTGTAGGACAGCATCAGGGCAGGATCTGGTGCGAGAGTACCCTGGGACAGGGAAGTTGTTTTTACGTAGAACTTCCTGTGAATGCGTAAAATACTGGGTGTTTGTTCTAATGTTTACATATATTGGTAAATATATTAAAATAATGCATACGTGCATTTAGAAACATGCAAATAATAATTTTTTTATATAAGAAATGGAGTATTAGTTATGGCATTATTACAAGAGTGGCGTGACAAAGCCTATTCTGAGACAGCCAACAAGGGCGATCTTCAGAGATTATGGACAGATTATTTTCAGAAGGAACGCGATATCTACGCACAGCTTCTCAAGAATCCTGACGAGGTAGTTACAGGCACAGTTAAGGGTCTTGCTGAGAAGTACGGCGTTGAGCTTATGTATATGGTTGGATTCCTTGATGGTATCAATGACTCACTTAAGGAGCAGAATCCAATTGACGATATGACTGAGGACACAGAGGTTAACCTTGGCTTTGACAAGGAGCTTCTTTACAAGAACATGGTAGCAGCTGGTGCAGACTGGCTCTATGGCCTTGAGGAGTGGAAGTCAATCTTCGATGAGGATAAGCTTAAAGAGCTTTACAAGGAAGAGAAGGCTTCTCACACAGTAAGAAAAGAGAACAAGGTATATCCTAACGATCCATGTCCATGCGGAAGTGGTAAGAAGTACAAGAAGTGCCACGGCAAAAATGCTTAAGCATCATAGTTTCCAGAGATAATAAATTGGCATCATGAAGAAGTGATGCCATTTGTTATGATACATTAATATTTTTTAGCGCATTACCCGGTAGGTATTGCAAGAAAGGAAAACAAATGAATAAAGAAGAGTTTTTAGAAGTTTACCGCCATTCAATGGCGCACGTGTTGGCTAAGGCTGTTATTGAGCTTTATGGCAAGGAAGTTCAGTATGCAATCGGACCTCAGATTGATGATGGTTGCTACTATGATTTCGTTCTTCCTAAGGCTGTAACTCAGGAGGATTTCAAGACCATCGAAGATAAGATGCGTGAAATCATCAAGAGAAGAGAGGATTGGACACGTAAAGAGGTTTCAAAGTCGGAAGCACTTGAAATGTTCAAGGATCAGAAATTCAAGACAGAGCTTATCAACGACCTTCCAGAGGATGAAATCATCACAGTTTACTATACAGGTGAGGACTATGTGGATCTTTGCCGCGGACCTCACGTTGAGAATTCTCAGGAGCTTATGAACGTATCATACCAGGTTAAGTCTGTATCTGATGCATACTGGAGAGGCGACGAGAAGAGAGATCAGCTTTCCAGAATTTATCTTTATGCTTTCCCAAGCAAGGATGAGCTCAAGAAGCACATCAAGATGATTCAGGAAGCACTTGAGAGAGATCACAAGAAGATCGGTGCAGAGCTTGATCTTTTCATGTTTGATGAGACAGCTCCTGGTATGCCTTACTGGCTTCCAAGAGGATGGAAGATGTACCAGGCACTTCTTAAATACTCAAGAGAAGTACAGGAGAGACATGGTTACACTGAAATCGCAGCTCCTCTTGTTAACAACAAGAAGCTTTGGCTTATCAGTGGACACTGGGCTCACTATGTAAACAACATGTTCATGGTTCCAGGCGTATCAGGATGGCTTAAGGCTGACGCTGAGATTCCTGGCGTACTTGAGAATAACAACGATCCAACAGAAGAGCCTAAGAACATTAAGATCCAGGCTGGTTCTGTAATCTATAACCGTGAGCAGAATGACACAATGGCAGCTAAGCCAATGAACTGTCCTAATGCCATGATGACATATAAGAGAACAAATCATTCTTACAAAGAGCTCCCTATCCGTTACAGTGAGTACGATGTACTTCACCGTAAGGAGAAATCTGGACAGATGAACGGTCTTTTCCGTGTTCAGGAGTTCCGTCAGGATGATGACCATACATTCGTAATGGAATCACAGATCAAGGAAGAGATTGCTGACGTAATTGCAATCGCTGATGAGATCTATTCAACATTCGGTGTTACATACAGAGCTGAGTTCTCAACAAGACCTGAGGACTTCATGGGTGACATCGAGGTATGGAACAGAGCTGAGGCTGCTCTTAAGGAAATCCTTGATGAGAAGTACGGCGAAGGCGGATACGAGATCAACGAGGGTGATGGTGCTTTCTATGGCCCTAAGATTGACCTTCAGATCAAGGACGCTCTTGGAAGAGAGTGGCAGTGCGGTACAGTACAGCTTGACTTCCAGCTTCCTCACAACTTTGGCCTTACATACCAGGCTCAGGATGGTTCAATGCAGATGCCTGTAGTTATTCACAGAGCTATCTACGGATCACTTGAGAGATTTATTGGTATCATCATCGAGAACTTCAAGGGTGTATTCCCATTCTGGCTCAGCCCATATCAGGTAGGTATCGTTCCTATCCGTCTTGAGCATAACGAGTATGCTAAGAAGGTTGAGAAGGCTCTTATGGATGCAGGAGTTCGTGTTGAGGCAGATTACTCTGACAACAACATGAAGGAGAAAATCAAGAAGTACAAGAACTACAAGGATCCATACATTCTTGTAATTGGTGATAAGGAAGCTGCTGAAGGAACAGTATCAATCAACGTACGCGGTTCTAACAAGCAGATTCAGAACGTTCCTCTTGATGCTCTTGTAGCAATGTGCAAGAAGATGAATGAAGAGCATTCTCTTGAGCTTATTGACAGCTACGAGGCTTGATAACTATGTTTACGGGGATATTGTGTCTTATACTGCTGTTATCTATGTTTAGTATTGGCACAGTGAATGCAGAAGCTGCAAATGATCTGAATGCTGCTGTTCAGTGTTCTTTTGTTATACCACCTGAGTTTGTTCCGGGGGAGGAAAAGGGACTGTTTGTTAACGTGAATAGTCCGATGGAATCATCTACGATCAAATACAGTGTTTATGACAACGGACAGGATAGAGTTCTCACTAATCGTGAGCGTCAGGAATTGCAGGAGTCTGGTGCAAAGCTCATAGAAGATGAGTCTATGAATCTGACAAAAGAGATATATGAATCTCAAATGTCTGCTGCGTATGCCAAGGAATATGGCCAAGATGTTGGCTTTACTGTTGATACGTTTACTAACATAAAGGTTGATGGCTATCCAGGCTATAAGATAGAAACATCCTATCAGGCGGCAGAAGAAGAGATGGTTCATCAGACCGTATACATTGTGCTGTCCAAATATCGCGTATTTACTATAGCTTATCAGAGGGCTGAGGACGATGATTGCACGGAAGCGTTCGAAGCTAGTTTTGAAACAATTCATGTGAGATGATTTATTGAAGGAAATGGCTGTATGTAGCCATTTCCTTCTTTTTTATTTTCAAATGTAATCCCTTCCAAAATTCAATTGTATATAATCAACAAATTTAGCTTTATATTTTCTCTGTAAACGCTTACATAAAAGCATTGAATCTCTTTTGACTAAACATTATGATTAAATAACGGAGCAGACCATCTGTAATGGGGATTGCAGGTGGTCTTTGCTATTAATTAACATTTCAATGAAAAAAGGGAGGTCGTAATGTTGGGGAAAAAGTTTAGATCCAGACTTGGACTGGCTATGGCAGGAGTTCTTTTGACTACTGCTGCACTTGCTGGTACAAAAGTTACTGCATCAGCTGCAGTTTCTGCACCTGTAGTAACAGGGGCTGGCGGATGGCTTGAATCCGCTTTTGTAACATGGAATGCATCAGGGGATGCAACGGGTTACAACGTTTATGTCAGAGGAGATAATGGCGAGGTACAGCTTGATGATGAGCTGATTCGTCTTTACTCAGGTGATGCTGGTCAGTATTACAGAGCTGATGCCATGGGACTTGCTGCAGGTAATTATTCTTTTACCGTAGTTCCTGTAGAAGATGGCCAGGAGCAGGCTGATCAGGCGGTATCAACTGATTCTGTATATGTTCAGAGCCATGACAGATCAGGTTTCGCGTTTGTTAACGGAAGTTCAAACGGCGCTTATAACAGCGACGGAACACTTAGAAGTGATGCGGTAGTTCTTTATATTACTAAGGACACCAAGGATACAGTAACTATGGATGTGGTTACTAATGCTAAGGGTGCTACAACTGCAGGTACAGGACTTCAGAATATCCTGAACCTTTATAAGAAAGGCTACGACTCACGTCCTCTTGATGTGAGATTTGTTGGTCAGATTACAGACTTTGCCACAATGGAAGGTGGCGATATTGTTATTAGCGGAAGCGGCGATAACAAAAGAGTATCTTGTGGAATCACATTTGAAGGTGTAGGCGAAGACGCTACAGCTGATGGATGGGGACTTAGAATCAAGAATGCTTCTAACATTGAAGTAAGAAACCTTGGCTTCATGAACTGTGATAGCTCTGAGGGTGATGATCTCGGACTTCAGCAGAGTAATGATCACATCTGGGTTCATAACTGCGATTTCTTCTATGGACTTGCAGGCGGCGATGCTGACCAGGCTAAGGGTGATGGAGCTCTTGATACCAAGAAGTCAACATTTGTTACTCATTCCTATAACCACTTTTATGACACAGGTAAGAGTAACCTTCAGGGTATGAAGTCAGAGTCTACTGAGAATTACATTACATACCACCACAACTGGTATGATCATTCTGATTCCAGACATCCTCGTATCAGAACCTGCAGTGTTCATATCTACAATAACTATTACGACGGCAATTCCAAGTATGGTGTTGGTGTAACAATGGGTGCTTCTGCTTTTGTAGAGGGCAACTATTATAGAAACTGCAAGTTCCCAATGCTTATTTCTGAGCAGGGCTCAGACGTTATGGCTGACTGGGAGACTCTTACAAGAAATGAAGATTACGGCACATTCTCAAGTGAGGATGGCGGTATCATCAAGTCTTTTAACAACTACATCGAAGGCGCTCAGTCTTACGTAACATATCAGGAGAACAGTACAGAGTTTGATGCTTATGAAGTAGCATCTGCTGATGAGCAGGTTCCAGCTGAAGTAGTTGCTTATAAGGGCAAGACTTCTTACAATAATTTTGACACATCAGGAATCATGTATTCATATTCAGCTGATTCACCAGAGGAGGCAAAAGAGAAAGTAACAGCCTTCGCAGGTAGAGAAAATGGTGGAGATTTTAGCTGGCAGTTCAACAATGAAGTTGATGATACAGATTACAGCGTAAATAAGGCGCTCAAGGCAGCGCTTAATTCATACCAGACTAGCATGATCGCGGTTGGTGGCGGATCTGTTGCTGGTAATGGAAGCGGATCAGAGAATTCGGGAGCAGGAGAGGCTTCTTCAGATGCTTCATCAGAGAATTCCGGCGCAAGTGAGTCATCATCAGAGGCTTCTGGCGAAGCTTCATCTGAGAACTCAGGCGAAGGACACGAAGAAACACCTGTTAATGTGACCAGCTACGTACATAACTTTACTGCATCTGGTAAGGACAGTGATTTCTACACAATAGAAGGTGCTCTTTCTACTGCTAAGGGAACTGTGACATATGAGGGTAAGCTCCTCACACAGTGCCTCAAGATTGAGAGCAAGACCAAAGTTAAGTTCACAGCTCCTTCAGATGGTAAGCTTATTCTCGTATTTGGAGATAAGGATTCATCAATCAAGCTTGATGGAGAAGCAGTTAAAGAGGCGACTAATGTAATGACTCTTGATATTACAGCAGGAAGCCATGAACTGACCAAGAAGGATGTAGAGAATCTTTTCTATATCGAATATGTATCAAATGAAAAGCCTGCTGAGGAAGAGCCTGGTAACGATGATCCTGCAACTGAGGCATCAAGCGAGGCAGCATCAGAGGCGAGCTCAGAGGCAGCAGGAGAGGCATCAAGTGAAGCTGCATCAGAGGCAAGTTCAGAAGCAGCTGGCGAGGCATCAAGTGAGGCAGCATCAGAGTCTAGTTCAGAGGCAGCAGGAGAAGCATCAAGTGAAGCTGCATCAGAAGCAAGCTCAGAGGAAATTGTTGAGCCTGAACCAGCAGATCCAGAACCAGTAGAGCCCGAGAAACCTGTTGCAGAAGAAGGAACATGGTTTACGAAATATGGAAGAACATACTTTGTTCTTGCTGATGGAACCAATGCAACTGGAATCTGCACTATAGATGGCGCAACATATTACTTCGATGAAAAAGGTGTCAGAAAGACAAATGTATTTGTTGATGATGGTGATAAGAAACATTACTTTGGTGCTGATGGTAAGATGATCACAGGCTGGCTCACCAAGTATTTCAGAACATATCACTTCGATGAAAATGGTGATATGGAAAAAGGTCTTGTCAATGTTGACGGAGCATACCATTTCTTTAAAGAGGATGGTGTAATGTTCAAGAATGGCAATGTAACAGTTGGTGATAACAAATATTTCTTCAATAATGATGGCGATATGGTATATGGCTGGCTTGAAAGATATGGATCTACATATTACTACGATGAAAAGGGTGTCATGGTTTACGGACAGAAGTTCATCGATGACAAGATGTACTACTTTCTTGACAGTGGTAAGCAGGCTAAGGATAAGATGATAACAATCGGAGAGAACACCTACTACTTTGACAAGAATGGTAATATGTATGTCGGCGAACTCACCAGATGGTTCCACAAATACATCTTTGATGAAAACGGTGTATTGATTTGGAGTAAATAAAAAACTGTTGACAATAAAAAAATAATGTGCTAATTTATACAAGGTTGTCAGATAAAACTAAGAGACAACCGGCCGAAGACAGCAGGTGTTCCTTTATGAGGAACATAATGAGAAATCGCCTGCCGAGGAAAAGTTTGATTAGACTTTTTTACCTCTCGATGTCTTCGAGAGGTTTTTTTTCGGCGGTACATTCTATAAGGAGGTAAAAAAATGGCAAAGGTTGAACTTAAACAGCCTGTAGTAGCTGAGATTTCAGAGAAGATCAAAGACGCTCAGGCAGTCGTACTTGTAGATCACCGCGGACTTACAGTAGCACAGGATACTGAGCTTCGTAAGAAACTTCGTGAAGAAGGCGTTTCATACAAGGTTTACAAGAATACGATGATGAACTTCGCATTCAAGGGAACAGACTTCGAGCAGCTTTCAGACCTCTTAAATGGTCCTAGCGCAATGGCTGTATCTGAGACAGATCCAGCAGCTCCAGCTCGTGTACTTTACGAGTTTGCTAAGAAGGCTAAGGCTCTTGAGATTAAGGGTGGTGTTATAGAAGGTAAATTCTATGACGCAACAGCAATGACTGACATCGCTACAATCCCTTCAAAGGAAGTTCTTCTTTCAAGATTGCTTGGTTCTATGCAGTCACCTATCGCAAACTTCGCTCGCGTTATCAATCAGATCGCAGAGAAAGGTGGCGAGGCAGCTCCAGCTGCTGAGGAAGCACCTGCTGAGACAGCAGAGGCTCCAGCTACAGAAGAAGCTCCTGCAGAAGCACCTGCAGCAGAGTAATCTGTACAATTTAGTAAGTTATAACAACAAAACAAATTTAGAAATTATACTATATGGAGGTATATAATAATGGCAAAGTTAACAACAGCAGAATTTATCGATGCTATCAAAGAGCTTACAGTGCTCGAGTTAAATGATCTTGTAAAGGCTTGTGAGGAAGAGTTCGGCGTATCTGCAGCAGCAGGCGTTGTAGTTGCAGCAGCAGGCGCTGGCGCAGCAGCAGCTGGTGAAGAGAAGACTGAGTTCAACGTAGAGCTTACAGAGGTTGGTCCTAACAAGGTTAAGGTTATCAAGGTTGTTCGTGAGCTTACAGGTCTTGGACTTAAGGAAGCAAAGGATCTCGTTGATGGAGCTCCTAAGATGGTTAAGGAGAACGCTTCTAAGGCAGAGGCTGATGACATCAAGGCTAAGCTTGAGGCTGAGGGCGCAAAGGTTACTCTTAAGTAATCCATCCTTATTAAGAATGTTGAGAGTCAGGTTAGAAATAACCTGGCTCTTTTTGTTCTTTCAAAAAGTTCTTGACAACAAAATTTCTTTGCAGTATGATTTAGGGTGCACTATTGTGGTGTGGTGGGCCTTTTTGCGCACTTTTTTAAAAGTACTCCAAAATGCCTATTTTACCGCAAAAAATAAAATTTAGAACGGGGTGAATGTCAATGGAAAAAAACAGATTACATCCTACCGGTGCTGGTAAAAACATTCGTATGAGTTTCCAGCGTCAGAAGGAAGTCCTGGAGATGCCAAACCTGATTGAAGTACAGAAGAATTCATATCAGTGGTTTCTTGACGAAGGCTTAAAGGAAGTCTTCGACGATATTTCTCCAATTGAGGACTACAGCGGCAAGCTCAGTCTGGAATTTGTTGATTTCAAACTTTGCGAGGATGAGATTGACAAGAACAAAAACACGATTGAGAAATGCAAGGAGAGAGATGCAACATTTGCTGCACCTTTGAAGGTTAAGGTACGTCTTCATAATAAGGAGAAAGATGAGATCACAGAACATGAGATTTTCATGGGCGATCTTCCTCTTATGACAGCTACAGGTACCTTTGTCATCAATGGCGCAGAAAGAGTTATCGTCAGCCAGTTAGTTCGTTCACCCGGTATTTATTATGATATTACATACGATAAGATCGGTAAGGAGCTTATGGCTTGCACTGTTATCCCTAACAGAGGTGCATGGCTTGAGTACGAGACCGATCCTAACGATGTATTCTATGCAAGAGTAGATAGAACAAGAAAGGTTCCTGTAACCGTTCTTATCAGAGCTCTTGGCATCGGATCAAACGAGGAGATTCTTGAACTCTTCGGCGATGAGCCTAAGATTCAGGGAAGTTTCTCCAAGGATTCTTCTACAGATTATCAGAGCGGTCTTCTTGAACTCTATAGAAAGATCCGTCCTGGTGAGCCACTTAGTGTTGAGAGTGCAGAGAGCCTTATCAACGCTATGTTCTTCGATCCTAGAAGATATGACCTTGCTAAGGTTGGTAGATACAAATTCAATAAGAAGTTACACTTCAAGAACCGTATCAATGGACATGTTCTTGCAGAGGATGTAGTTGACGAGACAACAGGTGAGATGATCGCATCTGCTGGTACTAAGGTTGACCGTGCTCTTGCTACAGAGATTCAGAATGCGGCTATTCCTTATGTTCTTTTACAGGAAGAGGAGAGAAACGTTAAGGTTCTTTCTAATATGATGGTAGACATCACACACTTCATCGAGTGTGATCCTGTAGAGCTTGGAATCAATGAGGATGTATATTATCCAGTACTTAAGGAGATTCTTGACGAGTACACAGCCAAGAACGATCCTGAGGGACTTGCAGATACAATTAAGAAGCGTGTGCATGAGCTTATTCCTAAGCACATCACTAAGGAAGATATCATTGCATCTATTAACTACAATATCCATCTTGAGTATGGTATTGGTAACGATGATGATATCGATCACCTTGGTAACAGACGTATCCGTTGCGTAGGTGAGCTTCTTCAGAACCAGTACAGAATCGGTCTTTCAAGACTTGAGAGAGTTGTTCGTGAGAGAATGACAACTCATGATACAGAGGAAGTTTCTCCTCAGACACTTATTAACATTAAGCCTGTACAGGCAGCTGTTAAGGAGTTCTTCGGATCATCACAGCTGTCACAGTTCATGGATCAGAACAACCCTCTTAGTGAGATTACACATAAGAGACGTCTTTCTGCCCTTGGTCCTGGTGGTCTTTCAAGAGATAGAGCCGGATTCGAGGTTCGAGACGTACACTATACTCACTATGGACGTATGTGTCCTATCGAGACACCTGAAGGTCCTAACATCGGTCTTATCAACTCACTTGCAAGCTATGCAAGAGTTAACGACTATGGTTTCGTAGAGGCTCCATATCGTGTAGTTGATAGAACAGATCCAGAGAATCCACGAGTTACTGATGAGGTTGAGTACCTTACAGCTGACGAAGAGGATAACTACCATGTAGCTCAGGCTAATACTCCACTTGATGAGGAAGGCCATTTCGTTAAGAAGACTGTATCAGGACGTTTCAGAGAAGAGACATCTGAGTATCCTAAGACAGCAGTTGAGTACATGGACGTATCACCTAGAATGGTATTCTCAGTTGCTACAGCACTTATCCCATTCCTTGAGAACGACGATGCTAACCGTGCCCTCATGGGATCAAACATGCAGCGTCAGGCGGTGCCACTTCTTATGACAGAGGCTCCTGCTGTTGGAACAGGTATGGAGAGAAAGGCAGCTGTTGACTCAGGTGTATGCGTAGTTGCCAGAAAAGCTGGTACTATCGATTTTGTTGACAGTAAGCTTATTCAGATTACATATGATGATGGTGAGAAGGAAGAGTTCCATCTTATTAAGTTCCAGAGATCTAACCAGAGTAACTGCTACAACCAGAGACCTATCGTATTCAAGGGTGATCATGTTGAGGCAGGACAGGTTATCGCAGATGGTCCTTCAACATCACAGGGAGAACTTGGTCTTGGTAAGAACCCTCTTATTGGTTTCATGACATGGGAAGGTTACAACTACGAGGACGCTGTTCTTCTTTCAGAGAGACTTGTACGTGACGATGTTTATACATCTGTACATATTGAGGAGTATGAGGCAGAAGCTCGTGAGACTAAGCTCGGACCAGAAGAAATCACTCGTGACGTTCCAGGCGTAGGTGACGATGCTCTTAAGGATCTTGACGATCGCGGAATTATCCGTATCGGTGCCGAGGTTCGTGCCGGTGATATCCTTGTTGGTAAGGTAACACCTAAGGGCGAGACAGAGCTTACTGCAGAAGAGAGACTCCTTAGAGCTATCTTCGGTGAGAAGGCTAGAGAGGTTAGAGATACATCTCTTAAGGTTCCTCACGGTGAGTATGGTATTGTTGTAGATGCTAAGGTATTTACAAGAGATAACGGCGATGAGCTTTCACCTGGTGTTAATCAGGCAGTTCGTATCTATATCGCACAGAAGAGAAAGATCTCTGTAGGTGATAAGATGGCTGGTCGTCATGGTAACAAGGGTGTCGTATCACGTGTACTTCCTATTGAGGATATGCCATATCTTCCAAATGGTAGACCACTTGATATCGTACTTAATCCTCTTGGCGTTCCTTCCCGTATGAATATCGGACAGGTCCTTGAGATTCACCTTTCTCTTGCTGCCAAGGCACTTGGATTTAACATCGCTACACCAATCTTTGATGGTGCTAACGAAATAGATATTCAGGATACACTTGAACTTGCTAATGACTATGTAAATAGCACATGGGATGAGTTCCAGGCTAAGTACAAGGATCTTGTACATCCTGAGATTATGGATTACCTGTATGAGAACAGAGATCACAGAGAGCTCTGGAAGGGTGTTCCAATCAGATCAGACGGTAAGGTACAGCTCCGTGATGGTAGAACAGGACAGAAGTTTGATAGCCCAACAACTATCGGACACATGCATTATCTCAAGCTCCATCACCTGGTTGACGATAAGATCCATGCTCGTTCAACTGGTCCTTACTCTCTCGTAACACAGCAGCCTCTGGGTGGTAAAGCTCAGTTCGGTGGACAGCGTTTCGGAGAAATGGAAGTTTGGGCTCTCGAGGCTTATGGTGCAGCTTACACACTTCAGGAAATTCTTACAGTTAAGTCTGATGATGTTGTAGGACGTGTTAAGACCTACGAGGCAATTATTAAGGGTGATAACATTCCTGAACCTGGCGTTCCAGAATCATTCAAGGTTCTTCTTAAAGAGCTTCAGTCCCTTGGTCTTGATATCAAGGTACTTCGTGAAGATAACACTGAAGTAGAAATTATGGAGAGCGTTGATTACACAGATTCAGATTATCGCTTTGAAATGGAAGGCGAGAATGCACGCGATTACAGCCAGGAATCTTTTGAAGCTAATGGCTATTCCAAGCAGCACTTCGATGAGAGCGGCGAGCTTGTAGCAGAAGCTGAAGATGCAGATGAATTTGAGTCAGAGGATTCATTTGAGGATTTTGATTCATCTGATGATGAGTAATCAGAAATAAACTGCCTAGCCGGGATTTTCCCGGTCAGGCAGATTGCTGTAACTTAAACTCACATTAACATATAGAAAAGAGGTTACGAATGTCTGATTCAACAATGAATAAAGCAATAAATGAAGCTTCAAATGGCAGAGGCAGCACTCTTCAGCAGGTTTATCAGCCAATGACATTTGATTCTATCAAGATTGGACTTGCATCACCTGAGAAGATCAGAAGTTGGGCTCATAGAAACGACAATGATCCACATAGCGGTGAGGTTACTAAGCCAGAGACAATCAACTACAGAACACTTAAGCCTGAGAGAGACGGTCTGTTCTGTGAGAAAATATTTGGACCTACCAAGGACTGGGAATGTCACTGTGGTAAGTACAAGAAGATTAGATATAAGGGCGTTGTCTGCGATCGTTGTGGCGTAGAGATCACAAAGAGCAGCGTTCGTCGTGAGAGAATGGGATACATCGAGCTTGCAGCTCCTGTATCACACATTTGGTACTTCAAGGGAATCCCTAGCAGAATGGGACTTATCCTTGACCTTTCACCTCGTGTACTTGAGAAGGTTCTTTACTTTGCTTCTTATATAGTACTTGATCCAGGTGAGACAACACTTGAGTACAAGCAGGTTCTTTCTGAGAAGGAATATCAGGATGCAAGAGAAGAGTGGGGCGGCAAGTTCCGTGCAGGAATGGGTGCTGAGTCCATTAAGGAACTTCTTCTTGATATCGACCTTGAGAAGGAATACGCAGAATTAAAAGAAGGACTTGATACATCAAGCGGACAGAAGAGAGCAAGAATCATCAAGAGACTTGAGGTTGTAGAAGCTTTCAGAGAGTCTGGAAATGAGCCAGCATGGATGATCATGGATTGCATTCCTGTAATTCCACCAGATCTTCGTCCTATGGTACAGCTTGATGGTGGTCGTTTCGCAACATCAGATCTTAACGATCTTTATAGAAGAATTATCAACAGAAATAACCGTCTTAAGAGACTTCTTGATCTCGGCGCACCAGATATCATCGTACGTAACGAGAAGAGAATGCTTCAGGAAGCTGTTGATGCTCTTATCGATAACGGTAGAAGAGGCAGACCTGTAACAGGCCCTGGTAACAGAGCTCTTAAGTCCCTTTCAGATATGCTTAAGGGTAAGTCAGGTCGTTTCCGTCAGAACCTCCTTGGTAAGCGTGTAGACTACTCAGGACGTTCAGTTATCGTAGTAGGACCAGAACTTAAGATTTACCAGTGTGGTCTTCCTAAGGAAATGGCTATCGAGCTTTTCAAGCCTTTCGTTATGAAGGAACTGGTTTCAAGAGGAATTTCTCAGAATATTAAGAATGCCAAGAAGCTTGTAGAGCGTCTTGATGAGCAGGTTTGGGATGTACTTGAGGATGTAATTAAAGAGCATCCAGTTATGCTGAACCGTGCCCCCACACTTCACAGACTTGGTATTCAGGCATTTGAGCCTATTCTTGTAGAAGGTAAGGCTATTAAGCTTCATCCACTTGTATGTACACCTTTCAACGCCGACTTCGACGGTGACCAGATGGCTGTACATCTTCCATTGTCAGTTGAAGCTCAGGCTGAGTGCAGATTCCTTATGCTCTCACCTAACAATATTCTTAAGCCTTCAGATGGTGGCCCAGTTAATGTTCCTACACAGGATATGGTACTTGGTATCTACTATCTTACACAGGAAAGACCTGGAGCTCTTGGAGAGGGTAAGTGCTTCAAGAACGTTGATGAAGCTATTCTTGCTTATGAGAATGGATACATCACACTTCAGTCAAGAATTAAGATCAGAATCAACAAGAAGGATGCTGATGGTGTAGAGTCTACAGGTATTGTAGAGTCAACACTCGGAAGATTCCTCTTTAACGAGCTTATTCCTCAGGATCTTGGTTTCGTAGACAGATCAGATCCAGAGAACTTCTTCAAACTTGAAGTAGACTTCATGGTTGGTAAGAAGCAGCTCAAGCAGATCATCACTGCTATTATCAATACACATGGTACATTTGCTACTGCAGAAGTACTTGATAAGATTAAGGACACAGGTTACCACTATTCAACTCGTGCTGCCATGACTGTTTCTATCGCAGATATGACAGTGCCTAAGCAGAAGCAGGCAATGCTTGATGAAGCACAGGCTACAGTTGATAAGATTGCTGCTAACTACCGTCGTGGTCTTATTACAGATGAAGAGCGTTACCGTGCAGTTGTTGATACTTGGATGGAGACAGATAAGAAGCTCACAGAAGAACTTCTTGCTGGTCTTGATAAGTACAATAACATCTACATGATGGCTGACTCTGGTGCTCGAGGAAGTAACCAGCAGATCAAACAGCTTGCAGGTATGCGTGGACTTATGGCTGATACAACAGGTCGTACAATCGAACTTCCTATCAAGTCAAACTTCCGTGAAGGTCTTGACGTTCTGGAGTACTTCATGTCAGCTCATGGTGCTCGTAAGGGTCTGTCAGATACAGCTCTTCGTACAGCCGATTCAGGATACCTGACACGTCGAATGGTTGACGTATCACAGGAACTTATCATTCGTGATGTTGATTGCTGCGCAGACAAGGAAGTAATTCCTGGAATGACAGTTAAGGCATTCATGGATGGCAAGGAAACTATCGAGCCATTAAAGGATAGAATCACAGGAAGATATTCTTGCGAGACTATTAAAGATAAAGATGGAAACGTAATCGTTAAGAAGAACCACATGATTACTCCATCACGTGCAGCTAAGATCCTTTCAGTAGGTGTTAATGCTAAGGGAGAGCCAGTTGAGGCTGTTAAGATTCGTACAATCCTCACATGCCGTTCACACAACGGTATCTGTGCAAAGTGCTACGGTGCTAACATGGCTACTGGTGAGGCAGTTCAGGTTGGTGAGGCAGTTGGTATCATCGCTGCTCAGTCAATCGGTGAGCCTGGTACACAGCTTACAATGAGAACTTTCCATACTGGTGGTGTTGCCGGTGGTGATATCACACAGGGTCTTCCTAGAGTAGAAGAGCTTTTCGAAGCTAGAAAACCTAAGGGACTTGCTATTATCTCAGAGCTTGACGGTAAGGTTGAGATCAGAGATACCAAGAAGAAGCGTGAAGTTATCGTTACTAACGATGAGACAGGTGAGTCTAAGGCTTATCTGATTCCTTATGGATCAAGAATTAAGGTTCAGGACGGAGTCACAATCGAAGCTGGTGACGAGCTTACAGAGGGTTCAGTTAACCCACACGATCTTCTTAAGATTAAGGGAATCCGTGCAGTACAGGATTATCTCCTTAGAGAAGTTCAGAGAGTTTACCGTCTGCAGGGTGTTGATATCTGCGATAAGCATATTGAGGTTATCGTACGTCAGATGCTTAAGAAGGTAAGAATCGATGAGAGCGGTGATACAGAATTCCTTCCAGGAACTCTTGTAGATGTCCTTGATTTCGAGGATAGCAATGAGGCACTTGTATCAGATGGCAAGAAGCCAGCTGAAGGCAAGCAGGTAATCCTTGGTATTACTAAGGCTGCTCTTGCAACTAACTCATTCCTCTCAGCTGCTTCCTTCCAGGAGACAACTAAGGTTCTTACAGATGCTGCTATCAAGGGTAAGGTTGATCCACTTATCGGACTTAAAGAGAATGTTATCATCGGTAAGCTGATTCCTGCTGGAACAGGTATGAAGAGATATAGAAACACAACTCTTAATACAGATGTTAACTTCAAGGATCCTGAGAAGCTCATTCTCAAGAAGAGAAAAAGAGACTTCGATGACGAGTTCATTGATGTAGCAGAAGACATCGAGGATGATGAGCTTACTGTTGCAGATGATGAAGAGTAATTTATAAACATTTACTAAAGCGGTTGCCATAAAAAATTTAGTTGACAACCAAAATGATAGTATTTATAATTCATAATTGCGTGTATCGACAAAGGGGTGAAATTCTGCCCCTTTGTCTTTTGCACACACTCGCGTAAGCGAGTTGGGCAGCGAGTAGATAACCTACTCGACGATACATATATTAAAATAGGAGGTAAAAAGAATGCCAACATTTAACCAGTTAGTTAGAAAGGGTCGTCAGACATCTGTTAAGAAGTCTACAGCACCTGCTCTTCAGAAGGGCTTCAACTCTCTTCATAAGAAGGCAACTGCTACAGCTTCTCCTCAGAAGCGTGGTGTCTGCACAGCTGTTAAGACAGCTACACCTAAGAAGCCTAACTCTGCTCTGAGAAAGATCGCCAGAGTACGTCTTTCTAACGGTATTGAGGTAACAAGCTACATTCCTGGTGAGGGACACAACCTTCAGGAGCATAGCGTTGTTCTTATCCGTGGTGGAAGAGTTAAGGATTTACCTGGTACAAGATATCACATCATCCGTGGTACTCTTGATACAGCAGGTGTAGCCGACAGAAAACAGGCTCGTTCTAAGTATGGCGCTAAGAGACCTAAGGCGTCTAAGTAATCTATTAACTAAAAATCTAATTTTATAAGTGTTGGGATTCTTTTAACATAGTAATAAGTTAGACCCCATCCAGTATGGGTAGTATTTCTTTTTCTAAGTTAGAAAACCGCACGAACACTAAGATTAGTGAGTACCGATGATTTATAGTAAGCAGTGACTTTATTATAATCATTGCAATTCTAAAGGAGGGAAGAACCGTGCCGCGTAAAGGACATATTGTAAAACGTGACGTATTAGCGGATCCTTTATACGATAACAAGGTTGTTACTAAGCTTGTTAACACAGTTATGCTTGATGGTAAGAAGGGCGTAGCTCAGAAGATCGTATACGGAGCATTCGCACAGGTAGAGGAGAAGGCTGGTAAGCCTGCTCTTGAAGTATTCGAAGGAGCCATGAATAACATCATGCCTGCTCTCGAGGTTAAGGCTAGACGTATCGGTGGTGCTACATACCAGGTTCCAATCGAGGTTAGACCAGACAGACGTCAGGCTCTTGCACTTCGCTGGCTTGTAAACTTTTCACGCGCTAGAGGCGAGAAGACTATGGTAGATAGACTCGCTTCAGAGATTATGGATGCATACAACAACACTGGTGCAGCTGTAAAGCGTAAGGAAGATATGCACAAGATGGCAGAAGCAAACAAGGCGTTCTCACACTACAGATTCTAATCTGCAGCGTAGAGATGTGTGTTTAGATTTAATTAGGAGGAAGAACCTTTGGCTGATAGACAATACCCATTGGAGAGAACCAGAAACATTGGTATTATGGCTCATATTGATGCTGGTAAGACTACACTTACAGAGCGTATTCTTTACTATACCGGTGTAAACTATAAGATTGGTGAGACTTACGAAGGTACTGCTACCATGGACTACATGGCTCAGGAGCAGGAAAGAGGTATCACAATCACATCTGCAGCTACAACTTGCCACTGGACACTTCAGCAGAACGGTAAGACAAAGCCAGGCGCTCTTGAGCACCGTATCAACATCATTGATACACCTGGACACGTTGACTTCACCGTTGAGGTTGAGCGTTCACTTAGAGTACTTGATGGTGCTGTAGGTGTATTCAGCGCTAAGGAAGGCGTTGAGCCTCAGTCTGAGAACGTATGGCGTCAGGCTGACGGATTTAATGTTCCTCGTATGGCATTCATCAACAAGATGGATATCATTGGAGCAAACTATTTCGGAGCTGTTGAGCAGATCAGAAATAGACTTAAGAAAAATGCTATTATGATCGAGATTCCTATCGGAGCTGAGGATCAGTTCATGGGAGTTATCGACCTTTTCGAGATGCAGGCTTACATCTACAATGGTGATAAGGGTGAGGATGTTCAGATTGGTGAAATCCCTGCTGATCTCAAGGATGATGCTGAGCTTTATCACTCAGAGCTCGTTGAGAAGATCTGCGACCTCGATGAGGACCTTATGATGAAGTATCTTGAGGGTGAGGAGCCTTCAATTGACGAGCTTAAGGCTGCACTTCGTAAGGCAACTTGCGAGTGTAAGGCATTCCCTGTTTGCTGTGGTTCTGCCCACAAGAACAGAGGTATCCAGAAGCTCATCGATGCTGTCATCGAGTTCATGCCTTCACCTATTGATATCCCTGCTTGTAAGGGAACAGACCTTGACGGTAACGAAATTGAGGTTGCTTCAACAGATGATGGCCCATTTGCAGCTCTTGCATTCAAGATTGTCAGCGATCCATTCGTAGGAAAGCTTGCATTCTTCCGTGTATATCGTGGTACTGCAAATTCAGGTTCTTATGTACTTAACAGTACAAAGGACACAAAGGAACGTCTTGGACGTATCCTTCAGATGCACGCTAACAAGCGTTCAGACCTTGAGAAGGTTTACTCAGGTGATATCGCTGCTGCTGTTGGTCTTAAGAACACAGTAACTGGTGATACTCTCTGTGACGAGAAGAACCCTGTAATCCTTGAGTCTATGGAGTTCCCTGATCCTGTTATCGAGCTTGCTATCGAGCCTAAGACTAAGGCTGGTCAGCAGAAGCTTGATGAGGCTCTTATGAAGCTTGCTGAAGAAGATCCTACATTCAGAGCTCATACAAACACTGAGACAGGTCAGACAATCATCGCTGGTATGGGTGAGCTTCACCTTGATATCATCGTTGACAGACTTCTTAGAGAGTACAAGGTTGAGGCTAACGTAGGTGCTCCTCAGGTTGCTTAGAGAGAAGCTCTTACAAAGGCTGTAGACGTTGAGTCTAAGTATGCTAAGCAGTCCGGTGGACGTGGTCAGTACGGACACTGTAAGGTTCGTTTCGAGCCTATGGATGCAAACGGCGACAATCTTTACCAGTTTGATAGCGAAGTTGTTGGTGGTGCTATTCCTAAGGAATTCATCCAGCCAATCAGCGAAGGTATCGAAGAGGCTATGAAGGCTGGTACACTTGGTGGATATCCAGTAGTTGGTGTTCATGCAACAGTTTACGACGGATCATACCACGAAGTTGACTCTTCAGAAATGGCATTCCACATCGCTGGTTCTATGGCGTTCAAGGATGCTATGCAGAAGGGTGCTCCTGTTCTTCTTGAGCCTATCATGAAGGTTGAAGTAACAATGCCTGAAGAGTACATGGGAGATGTTATCGGTGACGTTAACTCTCGTCGTGGACAGGTTGAAGGTATGGACGACCTTGGTGGTGGTAAGATCGTTAGAGCACATGTGCCACTTGCTGAGATGTTCGGATATGCTACAGACCTTCGTTCTAGAACACAGGGACGTGGTAACTACTCAATGTTCTTTGAGAAGTACGCTCCAGTTCCTAAGAACGTACAGGATAAAGTCCTTTCAAACAAGGGCAACTAATTAAAATATAAATGTTTTGCCGTTTAAATCTAGCAAAATGCTTGATTTAGCGGCAAACATTTAATATAATCGATATAGTCGGTTAAATTATGTATGAAAATGTTGGATAACATTTCACTTAAGGAGGATATTTAGAAATGGCAAAAGCTAAGTTTGACAGAAGCAAACCACACGTTAACATTGGTACAATCGGACACGTTGACCATGGTAAAACAACTCTTACAGCTGCTATCACAGCAGTACTTGCTGATAGAGGATTCAGCCCTGCAGTAGCATTCGATCAGATCGATAAGGCTCCTGAAGAGAAGGAAAGAGGAATCACAATCAACTCTGCTCACATCGAGTACGAGACAGAGAAGAGACATTATGCTCACGTTGACTGCCCAGGTCACGCTGACTACGTTAAGAACATGATCACAGGTGCTGCTCAGATGGATGGTTCTATCCTCGTTGTAGCTGCTACTGATGGTGTTATGGCTCAGACAAAGGAGCATGTTCTTCTTGCTCGTCAGGTAGGCGTTCCTTACATCATCGTATTCATGAACAAGTGCGATATGGTTGACGATCCAGAGCTTCTTGACCTCGTTGAGATGGAGATCAGAGACCTTCTTACAGAGTATGAGTTCCCTGGAGATGATACACCAATCATCCGTGGTTCAGCTCTTAAGGCTCTTGAGGATCCTAAGAGCGAGTGGGGCGAGAAGATCATCGAGCTCATGAACACAGTTGACGAGTACATCCCTGAACCTACTCGTGAGACAGATAAGCCTTTCCTTATGCCTGTTGAGGACGTATTCACAATCACAGGACGTGGAACAGTTGCTACTGGTAGAGTAGAGAGAGGTCACCTTAACCTCAACGACGAAATCGAAATCGTTGGTATCAAGGAAGAGACAGCTAAGTCAGTATGTACTGGTATCGAGATGTTCAGAAAGACTAGGGAGTACTGCGAAGCTGGTGACACCGTTGGTCTTCGTCTTCGTGGTGTTGACCGTGACGGCATCCAGAGAGGTCAGGTTGTAACAAAGCCTGGCACAGTTACATGCCACACAAAGTTCACAGCAGAGGTTTACGTACCTACAAAGGATGAGGGTGGCCGTCATACACCTTTCTTCACAAACTACAGACCTCAGTTCTACTTCAGAACAACTGACGTTACAGGTGTCTGCAACCTTCCAGATGGTGTTGAGATGTGCATGCCTGGTGACCACGTAACAATGTCTATCGAGCTTATTCACCCAATCGCTATGGAGCAGGGTCTTAAGTTCGCTATCCGTGAGGGTGGACGTACAGTTGGATCAGGTAAGGTTGCTACAATCGTAGAGTAATCTTAACAAACCTAGATTTTATGCAGCTTCCAGAGTTTCTCTGGAAGCTGTTTTTTTGTATACAATCTGGCTTAAAATGGTCACTGGCTCTAATTTGGCTCTAAAAATTTTGAGTTTTTTCTAAAAGGCAGTATTTATGCGCCTTTGTAAGGTGGAGTCATGGTGCAATTCTAGCTATGTTTTGTCGATAATAATTATATATACAACTTGTTTTTGTTATGTGTTAAAATAAATAACAATGGTTGTCAAGATCATTGTTTATTCTTCATGAGTATCCAGAAAGGAGGATTCTATGGCTAATATTAGATCTGTTGAAGATTATAAGGAGTTTCTTAAAGAGAACAGAGAATTATTACACAAAAACGCTGTAAGAATCGAAGATCTTCCTCCGGATGATGATTGGATCCTCGATGATGAATGGGATGAAATATACGAGCAAGAGGTTTTAAAGCGTGGGAAAGTATAATGTTGGTGAAGTCTGGTGGATTCATTTTCCATTTGGGGATAAGGATTATGAAAAGCGTAGGCCAGCAATCGTATTAGATGATGATACTATTGCAATTTTGGCTGTTTACGTGACTAGCAAAGATAAGGATAACCCATTCAGTATAGATATTGAAGACTGGCAGAGTACAGGACTAACTAAGCCATCATGGGCTAGAATAGACAAGATAGTAAGTATCACTGAGTGGTTCATGGATAGAAAGATAGGTAATCTTTCAGAACGAGATGCAGCCAAGATATTGCAATTGGTTGCAGAGATACAGACCAAGAGCTTCCATGAGTTTTCATTATTGGCAGTTCAGAATTCACAAGGACAGTTTCTACAGATTTATGATGAAAGATGGGAGTGCTGGCTGTTTCCATACACAAGAACTGCTGAAGATAATAAGTCGAATGTAGACCATTTTGCTAGTGAGTTACTTCATAAGGATATAGATACCACCTATGTTACAACTGCTAAACATTGCAAATATTCTGTGAGCGATAAGATTTACAAGATTTATAATCATAAGCTTTATAAAGTTCAGATTGACGATATTCCTGATAACTTATCTGGTGATAAGTATAAATGGATGTCTATCGAAGATTTAGAGTCAGATGAGGCAATTATGGAAAAGAACGATGATATAATTGCCTTTGTTAAGACTAAGTGTTTGTGATATACTTTTACAACGAACGAAAACCTTCGAGGTTTTCAGCGGAAGCGGTGCCAGCATCAATTCCGTTCTTGAAGATTTACCAAGAACACTTCGGTGTTCTTTTTTAGTACCATAAAAGTGTAGTTGTTAGAGAGTAATTACCTCTGACATCTGCACTTATTTTTTATAATAAGGGGAGTAATTGGTATGGCGAGGCTCTTTTTGGATTATCACATCCGGCAATAAAAACTGTCAGCCAACCCCTTATTATAAGTATTCGCTTAAGCAGGTAGGGATTCGCTCCCGCGTAACCAACTAAAATGAATGGTAATAAGTGTGGGTGGTAAACAATTACTAATTCAAGTACAGGAGGTTATGTATGATCAGCGTAGGTATTGATGTTTCAAAGGGAAAGAGCACAGTGTGCATACTGAAGCCTTATGGTGAGATTGTAGCAAGCCCTTTTGAGGTAATGCACACAGAGAGCGAACTGAAGAATCTGACTCAAATGATTCAGAGGCTGGATGGGGAAATTCGTATTGTTATGGAGGCAACCGGCATATATCATTTACCGATGTTGTCTGTACTTCAGAATCAGAATTTTTTTGTGGCAGTGATTAACCCATTTGAAATGAAGGAGTACGCGTCCAGAGGGCTTAGAAGAGTAAAGACGGATAAGCAAGATTCAATCACCATTGCGAACTATGGGATTGATAACTGGTATCGGTTGGAGAACCATCAAGGACGCGATGATGTGTATTCCGAACTAAAACTGCTAGGAAGACAGTATTGTCATTACATGGAGCTTCACGTAAAGGCACTGCTTGAATTAACGCATATGCTGGATTATACAATGCCTGGAGTCAAGAAAGAATTCCATAGTTGGAATGAGAGCAACGGAAAGGATAAGTTAAGCGATTTTGTAGAGAGATACTGGCATTTCGACAACATAACCGCGATGACCAAGGAAGATTTCATTGAGGACTATATTTCCTGGGCTGCAGAAAAGAAATACCACCAGAACAGGTCAAAAGCAGCTGAGCTTTATGATCTTGCATCTGATGGTATCTCGACATTGTCTGCCAATACCCCATCGACCAAAATGCTGGTATTGGAAGCCGTAAGGGTACTTCGAGAAATCGACAGTACCTTACTGAAGATAATAACACGAATGAAAGAACTGGCAAAGACACTTCCTGAATATGAAACCGTACGAGCGATGGGAGGCGTTGGAGATGTATTGGCGCCTAAACTGATTGCGGAGATAGGCGATGTAAGAAGGTTTCATAGTGGTAAGGCACTTATTGCATTTGCAGGTATAGATGCACCGCCCTATGAATCCGGCCAATTTGTGGGAACCAATCGAAAGATTAGTAAGCGCGGATCAAAAGTGTTACGTAAGATTGGCTATGAAACCATGAGAGTCTTGAAAACACACAAAGCTCCTGAGGATGATGCAGTATACCGGTTTATTCTTAAGAAAGAGGCCGAGGGAAAATCAAAACGTCAGGCTAAGATAGCGGGATTAAACAAGTTCCTGCGAATTTACTATGCTCGTGTAAGCGAAGTCTACAAAGCATGAAAAAGTAAAAACACGGCTTATTATTGGCTGATGAAAGTCAGCCTTTTTAGTGTACACAAAAATAATAAGGACAAGGCAAAAAGAAAACCTGTTGGGAAAAGAAATTGATTCTTGACTTTTCTTAGCAGGTTTT
>NZ_JAFRGN010000010.1 GCF_017433805.1 Butyrivibrio sp. | reverse complement strand
TCCTATAATATGGAAGAGGAAGTCAAGGCTGCAAAGGAAAAGAGAAAGCCGTTGCTTCTCCCAAACTTTTCAGTACATCATCTGAGACATACCTTTTGTACAAGATTTTGCGAGAATGAGTCAAATGTAAAAGTTGTTCAGTCTGTGATGGGGCATAAGAGCGTTCGTACTACACTGGATGTATATGCTGAAGCCACAGGAACTAAAAATCAGGAGGCTATGCGGAACTTATCTGCTAAGTGGAAGGAATTATAGAAAGAGGCCTCCATGTTATAAAGACATATAAAATCGGTAAAGGACATAAAACTGACACAGTTTTTGTTACCAATAATTACTAATAATACCTGAATGAGAAAAGGACGAATATCGGTGGTTTACTGATAATTACCGATAATACCCGATAAGGGTGTTTGAAGTAAGAGTCCTGGCTCTTATGCCTTACGTAGCTGAGTAATCAGTACTGAATAAGATTTAATGAAGACGTTTCTAGAGAAATCTGAGAAACGTCTTTTTTAATATTTAAAAAACATCATAAAAATTACATAAATCCCCCCGTTATTATCGTTTCTAAGTGTTATAATTATCGATATACAAACTCTTACTGTGACACTTAATACGACATTATTGAGGGTAAGATTATGAAGAACAAACTTGTTAGAACACTCGCCTGTGTTCTTAGCATATCTTTTGTGCTGCTTGGCACTTCTTCCTGCACTCCTGCAGGTTCTGTTTCTGCTCCCGAAGAAACGGTAGATATCAATTCATTTAACAGAATATCCTATGATGCATCTGAAGAGTATGAAAGCGCTCTTGATAAATACAACAAGGGGTGCGAAGCTGCGCCTATGATCCGTGACGATAAGACTCTTGGAGACAAAAAGATTGCTCTTATTATCCAGGGAACTTCTGACAGGCAGCTGGTGGAGCAGGCTCTTGAGCTGCTTGATAAGTATAAATTCAAAGCAGGCTTTGCCGTGACAGCGATGGATGCTGCTGAAGACGATGAGATGCTAAAGCTCATTAGTGAAAAGGGACATGAAGTCATCGTGAACGGTCTTAACGGAAGCCTCAACATGGAGCAGATGAGTGATGAAGACCTGATCTACGATCTTACTGCCTCCAGAAAAGTATTCACGACTCTCATGGATCTTCCGCCTGCAAGGCTTATGCTGAACAGCACATATTACACTGATTCAATCTGCAGGGCTGTAACTGCCAGCGGATATACAACGATAGTTACTCCAAGCCCGGGAAGCTATTTAAACGGCAAGAGCTTTGCAAACACTGAAAAGGCACAGGAGTATGTGACTAAGCTCACACCCGGAAAGATAGTAGTATACAAGCTTGCCGGATATATTGATGCAGTAGAACTTGAACCAAAGACGGAATTCAAAAAGCCTGCTCTTGATATTCAGGCTACAACTGATGCGCAGGAAGGCGCAGAAGAAGTTGACCAGACGATCACGACCCTGTCATGGCTCCTTCAGGCCCTCTCTTCAGAGAGCTATGTATCAACAGGCCTGGATAAATTCAAGGCTATGAGCAGTAAGGAGTATGTGGAGTTTCTCCTTGCTGATAACAACAGTTTAAAAGCGGATGTATATGAGAGCATTGAGACCATGGAGAATATTGTTGGCCTCTCTTTTGCCGGACTTCCGGAAGATGTCGAAACAGCTGAGGAGCTAAGGACTGCTCTCACAAACAGTGAAGCCAAAGCGACATTCTTCGTATCCGCCGATGATATAGAAAAATGCTGGGACAGTGCCAATATGTTGGCGGAAGCCGGATTCTCTTTTGCCACAAGAGGAAAGAGCGCTATGGATCTCAGTGGTAAGGATGTCTACACAGACTACGATGAGATATCGCTTGGAGTAAGATCCTTACAGACCATTCTGTCTCTAAAACCAAAATATTACATGCCATCAGGAAAGATGGATGACAATGCGCTGAAAGCCTGCGCAGCAGCCGGACTTTCTGTTGTTGATCCGGTGAAGCCCATGAAGGCTGAAAAAGGTAAGATCAACTGCTTTTATGCTGATGATCAGAACTTCTTACAGGAGGTAAAGGATTTCCTCAGGGATGCTCAGAGGGCATCTCTGCAGGTTGTGGATGTGACGGGGGTGATAGAAGGCCTGGACATGATCCCGGAAATAGACAAAGAGCTTATCGCCAAGCTCAGGGAAGAGAACAACGGAAAGCTCTCTGAAAAGAAGGACTTTATATACACCTCTGAAAAGGCCATGAGTATGACCTTCTACGGAGTAAGCAACAAGGTAGTAGTAAATGACATATTGGCAATACTGAAGAAGTGGGGCTACAAGGGAACGTTCTTTGTTACATCAGATGAGATGCATGAATGCAGAGAGCTGATACGGAGTATCATCGATGCGGGTCATGAAGTAGGCCTTGCTTACATTGACAGAGTTAAGGATGATGAAGATCCCTTTGTTAAGGCGGCTGAGAGCATACTGGGAGCTCAGGAGTATGCGAAGTGGAGATATGACTACGATTTTAATCTGGTCTTCCAGCCCTACGGAGATCTTAAGGACGAGACAAAAGAGGCTGTATCTGCCTGTGGATGTACAATGGCAGGCTATGAGTTTTCAATGGTTCAGTCGCAATATGTCGACGAGACGGACATCAAGTTCTTTAGCAGCTTAAGCTCAAAGATCACAACTCACAGGGGAAGCATTGCGTACTTCAACATGAACTACTTTACCGCAGATAAAGATCTTGAGGATGAGAGCGAGGGCACACTTTGCGGCAAACTCGTCAGCAGGTTCATTTCCTCCAAGATCCGCTCTCTTACATATACTGACACCTATGGAAATGTGCAGCCCTCTACATCCTATAAGGTAAAGACCTTAAGTTCCCTGGCACATTCATCCTATATCTACTCGCCCAGAAAGGCATCTAACATAATAAGTGATGACAAGATCGTCATGGGAAGCATGGCAAGTGCTGAGCAGCAGAACAGCTACATGGCGGCGAGATATGTAGGTAACCCTGACGTTACTTATCTGCCGGGATTTACTGACAAGGATATTCTGAGTTTTGACACCACCGGTAAAACCGGACAGGGCAAGGTATTGTTCCTGACCTTCGATGACTGGGGCGATGAAAAAGACATTAACGAGCTTTTATATGTTCTCGATAAATACAATGTCAAAGCAAACTTCTTTGTAAGAACAAACAATGTCAAGAACAACCCGAATCTTCTCAGAGCCATCGCTGTATCGGGCCACATGCTCGGATCCCATACAGACAACCACTTTGTGGGATGGCATGAATCTAAGAACGAGGACGGAACATACCAGTTTGAATCCATCACTGACGAGGAAGCTATAGAACTCAGGGCAGATATCATAAAGAGCTACAAGACCATGAGCAGATACTGTTCAGACGTAGTTGTCGATGGCAAGCCGGCTCTTTCGACTATATACAGACCTCCGACTCTGGGTGTCTGCAGACTGGCAATGTATCAGATATATGATGTTGGATTCAGCTATATCGTATCCGGTAATTTCAGTACGGCAGACTATGCTGCCAACTCACTTGATGATCTTCTGAATCAGCTGCGAAATGGCCGTAAGCACTGGTATGGAATGGAGAAGATCACGGATGGAACCATTATTATCATGCACATGTCAGCGAATGCAACTTACACTTCGGAAGCGCTGGACATCATGATACCTGAATGGCTAGCTCAGGGTTACACGTTTGCAAGACTTGATGATTATCTTCACTGATAGTAGAGGACAGCTATGGGCCTTTTTGAAAATGCAAAAAAGAGCAAAAAGAATATAGAGGATGTCCTTCTGGTTGAGAAGAAGGACAGACGAATCCTTTGCCATGTTCCTGACAAGACCAAAGAAAGAGGGGACGCTGAGAGACGAGGCTATGAGCAAAGCCATATCCACAGCTACGAGGACTACATCGCCGAGAAGGAATCTGGGATCAGATATATCACCGGCTTTGATGTTGAGCTGAAGACTTTTGCCAAGAAGGATCCAAAGAGAAAAGTCACCTGCAAAGCGGTAGATATTTCCAATACAGGTATGCTGGTGGCACTTTCTGAGGAAGACTACAACGCCCTTAAGGATGTGGAAATGCTTAAGACCCGTTTCAGGGTTACGCCGGGAAGCATGCCTGAAGGCTATGAGATGCGTGTTACTCAGAAGATCAAGGTGGTAAGACGTGTTGCCACTGATGATGGAAGATATCTTCTGGGCATAACGTTTACCAAGCATCTTCACAACTATGCCGCCGCTAACAAAGACAGGTACATGTTTACCGCAGCGGTACTGCTGCTGGCATTCTCCATCGCATGTATTCTGATGATGAGAGCAGAGAGCATCATTTACTTTAAGTTCAACAAGATGCTTTATCTGTACAGTATCATCACTGCGGTATTCCTCCTTAGCAGATATGTCTTCGGTGTGTTCTATAAACCGGTCAAGGTCGATCCTGACTACACACCGGGGGTAACTATCCTGGTGCCCTGCTTCAACGAGGAGGAGTGGATAGATAGAACCATCATCAGCTGCGTCAACCAGGAGTATCCTGTGGATAAGCTGCAAGTAATAGTCATAGATGACTGCTCCACAGACCATTCTGTTGACAAGATAAAAGAGACTATCGCCAAGCTCAAAGAGGAATCCTATGAGAGATACGAAGTTGAGGACAGACTTTCGTATTACGTACAGGAGAAGAATGCAGGTAAAAGAGATGCTCTCGTGCGCGGAGCTGAAATGGCCAAGCACGATCTGGTGGTGTTTGTAGATTCAGACAGCTTCCTTGATCCCTTTGCCATCATCAACATAGTACAGCCCTTCAAGGATCCCAAGATCTATGGCGTTTCCGGAAGGACCGATGTTGCCAACACTTACACCAACGCCCTGACCAAGATGCAGGCGGTAAGATACTACATTGCTTTCCGTGTCATGAAGGCTGCAGAGGCAGTGTTTGATACAGTGTCATGCTTGTCAGGTCCTCTGGCCTGCTACAGGAAGTCAATTATTCTGGACAAAAAAGATCAGTGGATGAACCAGAGATTCCTGGGACAGAAGGCGACCTTTGGAGATGACAGAGCCATGACCAACTTCATCCTTCGTCATCACAGGACTTTCTACCAGGATACAGCAGTGTGCTCGACCATTGTACCTAACAAGCACAGCGTATTCCTTAAGCAGCAGATGAGGTGGAAGCGATCCTGGCTCAGAGAGTCGCTGATAGCGGGAACCTTCATGTGGAAGAAAGAACCTTTCGCAGTGGTAACCTTCTATATGGGCCTTATTGTTCCTATAGCAGCTCCTGTAGTTGTACTGTACAACCTTGTATACGTTCCCATTACCAAGCATATTTTCCCGACGGCATTCCTTTTGGGACTGTTGCTAATGTCAATGCTGATGAGTATGGCGCAGCTCCTATTGCGAAGGAGCTCAACCTGGATATACGGCATGCTGTTCTGTCTGTACTATGAACTGGTACTGCTATGGCAGATGCCGATTGCCTGGGTTACTTTCTGGAAGTCCACATGGGGTACCAGAATGACGCCCAGTGATGTAGCCGCGGCAAAAGAGAAAGAGGAAAAGAAGCAGCGGCATCACAAGAATCACAAGCAGTAAGCGGAGAGAGTTATGTACAAATTTGAATCATCAAAGGATGTAAAAAAACTGATCCGTTCAATTCTTGAACTGGCTGTCTTAATATGGGTGCTTGTTCTGATCGCAAAGGCTCTTTTCACCTTTTCAGAATATGTGCCCTATGGAAGCAGTGATAAACAGGTCGTATCCGGAGAGGACCACGGCTTCATTGCGCTGTCCTATTTTGGTATAGACAGAGAGAGCACTCCATCAAGAATATCTGAAGAAAAATTACAGAGTCAGCTCAGTGCCCTTAGGGACAACGGCTATGTGACCATAACCCAGCATGATATCGAGAACTATTATAAGAACGGTACTCCGCTGCCGGATATGGCTCTTTTCCTGATGTTCGAGGATGGCCGTCAGGATACTTCCATCTATGCTCAGAAGATAATGGAGGAGTACAACTACAAGGCCACAATGTTCACCTATGCCGAGAAGTTTGAGACTACTGATTCGTTCTTCCTTATGCCCAAGGATCTTATAAAGCTGGAGAACAACAGCTTCTGGGAGATTGGAAGTAACGGCTACAGACTCAGTTACATAAACGTCTTTGACAGATACGGAAGGTTTATCGGAGAGCTCAACAGCGCAGAGTATTCAGCCATGTCCCAGTATCTGGGCAGAGACTATAACCACTACCTCATGGACTTTTTGAGAGATGTAAATGACCTGCCCGTGGAGACCGGAAGCCAGATGAAGGAGAGGATAAGCGGTGATTATAAGCTTATGCGTGATGCCTACACCGAAGGCTTTGGCAAGGTTCCGGGAGCATATATCCTGCTTCACTCAAATACCGGTAAGTTCGGAGAAAACGACAAGGTCAGCAAGGTGAATGAAGAGGCCATTGCAAATACATTCACAATGAATTTTAACCGTGAGGGCTACACCAGGAACAGCAGGGAAAGCAGCATTTATGATCTCACCAGGCTGGAACCCCAGGCGAACTGGTACACCAATCACCTTCTCATGCGCATCTGGGATGATATGTCCGAAGAGGACAAGGGCAGTATCAAATTTGTTGTTGGAGATGCAACGCAAAAAGAGAAATGGAACCTGGAAAAGGGTTCGGTGGAATATCAGAAGGATAAGGAGAGGATCGCCCTGACATCACTTCCTGAGGATACGGGACGATTAAAGCTCCTCGGAAACAGCGCATCAAACGTTGAGCTCAGCACCGTGCTCACAGGAAACAAGCTGGGCTGTCAGTCAGTTCTTTTGCGTGCAAATGACGACCTTACGAAATGCGTAGAAGTAAGGCTTATGAATAATGTCCTTTATCTTTTGCAGGACGGAGAAGTCCTTGAGGAAGTCGACCTGTATGACTTTGACGGAACTCCCAAGGTATCCGTTGATGAGGACAAAAGAGACTCTCTCGCCGGAGAGTATGCTGCACTGTCAAGGTATGCTGTAAGCGCCAAGCAGTCTGCGGAGTATTCCAGGATGTCCCATGAGGCATCACAGCTTCCCGCAACTTCTGTTGAACAGGGAGCGGATGAGTACAGACCGCAGATAAAGATCAGCGATCTGGGCAAGAGAAAGCTGGATGTGGATTTGAGAAAAGACAGTATTACTGTTAAAATAGATGGTAACCCGGTTTGGGAGAATCGCAGCGTTGCGCCTTCAGGCGAAGGAGGAATTTACCTTCAGAGTGCCTGGACGGAATATGGTTATAGCCAGAGAAACATTGCTGATGATGTCTATGACGGGGTATTTGAAAAGCTTGAGATCAAGGATGCGGATACCGGAAGCATGCTGTACTCCTACAGACTCACCGGAATCAAGAAGATCCTGCAGATGATCAAAGATGCGTACGACGCGGTACTGGACTGGTTCATCAAGTATATTTGATAAGGACGGGGGTTTGGGATTTTGAGAAAAATGCTTTTAAGTGTTTTGCTCTTCTGCACTCTGGCGATGATGTTTACAGCATGCGAAAGTCAGACCAGTGATATCGGCAGCCAGAAAGAGACCATCACAATAGTAGAGAGTGAACACCGCGCCACAAGTCAGGCCGGCGATACTATGAAAACAGAAGAGATACATACAGCTACAGAAACTACAGGCACTTCAGATATTTCGGTATGGTATCCCTATTGGGACTATGCCACGGCTGATGCTGAGCTGAAGGCTATTGGCGATGAGCTGGACACCATCTGCTTTTTCGCTGCCTACTATGATGTCAATAACAGGCCCTTCATTCCCGAGGATACCACCGAGACGTACAATAAGCTAAGCAAAAACGGTACTCTCAAGGACAGGAACATTTATCTTACATTTGTAAATGACAAACTACTTGATAAGGGGTCTTCCCTCAAGGATACAAACCTTTTGTATGCCCTTATCGGTAATGATGATCTTGCAAACCAGCATGTAGCTGATGTGATCGCACTTACAAAGAGTCTTGGATGCACTGGAGTTGAGATCGACTACGAGGCCATCAAAAAGGACTATGCACTCTGGCAGCTGTTCAACAGTTTTGTTACAAAGCTTTCCCAGGCAGCTGCAAATGAGGGACTTGCCCTTAGGGTCGTCTTCGAGCCATCGGCTCCTTTCCAGAACTATAGCTGGCCTTCCAACGCAGAGTACGTGATGATGTGCTACAACCTTCACGGATACGGAACAGAGCCCGGCGCCAAGGCCAATCCTTCATGGATAAAAGAGCTGGCGGCCAAGATGAACACTCTTCCCGGCCGGAAGAACCTTGCTCTTGCCACAGGCGGTTTTGATTTTGCAGCAGGCGGAAATGTGGCGCAGATCGGACAGGCAGATGCCGTTGGCATAATGTCGCAGAAGAACGCCGAGGCGCAAAGAGATGCAGCTAGCGGTGCGATGTGGTTTAGCTACACGGATGAAAGCGGTCTTACCCATCAGGTGTGGTACGCAGACCAGGAGACCTTAAAGCTCTGGATACAGGCAGCTCGTGAGGGTGGAATAAACAGAGTATCCATCTGGCGTCTTGGAGGAAACACTTAAGTTACTGGGTATTTGAGATACATCAGGTGCTGTCAAAGAAGTTCTTGATTTTGCTGGAATGATGGTCTTTGCTATTATTGCATTCATTGTTATGCAATTCACATGATCATAAGATATTGGTGACAACAAAAAACAGAAATCCGTAGCTAATGCGGATTTCTGTTTTTATATAAATAATTGATCATACTACTATTAGAAGAACTTGAAGCCCAACATTGTGATGTCATCAAACTGTGGAGCCTCGCCAACGAAGTCGTCGATGGACTTCTTGACACTCTTGCAGAGGTTTTCAACAGTGCTGTCATCAGCTGTATTCAAGGCATTTATCAGTCTGTCGTTACCAAAGAGCTCATTACCTGCATCAGTAGCTTCTGTGACACCATCTGTGTAGCAGAACAAAGTATCGCCATGGTTTAGCTCAAACTCATGCTCTTTGAACTTGAGGCCTTCAAAGGTGCCAACAGCCATAGAGTGTTTGTAGATGGAAAGCTCAAACTGACCATCTTTCCTTCGGATAGCCGGATGCTCATGACCAGCATTGGCTGCAACACCTTTACCTGTAGTAATGTCGACGATGGCGAGCCAGACAGTTACAAAAAATCCAGCATCGTTACCTTCACAGAGTTGATCGTTGGCGTATTCCAGCACCTCAGATGGTGAACCACCGACCATGGCGCGGTTCTTGATAAGAGTCTTGGCAATGACCATGAACAGGGCAGCAGGAACGCCCTTTCCAGATACATCGGCTACAACAAGTCCAAGGTGCGTCTCATCTATTTCAAATACATCATAGAAGTCTCCACCAACCTCTTTTGCGGGGTTCATGGATGCAAAGACTTCATATTCCTTCTTGTCAGCAAACTTAGGGAAAATCTTGGGCAGCATGTCTGACTGAATCTGTGTTGCTACGTTGAGTTCTGCGCCGATTCTTTCTCTTTCAGCTGTGATACTGGTAATGTTGGCAATATATTCCTTGATATCCTGCTCCATACGTTTCATGGCAGAAGCAAGATTCTCTATTTCGTCTCCCGTTCTTATTTTCAGATTAGCAAATACTTCGCCCTCGGCATTTTCATTATAAGAAAGAGCAGCATCAGAGAGTTTGTTGATTGGCCTGATAAGATTTCTTTTAACAACTGCAAGGTAGATCAGGCAAACAAACACAGCAATTACAAGGCCCAGAACTATGAAGGCAAAAATAAATTTGTTTATGACCTTTTTTACTGCACTTTCGTTTAAGTCAACGAAGATATATGCTACAACATTTCCTTCTTCATCATAAAAAGGAGCGCCGGCTGAAACCAGCCATCCATACTCTGGGGTAATGGTTGTGTAGGGTGGGAAACCAGCCTCTGGATTATCAAGGATTCCGTAATTCATCTCAAATAACGGATCAAAATCACCAGGATGACAAGGTTCTGAAGAACCATCAACTATATAGACAGATTTTTTGTTAACCGCATCGATGCAGATGATATACAGTGACTCAGCAAGGTAACACTGCCTTATGTCATTTAGATGCTCTGAGAAGCGATAATAATTAGGACTCTGTTCAATAGACTGGAAGTTCGCAATATATTCGTTGTATTCATCGCTGCCCGCATTCTGCGTACCCACCTTATTCTCTACCGAATTATAAATGTTCATTACCTCATTTATAAGCGCAATGGTTGAGGATTTATCAAGAGTCAGACTGACTGACTTCGCAAGGCTCATGGCATTGTTTTGGTACTCCTGGTCCATTGATTTGTTAAAAGCAGCATAGGTAATAAACTCCAGGATAGCCACAAGGCCAAGGAGCGTAACGGCTATACCTAATGCTATTTTTGAACTAATGGATAATCTTCTGGTCTTATTGGTTTTCTTTTTCATATCTTCACCACCATTGTATTGAATCCCTGATACCTTCTATAGTAAAAAGATTTAGCTTTTTTCTTTATAATATCCATTCCAAGAGCGTTGAAGTCGCTGTCTTTATTCTCTATTTCGAAAAGAGATTTCTTACTCATTCCAAAAGGATTAAAAGAAGTTGCGTTATCCCTGATGTGTAGTGACAAATCTTCGTTTTCCTGCGCTACTACTGTAAGCTCAATGAGGTTTGAAGCATTTCTTCCAGATTTCTGGAAGCCATTTACAATGATGGCTGAACAAACCTCCTCAACTGTCATCTGGATGTAGTATAGCTGCTTGGGAGCTGCATCCCATTTTTCGCAGAAAACTTCTATCTGCTCTACTGTAGGAGCTATTTTCTCTGCATCGCTTCCAAGAGAAGTGTGGTAAATTCTCTCTTCAGCTATACGAGCAGTCTTAGGTGGCTTTATCTTAAGGTAGATATAGACTAATACGAATGAGGCCGCTTCAGTAACTACATAGGTGAACCAGAATGCATCTTTTCCAAGTGCTATACATGCGAAGGTCACTGGAAGGAGAATAACCACTCCTCGAAGGGTAGAGGTGACAAAAGGAGGAGCTGGGATATTCCTTGATGTATAGTAGTTGGACATTGATACATTAAAGCCTATAAACAATAGGCTCGCTGAGTATATCCTGATGGCAGTACTGCCAAATGCGATCATTGACGGATCGTGTAGTCCGAACAACTGGCATACCTGAGGAGCAAAAATATTGAGTAGAACGGCCAGAGCAATTGCGGAAACAGCAGTTGTGATAAAGGAAAGAGTCTGAACCCTGTCGCATTCATCGTATTTACATTCGCCCTCATAGGTGCTGATTATTGGCTGAGTAGCCATAGCTGCTGCGTTAAAGATGTAAAAGCCTAAGTTTCCCAGGTTTCCTATAATATCAAATACAGCGACGCCTGCATCCCCACCTAATCTTATCATTGCGTTGTTTCCGATAAGGATAAAGACAAATGAGTACAAATAGCTGATAAAAGAGGCAACGCCAAGCTTATATATTGAAACGATATTCGAAAAGTCAGGTTTAAAGGGCGTAAGCTTAAGGTGTGATGTCTTTTGTAGCATAAAGAACAGTTCCACTGCGCTTGATAAAACCAGTCCGGTAAAGGTTGCATAAGCAGCACCTCTAACTCCCATGTTGAAAACAAGAACAAGAATAATGTTAAGGAGAAGATCTGCTATGTTTCCAATTCCAGCAGCGATTGAGGACTGTTTTTCGTAGTCGTCGTTTCTAAGATAGTAACCAATGCTGTAGTCAAAGAAAAATAAAGGTGCAGCTGTAAGAATAATGCCAAGATAGGTCTTGGAGGCTTCATATAGCTCCGGGTATGAAGTCGGAACACCGAGGATAAACAAAAGCCCGTTCATTCCTATGTGGCCTATAATCACGATTGCTGTGCTGATAACAAGAAGTGTTACCAGAACTCCCTGAAAAGAGCTTCTGGCACGCTCTTCATTACCCTCGGTCATCTTGGTGGAAAAGTCGATAGCGCCTCCAAGGCCGAAGGAATGCATTATAACGTTGTAAAACATATAGACAGGAAGCGTGAAGGCGATAGCACCAAGGCCTGTGGCACCCATCCTGTTGCCAACAACAAGAGCATCTGCCATATCTGCAAGAGCAAATACGAAAGCTGATATCAGTACTGGAACGTACTGTCTTATGAACATTTGCTTAGAGAATGGAGAGATGCCTTGAATATTTTTCATTTGGATTCACCAATGTACATATTTATCATGTTTACGGGCTGCATCAACTGTTTGGCTCTTCTAAGCCCTTCAATTCCTAAATCTTCTTCCCAATTCAAAAACTGTATTTCTGGTGGAAGTGATCTTGCATATTCCTGCCTGAGGTAGTAGGTCAATCCCTGTAGCTTTTGTGAGGTTTTCTGGATAACACAGTCAACAGTGTTGCTGTTCATCTTAAAACCACCGCATACAGCGCAGGGAGAACCATCCATATATAGGACAATTCCTTCTATATCCAGAACATCCAGATGCTCGATAACGCTGATGTTGGCAGCTTTATCAGGAAGGTTTTCAAATATATGTTTGCTGGCATCCCATTCTGCAGAAATATCATAAATGACTGACTTGGGGACAGATTGGATGCTCTTTGTTTCAAAAGTGTGCTCTCGAAGCATCTTATTAATATGGCCTCTGTCCTTGGAAAAAGAACTACCGGGAAGATTTTCCATTATGTCCCTGCTCATGATATATTCGCTACTCTCAGGAGCTTCACGTATAGTGAACTGGTCTGGAAAATGCTTCTCAATAAAAGAAACATCATCAGAAGTCATATAATAAAAATGAAGATTACCATTATCAAGCTGGTCACTTATGAATTCTATCTTGGAATCTTTGCTTCCAACGGGGAAAAACCAGGAATAAGGCCCTTTAGAAGCTTCCTGCACAGAATAGAAATCATCTGAATACACGAAAGATAGACCCATTTCCTCTCTCCAAATGTACATGGATTCAAAGCTATGGGCGCTGTCCTTATAACCAAATCGATTGTAAATATCAGATATTTTTTCTTTTAGGTCTAAAGATATTTCAGCTGTGATCATAGAATAGCTTATAAACTCCTTACTCTGTCACACAGTACATATCCATCTGCCAGCGGAAAGACATGAGTGTTGTGCAAACTATCGGGGACATTTCCCTTGTGAGCTGTGGCTCCTATCATTTCATATTTTTCATTTGTAACAGTATTAATATAGAAGCATTCATAAGATAAAAATGCTCTGAGTATCAGATCAGCCTGTTCGAAGTTCATTTTATCAGTTACTGTATACTCGCTTTCCTCGGGCATTTCCCAGTACTCGGCCTGTCCAGCCTGAGGCTTGGCGCTGTCCCAGAGATTATCAAAGTCTGAAACTAGCGTATTTACCATCTTTGGAATAACTGACCACTGCCTTTCAGTGAGTGTGATCAGGTTATCATCAGGAAATACGGGAACTTTCTCTTGGAGTATTACGTCACCCTCATCAAGAGCAAGAACCATCTTGTGCATGGTTACGCCACTTTCAGTAAGCCCCTTTAGTATAGTTAGAGGCATTGGCCATGCTCCTCTACCAAGTGGTAAAAGAGCTGGATGAGTATTAACGATTCTTAGCTCATCAATTACAGGGATCCTGTAGTAATACCCTCCAAAGAGCACAAATTCACAGCCCAGGGCAACCAGATCATACAAGTCATCCTGAGTTATTTTCTCAATTTGCAGAGGTATGTTGTGACTATTTGCGAATTCAATAGTCTTAGTATTAAACTCTGTAACATTATCGGTCTTGCATGTGAAAATCTTGAGTATGTCACAGCCTGTATCATATAGGCTTGTTAATACCGGATATAATATGTCGATTCCTACATAAGCTACTTTCATTTTTGAATAATCTCCCATACTCATATAATCTCATAAAAAACGATTTATAGATAATTAAATAATAATATAAAAATAAATTATATATAAAATATCTTCGCATAAGCGTTTAAATATAATCGCTAATGTTATAATTATGGCGTATCTCACAGCAAGAAAAAGCTGTTTGTTGATTAGTGATATAAAGGAGAGAACGCTATGAAATCACAGGTAGAAAACGGCAAATTAATCATTTTATTACCTGAACGTATCGACGCGAACAATAGTGATTCTGTAAACACTGAGTTACAGGGTATTATTTCTGGAGCAGATTTCCAGGCAATTGTCATGGACGGAGATGAACTTGATTACATTTCCAGTGCCGGTCTTCGTGTACTCCTTGGTATCAAAAAGCAGACAGACAAGCCATTTGATGTCATCAATATCTCACAGAAGATCTATGAGGTATTTGATCTGACAGGCTTTAGTGATGTATTTAATGTGCATAGAAAGCCAAGAGAAATCTCTCTTGATGGTCTTAAGATCATTGGAAAAGGTACACTTGGTACAGTTTATAAGCTTGATGACGAGAAGGTAGTTAAGGTATATAACGCTGGCGCGCCTGTACCATATGACCGTGTAGAGCAGGAAAAGAAAATGGCCCGTCAGGTATTTGTAAAGGGTATTTCCACAGCACTTTCCTACGAGATGGTTCATGCGGACAACGCTTACGGTGTCGTTTTTGAGCTTCTTTCACCTGTTACAGTTATGGACTACATGTTGGAGCATCCTGATGAGAAGGATGAGATGACAGTTAAGGTGTGTGATCTTCTTAAAAAGATTCACAGTGCTGAGCTTACAGGAGACAACGTTCCATCCATGAAGAACATGATGCTGGGTTCTACAGCAGCTCTTGCACAGATCTTCTCTGAGGATGAGATGGCTCGTTTCCAGAAGCTCCTCTTTGAAGTTCCTGACCGTAAAACTGCAATACACGGAGATTACCATCCGGGAAATATCATGGTGGACAAGAATAAAGACCTTGTGCTCATCGATGTAGGAGATATGTCAACTTCACATCCTTTCTTTGAATTCTATGATATGTATCCTGTATTCCTCCTGGCAGACGAGCTTGGAGCATATGCTAGTAAGTTCAATGATGCTATGATAAGAGATTTCTTCCACATTGGTTCTGACAAGGAGTATGAGGAGAGAAAGAACTTCATGCAGACCTATTGGAACAGACTTCTTCAGCTGTACTTTGCTGGTCACAGCGATGCGGAGATTGCAACCTATGATTCATACTTCCGAGGAATTGGTCGTCTGAAACAGTTCATTGCAATCCTTCAGCTTCCTGATGAAGATCCTCAGGCCAAGATGATGGAAATTGGCAGGGCAAAAGAACTGTTCTTCAACGAATTTGATAAAATTCCTCCAGTAGGAGAGTGGTGGCCTAAGGATTTATGATGGTTAAATAAAATAATGGCATAACAACCTCTGCAATGGTGCATGTTTGCTGTTGCAGAGGTTTTAAATTGTCAGACAATATCTGACAAAATTAAATATAAAAACTTTATTAAATAACGTACAAAAGTGCCTGCTTTTGATTGACTATATTCGCATTATAGTTATACAATTAATGATGTAGCGCATATAGATTTTGCCCGTTTTCATGGGGGAGCAGACTATGGAGAAACGCATTAATTCTGAGTAGAAACGCATAGCATTTTGAAATTTTATTTCTGATGCAATGCGCTTTTTTATATTAAAAATACAATACTAAAACCTATGAAGGGGGAAACATGCAAGACTTATTCAAAGACGTGGTGGATTTTCTCCGAGAGTATGCAGAATTTGACACGGAAAAGGTCACTATGGATACCAGGATCAGATCAGAACTTGGGCTGGATTCATTATCACTTATCACAATGATTGATGAAGCTGAAAGACGTTACAACGTGAGAATCGATGATGACCAGCTTGCAAAGATTAAAACGGTCAAAGATATCGTTGATCTGCTGGGCTAATTCATGAAACTAAATAATTGCATGCTTAGGAGGGCATATGTCAGAAAACATCATAGTTAAAGGCAAAAGAACCAATCTGTATTTACAAAGCTTTGAAGAAGTAAAGACTTTAAGAGATGTTATTGATTTTAGAGTAAAGACTCACCCGGACACACCATTTTACACATATACTGACTACGATCATGATACTAAGCATTATGACAGAATGCCAGAGGAAGTAAAAGGACATGTAGAGGCACTTGGAAGCTGTTTTAACAAGAAATATGGAACCAGAGCTCATTTAGCACTTATGGGCGACAATACCTATGAACTTATGAATGTTTTCTGGAGCGCAGGCTGCAGCAACAACATTTCAGTACACCTTGATAAGGGACTTGAAGTTGAGACCCTTGAAAAGATGTTAAAACTCAGTGATGCAACAGTTCTGTTCTATGACCACAAGTATGAAGAAAAGGCAAAGACCATAGAAAAGGACCTTGGAATAGAGATTCATTCTCTGGAAGAGATTCCGGACCTTAGAGAAGAAGGTAAAAAGCTCATTGAAGAGGGTTATGATGAATATTTTAAACAGACCCTTGATCCAAGTGCAGCATCCTTCTTTATGTTCACATCTGGAACAACTGGCGCCAGCAAATGCGTAATGCTGAGTCAGACAAACTTTATTGATAATTCTATAGCCATTACCAACCACTTGGGAGTAACAGAAGGTGCCATGATGGTGCTTCCACAGCACCATGTTCTGGGACTTAACTGCACTCAGATTCCTCATTTGATAGCTGGTTGTACCGTATATCTGATTTCAAATCCAAGATATATGTTCAGAGATATGGCTATAGATAATCCAACTCTTATGGTAACAGTTCCTCTGTTTGTTGAGCTGTGCTACAAGATGATCTGGAAAAATATCAAGGAAAAGGGCATCGAAGAAGAAGTTAAGAAGCAGCTTGCTGCCAATAAAGCAAACCCTGACCTTACACCTAAAGAAAAACGTGAAATGTTCAAGGAAGCTCTTTCCATTCTTGGAACGAATTTCTTTGAATTTGATGTAGGAGCAGCTGTCCTTGAGGACAAGTACTACTACGGCCTTAAAGATTTCGGTATTGAGATTGTTTATGGCTACGGCATTACCGAGTGCTCACCTATCATTTCATCAGATACATTGAAATATACCAAGCCAGACGGCGTTGGTCTGATCATGGATTCCCTTGAAGTAATGATCGAGAATCCTAATGAGAGAGGAGAAGGCGAGATCTGTGTTAAAGGAACAAGCGTAATGCTGGGCTATTACAAGAATGAAGAGGCAACAAAAGAGGCAATGCGCGGTGGATGGTTCCACACGGGAGATATCGGCTTCTTTGATGAGGACGAGTTCCTTCATATCAGCGGCCGAATCAAGAATCTTATCATCCTTCCTAATGGAGAAAACGTATCCCCTGAGGAACTTGAGAATGTTCTCATGAACCAGCCTGCAATAAATGAAGTTGTAGTTTATGAGAAGAACAATAATATTGCTGCACAGATATACATAGATCCTGAGCAGCTCCCTGATGGAAACGTAGAGAAGGCAAAGGAAGATATTCAGAAGTATGTAGATGATGCCAACACAAGGCTTGCAGCCTTCAAGAATATCCAGATTGTTGAATTCAGAGATAAGCCTTTTGCCAGAACTTCATCCATGAAGATCATCCGCTCTTCAGTTGAATGATAAACCTGTAATATCCAATAGCACCCGAGCCATTTAGGCAGGAAGGAGCAGCTTTGGAACAAAAAAGAAACAGCTACCTTGTATCATCCTCAATGAAAAAGTTCCTTACAGCATCTATTGCAGCCATGCTGATACAGAATGTCAACGCGATTGTTGATGGTATCCTCATGGGAAGATTTCTGGGAACGGAAGCCTTTTCTGCTGTTAACTTGTGTCTTCCCGTAGTTGGCCTGTTAACAACAATTGCCATGCTGTTCTATACAGGAGCCAATGTCCTTGCATCGGTTGCGCTAGGAGCAAGAGAGGAAAAAAGAGCTAACAGCATATATACGGTTTCCATGACGAGTGTCGGAATACTGAGTGTTGTGGTTACAGTCACAGCTATTCTTGGTGTAAACCTCGTGACAGCAGTGATATGTAGAGAAGAAGCACTTAGAGAATACACAAGAGATTATCTGTTAGTGTACTTTGCAGGAACTGCTGTGATAATGCTTGTGTCAGCGCTTCTGGGCTTTGGAAACGTTGGTGGTAAGCCCAAGCTTGTTACAAGAGCCAGCTTAACAAACGTTGTTACCAATATTGTATGTGACGTACTGTATGTAAAGATCCTTGGAATGGGTATCAAGGGAGCAGCTCTTGCTACCATTACCGGAGCATTTCTTTCAGCCATTATCGTCATTGCAGATTGGAAGATTAAGGGAAGCCCCTTTAAGTTCTGCAAAGTTGGTTCAGAGACCGGCCCTATTCTAAAAGAAATAGTTCACTATGGAGTATCTGTTACATCCCAGACCTTTGCCATTGTAATTTATTCTTATGTGTGCGCTATTCTTGCTCAGATTTTCTGCGGCGTATATGGAGCTTTTGTAGGATCACTTCTTGCGCAGGCTACATCCCTTGGCCAGGGCGTATCAGGAGGAATGGGCAAAGCCTTTAATGCTATTGGCGGAATGCTAAAGGGACAAAAGGATGATGCCGGCGTTCTGATGCTTTATAAAAAGGGAATGAAGGTAGCAGTACTGGTTGCGGTTGGCTTTGTAGCAGTTTTCATGATACTGGCAAGGCCTTATGCGATGCTTATGGGTGCTGAGAACGAAGAACTTCTTAACTACTCTGTTAAATCCCTTAGAATGGCGCTTCCATTCATCATTCCGGTGTCCTTTGTATGGATAATTCCTAACATATATGCACTGGGTGGACAGTTGTCGATCCTTCCGATAATCAGCATCTCACAGCCAGTTCTCACAGGACTTGGACTCATAGTCTGCGGAAGCTTAATTGGCAATGATTATATGTGGCTTGGATATCCTATTTCTGCAGTTTTGATATTCCTTCTGGTTGTCTTTTTATCAGAGCGAATAAGAAAGAAATCAAACGAGAATCTTGGATTTATAAGCTTACTTCCAGTGCCTGATAATAAGCCGAATGTATACGACATCTCAGTGCCATGCGACAAGGATGGGCTGGTAGATACACTCAGAGAACTCAATACATTTTTTGAAGGTCAGGACATAGACAAAAAACTTGGAATGCGCGTCAGACTCTGCATAGAGGAGATGATGTCAAACATTATCGAGTTTGCTGGCAGGAAAAAGAACCAGTTCCTTGACCTCAAGGTAGTGGTAGATGAAAAAGAGATCTCCGCTATCGTCAAGGATGATGGCAAGCAGTTTGATCCAATAACTGCTGAGAAAAAAGGAAATGGCCTTAAGATTCTAAATGGCCTGTGCCCGGATCTTGATTATAAATACAGCTATGGACAGAACATGCTGTTCATGAACTGGGTGAAATAAAAACTGCCAAAAAGATTTAATTGTGCAAAAGTGTACATTTAAATACATCAACCATCAGAAAGGAGAAACACCATGCTAATTCCAATTTTGCCATTTTTTGGTCCCGTAGCACCACCACAGGATGCACAGACTGACGAGGCTAAGCAGCCACAGCTGCCACCTATGCCACCTGTATACCAGGGAGCTCCTATGGTTAACGGAGAAGAAGCTAAGCCTGAAGGCGAGTTTCCACTTCCTCCTACACCATATAACTATGCTCAGGGTATGCCTGTTGCTCCTAACCAGCAGCCACCTGTACCGGTTTATGCTGGTGCTCCAAATGTACCTAACAAAGACGAAGAGTAATTTAATTACTTGAGCGGCTATAAGAAACATGGAGCGTAGATTGTTTTGAGTCTATTAATTCATTGAGAGGCTGCCTATACACTAGACAGTCTCTCATTTTTAATAGGCATGTTAGTTGGAATTAACATGGGAAGAGGAGAGTGTAATGAGCGCGAAGAAGAACGATAACATAAAAAAAGCATCCGTAAAAAAGGCAACAGCTAAGGCTCCTGTAAAGGCGCCTGTTAAGACTGCAGCAAAGACAACAGCCAAAGCTACTACAAAAGCACCCGTTAAAAAGGCAGCAGCTAAACCAGCAACCAGCTCAGCCAGAAGACCTGCGCCAGCAACAAGTTCAGCAAGAAGGCCTGCTCCTAAGTATGAGATTAGTAAAGCAGCTTATCAGCGCAGCTGGAAATATATCGTAGACATCAATTCTGCCAGCAAGGCTCGCCTTGACAGAATTGCTCTTATAGATATGGAGCGTACCTACACCTACAGACAGATGTTCAGAAATTGGGAGAAGTACGCAGAAGTATTCTCAGCTCTTGGAATTACAGAAGAAAATCATTCAAGACTCGCTATCTTTGACTGCAGTTGTATCGAGTCTTCTTTTGCTGTATACGCAGCTAATATGACTGGTGCATCAATTGCAGGTTTCACACCAGCTTATCTTTCAGAGAAGTTCCCACTTGCCAAGGCTATTAAGGAAGAAGGTATCACAGACCTCTTTATAAATGACCTGGCTGTTAACAAGAGACTTCTCGTTCATGCCCTTAAGCTCAAAGCAGAGCTTGGCCTTCGCAATGTAATCGTTGTTAAGGTTCCTATCGACAGCAATAAGATGGATCAGGGCCTTGTAAACTTCAGCAACAGCAATTACAAGGAACTTAAGACAGTTGATGGAGCTCTTTTCATGGATGATCTCATTGAAAAGTATGAAGGTACTGCAATTAAGTATGGTACCAAGTCCAATGATCCTTCATCCTTTGTATTCCATACCTCTGGAACTACCAAGGGTATCAGTAAGCCAGCACCGCTTTCTGATGAGGCTTTGAACCTGGCGTCTGAGAATATGAAAAAGAGTGGTAAGTTTGTTGACTTTGAGAAGGGTTGTGTAACACTCTGCACAATGGTTGCAACTTCTGTATATGGATTTGTCAATCAGCTCCATGAGCCTTTGGCTTTTGGATGCAGCGTTGTCCTTCTTCCTATGGCTAACCAGAATCCATTCTTTGTTAAGTCCATCAGCCATTTCAAGATCAATGCTATGTTTGTGACTCCTTTCTATTTTGAAGCATGGAGCAAGCTCCCCAAGCAGTTCGTACCTGATTTCTCATCAGTTAACGTGGTGATCATAGGCGGTGCTTATCTCTCAGCAGAAGCTAGAAAGAGATATCGCAAGTTCATGGAAGATAATGGCGCCAAGGATGTTAGATTTGTTAACGGCTATGGAATGTCAGAGACCTGCGGAGCCTGCATCATCCAGACAGAGGAAGTTGACAACGATTCAATCGGATATCCACTTCCTGGTGTTGATCTTAAGATCTACGACGAGCTTGATGAGAAGTTCTATTCAGTAAAAGACAAGCATACAGGAGTTCTTTATATTCATTCTGATTCACTTAGCAGTGGAAAGATTGATGATAATGAATTCTTCAAGCTCGATAAGATTAATGGCGTTCCTTATATCTGCACAAACGACGTTGTTTCAGTCAATAAGGATGGAAGCGTTTCCTGCCAGGGACGTGCCAACAGATATTTCGTTAATAACGATGGAATCAAATTTAATGCAGGAATCATTGAAAATCAGGTTGCATCAGAGGAAGGAATTGAGGCCTGCGCCATGACTCCATGGTATGACAAACTCCTTACCCACGACACAGTTCCTGTATTGTACGTACAGCCTGTAACCAAGGATAAGAATGCAGCTGACCTTGTTAAGAAGGCGCTTATAAATGTATTTATCAAAAAAGGAACTGCCAAGGAATCCAATCTTCCAATGCAGTGCGTGATCGCTCCACAGATTCCACATAACAGAAACGGTAAGGTGGATATCTACAGGATTGCCAACGGTGGAGTTGCCGGTGACAGATACATCATCAGACCTGTAAGAGTTAAGGATGTCCTCAAGGATATTGTTCTGGAGCTTACAAATAATTCAGAAGAAGGTATCACAAATGGTGAGGTTCCTGTTGAGCTTAGCAGTGTTTGGGATGATATCAGAGAATCCACAATGGATAGAACAGTTCTGAATCAGGCAGCTAATCAGTATAACGCAAGACTCATGAGCCTGTTTGCAGGAGCGCACATGATGCAGGGAATGCAGGGTATACCAAGACTTCCATTTGATCCAGCAATGATAGGACAGTTTATCTCTATGCTTCAGGATGCTCAGAATCAGTTAATAAGCTTCAGTTCGCAGTATATACAGTACGCAGTTTCTGAATATAACAAGTGGGCTATTCAGACCAACAAGTATATTCAGGATGTTAATAATTATCAGGTACATCAGTACAACAAGTTTGTACAGGATGTCCAGAAATACGAGGTGGATATGAACGAGTATTTAAAGAACTTATGGCAGCAGCAGTCAGAGCAGGCACAGCAGATTCAGAAGCAGCAGGTTGAATATATTCAGAAGGTACAGGAGTACCAGGCACAGCAGTACCAGAAATTTACACAGGATGCACAGGCATATCTGGCACAGTGGTCTGACTATGCTAAAAAGCTCCAGGAGTATCAGGCTGCACAGTATCAGAAATTTGTAGAGGACGTTCAGAAATATCAGGCACAGCTGGCTGACTATGCCAAGAAGGCACAGGCTCAGCAGCAACAGCTCCCTCCTATGGCGTATATGGGACCAGCAGTGCCTAATCAGCCAGTCCAGAAATAATCCGTAGATTTCAAAGTACAAGATTGGAGATAGCTAATATGAAGAAAAAAATAGCAGCTATACAATTGAGCTTATTGATGGTTCTTTTATTTGTTCTGACGGGGGCTTTTGGTACACGTGCCTATGCTGCAGACAGAACACTTGCTTCAGGTCTTGCCTATGATCAGGTGGACTCAGCGATAAAAGAATTTATCGAGGAACGCAAGGAAACAACAGCTGGACTTGCTTATGTTGTTTTCACAGAAGACGAGGATCTTGCAAGGGGACTTTATGGTTATCAGGATATTGAGAATCAGATTCCTGTTAGCGAGGAGACAGTTTTTGAGTGGGGTTCAGGCTCTAAGGTACTGATCTGGGTATGTGCGATGCAGGCCTATGAAAGAGGCCTTATCGACTTTGATACTGATATTAATGAGTATCTTCCGGAAGGGTTCCTGTCCAATCGTAAGTACGATGACAAGATTACAATGATAGATCTGATGAACCATTCTGCAGGATTTCAGGATGTGGCAGCAGATATCAATATTGATGATCCAACATATTTTGCCAATCTGGAAGAAGCGCTGAGCGCCCATAAGCCAGATCAGATTTATCAGCCAGGCTCAGTCAATTCCTATTCTAACTGGGGATCAGCACTGGCGGCGTATATCGTTGGACGAGTTAACGGAATGGAATACTGTGACTACGTTCACAAGAATATCTTTGAACCTCTTGGAATGGAGCACAGTGCTCTTTACATGGATCTTTCAGATAATACCTGGGTTCAGGAGAATCGTAAAAAACTGGTGAGCTATAACAATGACCTTTCCATCAAGCCTTATAGCGCAGCCTTTAAGTACATAGCTCTTTACCCGGCAGGAAGATGCGTATCTACATTTGGAGATTACGAGAAATTTGCCAAGGCAATGCTCAGAGAAGACGAGAAGATCATGAGCAAAGCTACCTGGGAAGAGATGTTTACTCCAACTGATTATTTTGCAGATACAGGAGTTCCCAAGAACTACCACGGACTTTGGGGCGTTTACTTTGCAGTTCCTACAATTGGACACATAGGAAGAACAAGTGGCTGTTCAAATTATCTTCTTATGGACAGACAGAATAAGGTGGCTTCGCTGTTTATCACTAATCAGGGACAGGACCTTGAGTATACAGAGAATGTTAGACCTTTGTTGTACGGAGAGTATTCCTATTCTAATTATGGAACCATGCCAGATATTCCTAAGGCTACATATCAGAACTCCACAACTGTAGAAAATGGCGCTTTCAGATTCTATGGATTCTATGCCGGAATGCTGACACCATGCGATGTAAGTAAAGAGTTCTGGGCACTTAGTAAGATCGGCGACAGGACAGTTCTTGAAAGGTCATACTTTGACTTTTTAGAGGAACCTGCACCAAAGATGATATTCGAAGTATGTCTTTTCCTGATGATGGCCATATTGACTTTAGTAGGATGCATTTCTCTCCTATGCAGAATAATCATGTGCATTGTAAGGCTCGTTAAGGGTGACAAGGAAAAGAAAGAGCTATCAGCTTGGAGCTTCGTTGGTTGCTTGTTACCTCCATGTGTGCTTATGCTCTACTTCTTTGCACAGAATTCTCTTAAGACTACGTCAAACCACTATATATGGGCATTTGCCGTAATTGCTCTCATCGCATTTGTGCTTCTTGGAATGATGATCTATGGATGCATCAAGAATGTATCATCAACGGGACTTACAAAGGCACAGAAGGTATATAACTACTTTGTTATGGTTCTGATGCTTGTGTCCATAGTTTACATCTACTATTGGCAGATGTTTATGTTCTGGAAGCTATAAGAAGTTCTTTTGCTAGACTATAAAATCTTGGAAGGTAATAACATGACAAAAACTTATCCATTACTTAAATCTCAGCTTGGAATCTTCATGGATTGCGTGAAATATCCTGAGTCGAGACAGTTCTTTTTGCCAAGCTATACAAAGCTTACTGATAATGTGGATTTGGATGCAGTTGAAAAGGGACTACAGGAGATTTATGCAAATCGTAAGGAACTGCGTGTTCTTTTCAAGCTTGATGAGAATGGTAATCCTGTTCAGTATGTTTCTGATGCCAAATTAAAGGTAACCAGGAAAAAAGTTAAAAGCTCAGAGATAGATGCTTTTGCTAAGGCGTTTTTTGCCCAGAAGATGGACCCATTGGGAAATGAGCCCCTTGTAAGATTTGAGCTCGTAGAAACGGAAAAGGGCAATTATCTACTCGGAAATTACCATCACATTATCATGGATGGCGAATCTTCAGGAAGACTCTTTACGAAAAGAGATATGTCAGCTGCCTATAAGGGACATGTTGTGCCTGAAGATTATGGCATGCTGGAATATATTGATGAGCATCCAGGCGTAGATTACGGCTATGAGAGAGATAAGCAGTACTTTACAGAGAGATTTGCTGGTATTCCTATGGCTACACTTTCTTCAAGAAATGTGGATCCTTTGGGCAATATCATTATGAAATCAGCTTTTCTCGACGCAGAAGATGTCGATAATTTCTGTGAGGATCAGGAGCTCTCAGTAGATGGCCTTTTCCAGGCTGCCTTTAGCCATGTTGTTTCTTCCTTCTTAAGTCAGAAAAAGATTGCTTATACGATCGCAATAAGCGGCCGTTTTGACCAAAAGATCAAGGAAAGCTACGGTATGTACGTTGAGAATATTCCTCTTTTGATTGAGGAAAAAGACGATATGACATGCCGCCAGCTTATAAATGACTGCGTAATGGAGAAGATGAAGAGTATCCGTCATCATCACTATCCATTTACAGATTTCTGTAATGATATGGGAACTGAGCAAGGTATAAGCTACAATTTCTTCTCCACCAATGAAAACGAAGAGTACTTCTATTTTGGTGAAGAGAGATGCCCAACCAGAATCCCTATTGATTATGGTACCTCAGACCTTCTGATCACTATTTATAAGTCAAACAATCAGTATGAAGTCCGTGCTCAGTCCAGTGAAAAGCTCAATGACATGACTATGCTTGAGACAGTGGTAAATGCTATCAGGCAGACTGTACTTGAGATGCTTGAAAACGTGGATGAGCCTCTAACTGAGCTATCTATTTTGTCCGCTTCCCAGGAAAAAGAGATAGCTAAGCTTTCTGCTGGTGAAAAGTTTGCAGCTGGCACAAAGGATACCTTTATAGATAAGTTTGTAGCGTCTGCCAAGGCATATCCTAAGACATTGGCTGTAGTTGATAAGGATGGTTCCTATACCTATAAGGAACTGGATGAGCTATCCAATTCAGTTGCAGCATATCTTATGGAGAATAAGGTCACTCAGGGACAGTTCGTAGCGGTTCGTATGAACCGTGTTAAAGAGTTTGCAGCAGCAGTTATCGGTATCATGAAGGCCGGTGCTGCCTATGTGCCTATCGACGAAGCCTATCCTAAGGATAGAATCCAATATATGATGGATGACTCTGGTGCAAGAGTCACTCTGACCAAAGAGTCTATCAGAGAAATCGCAGCTAATTACAAGAATGCTGCGCCTGTAAATAATGCAAAAATTTCAGATCATGCCTATATGATCTACACCTCAGGATCTACTGGAATGCCTAAAGGCGTTATCCAAAGTCACAGATCCCTTTCTCATTTTGTCAGCTGGAGAACCGATAAGCTTGATATTAGAAACGGCAAAGCATACGGACATTTCAGCAATTTCTCTTTTGATGCCTCATTAGATGACCTTGCATGTCCTCTTTCAGTTGGCGCTACAACCCACATTTTTAGTGATGAACTAAGAACCAGTATCACTGGTATCTGCAGTTATATAGAAGATAATAACCTTTCAGGTCTTACTCTTTCAACCCTTCTTGGTATGGAACTTATCAAGTATAATCCAGACCTTAAGATGGAATACCTGATGATGGGTGGGGAAGCTCTCCTTCCAACTAACAAGACCAGCTATAAGGTTATCAACGGATATGGTCCAACAGAGTTCACTGTCTGCTCCTCATATTACGAGGTCACAGGCGATGAGACTACTATACCTATTGGAAGACCAGTTCCGGGTACAAGCAGCTTTATATGCGATATGAACGGCAAGCTTCTTCCTAAGGGAATTACAGGTGAGCTATGTCTTTCAGGCCCACAGATGGCTGATGGTTATTGGAATCAGGATGATCTGGAAAAAGAGAAGTTTGTAAACATTACAGTTAATGGAAAAGAAATACCTGTCTACCGCACAGGAGATATGGCGCGCTATAACGCAGATAATCTCCTAGAGTACAAGGGCAGAGTAGATAACCAGATAAAGATTCGTGGATTCAGAGTAGAGCTTGGAGAAGTTGAAGGTAAGGCTGCGCAGTTTGCTGGAATAGGCGGATGTGTATGTGATGTCAGAAATGACAAGCTCATTCTCTACTATGTTCTGAATTCAGGCAAAAAAGATGATAAAAAATTCAAGGAAAACCTAAGCCTCTATATGGAGGAGGCTCTTCCTGATTATATGGTACCAACCTACTATGTCCAGGTTGATGCTATTCCGGAGAGCGTCAATGGTAAGGTGGATAAAAAGCTTCTTCCAAACCCAGTATCCAGCGATGTTCTCATGGTTGCGCCTGAAACAGAGATGGAAGAAAAGGTTCTTGGAATAATTGCTGAGATCCTTGAGAATGATAAATTTGGTGTTACAGACGATATCATCGGTCTTGGCCTTACTTCTATCTCAATCATGAAGCTCTCTGCGTTTATCAAGAAGGAGCTTAATAAGAACATCTCTGTATCAGAGGTCATGAGAAGCCCACGAGTAAGGGATATTGCAGCAGTTCTTGAAAAAGAGTCTGCTGTTGGAACACAGATTAAACATGTTGAGCAGTTCTATTATCCAATCACCGAGAACCAGAGAGGTGTTTATCTTGATTGGGAAAAGAACAGAAACGCAGTGCAATACAACATTCCATCTCTTTATGAGATTAAAAATGTTGATCCTAAGCGCCTTGCAGGTGCTGTTAAAACTGCAATAGCAGCTCACAGATACCTTGAGACAAGATTTGAGTATATCGACGGCGATCTGATGCAGAAATTTATGTCAGTAGAGCCAGAGGTTAAGCTCACTACAGTTAAGACTGAGCCTGACGCTGCTTACTTCCAGAAGAAGGTTAAGCCTTTTGACCTTTTTAACGACAGACTTTATCGTATCGAGATTGTTTCCTACAAGGATAGAACCTGGCTCTTTATTGATGCTCATCATATTATCTATGATGGCCTTTCAAACGGTCTTTTGATGCGTGGCATCCTTGATGCTTACGATGGCAAGGCAGTTAAGCAAGAAGAGATCACAGCCTTTGATTTTGCTCTCTATGAGCAGAATTACAGAGATAGCGAAAGATTCCTTGAGGACAAACAGTACTTTGATGAGCTTCTTACAGACGGAGAAGCAGCAATCTACCCGGATTCCTGCGTTCCGGATGGAAAGGGCATTGGCCACGCAGATGCTCTCATCAGCAAAAAGAATATTGAGGAATACTGCAGAGATAAGAGTATTACAGAAGCTGCACTTATGCAGGCAGCGGTAGCTGAAACACTTAAGAGACTAGTCAGAAGAGAAAAGCTTATCTATGTAACAGCTAGTGGCGGAAGAGCTACTGATACAAGGCTTCTTGACAGTGTTGGTATGTATGTAAGAACCGTGCCATTTGCTGTTGAGTCAGAGACTGCTCCAGATGCTCTTTCTGAAGACTTTATCATGGATGTTTATGGACAGATGAAGCAGAGTCTTACAAGCGAGCTCTATCCATATACTGAGATGGTTGCTACGCATGATATCAAGGCTGAGATCATGTTCACCTTCCAGGGCGGTATCCTTGAAAGTGGCAGTAATAAGAGAGTGGCACAGATTCCGCTTGCGCTTGGAACCTCCAAGTTCCCTATCGTTATCACAGTATATCCTGAGAGCAGCAAATACAGGATTGATATTGAATATGATAAGGCACGCTATGGCCATAAGGATATGGAACAATTTGCAGCTGCTCTTGGTCAGTGTGCAACAACCCTTGTTGAAAAGAAATACCTTAGGGATGTTCGCCTTATCACTGAAAAAGAAGAAAAGAGTGTTGCCAAACAGTCATCTGGAAAGCCTGTTAAGCTTGAACCTGATACCACATGGGTAGATCTTTTCATCAAGATGGCTGCTAAATATCCAGACAAGACAGCTGTTGTGGATAGTTCCAGCAGCATGACCTATGAAGAACTTGACAGGAATTCAAATGCAGTAGCTGCATACTGCATTGAAAAAGGTGTTAAGCCTGGCGACTTCGTAGGAGTTAAGTTCGATAGAGTAAAAGAAGTTCTTACAGCCCTCATCGGTATCCAGCGTGCGGGTGCTGCCGGAATGCCTATGGATTCTGCATATCCGGAAGAGAGAATCAGGTACATGATGGAGGATTCTGGTGCGAAACTCATTATCACACTTGAGGATGTACAGAAGGCTCAAAAGAACTATGCAAATGAGAAGCCTATCAACTTAAGTACAAGAGATAAGAAGGCTTATCTCATCTATACTTCCGGATCTACTGGTAAGCCTAAGGGCGCAGTACTAACGCAGTTAGGCCTAAGATATTTCGTAAGACTTATGGAAAAGGAAATTGGAATAAGACGCGATGGTAGTTATGGCGTTTTATCTCCACTTACCTTTGATGGAGCTCTTATCGATTACATCGGATCACTTTCCATTGGCGCAACAGTCCATATTTTCGATGAAGATCTTAGAAAGAACCTTGAAGGCATTAATGATTATGTGGCTAAGAACCGCATAAATGGATTCTTTGTATCAACTCAGCTCGGTCTTGAGCTCATCAAGCATTATCCGAATATTAAGCTTGAGTATCTCATGACTGGTGGCGAGAAGATGCCTCCAACCAAGCTTCCTAAGGCCAGACTCATCAATATTTATGGACCTACTGAGTTTACAATGTTCATTACACATAAGGATGTAACGGACGGTAATAGTGACAATATTCCTATCGGTATGGTCAACGAAGGCCATGCTGCTTACGTATGTGATAGATATGGAAACCTTCTTCCTATGGGATCTATTGGTGAACTGTGCCTTGCCGGACCACAGATAGGTCTTGGCTACTGGAACAGAGAAGAGCTTACAGCTGAAAAGTTCCCTACTCTTGAAATAGCAGGAGAGAAGGTAAGAGTATTCCGCACTGGCGACCTTGTAAGGTATAACCAGGACGGAGAAATTGAATATCACGGCAGAATAGACCACATGGTTAAGCTTCGCGGCTTCAGAATCGAGCTTGGCGAGGTTGAGACCTGTGCATGTAAATATGACAGCATCGATATGGCTGTAGCTGCTGTCAAGAATGACATGCTTGTTCTGTACTATCAGCCCAAGAAGGGCATGAAAGTAGACGAGAAGGATCTTAAGGCATTTATGGGTAAGACCCTTGCAAGCTACATGGTTCCAACTGTATTCACGAAGCTGGATAAGCTCCCTCTTAATGCAAATGGTAAGATCAACAGACTTGTTCTTCCTGAGCCAGAGGTAAGCGGCCTTGAAAAGATTCAGCCTCAGAACAAGCTGGAAACAGATCTGATAGACCAGGCGTACAAGATTCTTGGAACAGAGAATTTTGGTGTAACAGATGACCTTGTAAGTCAGGGTATGTCATCTATTGCAATGATGCGATTTGTGGCTGCCATCCAGCAGAATCTGGGACTTAAGATAGCACTTGCTGATATCATGAAGGCGCCTACCATCAGAGGTATCGCTGATAAGCTTGGCGCTAGCAGCGGAATTATTGCAGATAAGGCCGTTATCACATCCTATGGAACAAGGGATCATTATCCGATCACCGAGAACCAGAGAGGTGTTTACCTTGAGTGGGAAAAGAACCGTGGAACACTTCAGTACAACGTGCCTTCACTTTATCTTTTTGAAGATAAGGATGCTACGCAGCTTGCAAAGGCAGTTGAGAAGGTAATCGATTCTCATCAGTATCTTAAGACAAGACTTGAGTATGTTGACGGCGACCTTGTTCAGAAGCCTGGCACGGAAAAGGCTAAGGTTCCTGTATTCACACTTAATGAAGAGCCTGGCACAGCCTTCTTCCAGAAGAAGGTATGTCCTTTTGACCTGTTAAATGACAAGCTCTATAGGGCAGAAGTAGTTACTTTTGAGAACAAGACCTGGCTGTTTACAGATATCCACCACATTATCTATGATGGCCTGTCTACAGGAATCTTTGGAAGAGACGTCATTTCTGCTTATGAAGGCAGAGAGATTACAAGTGAAGCTATTACAGCTTACGACTTTGCAATCTTTGAAAAAGAGTATGTTAAGTCCAAGTCCCTTAGTGCATGTGGCAAATATTTTGACAAGCTTCTTAAGGGCGCCGAGGCAGTAGTTTATCCAGAAGGTGGACCTTGTGACGGTTATGAGTATGGAACTGTACTCACCAGAATGAAAGCTTCCAGGATCGATGCTTTCTGCCGCAAGAACGGCGTAACAGCTGCAAGCTTTATGCAGGCAGCTTTCGCAGAGTGCCTTAAGAGAGTATGCAGAGTTGAAAAGAGTGTATATGCGACCATCAGTAATGGCCGTTCTATAGATTCTCAGCTCATGAACTGCGTAGGTATGTTTGCAAGAACACTTCCTGTTGTTTCTTATGCTGGCGATGAGTCTAAGATCACAGCTATAGATTACATTAAGAGCGTTTATGCCCAGATGCAGGAGACAATGGAATGTGAGCTCTATCCATATACTAAGATAGTTGAGCAACAGGGCATTAAGGCTGAAGTTATGTACGCTTTCCAGGGCGGACTGTTTGAAGGCGGAGTTACTAAGGGAGCTACTCAGATTCCTCTTTTGATAGATACCGTTAAGTTCCCTGTTTCTGTAACTGTATACCCTGAAGATGGTGATTATGTAACCTTCATCGAGTACGACGGACAAAGATATAACAGAGCTGACATGGAGACCTTTGCAAAGTCTATTGAGAACGTAGCTAAGTCTCTTATGAAGGTAGAATACCTTAAGGATGTTGAACTTATAAGTGAACTAGACAGAAAAGCTATTATGAAGCTCTCTGCAGGCGATAAGCTCGACTATAGAAGAAATCTGACATGGATGGATAAGTTCCTGAAGGTTTGCAGAACTCATGCGGACAAGGTTGCTGTAACAGACGATAAGGGCAGCATCACCTATGCTCAGCTCAATGAGCAGTCTGACATTGTTGCTAACTATCTGATCAGCCACAAGGTCAAGGAAGATGACTTTGTCGCAGTCAAGATGGATAGAAGCCTTGAATTTGTTGTGGCAGTTGTTGGTATCCACAAGGCAGGCGCTGCCTATGTGCCTATCGATATAGCATATCCTAAGGACAGAATAGACTACATGCTGGAGGATTCCGGCGCTAAGCTCGTTCTGACAGAGGATACGGTTAGAACTATTGTTAAAGAGAAAAAGAATACCAAGGCAGTTAACCTCTCATCTCCAGAGAGACTTGCCTACATGATCTATACTTCCGGAACAACCGGTAAGCCTAAGGGCGCAATGCTCCATCACAAGGGACTTATGAACTTTGTGGAGCTCACAATACGCCATAATGAGCTTACGGATAAGGACAGAATAGGTCATCACTTCTCATTCTCTTTTGACTCACATATTGAGGATGTATTCCCAGTACTAGCTACAGGTGCAGGTATGTTCATCATGCCTGAGAGCATCCGTAGAGAGCCTAAGCTCATCTATGAGTTCCTTGAAAAGAACAAGATCACAGGCTGCGGATTTACTACATCCATCGGTAAGATGCTGGCTAAGAGCTATGACCTTAACATGAGATACATGACTCTTATCGGCGAGCCTCTTACAGACCTTATCAGCACTAAGACCCAGATCATGAACAAGTATGGCCCAACTGAGTGTACTAACATCATTTCAATGTTCAATCTGGAAAAAGACACAATTTATAAGAGAATTCCTATTGGAAGACCAGTAGCTAACGGATATCTGTTCGTTGTAGATGCAGACGGACATCTCCTTCCAAGATCTGTGCCGGGAGAAATCTGCTATGCAGGCCCACAGGTTGGAAGAGGCTATTGGAAGCAGAAGGAAAAGACAGATGAAGTATTTGAGGAATGCCCATTTATTAAGGGAGTTCCTATGTATCATACAGGCGACCTTGGAAGATACAACAAGGATGGCCTATTAGAGTGCCTTGGAAGAATCGATAATCAGATCAAGATCAACGGTTTCCGTGTAGAGCTTGGCGAAGTTGAGACAAGAGCTTCTCACTTTGCAGGAATTCAGGTGGCAGCAGCTGCAGTTAAGAAGGGCAAGCTCATTCTGTACTACGTACCTAAGGCTGGTAAGACTATCGATGAGGATAAGCTGGCTAAGCACATGGCACAGTCTCTTGCAGATTACATGCTACCTTCACAGTATGTATGTCTTGAAGCTATGCCTTATACACCAAGTGGAAAGGTCAACAGAAAGGCCCTTCCTGATCCTGTATGGCAGAATCTTGAGATGGTTGCTCCAGCTAGCGAACTTGAAAAGAATCTCTTTGAGATTGCTACTGAGGTACTTGGAACAGATAAATTTGGTGTTACCGACGACCTGGTTGGTCTTGGAATGTCATCTATTGCAATGATGAGATTTGTTGCTAAGGCTCAGAAGGACCTTGGCAGAAAGATCTCCGTAGCTCAGATGATGAAGACTCCTGTTATCCGCGATCTGGCTAGTGCCCTTGAGGGTGGAGACACAACCTTCGCAAGCCAGATCAAGGTAAATGCACCAAGAGATTTCTATCCTATTACAGAGAACCAGCGCGGTATCTACCTTGCATGGGAGATGAACAAAGAAAGCCTTCAGTACAATGTTCCATCACTCCTTGTGCTTGAAGGAATGGATGCTGATAAGGTTGCAGACGCAGCCAGGGCAGCAGTTGATGCTCATCCATATCTTAAGACCAGATTTGCCTTTAACCTTGGTGAATTGGTTCAGAAGCCATGTGATGAGGAAGCTGTTGTTGAGAGGACAGACTTTGATAAAGATCCTGATGTTTCCTACTTCCAGGATAAGGTATGTCCATTTGATC
>NZ_JAFRGN010000009.1 GCF_017433805.1 Butyrivibrio sp. | reverse complement strand
TCGCTACCTCTAAATATAATCAGTAGCGAAAGCGGCCACACTTTTCAGCCCTACTGTCAACTGTTTTTTCAGAAAAAAAGACCCCTATACCATTTCTGGTATAAGAGTCTTATTGTCGTCGCCCTTAACTTAATGACATTGGCCTATCAGCATAGAGCTTTTCCCTGTTCTAATCCAATTTGAGCCGGATCTTTGATGTCAATCACCGCTTATCCGACTCTAACAACGCTTCAACTATCTTATCCTCATCATATTCAGGTGCAAATAGCTTAGCTGTTTTATAGATACGTTCGATAGTTTCTCTATCTTCTTCAAGATCCTCGATCATTTCATCTACAGTCTTTTCTTTTTTCATTTTACGGATTACTTGCTTGACAAGAGTACGAAGAGAGCCTTCTTCTCTTCCTTCTTCTCGTCCTTTCTTTCTCTCAGCTCGTCCTACAAGATTAAGTGCATTGATTTCGTGACTTTCTGCCATTAACATATCAACAACCTCCGCCATGTGAATACGTAGAAATGGTTTTATCTCATAATCCTCTGGCATCTCATTGCATGCCCTGCCAACTGCTTCATCAAGCGATCCCAACATACCACTATTTTTCCTTATCTTATCCACAAACCATGCATATTCTCTTAAAGGTTTGCAGGCTAACATAAGTTCCTTATTGTGGTCATAGTTAATATTGAGCATCCTTACTCTGACTTCAATATCTGCTTTATCCCGAAGTTCTCCTTCAAAGGAATCACTGAGTCTCAAAATACTTTCATCTGGCATTTCCTTTTTTCCATTATAGAATACTACAAGTTTCGGTACTGGAAGTTTTATAAGTTCACTTCCAAAAAGGTTATAATCATTTTCTTCAATATATCCATAGTAGATATTTCCAATGTACCGCATCATTCGAAGTGGCATATTGGGATTATAAGTAGACTGATGCTCATAAAGATTAAGCGTCGCAGAAAAAATAAATGAAGTGTCATTCTTCATGCTGACATAGAGCATATTTCCCAGCGTGTTAAATCTTATCTCTGATTCATCCGTATGGTTCGAACCATTAACTGCATTATAAAGCGCCAGCGTCCATTTCTTATTTTCTTCACTACCAAAAATAAAGTTAAACAGCCTATCCTTATGCTTGATATTGACTTTAGATTCCGATGTCTGTTCAGTATTATTCGACAATCACTTGTCCTCCCTTAATTATAAATTCTTGCTATTGCCCTTTCAAGGCGATTTTGTGCTATTACCAGCTTAGGTTGGGTATTTTTTAATTCTGTCATGGAAAAAAATCTTGACGCATTTGACGCGTCGAAAACAGAATCGTTTGCTCTGAATGAGCAAGCCTGATTAGAATATCACAGCTCTTTTGACCTGTAAATAGACGTGGTACAATCTTAAGAAAATCTTAAACAATTAACCGTATCCCGATTATACCCATAGAAAAAAACGCAAACCATTTCTGATCTGCGTCTTCATCACATTTCTATCTGATTCGATTTAATCTGGAATTAGTTGATATTCATTTGCTAAGCTCATATACTAATCTTCAAATAATCTTTATGACACCTTAATCATCTGCTGGCCCTGCTGCCTGTACTGCTTCTGGAGCATAGCGAAATAATTGATGAGCTCCTGAGTGTAGCCAAATACAGTGGTTGGATTATGCTGCTGGATTGTAGAGAAAATCTGGTTGACTACGTCTTTTTTCTTGAAGACAAAGCCAAACATCTGAGCAGCACTTACTTTCTGGAAGTTGAGACCAACGAGCTTAATGTCGGTGTAGCATGGAATGAGGTTGTAGCTCTGGTTGAATCTGTATGCCCAGCGGATATTAGCGTATGGCATAACTACAAGGGCTGTACCAAGGCTCACGATATAGTTTGGTGTGAGGTAAGTGCGACACTTCTTGATGTAGACTGTTCTCTCATCGTCGAGTTCAGCTGCTATCTGCATCGCCTCAACCTCTGACATTCTGCCAAGAGTACCTGAATAATTAGTTACAGAAACAACTCCCAAAAGGGCAATCAAAATGCCACCCATGATCATGAAAAAGCAGATAAGCGCATAGTCTGCACCACCTTTTTCAAGCGGAGCATTTGCAAAAAGAACTACATCCTGGAAGTAGTTATCGAACTGCTCCCTGGTAATCTGGTCTGCCTCGTCAATGCCTTCGTTGTAGGCTTCAATCGCCATCTCTTTTAACTCAGGCTCCATCTCGGAGATGATTCCAACAATTCTCGCGTAGCCGTTCTCATTGATTGAGTTGATATAATCGTTGTACTTCTCGTTAGTGGCCTTCATGATGTAAAGACCATTCTCGTCACTCACGTAGTAGTAGTGAATGGTTTCGCCCTCGGCCGCAAACACATAGGGCTCGTCAGTGATCTCGACATTGACGTACATTTTCTCGTCAAGGCGCCCTTCGTTATATGCCTGGGCAAAAGAAATACTCTCGTCCTTGAGTTTGTTGTTCACAAAGCCTCTGTAAAGAATAATTGCAAGTGCTGATGCGATAAGCGCTACCCCCACAAGCAGCACCAGCCATTTCCTCATGTACGCGTTCCTGACCTTTGGGTTATCAATTTTACATTTCATCATACCTATCTCTTCCCTTCAAAAAAAATTCTTATCAATTATACCACATTTGCCATATTGCAAAAGTTGCACCAGCTATCCATAATTATTTATATGAAAAACAAACTTCGATCATCCTTTAATTCCAGACAGTACATGCTTTCTTCGGATTTTGAGGTGTTTTATTATTCGGATAAAGACTTCAAAACCCTGGCGCCTCATGCCCACGATTACTATGAGTGCTATCTCTTTTTACAGGGAAATGTGACCATGGAGATCAGGCAGGCAGGAGGAAATGTGCTGCAATATAAAATGACGCCGGGAGATCTGATGATAGTTCCCCCAGGGATTTCACATCATGCGCTGATGCATGACTCTGATGAATATTATAGACGATTTGTCTTTTGGATCAGCAAGGATTGTTGTAACAGACTCATGGAAGAGTCCGTTGATTATATGTATCTTATGCAGCGTGCGGAGGCCTTCAAGAAATACATCTATCATCTGGCACCGGCTGCTTTTCATCAGATTGAGTCCAAGTTCCTGCGTCTGTTAGAAGAAACCTCAGGTGAAAAATATGCCTCAGACGCTTTCAGGCATCTATGCCTCTGCGACCTGATCCTGACCATAAACCGCATTATCTATGACGAAGACCACCAACACTCCGGAAATGATGAGCTGACTCTTTTCCAGAACATCCTGTCCTATGTGGAAAGTAATCTCGAGGATACACTGAGCCTTGATGACGTAGCGGCGCAGTTTTTTGTCAGCAAGTATTATGTCGCACACCTATTCAAGGACACGCTTGGAATCTCGCTTCATCAGTACATTATTAAGAAAAGACTGTCCGAATGCCGAAACGCCATTATCAGTGGTGGCAGCATTACGACGACTTATGAGCGATTTGGATTTCGTGATTATTCCAGTTTCTTCAAGGCATTTAAAAAGGAATACGGGATGTCACCCAAGGAATATCAGAACATATATAGAAATGAGATATCTCAGAGCTAACACAACACAAAAAGACGATATGACTACCACCGCCATATCGTCTTTCTTTTATATTCATATCATTTAACTTTGCGATTTCCCGCAAGGACTTCTCTGTAGTCCTCGAGGTTCTTGCGTAAAAGAGCTGGAATATTAAGCTCATAAGGGCACTTGGAAAGGCACAAGCCGCAGCCGATACATTCGTCGATCTTGCCCATCTCAGCCTGCCAGTACTCAGAGAGCCATGAATCAGAAGGAGCACGTCTGAGCATAAGAGTCATACGATTGCACTGATTTATCTGGATTCCTACTGTACAAGGCATGCAATATCCGCAGCCACGACAGAAATCACCCATAAGCTCTTTTCTCTCACTATCGATAAATGCCTTGATCTCGTCATCCATAGAAGGAGTCTCATCCATGAAAGCAAGCCATTCATCAAGCTCAGATTCTCTCTGGATTCCCCAGATAGGAACTGCGCCGTCGAACTGATTGATGAAAGCCATGGCAGCCTTGGAGTTAGTGATAAGTCCGCCAGCAAGGCCCTTCATGCCAATGAAGCCAACATTATTCTTGTTGCACAGGTGAATAAGCTCTATCTCCTGGTCTGTAGCAAGGTAGCTCATTGGATACTGAACAGTCTCATAGAGCCCTGACTCAGCAAGTTCCTTGGCAACGCCGATCTTGTGAGCTGTTCCGCCGATGTGCTTGATCTTGCCCTGAGCCTTGGCTTCTAACATGCACTCATACATGCCTGTGCCATCGCCAGGTTTCCAGCACTGTCCCATGAGATGGAACTGATAAACATCAATATATGTAGTTTTGAGCTTCTCAAGAGAAGTCTCAAGATGCTGCCAGAACTCTTCAGGAGTCTTGGCTGCTGTCTTAGTTGTGATGATTATGTCTTCTCTTTTTACATAGCCATCTCCAAAAGCCGCGCCCAGCTTCTCTTCGCTGTCGCTATAGGCTCTTGCAGTGTCAAAAAATCTCATTCCGCCATCATAGGCTTTGCGAAGGATTCTAACTGCTTCGTCCAAGGACACTCTCTGAATAGGAAGAGCGCCAAAGCCATTCTGAGGCACTGTAATGCCAGTACTGCCAAGGGTTACGTTTTTCATACAAATCTCCTATTACTGTTTTAGCCCTGTAATCCGTTTGCCTGACGGATCATGTCTTCTACAACGATGTCGTAGATCTCGCCTACTGTATTGCAGTACTCAAGCACTTTCCATGGCTCATTAGTATGGAAATGAATCTTAACAAGATCCTCGTCACCAGCTGCAATAAGGGAATTGCCCTCAAAGTTCTCTGTGATATAATCTGAAATCTCGTCCTCATCGAGGTCCTTATCTCTACGATCAATCAAAAGCTGAGTGTCATAGCGGTACGCGAACTGATCGTCCTCTGCATCAATACTGTTTACTCCCATTTTGATTATCCTCCTGCTATCCGAATTAATCATTTCTTGACTATTGTACTATAAAATTGTGTTAAATATATTTTTAAATTATAAATAATTTTAAGAATTCTCTTTTACCAAAAGATTATACAAGGTCTGGTCTGTATGGAATTCTTCCATCAGCTTATTAACTTCTTCCAGCGCTTTGTTTCTGCTGTTCTTGGGGCCGATAGGTCTTTTCACAGCTCTGATAAGTATGTTCTTGGGTGTGTGTGCAAAATCCACGAACTCAAGAAGCTGTGTCTTGTAACCCGCGTACTCAAGGAGATTTCCTCTGATTGCATCTGTAGCAAGGGCTGCAAAACGCTCTTTTATAATTCCATATCTAGTTAGTATGGTCAGGTCGTCAGTCTGTATCTTCTGATTGAGCTCATGCTGACAGCAAGGCACAGAAAAGATCATCCTTGCATTCCACTCTATAGCGTTGTAAAGCGCGTAGTCTGTTGCTGTATCGCAGGCGTGGAGCGTGATAACCATGTCTACATCAAATGGCGCCTTATAGCCGTTGATGTCACCCAGCTCAAAACGAAGGTTGTCATAGCCATACTTCTGAGCCGCCTGATTGCACTTCTTGATAACATCAGCCTTGAGGTCAAGACCGATAATGTTGGCCTTGATGCCCTTGATTTCAGTCAGATAATAATAAACAACGAAAGTTAAGTAGCTCTTTCCACAACCAAAATCAATTACATTCAGATGATCGAGCTTGGCTGAATCAATCTCATCATCCAGAATCTCCAGGAATCTGTTGATCTGCCTGAATTTGTCGTACATGGACTTTACAACTTTGCCATCTTTGGTGAAGACTCCCATGTCAACAAGTGGCGCAACCTGCTGTCCCTCGCTGATTATGTAGTTCTTTTGCCTGTTATGATCAGAAGACTGCTGCCTTATATGATCCTGCTCATCAGCCTTAAGAGCACGCCTCTTTGCGCTAAGTTCTCCCTTTTTAGACAAAAGAAAACTATATTCATGCTCATTTGTCCAAAGATTGATCTGTCTGAAGGAAAGCTCATTTGTCAGTTCCTCTATGCGCTTTGCCAGCTCTTTGGCCTCGACATTTTCGTGAAAGACCTGCTTCTGCGTATACTTGGAAATCTGGAAGGCTTTTCCTTTGGCCTGAACGTCAATCTTCTTATATTCAGATGACTTGGATGAGGGCTTACTGATAATGGCTCTTGTCACTTCAGCCTCAGCAAGTATCTGGTCTATTTTTTCTCTGATATTTCCCATAAATCTGTGCTCCAATTTTTTGATGCTGCTCTTAAAATATTGGATATTCCTAGTCCAAACACATTTTTCTTTAATTTCATAAATTATATCATGCTAGTCAAACTCTTTTTAAGTTATATTTAGGTTAGACATTGATAATGACGTCATACCAAAAATCGGTTGATGATATTCAATGTTTTATGAAAGTGAGAGAAATATTATGAAGAATAATTTATTAGGAAAGATAATCGGTAAAAGAAATATAGCTGTAATGATAGCTCTTTTAACAGCAACTCTTACAATGGCTGGATGTTCAGTAGATTCTCTTACAGGAGAAGAAACAAGTATTGAGACTGAGGCTGAAGGAGATGCTAATCAGGCAGAAAATCAGGATTCAGGAAGTAACAACAAGGCAGAGAATATGAGCACAGACGGCGCTCCTGCTGGTCCTGGCGGAGCTACATCAGGTAGTTCCTATACAAATAATGGTACTGCAACTACAGGACTTCTGGATACATCAGATATGTTCTCAGATAGGGATCTTGAGCAGGAAGCAGACCTGACAAACGCTGAATACATCACTCTTACAAGTGGTGAGGATGTCACAATTTCGGCCGAGGGCGTATATGTGATCAGCGGAACTGCAACAGATACTTCAATCATTGTAGAAGCGGATTCAGCCAAAGTTCAGCTGGTTCTGGACGGTGTGAGCATTACAAATACTGATTTTCCAGCAATCTATGTAAAAGAAGCTGACAAGGTATTCGTTACAACTACTGATTCTGAGAATATTCTGAAGGTCACTGGTTCTTTTACCACAGATGGAGACGAGAACACTGATGCAGTAATCTATTCCAAGGATGACATCGTGTTAAATGGCGTAGGTACGCTTACTATCGAGTCTACAGCTAACGGTATTTCAGGAAAAGATGACATCAAATTCACAGGCGGAACCTATGTAATCAACGTCTCAGAGGATGCAGTCGAAGCCAAGGATTCCATCAGGATCAGCGATGGCTCTTTTACCATAACCTCAGGAAAAGATGGCTTCCACAGCGAGAATTCGGATGATCTGACTCTTGGATTTGTATATATCTCAGGCGGAAATTTGACGATAGATGCAGATGGCGATGGCATTCAGGCCACCACTGTCCTCATGATTGATGGTGGAACAATTGATATCAATGCTGCAGAGTGCCTGGAAGGTACATTCATCCAGATAAATGGTGGTGATATCACTCTCTACGGTACTGACGATGGAATAAATGCATCTAGCAAGAGTACTTCATATGATGTAGTAATTGAGATAAATGGTGGAAATCTGTCGATTGAGATGGCAAGCGGCGATACAGATGCGCTTGATGCCAACGGTTCACTTATTGTGAATGGCGGAAACATTGATATTACCGCGCAGTTTGCTTTTGACTATGATACAAATGCTGAATTCAACGGCGGTACAATCACCGTTAATGGCGAAGAGGTTACTGATATCACAGAGTCCATGACCTTTGGTGGCATGGGCGGTGGCTTCGGCGGCGGTAATGGTGGCCCTGGCGGAAAAGGCGGTTTCCAGGGTAATGGAGATGCTTCATCGGGTGAATTCTCTGGAGAATTCCCTGGTGAGCCACCTGAAGGCTTCAATGGAGAAGCTCCATCTGGGGATTTCCCAGGCGAGCCACCTGAGGGCTTTAATGGAGAGGCTCCATCTGGCGAGATGCCTAGTGGTCAGGCTCCTTCCGGAGACTTCCAGAATGGTCAGGGTGGACCTGGTAATAAGACTGGGAATTGATTATTTTGTTGATCTTTTTGTGGATATTCTTTTGTGATTAGTATGCGGCTTTAGCCGAATAGTAGCGATTTAATATGATGCGGCTAATGGAATTTGGGCATGTTGTGAATGTCTTTTAGCCGCATGTACATGCTTTCATTGTTTTCGGCTAACACATATCTTGTGCTTACTTGAGTACATCTAGCCGCATATGTCTAAATTCACATATTTCGGCTAAAGCTCTTTACATTCACCTTCATAACACATTAGCCGCAGAGCCTCATATACTGGCTCTGCGGCTAAATCACTGTCTTACCAAGGCAAAATCGAATTAGCCGCATCAATCAAATATTTCAATTTCGGCTAACCCCCAACAAAAAGCCCCAAAAAATCATTAGCCGAAAACAAAGCAACAGCAACGATTTCGGCTAATGCCTTACTTCAAAACTTCTCTCAGCATCATCAACTTCAAGCTGAGTCTTATCAATTCTATCAACCTCAATAAATCTCCCTCGATAAATAGCTGCAATAAACTGCTCAATATCTTCCTGCCTTCCCTGAACCTCGCAGGTAACAGAGCCATCATATTCATTTTTCACATAACCGGTAAGCCTATACATATTAGCTGTATGGGATGCTGTGAATCTGAATCCCACGCCCTGCACAGTACCGTAAAATCTAAGTCTATATCTTTTCTCCATAATAGCTCCACTCATTACTGCATTGAACTCACATACATTATCAAAAGAACTATCTTCTCACATCAATGACAGCAAATTCATGTTATGCTTAATCTCATCTTCCATTTCTCGAATATAAGCAATTCTTGCCACAGTATTCTTAACTTCATTTATGCCCATCTGTCGCTCTGCCTCATCCTGGCAGTTTCCAAGAGTGCGAGAGATATTGTATTCAAGCCATTCTATCCAGGTATAGGCAACTCCGAAGGTTTTATCATAATCACTAAAGCCACAGTCATACTCAGCCAGATACCCTTCCCAAAAGGCTCTGTGCTTAGCAAGATCAAGGCTGCAGGTCGTAATTCCCGCCCACTGAAGAGAAAGCTGTACTGCGCTGGAAATCGGATTTCCATAATCAAGACACTCCAGATCAATAACAAAAGGCTTGCCATTATCCCACATAACATTCTTGGGATCCATGTCTTCATCAACAATACATTCAATATCCGGAAGTGCTTGTCTCGCCCTATTCAGCTGCCCCTGAGCATAGTTTAGCAGATTCTCATTTTCCTTAAGGCATAAAAAGATATCACGATTTTTGTTTTCAGCTTCTCTAATATATTTTCCAAAGTCGATATTGCTAAGAGACATCTCGCCAGTTCGTACTATCTTCCTTGGTTCTATTGCATGTATCTTTCCCTGTATTTCTCCAGCAAACCAGCACTGCTCAGCTGTTATGTTGTTCCAATCAGTAATCTTGCCTTCTTTCCAATCAAATATGTAGAAGAATTCACCCTGGCATTCCTGCATTTTGGCACCATCAATGGTTATTGCAGGAACTATTGGTATTCCAGCTTCTTCAAGCTTTTTCTCAAGAGCTTCCGCTCTTTTGTAATTGTCTTTTGCCCCCTGGCGCTGCATGATTACTGGATTCAAGTGTTTTACTGCGTATGATTTGTTTGTGGTATCAACGCGGTACATTCTATGCATAAAGCCGCCAGACACTGGAGTTATAGGAGTTGCAATCTGTCCCAGATCCCCTCGAGCAAACAAATTGATAATCATGCTTCCGACTTTCTTATCTATCATTCTTAAGCCTCACTCAGTCGCAATCTTCATGTTCTTTATTAACCATACATATAAAACATCATGAAATCAATCTTCTAACGTAAAAAGAGCCAGCCGCGTATGCGACCAGCTCCTATAACTCACCAGACTTCTATTTTCTCTTACTTATATAACAAATTATTATAGTAACTCCATATTCTCCAGTTCTGCCTCTTCACAGCAGTATCTCATTAATAGCACTCTTAAGATTCTCAGATACATCTGCGCCCTGAATCCAATTTGTAAACTCAGCTTTATCAAGCTTTTGAAGCTTGTCATAGATCATATCCTTGTGGATAGTCTTGATCCAAGCTCTGTCCAGAATCTCGAAGACAATCTGCTTGTAGTCATTTTCCAGAAGCTCAACACCAGTAAGCTCAATAGTCAATTTCTCACCAGTATTAACAGATGAAGTCTTGACTATTACTGATTTATCTCCACAAACTCCTTGTTCGGCCTTAATACCATAAACCTCAAACTCAAAGCTTCTCTTAGCCGGAATGAGTGTTACATCACCCTCTGCAGGATTAACAGTGATAACCATCCTCTTGGCAGCTTCATCATACTTAACTTCAAACTTGGTATTTACAAAAGCACCCTGCTCGAAGTTCATGCTGATGCCGTCATCCTCGTACATTGTGTACTCACCATCAGCGCCTCCGCCAATCAGAACATGGAGTGCCGCAGGATTACCAGTATCATTGATGTTTCCATTTCTAGTTTTTCCACCAGAAACCTTGTCATCACCAATTCTATTATCCTCATCCAGCCCGCCACAAGCCATTGGCACAATTCCGCCAGCTGGTAAAAGAACTGGAAGCTCCAAAAGCTTTCTATAAAGCTTCTTAACCTGTCCGCTCTCACTCTGATAAATGAGTCCATTAAAAATGTCATACCATCTGCCAGCAGGGATTACTGCTCTGGTAGCCCCAAGTCTAAGCTCCTCATCATCAGGACTTGTAACAGCACTGACGATCAGATTCTCGCCAAACTTGTACTCATTACCAACTTCATAAGTCTCAGCACAATCTGAATAGTCATAGTACATCGGCCTTACAAGAGGTTTACACTCCGCATAGGCTCTGTGATTCTCAGTATAAAGATATGGAATAAGCTGATGGCGAAGTCGCATGAACTTGCCTACAATGCTCCTGTATGGTTCATCCAGAAGCCATGGTTCCTTGTTAAAGAATGGGCTACAGCTACTATGGATTCTCATTATAGGAGAAAAAACTCCGTACTCTATCCATCTGATAAGACGATCCAGATTCTTATCTCCCAGCATGTGTCCGCCTATATCGTGGCTCCAGTTGTTGTAAGCAATATTGCTGGCTGTACTGGTAAAATATGGCTGGAATTCAAGAGACTTCCAGGTTACATGTGAATCTCCTGAAAAGCCCACAGGATATCTATGGCTTCCAACACCTGCATATCTAGAAAAGATCATAGGACGAAGATTTCTCTTTTCCTGATCCTCGTAGTGATAATGATTGAGCAAAAGAAGCGGATCCACATCACCACACTTCTTGCCAGTTCCCTGCTGCCAATCTATCCACCAGAAATCCACGCCGTCTTCTTCGTAAGGGTGCATTACAACATCAAAATATGCATCTCTAAACTGCTTGTCGCCAAAATCAAATTCGATAGCAGGCTTCAAATCATGGCATTTCTTGCTTTCATTAGCTGTCACATCATCATGACCACTTTCACCTTCACCAGCTTTCTTATCTTCCCCATTTTCACCATCACATGCTATCTTATCTGCCCCACTTTCACATTCACTCAGCCCCATCTCCTTTGCCATGTCATCATACATAGCCTCGAAAGGTCTGATTCCATCAGCTGGATGAAGGTTAAGGGTAACAGCAAGATTATTGTCATGAAGCTTTTTAAGGAATCTCTTATAATCAGGGAAAAACTCCTCATTCCAGGTAAATCCTGTCCAGCCTGAGCCATATTTAGGATCGATCTCAGTCAGATGCCAGTCCATATCGATAACAGCAACAGAAAGAGGAATCCCCTCCTTGGCAAAATGCTCCACCACGTCCATGTAAGAATCTTCTGTATACTTATAATATCTGCTCCACCAGTTACCAAGGGCATATCTGGGAATCATGGGCATCCTGCCACTTATCTTGCAGAAATCGCGAAGCCCTCCGTAGTAGTCCTTTCCATAGCCAAAAAAGTAAACGTCAACTGCGCCTTCCTGCCTATTAACAAACTCACCATCTTCAATAACAGGAGTTTTGCTGTCGTCAATAGCCGCATAGCCATCTCTGCCAAAAATGCCCTTCTCAAGCCTTACTCGACCATCCGCATCATCAAGAGTTCTGGCTGTTCCGCCCAAATTACTCCAGTCGGTGTAGCTGTCACCATAGTTCCAGACAACGCCATTTTCCTTGAGCTTTATCGTAAGCCCATAGGATGAGAATTCCTTTTTGTCATAGGTCAGCAAAAGAGCTGCTGTCTCAATCACAAGACTGTCTTCCCTGTCATCAACCCGAACCATAGTGCCGTCCTGTCCAGTATCTGCCTGACATCTATCGCCATCTGCACTTCCTGCAGTACATGTAGCACCATTTCTATTGATAAACGCAAAGCTAGGCCTGTCCTCAAACCTGCCTTCATCGCTATATTCAAGACGTATCAGCCTGTCAGTCAGCACAGAGATACGATATTTATCACCCTTAACTATATTACTCAACTAATTCTGCCTCCTCATCTCCGTTTTCATGGAGAACTCATCTTGATAACATACGAAGCCTTCGCAGGTACCACCAGCTCATACATTCCATCATCTATCTTTCTTCCGGTAAAAGAGCTACCTAATTCATCTACACCACTCTCATATCCAGAAGTATCTTTCCTGTATATATCAGCATCACAATTCTCCGGCTCTACTGCCCCGACGTATCCCACCGGAATCGTGATAACCCTGTCTGTATCTTCCATGGAAACGGTTCCAATATATATATTATCACCCATAAATCTGGCTACGACAATTATTTTTCCATCAGCAAATAAAACTTTTCTTCCCCCCTCGGAAAATGCAGGCTCATTACTGCGTAACCAGTTAAGCTTCTGATAGGTTCGGAAATGCTCTCCCCTTTTGCGCATCTCCTCTTCCTCCCATGGCATCTTGTACCTGAAACCTGAGTCATGCTCTATATAACCATCGATTTCAAGCTCATCGCCATAATATATACATGGAATTCCCGTCCAAAGAAACTGCATGATCACCATGCCTTGCCACTTGTCCTGATCTATTTCAGGATTATTGTGGGCTCTTGATACATCATGTGAATCAAAAAGATTCATGTTGCAGTCTGCAATAGTCTGTGGGAGTTTTGCATAATACTCATTAGTCCTGTTAACTACATCCTGAGCAGTCATCTCATATGGAACAGCCCTTAGAATCTCATTTCTCTCAAGGAAAAGATCTCCAAGCCCCGCAAACTGTCTGGCAATCCTTCCAAAGCCAAAATAGTTCATGGGCGCATTCCACCGATCACCCTGGAGATACTCTGTGCAGTCTCCCCAGTGCTCACCTATTATCATGGCATCTTTCTTTTCTTCTCTGATTGCCTGGCACAGCTCTTTCCACAGTTCATCCGCAAGCTGCACATCATCATTTCTGCCCCAGACATCAGCCACATCAAAGCGCCAGCCATCAGCATTATACGGTGGGCGGAGCCACTTTCTGATCACAGAGTCCTTGCCTCTATATACAATCTCCCTGACTTCATCCTTGCGATAATCCAGCACAGGAAGTCCCTTATAGCCAGCCCAGCCCTTAATAGAGCCATCAGTATCTTTTACATAAAAATCACTTCTATCCTTAACCCAGCTGTGTTCAATTCCAGTGTGATTTATGGAGATGTCCAGGATCAACTTAAGTCCATTTTCATGGAGCGCCCTGCTAAGTGCCACCAGAGCCTCATCTCCACCAAGGCTCTCGTCCACGTGGAAGTAATCAGCACAGTCGTACTTGTGCTCACTTGGCGCAGTGAATATAGGATTTAAGTAAACTGCAGTAACTCCCAGCTCCTTCAGATACGGAATCTTCTCTATAACTCCATATAAAGAATGATCCTTGAAACTGGTCGGAAAGATCTGATAGTATACCGCACCCTTTACCCATTCTGGCTGAACATAATCAGACATCAGAACAAAGTTATGGGCTTCATCAGGCACATAGGTGGTTATCCCTGCCTGAGTATAGAAGTAGATCACATTCCCGCTCACTATCACAAAGTAATATGACAGCCTCGGTTCGTTCATAACTGTCTCTGCGCTATAATACCAGAGTCCGGCAAAAGACCTATCGTCGTCTTTTTCCATCTCTATATACTGCTCTGCTCCATTACTTATACGTCTTAAAAACACCTTCTCTATCGGCGAGTCTTTTAAAACCCTCATTGAGATTCTAACCCTCTCACCATGCTCCGGAGTCTGATTACTTACAAATCCACGCGTTCCATCGCTATATAAACTATCCAACCAATCCATGCTTAACTCCTCAAAACCATCCACTAGCATTCATATATCAATATATTTCTATGAATTCCATATCTATATGAACCAAATCATACCTGTCTTAATGTCTTTATCCCTTCACGGATCCGGAAAGTCCCTCAACATAGAATCTCTGCAGCCATACAAACAAAATGACAATAGGAAGCGCAACGATCACAGCACCAGCCGCAAACTGTGTATAGTATGTATCGATTCTCTTAAAGTCTGTAAGCCAGTAAAGACCTACTGCCACAGTATAGGAGCTCTGCTTGTCACCAAAGAGCATACTTGGGAAGATGTAGTCTGACCATGCTCCCAGGAAGCTTCCAAGTACTGTGTACACAATAATGGACTTAGAAAGAGGCAGTGTTACATGTAAAAAGATCTGAAGTCTTGAAGCGCCATCAATGATAGCCGCTTCGTCAATTGCCTTGGGAATAGTATCAAAAAATCCCTTACTAACGTGATATCCCATGGCAGCACCAGCTGCTCCAACAACGATAAGAGCGAGAAGTGACTGATTAAGTCCGATACCCTTAAGGATGTTATAGACAGCGATAAGTGACATGAAGCCAGGGAACATACCAATGATCATGAGGATGTTCATAAAAGCCTTACGTCCTGCAAATCTGGTTCTACTAAGAACATAAGAAGTCATCAGCACGATCAGCGTATTGATAACGCAGCTGCATAACGCAACAATGAGAGTGTTGCACCACCATCTCGCAAACGGAAGTACGCTGTTGTTGGTGAAAAGATTTATGAAGTTATCAAAAGTAAATCCCTTAGGAATGAAATAGCCTACATAGTAGCCCTGTTCTGCTCTGAAGGCAGTAAGAACGATCCACAGAATAGGGAACAGCCATATAACGCCCAGTACTGTAAGGGCAATGTAACCCACATTTGTCTTGGTAACGCTCATAACCAGCACCAGTGTCACAAGTGAGCCCACAAATAATATCCAGTAGCCAAAAGACAAGTCCTTGTTGAGGAAGTTATTTGAAAGTCCAGATGCCTTAGCTATAGTTCTTGTTGAGAACATGAGAAGTCCTGAAAAAATGGTCGCAAGCGCCTGAAGTACCTGCCAGCATTTCATCACCTTTTCATTTGTCTTAAACACAGATACAACAGCCATAACTGCCGCCACAAACGTAAATACTATGGTGCCATAAATAAACACATACGCTTTAGAAGCACTGCTTCCTCCAAGGAGCTCAAGTGCCACGCCCACGACAGATCTTTTACCCTCCTCCAGATTCATATATGGAAGGAAAAGAGCCACAAATGCCACCAGCGCCACTATTACAGCCTTCAAATGGTTTTTAAGATTAAGTCCTATTACCGTTTTACGAAAGTTTCCCATTATTGGAATCCCTCCTCATTCTTCATAGCAGCCGACCTTGAGAAGGAGATCAAAGTAAAGGTTGCTGAAATAACAAAGATGATAATACCTATAGTTGCTGCAAGGTTATAATCGTTACTATCCTTGGTCAGCTTGTACAGCCAGGTAACAAGAAGATCCGTCTTGCCTGCACCCTTGAAATAATCAAGTGTAAGAGGCTGGCCTGCTGTAAGGAAATAAATAACGTTAAAGTTATTGAAGTTACCAATAAGGTTGGAAATCAGGTATGGTGTTGTAACAAACCACATGTAGGGGAATGTTATCTTCAAAAATGCAAGTACAGGACCTGCTCCGTCAATCTTGGCACTTTCATAAAGCTCTGCAGGAATATTCATAAGAATACCTGATACCATGAGCATTGTGACAGGTACACCAATCCAGAAATTGACAACAATAACTGAAACTCTGGCCCATGTCACGTTAGACAAAAATGGCAGCGCACTTGCAGTAAAGCCCCACTGCTGAAGAAGTACGTTGAGAATTCCTCTCTCTCCCAGCATTGTCGCCACAACTCTGAGTGAAATAAAGGCAGGAATCGCCATTGTGATTACAAAAACAGTTCTCCAGAATTTTTTATATTTAATTCCCTTGGAATTGATTATCATAGCTAATATCATCCCGCCAAAGTAGCAGGAAAATGTTGCGGCAAAGCCCCAAATAAGTGTCCATCCAAGCACAGGCCAGAAGGTATTTGCGAGTCTGTCTCCTGTTGATAACAGTGTAAAAAAGTTCTTGATGCCAACCCAGGTAAAGAGATTTCCCGGCGGCTGATGATCCTGATCGTAGTTGGTAAAAGCCATAAGGATCATGTAAATAAGCGGCATTACTGTAAATGTAGAAAGCCCGATAACAGGCACTGATAAAAAGAGAAAGTGTACGTTCTCATTTGCAAGGCTCTTCACATCCTCAAGGAAGGATGCAGGTCTTTTCCCAAGTTCTCTTGTCTGCCTTGCCCTCTCACCTGAATATATGGAAAAGAGCCATAAAGCAATGAAGAGTCCTGTGATAACAAGGGTTACCACACCTGCCAACAGGATCAACATTGAGTTATCTCCCTTGGTCACCTCATAAATTCCAAGCGCCTCATTGTAGGCCATACCCTGAGTATTCTCTCCCAGAGTCCTCATCATGTGCAGGTTGTGTCTTCCTGTCAGGAGCATAAACATGAAATAAGCAACCTCTATCATAAGAAAAATCAAGCCCTTTATCACCTGACCATTTCTTATATTCGCTAATCCCATAACAATATAAGAAAGTCTCGAAAAAATATCTCCCTTAGTAAACGTCGTTATTAAATTCCTGTTTTTGTTAATTACCTTCATTGTTTCCTACCTCAGTCATAGAAGTATATAGGCAACGAGGGCTTTGATATGCTAAGTCGATAAACATATGCAAATCAAAGCCCTGTTGCCAAATTAAATCAGTTTGTAAGTGAACTTGTGATGCTATCTGCAAGTGCATCGAGCTGGCTCTGAAGGTTAGCTGATGAAACCTCTCCGTTGTATACGCTTGTTCCAAAAGCCTTCATAGGATCCCAGTAGTCACCCATCTTAGGAATACTTGGCTGGTTTGTTGCGTTTGCAGCCTGGTCGTTAAGTGCGCTGGCTACGATATCATTTGCGATCTCAGCACTCTCTGAAAGAGACTTAAGTACAGGAACATCGCCCTGCTTGTTGTATCTTGTAAGGCAGCTCTCTGGGCTAGCCATGTAAACTGCAAGCTGCTGAGCGCAGAGTGGATACTGTGTATTTGACTTAACTGTGATTGTCTTGAAATCAACGAAGTTTGAAAGCTGTACGTCTTTTCCTCCGATGTTAGCAACTGGAAGAGCTACTGCAGCAACCTTGTCGCCAAGAGCTTCTCTGAACTCAGGTGCGCTCCATGCTCCGCTTGTTACAGCGCCGAGCTTTCCTTCCTTGAAAGCATTTCCGCCTACACCGTCTGCATCCTCAAGATACTTAGGATTAGCTGCAAGGTCGATCATGTACTGACCAGATGCAAGTCCGTTTGCATTGTTAAATGTACAATCCTTCTCATCAGTTCCATCTGCTCCAAAAAGTGTGCAGCCATTTCCAAGGAAGAACATCTCTGAATACCATGAGTTTGTAAGCTGTGTACTGAAGTTCCACATTCCATCTCCAAGATCCTTAGCAAGCATTGTGTCAAGGCTCTTAACCTCATCTGCTGTGAAAAGATCTGTGTTGTAATACATAAAGAATGTATTAGGCGAGAAAGGAACAGCATATGTAAGTCCATCGATTGTTACTGCATTGATAGCACTTTCTGGAAGGTCTGCTACAAGAGTATCGAAATCCTTGGTGATAGGAAGAAGAAGTCCCTTGCCTGCAAGATCGCCAACTCCGCCTGATGGTGTATAGAAGATATCAGCTGCTGTATCAGCGTCTGTCTCAAGTGCCTGTGGCGCCTCGTCGATACCAACAACTGCAATTTCATAAGTAATATCAAATTCATCATGTGCAGCGTCGAACTTCTTTACCATCTCATCTGTAATATCTACTTCCTCTTCAGGAACCCAGATCTTGAGCTCTACCTTCTGAGTCTCTGTCTGAGTTGCTGCTGTATCAGTAGCTGTTGTAGTTGTCTTGGAATCAGTTCCCTGTGCTGCACTGGCAGATCCTGCGTTCTCCCCACCGCAGCCTGTAAGTACAGATGCACCCAGCATGGCAGTCATTGCTAAGGCTCCAATTTTCTTCAATTTCATTTTTGTAATCCTCCTTTGAACATGTTTACGTTAATCGGTTTACCAAGACTATAATGGGTCAGGATGATACGGTCAACCGTTCAGAAACATTTTCCATTTTTTAGATAAATAGGGGAGTTCAAAGAGATATAATGCACACAATTTTTTAGGACAATTTGATAGTTGACATGGTAAACAGATAACCACTTGACATTAAGACTTGCGCAAATGTATAGTAATCCTTAAGTTAACCGCTTTACCAAGTAGGAGTGAACACAGTGAATATTAGAGAGATAGCACAGAGGGCCGGCGTCAGTACCGCAACAGTTTCCAATGTATTAAACGGCAAACTGTCCAAGGTTTCTGACGAGACCAAGGCCAAGATTGAGAGCATCATAAAAGAGACAGGTTATAAGCCTAACGTTATGGCAAGATCTCTTGTCAAAAAAGAGAGTCGCCTCATCGGACTGGTTGTCCCATACCTTGGGAAGGATGAGGACTTTTTTGCCAATCCATACAATGCGCATATCATTGCAGCTCTGGAACGTTACATCAGAGCTAATGACTATTACCTGATGCTCAGATGCGTAGGTGATCCAAGAGAGATTGTTCCTCTTCTATCCTCCTGGAATGTAGATGGAGCTTTTTTCCTTGGTATATATAAAGACGAGGTGCCTGAGATCAAGAGCCTTATAGATATCCCTATAGTTTTCCTGGATACCTATGCTCCTGGTGAAGAAATCGTAAACATTGGAATCGAAGACTACCGCGGAGGTTATCTGTCTGCCAGATACCTCATCGGAAAGGGTCACACCAAGCTTGCCCTTGTATCTCCTGATATCGCCTCAGAGGGTGTTATCAGAGAGCGCTACAAAGGCTTCACAGATGCCTGCAGGGAAGCCGGCATCCCATTCAAAAACGGAAACATTTATTACACAGAATCCACATACCACAGTGCAGTGCAGATTGGGCAAGACATAGCTTTTGGTGGAGGCGACTACACCGCCATCGCATGTATGTCAGACATCGTTGCCTTTGGCGTAATTGAAGGTCTCAAACAGTGCGGACTTCGCGTTCCCTACGACATGTCAGTCATAGGTTTTGATAACCTTCCTGACTGTGAATTCATGTCACCCAAGCTCACATCAGTTGCCCAGGACTTCGAGTGGAAGGCTCGCAAAGCCAGTGAATACCTTTTCAAAATGATAACCGACAAGTGCATCCTCGTAGCCGACGAACGTCAACCCATCCGCGTTGCCGAACGCCAATCCGTCAAAAACCTCTACGAGTGATTATTTAATAGTTTTTTAAGATTTGAAAGACCACATTCATGATACTATATTATGGTGTAGTGATTAATTGTTATCCAATATTTTGATTTGATTTCTATTCCAAGTTTACATACTCCTATAGAAAAGCTCTGCATCGGGTGATGCAGAGCTTTTCAAATGTTTGCACAGTATTGAAATATCGTATGATGTTTACGCAACACACATTTTCTATTACAGATACTTCTCCAGTGTCTTTCTGATAGCGCCAGTTCCTGCAAGAAGTTCCATGAAGTAACCAACCACTCTGTCTGACAGACCAACTTCTTCGAGATCAACTCCAAAGATAGTAGCATCCTTGAGAAGTGGAAGAACTGCCGCCTTAACCTTGGCCTCATCTGTCTCACCAAGCTTAATGTCTTGTACGAAGCCCTGAGCCTTCTCAAGAAGTGGATCCGGGCTAGGCTCAAAGGTCTGACCATTATCATCTACTCCCATGAGGTAACGAAGCCATCCGGCATGAACCATAGGAATGAACTTGAGATTCTGAACATCAAGCTTATCTGATGCTGCGTAAGCCTTGATTGTCTCACCAAATCTGATTGGCAATTTCTGTGATGTGTCGCAGGCAATACGCTGTGGTGTATCTGGCATGAATACGTTAGGGATTCTGACATTAACAACTGTGTCGATGAATTCCTGAGGCTTGATAACACCGGGATCAGTTACTACAGGAAGTCCCTCTGTATAACCGATCTCTTTTACCAGCTTAACAAGTGTCTCGTCCTTCATCTCATCTGAGATCTTGGTAAAGCCAAGAATGCAGCCATATACAGCAAGTGCTGTGTGAAGTGGATTAAGGCAAGTGCACACCTTCATGCGCTCAACCTTATCAACTGTCTCTTTCTCAGTAAAGATAACGCCAACCTTCTCAAGAGCAGGTCTGCCATTAGGGAACTTATCCTCGATTACAAGGTACTCGCTCTCCTCAGCGTTAACGAAAGGAGCAACCCATGTCTTCATGGAAGTTACAACTGGCTCAAGTTCCTCAACTCCATCCTTCTTGAGGATTTCGTTAACAGAATCATCTGGTCTTGGTGTGATCTTGTCGATCATTGACCATGGGAATGATACCTTGCTGTCATCCTCTACATATGCAAGGAATCCAGCCTCTGCCTTGCCATTCTCTGTCCAAGCCTTGGCAAAAGCATGCATAGCAGCGTAGAGCTTGTCACCATTGTGTGAGCAGTTATCTGTGCTGACCATGGCAATCTTCTTCTCACCTGCTACAAATCTTGCATAGAGAAGTGCTGCAACTTTACCAATATAGCTCTGTGGCTTCTCAGGTCCGTTCTCAAGATCAGCAGCAACTGCTGGAAGAGTCTCACCAGCACCATTTACAAGGCTGTAGCCCTTCTCAGTAATTGTGAAGGTTGCAAGCTTAAGAGAATCAGCGGAAAAGATATCCTTAAGACGAGCAAACTCTTTGTCATTGTTAGAATCCAGAACGCAGGACTCAGCGATACTCTCAACGATTGTCTTCTCAACATTACCGTCAGCCTTGAGAGTTACAAGGATAGAAAGATTATCGTGAGGTCTGTACATCTTCTCGATGATCTCGTAGTCATAGCCTTCTACTACAGTGAGACCTCTTGTTGTAAGTCCTTTCTCAAGCATTCTCTGTGAAAGATTAGCCTGAAATGCTCTGAAGATATTACCAGCACCAAAGTGTACCCACTCTGGATTAGCAACGGTTTCAGCTACCATCTTCTCTCTGTCAAAAGAAGGGATGTAATAGCCCTTCTCCTTCCAGGAATTGTCGTTTTTTACACTATCAAAATTCAGTTTCATTTTCTTATCCCCATCTTTTATTCACTTATCAAACTCCGCGCTGGTGGCTCTTCTCAACTGCTTCCCATAGTCCGTTGAGGTATGTAGCGCCAAGAGCTCTGTCATAGAGACCGTAACCTGGCATTGCTACTTCGCCCCAGATCATTCTGCCGTGGTCAGGACGGATAGGTCCATCAAAGCCTGTCTCGTAGAGAGCCTTAACGATCTCGTACATATCGAAGGTTCCATCAGAAGAGAGATGAGCTGACTCCTCGAAGTTTGTAGGAGAAATGAACTTAAGGTTACGAACATGTGCAAAGTGAATTCTGCCCTCAAGCGCTCTGATCATGTGTGGAAGGTCGTTCTCAAGGCTTGTGCCGTAAGAACCTGAGCAGAAGGTAACACCGTTGTGCACATCATCAACAGCCTTCATCAGCTTGAGGATATTCTTTTCATTGTTGATGATTCTAGGAAGGCCGAATACTGACCATGCTGGATCATCTGGATGAATAGCCATCTTGATATCATATTTATTACAAACTGGCATAATTGCCTTAAGGAAATAAACAATGTTCTCAAAGAGCTTGTCCTCGTCGATACCCTTGTAGAGTTCAAAGAGCTCTTTTACGTGAGCCATTCTCTCTGGCTCCCAGCCTGGCATAACTGAGCCGTTTGTATCACCAGCAAGTGACTCAAACATCTTCTCAGGCTGAATAGCATCTACTGCTTCCTGTGTGTAAGCAAGTACTGTTGAGCCGTCAGCTCTTTTTCTTGCAAGCTCTGTTCTGGTCCAGTCGAATACAGGCATGAAGTTGTAGCATACCATGTGGATGTCCTCTTTACCGAGGTTCTCAAGTGTATCGATGTAGTTCTGAATGTGCTCATCGCGCTCAGCTGTAGCTGCCTTGATTGCGTCAGATACATTAACAGACTCGATACCTGCAATCTTCATATCCTCTGCTGCGACGTCAGCCTTGAGAGCCTTGATCTCATCCTGTGTCCAGAGCTCTCCCGCCTGCTTGTTGTAAAGAGTTGTGATAACGCTCTTAACGCCAGGAATCTGTCTGATCTGCCATAATTTAACTGTGTCGTACTCTTTGCCGTACCAGCGAAGTGTCATTTCCATAGTTTGTAATCTCCTTCTATCTTAAATTTTCTGTAATCAGTAATCTTCCATATTGCTCAAAAATGTAATTCTCGCATGCTTTTTGATTACAGTATCACTTTATCCTTCCGGCTTATGTAATGGAATTGCCTCGTTTGTTGCATACATTGCAAAACTTGCTATCACATCAATGCTCACCCCTCTTTATCCCACGTCACAAATTGAAAACATGTCCAATGAACAGAAAAAGAGCATACGATTTATTTCAATCATATGCTCTCTTCAAGGGGTTTTTGAGGCTATTCCAATCTATGTGATCAGCAAGTAGCTGCTGATAGCAATGTAATTACTGATTCTCGTATCTGCTCACGTAATCAGGCTTGTTATCCATAAGAAGTGCAGCTATGAGATAAAGGATTGCTCCGCTTCCGCCTGAACATGTCATGATGATCCAGATAAGTCTTACGATCGTAGGATCAATATCAAAATATTCTGCGATTCCGCCACACACACCAAAAACTTTTCTATCATTACTTCTGTACAATTTCTTACTCATAACAACTTTCCTCCAAATAAATCAATCACAAAAGCTCAAATCTCTTTTCCATCCACATCGATTACTTCGATCTGTTCATTACCGTAATCTTTCTTGGGTAAAAACTTATTTCTGTTTGCTGCTGCGTATAAGATTATTGCCAGGATATCGTCAACAGGTCCGGGAACGAAATCCACTGGTGAAACCACATATACCAAAAGAAGCGCAAACAGCATTCCCTGTAAGAATTTGTTCATCGGCACCCTCCTTCTTGATCATTAGAATGTTTCTGTTTCGAATCTTCTTGAATATATTGTAGTCAGAAATATTTCCCAAATACATAACATCATCTGTGTCTCTGAAGTCCGTAATTCTCCAATTTTGCGAAATAAAAATTGCGAGCAATCATTTTATAATTATTTTATAACTTCTACAAATTTAGGACATATTCTTGGACTAGACTAATTAAAAGCGTCCAAATATCCAAAGAGACGCATGCATAAGGGACGGTTAATAATATGGGTAGACTAGAAGCAGAAATTGCAGAATACGTAGGAAACTTTACAAGGAGATACGGATATCCTCCAACAGTTGAGGAGCTGATCAGAGCATTCGGGATTATGACTATCATGTATTCAATGTTCTACGTTCTGAGCTTATACCGCATCGGAATGATCAGAAACTCAATGTTCTTTGGAACAGGCGGACTCAGACTCCTTCCAGTGAAGGCAGACAACTAAATATGGATAAATTAAACAAGGCTTCACATCATCTTTTAAAGATAATGTGAGGCCTCTTTTTTAACTAAACCACTTACAAACATAGTCCAGAAACAGCTTTTGTTCATGGGTGAGAGCCTTATCTTTTTTCCAGGCAATCACAAGACTCCTGTAGGGGTGCGTGGTAATCGGCACAAGGGATACATGATCCGTCTTTTCCAGCGACCATGACATCTCAGGTACCAATGAAATTCCAACACCAGCCTCCACCATGGAGCGCAAGGCATCAAAGCTCGCTGCTTCAAAAATGATATTTGGCTTAAAGCCCTTTTCCTGGCAGAGCTCTTCAGTCATCTGCCTTAGCTGATTTCCGTCACCATAAGACACAAACTTCTCGCTTTTTAATTCCTCTAAATTCAGCTTTTTTCTGGAAGACAGCGGATTACTCTTGGAAATAGCTATCTTTAGCTCATCCTTCATCAGAAACCTACTATCATAGCTTCCCTCGTCAATCGGGAGCTGGAAGAAAACAAAGTCCTCATCCTGATTCATAAGAGCATCACCCTGGCCATGATAGTTGATAACCTTAATATTTCGATATTCTTTTTCGAATTCGCTTATCATCTTAGAAACGAAGTGGATTCCACTGAATACCTTTATACTTATAACACTAAGCTTATGTCCCTTTAGTTCCTCGACGCCGCTATCTAAGCTCTTTAGAGCGATATCTACCTTTTCCAGAAACATTTTTCCGTTATCGTTCAGAACTATCTTTTTTCCATTTCGGGAAAAGAGCTCACATCCAAGTTCACGTTCCAGATTCTTAACTGTCTTACTGATGGCAGACTGAGGAATCTGGTGATACTCAGCGGCCTTTGTGAAGTTCTCTAGCATAGCTGCAGTGCGAAAATAACGAAGCTGTAACAATTCCATGGCATCCATACCTCTCCCATATATCTTCCAGTATATATCATCATATAGAATCTGATTATGTTATTCAAGATTTCGTCTATCTATAATTAGTGCATATTTGATATATGTTTGCGCGCGTAATCAGATGGAAGGAGAAATTACAGAGTATGAAAAAAGGTTTTTTTAGGGCGTTTATCGCTGTGATGATGGCTCTTTTCCTTAGTACCAGCCTACTACCCGTTCAGGCTATAGCTACGGAATCGGAGTCTGAAGCATTGATTGAACAGCCTGAAGTCGAGGAAACAACAGACAATTCGATGCGTATCCTTATGGTTGGAAACAGCCTTACCAGATACAACAACGTGGCGAGTAAGCTTGAACAGCTATTAGCCTACGTCTCTATTGATGCAACAATAGACACCAGAACTCAGATGGGTGCATCATTATTTGATCAGGCTGATATTCTGGCAGCAAGTACAAGAGCTGCCATTATTGAAGGTAATTATGATTATGTAGTCCTGCAGGAGAAATCCTCAGGTTTTAACGAGTCTTTATTAAGACAGGGTGTTGGTGCATTTAAACCATGGATTGATGAAGCTCCAAACCATCCTCAGCTTGTTCTGTATATGCCATGGGCTAACGAGGATGTATTCAGTTCCATGCAGACAAGCTTCACCGATGCCTATGTAGCAGTTGCTAAAGACAACGGAGCTCTTTTAGCTCCAAGTGGTGAAGCTTACTATGATCTGTATTTCAATGAGGGTAAGCACTGGTATCGTTCAGGTGACAATGTACATGGCAATGACCTGGCTTCACTTATTTCTGCAAGCTCGATCTTCTATGCCATTCTTGGTTCTGAGCAGTCTGTTTTACAGTTCTCAGAGGCTGATGCTGAAGTAGTAAAGTCTCTGGTAGAGAGCTCAGATTATAGAAACAATCGTGTTAACTACGATACAGCTACAGTAAACTTAATCGAGCAGAAGGCTCATACTTATGCAAACATCTACAGAGATTTAAACAACGTGCCTGATCTTACAGATCGAGGCCTTGAGCCAGGTACAAACCTTGCACTTCAAAAGCAGGGTATGGCTTCATCTAACGCAAGAGGAAGCAGCGCTGGAATAGGTGCCAGAAACGTAGGCAACCTTACAGACGGAAGCTATACTTCCTTCATCGTTCTGCATCAGGAAGATCCAGATCCTTGGTTCGCAGTTGATCTTGGAAGCGCCAAGACCTTTAACCATGTCAACCTGTACTGGGGTGGAACTGGGGATTATGCAGATTCCTACAACACAGAATATATCATCGAAGGAAGTAATGATCCAGAAAACGGATACACAGAAATAGCTACTGGAAGCAGCAGCGCTGCAGGCGCCCAGACAATCTTTTTCCAGGAATCAAGCTTCCGCTATGTACGTATCCATGTAACTAAGATAAACAGCACATATGCAAGTATGTATGAGCTTGAAGTGGCAAATGGTTCTGAGCCTGATCCATCAGAAGAGCCTTCCGAAGAACCAATTGAGGAACCTATCGAAGAGCCTTCTGAGGAGCCAATTGAGAAACCTTCCGAGGAGCCTTCAGAAAAACCTCAGCCATCAACCATTGCTGCACCTGGTGACTATTTACAGGTTAGAGTTGGTGATACATCTTACAACATGAGTCTCTTTGAACAGGGAATGTACGAGACAACAGCAACCTTTGCTGGCGGAGTTACTACTTACTCTATTACCCTGAACGGCGAGGAGATTTATACAGGCAGCATAAGAGAAAGCTCCTCCAGCCAGAACATCATTATCCGCTACTTTGCACTGAATAATACCGTTTTCACCAGCCAGGATGAGCACGAGGATTCAAATGGAAATCCAGTTCAGGACATCAAAAAGGTTGCTAACTGGACAGGAAATTTCTTTAACAGAAACGGTGTTGAAGAGTTTAAGGAGTTCGGCGGATGGGATCAGGCCAATCCTCTTTCAACCATCGAATATATCGGCGGTGGTGTTTTCGCAAGAACCCTTGATTTCACACTTCCTACCACATCAATAACCTATCAGTACAAGGTGAATTTCGACAGAGTATGGAGTAACGGAGAAATTCCTTCAGATAACAAAAAGACTACCATTCCAGGTGGCGAAGGCTCAGGTTCTATCTTAGTATGGGCAAACTCAGTAACTAAAGACGTGTTTGATTCTATCAGCGATGGAGTTACAAGCTTTAAGCTGGCAAATGGCGAAGTCTATGAAAAGGCTATCGGAACAGCTCAGGTAGAGCTTTCACTTAGAAATGGTGATACAGTCGTAGCATCTCCTATGCTCCAGACTGCAAGAAACGCCTACATGGCAACTGCTTTCATCGAACCAGGAACATATACCTGGAACAACGTTATCGACGGTAATGAAGGCTCTCTGAGCGGAAGCTTCACAATAGACGAGGCAACTGCCGTAACTTTCTTCTTTAGAACAGGCCTTGATTATGCGACAATGCTCAACACTGTAACTAACAAAACCGGCTTCTACGAAGCAACAGCCTACGCTGAGGGAGCACCAGCAGAGCCAGAAACTCCTTCTGAAGATACACCTAGCGAAGATGCTCCTAGTCAGCCATCACAGGAGACACCAGCTCAGGGATCAACTTCTCAGGAGACACCTTCAAATTCAGAAAGCAACACGCCAGCTTCATCAGATAACAGAGACTACAGCGTACAGAATCAGAGTTCATCAGGTGATACCTCCTCAGATTCCAGTCAGGCTCCGGTAGTAGCTATCGCTCCTAACCGCACACCAGCTGTAGCTGGTGCCATCACATGGCCTGTTGTTGTAAGTCGCCTGGAACGCTTAGATCTTACAGGCACATTAAATATTAATTCGCCTAAGGAAACTATCATTCCAGCTTCTGTCCTTAGCATGTTGAAGGGTAAGAATACTACTCTTGCCATTCACAGTATCGGCGGCATAGCTCTTAGCATAACAGGAACAGATATCAAAATGCCAAAGATTGCAGCAAGCACTAGGATTGATCTTTCTCTAAACAGCAATCCAAAGGCTATCTCTTCCGTTCTTATAGCTGAGAAGAAGGCGATTGCATCCAAGCAGCTTTCAATCAAGAACACCGGCGCATTCCCATGCACTGTCAATCTGCATGTGGCATTAGGAAAAGAGAATGCGGGAAAATACGCAAATCTCTACAGGCTGAACACATCCCGTAACCAGCTTGATTATTGCGGCAGCTTCAAAATTATTGATATTGGAAATGCAGTATTTGCCATGGGGCAGGGCGGTGATTATCTTGTAACAGTCACTAATACCGCACCAGTAAAATCAGTCAGAAGATAATAAAAAGGTGATCACTTCAGCAGAGGTGATCACCTTTTCTTAATTTCTTTACAATATATTATGACAAAAGAGCTTCAACTTCTTTTCTCTTCTCATACAGAACACATCCGCCTGCGTGATCTTCGATGAGTACGCCCTCAGCCTGAAGCGCCTTGAAAAGCTTGGAATTCATAGCTTCACGTAGTGATGTATCTTTTACATTGATGTCTGAATATGGTGAGAATGGGCATGGCTCAGCTCCGCCATGGGAGTTGATGTGAAAGAATCCTCTTCCTGCTGCAATGCATCCGCCTGAACTCTTCTCATCACCAGGGAAAGAAACAAATACCATCTCAGGGTGCTCCTTACGAAGTCTTGCTATCTCGCCCTTAAGGTACTCTCTATCCTCATCGCCAGGTGCCAGATGTGTTGAATCATCAGTAACTGGAACGAATTCAACGAAGATTACAGCCTTGCAGCCTTTGGATGAAAGCTTACCAATGAAGTCCTCAGAAGAAACCTCTTTGATATTCTCTGTTGTAACAGTAACTGAAGCGCCATAGATAAGGCCGCGCTTGTAGAGCTCATCCATGTTGGAAACAAGCTTGTCATAAACGCCTTCGCCGCGTCTATTATCAGTAGCTTCCTTTTCACCCTCAATACTCATGATAGGCACAAGATTTCTGTTCTGATCAAAGAGATCGAAGTACTTGTCAGCCATATATGTTCCATTAGTGAATATTGGGAAAAGAATATCCTTCTTCTTACCAGCTGCCTCGATAACGCCTTTTCTAAGAAGTGGCTCACCACCTGCAAGAAGAATAAAGCTAACTCCAAGCTCATCTGCCTCGTCAAAGACTCTGAGCCAATCCTCATCGGTGAGCTGACTTACAGGCTCTGTATCCTCTGTGGCATTGTTGCATCTGGAATAGCAGCCTGCACAGTGAAGATTACAGCTACTTGTAATACTGGCAATCAAAAATGGAGGAATGTGCTCTCCCTCTGCTTCAAGCTTGGCTCTCTTCTTGGATGCAGTCTTAGTTGCAAGGGCAAACTTGGCCATATAAGCACTTTCCTTAGGATTCTTGAGCGTTGCCTTGATCGCATCAGAAACAACTCTCTCAACTCCATGAGTCATATATTCTTGAATGTTGAATTCTTTTTCCATCTCAAAAAATCCTCTCTTTCTGAAAGGATTATATCATATTTTATATTTTGCGCAACTACATTGTTAGCAATTTATATGTTGCTATTCCTTTTTGATTAAGCTCTTTTATCACCTCATACATTTCTGTGGTGACCTTTGGGTCAAGGCCAGCCACAGGCTCATCCAAAAGGAGCAGTTTTCTGGTAGCACAAAGAGCTCTTGCAGGTGCAATAATTTCCGCACGCAGAAAGAACACCCACAAGCATGAGTGCAACCAAAATAAGAGAAAATATTTTTCTCATAATTTCCTCCAAATTTTGCAATATTAAGTTAGTAAACAGGAATTCAAAAAAGAATAAATGAGAAATTTAATTATTTAGACGCACCTTCTGCGTAACAAGAGTGTTAGCAGAAAAAAGACTTACGAACATCCTGTAAGAATCTGCAGCTATGGCAAGGGTCAGAAGCGCAATAAACACAATGATAAGTCCGGAGCTGATCTGATTAACAAAGGCTTCGCACTCTGCTATGCACTGACAGATAGGACATTCCTCGCCCACGCAGTCATGGTGATATTCGTTAACAATAAAAAAGGCGGAAAAGAGAACACTAAAGTAAAGCGCAGCACACATAAGTACTGCGATCACATTACGCGTAATTCCATTAGACTGGCTGTTATCGCGCATTGCTCTCCTCCTTCCACCTGACGATCCATGAGTAATCTATAAAGAATGCTACTTCAAGTTAAGCCGTGTGTCAATGAGAAGTGTAAATCACGGATTGCAGCGCTTACATGGTACATAGCCCTGCTCAATAAGCTCTTCTCTTGAACCTTTGTAATATATCTTATTGGTTTCGTAGATTTCATCAACGCTTTCGCAGTATATGTAATGGAACTTCAAGGTATTCCTGTTTACGACATAATCCACGTTCTGTAGAAGCTCTTCGTCTGTGTGAAATGCAAACTTCTCTGTCGTGATATTTCCTACTGTAGCGTCTTCGGCAGCCTCCATGCCGGCTCCAAGTACATTGCTGCCATCTGAATAGGTTATGTCGATTCCTGGCTGAACATTAAAGCAGAATACGTTAAAGCAGACTCCCTCGCCATTATCCTCAACAGAATAGGCTTCCATCTGAACGCCTCTGCACAGGAGATTATTCTCTTCAAATACAGGTGTAACCCTGTACATAACGTGATTGCCCGTTGCTTTTATATAGTCAGCTACAATATCCTCATAAGGCAACATTCCTTCAACATTCATGTATCTAGTGCCTGTTATAAGGTTCTGTGAGTTAGCATTTTCGCCTGTCAGTTTATAGGCTATAAGATGGCACCTGTTATAGATAAATGGTGGCTCAGAGTCCACAACTCCGGGATACCTGTTCTGCACCCAGCCTGTTGGAATAACTTCACCAATACTACTGCGATCTTCTGTAGGCATCAGATCTGCGCCAACACAGGCAAATGCTGGAGTGCATCTTCCAAGCTCATCGAGCTTGCCATATTCCTCAAAAGAAACATCCGTAATCTCTTCCTCAGTAAATCCCGGTTGATTGTTATCGAGAACTATAGATGCCTTGCCTTTGTAGTCCATGGTAACGGCAACTACATCCCTCTTATTCAGGAAAAGAAGAAAGCATAAGCCTATGTAAATTGGTATAAGAATAAACGCACAAAAAAGAAACAGGTTCTCTCTATTCTTATGCTTGTTGTAGTCATATTTATTAAAAAGACTCATAATATCTACCTCTATAAGCGATACCAGTGCCTATAACTCCAACATCATAATACTATAAAGAAAACCTATTTCAATCGATTTTACAAATATTTCTCTCTGTTTATATGTTTTTTATGGTTTGGTCCTCAAAATCCTTATGGTCAGCCAAGGCCTTCTTTACATCGATTGTGTAATCGACAGTCATGCACATATCTTCTTTGTCATCAAAGTATTCTCTGATTCTTTTACCGCCAAAATATTCCATTGTCTTCCAGGATGCAGGATTATCAAGGTCTGCATCAAGAAGAACTTCGTCGATTCCATGCTCGTCGCAGACTTTGAGAGCCAGGTAGAGGTTAAAGTTGTTGTAGCCCTTACCTCTTTCTGTTGGCCTTATGGAATAGCCGATGTTTCCGCCGTAGTTACGCAGTCTCTCGTTGAGGGCAAGGCGGATATTGCACATTCCGACTATCCTCTTGTCGTTCTCTCTTACAAGGAAAAAAGTTCTTGCTGGAACGCCGTCCTCGCTTGGCTGTCTGTTTGCATATTCATCGAGCTTATCCAGCCATCCCTCGTAGTTATCAAGAAATTTGTGGAGTCCGCCGCTTCCGTTAATATCTGAATCGTATTCGTAAAACTCATTTATATAGGCTATAGCATCGTCCTTTCTGTCAGGGCCTGGTACCTCGAAATAAAACTTCTCCATATATTCCTCCGTATCTGCATTGTCTGTTGTGTCTGCGTTGTCTGTTGTTCAGATGGTTATAGAAGTTTGTTTTTGAGCTTCTGCTGAGTTTCTGTGTCTATTCCGATTGCTGTGAAGTAGTTCTCGGCTACTCCGTATCTGTCCTCCATCATCTGCAAGAATCTGATCATGTTGTTCTCATTAGGGATGACGATGTTCATGTCAATTTCAGGGAAGTTTGCATGTATCTGCTCAAAGCGTTCCTTATTGTTATCCTTGGTTCTCATGTAGTCAAAGACTATGTCCTTTTTGCTAACACCGCAGAGCCACATTATTAGTGCTGTTATGGTTCCGGATCTGTCCTTACCTGCCGAGCAGTTATACATTATGCCCTTAGGAGCATCTGCCATTGTTTGGAAAACCTTGCCGATGTTGTCTGCGCGCGCTATCCCTACATAGCTATCTGGAACCGCCTCTACACTTTCAGGAATTCCACTTCCTTCCTCAATTGGAATGTCGTGATAGAAAAAGCCTTCCACGTCTTTTAAGCCGTGAGGTCTTCGCTCTTTTTCCTCTGGAGATCTGGTATCGATGATGGTGGTTATGCCTGTGTTTCGCAGGAATGCTATGTCTTTTTCTGATGGATAGTTGGCTACGTCGCTCCTGAAGATCCTACCGTTCTGAGTATATTTATCTGTGCCCTCTATGCGATAATCTCCAAGTTCTCTGGTGTTGAGGGTAGTCTCAAGAAGAGAATAAGGTCTTGATGCCCAGGCTACATCGTAGCTGTTAATCATGCCTTCGCCTTTTTCCAGGGCGGCCAGTTCTTTTAGGCACGCCTCTACTGCTTCTGCAATGAATTCATCTGCCATCTCCTTGGTGAAAAAGAAAATATCGTCATCTTCTGCTTTGACGAAGTACTGGTTCATTGAGTCTATGAGCCAGTCCGTATTAAAGAAGCAGATGTCATTGATGGCTTCTTTATCGAAGTTATCTGGCTTCTTGAGGTCATTTGTAAGCTTGTATTTATCTACTACGTAGGAATTCAAGATTGAATAATCCTTGTGAAGCTTCTCCACATTCCCCGGAATCAATGGATTCCAGTGATGCTTGTCATAGACAAAATGCCTGTAGACAATGTCCTGTACAAGATGAAGATAATAGCCCAGATAGAGATCATCGCTCTTCATCAGCTCCCCATACTTTTCTCTATAGAACTCAAAGTTGTAAACATGTTTGTTATTTCCGCAGACTTTTTTGCCAATGTGTCCTTTCTTATTCTCCCCTGCATCCGGAAGAACTGCCCCGAATTTAAGTCTATCTAAGTCTTTGAAAATGTGTCTTTTGGCAAGTTCGCTAGTTACCGCAAGATGCATAATACTTGATGCCATGTTAGTTCCCCATTCTATTTATTATCCAAGCAAATCCATTTGCTGTCCTTTTATCAGGATCTCTGAAGTGGTTACCTTCATTCCACTCTAGTGTGCAGTTGATGTCTTGGTCGTGAAGCAGTTTGTGGGCTTCTCGCATTTTGTCTCCCACAGTCGCCATTACCTTGTTCTTGGTCTTCTCCTCTTTATCTCCAAGACTTAGGTATACGTTTGAACACTGGATCTTGTTATCATTCATGTAGTTATCAAATTCTGGAAACCACATGGACGGTGATACTGCTGCCACGCCCTGGAAGATATCTGTCTGGTACACTGACCATAACGAATAAAGGCCTGCAAGGGAATAGCCACCAAGAATGAAGGTTCTGGAGCCCATATTCTCACAGTATTCCTGCATCACAGCCAGCAAGTCTGCTGCCCCGTCCCCAAAATCCTCATTTCCAAACACAGCAGGCGCAGGCCATGGAGAGAGGTCCTTGTTCCAATCATTTACCACAAAGGCAGCAAGAAGGAACTCTTTTCCCGTAGCTTCACGGATCAGCTCTATTTCTTTTTCCATTGAATCAAGACTGTGCTTGTCGATAGCCTGCAACAGTACTATCTGCGCCGCTTTGTCGCCATATTCATATATGTCAAAGTCTCTCAGACTCGGTCTGTGATCTGTTTGCATACAAGTCTCTCCCATCTTCACTACAATGCTATTTTTTAAAAAAAGTAACTAAATCAATAGTTCTGTTTCCACGGGCTCTTTTCAAAATGCCGCTCCCTCAACACACGATACATACTCCGCCAGAGCCAGTGCGATGTCGAAGTGCCCCACATCGTGCTGACCGCCTAATCATCTTTTCTCCCCCTATCGTGCAATTTTGGACCTAGGGGACGGGGTTAGTGGTCCATTTTTTGGACCATGAACCCCGTCCCCTAGGTTCATTCACATATTTTCTGACTATAATAACATATATCTCATCTTGTCTGATAGTAATATTCAAAAAAATAAATTTACAAAAATCATTGACACAAAAATTCTGTTTTGCTACAATCGCTTCAATAACATAAGAAAAGCATTGACGGAAAGAGTAGTTCGCGATGAATCATCCAGAGAGAGTGGCACAAGGTGGAAGTCACTTATGAGGATAACGAATGAAAACCATTCCAGAGCTGTAACGCCCAACAATAGTAAGTGTTACCGTATGCCTGCGTTAAAGGATAGGATTTGTCAGAATCTGAAGTGAAAAGTTAAGGTGGAACCGTGCATATTGCACCCTTAAGATCATTTGTAGTGGTCTTATGGGTGCTTTTCTTATGTTGTTGCATACAAACACTTTTTTCTGCGAAAGGAGCAACACATTATGAACGAAATGCAAATGGAAAATCAGGTTCTTGTAAACGACAGGGACCACAGAGAACTGGGAAAAGAGCTGGAGCTCTTTTTACTAATGGATGAGGGACAGGGCTTCCCCTTCTATCTCCCTAAGGGGCTTATTCTCAAGAACCTTCTCATTGATTACTGGAGACGTGTCCACCAGCGCGAAGATTATGTTGAGATCTCGACACCTATAATGCTCTCAAGGTCTCTTTGGGAGAAGTCAGGCCACTGGGATCATTACAAGGACAACATGTATACAACAAGCGTAGATGACAGAGACTACGCAATCAAGCCAATGAACTGCCCTGGCGGAATGCTGGTTTACAAGTCTAAGCCTCATTCCTACAAGGAATTCCCAATCAGGATGGGCGAGCTTGGAATCGTGCACAGAGCGGAGCTGTCTGGTACACTCCATGGTCTGATGCGCGCAAGATGCTTCACACAGGATGATGCCCATATCTTCATGCGTGAGGATCAGGTGTTATCTGAGATTCAGGGTGTTATGAAGCTGATTGACGAGGTGTACTCTGTATTTGGCTTCTCATATGAGATTGAACTATCCACAAGGCCAGAGAACTCCATCGGAAGCGACGAGGATTGGGAGCTTGCTATCAACTCCCTCAAGGCCGCAGTTGAAGGCATTGGTAAGCCTTATGCCATCAATGAAGGTGATGGCGCCTTCTATGGCCCCAAGCTTGATTTCCATGTTAAAGACAGCCTCGGAAGAACATGGCAGTGCGGAACAATCCAGCTTGATTTCCAGCTTCCTATGCGCTTTGATCTGGATTACATCGGTGAGGATGGCCAGAAGCACCGCCCCATCATGCTCCACAGAGTTGTCTTTGGCTCCATCGACCGCTTTATGGGAATCCTGATTGAGCACTACGCAGGCAAGTTCCCAGCTTGGCTATCTCCTGTTCAGGTCAAGATTCTGCCAGTTTCAGACAGACATGTGGAATATGCAAAAGAAATAGAGAAACTCCTCAAGGCTAATAACATCCGCGTTGAGGTTGATCTCCATGATGAAAAGCTCGGCTACAAGATTCGCGAAGCCAGAATGGACAGAGTTCCTTATATGATTATTCTTGGAGATAAGGAAATGGAAAATCACTCAATTGCTGTTAGAGACCGCGACGGCGCAGAGGGTGCTCAGGACATGGGCCAGATGCAGGTTGAAGAATTCGTTAAGCTTGTGCAGGATAGGGTTTCTAAGCTAAAGTAATGGTCCTAGGGGACGGGGTTAGTGGTCCATTTTTTGGACCACCAACCCCGTCCCCCTGGTCCAACAATATAAAAGCTCCGGAAAAACCGGAGCTTTTTTCAACCTATAGTACAGAGGCTTCCTCTTAATATATATCCAATCTTCTTGTAGCACTCATTAGACGCCACGTAGTCCGCATTTGTATAGAGCATTGGTAAAAGACCTTCATCTGCCGCAAGCTTTGTTACCTGATAAACAAGGTTTTCAGCATAGTGCTTTCTACGCTCCTCTGGAAGTGTGTAAACTAAATTGATACCTGCCATGGAATCATTAGGGTTATATTTGCAACAGGCAACAATTTTACCAGCTGCATCCTGCCACAAATAAGTTCTGCCATCTTCTATATTTCTGCGAGCCTGTTCTTTGTATACGTCTCTACTCTGAACATCAACGCCTGTATCAACATGAAAACCATCTATGAAATCAACGAGTGTTGTGTAATCCTCATCAGTACACTTACGAAGTTTACCCTCTGCATGACCTGGTTCTATTGGAGCTGGACAGTCATAAGCCATCATGTTCATTGTGATAGACAGCTCTTTTCCCTCTTCTGCAGCTCTTTTTATGATGAAATTCGCAAGCTCATATTTGAGGTTGAAGGTATGCTCACCATCTATAAATGAATTCTTCTGAAGCTCCTGATAAGCTCTTTCAAGCTCAGCTTCGTCCGCATCATCAGGTGTCCATACCCACACTGGATAAGGATTCTTGGAATGGCAGATGATGAGTCTTTCGTGATCAGATGCTATAAGTGCGCATTCCTGCCCGAGAATCCTTCGAAGCACAAAGAAGGTGTACCTATCCCCGTCTAACAGTTTATAGTCTCTCTCATCAACAAAGTTATCCATATCTTTTCTGCCTCCCCTTTTTGACTATTCGTGTCAAGAATTATTGTGTACTTCATCAATCTTTCTGGATATCTCATCAAATACATTCTTGGCGTCAACTCTTCCTGGAAATCCTACAAAAGCTCCCGCAAGAACTTCGACAGTAACCTCTTTTACATCTACTGTAATTGTATCATGGCAATCTCTCACTTTTGCAGCAATTTCCTCTGCATGAGCTGGATCACTGCTGCCTGTGAAAACTACAAACTCATCTCCGCCGATTCGCAAAAAGATGTCGTCGTCACTGCAAGCTGCATCAATTCTTCGCATTGCTTCCAAAATAGCTGCATCTCCAGCCTTGTGTCCGATATTATCGTTGATCCACATAAGGTGCTTTATGTCAGCACAAACATACGCATTATCTTTGCGTTCTTTTAACACGTCATATAATTCTGTAAGGTCATATTTCATTCTACTCATGTTATCGTCCTCCAAATTGTTCAGTAAAAGAGCTGAAAGCTTAGGAGTGTGACCTGAGAAGTGCCTCTCTTTGCGATATTCGTTAGGTGTGATCATCCAGACCTGCTGAAAGCCTCTGGTAAAAGACTCGTGGTTAGAATATCCGTACTTGAGGGCTATATCGAGAATGCTCTCATCCGTCGTGAGCAGATCTCTGGCGGCGCAGGTAAATCTCCGCCTGAGTATGTATTCCTTCACAGTCATGTGGAACGCATACTTGAAACGCTTCTGCAGCCAGGACAAAGAGATTCCACAGTTTCTGGAAACATCTTCCACAGACAGTTCGCCTGCTATATTCTCTTCAATATACTCAAGCACGTTCATGAGTACTTCTACACTGTCTACCACTCTTAAGCTCCTGTTTGTTTTGGTTACTTATCGGTCCGATAAGATATTTATACCATTTACGTTTGGAGGTTTCTTGACTTTTTGCGTTTATTTTTTGTGGGTCTGTTTTGGTCCTAGGGGACGGGGTTAGTGGTCCATTTTCACATTACGTTCACTTTCCTATGCTTAAGGTTGTAGTAAATAACCTCCGTTATACAGCAGCATACCCAGCCTACAGGATAGCCGAAACCTACCCACTTAGGGGTGTTAACGACATAATGGGTAATTACAAAAAGATATATCTGCCTGACCACAACGAAATTCATGATCATAATGATCATCGGTCCTCGTGAATCACCGCGTCCTCTCAGTGCTCCAGCAAGTGTGTGGTTAATGCAGTTAGCCAACAGGAAAAAGACATTTGTGCGGATAAACAGGCTTCCATACTCTATTACTGAAGGATCTGATGAGAACATCCTGACAGCAGTTGATGAAAAGAAATATAGGAATACTGCGATGACAAAGGTAATGCCGGTTGCTGCGGTTACAGTTATCCTTGTACCATCATCCGCCCTCTTCATCTTATGGGCTCCAACATTCTGGCTAACAAATGTTGTTGCAGCCATGGCCATGCTGGACATAGGTAGCAGAATGAAAGCATCCAGTTTATTGTAGCAGCTCCAGCCTGCCATGCAGCTTGAGCCGAAGTGATTGATATAAGACTGAACAAACACATTTGAAAAGGCAGTGATAACGGATTGAATGCCCGCTGGAAGTCCCACCGCAAAGATCATCTTCAGAATTTCCTGATCTATTCCCATATCGTTCCAATCGAACTTATAGATATCATTGGTACTGGTCAAAAGATAAAGAATCAGAACCGCAGATATCATCTGGGAAATAATGGTAGCTGTTGCAACACCTGCAATTCCCATCTTAAAGCCAATTACCAGAACAAGGTCCAACACAGTATTAATGATACTTGTCAAAATAAGAAACATCAGAGGGCGCCTGGTATCTCCCACTGCACGCAGGATTCCGCTTCCCATGTTATAGATGAGAAGTCCCGAAAAGCCCATGAAATATATACGAAGATATGTGGTGGCATCTTCAAAAACGTCCGCCGGTGTGTCCATGAATTCTAGCATGGGCTTAACCCCAAGCACACCAATTATGGTAAAAATGACGCAGAAAACAAAGGTCGTTGCGATAGTTGTTTCTATAGCCCTGTGGAGTCCCTTTAGGTCTTTTCCTCCAAAATATCTTGAGATCAAAACTCCCGCACCAATTGAAAATCCGTTAAAAAAGAACACCAGCATATTTATGATCATAGTTGTCGAACCAACTGCTGCCAACGCTTCTTTTCCAACGAAATTACCAACCACGATAGAATCAACCGTGTTATACAGCATCTGAAAAATATTGCCCAGCATAAGCGGAAGCGAGAACATTATAATCTGGCCGATTATGGACCCTTCCGTCATATCCTTAACTGAAGACTTGCTCATAAAACTACTTCCTTTTCCAAAATGGACTAGGGGGACGGGGTTCGTGGTCCATTTTTTTGGTCCTATATCCCCGTCCCCTAGGTCTATTTTTGTATCGTACCTTAAAGCAGTTCAAAAAACAATGCCCACAGAATTAATCTGCGGGCATTCCCATCATGGTGAATAATAATCAATATTAGATATTAGCATTTATTTCTTTTACGATCTCAACAAACTCAATGTCCCCATCAGCCAGTATCTCGACCGTGCTTGGGAACATCCGATATTACATGATAAAAAAACTGTTCCTCCATTTATACTCCCATTAAGCCTTTTTCCAAACGCTCTTATAGATTTCTCTTTTCTCTCCCTGATAGTCACCAGTGCCCTCAAAGATTGCTTCAAAGCCGCACTTATTAAGGACATGCTTGGATGCCATGTTCTCACTGAGGCAAATGCCATACACTTCTGAGGTGCCTACGGTATCAGCCATAACTGGTAAAAAAGCTGTCACAGCCTCCGTTGCATAGCCTTTCCCCGTAAATTCTTTTGCTATGTGATATCCAATCTCCCATTTGCCATCATCTATGGGCACCATCTGGACATAACCAAGGTTCATGTTGTCCTCTTTTCTAAAAACCGGATGAACCAAAGGGCCTTCAGTAGAGCCATATTGTGACATCAGAAATTCAATTGTCTCTTTGGCATCTTCCTCTGTCTCGAAAACCTCGTCAGGCACAAACCTTCTGTTGTCCTCATCCAGCGAGTTCTTGTGCACATCATATGCCATATCCAGTATGAAGTCTTTTATCTCTAATCTTGTAGTCTCTATTATCATTACTCTCTTGTCTCCTTTTCAACAGACAATAGGATACAAAAAGGTTCATCAGCAATACTTTTTAGCCAAAGACTCGTCAGTATCGTTAGCCGCACAAACACGTGATTTACTCAATATCTTGTATATCGTTTTCTCTGAAAGGGAGTATTTATCTGCCAGTTCATTTACTGGCATCCCATCCATGTACTGCGAATGGATATCACGATTCCTGAGTTCATAATATTCTTTCGAACACGTTCGGCTTCCCCAGTCCTTTTTATCAATGCTTGGGATATAAATGTTTGTTCCGTTAACATACTGCTGAATTGCTTCTATTAATTCTTTTGGCAGAATATCTTCTGCTTTTAAATAGCTCATCAAATCCTCCTACCTTGTTGGATTCATCTGAGCTTAATTATTCAGTATTTTAAGCCCAGATTACTGAGCGATTACATATCTTTTCATATAGTTTCCTCCTTCGAATGCTCTATTAAAATAGTACACTACAGTTTTTGCTGCTACAATCTACTCTTTGTTTATAATTGTTCTTGAGAAAAATGGACCACTAACCCCGTCCCCCAGGTCCAAAATTGCTTATTCAGCCAAGTACCAGTCATCTCGGTCTTCATCGTAGTAGTACATCTTGTCCTCATCCTCATCATAGTAGAAGATAAGATTGGATTCTTCGTCGTATAGGTAGAGTGTGCCGTTTTCATACATGTACCAGATTTCTTCTTCGTAGTCGTATATCCAGTTATCTTCAGCACTTTCCTCTTCGTGCCCGTAGTAATCCCCGGTGTCATAGTCGTAGCAGTACTCACCACATCCGCTACTTATATTGCCTCCGTACTCATTCTCGTAGTCGCCCCAACCATTCCAGTTATCCTCGAAACTATCGTAATTGTAATAGTCATCATAGCTTTCTGCAGAAACAAAATTCCCAAGCCAGGCAATATATTCCTCATCAAAATCGATGTCTTTATACACATCCTTGAGCTTCTCATAGAAATACGAGTCTCCATAGGGCAGTGATACGGACATTCCTGTGAGCTCGTTTTTATCCGAAGTATGTCCATAGTAGGTGACAGCTGCCTTAAGGGCTGACATAAGGTTCTTGGCTTCATCGCTGCTATTGTCTATTCCTTCAACCAGAGCGAGAATGTCACTAATGTAATAGTCGGACAAAGTAACATCACTTTCATCAAGCCCCCAGTAACTCCAGAAGCTAGACTTGGCGCGGCCCTTTGCCTTATGCATTTTGCTGTAGTTTTTATTTAAGAGCGCATCCTCATTTTTATAAGCATACGCTTTCCATGCGGTAAAAAGATTGCTCGCTGTTGACTCATTAAAAAGAGCTATGCAGGCAGAATCGCCCATGAAGGCTTCTTCGTTATCTTTGATAATGTCATCAACTATTTTTTTACCAAGAAGTGGTGCTGATATTCCAGGATTTTCCTCGAAAGTCTTCATCCATTCTGTGTAGCTCCAGCCAAGTCCTGACTCGAAGTCCTCTGACAATAGTGCATACTTGCAATATGGAGCAAGAGCATAGCAGGTCTCCAGATTGGCCATGATACAGCAATCCATTCCGATGATGTCGAATCTTATATCCTTGTTCTCAGCAAAAGCTGCTGCCATCTCAGCAATGTTAAGGCTGTATTCTTCTGGTTGCCATTCATCATAGCCAAAGCCATAAACAGGGCCACCACCGTGATCCCAGAATAGCAAAAGATATCTGTCAGCGCTGTAATTTGTTTTACAAAAACTGATGAACTCAGAAAGGGTATCCTTAGAAGTTGTATCCAGCTGTCCCAGATTGTCACGTACAAGAACTAGCTGACCATCCTCTATCTTGTAGGTCTGGGCTGTATCAGATCTGATCCCATAGTCCTGCCAATTCTTGGTTCCCATGGTCTGAATTATAACGTTAACATTTTTACCAATACCGGATTCCAACATCTCTGCTATATCAGCTGTGGCTTCTCCGCTCTCTGATTCAAGGTCAGAACCGTTCATATAAACCATAATTGTTGCAGATTTAGCATCTGTACCCACATCAACAGTGAATACCTCGCTCAGAGACTGGCTTTGATTATTATCCTGAATAACTGTATTGGTCTCCGTCTGTACGACAGCTCCCTCTTCGCCATCGGAAAGTTCATCATCCTCCGGCATCAGCATCAGGATTATAAAAAGAACTCCCAACATAGCCAGAATGAATATCGCAATTTTCTTTAACTTTTTCAAAACTTACTCCTCATTTTCCAAACATTTATTTAATTCTATATTTATCCAGATTAACCTTGCCCTCGAAAACTTCGACGCCTTCGCTCTCCAATATCTGTGCCTGCTTCCAGGCTCCGCCAAAGGCGTATTCACCTGCAAGTTCTCCCTTTGAATTGACAACGCGGTGGCAGGGAATGGTACTTGGATCTGGATTTTTGTGAAGGGCATTGCCAACAGCTCTTGCCATTTTCCTATCACCGGCCATCTCTGCAACGTCAGCATAGGTGGCAACTTTTCCTTTTGGAATTTTCTTTACTGCTTCATAAATTCTTTTTGTAGGTGAATCTGTGACAAGGTCGTAGCTCTCTGCGATCATTCTTTTTATGACATCGTCAGGGATTGAACCATCCAGGATAACTGTGTTCCAGTGCTCTTTATTCTGATGATATGCAGGAATTACGGCTGTATACGTCTTTCTCCAGAGGTCTCGCCACTCAGGGTCCACCTTGAGATTCAAATTGATGAAGCCATCTTTTTCATAAGTCCATAAAAAGGCTTTCTTGGATTTTTTTACCCTGACAAGCTGCCAGTTCTGATCATGAAATGGAGCCTCCTGATAGGTTCCCGGAAAAGACAGACCGTATTTTAGCGCTTCTTCTCTTGTTCTCATAAGACTATCCTCGCTTTTTCTCTGTCTGACACAGTTTGTTTTTATCCGACCATTCTTTGTTCATATGAATTCCCCTGCTTAATCCCCTACGCTAGATCAATTTCTTTTGAAACAACTGATCTACTGTGCCATATACAGTTTCTTCATCACCTATTTTTTCAAAGCCATATTTCTCGTAAAGACCTACTTCGCCGCTCAGGATATATATTGTTTCGTAGCCGATACTCTTAGCATACTCCGAAGCAACTTCTATCATTTTTTCGGATACTCTTTTGCCCCTGCATTTCTCATCTACAAACATAAAGCCTATAAACGGAGTATATTCCGAAGTCTCAGGTAGCTCATCTTTCAAAGAAAATGTGCAGTACGCAACAGGCATATCATTCTCCGTTGCCACGATTACTCGTTCAATTTCTTCGAACTCGTTATTTCTCATTCTCTTTGCCAGGTATGGCCCGGCTTTCCATGAGCAGTTCTCAGCAAAAGAAATAGTTTCATCCCATAGTGGATGACCATAAGATATAACTGATATTTCCATTAACCGTCAATCTCCCAAGTATATGATTGTAGGGCCAAAAACATGTCAATATTACAATTGAAATGCGGTTTTACTGTTGGTATTCTAAAATCCAATTTTTCAACAGGCCATTTCTTGCTATCTTTACTGTTGGTATTCACAAAATCCATTTTCCAACAGGCCATTTCTTGCTATCTTTACTGTTGATATTCGAGTATCTTTAATTCCAACAGTATTATCAACCTGTTTTTTACTGTTGAAATCACTACAAAGCATCTTTTCAACAGGTTAAATAGCCAATTTATTACTGTTGTTTTCTCATAATCTAGCTTTTTCAACAGGTTGATAGGTCTCTTTTGGACTGTTGAAAATCTCTATATTCGACATTTCAACAGTATCAGGTCTACAAAAATGGACCACTAACCCCGTCCCCTAGGACCATTTCATTGCCATATCTTTTTCTTGAAATATATATATCTCATCCAGGCAGTGATACCGCTTATTGCCCAGACAATTCCCACTGACCACCAGATACCCCATAGTCCGATCACTGTGATAGAGGTCAACATAATAGGCACAGTGAATCTTCCTATAACTTCCACAATGCCGTTAAACAGCGCAAAGAACGAATCTCCAAGGCCGTTTAGAACGCCTCTTACAACATAGATAATTCCCAGCATTACATAGAACAGACTGGTTATCTTAAGAGCCTTGGCGCCCATTAGTATAACTTCTTCATCTTCGACGAATATTCGAATGATTTCTTCGCCAAAGAGCTGTATCAGTGGCAGCATCAGGACAGAGAATATTACCATTAGAAGAAGTCCCTTGTGATAACCCTCTGTTATTCTCTCCTTCTTATTGGCGCCGTAGTTCTGACCTGTAAAGGTTGAAAGAGCTGCTCCAAGGGTCTGGTATGGCTGATGGATGATCTGCTCAATTCTGCTTGTTGCAGTGAAAGCAGCAACTGCAACTTTTCCATAGGAATTAACAACCTTCTGAAGCGCCATACATGAAATAGCAATTAGTGAAAACTGTAGAGAAAGCGGAATACCAAGCTTCAAAATCTTAACAGAAATCTGCCTGTCAAACTTCATATCGCTCTTTTCCATGTGGAAATATTCATTTCTGGCAATTGCATACAAGAGGCAGCTGATGCCTGAAACGAACTGCGAGATCACTGTGGCAATGCCTGCACCCACAACGCTCATGTGCAGCACGCACACGAAGAGAACGTCAAGAACTGTGTTCAGGATGCAGGAAAAGATAAGGAAATACAGCGGAGTCTTGGAATCCCCAAGAGCTCGTAGCATTGATGAAGCATAGTTATAGAGTGAAACGAAAACTATGCCCACGCACATGATCTGCATGTAGACCACAGCATCTCTCATGATCTCATCAGGAGTATCCAAAAGAGCCAGCGTAGGAGCGGCCAGGAAGAATGCACAGGTTCCCACAACAAGCGGAAATACCAGCATAATGTAGCCTGTATTTACGATACAGCTCTTTATCTCGCCCACATTTCCTTTCCCAAAGAACTGGGAAGTTATGATTCCGCCGCCACTACCAATTCCGTTACACAGGGCAAAAAAAAGGAAGGTGACGGATCCTGTGGCTCCAATTGCCGCCAGGGCATCTGCGCCAACAAACTGACCTACAATAATGGAATCCACCAGGTTGTACAGCTGCTGAAACAAATTCCCTATAAGCATAGGTATAGAGAATTGGATCAAAAGAGAAACTGGATTTCCCTCGGTCATATTTAAAATTGCAGATTTATTAGATTTCATAATTTATTCGCCATTTCTTTTCATGTATAAATCAGTACGCCAGTTTCATCCAATTGCCTCTGAAATAGTATATTACAAAAATAATAGAGCTTACTGACCATGTAAGTGGATATGCCCAGAATATCACGTTAACGACCGGTATTATCCGCACAATTATGGTTATATAGGTGATTCTGAGAAGACACCAGCTTGAAAGCATAACGATCATAGGAACCGTTGTTTTACCAGCACCTCTGTATACTCCAGCAAGGCAGTGGCTAAGGGCAAGGAGGCAATAGAACAAGCTCTCCGTCCTTGCCTGTGTCACACCAACCATCAGAACCTGTGCTTCATTTGAAAACACCCTGAGAAAAATAGGTGCAAAAAGAAAACATATCACTCCGATTATTTCAGCACAAGCTACACCGATAAAGCTTCCGATGACAGATCCCTTTTTTACCCTATCCATCTGTCCAGCGCCCATGTTCTGACTTACAAAGGTAGTGAGCGCCATGCACATACAGGTAATAGGTAAAAAGACAAATCCTTCCAGCTTGAAATAACTGCCACAGCCAGCCATGGCAACGGAGCCAAAGGCATTGATGTTAGACTGTACCACCACGTTTCCAATCGCGATAACGCTGTTCTGAATTCCAGTTGGGAAGCCTATCATCAGCTCTTTCTTAAGCGTCGCTTCGTGGATCCGCAGCTTCTTAAGGTAGATTCTGTGTGGTCCATCAACTCTGGTAAGCTTGGAAAATGCAAGGATTGCACTTACAAACTGTGCAATGATGGTGGCAAGAGCCGCTCCTCCGATTCCAAATCCCAGGAACTTCACAAAAGAAATATCTAATACAGTGTTGAGAATTGTGCTGACGATCAGGTAATACAGGGGTCTCTTGGAATCGCCCATAGCCTGGAAAACGCCGCAACAGGCACTGTACAGAATATTACCAAGGCCTCCCAGGAAATATATTTTGAAATACAGGGTAGACCTTGGCATTACATCCGCCGGAGTTCCCATCCATCTCAGGATCGTTGGAGTAAAGAAATATCCAAACACAGTCATCGCAAGTCCCATGATGATGGCAAAGGCAATTCCTGTGTGGGTTGCAACCGCCACTCCTTCATCGTCTCCTGCGCCATATCTTTTACCGATGATAACGCTATTGCCCATGAACAGGCCGTTTATAAAGCCTACCATCAAAAAGATAAGGCTTCCTGCTGTACTAACTGCTGCCAGCGCCTCTTTTCCCAGGACATTTCCAACAACAATGGAGTCAACTACATTGTAGAGCTGTTGAAGGAGCTGCCCGAAGAACACTGGTATTGCAAACAATATGAGATTTTTGGTTATTGATCCTTTAGTCATACTAACTATTGTAGCTGATTAGCTGGCATTTTCATATATAAAAACCCACAACCTTATGGTTATGGGTTTCTATCTGTTCATACTCCATTCTCTGCGCCAAACTGTTTTGCTGCCTCAATCTTACCGTCAATATTAAGCATGTGTGCGTAGAAATAATCCTCTGCAACTGTTATGCCTTTTTCTTTAAAAATCTTTTTCAATGCCATGACTGTTCTTCTAGACCAGTTTGATGTGGTAAAAAGAACTATCTTTCCCACCATATCAGGATCAAGTTCCTCAGCATACTGCCTGAGCTCTGGTGCCATAATATTTGCGTATGGGGCGCCTCCAAGAAAAAGAATATCCGCTTTTTCTGACAGTCTCGGCTCATCATCTATGCTTACAGCATTTACTGAAGCTCCTTCGGCTATTGCTTCCGCTATTCTTCTTGTGTTTCCAAATTTAGTTCTTGAACAGTAACGAACTTCTACTCTTCCCATTACCTATATCCTCTTTTACATTTATCGCTATCTAATTGTGTGCAATATATATCACTATAATAAACCGCCCATATTCAAAAATCAACACTTAATTGATATTGATTATGAGCGGTACAACTTTTTATATTACGATATCTTTTGTTGTCTTAGTTCAGAGCAACTCCATTAACGTAAAGTGTATATCCATTAGTATCGACACTAGAAATATCTCCATCAAATGATGAGATATAGGTATCTGCTGTAAGTGTCCAGGTGCTGCTCTTATCTATAGAAACAGCTACTGTCCCTACTTCTGTGGAAACTGTTTCGCCCTTGGCATTAGTGATGTTTCCGCCTATTGTGCCTGTGAAGCTAGATCCGTCAGTAAGATTAAGTGTAAGCTGTGAATCACTTCCAACAAGGATCGTTCCCTCAAGGATCTGGTTAGTTGCATTAAGTGTAGCTGTGTTTGTGTCGCCATTCCAGCCATCAGCACAAACTGAAAGCAGGATATTCTCTGAATCCATATTAATAATCTTTACATTATCCAGGTTAATAACAGCAGTTGTATTTGTTACGTGGAAAACATGGCCATTCTTGCTGGTAAGTGTTCCACCGTTCATTGTAAATACCGATGTACCACTGTCTGCATCTCCTGACATGGACTGGTAGATCATGATTGTGTCATAGAAGGTTGCATTTCCGTTGGTATCAGTATTATTGGCAGTCATATCGCAGTCATTAAGGGTAATTGAATTGATACCCTCAATGCAGACTCCCTCTGAAAGATTGGAAACAAGAGTTGCATTAGAAACTGTGATGTCTGCAGTTGAATAGATAGCAGGAGAGCCAAGACCGTTTGTTGTATATGTTCCACCATCTACAGTAACTGTGCCGCCACCCCTGTCAGTTCTGATGGCTGCTGAAGATCTTCCGCTAGTCTCAACTGTAAGGTTTGATGCCTTTGTAACACCGCCACCGGTTGTCATGATGCCACCTGAGCCATCACCTGTTGTTGTGATAGTACTGTCTGAAATTATGACTGTTGTACCATCACCCTCAGCGCCATTCTTTCCACCATTTCCACCATATGAGAATACGCCGTTGGCTCCGTCAGCATCAGAAGTAATGTTTGCTCCTGTAATAGTGGTTGTAGATCCGTCTTTTACAAGAACAGCTGCATTAAGGCCATAGAAGTTACAATTGTCTCCACCATCTGAATCACCGGTCTTGGTAACAGTTGCATTGGTGATGGTTACGTCGTCACTTGTGCTGATCAGAAGTGCGCTCTCATCTGCTGTTGTGCTGGCATAGGTCTTTCCATCCTGAGTATCTGAGCCAGTTACTTCTACCGCTCCCTGATAATCGATATCAGCACTGCTGCTTCCGCCTCCGAAGCCGCCACCACCTTCGGGAGGATTTCCAGGTGCTCCTCCATCCGGTTTATTTCCAGGTGCTCCATCAGGCGCCTCACCGTCCGGCTTTTCAGGTGCATCAGAAGGGTTGCTGCTTTCTTCAACTGTACTTTCCTGTGTAACTACAGTGTCAGTTCCTTCGGTTGATGTGGCTGTCTGTCCGCATGCTGTGACAGTTACGCACATGATTGTTACTATTGCTAAAGATAAGATCTTTTTTAACTCGTTTCTTTTCATAATTAGACTCCTTAGTAATTCCTGAACATTTATCAGTGAAAAATTGTTTGTTGTTGGAATGAATTATGAATAAGAAACCTAAATTATAGTTAAAAGATTTTCTTAATTTTTCAATGTTTATAAATTGTTTAGAAACTGCCTCATTGCATCCTCTTCAATATTCAAGCCTTTGCAAAATGAGCCAGGAACCCCGTCCCCCTGGTCCACTTACTCACAATACATACAGATAGTTCCTTGTGACAGTTTAAAACCATTATTTTCATAGAATTTGGAAGCAGGTGCATATTCACTGGTATAAAGGACAACTCCAGCATATCCTGATTCCTTACTATAATCTAATAGTGTCTTCAGTAATTGCCTGCCAATACCTTGGCCCTGTCTTTCAGGTAAAACTGCCATTTCGTTAATATATATTTCTTTTTTACTTCCTGATATCTTACTTAATGCAAATATACATCCAATTACCACGTCATCTTCTTCATACACATATCCCACAAATCTTTTCTGCTCGTAATAATCCAATAAATATTCTTTTGCATTATCAGGGTTCCAATCAATCCCCCAATACTCTATAGGGAACGCCTTAGCATATATCGCTCCACACTGTTGCAAATCTTCCTCTTTCATTTTTCTTATCATTAAGATCACCTCGTGTGCTTCACAAAACCGGAATTTATCAAACTAATTCTTTATGGTAGTAAACAGACTCCT
>NZ_JAFRGN010000074.1 GCF_017433805.1 Butyrivibrio sp. | reverse complement strand
TTCCGTATATCTTTTTTAATATGTCATAAAAATGAAGAGCCTCTGCATCATCTGTAAAAAATCTAGTGACATCGCTCTTATGCTCTGCTATGTCAAATCCGCATCCGCCCATGAAAAAGCCCATGTATGCAGCCATAATCTCTATATCGTCATGATGCTCATCAACAAGCTTCTTGGCAGCTCTGTGGGAAAACCTGTCATCCCCCAGCATATGAAGACTAAAGGACATGGTCAGAATCTGGTGTCTTGTGCCGTTTTCTGAGAACTCATGAATCTTATTTATCAGATCATTGACCTCATAAAAGCCAAGCGACCAGAGCGCCACGTGAATCTTAAGCGGATCTTCCGATGCCAGATACTCATCTCTTTTATGAGTATCGCTAAGACACTCATAAACATGGTCTGCAAGCTTTTCTGAAACTCTGTCAAGATCAGGTGCATCCTCTGTCATGAGTCCAAGCCATACGCCAAAAGATCTTTTGACAGAAGAAAATCTGATGAAATTGTTGTCACGAATAACCTGTAATAGATACAGGAAAGCTTCCGGAACACCCTCATCCATCTGCTCACAGATAGCCTGGCGAAGTCCCTCCTGAAGGCCTGCTGCGCAGAGAAGCTTACCAAGAAGTTCATATAAAGACCTGTTGTGAGCCTTCATGATTCCAGACAAAAATGATCTGCGAAGAGCAATATCGCTATCGCCATTTATACAGTCTTCAAGGATCCTGATCATTCTTGTATTACCAGCATCGATTTCTGCTGCGATCAGATCCCCCAGCATCAGATCTACATTGAAATCATAATATTTGTATCCGATATACTCATCAGCTACCTTGTCCTCAAGATAGTCGCAGATATCATCTGCTGCAAAATCATACTGGGCAAAGAACTGTAATTTCCTTGCCACAGTTCTTGCTACTATCTCCGGGTCTGATGAACGAAGAGACCTGCGGTTATAGCCGTAAGAATATATCCTCTCCGGAACATGATCGATCGTGTAATAGATCTGCTCGGCATGAGCAGGATTTAAATACCCCTTAAAAATCTGTGGCATCTTGGCCTTAACGAATTCTGAAGGCTTATAGCCAGGATACTTTTTTAAATTCGCCATAAGCTCCTTTGCTAACTCTGTATTTACAAAGCTTCCCCTGAAGGGCTCCATGAACTTCTGAACATTCTCAGGAAGCTTTTTAAGACAGGCCTGGCGCTTCTGATTCTCGTTCCATGAATAGTTCCTGCCAAGCTTACTCAGTCTGTCTTTATCTTCATTTGATATCTGTGCCATTATAAGTTTCTCTCCCTTAAAACTTTTTTCTATTCCCGTTTTGGTCACCACATTCTGCCTGATAGCATTACAAGCCTTATAAATGTAACCTCACTGTTCTCCTCAATATGAATCTCATCATCAAGATCGCCTGCCGCTTCATCCCCAATGAATATGCGAAACAGACCATCCTCATAGCCAAGAAGCGCGTTCTCTATAGCCTTCCCCTCGTCAGCTTCCTTGCCTCCATAATTGATTCCAAAGGCAATCTTGCCTACGCTGGCCATATCTTCAATCTCTTCCTCCGATAAAGGCTTACAGAATTCCCCTCTGCGCACCCGTTCGTTATACTCTGTCACACAGGTATGAACGCTCTCCTTTATCAGCTCTCTAACTGTCAGCGGCTTATTCTCCAAGTGAAAAGACATTCCGCTCACTTTAGCTTTCTTTTTCCCTATTTGTTTGATATTAACCTGGATAATCATAAGAATCCCCTAGATGTTTTTCTATAAAGATAACAATAACAGTATACCGACAGTTGCAACAAACCAAAAGAATTTTATTTTTTTTACCGTTCCGCGTAGCCAGCCCCCGCGGAAGATAGGGACTTGCGACGGCGAGGTTATACCTCGCCTAGTCCTGACAATTGCGCAGCAATTGCCAGGAAACCCACGCAGCGAAGCTGCTGGGTGAGAGTGCCTCTTTCGCACAAAACAAAAAAGGAACCAGTTCAAAGAACTGATTCCTTTTGTTTCGTGCGGAAGATGGGACTTGAACCCACACGATGTAAGCATCACAAGATCCTTAGTCTTGCTCGTCTGCCAATTCCGACACTTCCGCAAACCGTCGTCGCTAACTCGCGGCGACTTGTATATAATAACAAGAATAGTATAAAACGTCAACAAAAATTTATAAACTTTTTTTCGTGTTTTACACTCATTGTGCAAAATACTTGCTATAATAGATGTATACTGCATTTCAAGTCATTCTGACACAGGGGAGAATAATCCATTTATGACTACAACTTCCAAAAATACTAATATAAAAAGAGAAATTTTTAATTTTATTATGGTGGCAATTGGAGCTACTATCGCCGCTTTTTCTGTAGAAGATTTTCTCGGTCCCAACCATATCTTCGACGGCGGAATAGTCGGTGTTTCCATGATCGCATCCAATATGACAGGCTTCAAGCTAAGTATTGTAACCTGGCTATTCAACGTTCCCTTCCTGTTATTCGGTTGGAAGAAAAAGGGACATCTTTTTGTAATCCGCTCAGTTTTTGCCATGACAGTATTTGCCCTGGCAGTTGCTTTCTTTGAAACTACTCCTGCAATAACAGAGGATTATCTTTTAGCTGTTTTCTTTGGTGGCCTGATACTTGGAACCGGAGTTGGAATGGTCCTTAGGTACGGCGGATGTCTTGACGGAACAGAGATCATCGCATCTATCTTAAGTCCCAAGATTCACATGCCTATCGGTAGACAGGTTCTTGCCTTTAATATCGTTCTCTACCTCATTGTAGGTTTCCTCTATGGATGGGACCGTGGTCTTTACTCCATCCTGACATATATCCTTGTATCCGTTGTAATGACCAGAGTCGAGGAGGGCTTTGATGCCCAGAGGGGCTGTCTTATCTTTACCCATGACGACGTAGATGCCCTCAAAGACCGTATCTACAAAGAGCTAGGCAGAACCTGCACAGTATGGAACACAGAAGGCTACATCGGCGGAGAAAACAAGGCTCTATACCTTGTAATCAGCCAATATGAAATGAGGCAGCTAAGAGACATCATCGCGGATTTCAACTGCTTCGTGACTATCTCAGACATCAGCGAACTTATCGGCAAGAACGTCAAAATATCTTTGCAGTAGAAATCTATAGCAACTAATTCCTATACAAAAAATAAGAAGCAGAAAAAACGTTATGGTTCTCTGCTTCTTTTATTAGTTTCTTTAAATCGTGCCCTCATATCCCTTTTCTTTGAATACGCGCATCATCTCGTTAGTAAGGCTGTAGTCCGGGCTCTGGAGCACGATGTCTTCTGGAGCCACCCACTCTGCGTATTTGAGCTCAGATTCATCCATCTTGATTTCTTTGTCCCCAACCACATCACAGTAAAAACCTGCCAGAATATCAAGAGCTATGCCCCATGGCTGAGACTTGTAGTATCTGACATTGTCTACTTCAAGACCGACCTCTTCCATAACCTCGCGCTTAACAGTCTCTTCAAGGGTTTCTCCAATCTCTGTAAAGCCCGCAACCAGCGCGTTCTGTGCAAAGCCAGTTCTATACTTGGTAAGGATCAGCTTATTGGTCTCCTTATCAGTAACACAGATAATTACTGCAGGGTTGATCCTTGGATATATCTTGTTACCGCACTTAGGGCAGGCCATCGCTCTTTCTTTATCATCATGGATGGTCTGCGCTCCGCATTTTCCGCAGAACCTTGATGCTTCATACCACTCGCAGAGGTGAAATGCTGTGTAAAGCGCAAACACCTGATGATCAGGAAGTTTCCCTTCTCTCCGTACGCTCCATACCTTGCCAAAAGAACTGTCGTCTAGCGCTATTTCTTTTGCATAAGAGGGATAAAGAAAGTACTTCTCATCATCTATCTTAAACAAATAGATAAGCTCATCTCTAATGCCAGAATCAACGCCAGCAATTTCTTCAAACTCTAAAAGCGTAGGGAAAGCATTCGCTCCGTCAGGTTTCTGGCTAATAAGAATCTCTTTTTCTCTGGCATCGCCTCTGAAAGCAAAAACAATGCTCTTCTCATCCGCCTTTTCATCCTGATAATAGTGATTATCTAATTTGTAAGGAAAAATTTCCTGAAGCATCCTGTATTCCTCCTGACGCTATTATTTATCTGTTTCTTTTAGTCCATTCTCACTTAATGTATATATCTTGGTGCAAACTTCGTCAATATACTTTCTGTCGTGAGAAATGCTGATGACCGCCCCTGGGAACGCTGCGATCATCTTCCTGATGACCGGCCCTGACAAAGGCGAAAAGTTTCTGGTAGGCTCATCAAGGATCAGTACGTTAGCATCTGACAAACTCATCTTGAGAAGCAGCACCTTAGCCTTCTGACCACCGGACAATTCCCTAATCGGATGATCCATCTCATCTGCAGTGTATTTAAGTGAGCCAAGATAAGTCCTGATGCGGGTTCGCACTTCCTTATCCCCTGTATCATCCAGAAATTCTACAGGTGTCACATCAAGGTTCAGCAGTTCCTCGTAGTTCTGGGGCATGTACTGAGCTCTTATGTCGGTCCTATTCAGCAGCTCCTGCGCCATCTTCTTTAAAAGAGTGGTCTTACCAGCGCCGTTTGTTCCAACGATGCAGATTCTCTCAGGGCCTCTTACCCTTAGGAAAATATCACGAGCCAGTACCTTGCTGTCATCTGGTGTTCTAAGCTCATCCAGGGAATATTCTATGACATTCTTGCCAGCAGGCATATTTGCGCCATCTCCGCCGAGCTTAAAAAAGATAGCTTCCTCCTGTTCAGGCCTTTCTGTCATGTTCTCATCTTCTCGCTCAAAGCGCTTTTCCATGGACTTGACCGTGTGCATCTTTTTCTTAATAAGCCTTGCGATCATATCCCTGTCGGCTTTTGCAATATTGGTCTGGGCTGAATCAACGCTCTGCATAATTTTCCTAAACTTCTCGTCGCGGATTTTCTTTTCCCTGCGGTCGTTCTGAGCCTGCTGTTCCTGCCTCTCAAAGCTGTCAGCTCTTCTCTCGATATAATTTCTATAGCTGTCCTTGACGATTGTATATCTGGATTTGGTCTTCCTCATGATCTGCTCAATGTGGATCACCACGTTGGCTGTGTTCTCAATAAGCGTCTCATCATGAGAAATGTACAGTACTATATGTTTCCATCCATTTATCAGCTTCTCAAGAAGCTCCAATGTACTGATATCAATATCGTTGGAAGGCTCATCCAATAGGAGTACTGTCGGATTGTCCATGAGAAGCCTCATGAGCTGAGCCTTGACTTTCTCACCACCAGAAAGGCTCCCCATCTGCTGGTCACTGTAGAAAAATTCTGCTGACACCTGAAACTCTTTTGCCATCTCAGTTAGCTCCCTTGGACTCTGGTCGAAAAAGAGCTGTGCCTCAGAAAAATATTCGTAAACAGTTTTCTCTTTGTCTTTTCCCGGAAGTTCCTGAGGAAGATACCCCAAAACTTCTCCTGACGCCACTCTTGTGCCCTCGCACTCAGCGTAATCATCTACTATCTCAGGATCATAGATCCACTTCATGAGTGTTGATTTGCCATTTCCCTCTTCACCTATTATTACCGCCTTATCGCCATCATTTAATACCATATTGAATTTATCAAGAATAATACGCAGGTCTTTGCGATGCGTTATTGTTAAGTCTTTTACCTGTAGCATATATAGTCCTCCTGTGGCCTGCTGTATACAAAAATAGCCTATCCTGCGTACGCAAAATAGACTCACACAAATAGACCCACATAGACTTATAGGCTAAAAATGCATGATAATCCAGATCAAGCGTACACAAAACAGCCGCATCAGCAGCTATCTAAAAAATCTCGTGTTCACTCAAGCTAAATTATCTAATAATCATTCCTTCACCTAAACGCCAAGCGCTCTTTCTATATATTTGAAACTTAATTCTAGTTCATACTAGCACTAATGAGTTGTGGAAGCAAGTTACTTTTCCTGGATGTCTATATTGCTTCGTCTTGGCTATCTATGTTCATCATCTTGGCTATCTATGTTGTATTGTCATGGTATCAATCTTGCATCGTCTGAGATATCAAAATTGCATCGCTCGCTTTTCAAAATAGCGTCAATCTTTTACTGCTGGAAAATAAAAACAAGCAAATTATTAGTAGCCTATTTTTTTCATTACTGCTAAAACTCTTCATTTTTGATTTTGTTAGTAGTCATGTGTCAAAAATGCAAAGAACATCTAAACTTTTCTACGGCTGTGTTTAGATTTTCTTTGTAGCAGACGTAAACAATCCTCATTTTCATTGACTTTTTTGACTTAAATCAACTTTTTGAATCACTTTCATACTATACAAATTGTCATTTAAAAAATACAGCCGTAAGAAAAAAATAAGGCTACGGCTGTAAATGAAATCCGCAAAGATCAGCAGTAAAATTGTTTTATATAACGCCAAAAATGTGCTCGCAATTACGATCAATCCATTATAGCCAGGAGCTCTTACTCTTCTACCCCTGCATTCTCCTGAAGTGCCTTGAGATCAGCAGTCATGTCCTGAGCTGTCTTGGAATCAAGGATCCAGGTAATAGCATTGACAGCAGCAAATATCACAACAACACTCACTGCTACAGAAACTGCGATTATGATTATTTCGTGAGTTATCGGACGTCCTCCAAACATAACCACAAACAAAAGCGCCATAACAATAATCATACCCAGCACTTCGCGAAACAGCAATTGTTTAACAGACAATACTCTCTTAGCAGAAACAAAAAATGTTGGAATACTTGCTAAAGCTGCATAGAATATAGGATAAACAAAAGCTTCATAACCAAAGCGCTGGTCTGGTGCAAGAATACTTCCCAGCACAAACATTGCAACGTTGATACAGGTAACTATAATAAAAAAGTTCCTAAGACATTCTTTTAAATGTTCTTTCATACGCTCTCACCCTTTAATTTCTTTTTGACATCAGGTACATATTTCCTGGAGATTATGACTTCTTCTCCGTTTCGTAATTTACATACAAAGCGCCCGTTAAGAGCAGGCTTGATTGAAACGACCTTCATAAGGTTCACAATAATAGACTTGGAAATTCTGACAAAATGATATGGCTCCATCACTTCTTCCAGGTCATAGAGTCGTCTGCCGGATTCGTAGACTCCGCCCTTCATATAAAGAAAAGTCTTATCGTCTACAGACTCGATGTAATAAATATCACGTATCGGAACGCTGTACTTCTCACCTTCCCTGATACCCTCTATATTGCCCTGTCTGAGCTTGACGAAGCGCACAATCTCGCCTATACGTTCGTCTACCTCGTGACAGCCAATCTTAACATACTCATTCTTGTCAGCAGCTATAACGCTGACTTCCAGGTCCATAACCTTATCAGTACTTGTCATTTACAGTAAAATCCCCGTTTCCCTTCAGATAACAATCAAAGAAATTGAGTGTGATCTGGTTGATCTGATCAATGCACTCCTCGTTATTCACATCACCTGAGCCAAGCATATTTGCAAGAGCTGGTGCAAAAAGAGGAAGGTCTGTGAAATCCATGTGCTTGGCACCTACAATGTATGTGCAGTGACCATCTGTAGCATTATCAAGGACCACATTGTTAGCATAAACAATTCCCTGCTCTCTTGCCATCTCACGGTCAGCATGGTGACTCTCAGAATCAAAGCAAAGAAGAGGTGTTGTATAAGCATCTTCATTTACCAGAATCTTGTCATCCTCTACGCCAATTTCCTCACCAATCATTGTACCATCAAAATCAATAACTGCGGATACATCTGCGCGTCTTCCAACAGTAACTGCTGTAGCTCCGCCAAGAGAATGTCCCATAAGACCAATCTTATCAGTATCTGTGCACTTTAAAGCCTCAGCGATTTCATCTTTTTCTGATCCGGCAAAGAACCACTCTTCACCGAAGTTTCCGCTATTTGCTGCAGCAATAAGAGTATCCAGCACGAAGTTCATATCAGCTTCTCTAAGCTCCATCCACTGTGATGTGATGGCATAAACCTCTGTCTCGCTGATATCGCTGTTTCCAACATTCATGGCTGTATTCATAAACTCAGGATCTACTGTGATAGTCTTTCCATCAGTATCTTTTGTGTAAAAAGAGTGATATGGATGATCAAGGCTTACTACAACATAACCGTTACTTGCAAGCTCCATGTATGTTGAAGTGTTGCTCTCATAATATCCAAATGCTCCGTGGCTGAAGATAACGAGTGGAAGTGAGTTTTCCTCAACACTCATGATCTCTTCTGGATAATAGAAGTGTACAGGAACCTCTCTGTAAGATCCGTCTGTCTCAAAGCTCTCAACTCTGCTGCTATCTACAAGAATTGCTTCGCTCTGTGCTACAGCATATTCACCAGTTGTAGGACGTCCCTTGTAGTCCTTGATCATAAATGCAGGAATTGCTGTTCCGATGATCACTGGGATAAGTACCAGAATTCCCAAAGCCTTCAATATCTTTTTGCCGGCACCCTTACTCTTTTTGCAGATCAGAAGTACCAGTGCTACGATTTCTACGATGATTAAAACAATCCAAATTAACTTTGACATATTATGTTGCCTCCTTATTTCTTAACCTGAGACAATCATAATATGCCTAAAGATATAAATCATAAATTTTGCCGTAAGATGCATTTTACGTCGGTAAGATGCATTTTAATATATAATCAAGTTCTGGATCCCTGCCAATAGAATCAGGATTCCATGGGATATAGTGGTCTACACCCACTCCCTTCTGGCTCATGCCAAGGCCATGATCAATCCTGGTATCTCTTGATGTGGGATAGACAAAAGTGTAATCTCCCAGCTGCACCATGTTACAGTTAGAATAATCAAGTATTCCACAGGTTGGCCTTCCTACTACTTCTACCTTTGAGGAAAAAGACATAGCTTCAACAAAAGCTTCTCCTGATGATGCACAACCCTCATCTGTTATAACAAAGACTTTTTCGGGTGTTTTCCTGCCGATAATGCTATCATTGTCATCTTCAACATCATCACCATCCATAACAAAGCCTTTTCCCATATTCTTTTCAAGGTTAGACAGCATCTTGTCTACCATAGCTTTTGCTTCCTCAGGCACACTATCGCCAAAGAAGTTCTTAAGAAGCGCTATCCTGTCTTTGCAGTTTCTCTCCGAATAATTTATTTCGAACGGATACCTTGTCTTTTCATATTCAGAAAGGCTCACACCTTCAGGATATGCATATGTTAATAATGGGAAAAAAGCTGAGTCAGCACCGCCACCATTTCCCCTTACATCTACAATCAGATTCTTGCAGCTATCAAGATCACTTCTGCACTCATCGTAGATTTTGTTTATGTCCGCCTCGTCCGTAAAATCCAAGAACTTAAGATACAGCATATCTTCAGAGAGCTTTTTATATGAATACCTTTCAGAAGCTTCACCCTTAGAATTATGGATGATAGCTACCTCTTTACTAGCGCCGTCTTTTCCTATAACTGTAACTGTGCTATAAAATTTCAGAATATCGCCCCACAGATCGCCCTGCCTCTCATCAGCTTCTCCCATGAGAAAGTTCTTTTCCCTATCAGCAATTTCAGGTATAGTCTGGGAATCAATGAAAATAATCTTATTTCCAGGAACAAGCCCTGTGTCCTTGTTGGCACTGGTAACATAAAGGGCATCTTCGTATCTTGCAACAGAAAAGCCCATAGATCCAAGAGTGTTATCTCTTAGCCTCAGATGTCCATTTACTTTGAACGTAGAAAGATAATCCTGAACCAGATGGAGAAAATCCATCCTGTCCATATCATCAGAAATCTGCTCTTCGTACTTCTTGTAGTCCCCTGCCCCATAGTCCTTGCAGGTAGCAGAGTCCTTGCGCATAATACTAACAATTTCCCCAAAAACCTCTGTGTAATTCATACCAAGTCTCCTGATTCTGTCATTCTCATAGTGTCGATATACCCTATATTACAAGAAATATCGAGTGATGTGAATAGTGGAATAAGCCTAGGGAACGGGGTTAGTGGCTCATCTTTCTCACTTCCCAGTTGTCGTAACCCGCGGAAGAAAGGGACTTGCGACGGAACATGCGTAGCATGTTCCTAGTCCTGACAGTTGCGTAGCAACTGCCAGGAAACCCTAAGTTGCTGCACTTCGCAACTTAGGGTTAAGTCCCTCTTTCGCACGACAAAAAAGACCAGGTCATTCGACCTGGTCTTTTGTCGTGCGGAAGAAGGGACTTGAACCCTCACGATGTAAGCATCACAAGATCCTTAGTCTTGCTCGTCTGCCAATTCCGACACTTCCGCATTCCATATATTGAATTCGCAGCCGCTCAATAAAGCAAAGTGCAGGAGAAGGGACTTGAACCCTCATGTTGTTGCCAACACATGGACCTGAACCATGCGCGTCTGCCATTCAGCCACTCCTGCGAGCGACAAACATTATATTATCACATCAATGTGAGTTTGTCTACAAACATATCCAATTTTTTTACAACTCCTGTGATAGTTTTGTATAGGATAGCTGCGCAGATAACACAAAGGCCTGTAACAACAGCCAGAATATAGCATATAAGATTGCTCTGCGTAAGCCCTGCAGACAGGAAAATACAGGTACAGATAAGCATACCGATCATCACGATCAGTACTCTCACAAGCTCCTGATGAAGAATTGTCATCTTCAGCTGAAGGTTACTCTTTTCAGCCTCAATCTCTTCATCTGAAAGAACATCGTAGTCAAGCTTCTCGAAATGCTTTAAGAATTCCCTGAATCTTTTTTCCATCTCACATCCCCCAATAAAAGAATAAGCGTAATGCGCATTATTAATTATACGCTATTACGCTTACTTATTACAACTTCTTACTGCATATAAACTGCATATCTTTCACTATTATTCAAGCATCACTGTGCCACCAGCCTCAGTTACCTTATAAACAACGCCAGGTGTAAACTCTTTTCCCTCAGACATAAGAGGAGCAAAAAGATCTGTAGAAATGCCCTCCTCATCCTCAATATAAAGATATGATGCATGCTTTTCCATAATCTTTCTGGCCATAACAGCGCTATCTTCGCTCTCTGCAAGGAAAGCATCATACACAAGAGGAACCGGCGAAGCTTCTTTACTGATGTAGGTATCGTGTACCCAGTGGTAGGTGTGACCATCGCGCATTACGAGAACTCTTTTGCCCCAGAGGCTCTTATCTGCAAGGACTGTATCAACTATAATCCTGCCGTCATCCCCCACCATATTATATGAGTCTTGCGCAAGACTATTAGCATTTTGTCTGTAGCCCCAGATGTGTTTGTACATGCCTGTATAATCAGCGGCGAGAAAAACAAATGCAACAAATATACCTACAACAGCTAAGCCAATCGTATTATTAGCCTTATCATTACCTGTTCCAGTATTCGAAATCATATTGGAGTTCCTACTATTCAATAGTCCAACCCCAATCAGAAGACTCAAAGTTCCAAACGCGAATGGGAATCCATATCTTGCCACAGACACCGCCATGGCATAGGCATCGAGGTACTGATCCTCCCCCTGGAATATGGAAATATGGGCAAAGAAGATAATGCCGTAGGTCACAAGCCCAGTTATCAGCATGAAAAGAGCTATCTTACGTCCTTCTTTTTTCTCAAGAAATCTAAATCTAACAAGTGCAAATAAAACAACAAACAATATAATGACCATCACACCTGTAGGAAGATCAAGTGTGATATTCCTATCCGCGTGCATTGGCATAGTCCATAGGCCTTCCCAGAAGAATCTGGCTTTATCTGCAGTATTCTGAGGTGCAGTGTAAGTTCCTGATGTCGCCATCTTGATTCCGGCGCCTGTGAGCTTGGCTACTCTCCTGTTTACGAGGCAGAACAAAAGCCAGCTTCCATAAACTGAAACACTTCCAACAACAGCTCCTATCATCTTAACGCTCTTTTTGCCCACGAGAAGATAGAAAATAAGGGCAAATACGGCCCACTCGATTCCAACAGACTTGGTCAGGAAAAGAACTGCTGTAAAAAAACCAATCCTCACATAATAGAAATTTTCCGGGCACTGATCCTGCGCGTAAATAGCGATCAGAAGCGCGCCGTAAACTATTCCCATAGTGATATCAGCTGGCGTTCCATAGTAAATAATGCCGTTAAATACGCCAGGAAGAGCCATTACACACACAAATGTAATAACAGCAAGCGCATATCTAAATACGCCCTTTATAGTCTTGTTATCAAGAACAGCAGCAACAAGTCTTCCAGCAAGTGTCATAAGGAACACAGCATTCAGTGCAAAATATCCGGCAAACTGAAGTCCTTCTTTGTATTCACCATTACCCAACTGCAAAAAGAGCCACTTAAAGATCGAGGTAACTGGCGGATAATCTCCAAATTCAGGAGAAACATTGCCATATTTACCAGGAAACCCATTCATGAAAAAGAGCTGCTTGGCGTCAGATGACCAGAAATTTATATCATCCCACCAGGAAAAGACATTTCCTGAAACCATGGCGCCAACTACAGTCACAGTTATCACAAACATAGAAAGCAGCACTAAACTAAGAACATTTCCATCTTTATCACTAACAGATTTTTTTCTCGCAGAAATCTCACTTACAAGTACGAAAACAATCGCCACAAGAGCTACAATCCACACAAGCTTCATGGCCCTGAAAAATGCCAGCACATAAAGCGCAAGTATCAGCCCTGAAGCTGACATTGCAAGTCCATCACCGATATTTACTTTATTTTTACTGGAAATATATGCCCCCAGAACGCAGACTGCCAACGCAGAGAGTATAAAAACAAGCATTAACCCCAATCCTCCATCTATCTTACTTTATCTTAGCACAGATAGCCTTAAGTAGCTCCCCATTAAACGAATCATTGTCTTCGGTAGCAGCACCAATATCAATACCTTCCTGTTCAGGAGCGCATTCTCCGCAGATATCAACGCCAATAACATCACGCTCGGAAAAGAGCTTATGCACAACAGCCAATAACTCTGTGATCCTCATCTCTCCCTGATCCCAGTTAGTTGTAAGTTCGCTATCGACGATAACATCCTTATCTATGGACAGATAAACCGGATACTGAGTCTTAGGAAGTACAATCTCAAAGTTCCCGTCATTGTCATCCATTCCTGGAACAACATCACTCACATCATAAAATGTAGCCTTGCTCCTTACATCCTCAGGCAGCTCATCTATAAGCTTTCTGTCAGCCCCAATAATATGCACATCCCTGATAAAAGAGCTATGCTCAAGGACATACAAAACCCAGCCTCCGCAGGATAAGATATCCCCAAACATAGGTGGCTGCATGTCAGAATGATGGTCAAATACCACAAGGGAACATGGCTCTTTTACCTGCTCCAGCATGATTGCTGACATATAGTGGTAATTACCATTATCAATAAAATGGATCTCGTCTGGGCCTATCCCTGCCTCACGAATCCTGTCTCTTATCATATCCATGGCTGCATCATCGCACATGCAGTTGGTGCCAGGGATTTCTCTACAATTTATGGCCTCAACACAAATAGAGCTTTTATCTTCACGATAAAAGCTCTCATTGTCATAGATTCCTGAAAAATTAAAAACTGAAACTCTATTCTTCATCTAGCTAGATCTGCCAAGTGAACTATGGCATCTTCTCCAATCAGGCATTCACCATGCTCTGCTATGAACATGGACTCTGGGGAATTAACTGTCAGCATCTGTGAGTACTCAACTCCCGCTCTTCTCATCTCGTAGATGATTCCCTCATCTCCTGACATGAGCCCTGCGAGCATATAGAAACGTCCCTTAAATTTGTAAAGAACTGAATCCACAATTGGAAGTCTCTGTACAACCTTGGAAAACCTCTCAGCCTCCTCCAGTTCATCAAACTCCATCATATATCTGGCATACTCAGTAATAGGCTGATATCTGGCCTCTGTACCCTCTGTAGGGAACTCAGGACCTATATCCCTGCCATATATTCTGTTAATAGTATCTGTTACGTTAGTGATAACCTCATTAAGCGCAACACCCTTATCTCTTCCGGTCTTGGACTTGATCTCGTCCACTCTCTCCTGAGTCAGCATCTTCAGAACAGTCTCAGCTGCTCCGCGAATACGGTCGGTTGCTTTCTGAATATCTTCATTGCTCATCTTAACAGCAAAAATACGAACACTTCCATCCATCATCATATTCTTGCTCATCATCATAACCTCAGTCTCAGGATCATAATCGAGCTGCGCACCTACTTCCTTATTGAGCTGTGCGAAAAATGATGTAGTGTTCTCTGCGCCATTTATAACTGCCTCTGGAGTAAGACCAATCTCATGAAGTTCTGATGCCGCGATACTGCATTCTACTGTTGTCTCATTCATTTTTACTATAATCACTACGCATCATCTCCTCTCCTTGGAATACATTGCGCTCAGTTACTTCCTGTAACTGTCTCTAACGCACAATGCCAACTTGCTCCTTTGATGACATTATATCATGAAAATTAGCACTGTCCACTCGAGAGTGCTAATTTTTTTATTCAATTTAATTTTCGGCAAATAATTATTATTTCCTAAGTTAATTATACCAAAAAAGCGAAGATTCTTAATCAAATTTGTATATCCATTGTATTAAACTATTATGAAATATAAGCCTATTTTTCCATAAAAATGACCACTGGTCTTATTCAAAACCAGTGGTCTAAATTATCTCTTATTTAGTCCTGTTTTCTGATGTGCTTACTCTTCTCAGCAGCATCCAGAACATCCGGCGTTGCTCCTGTCTCAGTATACTCTCCAGTAGCCTCGCACCTTATTGTAACTCTGTTTGCTCCACCTATTGTACAGGTGAAAAGAGTCAGATCCCAGTCGCCAGATTCCATCTTCTCAGAATCCATAGCACCCAAAGTCTCTATGTTAGAAACCTTAAAATAAAAGCTTATACCATTCATATCAGTTACTATTACATCGTCGCCGGTATTAAGCTCATTTAACCTGCCAAAATGCTCTTCGTAGTTGTGGCCACAGATGATCAGGTCATTATCATAAACCGAACCCATATATCTGCAGATTGCATATTTGGCAGCCTTCTTGTCCCATTCATTCTGAACTGGTAAAAGAAGTCCCAAACTAGGAATTTCTACGGTACCGATAAAGCTGTGCCCGTCCACATCTACAACAGGCATATCGCCGCTAACTTCTAAAGCTGTGTCAGGAATCTGCTCGATAACGCCTTCCAAAAACTGATCTGAAGCGCTTCCTGCCTGCTCATTCTCTATTAGATTGTTTCTGATGATAAATGCCGCTGCCAAAATACACGCAGCTCCCATCAGAATATATAAATAACCTGCTATCTTTTTCATTACTTCTCTTTGTTCTTACGAATTCCCTTGGTTATCAAAAGAATTCCTGCGATCACCAGTACTGGAAGTGGCCACCAGAGCTGTCCTGTCTGAGGAAGTCTTCTAGCGCCAAGTACCTGTGGCAATCTATCTCTTACTGCTCCTAAAACCTCAGGGACTGCAGAACGAACTGCGCCAAGCACAGAATCAACTGGTGTTTCTGGTGTCTGAGGCGTTTCCGGCGTATATGGTGTATCCGGTGTTTCTGGTGGATTGTCCGGAGGATTATAAGTATTGGTAATCCTGAAGGTATTCCCGCCAGATGTAAGTGAGACTGTATATCTTCCATTTGTCTGCTCAGAAACAGTCCAAGAATGGCCTTCCATGTATGTCCAGGAGTATCTCCAATTATTAGCTGCACTAAGCGTTACTGTTTTGTATAATGCCCCATCACAGTATAAATAAACCGTAATAGCTGCCGGTCTGTTAGATTCATATCCTGCATCATCCCAAACCTTAAGCACTTCATATGAAGTGTCCTTGGGAAGATCTGTAATCTTACACTTAACCTTAGCTACTGTAGCAGTAACTGGGTTAACCCATTCATCATGCTCATCCAGTCCTGGAACAGAAATCATAAACGGGTCAATAGAATAAATACAGTCGTTAGCTTCCTTGGTAACCGGGTCGACATAATAAAGACCTAGATCAATTCCAGTAAAATGAACTACTCCATCATCGTCAGTAGTAATCGTAGCAGTCGGCAAAATGTTGTTCTGATGGATAAAACCACCAATAACAAAAGCCATCTTTTTCCAGGTTTCCTGATCATTGATCTTATTAATATCCGTTACCGGGAAATTATTAATTCTGGAATATGTCCCAAATAACGTAAACTGACCGGTACTGCTAATATCAGCAACCTTATAAATCTTGACAGCTACACCGTTAATAGGAATGATCTTGTCACTATTTTCAGCTTCGCGCGACTGATAAATAATCGTCATATCTCCAGGCTGTGACAGATCAATAGTTCCCCTGGCGCTTACCTTCACTGGCATACTCAGGGTTATCACCATGATCATTATCAAAAGAGCTGCAATATTCAATTTTCGTAGTGAAAATCTTCTATTCATTAAGCGCTTCCTCATTTAGTCTGCTTAATTCCAGCTTTCTTTCTTTTTCTAAACCACTTGGATGTACATACCAAGTATACAATAAATGCTATTAAAAGAATTGGTGCTCCGATAAACAATGCTACGATAAGTGTTCCATATCTTGAAGCATCTGCAGGAACAATCAATCTGTTTTCTTGTGTATAATCAACACGCTTTCCTCTAACAAGAAGTCTGTGAGTGTTTACTCCATATGGAGTACAGGTAACAAGCGTGACGTATTCTTCTCCATCGACAATTGCCAGGTCATTGGTCTCCTCAGGGAGAACAATGTTAATCTGATCAACCTGATATGCAAAAGTCTGATCCATTATATGTAACAAAAAAGTGTCGCCAACGATCATCTGATCGAGGTCAGTAAAAAGTTTAGATGAAGGAAGTCCTCTGTGCCCTGATAAAACTACATGTGTTCCAGGCGTTCCTGTAGGAAAAGAAGTTCCTTCCAAATGACCAATTCCCACCTGCAAAACAGTTTCTGCAGTTCCATGGTAAATAGGAAGATTAACACCGATATTCTCTATCTCAATCGTTCCAATAACTCCATAGCCTGTTGGATCGAGTACACTGTTGTACTCAGCAAGTTCCTCATCAGTAAGCTTAAAACTCATAGGCTTTTGCTTAAGAGCTTCATTATACTCATAAGCCTTCTGCCATATCTGATCATAATCCACTGTATCCATAGCCATAATCGCATCTTCATAGCTTGCTACAGCCTTACTCTGATGCTTGGAGTTAATATAGTTACTCACCGATGGATACAATATAACGCATATACCAACAAGAAAAATAAGACCAAATATTATATTGGGTATTTTCTTTTTTAATTTATTACTCATGAAAAAATCTTTTTTAATCAAAAAATCCTGAATCTTAACTGTATTTCGAGGGAAGGCCAATGTGAGCCCTCCTTCGAAATATCAGATATTTCACTTATACAGAAACAAGATTCATTATTTTAAATACTTATAACTAATTACTCTGCATCAGCTTTTCTGCGAAGCATGAAGTATGCAACTGCTGCAATTACAAGAACTGCACCGATTACATAGAAGGTTGTTGTTCCCATGCCACCAGTTGATGGAAGGATTGAACCTGAATTGTTCTCTACAGGCTGAGTAAGATCATTAGTAGCATTTACTGTAACAGCAATACGGTTCTCAAGCTTAGTAAATCCTAAAGGAGCATCTGTCTCCTCGAGGTAGTAAAGATCTGAGTCAACACCCTCAACTGTGATAAAGCCAGTTGCAAGTGTTACGATCTTATTATCTGGAGCAAGTGAGTATCCTTCTGGAAGCTTAGTAGCATCAGCTACTACACGGTAAACTGATCCATCTGCATTTACTGCAAGTGTAAGAGCCTGTCCAGCTGTCTCTGTTGTGAAGAGCTGGAACTTAGCGCCTGCAAGAGGATTCTTGTTGGCATCAGCGCCATTATACTTCTGGATCTGGAACTTGTGAGTTGTAGTATTAGTAGGTGTTCCATCATAATTACCGTTGTCACCCCATGTGATAGAAGGTGTATTTACCTCTGGTGTTGTAACAACTGCCTGGTCATTAAGTACTGCTGTATACTTAAGATAAAGAACTGTGGTATCTGAAAAAGTTGCAACATAAGAATCATTAAAACTTACTACGAAAGTCTCACCCTCAGTACCTGCAGCAACTGTGTAGTTTGCGTTAGAAACTTCCTTAGAGCAAGCCTCATCTGAATATACCTTAACATCGTTGTTATATGTAAGACCCTTAGTCATAGTATCATGATACTTAACGTTGATAGAGTTCTTAGCAATTGATACTTTAGCTTTGAAAGTTACAACATCGCCAACTGCAGCATCATTTGACTGGCCATATTCCTCTTTTCCATCAGATCTCTCTTTAGCCTCAAGAACCTGCTTCTCAGTTGTGTTACTCTTATTCTTCTCCATAATGTTCTGTTTCTTATCTGTAGGTGTAGAAGCAATAGTAACAGCAGTACCAAGTGTTGATGTGATCATGTAGTAACCATTATCAAGGCCATCAAAAACCGCCTTATCTGCACCTTCATCTAAAACAATAGTTCTTGGATTTTTAATATTTTTCTTTGCCCATGCAGCTGCAAGCTTACCAAATGCTTCCATGTCAGCAGCATCTTTCTTGTTCTCTTTCCATACAACATACTTCTTTGTACCAACTTCATTAGTATCGATGTAAGCTGCGCCATCACCTGCCCAGAAGGCTGCAAAATCATCATTGATTGTGTAGCTATAGCCATCGTATTTTGATGCATCATCCTCGTTAGCCTTTACATCGAGATCAAGTAGCTTATAAATACTGTATGACTCTTTTCCTACAGCGTTTTCTACTGTGATAGTGTTACTGCCTACAGCCATAGCTGTTACATTCATAGTGAATGCAAGTGTTGCTGCAAGGATACCCGTTAATAGTTTCTTAAATCCTTTCATTTTTCCTCTCCTTTGAATCTTGTCTAGTAGTCTTTTTATCTAAAGCCAATGGCCTTAAACCTTTTTCTTTTGCTTTTTGGAATAAATACCTTTTCCCAAAAGAGCTGCCATAATGAATCCAAATCCAGTCAGCAGGAAGCTTCTATTTCCGCTTCCACCGGTACGAGGAAGGACATTGCCTCCTCTTTCGTTTGAAACCATAAGCTTCAATACTGTAGGCTGGTAATTCTGGCACCATACAGATGTTGTCTTACCTACGGTGCCCTGCGAATACTTTTTATCCGCAACGTATGTGAAATAAGTAATAGTACTTAATTCGCCGTACTCTTCTCCCTTGGAATTACATTCAACTATCGAATAGATAAATGCCTGATAGTTGCCTTTTCCATTCTTGTAGAAATACGGGAGAACAAGTTCCTGTTTCCAGTCATTAGCTGAACTAAGCTGAACTGCAGTCCGAACTCTCACAGGATCTTGTTTGCTCTTTGCCTGGTAAACATTTACCCAGACAGAGCCGAAGTCTTTTGCTTCCTCTTTGGAGACAGGTGCTCCTGAAACTGTCCATTGTTTTTCAACAACAACAATCGGAACATTTGTAAGTGTGATCTCGGTCTTGTCATCAGATACTACTGTTTCAAAACCAACCAGCTTGTATCCATTTATTGGATCCCCATCCAGTTTAAATGCTGACTCCCCGAATCTTTCTTCTACCGAGTACTCATACTTGTTGCCACTACTGTCATAAGCTGGAAGATCTGTAAATTCATAGCTTCTAGTTCCCGCCTTAAGTGTTTCTACCTTAACAACGGTATAATCACTATCTCTAGCCGTCTTCCTAAGTAGTGCCAGGTTAATGTCAAATGAATAGTCACCTGAGTTAGCCTGATCTGTTCCCCAAATTTTATTTACTAAAACCTTAGTTCTGGAATAATTCTTAAATACAGGAAGAGTGCTTACATCATTTATGTTCTTTCCTTTTTTCCTGTAATCATTATTACCAGTAGGATTAGTATCAATGCTTGTGTAGTAACCGCTTGCCTCGTCATACAGGTAGTAGCATCTCTCGTTCTTCTCAGGTTCTTCATCCTGATAATACTTGATTTTAACCAGTATCTTGGCTGTATCTTCGGAATAACTGTCTTCTTTGTTCTCATTCTCAGTAAACAGGAAGTAGTACTCCTTATCTTTGCCAGCTTCCATATTGAAATCGCTGGTGTTAATACGAACGCCGATCGTGTATGGATCTGTTACCTCACTGCCTGAAGCTGATCTGATATAGCCGTTATGAAGGTCAGTATAAACCGGCTCCCACTGCCTAGTAGAACTATTCCAAAACTTCATAGTGAAGCTGAAGTTCTGGCCGCTTACAGCCGGCTGGTTATCTACATATTTGTAAACAAATAAGTCGTAAAGTACATCTTTTTTCTGAGTATTGGTAATTGTAAGTGTCTTACCAGATTGTCCTGGAATATAGATAACTCTGTTCTTACCACCATTTACATCTTCAAGAACACTTGCTTCTATGTTGGTAGAATAGCTTACAAAGTAACCATTTACTTCTGCGCTCTGTCCCTTCGTAGCATCGTCATACATCATGACTGAGTTTGATGCAACACCAGGCATATTGTCCTTAACAATCCGTTCAAGTTCTTCGAAGCTATAAATACCGCCGCCTGCATCATGGCCGTTCTTGAATGCATTTATTTCTACTACTCGATATACGATCCTGTTATTTGGATCAGATGAATTACCATAGTAGTCTGCCGGGAAGGTTACATCTTTTTTCCATCCATTGGCTGCATTAAGCTCAACCAGGAAGCTGTACTCCGGAATATCCCTGCCACCTACGGTTCTGGCACAAACATATGCATAGATAAACGCATACGCTACATCGCCATCCCAAATCTTTTCGATAGTACCGTGTGGCATATCTGTCTTGGTGTTAGTAACAACCAACGAACCATTTACATTCAGGTAACTGATAAGTGTATATTTATGTATTTCTCCATTACATACATATACTTCTTTACCAATTATTGCTCCGTTTACTTCGTTCTCATAAACCTTGGCAGATGGGGCAAGAACTGTTCCCATTATATTGGTGACATCCAACGTTCCAGAAAATGGTACATATACATTATTCTGAAGCTGAACAGGATTTATGATAATTCTTGAATCAAGCTCATTCCAATCTGCTGATGAATCTACACCATTTACAAAGAACTGAGTTACTTTGTACTCTTTGCCCTTGTATTTGCTCAGATCAAGGTTGAATACAATAAGCTTATTGGAAGCTATATTTCTAATACCCTTATTTATATTTTGAACCTGATTGGCATCAGTCCATCCAAATTTATCTTTAAGAGCATTGTATACATCAGTCTTGAAGTCACCAGTTGTAGCTACAATGTTAAGTACTTCAACTGAATCTGAATTCTTAGCATATGGAAGAGCCGCCGAAACATCTCTTGCCTGTGCTAAAAGATTGTTTGGAACTATCGGAATATCACCGCTGTATTTAGTCTTATCAAGCTTCGTATTGTTGACATTAACTGCCTTTTCATATCCGCCGTTTACCGGATAGTAAACCTTTGCCCCTGGATGAAGCGCACTTAAAAGCTTGGAATCATCTGGTTTGTTCATTATATAGCTGGCCAGAAGAATGTCTGACATATCACTTGCGTTATTGATTCTGCCGCTATAGGTAACTACGAAGGATCCGTTCTTATTACCTTCTTTTACCGCATTTCCTTTTGAATCAAGCTCATATACATAAAGAGCTGTCTTACCCTTAAGGGTATTATCAAGTTTATAAGAGCCTTCAAACCATCCGTTGTTGTACTTATTGGCATCAATAGTGAATTCACTGATCTTACTGTTCTTGGAACCATCCTCGCTTGTATAAAGACCAAACTTAAATGTTCCACTTACAGAAGATTTCTTGGCTATTGAGATGTCGTACTTGGTGTATTCACCCATGTGAATATAGTGCGCATCAAAGTCAAATACTGTATCTCCAGGAACTGGGCCAAGTCTATTGATAGCCAGGTTAGCTTCATAATGCGAACTAGCCTGGAAGTAATCAGCTACTACTCCAAAGTATATTGAATCGCCAAGGCTTGTTATGATGCCAGCTGCTGAGTTATCGTTAAGTCCTGGTCCTTCCCACGAATACTGTCCCTTCCTGGTAACCGTCTTGGTCAAAGCATACACTGAGAATGATTCGGTCTTAAAGGATACGCTCTCGCTGTCATCTTCAATTTTCACTGTACTATTTTCAAGAACTACTACCGAAATGTCATCTGCTGTAATCTCAGTTGCTTCGCTTGTTGAATCAACTTCCTCCATGATCTCGGAATCAATAGGAAGGTGAACAACTGCCAAGTCTTCTGGCTCGCTTGCCTCAAGGCCATCACTCATCTGTTTCTCAGCAAACTCTACAGATACTGTAGCCATTCCCTCTTTGAGCTCGTACTCAACTCCCTCGAGCATGAATGCGATATCAAACAGGAGTGTATTGTTCTCGTTACGTTTAACTGCCGTTTCGTCAAGCAGTTCTTCTATCTTGTCTGAAGCTTCAACATCTGCAAGCTTGCTTGCATTCTTGTTGAGCGCTTCCATATATGCATCGTAGTTGTAACCTTCTGTTTTCTTATCTACTGTAGTAACCTTAAGCTCTGTGCCATCCGGAAGAACTGATGGATCTGAAAGCTTAACCTTTACTTTGTACTCATCATTTGTGAATTCAAAGCTTTCCTTTGTTCCTGTACCACGGTAGTTAAAAATTACTTCTGTATCTTTCTTAAGCTCTACTTCTTCGCCATCAGCAGTATGTGCAACATAGTAGGTATACTTAGGAGCTTCTTCCTTTGTTTCTACTGACGATGCCTCCGTAGCAGCACTAGATGCCTCAGATGAAGCTTCTGTCTTGGCGGATTCTGATGTTTCTGCAGTAGCCTCATCTGTAGACGAAGCCTTACTTGCAGCATCTGTATCAGAACCAGTAGAAGCTGAATCAGATTTACTCTCAACCTCTTTTACAATAGCCTTAGCTGTTCCAGTCTTCTTCTCGAGACTAACTATCTTCTTGTCATCAACTGTTGCCTTGATGAAGTAGTAATTCTCAATGTCGGTATTGATATTAGCAATATCAAGTGTCTCAACATTTTCAAAAGAAATAACGTTTTTATCTCTGATGCTCTCTCCAGCTGCATTAAGATATGATGCAGTCAGAACAACATCCTTAACATCTTCATAAACGACTACCTTATCTGCCTTCTTGTTATCCTTAGAATCAGTAGTCTTGTCTTTTGCATCCTTGCTGTCACCTTCTGATGATGCGCTTGATGCTGCCACAGCCTCGCCTGATGAAGCACTTGATGCTGCTGCCAAATCTCCTGAGGAACTACTTGAGGAAGCTGCCTCTTTGGATGAACCAGTAGAAGCATTTTCAGAAGCTACCTCGGATGAAGCTGAGCTACTAGCAGCTGCTCCAGCTTCATCCTCCGGAATCACTTCTACTATATCCTCCCAGGTTTTAGAAGTTCCCTCTTTGTCCAGGTCCCCTGATCCCAGTTCAGAAACTTCTAAGGTAACTACTTCGTCAGATGTATTAGTTACCTGTGTATCTTCATGAGATTCTGAAGAATCAGACTTCATCTTCTCAATAAGACCCATTTCGTAGTCACTGTCTGCCGTCTCAAGAACAAGTCCAACCTGTGCTGCTCCATTTTCAGTCATGGCAGTAGCCGGTTTATTCAAGAGGTACAGTGTCACTGTTCCCGTGAAAAGAGATACACACATCGCAAAAATCAGCCATCGTTTATTGTTGCGGTGTTTCTTTATGTAGTTTTGTGCGCGGTCCTCATTTGTTATGCGCATTTCCTCTACCTCTAACCTCTAATTAGAAATAAGTTGCCAAAATATTACAGTCCACCAAACTCCCCAAAAGGAAATACCCTGAAAACAACTTTGCCAATAAGCTGTTCCTTGGTAACACATCCCACAACACTTGATCTCGAATCGATTGATACGCTTCTATGATCCCCTAATACAAACCAACGATTCTCCGGAACCTGATATGGAAATTCGATATCTGTAGGTTCCAAACTAAAATCTGATGCATACGCTTCCTCTAATTTCTCTCCATTTACGGAAACTCTGCCATCGTCATCGATGTTCACCCAATCCCCAGGTGAACCAATAACTCTCTTAACAAGCACTTTGTTATTGTAATAAAACGCAAGCAAATCCCCTGCGTCAAAATCCTTACTATTCTGGGCTATTACTATCTGCCCTGTATCCAGCGTAGGAGTCATGCTGTCTCCAGTAACCTTCAGTACAGTTACATAAACGCTGGAGATCAGTACTGCTATCGCAGCCACGAATACCACAACAATAAGTGTATTTCTCAGAACGTTTCTATATTCTTTTTTGCTGTTCTCTCTCTTAAGTTCCTTCTTAAGTTCATCTACAGAAGGCTTAAACTCAGAAAGATCAGGCTTATTCTTATTACTCATCTTTTTTCTTTCTGGTTGTACGTCTCTTCGGTTTCTCTACAGGCTCAGCTTCCTTACTGTCCATTTGCGCTATTTTCTTAAGCTGCGCTTCTTCTGCCTTTTTAACACGGAGCTTACTCTTCTCGATATCAAGCATAAGCGCCTTGTACTCAGCTTCTGCACTCTTTTTAAGTGTATTAACATAAAGATCTGCAGCCTTCTGGGCGGATTCCATAATGCCTCCCAGCTGAATTGAAGCTTCTGCAAGGGATTGTGAGTTCTCTATCTTCATAAGAGAATCATCAACCTGCTGTCTGAGCTCTTTCTGCTCCCTCGCCAGCCTTGCCTTGAGCCCCGCTACATCCTTGTCAAACTTCTCCTGCATCTGAGCCTTCTGCTCATTGAATTTCATTCGCATCTCAGCTTTTTCTTCATCAAAGTTCTTAAGCATCGCTGCTCTTTCCTCTGCGAATTCATGCTGCATCTGGAGTTTTTCTTTTTCTAGCTCATCCCTGAGCTCTTTTTCATGTTGCCTGGCAGCCTCAGCCTCTTCGGAATATGAGATCATCATTTCAAGAAGTTCTGCTCTGCTAAGCTTTTTGAGATTTATATCAGCCATATCTATTCCTTATTAAATAATTACCATTCAGATTGGGCATAAAAAAAGGCATCCTGCCCAGAACCTCAGCCTGTGCAAAATACCTGCCAATGATTATAGTAAAAGGCAAGACGCAAAGCTAAGTAGTTACTAAATAGTAATTTATTCCTTGTACTCAAGCCGCATAACCTATGCAGCCCGTTCCTCCTTGAACCTTCTTGTACTACAATTACCCAAAAAAAATGACCGTCTGTACTACTCTTAAAACAGGGCGGCCATCACATAGCACTCTCAAAGTGCCAGCAACTGGCTGTCTGTCGCTTTCTCGCGATTAAGACCCTATAGCTTTGCGTCTCCGTCTTCCAACGGGTTTGCCCTCATATAATAATATGAATCTTAACTAAATATAGTTAAAATTATTTAAATTAAGTTAAGATTATTTCTGCCGTGTAGTTTAACTATATATCATCGTTTTTGGAAATACAACTACTTTTTAATAAAATTTTCACAGTTTTTTAATAAAAAGGGCTGGACATCAGTCCAGCCTTGTGATACAAAATTTCATTTTCATTTTTTTTAAATATGAGTTTCCAGTTTTTTTAACTATTTTGAATACTAATAATACATTAAACCATTTATCGTTTTAGGCTCTTAAGTACCTGTAAAAGCTCATCAGATGTCGTAATTACGCGACTATTTGCCTGGAAGCCTCTCTGAGTTGTGATCATGTCCGTAAACTCTTTTGCAAGGTCTACGTTACTGGCCTCCAGAACACCAGATGACATGTAGCCTCCGTCCTCTGTAATATCCATGTAGATTGGCTCTCCAGAGTTAAGAGATGCTGAGTAGAGGTTATCTCCTACTTTTTCAAGGCCCATTGCATTACTAAACTCGGCAACTACAATCTGAGCAAGGAGCACTGTCTGTCCGTTACTGTACTTGGCATTGATCATACCGTTGTCTGATATGGACAGGCCGGTCATGTTACCATTTGCATAACCCTGATTAAGTCCCTTGGTATTGCCACGATATCCGTTGATCGTGGAGTTATGGTTACCCATCGGACTTGCGTAGTTAGTTGTATTTGTAAGATCTATACTGATATTACCTCTTCCAAAGTCGAAGTTTGCTGTCTCTGCGCTTGTGAGCTTACCATCGTTCTTACCATAGGTAAGAGGAACTGTCTGCTGGGCTACGCCAGAGATGGACTTGCCTTCTGCATCCATTACAGACTGAAGTGTGAGACTGAAAACTCCTACCTCTGTTCCTTCTTTTTGGATATTAAACTTAAGTGTATATTTCTCACCATCATTTCCAAACACTTCAAGACGAAGGATTTTACCCTCTTTTACGTTAGGGTCGTTCTCGTCAATATTGCCTTTAAAGTAGCCTTCTGTTGTTGAAGAACCAGCAATAGTCTTGGTCGCCTCGGAAATAAGTGGAGCATTTCCGCCAATGGAGCCCACTCCATCAATAAAGTTAACATAAAGGCCATTATTTGTAGTTACAAGAGATCCTTCCGCATCAATAGTGAAGCTGCCGTCTCTTGTAAAGTATTTTTCCTGATTAGGGCTGTTCGCGCTCTCAGAAACAACGAAGAAAGAATCGCCAGTGATCATAAGATCAAATGGGTTGTAGGTTGTCTGAGCTGAACCTGGCTTGGTTATGTTGATGTTGATCGATCCCATCTTGGCACCAAGACCAACCTGATCTGCACTTGTTGAGCCCTTTGTGGCTGATCCTGCAGAACCGGTCTTAATTGTCTGATACAGAACATCCTGGAATCCAGTTGCCTGTGACTTATATGCTGTTGTATTAACATTGGCAATATTGTTACCAATGACATCCATTTCTAATTGGTGTGTTTGCAGACCTGAAACCGCTGACCAAAGTGATCTCATCATAGGACACTTACCTCCAAGTTACATGCTTATCGTATAAGCTTTCTCTTTTCACCTGTACGTCCGTGTACCTGTTTGCAATCCCTTTGCAAGAAAAAAAAAATGATATACTACCTAATTCCTTTTATCGGCATAATTTATTTGATTCATTAGAGGTAAGTCAGAATTATATTTAGACTTTTTTGGCAAAAGAAAAACTGGAGCCACCAATATGCATTAGTAGCTCCAGTTAACAACTTTATATTCACCGTATCCCTATAATCAGGTCTGTCTACATCTATCAGTTAGATGATGCCTCAGAAGCAGCCTCTTCTGATACAGCCTCTGTGCTCTCAGTTACTACTGAATCCTCTGCAGTAGCCTCAACTGAAACCTCTGTAGAAGCACTCTCAGCAGCTGCTGAGCTTGAACCGCCGAAGTTGTTCCAAAGAACAGAACCAACGATTGCTGCAACGATAGCCACAACTACAACAAGGCTTGTGATCTTGGCAATCTTAACGTTCTTTTTGTGCTTGGCGATAGCCTGCTTACGTCCTGATTTTTCTTTTTTGTACGCGTCAATTTTCTCCTGACTCATATTCCTCATCCCCATTTCCTTAGTGTTGTTTACTACACAAGAATATATTATACTCCAAATGTGTTTAAAGTGTTACGAAAAAATTACGTTTAAATAATAGGAGCTTTGCTATATGAAGTACTATTTTGCGCCCATGGAGGGGATCACTTTATACCCTCTAAGGAACATACATCACGAAATCTTTGGTGATGGCATAGACAAGTATTACACACCATTTTTGTCAGCTCATCATAACCTTCGTTTCAAGAAGAGGGAAAAGAGAGATGTAATGCCCGAGTTTATCGATGGTTTCGAGAACTACGGCGATGTTATTATTCCACAGATCATGGCTAATCGCGTGGATACTTTTGTCTGGGCTACTCGTGAGATGTGGGGCCTTGGCTACAATGAAGTTAATTATAACCTCGGATGCCCTGCTGCCACTGTGACCAACAGGCATAAGGGCTCAGGCCTTTTGCAGGATACGGAGTATCTCGATGAGATGCTGGATGGAATATTTAACGAGCTTGGAAATTTTGTTTCAGTGGACAATGCTGATTCCACGGGATGTTCTGATCAGCACAGGATATCTCTCAAAACAAGACTTGGCTTCTATGATGAGTCAGAAGCCGAAGAACTCATGAAGGTTTACGCCAAGTATCCTATATCCGAGCTTACGATACATGCCAGAGTCCGCGAGGATTTCTATCAGGGAAAGCCCAGAATTGATGCTTTCAAAAGAGCTGTAGAAATATATAGAAACGCCGGTGGTAAGGCTGACGTCTGCTATAACGGAGATATCAATTCTGTTGAGGATGCAAAAAACATAGATTCCTCAGAAGTTTCTGCAATTATGATGGGAAGGGGCCTTTTGTATAATCCAGCTCTTGCAAGGCAGCTTAAGGGTGGCAAGGCTCTTGAAGCTGATGAGCTAAGGCAGTATCTAAAGCGACTGTATGAAGAATATGCTCTCTATATTCCGGAGGAGCGAAATGTTATCTTCAAAATGCTGGAGCACTGGGCATTTCTCCACGTTCACTTTGAGGACAGTGAAAAGTGCCTCAAGGCTATTCGCAAAGCCCGCAGTAAGGGCGAGTACACAGCTGCGGTCAACAATATGTTCGCAAGCTGTGAGTTTGTATAAAAGCGCTAATACAAAAACGAGTGATGTTTTAGTATAAATACATGTGCGTACAAACCGATTTGATATGAAATATCATCGGAGGTTTGTACACACAGTATTTATGCATAATCATCACTCGTTTTTTATCTCTGCATGCTGATGCGACTACCAGCAGGTACTGATTCTGTAATAAATGCGTTAGCACCGATTACTGAGCCCTCACCAATTACTGTCTCACCGCCAAGGATAGATGCTCCAGCGTAGATAGTAACATTGTCCTCGATTGTAGGATGTCTTTTTACACCCTTGAGAGACTGGCCGCCTCTTGTAGAAAGACCACCAATTGTAACGCCCTGATAAATCTTGACGTGCTCACCAATAATGGAAGTCTCGCCAATAACGATGCCTGTACCGTGGTCGATCATGAGATACTTGCCAATAGTTGCGCCTGGATGAATATCGATTCCAGTTCTGCTGTGGGCATACTCAGTCATCATACGTGGAATAAGCGGCACCTTGAGAAGATACAGCTCATGGGCAATTCTATTAATGGTTGTAGCAAGAAGTCCAGGGTAAGACAGAATGATCTCTCCCTTACTGTAAGCCGCTGGGTCTCCATCATAGCAAGCCTGCAGATCTGTATCCACATACTCCCTAATCTTGGGAAGTTTCTTGAAAAATTCATGTGTGATAAATCTGGACGCACAGTCAAGGGTCTCATCCGTAACATTTACATATTCAGGGCTATGATGAAAAGCAATTGCAATCTGCTTCTGCATGTTATAGATAACATCCTCAATTACAATTGCTATTCTGTTGCTGTCGTTATAGCTCTTGTAAATCTTATCCCTTGAATAACCGGGATAAATGATACGAAGAAGCTTGATCACTATGTCTTTTACCGCATCTCTATCTGGCTGGTTAAAGACATCCATCTGATCCACATCACGTCCATGGTCGTAGTCCGCAATGATGAGGTCTACTATATTCTTAATCTCATTCTTAAGTTCGTCGTTATTCTTTTGCCTATTGAAATCCATTTGAAGCGCCCCTACCTATTTCAAGATTTATACATCAATACTACTAGATCTATAAATTTCAGAATATACATATATGGATATTCTATCACAAAACAGATTTCATAAAATAAAAATGTTTGCATTCTTATAGTTCTGGCTACATATAAGCAGGTTTTATTCGGCCTTTGAAACACCGTCGCACTTAGGAATTGTGGTAATCGTACCGTCTTCATTGTAGGTAAATTCCGCTACGCACACGCTTCTGTGGAACAGGCTGCCCCCAGGAAGCTCTCCTGTATGGTAAAAGAGATATGAATGTCCCTTGAAATCTGCAATTCCAGGATGGTTAGTAAACACTCCGCCCTCTTCTGTCATCAGGACACCGCCGTATTCCCATGGGCCTGTTGGCGATGTAGAGGTTGAATATGCCAGATGCTCGTTCTGCTGCCCTACCGCAAATGCAGCGTAGACCATGTAGTACAAGCCATCTCTTTTGTAGAACCAGGGGCCCTCACCGTAGGATGTACCAGTATCGTGGCTTCCCTTTGCAAAAGACTCCTCTGTCATAGGAACCTTAACAATGCCAACTTCCTTGTTATAAGTGATCATGTTCTCATTGAGCAGCACATATCTAAGCTCAGGATTACCAAAATAAAGGTATGCCTGACCATCATCGTCGATAAATACTGTGGGATCAATGTCGTTCCAATCGCCCTCATCCACAAGTGGATAGCCAAGGTCCTTGAATGGGCCTGTCGGGCTGTCAGAAATACCCACAGCTATTGCCATTCCGCCATTTCTCTTGTGTACAGGGCAGTACAGATAGAACTTGCCATTTCTCTCAACTGCCTGTGGCGCCCAGGCTCTTGTGTCAGCCCAGCCAATATCATCCAGAGAAAAGATTGCTCCGTGATCCTTCCAATTGACCATATCCTTGGTTGAGAAGCATCGCCAATCCTTCATTGTATAGAAGTCGTTTTCCAGCTCATCTTCATCATGAGTTGTGTACAGATACAGTGTATCTCCATACACCATCGGCGCCGGATCAGCTGTATAGATAGTCTTGATTATTGGATTTGAATGAAAGTCTTTTTCCATGGTGGTCTCCTTATTATCAGTCACAATGACATAAACAACCAGCATCACAGCAATAAATATCCCTGTGACACTGATAAATTTAACTATATTATTCTTATTCATATTTGTAATCTTCTGCACTCGTTACATTAGTGCAGTTTCAAAAACATGCTGAATCACTCTTGAAACTGCAAACAGCACCACAAGCGCTCCAATGCTCATGAGCCAGAACTGCGCTGAACTATACTTGAAGCTCTTCCAGCACTTGTATACGCGAACCAATGCTATCAGGTAGAATGCCATGAATGGAATCATAACTAGTGTAAAGAACTGATAAGATAGCAGCATGAATGCGAACATTCCCACCATAGTCCCTGCCCAGAGCTTCATAAGTGAATCCTTGGGATGCTTGTCAGTTACTTCCAGAGTCTTCTCTGAAATCTCATCAACATCCATGAATATCTTCTTGAAGTTTACTGAGAATCTCCCCTGAAAGTCTTTTATCGCTTTAGCTTCGTAATCTGTATCGTCTCCCCAATTTCCCATTTTGTCATACCTCCGTGCGTTGAATATTCTGAGACATCAATATAGTAA